>CBDATD010000001.1:0-991574 GCA_965199935.1 Bdellovibrionales bacterium
CCAATAGATAAATTACTGCCTAAGGTCCCCGTATCCGGAGAAGCCGGTAAAGCGCTTAACAAAGGAGCCGGTGTGATGACAATATTTCCCAGAGTGCCGATGGAAGGAGAAAGAGAAACAGGTTCTCCAGGCACCAACCAGGAAATGCCGAAACTTCTTGAAAAGTCGTCTCTAGCCTCTACAATCCGGGCTGAGATCATAACCTGCTTTGGAGTGCGGTCCAAATCTACGATAAGCTGTTTCATTCTCTCAATAGCAGACTCCGTATCACGGATCAAAAGAGAGTTATTTTGGGCATCCGCTTGTATATTCCCTCTGGCGGTCTTGAAAATATTGATTTGACTCAAGATACGGCTTGCCTGTGCATAAGCAATGGGTACAATTTCCAATTTCAAAGGGGCCGAGGCTTCCTGCTGGCGTTTGATCGCATTGAGTCTGCTCTGCATAGATTCAAAATCTTTTATAGAGGCAATGGTCACCACATTGCCCTCTCTCACGTAGGCTAAGTCATTCTGCTTCATAATGAGAAAAAGAGCCTGGTCCCAAGGCACTTCCCTCAACTGTATATTCACTTTTGTATCTTTGATTTGATTTGAAATAATCATGTTAATGCCGGAATCTTCAGCTAAGAAATACAAAATATCTTTGAGGTTTGCGTCCCGCACATCCAAAGTAATCGGTTTGCCGTAAAATTTCTGCTCCTTCAGCAGAAAATCATAGATAGTGGCCGCCTGTAAAAATGATTCTCCTTCAACAGCGCCCGTTTCTTCAGCAGCAGCTGTATCTTCCAACACAGCAGAGTCCTCCTCCAACACTTGATCCTCCGGCAGACTGTCCTCTTGATCTGCTGTCAACAAAGATTCGTCTTCCCCGGAACCCGAAGAGGAAATGACAAGACCCCCCGTCTCTGCTGAGGCAATTATGGGAGCCTGGCTGTTCGGCCGCATTTGGATGATAATACGAACCACATCCTCAGACTTTTGATCCGCTTGCAGGAGGGCAAAGCCTGACTGAAATTCTTTCATAATATAAGGCCATCTTAAATTCTCTTTAAGGACTGCATTGGGAATTTCAATAATAAACTGCCGGGTGGCTTCATTAAAACGCGAACGGTAGGAAGGATCGCCCCCCTCAACATCCACATACACCTGCTCATTTTCATACCGAATATTAGAGACAGCAACACTGCCTGAAACCCCTTCCTGCGTTTCGGATTCAGCCAAAAACTCCTCCTCCTCTGAACCAGCCTCAACCGCCGTTTCTTCTTCAGAAGTCTGCTCTTCCAATCCAGCCTCTTCACCAGCATCTGAGACTATCTCGGATGTTTCTGCAGTTTCTCCTTCTTCAACAGTGTCTTCCTCGGAAGAGGATTCTGCCTGCAAAGTTTCAGATGGAGCCTGTTCTTCAGAAGGCTCCTCGTACTCTTCCTCCTCACTGGCAAATTCTGCAAACTCGTCTTCAATTTCCTTGAGCTCGCCCTCAGCGGCCTCCTCTTCTAATTGTTCGGATTGAGCTGTGGCGGAAGCCCCGTCAGACTTCAGCTCCTCATCAAAATTGTCTTCCTCATCATCACTGGAAGATAGAAACTCTTCCTCTTCTTCATCCTCATAATCATAAGCGCTCATGCCTTCCTGAGTGTCCACCGAAGTACAGGCAGAAAAAAAGAAAAAAACCGCCGTCAGCCATATCTTATTCATAACAACCCCTTACCTTTCATAAAATAATTCCGCTTCCTGTTTATTGCTTTTCGCGCTTAAAGTTTTTTCATAAGGCTCAAAACTGAGCAGCCCCGTTGAGGGGTCAGTCACAGGCTTCATCGCCCAAATGCGGTTCATTTCAATTCTGGCAATTAAGGCGCCCTCCTGCCCAATGCGGTCATTCTCCGTTAAAGTATAAGTTTTATTTTTAGTTTCAACCAAAGCTCTAGGGACCACTCCATCTTTGCCCCACAAAATAGCTTTGAGCTGGATGTTGTCAATACTCTCCTGCTCTACTGGATGCAGGCGGTCTTCAGGAAGGGTGGTCACGTCTTTGAGCGCCCCCGGTTTTGAAAAAGGATCTTTCTTATCTTCGACAGTGTATTTGTACTCAGGGATATAGGATTTAATTTTTAACTTCAAATCAGAATCTTCATCTGGCGGAAGAGTCTGCGCCTGCTCTTCCGAAGGCTCATCTGTTTCCAATGCCTCTTCCGAAGACCCGCCTGTTTCCGCCAGCGCCTCTTCTGAAGACTCGTCTGTTTCCAACGCCTCTTCCGCGGAATCATCTGTTTCCGCCAATGCCTCCTCTGCAGGAGGCGGCTCTTCTAAAACTTCCTCCGAGGGGGCCGCTGATTCTGCTTCAGCTTGTTCAGAAGGCTCTTCCGGAGGAGCGCTTTCAACAGCCTCAGGCACTTGAATATCCACAGCAGAGGACGAAGGAGCTTCAGGAATTTCTAAGGATGGACCCTCTTCTTCTGAAAAAGAAAAAAAACCAAAAATCAAAAACAGAAAAAAACAAAACCGACTCATAACCCTTAGGCTATTCAATCATGCTTCTTATTTCAAGTCTGCTCATTTTGCTTTGCGTTTTCATCTTGCACAGTGACAGGCTGAACGTAGCGAAAACCAAGAACGTTAATCTGTGCTTGTATCTTTTGAATTTTATTTTCACTCCCCGCGCCTCTGTTGTTCAAAGCCACCGGCTTAATGTTTACATTTTGAACAGTGACCACCTTATCCAAACTCGTCAGTTTTGATAAAAAACTTAGAAACTGTCCAAACTCACTCTCCACAACCAACTGTACAGTCAATGCTTCGTAAAGACCTGTCTTTTTTTGCTGCTGCGAAGAACCCTTCATGGACATAATTTCCAAACCGCTTTCTTTTGAAAGGCGCGTTAAATCCTGAAACAACTGCCGATTGGTGAGCTGATAGGGAAAGTAATCATACAATAACTCCAACTCTTTCCCCAAATTTTTAACGCTGTTGTCAAAGAAGACAGCTTGTCTGATTTCTTCTTCTTTTTTTTTAATGCTTTTATCTGTTTGAATAATTTGACCCCTGATGCCTTCTATTTCCTGCGTAATATTGACACCCGCATCATACAAAAAAAACCAGTAACCGGCGGCCAGCAGGCCGGATATAAAAACAATGCCAATGGCAGTTAAATTGGAAAGAAAATTCATAAAAAACTATGTTCCCTTATTGTTTATTATTTCCCCGGTAATTCTAAAATTTTTAATTTTCGTTTGTTGATTGGACACCACGTCCTCCCAGTTGATGGAATGGTAGATGGTCTTTTTTCCCTGCAATTTTTCCACAAACTGATCAATCACGTCTTCTTTGCTGGCGGAGCCGGCAATAGTCAGACGGTCTCCTCTGACATTGACCGTGTTGAAAAATATAAATTCACTCACGTTTTCCTGCTCTGACGCACGCCCCATGGCCTCTTGAATACTGTCCAGCACTCGAATCACCATCACCCTCTCCTGGGCCAGTGTTTTTAAAATCCCAAGTTTATTTTGGAACTCCTCATTTTTTTTATGAGCCCCATCGTACGAGGCCAGTTTGTCTGTCAGCGTTTTCAATTTTTGTTTTCTATCAGAAAGTTCTCCAGCCACCTGCTCCTTTTGTTTGAGCAGATTATCTTCATTGTATCTCTCGTAAAAAACAAGTCCGAGGGGAGCCAGCGCCATAACAGCTAACTTGACGCTAAAACCGGCAACGGTGTGAAGACCCCAATCGTTCCACTCCATCTGCTGTCTCAACTGACTGGACAAATCCAGCTTAATAGTGTTGGTCCGCCCTGATTTCTTAAAATTAATCACTCTAAAATCCTCTCTCCCCGGTTAGTGTAGCACATTTCACAAATATTAAACTAGATTTTATTATTGAGTTATTGACTTGAAACATTATTTACCCGTGTGGCTGAGAGCCAAACCCACACAAACGCCTGCAAAGGATTGTAAATCAGCCAGTTTCTTCTTGGAAAAACCTTTCGTTTGAAGACTGCGGAAAACTTGCAAGTCTTCTATATCTAAGTGCATCTTTTTTGAAATTTCCGATTTCAGCCCTGGAATGTTCCTGCCTCCTCCTGTAACAAAAATCTTTGAAATATCAGCATTAAAATAATTTAAAAAATACTCCATCCCAATAGAAATTTCCTGAGACACTGTAGAGTTATAATTTTGAATAATCTCCATCACTTCGCTGGGAGTGTTTTCTCCTTTACACGCTGTATCCAACAGGGTTTGAGCTTCATCAAAGTTCACACCCAGTCTGCGTTGAATTTCCTGCACGTAGAGATAGCTTCCTGTGAACAACTCTCTGGAAAAAACAACATGAAAATTTCTCACGACGTAAAACCCGGCGGTTTGAAATCCAATATCTAAGAGCAGTACATAATCGGACTTGTCTATTGTTTTATAATTTTCCAGAAGAATCTGCTGGAGAGACAGCAGAGAAGGAAAAATAACATCCGTTCGGACGGCAATATCATGGGTGCATAAATTGTATATGCTAAAATCTTTATTTTGCATAGCAATCAAAAAAACAGAATCCATGTGAGGGTCGTCATCCTCCATATGCGGCAGATCCACATGTACATATTCTGCTTGTTCAACATCAAAAGGCAGGTGTTGAGCCGCTTCAAAGCGAATATTTTCTTTCCTCACATGAGTGTGGCTGGATCGAATAATACTGAGCTTTCTTGTGACAATCCCCGCCCCTCCGATTCCCAAAACAACTTTGCACTTGTTGTGGTACTGAACCCTCTGGTGAAGAAGAGTTTTCAACTCTTTAGAAATCAAGGAGCTGTCTGACAGAACCCCCTTATCCATAGCTTGATGGGGAGTGGAAATCATTTCAAAATGGGTGAGGACAGGTCTTTTATCTGCAACCGCAAAATGCGCGGCTTTAAGGTATCTAGAACCCATATCAACAGTGATCATCGCCTTTTTGGGAAATAACAAATTAGATAAGCCCACTTCTCTCCCTCATAAAAAAGAAAATAAAAGGTGATTATAGATTAAGTTTTAAAAATAGAAAATATAAAAAACGCGCTGTCTTCATAAGAAAAAAGAATAAACAAATAAACAGCCAGCGCAAGATAAGGTCCAAAAGCCAGCTCCAAACCCCACAAGGGCCTCCGCCCTCTGTACTTCAACATTGCATAAACAATATACAAAGCCCCCAAAATACTTACCCAAAACAAAACAGGCAGTATCCCTTGAAATCCAACTAAAGCTCCAATCCAGGCCAGCATCTTTATATCCCCCCCTCCTAAACCTTCTTTTTTGAAGAGAAAGTAGTAAGAAGCCCCTAAAACCAGCAGAAAACCTCCTCCAAACAAAACTCCTAATAAAGCAGACTGCAATTCTCTTTCAGGGTTGATCCAAGCGCCCAGCAAGGCTGTCAACAGCCCCCCTAAAGTACACGTGTCCGGTAAAATAGTTCTCTTCAAATCCACAGTCACAGCCGTTACAGCAATGACGCAAAACAAAGCTGTTTCAACAGCATACCAGCTGTTATTCAAAGCTAAAAAAATAGAAGTGAGAAAAAAACCCATCACACATTCCATTAGGGGTTTTCTGCCCTCTATTTTTCTCAAACACCTCAAGCATTTTCCACGCGCCAAAAGCCACGAAAGAACAGGAATGAACCCCAAAAAATGACGACAGCTGGGACAGCGGTAAACAGATATCTTTCTCCGCCCCTCATAGATTTGAACCAGCCCGTAAGCCCACTGGCCTATAAACAAACCTAAAAGAAAAAGAGCCGCAATGCTATACAAAGTCTTTTCGATTGAAAATTTGAGCTGAAACAACTAAAAACAACAAAACCCAGGAGCATGCATAAAAAGAGTAAAAAACAACTTCCTCAGCAGGCACAAAATCTTGATAGACCACATGGGGCCTCCAGTTGAAATTCTCCAGATTTGGAAAGAGCAAAACTCCATAATCAGCAAGAAAATGGAGGAAAGGCTCCTCTGTCTGCTTCAGCAGGGTTTTCATTGTGTCAATCCAATGTCCAATGATAAAAAAACAGGCCGTATAGCAGATAATTAAAAAACTGGAGGTAAAAGAGCTGAACAAAATGGAAATGGAGAGAAGCACTAAAGCTTCCAAATAAATACCCCACATTGCTTTTGCAAAAACAGACTCCACGGGGATGCCGAAATAATAAAAAATAAGGATCAAAATCAAACCCAAGAGGGCCGTCGCCGCGGCCATGACAAAAGCCATGCCGAAAAATTTACCGAGGATGTATTGAACGCGCGAAATAGGGCGTGTGACCAAGGTTGTAATAATTTTCTTCTCCATATCTCTTGTAATGGACAAACTTCCAAAAAAAACGGAAACCGCAATGAGAACAATCTGCGCGGAAAAAAGACTGAAATTTATTGTGATGCGTTTTTCTTCAGACATGGAGAGAGGCCCCAAAAGAGCGCCCACTGAAAGAATCAGTAAAGCCACCAGCACCAATCCGTAAAAAAACTTATGCCGCAGAACTTCCTGAAACCCATTCATCGCCAGTATAAAAATATTTCTCCACATTATTTCTTCACCTTTGCTTCAACGCTAATTTTCTAAAAGTTTCTTCTAAGTTTGAACTCACTCTTTCTACAGAAACAATATCTAATTTTTGACTTCTTAATTCATCCAGCACTCTCTGACACTCCTCAAGATTAGAGGCCGTTCGAGTTTGATCAGCCTTTTGTTTGTCTATGTATATGATTTCCATCTTTTCAGATTCAGCTCCCATAAACTCCCCCATGTCCCCTTCAAAAATAACTTCGCCTTCCTTTAAAACAACGAGATCTGAACAAAGCCTTTCAACATCGTGGAGCAAGTGACTGCTTAAAAATACAGAAGCGCCTTGGTCCGCAGACTGTTGGATGGTTTCCATCACATAAGAGCGGCCGTTAAAATCCAAGCCGGACATAGGCTCATCCAAAATCAAAAGGTCCGGTTTATGAACGACGGCTTGAAGCAAGCCGATTTTCTGGAGCATGCCTTTTGAGTATTGTCTCAATTTTTTGTTCTTGTCTTTGTACAAATCCATTTTTTTTAACAGCATATTTACGCGGGATTTTAAATCCGCCGCCGAGTGTCTGGAGTGGGAAAGTCTGCCGTAAAAAAGCAAAAACTCCTCCCCTGTGAGAAAGTCATAAAAATAAGGATGCTCAGGCAAAAACCCGATGCGGGACCATAATTTAGAATGCAGCTTCCGATTTCCAAAAAAACGGCACTCGCCTTGGTCCGGCCATATCAGCTCCAGAAGACATTTCATAGTTGTTGTTTTTCCAGAGCCGTTGGCTCCTAGAAATCCTGTAATCCGGCCTTCTTTCACTGAAAAAGTGATATTTTTCAAAACAGAAACCTGCTTGGAGGACAATCCCTTTTGAAAAGATTTACTTAAACCTTTTACAGAAATTACAGACACCCTCTGAACTCCAAAAACTACAACCTGACAACAGAATGAAACCCTTTTAAACCCCGCCGGCTCAAAAGCTGTTCTGCCCAAGAAGAAAAATTTAATCTATTTTTCCCATTTTGTAAAGCTCCAAAAATCAGCGGAGGGGGGAAACTTGAAAAGATTTTTTTCGCATTTTCTTCAAAACAATGACAAAAGATTTAACCGCATCTTTTTCTGTAATGCAGGGGACGGCGTAATCCACACAGCTTCGCCGAATGCCAAAACTAGCTTCGATGGACCGGTGTCCTGAAGTGGTGTTAAAAACAAAGGCGGCTTTACCGGATCGAATGCGGTCCACGCAGTGCGGCCGCCCTTCATGCACTTTTTTAACAGCCAGGCAGGGAAGACCATGGGATTTTAAAAAATCCGCAGTGCCGCGGGTGGCGCTGATCGTATAACCCAAGTCCAACAGCTCTTTAATATCCTCTAAGAGCAAAGCTTTGTCCTTCTCCTTAAGAGATAAGAACACTTCCCCTTCCAATGGAAAAGTGAGCTGGCAGGATACAAGCGCCTTTAAAAGAGCTGATGCATAATCCCCACCCCGGCCCATCACCTCTCCTATGGATTTCATTTCAGGGCCTAAGATAGAATCGACGTCATCAAATTTCTTGAATGGAAAAACCACTCCTTTGACAGAGATTGTTTTCACAGCAGACCAATCAACATGCGCAGGCTTTTCATAATCCAACAAGGCCTCCACAGCAAAATCTACAATAGGAACACCGGCCGCTTTGGACAAAAAGGGAACACTGCGGGAACTGCGGGGGTTGGCTTCCAGAATAAAAATTTCATCATTTTTGACGGCCATTTGCAAGTTCAGAAGACCTTTGACATTTAATTTTTCCGCCAGCAAAAAAGCGCAACTCTCAATTTTTTTATACATTTCCTTTTTCAGCCTTCTCGGAGGAAAAACACCCATGCTGTCGCCGCTGTGAACTCCAGCCGCTTCAATATGCTCTAGGATTCCCCCCGCAACACTCCAACTCTTCCCCCTCACCATATCCACATCCACTTCCAAAAAACCTTCTAAAAATTGATCAATGAGGCATGGTTTTGTTTTGGAAATAAAATATTTATAACGGTCAAAATAATTTTTGAGCTCCTCTTCCGCCTGGATGATTTCCATACGCCGCCCCCCCAAGACATAACTGGGGCGGCACATCAGCGGGTACCCCACTTTCTCAGCTATTTTTAGAGCTGTTTTCAGTGAATCAGCTCCGCCGGATTTTGGAGCTTGAAAACCCGCACTTTGACAGAGGCGGGCGAATTGCACTCGGTCCTCCGCCAGGTCAATGGTTTTCATAGAGGAGCCGATCATTTGAAATCCCTCCTCCAGCGCCGGACGAGCCAGCTCCAGAGCGGTTTGCCCTCCAAACTGAGAACAAAAAAACTTCGGCTGGACGTACTTCAAAACTTCTAAGACATATTCTTCCACAAGAGGTTCAAAATACAATTCATCTGCTGTGTCGTAATCCGTAGAAACCGTTTCAGGATTGGAATTAATCATGATGGCGCGATAGCCGCATTTTTTAAATTTTTTAACGGCGCGGACACAGCTGTAGTCAAATTCAATACCCTGCCCAATGCGGTTGGGGCCGCTTCCAAAAATGGCCGCGCTTTTTTCACCCGCAGACACCCGCTCCTGCCTTTTCCCCAGATATGTTGAGTAGTAATAAGGGGTGCTGGAGCGAAATTCACCGGCGCAGGTGTCCACAGAGTAAAAAGCGGGGGCAATATTTTTCCGCCGCCTTTTCTTTCGAACCTCTTTTTCTGAACAGCCTGCTATACGAGCGATCCAAGCGTCCGTAAAACCCGCCCGTTTTGCCGGCAGAAGGCGGTCCAAGCTTAAAGTCTTCTCCATCTTTATGAAAGAATAAACAGCTTCCAAAAACCAAGGGTCGATAGCCGTCAAGCTCTGCACCTGCTGGACAGTCCACCCTTCTCGAAAAGCCTGAAAAATGTGAAAAATACGCCGGCTGTTTGGATACGATAAATATTGCTCTGAAAAATCAACATGATAGATCAAATCACGGTCTTTCTCGACTGAAGATATGGATTTAATAAGAGATTCCATAAAAGTCCGTCCGATGCCCATCGCCTCCCCAACACTTTTCATTTGAGTGGTCAGGGAATCCTGAGCCCCTTCATATTTGTCAAAATCAAAACGAGGGCATTTGGTCACAATGTAATCCAAGGCCGGTTCATAACAAGAAGGGGTCGTGCCTGTAATATCATTAGAAATTTCCTCCAAGGTGTATCCCATTGCCAGCAGGGCGGCTATTTTTGCAATGGGAAATCCCGTGGCTTTAGAGGCTAAAGCAGAAGATCTGCTCACGCGGGGGTTCATCTCTATAACCAGCCTTTCTCTTGTCACAGGATGTACGGCAAATTGAATATTTGCTCCTCCCGTCTCCACCCCAATGGCTGAAATAATTTTCTGCGCTTCTGAACGCATCTCCTGGTATTCGCGGTCCGACAAAGTTTGTTGAGGGGCCACGGCAATGCTGTCCCCTGTATGCACTCCGCAGGGGTCCACATTTTCTATAGAACACACAACGACAAATGTGCCTTTTTTGTCCCGCATGACTTCCAGTTCAAACTCTTTCCACCCTAAAAGGCTTTTTTCAATAAGCACTTCCCCGGCGGGGCTTTCTCTAAGGGCTATGGACAAACGCTTTTCAAATTCATCCAGAGAGTGAACAACTCCGCCGCCGCTTCCCCCTAATGTGTAGTTGGGTCTTAGAATCAGAGGAAAATCCACATTCTGAATTTGCTCCATTCCCTCTTTAAAAGAACGCGCCAGCCAGCTTTCCGGGTATTTGGCTCCGATGTCTTTTAAAATTTCCCTAAACTCTTCTCGATTCTCCGCTTTTCGGATAGTGTCCGCCTCAGCGCCCAGCAGTTGAATGCCGTATTTCTTGAAAACTCCTTTTTTCTCCAGCTCTAAAGCAAGATTGAGGGCGGTCTGCCCTCCCAAGGTGGGGATGACAAATTGAGGTTTTTCGACAGCGCATATTTTTTCTACGAACTCAGAATCTAAAGGCTCCACATAAACTTTCGAAGCAATCTCTACATCTGTCATAATAGTCGCCGGGTTGGAATTGACTAAGACAACTTCATAGCCTTTTTCCATAAGAGCTTTACAAGCTTGAGTGCCGGAATAATCAAATTCACAAGCCTGCCCTATCACAATAGGGCCGCTTCCAAAAATAAGTGTTTTTTCTTTTTGATTCATCACTCGTGAGGGGTGTCTTCGCCGATCTTCTTAATAAGACATCTCCAGTATTTCACCAACCCTCCAGGAGCTCCAGAGGCTCCTCTGTTTTGTTGAGCGCAGGGATCCCCCGCAGAAGCGCTGCCAACGCTTATAAAGTTTTGGAATATACCGGCTATGGCAATAACAATGACCAACAACAAAACGTATTCAACAGCCACCTGCCCTTTCTTAGTGTGTTTTTTCATGGACCGCGCCTCTCAAACGGGAAACTGCTTCAGAATAACTGCCGTTTTTAAATATGTAGTGACCAGACACCAGGATATCAGCTGAACCCAGCTCTTGAGCGGTTTGGTCGTTCACTCCCCCGTCTATTTCAATTTTAACGGATGTTTTCTGTCTGTCCAGCTCTTGTCTTAAAGACTTTATCTTTTTTACAGCGGAAGGGATAAATTTCTGACCGCTGAACCCCGGCTCCACCGTCATAACCACTACAAAATCAATCTGTTGAAGATAAGGGAAAATAGATTCAACTGAAGTTTTAGGTTTTACAGCCAACCCACTAAAAACACCTAATTTTTTAATTTTTTTTAAGACAGAAAAATCTTCCAAAGCCTCATAATGCAGGCTGATGGAGTGAGCTCCCGCCTGAACGAAAGACTCCCAATGTTTTTCAGGAT
This sequence comes from Bdellovibrionales bacterium, assembly GCA_965199935.1. GTDB lineage: Bacteria > Bdellovibrionota > Bdellovibrionia > Bdellovibrionales > UBA1609 > JAPPLG01. Next base: position 11,352 of record CBDATD010000001.1, read on the forward strand.
TGACAAGCATGAGATGAACATCCAAAGGCAGGGAGCTTAATTTTGAAAGATGACGAAGAATCCAAGGGCCGAAGCTTAAATTAGGCGCAAAACAACCGTCCATCACATCAATATGAAGTCCATCGGCTCCTGCCTCTTCCACTTTCTTAACTTCTGATTTTAAGTCACTTAAATCACAAGATAATAGAGAGGGATATATAAATTTCCTAGTCCTTGTCTGCATTTTCTGCGCCAAAAATATCCCCTATCTTCAATGAAAATCCGCGAAGAAAGGAAGCTATTTTTTGGGGCTTTCTCCCTTCTAACTGCAGTTCTTTCAAATAAAGACAGCCCTGACCGCAGGCTGTTTTCAGACCTTTCTCTTTATCATACAATAGGATTTTTCCAAAGTCTTCTTGATGAGACTCATTGTCATAGCCGGCCGACCAAATTTTCAGCCTAAGACCTCGATACAAAGTGTAGGCCCCGTTCTTGATCACCATCGCTCTCACCTGATTGAATAATTCTTGAGAGGGTTTAGACCAATCTATTTTCAGCTGTGATTTTTCAATTTTTTCAGCATAAGTTGCTTGATCTTCATCTTGAGGAACAGCTTGAATTTTTCCTCTAAGGTAAAGAGGCAGCTGCTCAGTGAGTAATTGAAGGCTTAGACCTTCCATCTTCTGCATCAAATCCAAAGAATCCATTTCGTCTGAAATATCAAAACTCAATTGGTGAATAATATCTCCGGCATCTAAACGAAAAATCATTTTTTGAAGAGTCACGCCGGTCTTTTGATCTCCCGCCAGCAAACAGTGGGAAATAGGCGCCGCCCCTCTCCAACGAGGAAGCAAACTAGTGTGAATATTAAACACGCGGTCTGGAAACCACTCAAACAAGTAAGGAGGCAGAATCAATCCGTAATCCACCACCACAAGGGCGTCAATACCCATAGATCGAAGAGGCTGAAGTTCTTTTGAATCCTTTAAGGAGGCGGGAGTCCAGACAGGTGTTTTCATTTTTTTTGCTAAGACATCAACAGGAGAAGACTTCTGTTTCATCCCCCGCCCTGCCGGCTGAGGAGGCTTTGCCACAACAGCTTGAATTAAAAACTGAGAATTTGCCGAAAGATGATGGAGGCAGAGGCGGGAAAATTCAGTCGTTCCAAAAAACAAAACCTTTATTTTATTCATTTTTCAGCAGATTCAGGGTAGCCGTATTTTTTGATTTTCTCTCTCAAACTCAGAGCTTTCGCCGGGCTTAAGTGATCAATAAACAGCCTCCCATCCAAATGATCAATTTCATGTTGGACGCATACGGCTAACAAACCGTCTGTTTTCAATGTAAACGGCTTTCCCTCAATGTCCAAAGCTTGGACTTCAATAATTTTTGATCTTTGAACATCCGCATAATAAGAGGGAAAACTAAGACAGCCTTCAGGAAAAACAACTTGGCCCTCCCGGTGTGTGATTTCAGGATTAAAAAAAATCAAAGGCTGATCAATTTTTCTTTCCAAATTATTTTCTAAACCTTCCTCATCATAACGGCTGACAGGGCGTTTCGTATCTGCAACAAACAACCGCACCGGTTTATTCACCTGAACGGCCGCCAGCCCTACACCGCTTTCTTCATACATGGTTTCTAATAGATCTTCCGCAAATTGACGCAGTTCAGGCGTCACTGTTTGAACAGCTTGGCTCTTTTTCCTTAAACGCGGATCAGGAAATCTTAATATCTCAAGAGACACACTCATTGACTTTAAAATATGTACAAAACTGAAAAAAGTCCACTTCTTTAGGGTGGATTTTTCCAAAAATCATGATTATAATGCGGACTATGAACGTCCTTCTTATAGACAACAGCCCTCTTGTTCACAAAACACTTCAGTATTTTTTACATCCTTACGCCCCTTCTATTTACTCTCTCGATTCTCAGGAGGAGTGGCCTCAAAAAATAGATATTATCTTTCTTGATTCTGAACAAAGAGACAGTGAATGCATCCCTCATCTAAAAGAAAAATCGGCTCCTATTGTTTTGCTTTCAAGAAACGAAAAAACTTTAGAAGAGATGTCCTCTCAGTATCCCCTATCTTTAAAAAAGCCCATTCGGTACAGTCAACTGCATGAAACTATTCATCACCTCATTCCTGAAACCAGAAGTTTTAAAGCCAGCCCCTATCTGAGGTTTTATGAAAACACAGCTGATGACGAAAACGAACCCGTTGCTTTACATCAGCCTCCTTCTGAATCAGCTCCCCTTGGGGAGGAGCCTCCCCAAGAACTGAATGAAGAAATGCCCGTGGACGATATTCCTCTTGAACCTGCTCCGCCTGAAAACGCTTCCCCCGGAAAACCTTCCCTTGAACCTGCTCCGCCTGAAAACACTTCTCCCGGAAAACCTTCTCTTGAACCAGCTCCGCCTGAAAACACTTCTCCCGGAAAACCTTCCCTTGAACCAGCTCCGCCTGAAAACACTTCTCCCGGAAAACCTTCCCTTGAAGAAGAGCCTCTGAAAAATATCCCCATCGCACCGGAGGATCCAGAACAGAACACTCCGGTTCACGCTGACACGAACTCTTCTTCGTTTGATAAAAAGAAATCTATTACGATTCCTGAGGGCGTTCAGCTGGTGGATCCAGAGGATGCCGCAGCTCTTCATAATACAAATACTTTGTTAAAAAAAATATCTGAACACGTAAAAGAAAAAACACAGTTCTCTTCAAAAAACTCCAAAACACCGGAGAAAACACCCCGCCTTGAGGATGCGGCCGGTTCTCAACTTCTAGAAACAACAATGGAAGAGCCTCCCCCGGCAGAATCTGTTGAATTAAAAAATGAAAAAGAGGACTCTTCTCTATCCAACTCTTCAGAACACACTTTATTTGACTTTACAAATGCGGAAGTCCTGAGTCCTCAAATGATGGAGCTGATAGAAAAAAATGTTCGAGAACAATGGAAGGTCTTCGCCAACACTCACTTGAAAAAAGAATTAAAGAAAATCATTCACAAAGAAGTGGCTCAAATTTTTAAAGAACAAATGAAAGATATTTTAACAACAGAAGGCATCCAATCCATCAAAAAAGCCTCTGAGGAAATCTCATGGAAGGTCATTCCAGAGCTTTCTAAACAAATTATACAAAAAGAAATTGAAAAGTTATTGGACAAACCTCCTTCAAAATAAAAAAGGAATGATATTGAATCCCGTTCTATGGACAAAAAAATGGGCTGAAGACAGCAAAAAAAAAATAAAATTCTTTAAAACAGTCAAAAGCTCCAATACGGCGGCTAAAAGTCTGAAAAACCGGGCTCCCCTGCTGGTCCTGGCTCAAGAGCAAACCCGCCCTTGCGGCAGAAAAAATAGAGTGTGGATTCCAAGCGACTTTATGGCCACTTGGACCTGGCAAACTTCCACAGCTCTCTCCCCTGTTTTTTCTCCTTTGACCGGACTTCATTTGTACAGGGCTTTTCAAAAAATTTGGCCCTCCAATTTATGGGCCTTAAAGGCTCCGAATGACATTTATTTGTCGGGCAAAAAAACGGCGGGCTTGCTTTTGGAAACTCTTTATGAAGAGAGTACACAGGTGATTCTGGGTCTAGGGATCAATGTGCTCAAAGCGCCCGCCCCTGCTGAATGCATTCAAAATCACTTTTTTGTGAGTGAGTTTTTATGGAGAAATTTTTTGGATGAATTTTGGAAGTCTTTAACAGCTCTAAGAAATAAAAATGCTTCAAAAATCTCACTGGATGAATCTCATTCGCTCAAATGGGCTTTAAAAACACATCTGAAATACAAAGATTTGAACCAAGTGCTGAAAGACGGCTCCCTTGTATTTGAAGATCAAACCCTGCATTGGTCGGATTTATAATTCACTGACCCTATAAAAAGCACTGCTCTCTTACACATTCGCCGGCACGGCGGCCCCGCTGGTTTTCAGCAAAAGAAGGCAGTGACAAAAACTCCTATCGAAAATAAACTGCAAAAATGCTGAAAAAAATGATCTATTTATCCATCATTCTCACCGCTCTTTTTGGAATTTTTTGTGCTGTGCTTATTCAAAATCTGAGCATACAGATCCACCAAGCTCTCGACGAGGGTTGGTTCCCTCCTTCTTTGGAATACTATGCAGACACAGGCTCTGAATTTGTTTTGTTTGCTCAAAGAGAAGGCTCTTCGCCCCGATTGAGAAAAAGATTTCGAATAGCTGAAGTCCCTTATCTTTGCCTTCAAGCTATTACTATTTCTGAAGACCGCAGTTTTCTGCTTCATAAAGGAGCCAGCGCCTCAGCTATCCTCCGAGCGTTTTTGAAAAACATCAAAAACTTTCGCATCAAAGAAGGGGGAAGCACCATTACACAGCAATTGGTGAAAAATAAATTTCTCAGCTCTGAAAAAACTTTCAAACGAAAGGGAAAAGAACTGATTATTTCTTTAATTTTAGAAAACAAACTTACAAAAGATGAAATTTTAGAGCTTTATTTGAACACAATCTACATGGGCAATACGGGAGCCTACAGTCTTTACGGCTTCGCCTCAGCCTCCAGGTATTACTTCAACAAAAACCTAAAAGACCTCTCTGCGCATGAGTGTGCGTTGTTGGCCGGCATCGTTCCCTCTCCCGGCCGGTTCAATCCATTTTCCCAAACTCAAAAAGCCTTATTTAGGAGGAACACAATTTTACAAAAAATGAAAGAACAAGCTGTGATCTCAGAAGAGGAGCTGGATATTTTTAAATCAAGGCCTCTCCCCTCCCCCCACACTCCCCCCGCTCAAGCTTCTTACTTTGTGCAGGCCGTGGATAGAGAATTGAGGAATTTAAACATTGATTTGAATCAAAACTTAAAAGTCTATACGACCATTGATCTTAAAATTCAGAATCAAGCCCATCAAACTTTTGAAAACACTTTAAAAAACCTAGGCAGAGAAAACCTTGAAGGAGCGCTTGTTTTCGTTGATTTGAAAACAAATCAAGTGAAGGCTCTTGTAGGGGGAAAAAATTTCCGCCTCAGCCCGTTCAATCGGGCTTTATCCGCAAGACGCCCTATTGGCTCCTTAGTAAAGCCTTGGACCTACCTCTCCGCTTTGGCCGCTCAAGACCTCGATCCACTGAGCCTCCTTGCAGATGAGCCTTTCACAAAAGAAAATTGGTCTCCCAAAAATTATAAAAATAGATATTATGGAAAAGCGCCTCTTCACTTTGCATTGGCTCAATCGTTAAACACAGCCAGCGCGCAGCTGGCTCTCAAAACAGGTTTGAAAAATATTATTAAAACTTTCAAAAATTTAGGCTTGCAATCCTCTCCTCAACCCCGCCCTTCCATTGGCTTGGGGGCTTTGGAATTATCCCCTCTTGAAGTGAGCCAGATGTATGCCACACTGGCTCGTATGGGTTCTTATATGGAGCTTTCTTTCATCGAAAAAATTATGTCTGGGGATTTGGTGGTTTATCAAAACAATAAAACGGAAGAGCAGAGGCTTCAGCCTCAGAAAACGGCGGTGCTGATAGGCATGATGAAACAAGTCCTGCAAACAGGGACCGCCCAATGGGTGAAAGATTTTTGGCCTGTGATCAGCGCCGGTAAAACAGGGACTTCTAATGAAGAAAGAGATTCTTGGTTTACAGGCTTTACTCCCAGATACCTGAGTACTGTATGGCTGGGTTATGATGATAACAGTCCGCACGGACTCAGTGGATCCGCCGGAGCCTTGAGTCTTTGGCTGAACTTTATGAACACTCTGGATCTGAAAGATTCAGAGTTTGAATGGCCCTCCGGTGTAAAAACAAGATTTGTCCCCCGGCAAAAAGCAGTCTTGATAAAGGAAGAGGCTTTGGACAATACAGAAGACAGGATTCAATTTTTCTCTTTAGAGGAAGACCCGGAGGAAAAGATAGAGCTGGTCTTTGAAAAATAACAAGAACCCTTTCTGCCTGCGGATTCAGTCGAAGAGGTTTTCCATTTCGTCGTCGTCGCCAAGATCTTCACAGTGCTCCTCATCTGTTCGGCCGACCACATCACTGTGATCTTTCAGCTCTTCAAAAATTCCTTCAAATCCCTGGTTTGGAGTGCCGCTGGACTCCCCAGCTCTATAAAGGCAATACACTGTTTGAAGACAGGTCTTCACCTCCACATCGTCCTCATTCTCATCTGTGGCTTCTTTGCAGAACTCTAAAAGAGTTTTATGCCCCCATTCAAAGGCAGAGTCATTTCTTTCATCCGAAGAAAAAGTCATAAACTTGTCATTGGAAGATATATCTTCTTTAACAAAACCTCTCAAAAAGCCAAGAGCCTCAGCATCACTGCTGAAATCTTTCAAACTAAACAGCTCTGTACTACTGCATTGAACACGGCCGTTAGAAATCTGAACGCTGATACCCCCGCTGCCATCAGTACAAGAATCGTCTGATGACCTGTTAGTGACAGTTGTCGGTAATGATGTTTCATTTCCAAGAGATATAAACAGCTCCATGCCTAGTAGAAAATTATTATCCTGCTCTAAAATAACTTCCGCAACGTTTTTATGTTCTGCAATCCACTGCAATAGGATTTTTGAATTCTCTTCTCTATCCTCAGAATCAGCCCATTGTCCGCCATCATCATCTTTTGCCTCTTCTCCAACGGCTTCCCCTTTGACAAGATCCACAAAACTGTCAAATCCAACATCTAAATAATCGCTGACAGAGTCCGGATCTAAATCTTCCAAGTCTCCTAAACTCACTCGACTGCGGTAAAACTCGTCTGCCACCTTAGAAATCGTATTGACATCTCCAGAAGTCAGCTCATAGCAGGCGTAGCGTTCTGTTGTATAGGAGAACAGGTCATCGCAGATATCCTGGCAGGAATCCCTTTCTTCACAGGTTCTGGAATTTCTCCTGTCGCGATCGTCATCGTTATCACTGTCACGATCTGTAGATTCGGAGCCTAGGACTCTCCCAGGCTGGGTGCAGGACACACCTGCATAAGTCAAAGAAAAAACTAAAATAAATAATAAAGAAAAAATTTTCACAAAATCACCTTTTTCTATTCTCTCAATTCTCATCGACATAAGAAAACCTTCTCATAAGGTATTTAATCCTGAAATTTTAACAAACCCGTCTATGGTCCAGCTGACTCCTTGAAAACCCTGCACCCTCCCTAAAAATCTTTCACAGCTGTCCTGATTTCACAGACTGTTTTTATATGTCTGAGCTTTACAGCTTTGTTCACACAGCCTTTGTTATGTCTATATCCCTGCTGTTACAGAAGTGACGCATATTCATAGAAAGGCTGGAGGGACAGAGCTGTAAACGAGTTCGGATTTGAAACAGAGCAGACAAAGTTTGCTCTGTTGCAAAACGCATGTCTGAGCTTTGAAAATTCGTCTGCCTTTGATTTCACACAAGCGAAAACGTACGCAGAAAAGCAAGGCAGACGGAGATTCAAACGAGTTCGGATTTGAAACAGAGCAGACAAAGTTTGCTCTGTTGCAAAACGCATGTCTGAGCTTTGAAAATTCGTCTGCCTTTGCTTTCGCACAAGCGAAAACGTATGCAAAAAAGCAAGGCAGACGGAGATTCAAAAGAAGAAATTAAGAAACTCGGTTCCGGCCCTCCTGCTTTGATTTATACAAAGCTTTATCCGCCCTTTTGTACAAATCTTTCCAGCTTTTATCTGTGCCTTGAAGCTCTGTCACCCCCAAAGACACACTCACAGCAATCACCTGATCTTCAAACTCAAAAACTTCACCGGCAATTTTACTTCTTATTTCCTCCGCCAGCTGAAGAGCTGTCTCCTTATCACATTCCATCATCAAAGAAAACTCCTCCCCTCCCATACGGCAGAAGATATCTGATTTTCGAATGGAGCCACGAACCAAACTGGAAACACAGGTGAGAATAAAGTCCCCTCCAATGTGGCCGTACTGGTCATTGATCTTTTTAAAATGATCCAAATCAAAACTAATAAAACTAACGTGTTTTTTCTGACGGATCATCTCCTGCCCCTTGTCCTCCATGTATTTTCTATTATGAATTTGACAAAGAGAGTCTGTGTACATCTGATCCTGCACTTGAAAAATAGACCGGGCCTCAATATTTCCGGAAGCAATATACTTAAATACAATTTCACCCACACGCAAAATATCGCTGTTTTTTAACGTATATATTTTCTCAGGATCCATTTTTTGATTATTCAAAAAAGAACCATTGGTAGATCTCAAATCCTGAACCTGAACGGCCTTAGAAGAGCAAAGAATATGAATATGCTCACGGCTCAAACTGTTGTCCGGTATATAAACATCCGCTTTATTCCTATCCCTTCCAAAAATTTGATTTTTAGTCAAAGTCCAGGTTTTTCCCACCCACTGCTTCGGACCGATAATCAAACTCAAAAGAGCGGGGCTGTCTCCCTTCTGAATGGGTTCAATATCCACAAACTCTGTGGCTTCCAAATCACTGGTGGATGTCTGTTCTATTTTTTTATTCATCCTGCGGACTCCTTGGCTTTAGAATCCTCCGGATGGGCCGATTCATCGTCCACAGCAGGCTCTGGAGGTTCTGCTTGACTCAATACCTCTTGAGAAGCTTCCGGCCCGATTATTTCTGATGATTTCTCAAACAATAGAGACTTTTCCTCCAAAGAAAAATCTTCCTCCTGCTGAGCAGAGTTTTCCAACAATTTCAACGACTTTTGCAAAGACTGAATAGCACTGCACACACGGTCCCTGTCCTGAACTCTCTGCTCCATCCATTGATGATGGCTTTTACGGTCTTTTTCCACTTTTTCCCTTAAAAAATCCAACTCCTGTTTAAATTTCAGCAAAGTTTGGTCTTTTTCGTGGATCACACTCTCCATTTCATTTTGTTTGAGCTCCAATCTGTTTTCCAGCTCCCGCTCCTTCACTCGTATTTTTTTGACGTCTCTGCTGAGGTGTTTTTCTAAAGCATTTATTTTCATCTTGAGGCTTTTAATCTCCACAGACTGATCTTCCAGCGTATTTTCTAAATCACTTTTTTGATCTTCCCAGGAGACCCTCTCTTCCTTATGATTGGACTTAAGCATTTTATTCTCATTGGAAAATTTATCTACAGCTGTTTGCAGAGCCTCCCCGGCAACAACCAGCTTTTCATTATCCAAACGAAGACTTTCATTGTCATACTCTAATTCTTTAATTTTATTTTCAGCAATTTTTAAATGATTTGAAAGGGTGAGAGCAAAAGAAGATTTATCCGCAGGCTCTTGTTTTTGAGCCTCTGTGTGAGTTTTCTCTTTTTTCACAGGTTTTCTTTTAGATGTAAACAAATCCGTACAAGCGGAATTTACTGACTCATCCACCATGTTTTTCAGCGACAGGTCATCCACTTGAATGTCTTTTTGGATCGTTTTTTCCAAATCTAAAATATCTGAAGACTGTTTTTTCAAGACTTCAGTTTTAGATTCTGTCTTTTTTCCTTGTGTCATAGTTAAAAACTCCCTTTTTTTTATCGGAAAAAATAAATATATTCTTGATCCTCATATAAAACTATACTAGCCCTTAAGACTAAATTTGACATACAATTCGGTAATATTTTTTGGAAGAGCAAATCCATGATCTTAGCAGATGAACTGACTTCAGCCCCTTTATACAAAGATGTGATGAGGAGTCTTGAAAATTCCGCCCGTTTGATGAATGCCAATAAAAATGTCATTGAAAGGCTCAGGCTTCCCCGGCGGGCCATAAGAGTTTCTATCCCTGTCCGGATGGACGACGACAGAATTCAAATTTTTTCCGGCTTTCGCGTTCAGCACAATCACACCTTAGGCCCTTTTAAAGGGGGCATCCGCTATCACCCTAAAGTGAATATGGGCGAGACGGCCGGCTTGGCGGCTCTTATGACTTTTAAAAACTCACTTCTCGGACTTCCTTTGGGGGGAGCGAAAGGAGGAGTTCAAGTCGATCCCGCCGCTCTCAGCAAATCAGAAATTGAGTCTCTCACCCGCAGATTTACTTCTGAGCTCAGCCCTTTTATTGGAGCAGATAAAGACATCCCTGCTCCGGATGTTGGAACAAATGAAGAAACGATGGCCTGGATGCTGGACACTTATGCTTTAGAAACAGGTTACTCGCAAATGGGCATCGTTACTGGAAAACCTATAGAAATTGGGGGGTCGCAGGGGAGGCTGTCCGCCACAGGTTTAGGTCTTGTGCATATCATGGAAAAAGCTTTAGAAGTGAAAGACACTTCTATAGATCGAGCCACCATTGCCGTCCAAGGTTTTGGAAAAGTGGGGCATCACGCCTGCGTTGAAGCACACGCTTTGGGGGCCAGGGTGGTGGCTGTCAGTGATATTTCCGGGGCTATTTACAACCCCCGCGGCCTCAACATCACAGATTTAATCAAATACAAAGATGAAAATCGTTTCATAAAAGATTATCCAAAGGCAGATCCTATCACCAATGAAGATCTTCTCCAATTAGATGTGGATGTGCTGGCTCCCTGCGCCCTTGATGGAGTCATCAATGAAAATAATATGCATTCCATTCAGGCTAAAATTATCGCTGAAGGAGCCAACGGCCCCACCACTTTTGAATCCAGCAGATACCTCAATCAAAAAGGGGTGTTGGTTGTTCCTGACATTCTGGCAAACGGAGGAGGAGTCGTGGTGAGCTATTTCGAATGGGTGCAGGATGTGGGATGGCTTTTTTGGACAGAAAAAGAAGTGCGAACCAGACTGAGAAATATCATGCACAGCACATTTGACCGTGTCTGGGGGCTGTCTGAAGACCCTTCTTTTGCAGAAACAAATAAAAAAAATGGAAAAGACCTGCGTCTGGTTTCTATGGTTTCCTCCCTGCGCCGGCTGGAAAAAGCTATGAAGCTGAGAGGCCAGGCCTGGTGATCAAATTTTGGCTGTATTTGCCTCCTCTATGGATGCACCAACTAAGCCTGCTTGTTTTAAAGTTTAGAGGTCTTCTCTTCAAACCAAGAGTTTTTAAATGGAAACTGTTGAAATGGCGCCGCCTGGAATTTCAAAACCCCTTGGGAACAGCCGCTGGTTTGGACAAATCCGCCGGCAGCCTCCGGGGCTGGTGGACTTACGGACCCGGTTTTCTGGAGATAGGAACTCTAACAGTGAAAAAACAAAAACAAAATCCAGGCCCCATTTTAAAAAGGGATTTGAAAAATCAAGCTCTGTGGAATTATATGGGGTTTCCAAATCCTGGCTGCCGCTATGTTCTTTCAAAGCTTCAGCAGATAAAATTTTTTCACACACCTGTTTTTATCAGCATCGGAAAAAGCCGAGACACCCCTTTAGAAAAAGCCTTTCTAGACTACCAATATTTAATGGAGCAGCTGCATCCTTACGCCTCTGCTTTTATCATCAATATCAGCTCTCCGAACACTAGAGGTCTGAGAAATTTATTTCAGAGTGGTTTGTTTGAACCCTTTTTGAATCAAATTACCCTCTTCGCCCGCAGCCTCAAACCCGCTCCTCCATTACTGCTGAAAATGAGTCCTGACCTGCCTGAAAACCAATTTCTAAACATCATTTCAGCCAGCCAAAATAAAGTGGATGGATGGGTGATCTGCAACACGACAACACAACACAATTCTCTTTTTCCACATCAAGGCGGAGTCTCCGGCCGGCCTCTGGCGCAAAAGTCACAGCATCTACTCAAAAAAACAGTTCAGCTCTTGGGACACAAAAAACAAGATAAATTGATTGTTTCCTCCGGAGGATGCATGACCGCTCAAGATGTTTTTGAAAGAATTCAGTTGGGGGCTGATCTAGTCCAAGTCTATTCTGCTCTTGTTTTTGAAGGACCCTCTTTTTTCAAAAAAGTTCATCAAGCCTATTTTTCTTGACTTGAAAGAAAAGCAGATTTACTTTCCTCAAAGTGAGCCAAAGAAAATCGTTTAATAAATCAGACCTTGCCAAAGCTGTTTACAAGCACTGCAAAGAACTCAACAGAGTTCAAGCCAAGCGTGTTGTACAGTGTATTTTTAACTCCGTTGTCAAAGCGCTCTCTGAACACAAGCGTGTGGAAATTAGAGGCTTCGGAACTTTTGGGTTGAAAAGCCATTCAGCAAGAGAAGGAAAAAATCCGCAGACCGGCGAGTCTATTCATATTAAAGCAAAAAATCTTCCATTTTTTAGGGTGGGCAAACTGAAAGAGGACATTGACAGAAACAAAATGTAAAATTTTCCGATGTGTCTTAGAGAGCTTTCAGTATAAAGTCTAGATATTATTTTATCCGCCCTTCACAAAAAAGCAAAAATACGGTTACAATGTTGTTTATGACGCACAATTTGAAAACTTTTATACTCCTTCCTGCACTCGTCTTGATATTTACCTCCTGCGGCCCTTCGTCTGATCTCTTGGCCAGCGAGTCCGTTCAGGAGGGAAAAATTTTTTGCAACCCCTTTGATTCACAAGGGTTCCAAGGAGTGCTGTCCGTCAGCTCCGCTCACGCAAGGTTTGCTTACGAAAGCAATACCTCCGTTCTCATGTTCTACGACGTACCGGATGCCTTTAAAACTCAAAGAAACACATTCATTCAGCTCCACGGAGTTAATTACGAAAATAACAAAAGCATTTCCAGCGAATCTGCATTCGAAATGGATGTGCTGAATCTCAGAAATAAAAACCCCTCTTCCATCACACGCTACATAGACCACGAGTTTATTCACAATGAAAATTATGAGCTTAACGATTTTTTTTCAGACCACGCTTTCATCATCAAAAACACCTCCGGCTGGAAGGTCATGCACATTGGACTCTTCAATGAAAATGAAGATCCCATTTTGAAAGTAAAGATACTTATCCCCCCAGTTGAAGCCAATCCTTATATCTACGAAGAAAACAACTCAGGCAGTCAAACACTGATTGGACTGCACCCTTTTAACAATTTGAAAACAAGCATAGAGAAAGCAAGCGACGATATCTTCCTCTCCAGGGCGGAAGACGCCTGCTTTAAAAATCCTATCTAGACGTATTGCCTCTGTCAAAAACTAACAATAGTCATAATTGTATGTGTCAGACCATACTTCACTTGATCCCTTCAATCAAATCAGAATCAAATATATAGATAACCAATATTTTCTACGGAGGAATTTCCAGTGGTCGAAATTAAAGAAAGAGATTTGCATGAAATAGAATTTTTTTTGAATCAATCAACGTTAGGGCATCACTTGCTCTTCGAAAGAGATGAAGTGGCTGGTATTTTAAAAACACCTACTGAAAAGTTGGACTTTTTTAAGAAAAACAGCCTGCCCCGCATTCAAAACCTGCTCACGGGCCTCATTTCTAAAAAAAGCCTGAGAGAGAAAAAACACTACCTAAAGTCTTTGGATCCGGAAGCTTTTGAAATTTTACTGAGAACTTATTTTCACATTGTGGACAACGCCGTTCTAGCCTCCACGAAAAGTATTCACTGATGGTTATTTTTGACAGCGAAAGGCTGTTTGGATCTCTTCAACCATAAAACTCAGAAGACCGACTTTATTCTGTAAGTTTTCCAAATTCTTCCGAAAAGACTCAAAATCAGAATATTCAAAAGACTCATCCACACGAACCGCCGAAGAACCTTCCACCGCCGGTGAGTCCATCACTTTCCATTTATACACAGAACCGTCCATACCATCCCATTCTAACCTAAACCCAGACCATTATGAACTTAAATTATCTTAAAAAAACCCCTGAAGATTCTATTTTTCTCCGCCATAACCACATAATAATGAGTCTAATTCCACCCTTCGAAGGCCCCTCCGCATGACGCCAGCCCCCAACTGTCTTCTCATAATACTGCCATCCGCCTCTATATGCCCTAAACCCAAAACATGGCCTAACTCGTGGGCCACTAAACTTTCAAAATCAATGAGGTGATTGGGAACAGCCCCCTGACCGGAAGCGGGGCCGCGCGCCGTTTTTTTCCAAAAAAACACATACTTCAAAAGACTCATCCATAATTTACGGAGAAAACCATCAGGAGGAGCCAAACTAGTCAAATGCCTGCCATTGTCCATTCCTTCATCAAAACCTTCATCAAAATGAAACTCAAAATCCCCTTCATTGAAAAAAATATCCGTTTCACTTAACTGAAACATCCCTGTCATAGATGTCACTCCTTGTTGATTGCTTTTTAACAGGCATCGAGATTGACCGCATTTTCTATTTTCTGCTCGATCCACCAGAGTCAGCGTATTTGTTCGGTCTTTCTCTCGAATATCCAGTGCATCATCGTGGTGAACCCATCCGGCAGGTTCAAATAAATCGTGATTTTGACCAGATTCAGATCTCCATACATGATTCCATTCATCAATGACTTTCATCGTACCAGCGTACGCCTGATCGTGCATGGTTTTGGAATGAAAAGTGAGCGGGACCGGCAGACTGCCCCATCGATATCCTTTTCCAAAGTTATTCACATGGAAATTGCATTCATCCACCAAAGGGCGGTTGTCCACACCCACAGGACGCACCATACAAGCCGGAAGAAAACAAATACAAAAAAAACAATATAAAAATCTCATCCCCGGCCTTCTACAATGATAGAGATAAGCAAACCCTGCTCATCTGTTTGAAAACTCACATTTGAAACACCCTCGTCTCCCGTAAGGCGGTAAACAGATATGTGTAATTTTTCATCCCCATCAAAGTGTTTTTTGACATTCTGTATTTTTGAATATTTTGGAAAAAACGATCTATTCTTTTGAAGAAACTCTCTATGACTCTTAATATACATAGGAGTTTTTTCAGGGCGGAGCTGTGCTTCAGACAATAGGTCATCTCTGTCAAACGACACATAATAAGAGTTTAATAAAGTATGTTCAAAATACTCCTTCTGCTCTAAGGAGGCCCTATTGATAGAGCTTAAATCTCTTCTACCCTCATTAAAATCAGATATAATTCTGCTGTCGGCTTTCTGACCCCCCTCCACAACTTCAGCGCTTAAAGGATGGCCGGCCAAATCACGGCCTCCCTCTTCACCAGAGTCTTTTAAATTTTGCACAACAAGCAGGCCGCAAAACACGACCATAACACTGGCGGCAGCCCCGTGTCCTATCCATACTTCTCTTCGGTGGGGCCTCCTGCCCTGAGGCAGAAAAACCACATCCCCTTCATTCGCGTCTGCTCTTTCTTTTTCCTGAGTCTGCCAGTGACCGTTAAAGAGAGCCTTCGGCACCAATAAATTCCCTTCCTTCTTCTTAATATACCCCATGTCCGATCCTTTGAAAGACTCTTAAAACCCTGATCGGACAAAAAAATCATAGTTTTTAACAAAAATTTTGTATAATGAGAGAGAGGATTTTATCCATGAATCAAATCACCGCCTTTAGACGTAGTCAGCCTGCTGTTTTGACTTCTATTATTCTTCTGCACGCTGTTTTAGCTGAGAGCCCCCCTGCCTCCTCACCTGATTCTGCTGAAAAAGACAATGTACTCGAAGAATTACAGCTGTCTGCTCAAGGTATTTTTACGGATTCCAAGCCCTCCGCGGGGGAAGAAAATCAGAATCCTCCGACAACTCCTCCTCCTAAACAAACCCTTTTGGAGGGCCTGCAGGCTGTTAAACAACAAAGACAAAAAGAGTATATGCAGGCCCCAAGCCGCGTCAAAAAAGAAGAGTTGGAAAAAAAATTAAACAAAATAATCAGCTCTGATCCAAAAAACGAAGAGGCTCATTGGGAGCTTTTTGAACTCTATCACCACTACATAGAGTGGTCTCAAAATACAGATTTTTATGAGGAGGGCCAGCCCTTTCAAATCTTAAAATTATTACAAGACATACATAAGCGTTTTGGAGAAAGTCCGAAAATCAGCAAATACCTTTGCCAGTATTCCGTTGCAAACCATCTTTATGTAGAATCTCAAACCCACTGTGAAAAGGCAAAAAAACTTCTCCCGGAAGATACAAACTTACATATATATGCGGATTATTTTTTGAGTTTTCCGGATCATAATTTGAACCAAGGCCCTCAGAAAAACCACAGAACCAGGCCTCAAATTCTTTTAAATCTCTTGAAAACAAAACCTCCTACAGAAAAACTGTACACAGCTATTGGAACTCTGTTCGCCGACAAAAAAAAATACGATCTCTCTATGAAATATTTCAAAAAAGCCGTCAAAATGAATGATTCTTATATTCCAGGTCTTTTAGGTCTGGCCCAGGTTTTAACAAAATCAGAGCAACACGAAACAGCTCTTAAATACTACATCCTATCCTGCCAAAAACATCCTTATAGATCTCGCACGCCTTTTCAACAAGCCAAGGCTCACTTAAGCAGACAAAGTTTGTTCAAGTGGGCTGGCGAGTATCAAAAACAAATCAATATATGTGTGAATTCCATTAAAATTTCAGGCTGACATTTTTTTCTTCAGTCCAACAGCGGATGCTCCGAATAGAAAGGAACTGGGGCGGTCATTATGTCTAAAATTATCGTGATTAGTTCAGATCCAGATTTGATTTCTGAAGCGAAACACTTAGCTTCTGAAAAATCATGCTCCATAGAATGCTATACGGAGCAAAACTGGAAGCACAAGAGCCGTCCATTTGAAAAAAATAATGTAATAAATATAAGGAGAGACGCGGAGCTTCCTTCAGGAAAAACCAATTTAAAAACTTTAAAACCTTTGGGTGAGGTGCAGATGGACACCATCCGCCAAGCCCTTTATTCCATGAATGGAAACGTCTCCAGAGTTTCAAAAGCTCTAAATATCGGCCGGGCCACTCTCTACAGAAAAATCAAAGACCATGATGTGGATCTTTCAGATATTAGAAATCCAAAAAAAACAGTGCCGCTCAAGCTTCCTATGGCCTCTTAGGAAAGAGTTTATTCAATCTTTTCAGCGTTTTGTTCAATCAAATTATCTCTAATGGAGTGAATATCTTCTGTTTTCTCTTTTTTGATCCTTTTCAAAAATGTTTTGGATATGGATTGATCCGCAGATTTTTCTTTTTGCTCGCTGACATCCACAGTAACACTTCCAAAACAGTACAACTGGCAGGAGAGGCGTCTTTGGTCAATGTAATGCCCCTGGCCGATTAAAGAAATTTCCTGAGATGTCGGAGGCAGGACTTGATTCTCCCCTTCCGCAACAATCACGCGGCACTCCCCGCAGACAGCCATTCCTTTACAGCTGGACTGAATAGGGATGCCCTTCTCGAAAGCCAACTCCATCACGCTTTTCTCCGATGAAATCTCGTACTCAACACCATCTGGTAAAAATTTGATCTTATTTCCCATTCCCTCATCTTAGCTTCTTTTGGAAAAAGAAGCAAAAGATGAGGCTTCTTTTTATGCATCTATACACGCAGGGTGTTTATCTTTTCCACAATATCTGTGCAGTTTTTAGATCTTCTTTTTACGATTTGTTCGCCGGACAAGACTCTTTTTCTGCGTTGCCGGGCCCAGTAGTCATGAGGGTCTGACACTTCCAAATCCCTTAGAATATAATGAACAGGTTTGCATTTCTGAGGAGCAGTCTTGCCGCATACCGGACGTGTAATACTAAAAGACCCATAATCGTATTCCACAATGTCGATATGTAAATCAGGAACGTACTCCTCCGACAGACTGACACATTCTCTAAAACGCATATCAAAGGAAACATCTCCAAGTGAAACTCTAACCCCTTTTTTGCCCCCATGCTCACTGATAATCAAGAGCCGTTTTTCTCCGTTTTCGTCTAAAATTTCCAGTGAAAAACTGCTGAAAACAGCAAAAAACAACACCATAAATAAAAAACAATTTTTTATCATGACCGACTCCTTTCATAAGATGAACTTGAAAAGGTGATTTTGATAAAATTTGTGAGATTAGTCAATTTAAGGGTTCATATGTGTATCAGATTGAGACAATGGTCGCAGACCCCCTGCGTTCACTCAGAAAATCATCCAGATTTTCTGCCTTGTATTGAACGCTCACGCATTCAACACAAGTCGTTCTCTTACTTCGAGCCCCATCTTGACAAAAAGTAAAAGGGCTTACAGCCCTTTTACTTTTTGGAGCGGGTGAAGGGGCTCGAACCCTCGACCTCAACCTTGGCAAGGTTGCACTCTAGCCAACTGAGCTACACCCGCAAAAAACAAAAATGTAACACAAATATATAATCAAATCCACATCCCATTGTCATCCACTGCCAGCTGATATAACGTAAAAAAATGAGAACCTCCTATTGCTCCCAATGCCAGACAAAAAACATCTACGAAAGCCCCGGCTTTCGAGAAATATGCAAAAAATGTTCACACGACCTCCATATCTGCAAAAACTGCTCCTTCTATGACGAAAACTCCTACAACGAATGCCGAGAATCCTCCGCAGAAAGAGTTTCAAACAAGGAAACAAATAATCTCTGTGAATACTTCAAACCCCTTCAAACTCCACCCTCTTCACAAAATAAAGACGAGCTTCTTAAAAAAGCCTCCGCCCTCTTTAAAAAATGAAAGCCTCCCGCCACCCCCTTTTTCATAAAACACTTAAACAGCTCAAGTCGCATAATATTCAAAATAAAAAACTCCTGTTGGCCGTCTCCGGAGGTCTGGACTCCATAAGCCTCCTTGATCTGATGGCTGAAACATCCAAAACCCTCAAGCTCAAATTAAACATTGCCCACGTCCACCACGGTAAAATTAAATCTCCCTACAGAAACCAAACTCAAATTTTTATCCACTGCCTGGCAGAAGGTTTAAACATTCCCTTCTTTTCCAACACCCCTTCCCTTCGCCATAAAAACTCAGAAGGAGAATTGAGAAAAATACGCTGGATACACCTTCAGAAATGGATACAGCAGTCTCAATCCCATTACTTAGCCCTTGCACACAACTCCGACGATTTATTGGAAACACGCCTGATCCGCTTGATCCGAGGGACCGGAAAAGACGGCCTCCAAGCCATGCAGTTTGTAAAAAAACCAATACTGCGCCCCCTTCTTTTTTTTACTAGAAGAGAAATTGAAAACTACGCGCTCTCTAGAAATCTCCAATGGATCAAAGACCCTTCAAACACCCAGATAAAAACACTCAGAAATTGGCTCCGCCTCAGATGGCTGAAACCGCTGGAGCAAAAACAAAAGGGAGCCGTCAAAAACCTGGCCCTCTCTTTAGAAAAATTGATCCAAACAGAAGAGGAGGAAGATTCTGCTGTCCTCTCCCCTCAAGGATTAGATGTAAGAAAATTATTGGAACTGCCCCTCTTTAGCCAAAAAAAATGGACAGCCCGGTATATGAGAAAAGAGAATTTAAAAAATTACAGCACAAACCACATTCAAGAAGTTTTAAAACACCTGCACCACACAAGTAAAAAGAAAGAAATCCGTCTGCTGGGAAAAACATGGGTGTTCACCCCCTCTTGCATAAAAATTTCCCGCTAAAACGCCCGGCACAGAGTTTGACATTTAATAAAACAACAGCCGCTGCATTATCAGAGATTGAATCAACTGTTTTTACACTCTCCATAACATTCATATGGACATTTTCTTTTTAAAGACTTATCTTCAAGCAGACGTACAATCCACCTGAAACAAAAGTAAACTCCAATTAAAAAAACTTAACATCTTATTTCTTTCCTCTATTCAAAGAGATCTCTTTCTTTTCCAATACTGTAGGACCAAAACCTTTTTTGTCCATATTATGAACAAATATCATCCAGATCATAAAACAAAAGAACATCACTGCCATTGCAGAGTATGAGTATATTTCAATTTTCTTTTCAAAAGTAATTTCATTTTTAGAAATATTATCAAAATAAATACAAATCTTTGTAAGAACATGGGAAGCTATTACTAAAGAAAAAGTCTCAATAGAAATGAAATGAAAAAAAAAGGCAAAACAAAAAATACCAGCAAGAATTGCATTGCATAAGTAATATATTTTAAATTTATATTTCATTTCTCACCATCAAAAAGTTTTATAAATACCTTCCTATCTTCAGCCAAAAAAATGGGCAGCCCGGAGTGTAAAACAACTTTATCTAACACCCTCGCTCGCGATTCTTTCTCTCCTGTTTTGCATTTCGTCCCTTTCATCTGTGCGAATGCCTCCGCCTGTGCTGCCGCTAAGTCCGCCTTCGACCGCTGTCTTTTCATATCCTCCGATAGAACCTCCAGCACCGCCGCCGCCAAGTTCGCCGGAGCTTCCCCCTGCTGCCATCCCGATTGCTCCTGACATTTCACTGCTGTCTGGTGTTCCAGCACTGCTGTCAGGACCCAATGAGTCCGGTTCACCCGGCTTCTTTGATGCCGCACCAGACAATGTTCTCGGAAAATCTGACTCCGACAATTCTCTCTGATTCTTTTTCTTTAAGAGAGAAACCAATTCAGACAATTCTTTATTATGACTTTCAAGAGCGGCGTTCTTTTTCTTTAATTCTGCATTTATATCTTCACAGGAGCCTTCTGCAAACACGCTGGAAACAAACACCATACTCAAACCTGTAAGAATTTTCCGCATAACAGACTCCTTTTCTGGATAATCCTGCAAACCATACAATGATACAATGAATTATCTTTTTACACCGCTTTCAGCCTGTTTCACTGTCTCATTTTGAGATTCTTCATCACAACCGATGAAAAACTTGAAAACAAGCCTGTGCCTCCGATGAGGGCAGAGGTGTTCACATAATATTTCCAGAGGTTTATAAACAGTACAGCCGAAAGCCGGGTTAAAAGTTTTTATCCAGAAAAACCCTGCGGTTCTTTAACAAATAGGATTTTTTAAAACCCTCTTCAGAAATATAAACAGTCTTTTCATCTTCAGCGCCCTCACCGCTGTCTTGAGAGTAAACTTCTTTCAGTCGAAAATGCCCGGAGCGGATGCCTCCTAAATACCACCTTTGATCCGCTAGATAAATGAGATCCCCTTTTGCCGCACAAAGCCTCTTGCATATTTTTTCAGAAAGACCCATTTCAAATTCTTTCAAACTTGAAGAAAGTTTCACATTCAGGCCGTAAACCTTTTCCCCCCTCTTCAAATGAGGCTCTCCCCCTTTAAAATTAAACATTGCCTTTTTCAAAGTATCCACAGTGAGGCTTTCCACATTTTTATCAGCCCCTTGAGCCAAAGTTTTGATCCACCGAAAAATAAAAAATTTTTTAGAAAGTTTTTTCAAAACAGACAGCCTGGAGCGGGGAAAAATATTTTGAACAATAACACCTGCAAAAACAGTGACGAAAATACCAAAAGGGGCCCGGAAAAAAATCAAACTTCCCTCACTAGGCCCCAACAGAAATTCTCTAAGAGCATAAACAGGCCCTGGATACACCATGGTAATAAAAGTCACTGCAATACCGGTTAACATAGACACACAAGCAGAAAAAGCGTGAAAGTTTTTCCATAAAATTCCTAGAAAAATAGTGGTTACCACCGGAGGAATAATAAGCATAATTCCTTTGTAATGAATGGACATTAAAGTCCCCTTTTGCTGATAAAACCAAACCACCAAAAGAAGTCCAATGACTGTGGCAAAAAGAGAAAGCCATCGGGCCATTTTTAGATAGTGCTTTTCTTCAGCGTTTGGCCGAATCAAAGGTTTGTAAATATCGTAGATGCCGATCGCGGCAGACGCGTTGATGAGAGAATCCACTGTGGACATTAAAGCCGCCATCAATGCTGAAAAAATAAAGCCCATGAGCCAGGGGTTTTCCTGAATCACATGGTAGGCAGTTAATAAAAAAGTGTGGTAAGAATTGTCTATGGCTAACAGAGAGTAGCTTTCTGACAAAGCCCCCCCTAAGACGGCCTGCTTGGATAAAATGGATTTAGCAATCCACCCTAAGGCTCCAATCACCAAAGCAGAAAGGGGCAGAGTGATCATCAAATTAGCTAAGGCGGCGGTGCGCGCGTGCTGAACATTTCGAATGGCCATAAATCTCATTAAAAATCCTTGGTTCATATAAAGAAAAGCCACCCCTCCCGCTAAGGCGTCCCCCCAAAAAATACCGGCGGTATTGTAGTGAGGGTTGGAGTTCAGAGGAGCTAAAGGCAGTCTGTGGTCTATAGGCAGATGAGACCAAAACTCCCCCACACCTCCTAAAGCGTAAAGTCCGCTGAAAATAACCACAAAACCCACAAGGTACAAAATCATCCCTTGAAAGAGATCCGTAAAAATCACAGCTGTCTGCCCCCCAAGGGTGACATAAAGACCCAGAAGAACGGCGATAACGGGAAGAGAAATTAAAGCAGAAATACCAAAAATACCCTCAATCGCCACGCCAATCGTAAACAAGTTATAGCCGATATAATAAAAAATGTAAGACAAAATAATACATACAGACAGGTAGCGCGCCGTCGAGTTGAATCTTTTTTCAAAATACTCTGGGATGGATTTAATGCGGTTAAAATATAAAATAGGAATCCATCCAAAAAGAAAAACAGGAAATAAAAACCAATCATTAAAATAAACATGAGTGCTGCTTAATCCCGTATTAAACCCCTGCTCCGAATATTTTAAATAACTGTAGGAGCCGATCCCTGTCGCCACCATGCTCATCATTGGAAGCCACCATGCAAACCTCCTCCCGCTAAAAAAGAAATCATTAGTGTTGGAGCTGAATCTGGAAAAGTAAATTCCCAGAAAAGTAACACCCGCAAAGTAGATAACTAAAACAGCCGCTATAACGGTTAAAGTTTCCACCGGAAAGGACAGTGAAAAATTCATACTCCCCCTTCATAAGGAGTGTTCAGCGCCAGCCAGGTCCACCACACATGAATAAAACAAACAAAAATCATCCCAACATGAATGGTGTAAAACCAAATGCGGTCCAAACGAACACTCCAATTCACAGCTTCAAAATGAACCATGAGGTAAGAGACATATATGTAAATAGGAAGACCCAAACCGTAAAAATAAACAACACTCATCCAGGCGGGGTGAAAAAAATCCTCCATCCATCGAAACAACAATATCAGCAGAGCTAAGACAATAAACAAAGAAGAAGACGCCCATTTCATAATACCGAAACCCCTCTTGTCAGAGACAGTGAATTAACACAGAAAAAGCCTCAGCTCAAAGAAAAAGTATGAAATCAAGCTGTGCTTGACAACGTGTAAAAAGGCTGGATATAAAGACGGCCTTGTTATGACTCCTCTTTTTTTTATTGCTGTCTGTCTCGTTGTCCTGCCTGCACACGCGGAAACACCTGGAGAACAAACCCCTATGAAACCACTGTTTAATATTCACTTGAAAGTTGAAAAATACCAAATGGAAAATGGGCTTCGTATTCTTCTGCATTCAGATCCAAAGGCCCCTTTAATCAACTATCAAACATGGTTTAAAGCAGGCGGCAAAGACGACCCAGAGGGGCAGACAGGCATTGCCCATCTGTTTGAGCATTTGATGTTTCGTGAAACAAAAAAACGAAAAGGGAAGGATTTTCTACAGGACATACAGTCCAGAGGTATTTATCTCAACGCCTACACCAGCCATGACCACACTGTGTATTACTTCAATCTGCCAAAAAAAGAGCTGGAGTATATTGCTGAGCTGGAAGCAGAGCGAATGTCGGATCTTGTTCTTAATGAGACAAATCTAAAGTTAGAGCAGGATATTGTTAAAGAAGAAAGAATGATGAGATATGAAAACAGACCCCAAAATATCTATATTGATCTTTTTGAAACCGTTTTTCAAAAGAGCCGCTACCGCTTTCCTGTCATCGGATATAAAAAAGATATTGACGCCATTAACATTCAAGAATGTCTTGAGTTTTATAATACCTTTTACTCTCCAAATAATGCTGTCCTGGTGATTGCAGGCCCCATCCACATTGAAAAAACAAAAAGAATATTAAAAAAATATTACAGCCCGTTGAAGCCGGCGCATTTGCCTGAACGCTCCTACCCTCAAGAACCTCAGCAAAAGCAAACTCAATCGAAAGATTTGCACCGCTCTGTTCAAACAGCTTCTTTCACTCTCGCCTACCCTTTGCCGAAAGCCGGTTCCAAAGAATCCTACGCCTTGGAGCTTTTAAGTTTTATTCTGGGAGGCGGAAAGTCCAGCCGTCTGCATCAAAGCCTTGTCGAGAAAAATTTGGCTGTTTCTGCACACGCCGGCGCTTACTTTCTGGAAACAGAAGGCCTCTTTTACATCTCCAGCTCGCTTCATCCTCAACAGTCCATCAAAAAAGCTGAAAACCTGGCTTTGGAAGAGGTGAAAAAGATACGAACTCAAACAGTGAACCGGGAAGAGCTGGATCTGGCAAAAACAAACATCATAAAGGCGCACGTGGACTCACTGAAAACGGCGGAAGGGAAAGCCAGTCTGCTGGCTTATCACGAAACCGTGTTTGATGATTACGCGCATTCTTTTCAAGAGCTGGATCGATACAGCCAAGTGCAAATAAAAGACATTCAAGAGGCGGCTCAAAAATATTTGAACCCTTATCAACAAAATTTAATTCGTTTATATCCGAAAAAATGAACAAATTATTTTATTTAACCTTGTTGGCATTTATGACGCTTTTAAACACACACGCGGAAGAAAAACTAAAAAAACTCACCTTATCCAATGGGCTGAGAGTTTACCTTCTTGAAGACTCCAAACTGCCTTATATTCATTTTGAACTGCTTACACCTTTCAACAGCACAAAAGACCCTCAGTCAAAATCAGGGCTTTCTTCTCTCACAGCCCGCACTTTGGTAAGAGGCACTCAAAAAAAATCAGCCCAAGAAGTGATTAAAGAATTGGAAACACTAGGAGCTGATTTGTCTGTATCTGTCACCCGCGACTACTCGCTGTTCTCAGCAGATACTTTATCTTGGAATGACGAAAAGTTATTAAATATTTTTGGAGAAATTATGACGCAGGCAAAATTGGATGCAAAAGAGGCGGAGTTTATAAAAAAGCAAACACTTTCATCTTTGGAAAAACTTCCTGAATCTGCTTCCTCCCTGGTCCACCGGGCTTTTTATCAAACAATCTTTCAAGGACACCCTTACGCCTACAGTCCTTCCGGCTCTAAAGAATCACTCCGAAATATCACCCCTGAAGACGTACTCCAGCACTATAAACAGCTGACTCCAAAAGGATCCTTCTTAGGTGTGACAGGGGTGATTCCAAAAGACATCAGACAAAAGTTGGAAAAAATATTTAAAAATTGGGGGTCTGTTGAAAAAAAAAGTTTTTTCAGCTGGCTGAAAAAATCAAAAATGAGGGAAGAGCCTATACCTCTGGAGCAAAAAGACATTCCAAAATACACCATCATAAATAAGCCGGGGCAGGTGCAGTCCAATATTCGCATGGGGTATGTAAGCCTTCCGAGAACTTCCAAAGATTATACGGCTTTTCAAATAGCCAATATTGTTTTAGGGGGAGGCTCTCTCAATTCACACCTCGGTTTGGAGGTGAGAGAAAAACAGGGGCTCACATATTCTATTCAATCCACCCTCCAGTCTTTTGTTCAGTACGGTGTCTTTTACATTTCATCCCCCACCCGCCTGGCCGCCACTCGTGAAGCCATTGACCGCAGTTTGGATATTCTAGAAAAATTTCATAAAAACGGAATCACTCAAATAGAACTGGACAGCGCTAAAAATTATTACCGTATGCAGTTTTTAAAATCTTTTGAGAAGGCGGAGGACCGCCTGTCTCGGCGCATTCTTCTGAAGTACATAGGTTTAGAATACGATTTAGATGATCTGGACAGACGCCTGAACCAGCTAAAGTTAAAAGATGTACAAAAAGTAATTAAAAAACATTTTTTGCTTGAAAAAGTGAAGGTGGTCGTCTTTTCTGACTATAAAAAAATTCAATCGCAGTTTGCAGACATAGAAGATCTTTCTGTTAAAGACTTTAATGAGTTTTTGTAAAAACCCCTGACGCTGAAAAGAGAGCAGATACAATGTGGAAAAGCGGTATTTAAATTTTGTCTAACTGCATCATTAAACTGCCGGTTTTTGAACTTCTAAAAAATCAATAGACGAAAAGAATAAAATCATGTATTCAAACAACCGCCAAAAAAACATATTCAAGGGGGATTGAATGAAAAAGTGGTTAGTTATGGCTGTGCTGTGTTTGTCAATGGCAGGTTGCGGCTGGTTTAAAGGCGATTCAGCAGATGCAGATGCAGATGCAGACGCGGGAGCTGAAGCAGAAGAAACTGCAACAGAAAAATCAACTGAGGCTGGCGAGTCTTAATTTTCTATAAAAAAGCCAGGGTTCATTCTCCATTTACTGCCTTCTTTGAGGTCTTGGATGTCGATGCCCTGGTTTTTGAGTTCATCTCGAATTTGATCAGAAGTTTTAAAATCTTTCTTCTCCCTGAACAGCAGGCGCGCCTGAACCCTTTGGTCCACCTCTTTTCTGCTCAAAGAAGTCTTCTTTAATAAAATGTCATCTAAATCGTCTAAAAACTGTACAGGATTTTCCTGAAACAAAGAAAAAACAGCCCCGTATTCCCTGAAGCACTCTAAAAATAAATGAGAGAGTTCTTGATCCTCCTTTGAGTAGGATTTTTTTCTCATTAAATCATTAAAAAATCGAATAAAAGAAAATAATACCGCCAAAGCTTTGGCCGTATTCAAGTCATCATTAAAAGATTCTTCTACCTGACGGCGGGTTTCCCTAAGATTTTTTAAAAAAATCCCTTTATTGGAAAAATTTGAATTTTGGACATCAGATTCCATAATCTGCCGGGCCCTCAATAAAGCTTGATACACCCGAAAAAGGCCGGAGACGGCTTGATAGACCGTCTTTTGAGAAATCTCACTGACAGACCGGTAGTGCGAGCTTAAAACCAAGTATTTAAAAATTTCAGCATTGTATTCATTGAGAAAAGAACGCATGGTTTGAATATTGCCTAAGGACTTGGACATTTTCTCTCCTGAAAATTCAAACATATTGTGGTGAATCCAATACTTCACAAAAGGGCTTGGATCGCACGCCTCGGATTGAGCTTTTTCGTTTTCATGATGAGGAAATACCAAATCCATTCCTCCTCCGTGAATATCAATAGAAGACCCAAGGCCCTTATGAATCATCGCTACACACTCTGTATGCCAGCCCGGCCTTCCTTTTCCCCACGGAGAATCCCAATAAGGCTCTCCCGGCTTTGCCTTCTTCCACAAAGTAAAGTCTAAAAGGTCTTTTTTAGATGGGATCACTTCTGTACGAACGCTGGATCTTAAGTCATCTAAATTTTTACAGCTCAGCCTTCCGTATTTTTTAAAACTTCTAACACTGTAAAAAACACCGCCTTCCGCTGTGTAGGCTTTTCCCTCCTGCACCAGTTTTTCAATAAACTGAATCATAGGCAAAATAAAATCCGTGGCTTTGGGATTGCTGTCATGGGTTTTTAAATTGAGGGATCTAAAATCTTTAAAAAATTCATCAATGTATTTTTGAGCTACTTTTTTTGATGTGCTTTTTTCCTCCACAGCTTTGTTGATAATCTTGTCATCAATATCTGTGAGATTATAATGAAAAGACACCTTATAGCCTAAATGCTCCAGCCAAAGACGCAGAAAATTATAAAAAACAGCCCCTCTAAAATTTCCGATATGCAATAGATCATAGACTGTAGGGCCGCAACAGTACATACGCACTTGGGGAGGATCCAAAGGAGCGAATTTTTCTTTCTTCCGGCTTAAAGTGTTATAGATAAATAAGCTCATGACTCATGGATTATATGACAGAAATGGAATGAAAAAAAGAACTGATTAAACGCAGAACAATCCAAAAAAAACCTATGGGGGCCAATCATCTCAGCCGTCATCCCCAATCGCCTCTACAGGGCAGGAATCCATAGCTTCCCGGCAGGCCTCCTCCTCTTCAGAAGTTTTTGGCTGTTTGCAGACAAAAGCAAAAGACGGTTCTTCATCAGCATCCATTTTAAAATGCTCTTCTGCAGCTAAGATGCAGGCGTCGCAGGCAATACAGCTGGTGTCCACATAGTATTTCCCTGCAACATTGCCTTTTGTTTTAGAATTTGAATTTGCCATATATTAATTTTATTCCACTGTGACGGATTTAGCTAAATTCCTAGGACGATCTACGTCATGCCCTAAAGAGCAGGCAAAATGGTACGCCAACAGCTGTAAAACAACCACCTCCAGTGCAGGGGACAATAGTTCATGGCAGGAGGGCAGTTCAATATGTTGATCTGAGACGGCCTTATTATATTCATCTCCTATTGTAAGAATAAAACCACCGCGGGCCTTGGCCTCCTGTAAATTCATTATATTTTTACTGTAGTAAAAATCTTTCATCGCCAGTCCGATCACCAGCACCTCCTCATCCACCAAAGCCAGCGGGCCGTGTTTCATCTCCCCGGAGGGATACCCCTCCGCATGGATGTAGGCCAGCTCCTTCATCTTCAAAGCCCCTTCTAGAGCTATAGGATAATGAGGGCCTCTTCCCAGGCAGAGGAAGCGTTTGTACTTGGAAAACAAAAGAGCTTGTTCTTGAATTTTTTCATTTTGAGAAAGAACTTGATCTATTAAAAACGGCAAATCAAATAATTGAGGAACAAGCTTTTGACTTTGTGTTTTTTCCAAGGCTGTCAACAGCAAAAGAATAAGTGTTGATGTAAAAGTTTTGGTGCCGGCCACTCCGACCTCCAGCCCGGCGTTCAAATAGAGAGAAAAATCCACAGCTCGATCCAAAGAAGAATTTTTAACATTGCAAAGAGCATAGCAGACAGAACCTCTTTTTTTTGCATAAGCCAGTCCGGCCAGCGTGTCCGCTGTTTCCCCGCTCTGAGAAATAAACAAAACGGCGGATTCAGGAGTCAGCAGGACCTTCTTATATTGAAATTCACTTGCTAAATCCACTTCAACAGGAATCTCCGCTAAAGACTCCAAAACAAATTTTCCATAAAGACCAGCGTAATAACTGCTTCCACAGGCCACAATGAAAATTTTTGAATGCTTCTGAAATAAAGATGATTTGAAACGAACCCTGCCTTTATCCGTATAAGCTTTGAGAACACGCAGAGCAGAGTGAGGCTGTTCAAAAATTTCCTTCAACATATAGTGGGGGTGTCCGGCCTTATCTTTGGTTTGATCTTCTTTGGGAATAGTTTGAATCTCTTTTTTAATTTGAACTCCATCTGCGGAGAAAAACCGGCACTTCCCCTTTTGAATATAAACAAAATCGCCCTCCTCTAAAAGAACGGCCTGGTCTGTCCACTGATGCGCCAAAGAAGGTAAATCACTGGATACAAAAACATCTTTGTCCTTTCCAAAACCCACAGCCAGAGGGGGGCCTCTTCGCACCCCTGCAATGGAGGACTCATCTTCGCAAACAGCCAAAAAAGAGAAAGATCCTTTGAGCTGTTTTACAGTTTCAAAGATAGATTTTAAAAAATCCCCTGTTTGAGAGTAAAAATCAGAAACAAGGCGGACCATCACTTCTGTATCTGTTTGAGATTGACAGTTGAAATTGAATTTTTCTTTCAACTCCCCGCTGTTCTCAATGATTCCATTATGCACCAATTGAATTTTTCCCGCTTTATGAGGGTGGGCGTTTTCTATGGAAGGAGGTCCATGCGTCGCCCACCTGGTATGTCCAATACCCAGAGAACTGTCCCATTTTCCCACTTTCTTTTTCAAATGATCCAAAGAGCCTAAGGCGCGAACCCTTTTAAAACCTTCAGATGTTTTAACCGCCAAACCAGCGCTGTCATAACCTCGGTATTCCAACTGCTCCAAACCTTCCAAAATAACGTCCAAAGCAGAACTAGAGCCAAGATAGCCGACGATACCGCACATACTATTTTCTCTTTTTATATGTTTCTTGAGCGCGGGCCACCACCAGCGTTTCTTGAGGGACATTTTTGGTAATCACAGAACCAGCTCCCACAATGGACTTTTCACCCACCTCCACAGGAGCCACCAGCATAGAGCCTCCCCCAATAAACGCGCCGTCTTCAATTTTTGTTTTATATTTTTTTCTGTCCACCGCATAGTTGCAGGTCACAGCCCCGCATCCAATGTTCACACCCCTGCCGATCATAGAATCACCCAAATAGCTCATATGAGAGGCTTTAGACTTAGAGCCTAAGCTTGTATTTTTTATTTCAACAAAGTTGCCTATTTTGCACTCTTCTCCAATCACACTGCCAGGCCTTAAATGAGCAAAAGGACCCACCACACTCTTAGAACACACTTGAGCTTTTTCCAAATAACAAGAGCTTTTAATATGAACTGAATCCGCAATTTCAGAATCGAAAATGAAACAATTTTGTTCAATAGCGCAAAAGGACCCAATAGAAGTTTTCCCTTTCAAATAGACACCGGGGTACAAGATGCTCCCCGGCCCCACTCTCACATCTTCTTCCACGTGTACTTGCTGGGGGTTTGGAAAAATCACACCTTGGCTCATCAGCTGTTGATTTTTTCTATCGAAGAGGAAGATGTTTGCCAAAGAAAGATCCTCTTGAGTATTCACCCCGCAGGCTGTGTGAATACCCACTTCAATGGCGGCCGTACGCAGGCCCCGGCGGAAGGCTATAGACACTAAATCTGTTAGCGGGTATTCCTTTTTTGGATTATCATCTGTAATCAATTTTAAATTTTCTTTCAAAATTTCTGTTCGAATCAGCATCAGCCCTGTATTAATTTCACGAATAGATTCTATCTCTTCCGTAAAATCATAATGCTCCACAATTTGTATAATTTGCCCGCTTTCACGAACCACACGTCCAAATTGCTTAGGGTCTGAAATGGAGCAAGTTCCAACAGAAATATCTGATGGACTGTCCAAAGCTTTATCACAAAAACTCTTTAAATCTTCCGGAAAAATCAAAGGATGATCCCCATTAATGACAAGTAAATAAGGCGCCAGCTCTTCCAAAGGAAGATGCATTAAAGCCCCGGCAGTCCCCGGCTTTGATTTTTGAGAAATAGGATGGGCTTGAAACGCTCTGACCACAGGATGCACTAAATTTTCCGCCATTTGAGTGATGACTCGAACATCTTTTCCCAGACCGGCCTCCTGCAGCGACTGCAAAATGCGAGCTAATATAGGCTTGCCGCCCACAGGGTGAAGAGACTTGGGCAGGGATGAACTCATCCGACGGCCTTGCCCGGCGCTTAAAACAACTGCAGAAATCATAATGATAGGAGACACTTGCTGATAACCTTACAAAGGTCAAGGTAAAACTTCATCTTTAGTCCAGATGAACATCTTTTTAAAAAAAACTTTTTCCATCTGAGCTACAATGGGAGACGCGATGCCGCCAGCTGTAGAACCTTTTAAAAACTGCGTTGATGAACCTGAAGAAATTCATGAGTTGAGAAAACTCAGAAACATAAAACTTCAAATATTTCAAATACGCTCCATCAAGAATATGGAGGCTTTTATCACAAATGTACTGCCTAAGCTCTGCTGTATAGACAGCGCATCTATTCAGAAAATACAAAACCCTCCTGAAAAAGGAAATTATTCTATCCCTTTGGAGGCTGTGCCGGAGTACTGTCTTTGTTTTTCAAAAAATTCTCCCTACAACAAAGGTGAAAAAAAAAATCTAAGAAGTATTGCTCAGTCCATAGACTCCAATTTGAAAAAAATAGAAACATGGGAAAGGCTTCAATCCCTGAAAGAAGAATGGAAAGCCGCCTTCAACGCCATCCCCCAGCCTATCTGCCTCACAGATCAAGATTTTAATATTCTAAGCACCAATCAAGCTTTTCTCAAACACACCCATCAGGAGAAGAAAAATATTCACAGAAAAAACTGCTTTTCTGTTTTTTTTGGGAAAATATTAAGCACACAGGAAGAAAAATCAATATTGAAATCCTCCATTTTAAAATCCAAACCTCAAACAAACATGATTTTTGAAATTAGATGTCAAACTTTAAAACACACCTGCAGGGGAGCCGTCCGCATTATTATTTTCACAGATAGAACAGAAAAAATACAAATGGAGAAAAAAATATCCCTTCTAGAAGACTCTGCTGAAATGGGCATTATCACCAGCAGCATCGCTCATGAACTCAACAATCCACTAGGAGGCATCCAGGCCCTTTTACAGCTTTCTCAAGAAGATCTCCCCCGTGTTCCCGCCGGCGGCCTATGCAGGCTTCAAATAAAGAAACAAATAAATGAAATGCTCAAAGCTGTTCAAACCTGCAGGCAAATCGTCTATCAGCTTTTAAAACATCATTCCAGTCCAAATTTAAAATTTTTAAAATCAGCGAAGACAAAAGTCTAGCAGGCCCCTGGGGTGGATCGAAACTGTCCTAATAACAAAGTCCATATTTTTTATGATCCCATCGCTGAGGAGGCCCCCCTCATGTATGATGAAGAGTAAGAAAATGAAAAGAAAAGTTTTAATCATTGATGATGAAATGTCCATGCGGCGGGCATTGCAAAATGCTTTTGAAAAAGAAGGCTATTCTGTCACAGCGCTGGGATCTAAAAGAGAATTATCTCAAATGGCTGAGAATCTTCATTTTGACATTGCTTTATTGGATATGATTTTGCCGGACGGAAACGGCATTGAGCTTATTCCCTTATTAAAAAAATCTTATAAAAATATTAAAATTAATATTCTGACCGGACACGGCTCTATCGACACCGCCGTTCAAGCTATGAAAGAAGGGGCTTTTCACTTTTTTACAAAACCATTTTCTGTCAATGAAGTTCTTAACATATGTGAAAAAGCCTTCAGCCAAACTCAATTGGAAAAAGAAAATCAAAACCTAAGAGCCTGTATTAAAAAACAATACAGCTTTGAGCATATTATCGGTCAAAGCACTCCTATCATGGATCTCTTAAAAACAGTCAAAAAAGTATCTCAAACAGATGCTGTTGTTTTGATTCAAGGAGAAAGCGGCACCGGCAAAGAGTTGATCGCAAAAGCTGTTCACTTCAATTCCAATAGATCTGGAAAACCTTTTATCCCCGTACACTGCGGCGCTATTCCCAAAGACCTTTTGGAAAGCGAGTTTTTTGGTCATGTCCAGGGGGCTTTTACGGGGGCCTTCAGGGACCGTATTGGAAAATTCCAATCGGCTCACGGGGGGACGCTCTTTTTAGACGAGATCTCCACAATGCCTCTCAGTCTTCAAGTCAAACTTCTTCGCGTCCTGCAGGAAAAACAATTTGAACCTGTAGGCTCCAACCAAACCATCCACTGCGATGTCCGGGTGATTGCCGCCTCTAATTCTAATTTAGAAAAAGCAGTGCGTGAAAAGAAATTCAGAGAGGATTTATTTTACCGTCTCAACGTCATACCTTTGAATGTCCCTCCTTTGAGAGCTAGAACCAAAGATATTCCTCTTTTACTAAAGTTTTTCATTTCAGAGATGAACAAAAAAAATAATTATAACATTATGAAAATTTCGGCAGAGGCGGTGAGAAGCCTCCTCTCTTACCCTTGGCCCGGAAATATCCGTGAACTGGAAAACCTCGTGGAAAGACTCTGTGTTCTGAAAACAGAAGGAGCTATAGACTTGGAGGATTTGCCTCCGCAGTATAAAAAACTTTCTCCGCCCCCGCTCCACAGCTTTCATATTCCAGATGAAGGGGTGGACTTTAAATGCACAGTCAGCCAATTTGAAAACAATCTTATTTTAAATGCTTTGAAAAAAACAAAATGGAATAAAAATCAAGCGGCTCATTTGTTAAAAATGAACCGCACCACTCTGATTGAAAAAATGAAAAAAAGAAAAATGACCCCCGGCGATTCAGAGACAACTCCTTCTGCTTAAATGAAATTCACTATACACTTGGGGCTTTCCACTGATATACCGGGCTTTCACGTATAAAAGATTTTTATAAAGACAATTTAACTGCCTCTTCATTTCCAACCTGAACACTTTTTTCTAAAATCATACCGGCTGGAACAGGGTCAAAACCCTCTGGAAATACGGTGTTTTCATCATAAACAGCATCTTGAAAATTCACATTTTCAAAAAGAAACCCTGTAGTATCAGAAGATGTTAAAACAGCTCCTTTGAGGTTGGTTGAGCTAAAATCAGCGCCGGACAAATCAGCGCTTTTTAAATCCGCCCCCTCAAAATTTGCTGAACGAAAATTGCCGTCTTCCAAATTGGCTGACTGTAAATTTGCATTTTTAAAAGAACACCCTCTGAAATCTGCATCTTCCAAATCAGCTTCTATTAAATAGGCTGAATTAAAATTGGACATTCTAGCAACTACCTTTGCCATCTCCGCCCCTTCCAAAAGGGATTTAAAAAAATTGACTTTATACAGCTTCACATAATGAGTAGAAACGTTTGTAAGGTCAGAGTTTTTAAAATTCACATCAAACAAAAAAACAGAGTCCCATTTCGCTGAGTTTAAGTTGGAATTTGAAAAATTCACATTCTTCAGAACAGTTTGTGTAAAAACAGCATTTTCAAAATTACTATGAGAAAAATCAATATCTTCCAGTTGGATTCGCGGAAAATAGGCTCCTGAAAAATCAGGCGTGATTTTGTTAAACTCCCCGCCTGTTTCATCCAGCCCCTCTAATATTTTTCTTGAGACAGCTATACAGCTCTCTTCCGAATCATTTCTGTCCAAACATTCAAAATATCCTATAAAAGAACGCCTCAAATCGCTAAAAGAAAAACCGTCTGCAAAAACAGGCAAAGAAGCAAACAAAAAAGACAATAATAAAAATTTCATATTACTCCATCACCGACTGGTTGATATAATGCTCTTGTGTGCGGGCTAAAGTTTGAAGAAAAGACAGTTTTTTCTCAGACCAATCCTCCATACCGTCCCGAGAGTCTCCTCCTGCAAAGACCATGCTTCTTAAAGCCAAATTTTCTACAGTGTACTGACCATATTTATCAAGTTCCTCGTAAATATGCTTTCTCCCGCTCAATTCAAGATAATAATCTATCTTCGCTCCAGTATCTTTAATTGAAAAAACACCAGCCAGCATACTAAACCAGATTCCCTCCAAGAGCTTATTGTCAACATCTTCACAATATTCTATAGTCCACACAGCAGACGGGGATTCAAAAACACAATTGCGGATATTGCCTTGAAACCCGTCGAAGTAAACTTTTCTCATGGCAAAAGATTCATTTTCCATAATGTCCATAATAGATGAAATTTCTTCATCGTGCTTTTGCGGTAATATTTCATTTTCTTGCTGTACAGCCGATCCGCCCAACGCTTTTTCTTGAAGACCTGCTGTTTGGGAGACAGCCTGTTGCACTAAGCAGTTTGATCCATAGATTAAAATAAAACCGCTGACAGCCATGAGTTTTCTCAGGGATCGCATACCCATTCCTCCTGTTCTTTATTTTCTGCCGGTGAAGTTATCAAAAAATAAATGCTGGAACAACATATTTCTAATAGAATGTAATTTTTACACACTTACATTTCTTTTTTTTTTAAAGAACCGTGCATGAGTGTTGTTTCTTTAAGCTGTTAAGGGTATTTCAGCCCTCCTTCTGAACTCCATAGATTACACAAAATTTAAAGCATCATGGACTGGAAAAACAACTGCACATTAAACTGAGCGTCTGGTTTGACTGATTTTCCACACAGGGAACAGTTTTATAGTTTTATTTTTCCATTAAAAATAAAAATTCTGTGTTTCTGCTTTCGTGAGTTTTTATCCAATCATAAGTCCATCTCATGCCCGCCATGACATTGCGTTTGTAATCAATTGAAAAAATCTGAGATTTCCTGCAGTGTTTATTGATGATTCCGCATATTTCTTCCTTTTCAACTCTTCCGCCGGTGCTGTAAGAGAGCAGTATATAAGGAGTTGGGCATTCGCTGATCAATTTCTCAATAGCTTTTAGGGCAATAAATTTTCCCTCCGTATTTTTCCTAAATTCCTCAAAAACAGACCCCTCTTTTCTATCACCGCAGTCTGCTCTTCTATTGGTTCTGCCTGCCAGCTCCGGCTTATCATTTAAACATATAGTTTTCCAAATATGATAATAGGAAGCATAACGAACGCGGGACGAAGGCATCTTTTCATTATTGGAGCCGTAAGGAGGGTCAAAATACGACAAGTCAGCTTTGACTTTAGGAAGAACCTTAAAAATATCTTTGTTCATCACTTTATGACCGGCTGTTTTTGTTTCAATGAACGGCATTAAAAGTTTCATTGTGTTAAAGGAGCGGGGAGACCATTCCCGGAGATAAGAGGCATAATGCCCTAAAGTGTTGTCCACTTTGTCCAGGGCCAAAATCAAACTTGTCAATAGAATAGATTTCTCGATAGAACTCTTTGCTATTTTATTTATTTCCGGTCTTATAGCATCCAGTTTTTTCGTATTATGTATTTGCCAGATCTTTTTCTTTCCGTCGGAATGAATGGAAAGCCCTCTGCCTGCTGGACCGCCGTAATTCTCTGAAAACCATCCTTCATATCCTTTTAAACTGTTGAGGTGGTTTATTTTGTCTTGCAATGAACTGTTCCTTTTTCCTTTGAGGTAGCATTCTCCAAAAACTTTCGACCAAACAGCCAGATCATTCGCTGTCACCTGATAACCGCATTTCGCAAAAGCTTGACTCACTCTTGTCGTTCCTGAAAAGCTGTCAAAAATTCGTTTCACAGGCAAGGAGCGAACCACAGAAAGAATATAGGGAAGTAGTTTTAGTTTAGAACCGCTGTATTTAATACCTTCTGTTGGAATATGAAAAAGACTGCCGGACAAATTAAATGGCGCTGGGTTATTCTGTTGAGCTGATGGTGTTAAATTTGTTTCAAGCATATTTTTTCAATGAGAAAAGCATTGTTCTTATATGTTTACCACCCTATTAAAAACAAAACAAAAACTTGATTGTACAAAATAAGACTTAAAATGCAGAGGGCCGGAAAAAATCAGGTTACGCTCGGCCAGGCTTGCAAATATCCTTGCAAAGGGCAAATTATCAGGGTGTTTTACAAATCAACACCAATTATACCGTGCATAACATCCATGCGTGTGCCTGTGATTTGAGAAATATCTTCCACAGAAACGCCGTCTTGATGCATTTTTAAAATAACATCTGGGTGTACAGTCTCTTCATCTAAAAATATTTGAGGCATAAAAGAACTCTCCAATCTCTTAAAAGAGAATTTCTTCCATAAACTTGTACTGTTGACTCCGCCGCTACCCCCTTCTGGACAAAGTGTATCCATTGAACTTCCTTGAATCACCAGATACCTCAAATTTCTAAGAATGGTACAAATACTGTCAGGCAGTGGACCTAAATTATTGTAAGACAAATTCAAATACCTCAATCTCGAAAGATCGCTGAATATATTTGAGGGCAGATTTGTGATATTGTTGGCATTCAGCCATAAATATCTCAAATTGGAAAGATTTTGAAAAACATCCTCAGGCAGAGACGTTAGTGCATTAGCGTCCAAAGCCAAAACTCTCAAGCGGGTCAAGCTGTTGAATACACTTTCCGGCAGACTTGCAATGTTATTGCTGTTCAACCAAAGATATTTTAAGTTTGAAAGACCTGAAAACGTGTTTTGAGAAATTGAAGATATTTGATTTCCATTCAAATCTAATTCCTCCAACCGGGTTAAACCCGCCAGCATGGAGGAGCTGAGAGAGCGGATCTGATTTTGGCTCAAATCTAATTCTCCCAGAGAAGAGGAAAAAACATTATCGGCAATAGAGTGTATCTGGTTTTCGCTTAAATCTAATTCTTTCAAACGGGTAAGAGGTGAAAACGTTCCTGTCCCCAACACTCGGATAGAATTTTGACTTAGATCCAATTCTTCCAAACGAGTGAACCCCTCAAAAAAGGACTGTCTTAATTCTGAAATATTTTCACCGGATAAATCCAACGAAATAATTGTATCTATGGGGCCGGAAGAGCAAGCAAGACGTTTAAAATGAGTCATCCCCTGTTCGATAGAAATAGTTTTTTGAGCCTCCCCTATGCTTAATCTAAAAGACCCTCGGCGTTCTTGACAGGTGTTATTTTCATCAGCAGTCATGCGTACTTCAAAATCAACTTGTCCGGAGCTTGTGATTTTTCTGGCGGCAACGTTTACAAAAGAGGGTAAATTTTCCGCTCTTAAATTATTTTGAGTACAGCGTGCAGGAATATCACGAAGCCGAAACGTACTTGTTCCTCCATCCTCTAAGAGAGCTATAGGTTCGTCTAAATTCACACTGGGGTTTGCAAAAACAGCATCTTCACAGCCCTGTAACGCACAAGATGCAGGAACACCCTGTTCAATAGAGATAATTTTTCCGGCCCCTGCCGGACCTCTCAATGTGACAGA
This sequence comes from Bdellovibrionales bacterium, assembly GCA_965199935.1. Taxonomy (GTDB): domain Bacteria; phylum Bdellovibrionota; class Bdellovibrionia; order Bdellovibrionales; family UBA1609; genus JAPPLG01. The sequence continues at coordinate 49,431 of CBDATD010000001.1, forward strand.
CCCCCGGCGTACTTGGCAGTTGCTGTTTCTGCCTGCAGAAATATCCACCTGAAAATCAATCAAACTCTCTTCAGAGTTGGCCCTTTGCTGAGTAGAGACACTGATAAAATCTGATTCTTCTGCTGTTAAAGCAGGCAATACTCAGGAATATGAAAACTTTTCATACCTCCACCGGCGGAAAAAGACAGAGTCTGATCTAAATTGAAGTTAGAATGATCCAAATTTTCAGCATTTGCAAAAACAGTATTTTGACAAGATTGTGAGCTGGGCTTGAGGTGAATAAGAACGTCTTCCCATACATCGTTGATAGCTCTAGAGGCATTTGCCGGACCATCCAGCCTTGTCGTTCGTTCAGAACCGACACACCCGCCGGGTCATAACCTATTCGCTCTGCGGGAAGGATTAGAAAAATAAAGAGCTTTACTGATATTTCTGCCAACACCATAAGTCATAAGAAAATCCTTGATTTCACATTGATCATCATAAGCCATAATGGTTCTCCAGCATATCGGACGATTAAAATTTTGATTAACATATCCAAAAGCGTAGGGCTTGTATGGGTGAGAAAAAAAATCTTCTAAACGAGAAGGATAATTCTGTTGGAAACATGAATCCACTCGATCAGGAAATTGTTCTTCACAGGATGACATTATGTCCTGTTTTGCTTTTTCCCTCACTGTAAAGCGATCATGAAACAGCCCCATATTATGCCCTAACTCATGCGAAAAAGCATAAATTACAGGACAACTTTGAATCGCAGAAACACTAAAACTTTTAAGAGAACGCCAACGTATAATAGGTCCATAAAGTACACATTCTTGTAAATTGTCCGGATAATTATCTCTACAAATATCTCTGACAACTCCATCATCACTCAAAGTATAAACGGAAGCAATTCCGCAGGTACCAGTAGTAGAGATCTCTGACAAAAAGATGAACCAAGTCCGCCCCATATTGGTCTCTTAATTGATGAACCTCATCCATAATACCTGCGGGATCGGGCTTTGTACCATTTGAATATTGATCATCTCTCCTAAATCCAAGCCTATCTAAATCTGTACCCATTTCTTCAGGGTCTTGCGTGTAATTAACTTCTTTTGTACCCACTAAATTAATTTGCCGGTTGAGACCGCTGTCGCGAAGAGCCTTATTGGTTTTTTCCACTTCACTCTAATACTTGCTTCTATCAGCAAGCTGGTGGTGTAAAGCGCCAGCACATCCACAGTTTGATTTTCAGAAAGACGCTGATTCATCGGTGTACTCTGCTGTCTAAAAGTTTTTTTTAAATCTCCGGAAAAATTTCTTAAAAGCTCTGGATCTACTGTCATTACATCGTCCCCTTCCCTTCGGATTTGAGACATATCCATCTCTTTAATGAGGACTTGATTTTTATTTCCTACATCAGAACGAATCGTATAAACACCTTGAGCAGAATGCACTTCTCCCCGGACAATGCCCTCCTTGCTGATATACATGGTCATGTATCCCACGTCTTCTAATGAACCGGAGCTAAAAGAGCCTCTCTCGAAGAGAAAGTGACTCTTTAATCACCGTTGAAAACTCAACATCAGGAAATAAATTTAAAATTAGAGGCTCCCTCTTTTCAAAAGATGTAAACAGCCTCTGAGTGTATATCTGCACAGTCAAGATATTTTGCTGAACCATCTTGTCTGCATTTTCAGCCAAAGCCATTTCCATCCACAATAAAACAATAATAAATAAAATTCTCATAACTCTCTCCTCTTACCTTTTAGACTTTCACAGAAAAGGCACAACCTCTCGTATGCTCGGCATTTCGGCAGGTTTCTGATGCCTTCGCTCCCATGAAAACGGGAATCTAATTTTTCGTGTACGACTTATTCTTCCTCTCATTTTTCCTCTCAATCAAAAATAATATCTATACCTGTATTGCCGGAAAAAGCTTGGCGAATGCGTGCTTTCCGAAGAACTAATATCGTTATTTCCGCTTACATCCAATTCTTCCAAATTATTCAATCCAGAGTAGAAATTATTTAGAGGGCTTTCTAATTCATTATCACTGAGATCTAAAACTTCTAAACGGGAGAGAGAAGAAAATATGCTGGAGGGAAGAGAAAATTTCTGCTTAGCTAAACGAGGGAGAATGGCTGGAGGACTCTCAATGTCGTTTCCGCTCAAATGAAGTGAAACAGAGAAGAAAGAGTTCTTGAAGAAATTTCAAAATCATTTGAACTCTTCTATGCTGTCTAAATCTGAGCTCAACGCTGTTGCAACGAATCAAATTTGAATTGATGTCATTGCAACTGCCGCTGAGTCTTCCATTTTTCATCAACTCACAAATAATGGCAGATTGAACAGCCCTGTCTCGATCGCATACAGAAACTGATAACGAAGATCCTCCACCACCGCCGCCGGAGAGCCGCCTCCACCACTGCCTCCGCTTCTTCTACGATAAGGTCTTCCAGCTGAGTATTTTTTAGCAAGCGTAGCCCTCTTCTTCTGCTTCCTCAAGAGAATCTTCACTCAACGAATACAGTTCTTCAGGCTTTTTTATATCAGCCGATACGGCAAACGATAAACGGCAAACGGCAAACGGCAAACGGCATAATTCTTGCAAACGGCAAACGGCAAACGGCAAACATTTACGGCAAACGGCAAACGGCAAACGGCAACGGCAAACGGCAAACGGCAAACGGCAAACGGCAAACGGCAAACGGCAAACGGCAAACGGCAAACGGCAAACGGGGACGAGCAAATATAAACTTTTCCATAGGGTGTTATTCGGTCAACTTATCAATGTCTTGAAGTTTTTGTTAATAAAAAAACTAGACTCAAAAATCACAGCAATGGAAAAGGACAAATTTCTTATCCAGCCCGCTCCCCTGACCAAAGTGCGGCAGTTTAAACCAACCTTTCTACTGTATACGAAAATGGGCAGTGGTTTATAAAAGACTTTCTGCACTTTATTTTCTTTTAATAGACAGGTTGATGGTACTCACGCCATATCATGGATTTTGTGTGTCCGTCATCAGTTCATGGTTTGAGATTTTCTTTTTACAACGTTTTAAAGTCACAAGCAAAACTCCCACGCACCAATGAAAATACATCTATCTATTTTACTCATTAAACTCCACATTCAAAAATCTTCATTGGAGGACAGTCAAGATATTTTGGCATGACTGAACCCTAGATTCTACATGAAAAGAAAAGGCAGAAAGGTTCAAACGAGTTCAAATTTGCAGGGCTGAAAACGTAGTTCGAGCTTTGAAACAGAGCAGACAAAGTTTGCTCTGTGGCAAAACATATGTCTGAGCGGTATAAAATGAAAAAAATTTAAAAAAATCTTTTTTTTTGAGTAAAAATTTGGTACAAAAGTTCACTCACACAAACTTTTATAAGGAGGATGTTCATGTTAGGTGTCGGCGATCTATTTCCAGAGTTTAAAGTCAAAGCCACTGTTTCCACTTCAAGAAATTTAGCAGAAGCTTTTAAAGATATTGATCAGGATACTTACTCAGGCAAGTGGAAAGTTTATTTCTTTTACCCGAAAGACTTTACTTTCGTCTGCCCTACAGAGATTAAAGGGTTTAATGATCTCAATCCTGAATTTGAAAAAAGAAATACTCAAGTGATCGCGGCTTCTACAGACTCTGAATTTGTCCATCATGCCTGGCGCACCCATGACAAACTTATCAATGACCTCTCCATCCCTATGCTGGCCGATGTGAAAAGAGAGCTTTCAGCCTCCTTAGGTATTTTGGATGCCGACGAAGGTGTCGCTCAAAGGGCCGCTTTTATCGTGGATCCAGACAATAAAATCCGCGCCGTTTATGTGACGGATTTGAATGTAGGCCGTGAACCCAAGGAAGTCTTGCGTATTTTAACAGCTCTGCAAACAGACAAACTATGCCCTTGTTCATGGGAACAAGGCAACAAAACACTCAGCTGAATTGTAATAGTGCTAGATTCCAGCTTTTACGGGTTTAGAACAAGCTGGGAAGACAGCGGGCTTAGAACAGGCTGGGAAGGCAGAGGTTCAAACGAGTTCGTATTTGAAACAGAGTAAAGTTTGTTCTGTGGCAAAACGCATATCTGAGCTTTGAATCCCTGTCTGCACAGCCGGCTGCAAAGACAGCATGTATGAAATAGCTTATATGTGTAAAGTTTTAGATTGAAAAATCCGTTTTTACTAAGGAGAGAGAAAACGGGTGAAAAATGAAATATTTAATTGTATTCACAGCAATTTTGTGGGGGTGTAATTGGGCCAGCCATGTGCAGTCTGTAAGCTTAAATGAAACTCCCGTTTCTTCCGACGGATGCTCCTCTGTCTGCCGGCAGGACTGTGGAGACATTTTTTCAAGAGACAACGAATTTGATCAGTGTACAAGACTTCCTAAACAAACAGTCACTCTTATGAAAAAAGCTGTGGATAATATGAGAAGAGGCATTTGGAATTCTATCACTGAAGAGCAAATGACTTTTCTTGTGAATATTTCCCATACTCCTTGGATAAAATACGCTGATTCAGATCAGGAGTCTGCCAACAATATGCTGATATGGATGGCCGAAAACAAAAACATCCCCCGCTATTTAGATGATGAAAGAGAAGTTCTTAAAACAGTTTTAGCCTCTCTCAGCCCCATGCCTTTTGATAAAGGAGTCAAAGACTCCCTCAGCAAAGACGTTGAAGACGGCAGGACTTTTTTAGAAATGCTGGCCTGGAAAAAAAACAACGAAGGCTTCAGAAAAGTTCATCAAGTCATTTTGGACGTATGCAATAAAGACGAAATATGCATTCGTCAAACCTACTGCAGCAATAACTCAGATATTGTGCCGGAGACTGTAAATAATCTGAAGTTAAATTTAGATTTTCAGGATTTTGATTTTGCCTGCTCTTAATGGATTCATATTCCCACGCAGACATATCATCCCCGCGAAAGCGGAGTCCAATCACGAAAGCCGATCAGACAAAACCGTAAAGCTCAAACATACGTTTTGCCGCAGAGCAAACTTCGTCTGCTCTGTTTCAAAGCCGAACTCGTTTACAGCTCTGTCTGCCCAGCTTCTTCGCTTACGCCGCCCTCGCAGTTCAGCTGTCCCCAGCGAAAGCAGGGGGTTAGTTTTTTTTAAGATCGCATAGATAAAGATTCTAAATAAAGAAAAAAAGCATACTCAAGGGCCAAAAGTTTTAACCTCTTAAATCTTCCCGTAGAACCGCTGTGACCAGATTCCATATCCATATAAAGCAATATTAACGAATTATTTTTTTGGAAATCCCTGAGCCGGGCTGTCCACTTCAAAGGCTCCCAGTACTGCACTTGAGAATCGTGCAAGCCGGAGGTCGCCAGTACGTGGGGAAAATTTCCCGGTTTAATATTATCGTAAGGAGAGTAAGATTTCATATAATCATAATAAATTTTATCTTTAGGGTTTCCCCATTCGTCATACTCTTGAGTGGTTAATGGAATAGACGTGTCCTGCATTGTTGTTATCACATCCACAAAAGGAACATGAGCCGCCACACCCGTGTAAATATCCGGCCGGCTGTTCAGAACACTTCCTATTAACAAGCCTCCTGCTGAACCTCCAACAGCATACAGCCGCTTTCCATAACCCTGCTTGAGCAAATGCTCAGAGCAGTCGATAAAATCTGTGAAAGTATTTTTTTTATTGAGAAGCCTTCCCTGCTCATGCCACCATTTGCCATTTTCAGCGCCGCCTCGAACGTGAGCAATAGCAAAAACAAAACCTCGATCCACCAGAGAAAATATATTTTGAGAGAAGAAAGGCTCCATACTGTATCCATAAGCCCCGTACCCGTATAGATAAAGAGGGTTTGAATGTTTTTTAAATAGATCTTTTTTATAAAGAAGGCTCACCGGCACTTTGACTCCATCTCGAGCAGAAACCTCTACGCTCTCTTGATGATATTTTTTAGAATCAAAAGGAACAGCTAATTTTTTTTGATGAATAAGTTTATTTTTACCTGAGGCCACATTATAATCATAGGTGGTTTCCGGCGCCGCTAAAGACTCATAGTTGAATCGAAGCAGATTCGTTTTAAAATCAGCGTTGTCAGCAAGCTCCACCACATGAGGAGAGGCTGGAACAGACAGTCTTTTAACTTGATGAGTTGTTCGATTCATAAGAAAAATTTGAGTCAAGCTGTTTTCACGAACCTCTAGCGCAACAAAATCCGAAAACACATGAAAATCTTCAATATAAACATCTTTGTTATGGGGTAAAATATTTTCCCAATGATGTTTGTCCTTGAGAGAAGATTTGTCCAGCCGATAATTCTTACAACCCTTGGAATTTGTTAAAATATAAAAACAGTCTTCGCCGTCCTCAACAAAATATTTATGGTTTTTGCGGCGTTTTAAGAAAATTTCAAAATGACTGTCTGGTTTGTCCGCAGGAGCTAAACGGGATTCAGTAGTCATAGAGCTCAAAGATTGGATAAAAATATATTTTTCAGATAAAGATTTGTAAATATCCACACAAAAAGTTTCATCTTTTTCTTCAAAGACCAGTTCACTCTTTTGTGTTTTGAGATTGTATCGAAAAACTTTATCAGGCCTCAAAGTTTTTTTGTCTTGTTTGACATAAAACAAATACTGATCGTCATTGGCCCACAGCATATCGCCCGTTGTAAATGGGATGCTTTGAGGTAAAATTGAATTTGTAGATAAATTTTTAAAAAAAATCGTGTGAAATCGGCGGCCGACTGTATCTACAGAAAAGGCAATGATCTTCTGAGAAAAAGACAGTGACATATTGGATAAGGAATAATAAGAATGTTTTTCAGCCAATTTATTTACGTCCAACAAGATCTCCTCTGCACTGTTGTTTTTTTTCTTTCGATAGTAGATAGGGTATTCTTTATTCTCTTCAAAACGACTCCAGTAAATGTAATTTTTAAAAGGATAGGGAGGGGTGGAGTCTTTACCGGGAATCTTTCTTTTTAACTCTTCATAAATTTGATTTTGAATGTCCTTGGCAGGCTGTATGCAATGCTCAAAATATTTTTGCTCTGCTTGGATATAGGGCAAAGCAGACTCCTTTTTATTCATCCAATAATAAGGGTCTATTCTTTGATCTTTAAGAGTGACCTCGATTTTTTGAGCTTTTGGAGCTTTCATAGAGCTGTTTCCTCTAAAAAAATAATGTTATAATCAAAGTTCAAAACAAAAACAAAGGGAAAAACCAATGAAAGATCATACTCTCGTCGTCGGGGATATTCACGGCTGTTTTGAGGAATTAACTCTGCTGTTGAAGAAAGCTCATTATGCCCCCTCAAAACATCAGTTGATTTTCATTGGCGATCTAATCAATAAAGGGCCTGATTCTTTAAAAACTTTGCAATTTGCTTACGAGAACCGAATCCCATCTGTCATAGGCAATCATGAATTAAAATTTATTCATTTTGTTGAACAGGGATTAAAACCAACTCCAACACTGGAACAGTTAAAAAGAGATATGGGAGAAGATTTAAACAAATGGCTGAAATATATAAAAAGCTGGCCGGCTTTTATTGAAAAAGAAGATTTTTTGGTGGTGCATGCCGGCTTGGTGCCGGGGGAGCAGCCCGGCCAGTCCAAAATAGAACATCTGGCCAATATCCGCCATTGGGATGGAGAGAAATTATGCTCCCAAGAGACGGGCCGTCCTTGGCATGATTATTACACAGCAGAAAAACTTGTGATCTATGGGCATTGGGCAAGGCAGGGGCTTTTGCGGAAAAAAAATTCTTTATGTTTGGATTCCGGCTGTGTTTACGGCAGGGAGTTGACAGGTGTTTTTCTTCCCAGCAGAAATCTGATTCAAGTGCCTTCCCTTCAGCCGAAGACTTCTATCTAAACTCTTTAGATTTGAAGCAGGGCTTGTTACAATGCGCACTTGGAAATATGTTGGATTTTCGTGATCAGAAAGGCTGGGGGGACAGGGCTGAAAACAAGTTCGGCTTTGAAACAGAGTAAAGTTTGCTTTGCAGCAAAACGCATGTCTGCAGTTTTCAGACTTGTTCACACAAGCTTTCCGATAGCTGGAAGCCGGCTCTGTGACATGCATAGAAAGGCTGAGGGGACAGGGCTGAAGACAAGTTTGAAACAGAGCAGACAAAAGTATGTTGGAAAAAGTCTAAAAAAGTCTATCAAGTCTATCATCGTCATCGCGTACAAGCGTCCTTACTGCACAGTCGTCCGGACCTGCGCTGTGACTGCTTAAAACATCATCAAATATGTAATCACTGTTTTCTTCTGCATACACACTGCAATAAACAGCCAGCATGCACTGCTGAATATTCTCATCAGGAAACTCGTCGTCTCCTCCTCTAGCGTCTTCGCAAAAGCGTTTAAGACTCTCATGCGCCAGCTCCGCGGCCTGTTCATTATCTTCTCTTTTCGAGTAGCTTATGAAGGATCTTCCGGAAAACTTTGATTGTGCATCAACACCAATGAAGTTGAGTACAAATTTTAAAACCTGATCTTCCAGTCGAATACGGTGACTGCCCAGTCGAACCTCATTTGAAGACCAGCTTATCGTCACAGAACCATTTCCTTCTGTTTCTGCAGAAGTTAGTGAAAAAGTGCGGGAGCTCTGACTGCCTAATTGAAGAAAGAGATGATATAAAATATCATAGTGTTCATCGACACGATCAATGACTCTGGCAACATCTTCATTTTCAGCAATCCATTCTAAAGTGTCTTTGGCTTCTCTGCTGCTATAAGATTCATGGTTATCGTGGCCTGCCCCTTCTGTGCCTGCAATAATATCCAGCCATCCATCGACGTCAATTTCCAAAAACTCCTCCAAATCATCGGCATCTATGTCTTCTAAGCTTCTTTTATTGATTGAAGAGGCATGCAGTTCATCAAAAACATACTCCAGCTCGCTGACATCGTCTAAGTCAAGATCATAGCACTCACTGCGGGATCTGGAATTTCGAAACATATAGTCGCAGCTGTCCTGACAGGAGTCTCTATCCTCACAGGGTCTTCGGTTTCTTCTACTGCTTCTGCGTCTGTCTGCGGCTTCAAAATTTTCACCTACCTCATCATCTCGATCCACACTAAACGTATCTACGCTGAAATCATCAAGAGGCCGGCATGACATCATAAAACCGCTGTAGATTAATAAGATTAAAAACAAGCCCCCAAGCATGATATTTTCAAGATTGAAAAATTCTCTTCTCATCTTCTCACTCCTTATAAGACAGGACTTTCGCCCTTACTTATGGACTATCGTCTGATCTGGCTTTAAAACTTTAATTTTTTTAAGAAATTAACTTAACTCATTGATTTTACTTGTTTTTAACCCTGTCCCATCACCCTCATATGGACGTCACTTTGTTACAGAACCGTATCCAAAAAATAGAAAAAATAGCGAAGGTTTCGCTTGTTTTTAGGTAAAAATAGCGACTTAAGCTATTTTAGAAAAGACGATTCTTTGCAATATTGGCAGTCCCTCTATGGACATGAAGTTGATTTTATTGTTGGCAGTCATACAGCTGTAGAAGTAAAAGCCTCCAAAAAAATTTCAAAAAAACATTTAAAATCACTGGAAATTTTGAAAAAAGAGAAAATACTAAAAACCTTTTTTATTGTCAGCCGCGATAAAATATCTGCAAATTTTAATGGAATAAAAAGCCTGCACTGGGAGGAGTTTTTAAAACAATTATGGAGCCATCAAATCTTCTAATTACAGGAATGCTCATTTTTTAAATCCATCCATATCTCAGCGCTGGAGTTTTCATTTTGCTCCAACTGGTCCAAAAAATCCCCGTACCTTTCATAAAATTCCAAGGCGTATTGTTTTTTTTCTTTTTCAAATATCCTGCCGCTGTTTTCCACAAGCGATTCTGGACGAGAAATGAATTCATCCACAACATACTCATATTCTGTGCCTATCAAAACTACAATCGGCAGAGCATTGATACAATGCTCATCCTCTATCTTAGACAAACAATCTTGAACCCAGCCTAATATATAACATTCTTTTGCATCTGTTTTATCGAAAGAAGGTGCAGGCGGACGAGCTTCTGCGTAAATACACCCGGCTGACACAAAACTCATAATAAAATATCTCATATTACACTTCCTTCATTACAAATGCTTTCGCATTCAACACAAGCCGCCCGCTCCATTCGAATCCTCCCTAATAAAAACGCCTTTTTTGCTTCTTTTTCCAAAAGAAGAAAAAAATGGGGCGGCAGGATTCGAACCTGCGAATGACAGAATCAAAATCTGTTAGCTTACCACTTGCCGACGCCCCAAGAATTATTTCTTCACAATGACAATTCTTTTTAAATTGTACCGGCCCGGCTGGTCAAACCGAAGAACATACAAAACATTTTCGCTGGAATCCCTCAGTCTGTTAAAAGTGTCTTCCACCGTCTGTACATTATCCCCATTCACGCTAAAGATAATATCTCCAACTTTTAAACCCGAACGCTGTGCATGAGAAGGAGAAACAACCTCCACAACAATAGGTCGATGAGCATAAGTCAAAGGCAATTTTAAACGCCGTGACAAACTTGCATCCGTTTGAGCCAAATGAAAACCTAAATTATAAGGGGCTTTATTCGTACGGCTCGGAACTTTTTCCAGAGAGCTTCTTTGAACTTGAGATGTGTTATTCGGTCTTTCTGCAACAACCACAGTAAAAGTGCGCATTTTATTCTTTCTAAAAAGCCTGCCCTTGACCCTCTCATTAACGGGAGTGGCAGATACAATCTTGAACAGATCCCGGCTGGAGGATATAGGCGTCTTATTAAACTCAGTGACAATGTCGTAGGGCTTAACTCCTCCTTTTTCTGCAGGACCCCCCTGTACAACGTCCAAAATTAAAACCCCTTTATGAGACTTCCCGCGGTAATCAAATTCAAACTTGTTGGGATCCATCCGAACCCCCAAAAACCCTCTTTTAACATAGCCGTTTTTTTTCAAACTTTTTAAAATAGACTTCACATTATAAATGGGAATAGCAAAACCAATATTATTTGCGCGGGGATTGATGGCCGTATTGACTCCAATGACCTTTCCCTGAGTATTCACTAGAGGCCCGCCGGAATTACCCGGATTGATGCTGGCGTCTGTTTGCAAAAACGGCAGAAGATTGATGTCGTCCAACTGCCGGTCGATCGCTGAAATAATCCCCTTTGTCATAGTATTGGGCTGGCCAAAAGGATTCCCAAAGGCCGCCACCCACTCGCCAACCTGAAGGCTGTTGCTGTCTCCTAATTCTGCCGCCGTAAACGATTTTCTAGTTCTGCTGTCCTTAGCCGCTATTTTTAGCAAAGCAATATCTGTTGGGTTGTCTTTGCCAATCACTTGAGCCGTGTAAATGGCAGGATCATCTTTGATTTGGATGTAAATACTGTCTGCCTGATCCACAACATGCGCGTTTGTGACAACATGCCCTTCTGTATCAATAATGAAACCGGAGCCCAGAGAGTGAGGAGCCGGCAAAGACGGAGAAGGAGTGGGAGCATGAGGAGACAACAGCAAGTCAAATATATCTATCGAAGACCTCATCCGTTTTTTTGACGTTGTAGAAATATTGACAACTGCCGGCTGTATTTTTTTCGCGATTTGAACGAATAAATTTGCCGGTAGAGGTTTTCCAGGTTCAATTTTAGGGATTACCGCTTCTTCAGCTGTTAAGCAGAACGGTATTAAGAAAACTAAAACTTTAAAAAATATTTTCATTTTTCATCAACTCCTTTATTTTTGCGCTTTAATAAAATTCATCTTCAGATCACTTATACAATGCTCCAACAGCTGAGACTCCCCTTCCGTGCGGTTATTTTGAGTTTTCTCTTTCAACACTTCCAGCATATCTATGTTGAAGCCGGCCATACGAAGATCTTTCTTATCCTTCATCTTGGGTTCAAGACCCATATAGATCAAAGATGAGGAAGATATGGAAAGGATAAGGGTGGAAAGAGACGCCTTTTCCAAATGTTTTGAAAATTCCTTATGGCCCGCGTTTGTTTCTGTCTTATTCATAAATCCGCCCTGAAAACTTTACATCATTTTAAACAGGAAAAAAACCTGTCAATTTTTCAATTCTCTTCTCTATGCGGGGATGAATATTGAAACAAAAAGGGCGTCGAGTCAAGGGATTTGTGAAAAATAAAGGACTCAAAAATACAGGAGGGTGCTGAGAAGAAACCTCCCAAAACGTATGCATTTTCCATATCCACTCTGCGTATTGTTTTTTTGTTTTAAAAACCATCGACATATTTTGATCCGCTAAATAATACTGATGATGAATCCAGTGTCGAAGGGGAAGCAAAATACAAAAGCACAAAAAAGCCGGAACGCTTTCAACAGCATTTTTGATTGAAGAAAAATTCTTAAATAAAACTAAAAAAGGCTGAAAAGGCAGAAAGACCACAAAGAATAGGTAGCTGATCCAAGTGAAACGATGAAAAAAACCTTCCTCAAAGAGCAAAGAAATGCCTCTCAACTGCACCGATACACCGCCTTTTTTTAAATGCTTTAAAAATGCAGAGCTTAAAATCAGTTTTTTACTTTTATAAAAATCATAACCTAAAACAAAAGGTGTAGAATGGGGGTGTACAATCAACTCTACTTTGGGCAGACTCCGGCCCTTCAAAAACTGCAGGTGCCAGGGATCATACCCTTTGAGGGCCTCGCCCTTAAAATTCCTTTTAACCTGAGATGAAAATAAAAACACAACAAAAGACAGAACCATGCTGGACAAAATCACACTTTGAATCCACAAAGCAGGCCCCAAACAAGATAAAAAAAATGCTAAGAGCCCCCCTCCTTGTAAAAAAGTCCAACACCATTTTTGATAATTTTTCCAAAAATTTTTTTTTTCTGTTTGATTCATAAAAGATTTCCGTTATATCATTTGCTTCATGTCTTCATTACAGTCATCTCAGCCGAATTTCAAGCGTCTTTCATCCTGTATGGATGAGGTTCGAAGAGTTATTGTGGGACAAAATGAAATGATCGAAGCCTGCTTTATCGGCCTCTTGACGGAAGGACACATTTTGATTGAAGGGCTTCCAGGTTTGGCTAAAACTTTGACCATCTCATCTGTGGCTCAATCCTTAGGCTTGCAGTTTCAAAGAGTTCAATTCACACCCGATCTTTTGCCGACAGATATTATCGGCACTATGATATACCAATCGGCTTTGCATGAGTTTAAAGTGCGGAAAGGTCCGGTCTTCACAAATATTTTACTGGCAGATGAGATCAACCGGGCTCCTGCTAAGGTCCAAAGCGCTTTACTGGAGGCCATGGGCGAAAAACAAGTAACCATTGCTGAAACCAGCCACCCTCTAGAAAAACCTTTTTTAGTCTTAGCCACACAAAACCCCCTGGAACATGAAGGCACTTACCCTTTGCCGGAAGCACAAATGGATCGGTTTTTATTTAAAATTTTAGTTCATTATCCTTCCAGAAAAGAAGAAGAAGAAATTTTTAGGAGAATGGCCGTCAAAAATATTCATAATATTCAAGCACAGATTGAAGTTCAAGAAATTCTAAAATTTCAATCTCAGGTGGAAAAAATTTATTTAGATGATAAAGTAATGAACTATATGCTGGACCTCATTACAGCCACCCGCGACCCGGCTCTTTACGGCCTCTTAGAGCTGAAGGAGTGGATTCAAGTCGGCGCCTCCCCCCGCGCCACCATAGGCTTTCCTAAAGCCTGCCGGTCCAGAGCTTTCCTGCGCGGCAAAGACTATGTGACAGCAGAAGACGTTAAAGCCCTAGCTTATCCCATTTTAAGACATCGTTTGATTCTAACTTATGAGGCTCAAGCTGAAAATATCTCCCCCGATGACGTCATTGAACTGATACTTAAACGGGTTCGAGTGCCTTGAATTCAGAAATTTTAAAAACAGTTTTAAAACTTCGTTTTTTACTGGCTAAAAAATCCAAAAGATCTTTTATGGGAGCTTATCGAAGCGCCTTTAGAGGATCCGGCCTGACCTTCTCTGATTTCAGAGAATATACGGATGGAGATGACATACGATCCATCTCCTGGCCCCTCACTGCAAAAATGGGAAAACCTTATATTAAAATGTTTGAAGAAGATCGAGGAGGAACCTTCGTTTTAACAGTGGATGTCAGCGCCTCCTCCTCTTTTGGATCGCGCCATCACAGCAAGAGAGAAGTGATTTATCAACTTTCCTCTCTCTTGGCTCTGGCTGTAGAGCAAAATCAAGATCAACTAAGCCTGCTCCTTTTTTCAAACCGAACAGAACACTATGTGCCGCCTAAAAAAGGACGAAATCACACTCTGAGAATTCTGAGGGATATTTATAATTTCAAGCCCCAATCGAGAAAGACAAACTTCGCAGAGCCTTTAAGACATTTGGAAAACGTCTTAAAAAAAAGAGGTACGATCTTTCTGCTCAGTGATTTTATGACGGATTCATTTGAACAGCCTCTCCGCCGGCTGCAGCAAAGGCATGATGCTGTCGCTGTCGTAGTGCAGGATCCTTTGGAAAAAACTTTTCCAAAACTCGGTTTAATAGATTTGGAGGATATGGAATCCGGTCAAAAAATCACTGTGGATTCTTCTTCCTCTTCTTTTCAAGAGCGGTATCAAGAAATGATGAAAAACCGCAGAAAAATCACAGAAAAACAGTTAAAAAAATCAGGGGTTCACTACCTTTACATTCAGACAAACGAGGATATTTTTAAACCTTTAATTCAATTTATGCAGAGAAAAAGGATGAGCGGGGAATGAAGATCCATTGTCATTTTCAAGACGCTTCCTCTTTTACAGTGGGAAGTGTGGGTCTTTTAGTATGCCGGGGGGATATTCCGGTTCTATCGCCTCCTTTGAAAGTTAAATTTCAAGATGAATCCAAAAAGTATGCTCTGCATATCTTGGAAACTGTGTCCGTACAAGATCAGAAAATAATTTTAAAGGCAACAGGCTACAAAACAGGTGATTACAAATCTCCTGTTTTTTGGCTTACAGATGGTCAAAATAACTTAAAAGTAGAAGGGCTGTCCTGGAAGATCCCGTCTGTTCTCACATCTGAAACCGGCCCCTTCCCCCCTTACGGCCCTTGGAAAATACCCGCCCCTCTGTGGTATGATGTTTCTTGGATAGGATTATTATCAGCCATTCTTATCTTTGGAATTTTTCAATTTAAAAAACACCGCAGAAGAGCTTTGATCCGGCAGAGAGTTTTAGATCGTTTGGATGAAAAAACTCCTGTCCAGTACTTTATCCGGCAGTTAAGCTCTTTATTTGCGCTGGAAAAAAATTCCAAAACATTTTTAACTCAACTGCAAAACAGCTTTAGAGAGTTTTTAGAAAACCAATTTGAAATTCCTCTTGAAGACAAAAAAATAATCAAACATAAGTCTATTGACAAAAAAGCTGGACAGATTGTTTCTGAACTGGAAAAAGCTCTATCCCATCAAGACTCTTATTCTGAGCAAGACAGGGAACAGCTTCTCAACATGATCCGAGATTGGATTTTTCAATTTGATAAAAAAAACAACTCCAAAGGTGAATTAAAAAAGGGGCTTGATTAAATGGTTTGGGAAACTCCATACGCCTTTTTCGTATTCATCCCTTTTCTGCTTGCGCTTCTTTTTCTGATTTTTCTTGGATCCAAAAGAAGGCTGTCTCTTCAATGGAGTTCTCTTCAACGCTGGCCGAACTTATCCCAGTCCTTTCGCGTTTTGTTCAGCCGGACTCCCCTGCTTTTGCAATGCACAGCCATATCTTTAATGATTCTTGCTCTCGCCCGCCCTCAAACTCTAAATACTGCAAAAACCCGCTCCCTAAAAGGCATTGATATTATGGTGGTTCTGGATATTTCTTTCAGCATGATGGTGGAGGACATGAATCCAGGCAGCCGCTTGTCTGCCGCTAAAAAAGTGATTGGAAACTTCATTGAAGGTTTGCATTCCGATCGAGCGGGTCTCATTTTATTTTCGGGAGAGTCCTACACAAAAATTCCCCTGACCTTAGATTATCTTCTGCTGAAAGAGGAGCTGGAAAAAATTGAAACTTCAGCAGATATTGAACAAGGGACAGCCATTGGTGTTGCTTTGGCCAATGCGGTTTCCCGTTTAAGGCATTCCTCTTCCCGTGTGATTATTCTGCTGACGGATGGAGAAAACAATGCCGGCAATATCAGCCCCAATACCGCTGTTGCTTTAGCTCAAAAATATGACATTAAAATTTATTCCATTGGCATAGGAACAGAAAAAACAGGGCGTATTCCAATCAAAGAAAGAGACGCGCTGGGAAGAGAGAGAACCACTTATGCTATGATCCACAGTAAAATGAATAAAAAACTTCTTTCCGAAATTTCCACCAAAACACATGGAAAATTTTATTTGGCAAAGAGTTTGGAAAATCTGGAAGAAATCTTTGAAGATATTGGAAAAATTGAAAAAAGCCCCATCCCCATACAAGAACACAAAATAAAACAAGAGCATTTTCAAGAATATTTAAAACCGGCGTTTTTTCTCTATCTTTTATCTTTAATATTATCTTTAACAGTCTTTGGAAAAACAATATGAACACTGTTATTTTCTCAGATCCTTTTTATTTGCTCTATTTAACAGCAGGAATTTTTTTATTTCCTTTGTTTATTATTTTTTTTCAGCTCAAAAAAAGAAAGCTCCTTCAATTTTTCGATAAAAACTCTCTCCTTAAGCTGCTGCCTGAGTTTTCTTTTTCCAGAAAATTAATAAAATTTATATGGGCTGTTTTAGCTGTTGTATGCATGGTTTTAGCTTTAGCCCGCCCTCAACAGCCGCATGAAACAACAAAAGAAAAATCAACTGGAGTAGAGTTAATGATTTTGGCGGACGTCTCCCAAAGTATGTTAGCTAGAGATGCCGGTCCCAGCCGCTTGTCTTTAATGAAAACTCAACTCATCCGTTTTATTCAATCATCTCAGAGAAACCACCGAATAGGCCTGATTGCATTCGCAGGATCCTCTTTCTTAATATCTCCTCTGACCGCAGATCGAACTCTCTTAATCAACTACCTGCATTCACTCTCTACAGACATGGTCAGCTCTCAAGGCACAAACTTCAAATTGGCCCTAGAGCAGACTCAAAAATCTTTTGAAGGAGGATCCACACATCAAGGAGGCGCCCGCGCCGTCATTATTGCTTCAGACGGTGAAGGCCATGAGACGGGGGCTTTAGAGATGGCGCGGTCTTTAAGCAGACAGGGAATTCGTTTTTTCACTATCGGCTTCGGAACCAAAAAGGGAGGAAAAATCCCTTTGGAAAATGGAGAGTACCAAAAGGACAGCCATGGAAAGGAAGTTCTTTCCAAACTCAAAATCCGGACATTAAAAGAATTCGCTAAAATTGGAAAAGGAGCTTTTTACCGCGTATCTTCGTCTTCAGATTTTTCTGAAAAATTACATCAAGATTTACAAAAACTCAATCAAAAAGTTTTTGAAGAAAGAAGCCGGCAAAACCATCAAGAATTATTTCAATATTTTTTGATTATTGCCTTAATTTTTTCATTCGCACACCTCTTAATGAGTGAGAAGAGGAGGGTCGTCTAATGAACATATGGGAGCGGATCTTGTCTGTTTCATTTCTGCTTGCTTTTACTGCATTAACAGCTCTGTATTTTCAGCAGTTTAAAACCCTCCGTTCTGGCCTGAATTTCTTGGAAGAAAAAGATTACTCATCCGCTCGGCAGGAGTTTTTAAAACTCTTAGGACAAAAACCTTTTTTATTTTCAGCCCGCCTCAATTTAGCTTTAACAGAATCTCTTCAAAAAAATTCAGAAGACGCCATTGGAGAGTATCAAGTTGCTGCTGAAGACTCTCCCAATAAGGAAGATCGTTTTCAAGCTCAATTCAATACAGCTTTTTTAAAATTCCTTTCCGGAGACATTCCATCTGCATTGGAATATTATCAAAAGGCTTTGAAAGAAAACCCCAAATCTCTAGAAGCGAAAGTGAATATTGAATGGATGCTTAGAATACAAAGTCAGGAAAATAAACAAAAAAATCAAAAAAAAGAGGGGGAGAAAAAAGATAAACAAAATAAAAAACAAAACTCTCAAGAAAAATCCACGATGGAGCAGATAGAACAAGATAAAAAGAAAGAAGGAAAAATAATGAATGAGGATCAAATCCAATTTATATTTAAAGAATTGGAAGAACGAGAAAGAAAACTCAGATCAAAACTGAACAATAAAAAAGGAAAAAAGAACAGAGGCAGGCCGTGGTAAAAAAAATCTTTCATTTCAATTCAAAAGTTCTTGTTCTGTTTCTTTGTGGATGGACACACTCATCCTACTCCATCTCTGTTCAAGCGAATGTCAGCGCGAAAATAGTTGGAGCGGGCCAGCCTTTTGATCTCAATATCACCATTTCCTCTGAAAAAGAAGTGAATATCAAAAACCCCATTTTACCAAAGGATATATCCCCTTTTACACTGACGGGCCAAAGCCAGTCCTCCAGAGCTGAATATTCCTTTTCGACAGCCGGCGGGGCTGTAAAAACTTTAAAGAAAACTTTGTCTTATACGCTGGTGAGCCGTAAAGAAGGGCAGTGGACGCTGGGTCCTGTCTCCGTAGAAGTGAACGGCAAAGTTTATAAAACCAAAGAAATTCAAGTGACAGTCTCAGCAAATGCTCCACCCCCTCCCAGCTCCCTTTTTAATCTGCCTCAGATATTTCAAGAGGAAGAAGATTTTTTCTTTCCTTTTCGAAGACGAGAATTCAACGAGACTACAGAAGATGAATTTATGCTGCGGCCGGATAAAATCATTCGAGAAGTATATTTAGGTCAAAGTATGCCTGTAAAGTGGTTCTTGTACAAAAAAAGCCGGCGCTCTTTTGCTGTGAATATTCAACCGCATGAAAATCCACAGCCGGAAAATTTTTGGACTGAAAAAGTCAAAACCCCTTCTACAGCTCAATTTACAAAAACAGAAAAGATTGAAGGTCATGAATACTTTCGATCTTTGGCGGCCTCCTACATGTTTTTCCCTTTAAAGGAGGGTAAATTACAAATAGATCCTTTCAAACTGACTGTGAAACCGATATTTTCCGGTTTTTTTACCAGCAGCCGTCCAGTGATTTTAAAAAGCAAGCCCATCCTTGTCAAAGTTTTGCCTCTGCCCCGGAAGAGCCGGGGGCAGTTTACAGGGGCCGTGGGCCGGTTTTTTGTCTTTTCAAAGACAGATCGACAGCAGATTTTAAAAAATGATATTTTATCGTATAAAATTCGTTTTGAAGGAAATGGAAATATACGCGCCATTAAACTGCCTCCTTGGCCTGAAAACTCAGATTTCAAAGTTTATGATATATTAGAATCCGGAGAATTTTCGCCGGAGAAGAGTTATAAAGAATACGAGCTGCTGCTTTCCGCCAAAAAACCCGGCCGGCTTAAAACACCGCGTTTGAATTGGACGACCTTTGACCCTGATTTGAAAAGCTACGTCAACCATGAGTTAGAGCCAATAGAGATAAAGGCGGATGAAGACAAGCACGCAGAAGGAGAAGAACAAAAGTTTTTTGATTCAACAAGCAAACAAAATAATGCTGAACCTCATCAACAAAATCTTTTATCTCCTCTTCCTGAAAAAGAATCCTTCTACAGCCAGTACAAATATCTGCTCTGGAGTCTTGTTTATGTTTTCCTAACAGTGCTGATTTTTTGGAAGCACAACAAATTTTTCATTAGAAAAAAGAAAGTTAGATGGTCCTCTATTTTGAATCAAAATTTCGATCAAGCCCAAAAATCTTTAGAGAAAGGCCGGTACAGAAGAGTAGGCGCCCTTTTATTAAATTTAATAGACCAGGTTTGGCTGAAAACAACAGGAACAGGGGGAAGAGAGTTGGATAAACTGCTTGAAAAATGCCCCCCCAGTTTAAGAAAAGATTTAGGTCTTGAAGTCAAAAATTTGTCCGCGGAGTTGGAGGATTTAAGTTTTGCGGAAAGACCTGCTGAAAACGACCCCTGGAATCAAGAGAAAGTTGAAAAACTTATGAAAAGGTGCAGAACAACCCTTGAAAAAATTATCCGCTGTTTCTAATTTATCTGCATTAAAATCAAGACGTTTTGAATTCCAAAAATCTATCCTCTCAAACTTCTTCTTCTGAGCCGCCTTCTTCAAGGGAATCAGATGAAACAGGTTCTGTTGGTTCATCAACATCCACTTGCTGGACCTCATTTGAATCCGATGGTGAGGACACAACACAATCTGACGGATTTAAACTTGCCGGCTCAAGCTCGACTTGTTCAAGCTCAGTTTGCTCAGGCTCATTTTTAAACAGAGGTTCTCGGCTCTCTCTTTTATTTTTTTTAGCTTTAACAAAGACCGGCTTTTCCGCAACAGCCAAATCACCAGCCTCGGAAAAAGATTCTGATGACAGATTGGCATCATACCCCTCCTTTTTCGCACAGCCGATTAAAGCGGCCGCCAAAATAAGATATTTCATAATGAAAACCCCCTTTCAACACAGATCGGAAAAACAAGAGGATGGAATGAATATTTTTTTAAAAAGCGGCAATATTTGTAAATGTGTCAATAAATTCTACAAATCATGATTTCATTTTGAAACACTTTCCCCTGGAGAATCTCCTCAGTATTTCAATTTATTCAGATAAATCAGAAGGTTACGCTTCAATGCACCCAAATTTGCACAATAAACTGTAAAGCCAACAAGGAGGCATTTCAATGAAACACAAAATTTTTTCACTCTTATTGACCGCAACGCTGTCTCACTCCATTTCAGCAGAAAACACATGGGGATTTCAAGAAAGCGCTGATGAATACACTCTTTGGGCGGAAATGGCTTTTAAACACACCCTTGTATCGGCCATTAAAACGTTTAAAGAGATAAATACAGCTGTGGGCATCCATCATCTCACTGAAAATCAAAAAAAAGCAGTTGCCATTCCTCTCTCTGCCGGAGCTTTAGCAGTTGTCGCTCTTTCTTCCAACGCCGCTTATAATGCCATTAATGCCGCATCCCCAAAAACGGTCTCGCAATTGACGAACGCGTATGTCGGTCAATATGCAAAAACAGTTTCTTCATTGAACACAATAGCTCAACAAAAAAGAATGCAATACATGAGACAAAGAAGATCCTTGGCTCATGCAAATAACTTTCAACCTCAAACAGCAGAGGAGCTTAAAAAATTACAATCTCATATCAAAACTCCCGCTCAACCTCGGGCGGCCCGATGGAGTAAGGCGTTCAAAGGCGCCGGTGTCCTTGCTATAGGATCCATCAGCGCTGGAGCTTATGCCGGCATTATCGGGGGAACAGCTGTAGTTGCCTTTGAAGATGAAATGGAGATGCAGATGATCTTGGAGCAGTTCTCAAATGATGTTCATGAAATTGCTATAGAGCTTGAAGTCTCTGAAGGTATAGAGCTTGCGGGAATCTAGTAAGACAAAAAACGGCAGAACGGAAACGGACTCATTTGTTGACTGTGACAGGTACATGGTCTAAAAAAAAGCAAAAAAAGAAAAACAAACACACAGCTGAAAGAATGGCTTGAATTTATAAGCCAATTGTCATAGCATTTACCTATGAAGCTTCTTATAATTCCAGTTTTATTTTTGATCAGCGCACCCGTATTTTATGTTCACACTGCAGGCGCTGAAAAAAAGACATCTAAGATGCAGAAGAAATCATCTAAACAACCCCGGCCTCAAAGAAAAACCCAATCCTCCTCCAAAAAGAACACCTCTTTGGCGCAAAAATCAAAAAAAGGAAAAACTTCTCAGCCGGCCGCTGTACAGAAACCAACTAAAAAACCTAATGTGCGAAATATTACTCAACTGCCAAACACTGATTTGAATCAATCCATTGACTCGGTTGAACACACTCTGGATGCGCTGCCTGCAGTATGCCAAAGCAACAGCTCCCTAGAGCAGAAAACAAAAGACTTTCAAAAAAAACTTGTCACAGCAAAACAAAAACTTCGCCAAATTAAGGAAGATTTCATTATTCGAGATCCTTCCTTATATGCCTATATAAACACATTAGACTTTTACCTGAATCGACCTCAAGAATTTAACTATGAAAAAAAAGTTCCAAAAAATATAGAAAAACTCAAAGAATATATCTCTGGTTTGACCCTTTCTTTTCAAATGATGTATCGAACGGCGTTTAATGTCCCGGAAGACACTCCTGCAAATAAATTTCCGGAAGGCTGGGGCCGATCCATCATTGTTGCTCTCACCTGCCTCCAAAACCATCAATAGTTATGTTTAAGACAATATTGATACTGTTTTTTTTCTTTACCTGCCCCGCCTATTCTGATGTTTACCAAGCATGTAAATGGAGCAATCAAAGTTTGACTGATAGATTTATAAAATTTAATCAAGAGTTTCTAGACGAGGAGCTTCCTTCAAACCCCTCCTGTGACATTTCTGCATACAACAACCAAAATTCTCTCAACCCCATCAGTGATGTTCTGAGAACAGATTTTTTCACTAGCGGCGGCATTCCATCCATTTGCTTTCTGTCCAGCTCTGCTCGAGGATCAGCCAACCGCCCGCCGTCTGCATACAACAGCCGCAAAAAATATTACCATTGCAATTCCCCTAATGACATCAATACTACAGGAGCTTTGGCTGTGAAAAACCCGCAAACGGGGCAAACTCATCATCTATTTCTAAGAAGCCCCTGCATTTCTGAAGATTACATCTCCTCTCTTGTAAAAACCTTTAATAAAATGACCTACTGCTTTGGACTCTCTCAAAGAGAAGCTAGAAATTTATTTGCCATCATCAATCATGAGTCTCAGTTCATCCCTAATGTGCAAAGCCCCACCGGAGCCAGGTGCGCCGGACAGCTCACAAAAGATACCGTGAATACTCTCAACATGAACATTTTACTTGGACAGCACCCTGAATTTCATGCACATCAATCGGCAAGCAACAAATGCCCCTCTCTGATCCATAAAACGATCCCGCCTGATCTCCACTGCACAAGCAGCTGCGCCCATACACTGCAAAAAGGAAATTATGATTCAAAAAAGAAAAAATTAAATAAGTATCCGAAAACCTGTAAACTTACTTCAAACCTCACCCAATGTTTCCTTTATACATTCTTAAATTTTAAGAGTGCCATAAAGACATTTGATCACACTTTTAGACACGACAATGAATTTGGACGAGCGGATGCTGTTGATGAGAGATTTACAGATCTATACGGGGCAGGTTTAAATCCAAATACAATTATTGTTGCAGAGAATGCTGATTCATCCGCTGCAGCCGCCCCTTACCTATTCACAAGCGCAAAATCCGCCTACGAAGAAGTTCAGAAACACAATGACCAACCCAACAATCCTATGTACGATCTGAACGTGAAAACAGTCCCATTAATTTCCGAGAAGGATATGGATCATTTTAAGTTTTTTTCAACTCAGCTGTCCTACAACGGAGGATCAGATGTCATTAGAAACCAAGTGGGAAATTTCCTTTCATTTCTTAAACAAGAATTAGAACAAGCGGACTGCGCATCTCCAAATACTAATAAGTACTGTAAATACAGACAGAAAATTTTAAAAGGAGAATCTTTAGATTTGTCCGCTGTCAAAGAGGATTTCACAAATTTCTTGAGACGGGCTAAAAATAAGAGAGGAAACCCTATATATCCTAGGGAGGAAACTTTTTTATATCCTAAGAAAATCAAGAAAGACATTGATTATTTCCAAAAATCCGACGGAGTTGCCAGAAGTCATCTGAGAAAAATAGCCCCAGATGCAAGTCCAGAACAAATTCAAGAAACAGCAGACAAGATCAAAAGACAATGTCAGTTCCCAATTCTCTAATATTCAGCCCTCGAAAGACATTGAGTCCATTTTATTTTCAATCTATAAAGGTCTAACATTATGAAGCCAAGCCCCTTTAAACCTCATCATCATATTCCCAGTTTTTCTCTGCTTTTAATTAAATCTTTAAAAACCCCCATACTCATCTATTTCACTTTGGCAGGCAATGCTGTCATGTTCTTGTCTGCCTACATCTTCTTCTATTTTGAGAAACATATAAACCCTCAAGTGGAAACTTACGGAGACGCTCTTTGGTGGGCGTTATGCACCATTTCAACTGTGGGTTACGGCGATATTTATCCCATCACCGGGGCCGGCAGATGGACCGGAGCTTTTTTGATTATTGTGGGAATTATGTTTTTTCTCGGCTTTACAGCTTCCATAGTTTCTATTATATCTTCACACACAAAAAATATAAATTTATGACAAAAACGTCAGCATATAAAATTGGAATTTTATTCGCCGCCTGCACATCTTTTTGCTGGGCTGTTTTGGCTATTGTATTGAAGTACGCTTTAGATTTCATTGATTCAGGAAGCATCGTCTGGTTCAGAATGTGCACTGCCGCCTTTTTCTCCATTTTGTTTTTCTCTATTAAAAATCCTCAACAGCTCAAAATATTTCGAAAACCTCCAAGATTGGCAGTTATCGCCGCACTTTGTTTGGCTGCCAACTATTTTTCATATATGAAAGGTTTAGAGCTTACCAGTGTCAGCAACACTCAAATTATGATCCAGCTGGCCACAGTATTTTTAATACTAGCAGGAATCTTCTACTTTAAAGAATCCTTGTCCCTCCTGCAATGGGCAGGACTCTTGACAGCCTTTTACGGATTCACTCTGTTTTATTCCAATCAGCTTGTCCATTTTGCAGACAATATGCGGACATATTTTTATGGAAATTTATGGATTGTGTTTGCTTCTGCAACTTGGGCCTTATTTGCAGTACTGCAGAAAAAATTATCACAAATATATTCACCGCAGCAACTCAATATTCTGACTTATGCTGTGGCCGCCCTATCTCTTTCCGCATTGGCTGACTTCGGCAGTTTGGCGCAGCTAAGCGGCCCTCAATGGATGGTGCTTGTTGCCCTCGGATTTAATACGATCATTGCGTATGGCTGCTTAGGGGAAGCGTTAAAAAGAGCCCCTGCCTCCTATGTGGGTTTTGTTATCGCCTTAGACCCCCTGCTCACTCTTCTCATCATCGAAATCATGGATGTTTACAGCCTTGACATTATCGCACATGAACCGCTTCACTTACGCGACTACATAGGAGCTTTATTGGTCGCCATTGGCATCAGCTGCGCCTTGCTGATGAGCTCCAGTAAAAAATAAACTACAGCAGTAAATACATAGACTTAATAATTAAAAAAGCCTGCTTCCTCATTCGCAGTTCACCGCCTGTAAACTTGTGGTATTGTAGAGTGAAATGAAAAAATTCAAGACTGTTTTTAAACGGCAGTGTTCTTATCATATCTTTAAAATCATCTTCAACCGCAGTGATTTCTTTGAATATTTCCAAAGACATTTGTTCTGTAATTGTTTGATCCTCAGGGTCTGTGATCAGAGCTTTCTTTGTGATTTTCAACCATTGTTCCGGCTGAATGTTCAATTTATCAATGATGTGTTCAGCTTTTTCTACACTGAAATTTAGCTTTTGAATATGCTTTTTAATTTTTTCACCTATGCGGTGCACCTGCCTTGAGTATTTCAAGTTTAACGCATCAACAGCCTCGTTTATTGCATCAGAAACATCGACATCTCGTTCTCTTTGCAGTTGAAAATACAGTAAATATATAATCTTTAAATAAACGGAGCCTTGAAATTCGCTCTGTTGAAGAACCTTTGCAGTTTCTATTTGGACCTGAGGGTGAGGATCTTGAATCAAAGGAAGTATTTCCAGATAAATGTGATCTCCATCCGGATTAATTTCTTTTATTGCCCTCAAACCCTTCAAACGGTCTTGAAAACGGCTGGATCTAAGATTTTTCCCAACATCTGTAATCATTATTTCACTTTCATTGACCAGCCGGCTCAAAGTATTTTGACAATCATCGCCGTAAGCATACTTTGAAAGGATGAATGAACAGGCAAATATTAAAAAAAATAATTTCATAACACCAAAAAAAAACCTTTTATCTTATTTTTCATATTAAATACAAGTATTGAACCAATGCATATAAGAACAAATACTGCGTGAAGTAAAAACCGTCCTTCAAGGCAGCCTATCATAGATATCTATCCATGAAAAATCTTTGGCAAGTGTAAATTTTTCTGTTTTAAAAGAAGAAGATGTATAAGTGACATAAACAGAACAGCCCAAAACTTTCAAATCTTTAATTTTAAGCTTTTTACATTTTTGCGTGATGCGAATTTGGCCTAGTAAATTTTTAACTTCTTGAGGAAATTTTCCAAAGTTATCCGTCCACTCTGCCTCCAAATCATCCAACTTTTCCGTGTCTTTTAAATTGCATAAATATTTGTAATACATTAAACGTATTTTATCCGACGGCATATAATCGGCAGGGATGAAAGCCGGCCAGGGAAGTTTTACCTCCGGCTCCGGTTCCATGTCTTGGGGATGAATACAGTCTTCCAGCATTTCCAGATACAGATCATATCCAATGTTTTGCAAATGCCCCGACTGCTTAGCCCCCAAAAACTCTCCGCCTCCTCGAGTTTCCAAATCATAGCGGGCCGCCTGGCACCCGCTGTTGTATTGATTGTGAGTCTGTAAAAAATTCAAGCGGTCCAATGCAGATGATTCGGAAAGAAGTTCTTCCGGAACAATAAAATAACAATAGGGTTTGATGTGCATCCTTCTGCCCACACGCCCCCTTAATTGATAAAGCTGGCTTAAGCCTAAAAGATGTGCAGAATTTACAATAATTGTATTGGCTCTTTGAAAATCCATACCTGTTTCAACAATAGTGGTGCAAATCAGCAGATCAGATTCATGATTAAAAAATTTAAGTATGTTTTCCTCCAACAACCGCTCTTCCATCTGCCCGTGTACTGTCGTCATTTGAACGTCAGGAAGAATATTTTTAAGCTTATCTTCTATCGTATTCAAACTTTGAACGCGGTTGTGAACAAAAATAACCTGCCCTCCCCTGCTCAACTCCTGTTCAACAGCTCTTTTTATTTTGTCTTTTTGAAAAGAAAGAACAAAAACCTCTGGGCGTATGCGGTTTTTAGGAGGAGTGCTGATCATACTTATATCTTTCATACCGCTCAGACTCATGTGAAGAGTTCGTGGAATGGGAGTGGCGGACATATAAATATAGTCCACCCCTGTTTTTGTTTTTTTTAATTTCTCTTTTTGCCGGACGCCGAACCGATGCTCTTCATCAATAACCACAAGCCCAAGGTTATGAAACTGTACGTCTGATGCAAGCAGACGGTGGCTTCCAATGAGAATATCCACCTTATTTTGAGACACATCCATTAAAATCTTTTTAATTTGAACAGAAGGGACAAGGCGGTTTGCCAGCTCAATTCTTATCGGCCATCGAGAGAACCTTTTTTTAAAGCTTTCAAAGTGCTGTAAACTTAAAATCGTCGTAGGCGCCAAAACCGCCGCTTGAAAACCGTCTTCCACAGCTTTAAAAACAGCCCTCATTGCCACCTCTGTTTTTCCGTAGCCGGAGTCCCCAATAATAAGCCTCTCCATAGGACGAGGCCGGCTCATATCCTCCAATACTTCCTTAACAGCCCTCAGCTGATCTGGAGTCTCTTCAAAAGGAAATTGATCTTCAAAACTTTTCATATCCGCACCGGGCTTTTGGAAAGGAGGACGATGAACACGAGACCGCATTGAATAAAGCTTCAATAACTCCAGCACCATTTGCTGAAGAGTCCTCTTAGCCTGAGCCATTTTCTGACCCCATTGAGAATTTCCTAATGAATCCAGCGCCTTTGCAGAAAGTTTGGACTTAAAGTGAAAAAGCCGCCCCATTTGAGAAACAGGAATATAAAGTTTATCTCTATCTTTGTATTCCAACTCCACATAATCTCCTTCTGCAGAGCTTAGAGTAAGTTTTTTTAAACCCTTGTAGAGACCCACTCCATGAAGACGGTCCACCAATAGATCTCCCTTTTTGATCTCAGAAAAATTTAAAGCATTGGCTTTAAAGGATGCAAAAGATGTTTTCTTAGGGGAGGCGAATGTGTTCTTTCCCAACAAAAGTCCACCGCTTAAAAAAACAGCGGAGTTCGTTTCAAAATGATAGGGGATCACTCCTAAAACTAGATAGATGCTGAAAGAGCCTTGCATCTGCTGATCCTCCTGCCATGTTTTCCAAACCCTTTCCCCGCCTGAAATTACACAAGAATCAAAGCCCTCTTTATTTAAGTAAAACTGAATTCTTTCCAACTGAGTTTCATTAGAAAAACCAATAAAAATACACTCTGTAAATCTATTCAAATCGGACCATTTCAAATCTTTTAAAATTTTTACAGGCCACACCTTCAAAGACACTCCACTGAGGCTTTCATGAATGATAGGATGGAGCAAAATCTTATTTGAAGGCTCTTTAACTTTTTTTTCAAAAAAATTCTCAATAAGGATAGAATGAAAACTTTTCCGCTCATAAGAGTTTTTTTTATTTTGATCCAATTGTTCTTCACGAATACTCTTCAAAGAGCCGTGAAAAGGGTTTTGTTTTCCTTGAACATTTGTTTTGTCCGACCAAAACACGCAGGGAGTGTTAAAAAAATCCAAAGCCCCGGCAGGAGAATCATAGAAAAAATCCGCCATAAGGGAAGCCTCAGGGAAAAACCGCCCTCTTGCCAATTTTTTTATCAAAATTTCCGGAAAACTCAAGTTTGAGGACTTTAATTTTTGAATCGCTTTCAATCTGGATCCCGAATCAAAAATAACTTCTGACGCCGGAATAATCTTCACAGAAGACACCGTGCGAAGACTGCGTCCCGTAAGGGCGGAAAAAAATCGAATAGACTTCACCTCGTCCCCGATAGTTTCTATACGGATAGGGTGAGAGCAGGATGGTGAAAAAATATCTAAAATACAGCCTCGTCTGCTGAAAAACCCCAGCTCCTCCACCTGATCAGAAGGAAAATATCCCAATTCAGACAAACTCTGATCCGAGGGGAGTTTGGAATGTTCATCAATAACAATAAAATTCTGTTGAAAGACTTCAGGAGGAATAGTTTTTTGACTCAAGCTTTTTTTTGAGCAAAGAAAAATATCTTGAGAATGCGGCATTA
The DNA here is from genome assembly GCA_965199935.1 of Bdellovibrionales bacterium. Lineage (GTDB taxonomy): Bacteria > Bdellovibrionota > Bdellovibrionia > Bdellovibrionales > UBA1609 > JAPPLG01. Next base: position 78,432 of record CBDATD010000001.1, read on the forward strand.
GAGCATGATAAAGCCACTTCAATCTTTGAAGTGTTAGAATTTTCGATGGAAACCAAGGATCCACGGATGGCAGTTTGTAAATATTTTGGTCCGGATTAAAAAAAAGAAAACTCCGCTCAATGGAGTCAAATAAAGATTCTTCTGTTTCTATGACATGAGGACCGTCTTGAATCTTCTCATTTAAGTAAACAGCTATTGAGGCAGGATGATTGAACCCATAAAAATTTTCGACTGTGTGTTTCATATTATTTTGGAGTTATGCGGTAAACAGCTCCGTTTTCAGCTGAAAAATAAATAAAACCGTCCGGCCCCGCGCGTACATCTCTAACTCTTTTTCCCAAGCTTTGGAACAATCTTTCTTCCTTTGAAAAATCTTTTACAGAAACTCTATTGAGGTGTCTAAGCACCAAAGCGCCGATAAAAAAACTATCCTTCCATTTTGGAAATAAATCCCCCCCGTAATAGGCCATTCCGCAGGGGGCGATAGATGGAATATAATACTTCTTTGGATCTTCCATCCCTTTTTTTGTAAAACCCTCGCCAATTCTTCCTCCAATATACTCTTTGCCGTAAGTCACAATAGGCCATCCGTAATTTTTACCTTTTTGAACATGGTTGATTTCATCCCCTCCCCTGGGGCCGTGTTCATGCGTCCACAGCTCTTCCCCTCTGAAGACAAGACCTTGGGGGTTTCTATGTCCGTAGCTCCAAATTTCTTTCATGACATCACTGCGTGATGAAAAAGGATTGTCCTGAGGCGTGCGTCCGTCCGCATGAAGACGCATGATTTTGCCGTTATGGGTGCCGAGTTTTTGAGCCAAATCTCTATTTCCCCGATCTCCCACAGTAAAAAACATATAAGCTTTGGAATCGAAAACCAAACGGGAGCCGAAGTGAATGTTGCGTCTGAACCAGGGTTCAGCTGTAAAGAGAACTTGAAATTTTTCCAAAGCACCCTTGTTCCACAAGGCACGGCTGACTCTTGTAGTTTTTTTTCCATTTTTGGAAATACTGTAGGTAAGATATATCCAGGGAGTTTTATCAAATTCGGGATGCAAAACTAGATCCATCAGCCCCCCCTGCCCTCCATCGTACACCTCCGGCACTCCTTGAACTTCAACAACTTTATGAGGGGGGTCTGTTTTTTTGTGCCATAAAATCCTGCCTTCCTTCTCTGTAATGAGGTGGTCTCCGTTGGGCAGAAATGCAAAAGCCCACGGAATGTCCAAACCCGACACAACAGTTTCTAATTTCAAACCCTCATGGACAGACTCACTGCTGTTCGTTTGTGAACAAGAAAGAACGGGGTAAAAGACTATACAAAATAAAATAAATCTCAACAAGAGAGCCTCCACATCCTTTGGACCGTCTAAAGGCAGCCCAGGATTTTTCTCGATTATACACTTATAAACAGCACATTTCAACTTGGCGATTCCCCTCTGCGGATCACTCCCGCGAAAGCAGGCCGCTTTTGAACCTTTGACGGCGGCATACACCATCTGCTTCAGGGAGCGGCTTTTTTCAAGTTATGTGTTCTTCAGCTTGAACCTCTATACAGGCCTTTACTGCATTCTAAATAACCCACAAAATTCTCAATGGTCTTTGGATAAATAAAAAGATTCTTCTTTTCCTTCAACCACTCTATCTGATCACGAGAATCCGAAAATATACTTGGGGCAACAAAATAACACATTGAATTCACTCTTTTTCTTTTGAATTCTAATAAGTGTCTGCCAATCGGCCATACTTCCATTTTTGTTTGTACACTGCCTTCCAACATTGTGACCTCAATCAAAATTCCATTCATCTTTTCAAAACACTCAATATCTCCTTTATCACCCGCTCCGCTTGCCGTTGATATTGGCAGCCCCTCATCATCAATAGGATAATTTGGAATCACTTTTATTTCAGGAAATTTAGATTTAACAGCCAACGCAGTGAGAAATTCAAACCGCACAGGGTGAGGTAAATACTTTAAAATTTCATCCGTTGTTAAATTTTTCTTTGTTAATTTCAATAATTCTAACTTAATCTTATCCCATGAATAATGTTGAACCCATTGTTTTAAAAAATTTTCTTTTTTTGCTCCTGATATTTTATTGGAAGCCAATGCTACAAGCTTCTTATCAATTTTTGAAAGATAATTAAAATAACTTATTTCTGTGTTGTATTTTTTATATGCAGCATAATTCTTTAAAATGTAATTAATTTTCTTCTTTTCATTTTTATTCATATCAATAAACTTGCCATTTCCTCGAAGAGAAACCAAACCTGTCAACCTCATTTTCCTGATAAAATCATCAGGGTAGTCCATCATAATAGATCTATGATTTCTTCTAATCACACGGCCTCCCATAATTTCTTCCTTGCAAATTTTAAATACAACCTCCCAACTCGGAGAAAAACCATAATTTTCTCTTAATCTCTTAATTCTGAGATACAGTTTTTCCGCATTACTATCTCTCCAATAAAGAAGTAGAGGCAATTCAAGTTTTGAAATACCTACAGATTCAAATTGCCCATCTGTATTGAGTTTTTTAATAACCTGTAACAATAATATAAGGGGTGCATTTTCATTCAACACTCTTCGAAACGGATTGTTGCTTTGATATTTAACAAAAGCATTCAGAAAAGCCGGCTGTTCATAATTGTCTCGCTCTTTCATATCTACTAATTTTAAACCGATTTTAGAAAACCTTATTTTCTCATTATTTTTGTAAAATACAAACCCTAACTCTTTTGCAATTTTAAACCAAGTATCAAATCGTGAAGGCCATCCTTTTTCAAAACCGGCTTCTTTATGTCTTTGCGGATTATCCTTTAAAATTTTAGAAATTTCTATGCCTTTTAAAGATTTCTTCTCTTTAAACTTTTTTCTTACTTCGGGTGAAAGATGTGTTGGTTTGTACAGGCCTTTGCTGATAATTTCACCCGCTGCCTCTTTTGCCAATTTATTGTTGAGAATTTTTTTATCATATTTTTTTAAAATGAATAAAAAATCTTTTAAACGTTCAGGGGTTCTCATAGTAGTTGTGAATAATAGAGGCTTATATTTGGATGGTCTTTGCATGGATTTTAATAATTTGTGATTAACACTTCTGTAATTATTTTCTGTTTGTTATTGTGGCAGCTGATATAATTGCTCTTTACCTTATGAACATTGTATTTTTTCATCCACTCAATTAAAAGGTGATTTTCGTCTTTATTGTAATGAGTAACGTTTGATAACGCAAATTGAACCTTCCTTTTATTTAAATCATCAATCAGAGAAAGCAATTCCCTCTCCAATGACGTATTCCAAAGTTTATTATATTCACTTCCTGTTATTAGATAAGGTGGATCTAAATAAACAAAATCATTCCTTAGATAATTTGCTTCTTTCAAAAACTCTTTAAAATCTCTTGACGTAATACTTATGTTTTTGCTCTCAACAAAAGAAAAGTAGTCATCTAAAGCATGGATAACATTTTTATTGAAATCTACATTCCCAACAGGAAGATTAAATTGACCGTTCCTGTTAAACCTAAGCATTCTATTAAATCCGTAAATCAGCAGGACGTATAAAATGAGCGGGTTATTTTCCTGATTTTCATTAACTTTTTTTCTTAACTTTTCATAACCTATTTTATTAAATTTTGCATAGTAGGTTTTCTTAAAAGACTGTTTTAAAGAAATTGGGACAATATCCTCCTTGTAAGAGCGGGACAAATTATATTTGTGTATAATTTTTTCAACATTTTTAAAAAAAATATTTTGATTGGAAGAATTTTTTATTAGAAAGTTATGTATATTTACCAAATTTTTATCTATATCATTCAAAAAATATTTCTTAGCCTGAATATTCAAAAAAACTGTTCCTCCTCCCACAAAAGGCTCATAAAAATTATTGATATCCTTTGGAAACAAGGAGTGCAGTTGGGGCATTAATTTACACTTATCCCCTACATAAAACAGAGGAGACCTTCTTATTTTCTTGCTGTGCTGAACACGGGTTACAAATAAATATTCCTTATGGTTGTTAAAATTCGTGCTGCCGGCATTGAAGTACCGGTAATACTTTTCGAAAATTCTCGTTTCTCCTTTTTTAGACAATATGTCTTTTATCTCCTCCAGGGAAATTTTATTTTGAGAGGAACTGCTTTTTGAGGTGTAGGTATTATTGTACGACACCACTGCATATTTCGCGTTTATACCTCCAACCAATTCAGAAAATTTATGCCTTGCATTTTCTCTACAGTAATCACTCATATTTTCCCTTTGAGGTTTTAGCGCAACTCCGTATAGTTTCGGACAGTCCCACTTTGTGAGTGTTTCCAAAATATGATAAAACCTGCTGTACTGCCTTGAATTATAGGGAGGATCAATATAAACCACATCCGCTTGAACTTTTTTGACCAACAAGTTTGCATCCTCTCTAAAAATTGAAAAACTGCCTGTCTCAATGGGATTTATTAAACGCATACAAAAGCTGTCTTTAACACGTTTTTTTTTAAAATAAGCATCATAGTGTCCGACCGTGTTTGCAATCTTATCAGCCGAATAAATCAATGAAGCTAGTAAAATATTGTATTCTTTTCTATTGAAATACCTTTTATTCTCTTCAATATGCTGTCTGATAAACCCGATTGCTTTTGACGAATTTTTAGAAAAGTATTTTGCGCCGAAATTTTTAGAAAAATAATTTTCAGATAGGCTCTCCAAACAAATACCATTGTAGTAGTTTATAATGGAGTCCATTTTTTTCCGATCCCAATGTCCTTTTTCAAAAAAAGCTTTATAGACCACATAATTTGAGTAAAGAAAATCATTTAAAATAATTTTACCAAAGTATCTGCCGGCCGCAGCTCCGACCACACCTGTCCCAGCAAAAAGATCAGCAAAAGAATCACCCGAACATTCTCTGCTGAGAATAGAAAAAATCCAATTTGTTAATTTATATTTATTTCCAATATATCTGCGGCTTTGCAGCTGAAATACATTCTCTCCAACAGCAAGAGAGGAATAATAAGGCTCTGCTTCAAAAAAACTTCTTTGGATTTCCATAGTACAAATATTAGAACCAATATTAAATAAAACTATAGAAAAATCAAAATAATGCGGTGTTACAAAGAAAAATCTAGATTTGTATTGAATCCCTGATTAAATTCCCATTCATCACAGCTTGAAAGACAACTCTCTTTATTCGACCCTTCGTTCTTAATCCTTCTTGGAATCGCAAACACAGTGAAGTATCATGTCCATTGAAAACAAGGTGTTCTATGAATTCATTGTTGGCTATTGGAATTGCTATTTTGGTTTCTACAGCTGTTATCAGCCTGCTGATGCTTGTGGGTCATCTGATCACACGATTTCAAAAATCTAAAAACACAGTTCCAGATTCAGATAAAGACATTGCTTATGAATGCGGTTTGATCGGCACTCCTTCTAAAAGCTCTCGTATTCCCTCCGGATACTACCTCACAGCCATTTTATTTGTCCTTTTTGATATAGAAATTATTTTTCTCTACCCTTGGGCCGTCGCTTACAGAGATTTTTTGGACAAAGGAAGCGGATTCAGTTATTTAATGGTTTTTATTGTTTTTTTACTACTGTTTATCCTGGGTTTATTTTGGGAAATCCGAGTCAAAGCTCTTAACTGGAAATAGATTGGGAGTAAGGAATGGGAGAAGACATTTTCTCCAGTGTGGTCAACACTGTAAAAATAGTTTTAATCTTTTTATTCATGGTTCAAATGGTGCCTCTCTTGGTGTGGGTGGAGAGACGCGCCTCAGCTTTCATGCAAAATCGTTTTGGCCCGAACCGGGTCGGACCTTTAGGACTCACACAGCTGTTGGCCGATCTGGTAAAATTCATCTTCAAAGAAGATTTCGCATCCAGCAGAACAAATAAGTTTTATTTTTATCTAGCTCCTGTTTTGGCTGTCGTCCCTGTCGCTCTGGCTTTCGGAGCTTTGCCCCTTTCATCCCCTATTTACATTGATACTTTCCAATTATTTGGACACTCCCTGGGCCCTTATATTTTTGAAGTGCGTTCTTTCCCAATGGATATTGGAGTGATCTTTGTTTTCGGCATTTCATCTTTAGCTGTTTACTCCCTTCTTCTCGCCGGCTGGAGCTCCGGCAGTAAATTTTCTCTGCTGGGAGCCCTTCGAGCCTCTGCTCAAGCCATCAGCTATGAGCTGGCCTTAAGCTTAAGCCTCTTGGGAGTACTCATTCTTTTCAACACTTTCAGCTTTGATCAAATTATTGAAATGCAAAATCAACCTTTGAATTTTCAATTCTTTTCAAGAGAAGTCAGTCTTGCATTTCTGCCTAACTGGGGCATCTTTTACCAGCCTTTGGGTGCTTTGCTCTTATTTACAGCTTTATTCGCGGAGTCCAATCGACTGCCTTTTGATCTTCCAGAGGCGGAAGCAGAGCTTGTCGCCGGATACCACACGGAGTACGGAGGCATCAAAATCATTATTTTCTACATGGGGGAATACGGGCATATGCTGGTGGCCTCCTCACTGATGGTCATCCTGTATTTTGGGGGGTACAATTTTTATCCCTTTCTAAACGAAGAAAATCTGCAATCATGGCTCCTGCCCCATTTTTCACTCACAGGCGTAAGTCTTTTGAGTTCTCTAATCCTCTTTTTATGCTTCTTTTTTAAAGTTCTTTTTTTCCTTTGGGTGTTTATATGGACGCGCTGGACACTGCCCCGCTTTCGATACGACCAATTGATGGACTTGGGATGGAAAACATTACTGCCATGGTCTTTGTTTAATGCTATAGCTACAGCAACAACAATCTGGCTGGTTCGGTGGGGAGGAGCCTGATGAATTCTTCTTTTTTATTTTACACCCTTTCATTTTTAGCTCTTTATGGAGCTTTCAATACTGTGTTTAGAAAAAATCCGATCACCTGTGCTCTTCATCTTGCTCTGACGATGGTCTCTTTGGCCGGACTCTTTTTTAACATAGGGGCCTACTTCATTGCTGGAGTACAGCTTGTGGTTTATGCCGGAGCTGTCATGGTTCTTTTTGTGATGGTCATGATGCTTTTTGACAGCAAAAAAACTTCTGAACCAAAAAAACACCAGCATTTATTTGTTAAATCTTTTATCTCCGTTTTTATGATGGGTATTCTCTCAGGAGTGGTTCCTCATTCAACAGGGTTCACTAATAACATTACCGCCCCGGAGGCGGTTTCTACAAAATCTTTAGCTGTTCTCTTATTTTCCGATTATGTTTTATTTTTTGAATGGATAGGTCTTCTGCTTATGATCACAGCTGTAGGCGTTGTTCTTCTGAACCGCAGTGAGGAGCTGTAATGACACTCGTTCATATCACCATTCATCATCACATTTACTTAGGACTGGCTTTGTTTTTTGTTGGACTTTTTGGGGTGCTGTTGAGAAGAAATATCCTGGTTGTTCTTATGTGCATTGAATTGATGCTCAATGCAGTCAATTTAATACTGATTGCTGCAAGCCAATATTATGCAAACCTCGATGGGCAAATCACAGCCTTTTTTGTCATGACTATTTCAGCGGCGGAAGCCGGCGTCGGATTGGCTTTGGCTGTGCAGGCTTACAAAAGGTTTCAAACGATTGACACCCAAGCATTCAAGAGGCTCCGCGGATGACGTTTGCTGTTTGTATTTTATTGGCCTCCCCTTTAATTGGCTTCTTGGCCAACTCCTTTATACGCTGGAGCAAATGTGTGTCTGCCTGGATTGGCTGTACAGCCGGTTTTATTTCTTTTGCCTCAGCTTTGTATTTGTTTTTTTCCTATTCCGGTTCGGCTCAAGAAGTGTTATTGGCTCCTTGGATCACTTTGAATCAGTTGAAAGTGAACTTCTCTTTTCTCGTGGATGCCCTCAGTCTAACAATGATTTTGATCATCACGGGAGTCGGCTTTCTTATTCATATCTTCAGCGTAGAGTATATGCAAAATGATGATAGAATGGGCCGTTATTTTTCTTACCTCAACTTGTTTTTATTCAATATGCTGGTTTTGGTGCTGGCAGACAACCTGCTTTTGCTCTTTGTCGGCTGGGAGGGAGTGGGCCTCTGCTCTTATCTGCTGATTGGATTTTGGTTCACCAAAAAAGAAAAAGCAATAGCCGGTATGAAAGCTTTTATTGTCAACAGAATCGGCGATGCTTTTTTTCTCGCCTGCTTGTTTTTATGTTTTTCTCTCTTTGGCTCTTTGGATTTTTCACATTTGACAAATGCAGAATCAGCCCCTCCTCTGTCACTGCTCGCACTTTGCCTGTTGATGTTCATGGGTGCGGCCGGCAAATCCGCTCAAATTCCTCTTTATGTTTGGCTGCCCTCCGCTATGGCAGGCCCCACACCTGTGTCGGCTTTGATCCACGCGGCGACAATGGTCACCGCCGGAGTTTATTTGATTATCCGAACCAGCTCTTTGTGGCTGGCTGTTCCTTTGGCTCTCAATATACTGGCTGTCATGGGAGTTCTCACTGCCTTCCTAGGAGCGTTTCTAGCATGTAAAAATTGGGATATTAAGAAAATCCTGGCTTACTCCACAATCTCACAGCTGGGCTATATGTTCCTCGCTTTAGGTGTTGGAGCTTTCCCTTCAGCTTTGTTTCATTTGACAACTCATGCTTTCTTCAAAGCTTGTTTGTTCTTATCTGCCGGAAGTTTGATTCACGGTTTAGGCGGTGAGCAGGATATTCGAAAGATGGGGCAGTTAAGAAAAAAAATGCCTTATACTTTTGTGAGTTTTTTAATAGGCGCCCTGGCTCTAATGGGACTGCCCTTTCTGAGCGGCTTCTTCAGTAAAGATGAAATTTTATACCATGCCTTCTATGAGGGACACATCCTGCTTTGGCTGACAGCATTTCTGGGAGCCGGCCTCACTGCTTTTTACACCACCAGAACTCTCTACTATATCTTTTGGAAGCCGTCCTCCCAAGATCACTCCAAAGCACATGAGGGGGGGTGGATGATGAATGCCCCTTTGTGTGTGCTGGCTTTTCTAAGCCTCACCGCCGGCCTTTTGAATTGGCCGCATTTTATGCCGCACATAATTCCCGAACATTTGCTCAGCCGTTTCGTCAATCCAAACTATACATTCTCTGGAGAATTATCCTCTGAAATAATGCTGGCTGCAGCCTCTGTATTGTTTTCAACAGCCGTCGCCGCTGGGACTGTTTATTTTCTTAGAAAGGGGCTTCTCTCTCATCCGCGGATTTTTAAAATCAATTGGAGTTTGGATCAATTTTACCAAACTTATTTTGCAGAAGGGGCCATGAACTTAAGCGCTTCCTTGTTTCGTTCTGTGGAAACAGATTTTATTCAAAGAGGAATCCGTTTGAGCAAACAGTATCTTCTTCCCTTAAAAAAAGGATTTTATCAGAGCGGTGTTCTGGGGCATTATATTCTGTTCATGGGAATAGGTCTGTTTATTTTTATTTTAGCGGCGATTTTTAGGTGATGAAATGATTTTGACATATCTTATCGCTTTGCCTTTTATCGGCGCCTTGATTATTTTTTGCCTTCCTGAAAAAAGAGCCGGCCTTACAGCTGTTCTGTTTGCGGCAGCTTATTTTATTTTTAGTTTAGTTTTATTTTACGTCTTTGATCCGGACAGCTCTGCCATCCAGCTCTCTGAACAAATACAGTGGTTTCCTTCCTTGGGCATTCAGTATTTCGTGGGCATTGACGGTATTTCTTTCTGGCTGGTTCTGCTGACATCTTTTTTACTGCCTCTTTGTACTTTTTACTCCGCATTCGGTTCAGAAAAAACCAACAAAGGGTTCTTAGGCTGTTTGTTTCTTCTAACGGGATTTGTGATGGGCTCTTTCCTCTCTTTAGACGGTATTTTATTTTACATCTTTTTCGAAGGCTCTCTGCTCCCTTTGTTTTTTCTTATACTGCTGTGGGGGGGGAAAGACCGCGTTTACGCCTCTCTGAAATTTTTTATTTATACAGCCTTAGGTTCTCTTTTTATGCTGACAGGGCTGTTGACCTTAATGTTTCTTGCAAAGGAGCAGACAGGCGAACTCAGCTCCAGTATTCTTGATTTTTATAAACTGAAAATTCCATTCGTTGGAGGCTGGCTTCTCAGCACTCAAAGCCTTTTGTTTTTTGCTTTCTTCTTTGCTTTTGCCGTTAAAGCTCCTTTATTCCCCTTTCATACATGGCTTCCTTTAGCTCATGTGGAGGCGCCTACCGCCGGCTCTGTTTTTCTAGCCGCTGTCATTTTAAAAATGGGAGTCTATGGGTTCTTAAGATTTATTCTTCCCCTCTTTCCGGAGGCTTCTCTTTATTATTCTTCCTGGCTTTGTTTCCTGGCTGTCTTTGGCATTATCTATGGAGCCTTGATGGCTTTGGCTCAATCCGATTTCAAAAAACTCATTGCCTACTCTTCTGTCTCACACATCGGCTACTGCATACTCGGTCTTTTTGTTTTCAATCAATACTCTCTATCCGGAGCCTATTATCAAATGCTCACCCACGGACTCAGCTCCGCAGGGCTGTTTTTTCTCGTGGGCATGATTTCTGCGCGCACTCAAACTAAAAATCTAGACCATTACGGAGGGCTGGCGCGCTTAACTCCCCTTTACAGCGCTTTGTTTTTCATTGTGTCTTTATCCGCTATTGCCCTTCCTTTAACAGGGGGATTTATCTCTGAATTTCTGGTTTTATTTGGAGTGTTTTTAGAAAAAATACAATGGGCTCCCTTCGCCCTTGCAGGGGTGGTTCTGGGAGCGGGCTATATGCTGTTTCTCATTTTAAAAGTTTTTTTTGGATCAGCAAAAATGCAAAACATACCAGACCTCAACATTAAAGAGGTGTTGGTGATTCTACCGATCATCATTCTTATTTTTGCCTCTGGTCTTTGGCCCAATACATTCTTTAAATACTCTCAACAAAGCTTGGATCCCCTGATAGACAACAAAGGGCATTACACTCTAACTCTGCACTCACCTTCTGACAAAAAAACAGAGAATCAACTCTCCTCCAACACAAGAGGACACCCAAAATGAAACTCTCTTTCTTGGACTTTCTTTACACCGCTCCTTTATGGAGTATTGCCTTATTTTCCCTTTTGCCTTTGCTGACAAAAGCCGTTTCAAAGGGAAGAGAAATGAGGCCCCTATGGGTTGTGTCTTCGGCTTTTGTGAGCTTTTGTTTTTCTATTATGGCCTTGATCTCTATCGGATATGAAAATCGTTTGGCTTTTTCCAATCTGCTCCGGCTGGATCAACCCGCTTGGCTGTTCTCAATAGCTATTTTAATCATGGGAATTATGACTCTGCCTTTACTGCTGGAAAAAAAGAATCATGTTGTAAACAATAAGTTTTTTTCAGAGTTTTTGTTTCTCTTTATGAATAGCGTTTTAGGACTCTGTTTAATCACATGGGCAAACAATTTGGTCTCGGCTTTTATCGCCATAGAATATATTTCACTTTGCTTTTACTTGATGATTCCTCTTGCCAAAGACCGTGTGTCCTCTATAGAAGCCGGACTTAAATATTTTGTACTTGGTTCAGTTTCAGCGGCAGTCCTCCTTTTGGGTCTTTCCTTCGTTTATGTCGCCGCAGGATCTTTTGACTTCAATGCAATACTCCAACACTCACAAATGTTGATACAAAACAACCGCCTCTTTGTATTAGGGCTTTCCTGCATATGCACTGCTCTTTTATTTAAAGCCGCCATTTTCCCTTTTCAGTTTTGGCTGCCCGATGTCTATCAAGGGTCTGCCACTCCTCTGGCCGCCTTCATGTCTTCTGCGGTCAAGGCGGGCATCCTCATCTTTTTGCTGAAACTGGTGTTTTTTGGAGGATTTATCACTCACTCCGGCCAAAGCATGATGACCCTCTTTCAATGGCTGGCTGTTTTAAGCCTCATACTGGGACATGTCTCTGCCATTTTTCAAGACAACTTTAAACGTTTACTGATTTACTCCAGCATCGGACATGCCGGCTATATCATAATGAACCTTCTGAATCCTGATTTATTTTCCGTATCTAGTTTATTTTACTACCTGATCTCTTATGGAGTGATTCAAATAGGAGCCATGGCTCACATCATGTTTTTTGAAGGAGACAGCACCAGCGGACACTCTTTGCAAAGTTTAAAAGGACTATTCCACTATAAACCTTTCTATGCTCTATCCTTGACCTGGTTTTTACTTAATTTGGCGGGAATACCCCCTACAGCTGGATTTTTTGCAAAACTGTTTGTCTTTGAAACATTGGTGCAAAAGGGTTTATGGTGGATGCTTTTTTGGGCGGTTATTGGATCTATTGCAGGTCTCGCTTATTATTTAAAACCAATGGTCGTCATGTTCACTCCATCAGAAAATAAGCCTCCCTTTGAAAAACTTCCTTGGGTGAACAGTTTGATATTTATTTTACTCTTTGTCAGTTTGGGCTTGTCTTTTGGGGCGGGATGGATTCACAATTGGATGACTCAGTTATGGATGTAGCCAACAGCAAAAAAGTAAGATGGATCCATCTTGAAGAATATGCGGACCGTTACAAAATCAGTCTTTCCTTTTTACAAAAGAAGGTTGCAGACGGGGAAATTGAGTGTAAAATTTCCTCAGAAAAATATCTCATCAAGGACCAGCCTCTATTGGAGAAAAACCTTTCTGATACAGAAATTCTAAACTCTCTTCCAACGAACTTGGAGGAAAAACATAAAGAGCTGACGGCCGCTTTAAAACAGAAAAATCAGGAATGGGTGAAGTTGAAGGCAGAGTATGAGGACTTGAAAAATCTTGTGCAATGGCTGGAAAAAGATAATAAAGAAATGCGTTATGTTTTAAACTCCCTCCACCGAATGGACAAATGGATGAGAGACACTGAAAACAACCCTTCTATCTAGGCAAAACGTATGTCCGCAGTTGGCAGACTTGTTCACACAGATTTTCTAAAGAACAGTTCCCGCTTTCGCAAAATGGCGAGAAGCCTGAAATTACTGGGATGGGATTAGGTCAGAAATCTGCCTTTTCACTTGTTTCAAATCAGATTTAGTGACTCCATGTTTGTCCAATTCCTGCTTTACAAGAATATCCATTTTACGCAATTCTTCAGGAGACATTCCTTCGATATTGTGAACACGCTGATTCAGACGGTTCAGATCTGAAGAAGGCAGAGTTTTTGAAATCTCCTGCATTTTTCTCCTTACATTTTCGTCATTAAGATTCCGCACATCTAAAGCTTTTTGCATTTGAGCCTGCAAAAAATCAACTTGATCATCTATGGCATCTGCAAAAACCCATGCACTGCCAACTGCCAATAACAAAATAACTATTTTCATAACACTTGAAGGCTCCGTTCTTTCAAAAACAATTATGACTCTTTCAAATAAAGAACTCAATAGAACCCTATTAAATAGGACTTTTTTGCCTCAAAATGAAACGCACGGAAGAACACCGTTTGTGCAAGAACAGCAGGTACAGAAAAAACATCTCAAGGATCAAAGGCCGTTGTGATCATCACAAAATGAACTGCCTTAGAAAAAAACAGATTACAAAACTCTGCAGTCAGTTCTATTTGAAGCAGGAGGAAATGCAATATTGTAACTACCCGCCGGACTATCTGTGCTGTTCATCACATCAGTAATTTCATAGCTATTGCCGCCTCCGGCAGTACAAAGAGCTTTTTTGCCAAATCCAGCTCCGCCGCATATAATTTCTTCATTCACTCCCCTGATGCTTGCTAAAGACTGCAGACGGTTGTCTTCATAAACTTTCAGACACTCGCCGCTTTCAAGAACGCGAAAAGGCGTTGCACAAAACAGGCCTCTTTTATCGGCAGTGGTGATTGATACAACAATCGGCCCGTAGGAGTTATTGGAAATCGTGTAATAAAAATCTTGTTTATCGACATCATATCCAGCCTTTTTCTGATTAAAAGATTTTCCAGCTAAACAAGCGCCTTTGAGAGCAGGTTCTCCAAGAACAACCACACCGGCGGGTACTAAATTTCCCTCTTCATTGAAGACATAATTCTTACCATCTTCTAGAACAACATAATGATCCCCGGGGACTGCATCAACTTTCTCAGCACCAGCCATCAGCACAAATCCGAATGCCAAATAAAACACTAAAAACTTCACGATAACTCCTCCTTCTCCCAACTACAAAGATTCTATTCCTGCATCGCAGTTTAAAAAGAAAATATTAATAAATCAATCTTTTATTAAGAATGAGTAATTTTTTCACAATTTATAAAAATATTACTTAAAATTACTTAAAAGGGAGGCTGTGTATTGAGAAGGAAAGAGGCTTTACAACTAAACATTTTAACTTTAACGTCATCAGCGCCGTACCTCAGAAGACGTCTAACCATATCCAAATTTCCCTCATCTGCGGCAAGCACCAGAGCTGACTCACCATCATTATTGGTAATGCTGACATCCGCTCCACTTTTCAACAACAGCTCCACTCCGCTTGCAGATCCGTGCAGTACGGCCCATATAAGAGCTGTATTGCCTCTATAATTTTGAATATTGACATCTGCACCATGTTCTAGGAAAAGACGAGCTCTGTCCATATCTCCATAAGAAATCGCCGACATAAGAGGAGTTTCTAAATAATGTGAATTGTACAGGCTGGTATTAACATCCAGTATCTTACCCCATTCAGAGTTCAATATGAAATCCAGCTCATCCAAGGTCTTTGTCTGAAAAGTATGGCTTGACAGCCTTCTAATAAACATTTTTTTATACTGCCGGCGGGTGTCTTTCCAATTGCTCATTTCTCCTATGATGAGTTTTCTTTCTTGAGCTGTAAAAAATTTATAAAGAATTCTTTGTACATAATCCATACTCTGCACGGGAGATTCTGTACGATAAGTTTTGACATGATAAGCATCTCCTTCCAAAAAAATATACAGAGCCTGCTTTCTCATTTTAAAGTCATACCATCTCTTCTCAAATACACTGTGGGTGTGGTTCGCCAAAAAATCATTGGGCAAATGAAGAACATCCTTTACTTTCATCATTGGAATCAGGCTGTTTAAAAATTTTATTTGATCCTCCGCACGGTCCGAGTCCTTTAATTCAAGAACGGATTTATAGAGAGTATTCAAATCCAGATTATTGTCAGCCAAATAAAAAGGAGAGTGAATTTCCCCCTGTGCAATAACAGCCTGATTCAACTCAAATATCATTTTTTTTTCAAATTCCAGCATATCCATCCGGTGTTCAGCTCTTGAGTGTCCTGATTCAAATTTGTAAGGATGCTTATGAGGCTCAAAAGAATTTAATGGCTGCGCAAGATACGGCAGTATTTTAGATTCTATGTAGCGGCGTGTGGAGCTGTCGTTGGATAAACCGTTTTCACCGCCCGTTCTTTTTGGAACTCCAAGTGTATAGCCATGCTCCTTTAAACTCAACCTGATGCCTTCCAGCACAGAGATGATGTACTCCTCAGGGACATTTTGCACTTTATCTACAAAAGCAGTTTTTACTTTCCTTTTCTGAGAATCTAAAGCATGACCCAGAACGACTGTGGTGTAACCAGAAGATTTATGACGATCATCTGTCAAAGTAAAAATATAATAATTGGGATCCAAGGGAGTGTAAAAATAAACGCTTGTAGCGCAGTCTCCTCCAAGACAAGATCTAAAAGGAGCTTCTTGTACGGACAAAGCTCTCAACCTGAAAGGCTTTGATTCTTTGACAACAAAATCTGAGTCTGCAATATACTGCTTCAATTGACGAAGCCGGTGTGTTATATCCTCTGTAGGTTTAACATTCAAAGTCTGCCTGAGCTCCTGGAAACCGTTCTTAAACCCGAATTTGGAAGAAATAATTTCTTTTTCCTCCAAAATTTTCTGCAGCCCATCTACATTCTCCAGCAGATCCCTGCTTTTTATCAAACGAACATAGTTGTTATTTCCAAAACCGGCGGTCTCTGCCAAATCCACTATGGCCTGAGAAATAAATTTTACATCTTTACTTTCCACCAGCATCTTTTTTCTCTGTCTGTTGAGAATTTTGTATAAAATCAACAATCTATTTCTGTTGTTGTGAGAGGGATTCCTGATAAACTCTCTCATTTTTTCGTCTATGACAGTATCTAAGTAAGATAAAAAAGTTTCCCTGTATTGATCCTTCAACTTTTTTATCTCTGTTTTGGTTAGGACAGCTTTCTCATCCAGTTTTTCAAAACCAAACATTTTCTGCCAAAATCCTAAGTTATCCTCTATTTGAAGCAAATTATTTCTTTTGCCGCTGCTGGAGATTCTAAAAGATCTCAAAAACCGCACAAGACTTTCAGGCCGCGGGATGCTTCGTGTTTGAAAAGAAATAATCTGCTCTCTTATCTGAAGTCTTTCTGAAAGTGCAGGACTTTTTTTTAAAAATTCGAGAACATCCTGAAGACTTTTGTTGGAGTGTGAATTGACAAATGCCTCACCTTTGAACCAGTTGTTTCTATAAAATTCAAACAGCTCGCTCTGCCCTTCTTCAAGCAGCATCCCTTTGCTCATGTATTCGGCAAAATCCTGAGGATTGTCAGGAGCTGATGATGAAAGGCCGCCGGCCAAGAAATATGAACAACAAGAGGTTTTTTCTATATCTGCCTGTACCGGTGCATTGAAAACAAAAAAAATAATCAAAAAATATCTCATTTTTTCCTGCTTTCAGCAGGCGTACCATAGGAGGCCGCTGAAAACCATTGAAATATTAGGCAGAACCGCAGTTTATTTCAAAACTCTGCATTTCTGCTCAGATCAATATTAAAGCATGATTTTCTAAATACTAAAAACCACCCGGCCGATAAAAAAAGTATGAATATTTTATTTCCGATTTATCTATTTATACTGTCTTCAGCTGCTCTAGCGGATGAAACAGAACAGTTTTTGAAAAAATATCATTTTTTTCAACCTTATTATGATTCTATCAGAGAGCCTATGCCCGTAAAACGGTGTGAAAACAGCTCCATAAAACATGGAAGAAAAAACCAAGAACGATGCTGGATGGAAATTGAATACGAGCATCATCCACAAAAACTGCAAAATCTTTTAGCAGAAACAGAAACACATTTTGAAACATCCGATCCTAAATTCCTTTCTTCCTCTTTAGGAAAAGAATACAAGCATCTGAAACATTTTATGAATATTTACAACAAAATGAAAAACTGCAAAGAAGGCAGGATCCTGGAAGAGCCGGACGCCGTTTCTATGATAAACCGATTTGAGGAAGGAGCTTCAGAGGCTGTGTCTTTCTCCAATTGTGAATCATGCCATTCCAAAAGGAATCAAATAAAACAAACATTTTCTGCTGTCTTACAGCAAACACAAAATTCCCCTACTGCTGAATCCAATTTACAAAATGAAATTTTATCTCAAGCTTTGGAAAAAAGCATAAAAGCCAGAATTCTAATGGAAAGCAGGTTGAAAGAAGATAATTTGAAAAAATCTTTCTTTGCCAGCTCAGCCATGCGTCTTTTTTGCCGGCCGAATAACGGTGTAAAAAACATCTGCTCAGAACAAGAGACAGAGCTGCTGCGAAAAATTATTGAAAAAGAGCGTACAAAATCTTTAGCCTCGTCAACAGCAAAACCTCTCACACTAGAAGATACAACAAAATATTTGAACCGGCATATTTCACGTCTGAACAACATTTTGAGAGAATACAATACCTCTAGAAAAATGATACTGGAGGAAAAACAAAAAGAATCTGCAAAACTTTCCAGTCACATTGCAAATCGGCCGGCTCTCCACAAAATAAAAGAAAAATACACAACTGCGCTAAAAAGACTCAAAAACAGTTCTTTTAGAGAGTACCAGGAAACACTGGCTCAAATATACAGCACTGAACTGGGGGCTGTTTTAAGAACAAAATCTATACATTCTGCCGCCGGCTTTCTAGAATTGGAAAAAATGAATTCCAAGCTATTGGGGATACAAGGCTTTGAAGAAACTATTTTAACCAACAAAGATGCTTTCCCTCTGCTTAAACCCATTGAAGACAAATTAACAAGAACAGCTCTCAGTGAGTATTTCTCAAGGTCTAACGCATCCATTCATAGTCTGTTGTCGCAAAAACAGCAAAAACAAAAAGAAGATGAAGAGTATCACAGTCGATTGCAAACTGCCGCAGGCAATAGAGAAAAGAAAAAACTGGCTGATCAGTATAAATCTAAGAGGATAAGAGACATTGAAGAGCTTCTTCAGGTTCATCCGGATATTGTGAGCCTGTCTATTGTAAAAACCCCGCAACACTCCTCTATTATTTGTACAGCTGTAAAAAATATTTCTGATAGAAGAAAAAGACAAAATTTTATAAAAGACAGCATCACAATTTCTAGTGCTGTAGGGAGCGCCGCTGTAGCCGTTATAGCGCCTTATTTAGGAGTGGTGGGGCTGCCGGTTTTACTGGCTTCTTCTGGTGTGGCCGTAACATCCGCTGTTGCAGATTATACATTAAGGTATAAGGGAGCCAGCCAGCACCGCGAATTAAAAGAAAAAATGCTCAACGCCTATTTGTCTCAAACTGGAGACAACCAGAGTATTGACGATATAAGGCAGGAGTGGCGGCTGGCCTTAGCAGAAGACCTGCACGCTAAATGGGCTGTCGGTTTTGGACTTTTTGATTTGACTAGAACAGGATGGGCTATGCGGCAAACACTTGTCCACACCACAAAAAAAATACGAAACACAACAGCTGTACAAATAACCAAAAACAGAATTCTGTTAAATAACATTTCACAAAACAAAGCGTATGAAACAGCTTTATTAAATTTGCTGGATACACATTCTCAGTTGGAAGTTCGTAATTTTTTAAGAGCGGCGGCGCTGTTTCCTCCCAAAAAACAGGCGCTGGTTTTAAAAGAACTTCCCAATATGGCCGCTCATCCTAGATTAAATCTGAGACAAATCACTGCTGAACTCAAAAAACACGGAACGAAAGCCAATGTGATGGACTTTCTTATCCGCTACACCCGTTGTGTAAACTGCAAAGCTAAGCCCGGTATTAAACTGAAAAAAGGGAAGCACTCCCCATCCACTGATTAAAGCTGCCAGCTGTCCACAAAACTAAAGTTTTCAAAATCAGATTTATTTGTGGTTTAATTCTTCCAAAAATCCCCCGCCAACGGCACAAGAAATAATCCCACCATCTTATTTTTTCGCAATGCTTGTTGGGCTTTC
This sequence comes from Bdellovibrionales bacterium, assembly GCA_965199935.1. Lineage (GTDB taxonomy): Bacteria > Bdellovibrionota > Bdellovibrionia > Bdellovibrionales > UBA1609 > JAPPLG01. The sequence continues at coordinate 97,559 of CBDATD010000001.1, forward strand.
AAAAAAAATGAAAACCAATCCACACAGTTCATATTTAAAGAAAAAAATTACCTGAAAAAATTTCAAGAAAGATGTAAGTTTTACAAAATTTGACACTTCTCTCAAAAAAAAATGATTACTTGTTTTGATAAGGGCAGAAAATTGGTATAAACCGAAAAACCCGCTGTGTCTTTGGTGTAAACCAAAGACAAATTATGATCAACAGCTTTTTAGAAGGAGGTAAAAAAATGTTTTTAAAAATAATTTTAACAGCAATGCTGATTCAGATAACTTTGATTGCTGGTTCTCACACAGCTGCTGCGGAGACAGATGAACTCCTTTATGATGATGCTGACAGGCTTTTAGCTGAATTGGATATATTATGCAGAGACTCATGGTGCGAAGGATATTTCTGGATTGATTTTAACTATCTATCTTGTTCTTTTGATCAAGAAGAATGCGGGCTGGAGTTTAGTTTCTCAAGATGGAATTACAGCTGGAGTGCAGATCCAGATTTTGTAGAGCCTATTGAAGGCTCCTATGAGGCTGAATGCATCATTGAAGCTAGTTCCACAGACGACTTATACGATGATGGGCATCCTGGCAATCCAACAATGTATCTTATTCGGGAAATAGACAAGTGTACAGAAAGAGCTATGCCAAGCGCAGAAAAGTATTTTAGAGAATTAGCCCGGTCTCAATAACCATTCCAAAAAAACCGCTCTTGCACCCCGCAAGCACCCGCTGATAACCTCTTCTCACGGGAGTATCCTGTCAAAATTGGCCAAATGTTTCTTTCCTGAATCTTACTTTAGTATTGCAATTGGCTTACAAATCAGTGAAAAAGTTTAATCTTTAACTGTATAAACAAAATACTAGATATATCTATTAAAAATACTAGACTTATCTAGTATTTTGCTATATTCTTTCTATGCTATGAAAACGATTCCTATGTGTTTTGTAAAAACTCTTAAGAAAGGTTTGCTTGCTTCAAATCTTATTCAAATTGTGCAAGGCCCAAGACAGACAGGAAAAACAACAGGAGTTATGTATTTTCTAAAATCTCAAAAGAAACCTTATTACTATAGTTCCGCAGACGGGATTTTAGAAAATGAAACTTCTTGGCTTTTGCGTGAATGGCAAAATGCAAGAGATAAAAATGCCGGCTATTTTGTCATTGATGAAATTCAAAAAATCAGCCGCTGGTCTGAAATCATTAAAAAAATATGGGATGAACAAAATAGAAAATCAAAACAAAAGAAAATAAAATTTATTTTGCTAGGTTCAAGTTCTCTGAAAATTCAAAAAGGGTTAGTTGAGAGTTTAGCCGGCAGGTATCAGATGATCCCTGTTCATCATTGGAATTTTATAGAAACAAAAAAAATGATTCCTCACATTTCATTAAATAGATTTTTAGAAGTGGGAGGGTATCCGGGTTCGTATAAATTTATTAAAAATCATACCGTGTTTGAAAATTACATCAAAAACTCTATTATTAACCCTGTTATTAATACAGATATTCTCTCTTTTTCTCATATTAAAAAACCAGCGCTTTTTAGGCAAATATTTGAAATCCTTTGTGGTTATCCTGCTCAAGAAATCAGTTACACAAAATTGTTAGGACAGCTTCAAGATAAAGGGAACACGGATCTTATAAAAACGTATATTTCATTATATGAAAAAGCTTTTTTGTTTCAATCTTTGGAAAAATTTTCCAACAAACCTTTAAAAGTAAAATCAAGCTCTCCAAAGTTTCTTCCGCTAGCTCCTTGTTTTTCCTTATTTCATGGAAGAAGAGATTTAACAGCTCGTGTTTTTGAAGCTACAGTAGGTGCACAACTCCTTCGTCTTCAAGGTTCCCTCTACTATTGGAGAAAAAAAGATAAAGAAGTAGATTTTGTATTTGATTTTAATAAAAATATTTACGCCATTGAGGTAAAGTATGGAAGAAGAAAAAAAGCTTCTGGAATGGAGGTTTTTTTAAGTGAGTTTAAAAATGCAAATCCTGTTTTCATTGATCAAAGCAATTACGAAAAATTCTTATCCAACACTCAAAATTTCCTGCTTCGTTGTTCTTAAAAACCTTGTTGTCCACCCTATGTACTCTAAAGTGTACTTGTCGGACCGACTGGCCAAAAAGGGATTAGAAAAAACGCTAAAATAAGTCAACTAATTAACAAAAAACCGCTCTTGTATCCCGCAAGCACCCGCTGATAAACTCTTCTGAACAAAGAGATTCTTATTAAGTAGAATTTAACTCTCTGGTTCTAGGTTAACATCTTTATTTAAACAAATTTAGGTATTCGTGTAAAACAAACAATTTATTTCGTGAAAATCCTGTTAATTCTTTTAAAAATTTAAACTCTTGAAATTTTTGTATTAACCTGCTGGCAGCATCATGACTCATTTTCAAATGTTGAGACGCTCGTGAGAAGGAGGAATAAAAAAAGCATCCTTTAAATTAGATCCCCCAATCCAATTCTGGCTTCTCCTAATTTCTCCTGGTAAGTTTTTCTTTCCTCTTACACCAGATAATAAACGTTTGTGAGTTTTTTTTAACAGCCTTAATGATAAAGGAAGGTCATTAAGCTCTTCAACGGCATAATTTAAAGCATTTATATAATGATTAACCTCTGCCAAATTCAAGATTTTTAAAAAGGGCCGACGCTGTCGGCCCTTTTTCAGATTATTCAAAAAACGCAAACACTGTCTTCGAAATTTTCTAAAGCATTAAAGTTAAAAGATTTTTTGAATATTCCAAAAGTATTGCCAGAAATCTCCTTCTCCTATGGTCAACTTATGTAAGTTTAATGCTTATAAAAGGAAGGGACTCAGAATTTTTATGAAGAAATACAAATCAAAAGGATAATAAAAAAACTCTCATCTAAGTTCTATCAGAGATCAAGTTTTTGCTGAGATGAGTTAAGCCAGTTTAACTTTGTAATTCAAATCATATTGACGAAGATAATCTTGAATTGTTGTTTGCACCCAATAAGATTCAATCTCCCCTAAAGCACCTGCTATTTCAGCCGCTTTAGCAGGAGAAGGGATGCGACGGCCATTTTCATAATCACAAATAATTCCACGACTTAAATCTCCAATTTTTTCTCCAAGTTCACTCTGAGTTAGCCCTTCTGTGACACGATAAGTATGCAATAGTTTTGCAAAAGTGACAGGTCCATAATCTTTTGCCATTTCTTTTGTTCCATATTTTCTTTTAGTAGTCATGGGGTATTACCTCCTTTACTGTAATCGTAACAAGTTGATTTTTTTTTATGAGTTGTATAAATTAATCTCCATTTTCTATTCAAATATACAGTTCTTTGCCCTTTACGTTTGCCTCTCAATGCATGATCTTTAAATCCTCTTACTTTTTGAACAGATGGTAAGCTTTCTTTTTCAACCATGTCTGCCCATATCTGTACCTTATGACAAATAGGGTAAGGTATTTTTCTAAGAAATTTCTTTACCAGCCCTAGATCAACAACATACATTTTACCTTATTGTACTCATAATATGAGTACATTTCAAGAATAATTTAAAAAAAATGCATATTCATAATCCAAAAAAAGTACTAAAACTGCCTAAAAAGTGGGTTTTTGGCCTGAAAATGAGGCATCTCATTCTAGACTGGAAATGAAAAATTCAATAGATTATAGAAACTTTTTCAGTTTAAGTGTGCAGTCCAAGGGGCATTGCAGACTATAAATATTATTAAAAGAAAAACTTTTTGAGTGACATCTAAATAAAGTGCAGGGTACTTGAGCTGAGTTAGTATAGAAAAGTGTTTACAATCTGAAAATTCAACCCTAATTGAAAAGTGCCGACAGTGTCGGCACAATCTTATAAGTTATTGAAATCACAGGGTTTTTTGAATACTCAGGGAAAATTGCCAGATATATTCCTCTCTCCAATGATCAGCTTAATTGACGATACATTCCAGTACAAATTATTTCTTGAAGAACAATTTTTTTGCAGTTTCTCCGGTTTTCTTACACCAATACCAGTCAATAGCTCCGCCTATCAAACCGCCTAAAAACGGCACTGCTTTTCCTAAATTTATAACTCCTTTTTCTCCAAACTTTGTAAATAATCTAAAACCCACCAAACTGTTTATTTTGAACAAAACCTCACCACTTATTGAACCAATCAATTTTAAAGTTAATTTCTCACCGATTTTAACCCCAGCATCTTTTAAAATGTTTGTACACACATCACCAACTAAACAACAATATATAAAAGTTTTAAACTTATCAGCTCTCACATCATGTCCACATATACTGGCAATTATGGCTACCATACGCATCTGCACATACAAAGAAGATGCCAATCCAATAGGAACAGCAATAGGCAGAGTAATCAAACCACCTACAGAAGACACAAAACCTGCTGTCGTACTTTTTGCTACAGCCCATCGGATCACAGAATCAATAGCTTCTTCTTTGTTATTTCTTAAATATTCTTCTGCTTTCTCTTCTATAGAAAGTGTACCGGGCAAACCATCCACAGCATTATCGTAGATAGAATCGAGAATTTTAATAATATTATCTTTTTTAATTTTCATTTTAAATACTCATAAAAAGTTAGGCTGATTTTTTAATTTTTAAAATTTCATCAATAATTGTATGGATTTTTTGACCAGTTTCATCTTGAGAAATATCAAATCGCCAGAATCCGTTTTCTTTATCTTGATTGACTGCTTGAATCCACAGCTTCATATACTCCCATTTTGATTCATCTTTTGGTCTTTTAATCCCTTTAACTTCAAGAATAAGGTGACTATTATCTGAAAGCTGAATAATAAAATCAGGGACATAATCACATACAGCTCCATTATGAACATATTTTATTTCAAATCCCAAATGATCATTTTTTGCCCATGCTTTAACATACGGATTTCTATCCAATTCTCTGGCGTGAGCCAATTCCCAAGCACTATCCACAACACACCTATTAAGATGTGTTTTTTTAAATATATCTGTTTTTTTACCAGTTCTCCATTGTAACATTTCTTTTGTCGAGCAATATTTTGGATTTTTATAGATAGGTACTAATTCCTCTGAATTTTGATTTTTAATAGCAAAACAAACTTTTCGAACAATCTGTTCCATTCCCATCATAATAGAAATTTTTCTTTTTATTTCATCTTCTTGAAAAGATTTTGGTTCAATTTGAAACTTATCAGATTGTAAAAATTCTTCTACAATATGAAGCAACTGAGAAAAAGCAAACTCTTTATTTACTTTTCTTTTCCAATCTGGATTAATTTGATCATATACATTAGCAGACGCAGTAAATATCAATCTTTGCATCCGCACATCTTTTTCTGTAATCAATTTTTCCATATCTATAGTTTTTATTTTTTCATAATCTGGTTGCCCATTAATTTCATGGGCTAAATCTGCAATTTTTCTAATCTCTGAAATTCTTAAAGGTTCTATCTTTCCAAAATCAACTTTTAAAAAAGGATTTATATTAAAATCAATCCTTTCTACATTTGGCCAAGTGATCTTATATTTCTCTTTTTCAGGATCAGAGAAAATTGGTAATTTTGGAGAAGATGGTCTTGGATTCCCGTCTTGCGATTCTTCTTGAGGAATAAAAGAAAAAGGAATACCAAAAATATTTACATATTCAGGATCAAAAAAACCTTTTTCATTCAAATCATAGGAAGTTCGTCTTAAACCTCTTCCCACAATCTGCTCGCATAAAAGCTGACTGGAAAAAGCCCTTAATCCCATAATATGTGTTACTGTCTGACAATTCCAACCTTCTGACAGCATGGCAACAGAAATAATATGCCTTAACTGTTCTCCTGGTTTTCCTATCTGACCAACAGTGTTTACTTTTTCTCTTAGCTCTTTATCTTTTTCCTTAGAAAAATCTAAGTCAGAATAAATAAGAGCAGTTTTTTCTTTTTTACACAACTCAGGAATTGAGATTCTGTTCTTATCAAACATATAATTCACTCTGTCTGCCGTTTCTTTTCTATTTACTGCTGAAATCATAACTGGCGGTGTTGGCATTTTAGTACCTTTCCAATCTTTCAGGGTTTGATTCCAATCATGGGCTAATAGTAAATAAGCATTTCTCACTAATTCAGGAAGTATTTCATCTGGTTTGGATTTTCTTGTTAAATTTTTCTTCACTTCTTCGTCATCGTAAATATGATAAAGTTTTGATTTTAAATTTTTTGGATTCACAGGTCCATCATCACGAACAACAAAACGAGGTGTTTTAGTCAAGCCGGATTCTACAGCATCCATTAAACCAAAATCACTAACTATCCATGAGAATAAATCTTCTTTGTAAGACGCTTTTCCTTTTGTGCCTGAAGGAGCAAAAGGGGTAGCTGAAAAATCAAAACAACTTAAAATTCCTCTAGTATTATGTATCCGGTCAAGCCCTTGGATCCAACAGGTAGCCCTTTCTTTTTCTTTTTTATCAACTCCTGTTTGTTTTTCCTCCCTTCTGTGTCTCCATGCATGGTGAGCTTCATCGTTAATTACCAAAATGTTTTTTGCTCTGGACACATCACCTAGAACATCTCTGATATAAGCTTCATCACTTTTGACTCCTCTTTTATCAACACTTTTCCTGTTTTGGATTTTTTCTTCATTGTCCCACATAAGGGTATGCCAGTTTTCAATATGAATTTTTCCTTGTCTGATGTTGGACAATAAATCATAAGGAACAATCTTTTTCTCCTCATAATAGTTGCCAGAATGATTAAAATCCAAAACAGAAAGGCGACTTTTTACCGTCAGATTAGGAGCTATGATAAAAACATATTTTGAAAACCTAGCATCTTGAGGATAAGCTAATTTATTTAAAATCTGCCATGCAATGGTCATGGCCATAACATAAGTTTTCCCCGTACCTGTAGCCATTTTCGTACACAGCCTTTCAAAATTTCCTCCATCTTTTGGAATTTCAATTCCCACTTTCTCTGAATCATGAGCTTCTTTAAGCCAGATAAGGGTTTCCATAGCTTCTTTTTGACAGAAGAAAAATTCATAATCCCTGCCGTCTGCTTTTTTTGTATTCCAAAACTCCAAAAGCCTTTTTGTGATGCCTGTTACCCCAGGATAACCTTGGTCTCTCCATTTTTTGACTCTTGGACGAATTTTATTCACCAAAGGAAGCTCTATAAAATCACCAACTTCTTGATATTTTTTACTTTGAGAAGCAATGACATATCCAGCAGGTCTTCGTCCTTCTTGTATAAAGTGTTTGCCTTTTGTTTTTTCAAAATCCCAGTGTTGACTTGGTTCTGTAAAAGGAGAGTTTATAATCAGTTTGTCAATTTTTTCTTTAAACTTTGAATTCATTACGCTGCCTTTTTAGAAAATTTCTTTGATGAGTTAAGTACATTTGTTTTTCTCTTTGGAAAATCAAAAATCTTTAAAGATTCAATTCCTCTGTCATCAATAATTTTGACAGCAATTTTATTATTCTTCCCATTTTTAAAGGGAAGAGATTTTGTTCCTCTATATTGTTCTATTAAGTTTTCATCTATTTCTGACTTTAAACTTTTGGCCAATTTCGCCCAGCCATCACTTTTTCCAGACATGGGAAAAAACACTTGCCTTGGAAATAAAGCTCTTCCATCATAATCTGTATCCAAAACCCACATAGCAATCTTACTTTTTCCTCCTGATTCAATTACTCCAGATGAGGGATTGTAATAGTCCCAGCCATTAACTTCCAGAACATACTCATCTTTATTTTTTCCAGAGTTGTTTTTTATCGTCACATCAGGAGAGCCAACAAGCCAAAAACTATCGTTGGATATTCTCTTTTTTAAATCAACAGTTTGTAAATCCATATTCATTTGAATCTGAACGGCTTTTGTATTTTTTGAACTGTATTCATTGATAAGCCTTGATGCTTCAGGATCAAAATGAAAAGAAGCAAAAACCAAAACATCTGGTTTTTCTTTTTTTTCTTCCATTTCTTTTAAAGCTAATTCCACCTGTCTTTTATCCAGAGGGGAGTGCTCTGGTCCAAAAGAAATCACAACGCTTCTTGGATTTTTTGTTTCTCCTTCTGCATGAAGGTATTTAAAACCTGACAATTTTTCTAGTCTTACAAAATTCATGTCAGTTACTATTCCTTTTTTTCCTTTAATGCCTGATTTTCTTACTCCATCCAGCCATTCATATTTGAAGGAGATTTTTTTCTCTTGTCCTATAGCCTGCACAATTTGAGAAGGAACAGCTTCTACAGTAAAAGGACCTGTCACTCTGGCTTTTTTATTATCTTTAAGAGGTTGATCGTATAAAATTTCTTCTTTTAGAGGTTCATTATTAGCAATGGAACCTAAAGTAATATGAGGTACAGTTTCATATTGAAAACCAGAACTTATACCCTCATCTTGATTTTTTAATTTATAATAGTCAAAAACAGAAGTCATAAGTCGCTGTTTTGCTAAAGTAATAGCTACACGAGAAGTATCACAAGTGATCCAGCGTCTTCCCCATTTTTCTGCTACATAAGCTGTTGTGCCACTACCACAAGTGGGATCAAAGACAATATCTCCTGGATCTGTAGTCATTAGAATGCAGTTTTGTATTATCTTATCAGAAGTTTGAACGACATATTTTTTATCAATTGAACCTACAGAATCTGTCCACAAATTCATAATTGGTTGGATAGGAAAATCATCAAGAAAAATTACCCTTTCTAAGGTTTTTTTATTTGCTTGTAAATAACCTTTTTCAGCCAATATACTCATCCTATTTTTATTAGTAATCCAACTGCTATTCCCAGGAGGCTGATATATACGACCCTCAAATTCAAAATTATAAACACAATTAGAATTAAATCCTGCTGGTCTTAAATCAGCAGTTCTATAAATTTTTGACCCTTTTGGTAATAGAGAGTGTTTACTGATCTCATTTGCTGTCATTTTTCTTCTTTCTCCATTTGGTAACTCTACCCACTTCCAAATATTATTTCCTTCAACATTTTTATTTGAAAAAAGTTGATGATATTTTACCTTATCTTTGCATTTTGCATACCAAATACAATAATCTGCTTGAGGTTCTAATAGTTTAGCACCTAAAGGTCTTGTTTTTGTCCTATATGAAATTTGAACAATAAAATTTTCTCTTCCAAAAATTTCATCCATCAGATTTCGTACTAGATGTACATTTTCATCAGATATTTGAACAAAACAAGAGCCACTTTCCGTGAGTAACTCCTTTGTCAATAACAGTCTATCTCTTAAGTAAGTCAAATAAGAATGAATACCGAGTTCCCATGTATCTCGAAAAGCCTTTAACATTTCTGGTTCTGCTGTTAAATCTTCATCTTTCTTATCTTTTACATCTCTTTTATTTGTAAAAGGTTGGAAGTTAGAACCATATTTAATTCCATAGGGTGGATCAATATAAATACACTGCACTTTTCCTGCCATAGACTCTTTTTCTAGAAGAGAACTCATCACCAAGAGAGAATCACCAGCAATTAAGCGATTGCTCCAATTTTTATCGTGTTTGTAAAAATCTATAGCTTCATTTTCAGGAATAATTTGCTCATCTTTGAACATGGATAACTGCTCATAATTTACAGAATTTGTTTTTCGTACTCGCTCAATAATAGCTCTGGAATCTATTTTTTCATGTGTATGGAGTGATACTGTTGGAATTTCAAAAGAGGTTTGTTCTGCTTTCCCTGCCCAGTTAAGATATGGTTCTTGCATTTGCTTTAATTTTTCAAGTGCCACTTTAGCTTCTTCTTCTGAACCAGATAGACCTTTATCAATAATTTTTTCAACTTTTGATCTTTTAGAATCAAAGTGCAATTCAGGAGAAAGATGTTCATCAAAAGCATATTTCTTTTTCTTTTCACCTTTAAGTGGTTCTGTTTTATTGCTAACAAGACCAATGGAGGGATTGTTTTTCCGTTTTTTCTTCTTATGTTTGAACTGTGTAATATCTATTTTTCTTGCTGGCTTTCCCATAACTTTGCCCTCCTAGCTGTTACTTAATTGTGATTTTTATTTCTCAAATTTTTTGCACATACTTTCGATGGTAAATACCTCTCCTGATCCAGAATCCATTGTATATTTCCATAATGTGCTAAATGTAGAGTGCCTTTATGTTGTTCCATAAGAGTCGTTTCGGCTTAATATGTACGAGGCTTTAAAAATCATGGAATTTCAGTGGTTTATATAGCGACTTTTTTAATGGACAGGGGAGTGTATGTAAAGCTAGAGAGTGCAGTGTGGGTGTTTTTTGTCAGAAGGTGTTTAAAAACGCTCAAAAAGTGGGTTTTTGACCTTAAAACAGTGCATCTCATTCTAGACTGAAAATGAAAAATCCAATAGAGTGTAGAAGAATAAACCAGCTTAGGTATATGTTGAATAAGGATTATTGCAGTCAATCATTGAAGGATTTATAACCATGAATATCAAAAGGTTAGAAAAACTTATCATTGATAAGTTTAAAAATATAATGACTCAAATCATCCGTGATCATCCTACGCTTAATATTTCTGCAAAATCAAGAGTAGGGGCAGAGCTAAGCGGTTTTCTGGAAGAAAAATTTGTAGAATATAGCTCAAAAAGTAAATTTTTTAAAAATTCTAAAAAGTCTCCAAAAGGAGCAACAAAAAATCCCTGGGATGTAAAAACTACTTTCTGTTTGAAAAACTTAGAAGAAGTTATTTGGGTTGATTTTAAAGCATTAAAAAGCTCTGGAAAAAATAGTAATCCAGATATAGGAACGCCGAATAAAATAATAAAATTTATACAAGATGGACATTTTTACTTATTGTATATTTGTGTCTTTTATAAAGAGATTAAAAATGGATTAAAATTTGTCAAGACAAGTGAAGGTTTTATAAAATTATATTTTTTAAAAGATATACACCATTCATTTAGACGTAACCCTAAAAATCAATTACAAGTTAACATATCTGAATCACCTGAGTATCGCTCAAGAGAGAGTTTTATAAAACTCTTGATGAATAAACTAAGGCAATCTCATAAACGACAGATTAAAATCTCTCAGGAAGCTTTAAAGAAAATTGCAAGAGAAGAAAAAATGTTAATAGAAAAAAATAAAAAATCTGAATCTAAGATTTTAAATAAGCTGAGATAAATCTATTGATTGTGTTTATTTCATTTTTTGAAAGACCAAAAAAATTATTTATAATTTCATCAATTTTTGCAACATATTGTTTTTTATACTTGTTTTGGTAAATGATATTTACTATACGACTCACTTCCTTAATCAAACAAGTATCTGTAGGAACAGGTATAAGATATAAATCAGAAATCTTAATTTGCGGTTGTTTCCCTTTTCTATAACGGATAACCTCTCTCGTTTGTGAATAAAAAGTAACGATAGATGAATTCAAATAACCGCATAAAAATTTTAAATATTCCTTTGTTTTTTTATCCTTTTTTTTCAAAGAAAATACATAAAGACTATTATTAGAGGCACTGGTGGTTTCGTCATAAGTTGTAATAATTTCTTTTGCAGATTGTCTGATAAAAATTTTTGGATTATCATATACAAGGAAATCACCTAGACCAATTCTTTTTTTGTTTTTTATACCTTGTATTGCAAGGGTTATTTTTAATTCATCATTGATTTTATTTTGCAGTACCTTATCGTAATAAAGGTATTTATCATAATAAGGAGTGCAATATTTATCATATAAGGATTTTGAGCCTTGATAATACCTATAAACATTACATCTTTTTTGAAGTGTTTCTCTATCTTTGATAAATTTATCTTCCATATTTAATAACATGGCACACGTTCTAAGAGATTTGTTAGAAAATTGCTGTTTAAGGGTTTGAGGAGCTTTTGTATTTATTTTCTGCAAAAGAATTTGAATATCATCAGACACATTAAATCTAAATTTGTATTCGTCTTTTTCATTTAACCAATTTTTTTGTTTAATTTTTTGTATTTTATTAGAGCAAAAATCCTTGATTCTCACGGTATTACTGTTAATAACATTTTTTTGAATTTTAAGTATTAATTGACCACTGGCTACTCCTGAAAAATGTGAAATATTATTTTCAATCGAGAGTACTCTTGCATTTTCTAAGAGATATTTTCTTGTATATTTAAAAGCTGTTTCAAAAAAGGATATATCAATAATAAAAGATAATTTCCCGTTTTTCTTTATGTACTCTAAACTGTGTTCAATAAAAAGCATTACATAGTTAATTTTTCCATTCTTTAAATTTTGAGGAAACTGCTTATATTGATTTAAATATTTTACTCTTTGTAATTCATTTCTCTTTCGGTCTCTTCTTCCATACAAAGTAACGTATGGAGGATTGCCAACAACATAATCTATCTTACATAACAAATGTTCTAGCTTTGGATATTTTTTCTCTTTAAATAAAGTTAAATCTGTTTCAATTTTTTCAGTAAAATCGTGTACAAAACCATTAAAAAAGCCTGTATATTCCTCATTAAAAAGATGTTTATATAAATTACAGATGTTTTTCTTAGTTGTTTCTATTTTTTGAGAATCAATATCAATAAAAAATAAACCATTTTCTATAAAATTTTTAATTTCTTTTTTATCTGAACAACATTGATATGCTCTTTCAATAATTCTTAATAAAAAAATCCCGTTACCAACAGCTGGATCTAAAATTTTTTTATTTACAATATCATTATCGAATTTTATAATATCAAGAATAGAATCAATAATCTTAATTTCATTTGTAAAAAATACTCCATTATTTTTTTTAAATTGATAAGACAATGCATCCTGTTGTCTCTTCTGAATTTCTATTGTATTATAAATAACTTGATTCATAATTTTATTTCACTCAATGTGTTTATCAACATATTTTATACTACCTCAAATTTATTTACATAAACCCCAGGCGAGATAATCTTATACTCATAGATACAGCAGATACTCCAAAAATATCTGCTAGTTCATAAACATCATACTCAGATAAATAAGATTTAGAGTTTTCTTGTGTTAATTTATTTATTTCTTTATTTAAAATCTCTTTTGGCATCAACAATGAAGCCGCAAAATGATTTGCCTCAACTTCCCTCCAATCAGATCCTTCAGAGGTTTTATCGTTACGAAATAATATCTGAGAGGGTTGTTCTGGACGGGTACTATTACCTATGTCCTGTGTATTTAAGGGAGTATCGTGTCCTAATAGGAGGTGACCCATTTCATGTGCTATGGTAAATTTTTGCCTAGTTTCAGGCTGATCTTCATTGATAATTATCATTTTTTTTCCATGCTTTGTGGTCATAGAAGCACCTGAGATATTATCTGGCAAATCTTTAAAAGCATAACGAATACTATGAACTTTCATCAACTCTTCCATGTTAATATTACACTTATTTGGCTTTTCTAGTTTTTGTCTTGCTTCATTTGCTTTTTTTTCTATCATTTCAGCCTTTTTTGTATTCATCATTCCTCCTTTAATGTTTGTAGGGCATCTCTTAATTTATCTGATAGTTCCTTGTCTTCAAGATTATTAAGAGCACGTTCTAAGGACGACTCATCAACTGCTTGTGCTAAATCATTTAAGTGAATCTTCAGATAAAGTGCAATTTTCATAACTGTATCCAAGTTAGGAGCCTGTTTTCCTTGCTCATAGTTATTTATAGAAATTCGACTTAAATTAAGTTCTTTGGCCAATTTTTCTTGAGAAATCCCTCTTTTTTCTCGTTTTTTCTTTATCATTTGTCCAAATTTGACAGTTACGAACATACTTAAGAGTGTAGAAGAATGTTGTGTAAGAGTCAAAAAAAATATACCAAAAGGCTAGTAAAATTTTCATTGACTTTTATTATCATTATATTATAATATACATATCGAATAGCTTAAAAGTGGGTTTTTTGTGTTTTGACATTATGAATATAAAAATATTCATATGAATTTGAGAGGTAAAAGAATTATGTGCAGTGTTAGTTTAGAACAGATAAAACCCTATAGAGTGCTTTCTTTGGACGGCGGAGGTATGAGGGGGCTTTACACAGCATCAGTCCTCAAGTCTCTTTCTGAGCGATTTTGTAAATCAAGCAAGAAAGACATTGGAAAAGGTTTTGATCTGATAGTTGGAACCAGCACTGGTGGAATTCTTGCTACTGGGCTTGTTGCTGGCATTCCTATTGACGAAATTATGGAAATTTATTCTACAACTGGTAGAGATATTTTCACCGATCCAAAACCTAATAATTCCAACATCTTGAAAAAATATTGGTGGATTTTTAAAGCTTGGTTTAAGCCAGCAAATTCCAACATACCTCTACATAAAGCTCTAAATAGAATCTTTAAAAATGAAACAATAGGTGATGTTTATATGAGAAGGAAAATAGGGTTTTGTATTCAAGCTCTTAAGTTAGTAGATTGCTCTCCAAGAGTTTTTAAAACTCCTCATAATCCTGAAAAGAATGCTGATAATGAAAGAAAATTAGTTGATGTTTGTTTGGCTACGTCTGCGGCTCCAATTATTTTTCCAATTGTATCTATTCCTGAACCAAGTGTTAAAAAAACTCAAGAACATTTTATTGACGGAGGGCTTTGGGCGAACAATCCAACTTTAATTGGACTTATTGAGGCTTTAGAACTTTCAAAGAAAGATCAAAAAATTGAAATTATATCTATCGGAACATGCCCAGTGTTTTCTGGAGAAACTCTTAATGAAAAAAGTCTTAATAGAGGAATTGCTAATTGGGAATATGGGGTTGATATATTTGATTTATCTGGCAATGCTCAATCTCGTAGTGTTGATTTTATTTGTAAGTTTTTAGAAAAAAATCTAAAAAAGTTAGGTAAACAAGTCCATATTTATCGATTACCACAAAAACATTTATCCCCTGCTCAGGAACAAAATATTGGCCTAGATAAGGCTAGTCAAGAAGCTTGTGATACTTTAACGGTTTTAGGTATAGAAGATGGCAAACAAATTTATGGAGATTGTTACAATGACCCCAACAATGAAAGCTTGAAAATATTAAAGAATATCTTTATTAATTTACCTGATTTATCCAAAGGAGGAAAAAGTGGCTAAATTACAAAAACAATTTGAAGAATTTCACAAAAAAATTATGTTTGATTTTGAAGAAAAATCTACTTTAAGAGACAAAAGAGATACACTTTTGAAAAAAATAAAAACATCACTTTCTGCAAATAATAGGCTTACTCCAACTCTTTTGAATCAAGGAAGTTATATTTATGGTGTTGGAATAAAACCAATTTCTCACGATCAGGAGTATGATATTGATGTCGGTCTAGTTTTTAATATCAAATCTGATGAATATAAAGCTATTGATATTCGCGAGTGGGTTTATGATGCAGTAAAAAATCATACTAAAAATGTAGAGGAAAAAGGCCCATGTATTCGTGTTCGGTATGAAGCAGGATACCATGTCGATCTTGTGTGCTATGCAAATAATGACTCTAAAGAAAGTGAAAATTTTAAGCTAGCCCATAAAGATGGTTCATGGAAAAAAACTGATCCTAAAAGGTTAAGAAATTATATTGAAGAAAAAAGAGAACCGTTTAGTAATTCTAAAGATAAAAGTGGATCAGATCAGCTTCAAAGAATTGTCCGTTACTTAAAAAGATGGAATGACAAAGCTCTTCCTGAAGAAAGCAATGATAAACCAGTAGGTTTAGCCTTTCTTCTTTTGTGTATAGAAAAGCTTACCGAACCTGTTTATGATGGACAGATTGATGATCTAAATGCTTTAAAGAGGGTTTCTTTTTCTGTAAGATCACATACAAGTTCACAGTCAAAAATTTCTGTGAATAAACCTACTCCTGAGTATGAAGATATTTTTGGTAACATCAGTGATAAAGGAATGGAGGAATTAATTATTAGATTCTCTAATCTTGACGAAGCTTTACAAAAAGCTCAAGATGCAGAAAATTTAAAAGTGGCTTGTAAAATTTTGAGAGATAAGTTTGGTGATGATTTTCCTTTAGATGAAGACGAACCAATTGATGCTTACAAAAAAACTAAATCTCCTGCTATTATAACAACTAGTTCTTCAGCTTGATATAATGATATGTAATGAAGTTATTAAGCTTCTTGAAAAAAAAGGGTTTTCTAAAGAAGAAAAAGGGTTCATTTGTGACTATAAAATAGGTGATTTTCCAATAAAATTACAACTTAAATTTCCTGATGATTTCCCTTCTAAATTACCTGATGCCTTTATTTTAAACTACGACTCCCTGCCTCTTATTCCTCATGTTGAAAAAAATGGAAAAGTATGTTTATTTCAACCAGGGTCAACTGTGATAGATTATGCCCGACCTGTCGAAATTCTTGGCATTTTAGTAGATAAAATATCAAAAACTTTGAAATCTGGTTTAACTAATCCAACCCATGATCTTGTTTTAGAATTTTTAGCTTATTGGGAAGAATGTAATATGACTTCACTTATTAAGGTTAATGAGCAAGCAAGGCAAATTCTTTGTGCAAGTTTTAATAAAAAAGTTCTTCAACATGAATATATAATTGCAGATGGTAAAAATGAGTTATTGAGCTTTGTAAAAAGGTTTTTTGTTGACACACCTCAACTTCAAAAAGCACTATACATTCCTCTTAAAAAGAACTTTCCTCCACCAGATTTTCGTACAAAACTTTTTGTTAAAAACGTACTTGCTTTCATAAATGAATTCTCAAATGAACAAACTAAAAACTTTTTTAACAATTCTCTAAGAACAATCAAACTCCCTATAATTCTAGCCATATCTATTCCTAGTAGAGAATCAAGAATTTTATTTGGTGTTTGTTTTTCAAAAGCAAGAGATTACAAAGAAGCTTGTAGAGGATTTCGACCCAATAAGGTTCATGCATCTCATGAATTAAAGTTTGCACAAAACGATTCAGTAGTTAAGATTAATTTTAAAAGATTTGACAAGGATTATTTATTAAAAAGAACAGGAGGTAATGATACTTTGAATAATAAAAAAGTTTTAATAATTGGAGTAGGTTCTGTTGGAGGGTATGTGTCCGAATACCTCGCAAGCATTGGTATAGAAAATATTGCTATTATTGATAAGGATACATTGACAAATGAAAATTTATATCGTCACTGTCTAGGCATCCAATATGTTGGTAAAAAGAAAGTAGAAGCACTTAAAGAGTATTTGGAATTAAAATACAAAGATATAAATATTACCCCTTATAATTTTGATATCAATGAAGGTATTGCAAAGGAGACATTAAATGCCGATATAATTATTTCTTTAACAGGAGATGAAAATGCCAATAGAAGGATAAATAGAGAAATATCTAAAGACATTCCTTTACTTTTCGGTTGGATTGAACCTCTTGGTATTGGAACACATATTGTTTCTAGCAACATAGCTAATATTAAGGGTTGCCTTGAATGTTTATATCTTTCTAATGAGGGAGAATTTTCACCAAATAGAGCAATGTTTTGTCAACCTAATCAAAATGTTAGAAAGATATATGCAGGCTGTAGTGGAAGCTTTTTGCCGTATTCAAACCTTGATGCAGTAAAATTAGCACTAGAAATTTCATATTCTACTGTGGATATCTTCAGTGGAAAAGTTAAGAAAAATTTTCTTAAGAGTACATTTGGAAATAAAGAAATTTTCTTAAACGAAAAACTTCTCTTAACAGAAAAAGCTTCTTTGTTTAAAGATGGTGAGTGTAAAACAGAAACTGCATTTTCATCGAAATTTTGCAAAAAATGTAATGGATTGGATAAAGATGAAATTTAAATTTAATGAAACAAATGTACTTACAATAAATAATAATGTACTTAAAGTTTTTGAAATGTATATCCAAAATGAACCTTCTAAGTCAGAAGCAGGTGGAGTTCTGATTGGCAGAATTATTTCTAAAAACAATGACATTTTAGTGGATGCTGTAACGGGTCCTCATAAGGATGATATTAGAAAGAGATTCTTTTTCTTTAGAAAAAAAAAGAAAACACAAAAAATTGTAAATAAGTGTTGGAAGAAATCTAGTGGAACTCAAATATACTTAGGTGAGTGGCATACACATCCAGAAGATGTTCCTCAGCCATCAAATCATGACTATAAAAACTGGAAGGATATTTTTTCAAATGCTATATATGAGCAAAATTTTCTTGTTTTCATTATTGTTGGTATTGAAGAAATTGGTTGTTGGATGATTAAAAATGGCACTTGTTTCAAATTAAAAAGTAATAATTAGTCGACCGTGAAAAAAAGAGTATTTAAGTGTTGTTACACTTGATTTTAATAGAAAAAATTTGGAAAAATAATTGAAAGGAACTTAAAAAAGTTCTGATTATTTTTCAAATAAGAAAAGGAAAAAGTGTTGTGATCCCAAAGAATAAACTGCGATTATATGCAATAATGTTGACAGATTTCTTAGTTTGACCAATTTCTATCTTAAAACCATTTGAAAAATGGAGTTTTGAATCTCTCTTAAACTGTTAGTTTTATTTGTTTGAAAAGTTTTTTGGGAAGAGTGAACCATTTATGGGTTAAGAAGGTAATTTTTACATACCAAAACTGGGTTTTTCAGCCTCAGATTCATTTGTGGTTTGATTTTTACAAAAATCCTCCACCAATGGTGCAAGAAGTGGTATTGCCCCTCTTTTTTCTATTTGATTTTTATGAAATGCTTGTCAGGCTTCAGAAAATAAAGAGGTTTGTATGGAAGTTTTAAAGTTTAGATTGTGGGTGTTTTATTTTTTGGCTATCTGTAAAGGACTGTCTCTTACAAACAAAAATATTTACAGTAATCTCTCTTTAGAGTCCAAAAGGTTCTCTCGTGCAAGCACGGGATACTTTGTTTGTAGCCAGATAGACTCACTAAAGGTAAACTGTAAGCTTTTGAATAAAAGAAAACCTACCCATTCATACAGAGAGAATCCTCCAAAGAAGCTGGATCTATTAAGAGGAATTTCTAAGTCTTCTTTCAGAGAAGAATGCTTGTCAGTAGATTTAGTTTTTTCTCCATTGAGTGATATTTCTGAACCTTCTTTCAAAGTAAAATTCCTCTTCCCGAACACCCCCTCACCCGAAGTGGGGGGCTTGAGGGAGTGGAATTTTATAATCATAAACAATGTGAATCACTTTTGGGATACAAAAGCATAACCTTTTAGAGGCTAAAACTTTCAATTTTGACAAGAGAATCTATCAGAATGTTGAAAGGTAAGATGAGGAAAAGAGAATCGTATCAGAAGCATGAAATAAGTTAAGGAGATGAAAATGGGGATTGATACTTTTAAAAAACTTTTTGCTATCTTAGTAAGACTCACGGGTAAAGCCCTTTATAAGGAAGGTGTACTCAAGGTTTGGCAGGCGGAAAACCTTAAAATCAAGGCTAGTTATCCTCAAGTTTTAAGTTTGGTAAGCCAGTTCTTTTTTCTCTTTAAGCCAAGGCTTTCTGTGTTGAAAGAAAGAAGAAAACCGTCAGATAAACCCGCACTCAGCCTTCTTAAAGCATCAAGTAAGGCACTGAAGGGAGGGAAAAGGTATGCAGATAAAACGACAACACGGGTGTTAAGTAGAGGTTTTTTGCACAACCCACAACCTTTTGAAAACGCACAACTTTTTCCACACCTGCTCCGTGACCACCCCCTCTCATCTTATTCCATGGGGTGGTCACGTATCGGTGTGGTGTGTGTGTTGGAGTGGGGTTGGTGGTTGTGGTGTGAGAGGTCTGGGTTCAAGGAGAGGAGAAGGAAAGGGAGAGGAAAAGCTTGTTTTAAGCCTGAGAATTTCAGGCTTAAAACAAGCTTGAGAAGGCATAAAGCTTCAGTCTGATAAAGAGGTAATGGGTAGGGCAATAAAACTTAAGAATAAAAAAAGAGCTTTTAAAGCTTATGAGGATGTGGATATGGAAAATAAAAATCAGCTGGAATCACTGAAAAATGACAATGCTTTGGATTTGCTTCAAACTCAAAAACAGCTTATTATGAAAAAAGCTGGATCATCCAGCCGACTTGCTTTAGGCCAGCTCTTTGAAAACTGTATAGATTTAGAGGAATCAGCGGTACTCTTCGGGTTAGCTCCTTACACTGTCCATAAAGGGGCAGGATTTGGAAAAACCTCCCTTATCAAAATGGAGAGAAAACAATTTTTGAGGAGTAAGCAAGAGTGGTTCAACCATAAGGAGGAACCACTATGGCAATAATCAAAAGAACATACCGCAATAAAAAAAGAAGAAATTTAACAATATTTTATCAAGCTGAAGTATTTGTAAAAGGTGTTCGTGTAGCTGTGAAAAACTTTTCTCAAAAAAGAGAAGCTATTTTATGGCACGAACATCAAAGACACAAATTTACATTCAATCCTGATAGCTTAAGAGACCGAATGTTGTTTCAAGAATGTGTGGAGGATTTTTATAAGGATGCAAAAACTCGAATGACCTTTTCATCTTATCAACGATATGAGTATTTGCAAATATACTTATACAACAGTCCTTTAGCAAAAATTAAAATGTCTGATTTTAAAGGCATGCATGTTGTGCAATGGATTGATTGGTTGAAAAAACAACCTACCATTAAGTCTAAAAAAAGAAAGAGCTTTCTAAGAGAGCTTAAATTTTTAAATACTATTTTAACATGGTATAAAAACTTTCGAAATGAAGATTTTAATGTTCCCATTGCTAAAAAACACAAACAGCTTTGTCTCTATAAACCCTCTACTGCAAGACGACCCGACTATTTTATAAAACCAGAAGATGCGATGAATTGGATCGAATGGCTTAAGGCAAAAAACGGTGAATCTGTTTACTGGAAGCTTGCAATCTTTATGTTGCTTACAGGGGCGAGAGTCAGTGAAGCCTGCGGTCTAAAATGGGATGCTGTGGATTTGGATCAAGGTATAGCCAGAGTTGTAAGGCGTGTAAGCTGGGACTATTATACGAAAAAACCTTTTATAGAAAATGTGACTAAGACAACCCAATCTGCAAGACTGCTCATGCTTTCCAAAAAATTAAAAGACATTTTGGCAAAAATAAAAGAACAGTCTGAAGGGGATTTAGTTTTTACAAATAGGAAAGGGGGAATTTTGCATTACAATTCTGTGCAGTCAGCGTTTAATGCCGGCTTTATAGCTTTAAAACTCCCTTGGCGATCCACTCATATTTGCCGTCACACCTTTGCTACAATGGCTCTTATGGGGACTAACAACCTTTCTGCTGTTCAAGTGAGTTTAGGACATACCCAACAAGCTGTGACTCAAAAATATGCAAAGGCTGTCGCCCTTTTGAGTTCAGATATAGGAGAAAAAACTTCAGCAATTTTATTTAAGACAGCCAAAAAATAAATTTAGTGTTTCTTAAAAAAACAATTTATGAAAAATCCCGTCAAATTCCCGTCAAAGCCATTTTTGAAAAAAAGAATTACAGTAATTTCAAGTAGTTATAAAGAAAATGGTCGGACCGACTGGATTTGAACCAGCGACCTCTACCACCCCAAGGTAGCGCGCTACCAGACTGCGCCACGGCCCGATGTCAAGAAATTTGTTTATACAGCCACTCCACAATCCCCGCCAAACAATACGTATCTTGAGAACAATAAGAAATTAAATTTTTCTCCAGAACTTTTTTCTTTGGATCTTTCGGATTCAGAGAAATCATCCTCTCAAAAACATTTTGCGCCATTAAACCATCCTGCACTTCCAAATTCGAGTAATTCCATTTCTCCCCTAACAAAACAGGAGCCACACTTTTCATGCTCCAACTGGACCCAAACTCCTTAAAACAAACATAATTCCTCAACAAAGGCAGAGGATCCACTAGTCTGGATTCAATAGACAGCAATGCCTCTCTTAAATCAGGAAACAACCCTGCCAGCTCCTTAAGCCTCAAAGACTCAAACTGCTTATAATAGGCCGCCACACTTCCTTGACCCCCTATAAACGCCGCCAATCTTTTAGAAAGCTCATAACGAGGATCAGAAGCATCTCTATGCAAGTAGCCTGCCTCTCGTATCTTCTGACCCTTAAAAAATCCTATACCCTCATCAGCACCCTCCTCGCTCTCGTCAAAAATACACAAAGCGCTGAACTGAAAGGGAATATGCTGAAAAGGAGAAACTCCGTCAAATCTTGGAACCGCCGGAGCCATCGTTTCAAAATCCAAATAATAGAGAGGTTTTTTCCATAAAGACAATTCTTTTTGGATAAATTCTTTGCCCACATAAGGTTTGCCGCATAAATGAACCTGTTTGTAAATTTTTTGACGGGGAAGCAAATCTTCATCCGGCACGTCCTCTAATTTTACTTTATCCTGATGATAATAATCCCAAGCTAAAGCCCCCATTTCCGGTACATTCAAAACACTTGGTTTAGGCACATTCCCCCAACACTGGGACTTAAAGCGGCATTCATACGGCTTGCCGCAGTGAACTCCTATGTTCACATTTGGAGGCTCTGCTTTGTTCAACGCTTGTTCAAACTCTTTGATTTTATCCTTCAACTGATTTTGAAGCTCATTAACTTCTTCAGTAATATCTTTTTTTATGAATAGATTTTCCAAATGAGGATACACACAAGACTTGTTCAAATGCAAAATAAAGCACCTGTCTATAGAAAGAGAAAATTGATCCATAATATATTTTTGAACAGCCGCATCCCACAAATGATCTTCTTTCAAACTCATGGAAGATTTAACCTCGATAATATCCCAGACAGAGTCTTCTTTGAGATGAAGAATGTCGATTCGAGCCATTAGATTATTTTTAAAGAAAAATGCCTCATATATGTAAGGAGGTTTTTGTGACAAAGCCTTTTGGGTTTCCTCCTGTGCTTCTCTAAAATCCCAATAAGGAGCTTGAATCAACACCCCTTCCGGAAAACGAGCGCGCGCCTCCTCCTGCACAGCCTCCCCCTGCTTGAACAAACTCCGCTCCTGCAAGGTGTAAGGGCGGGCTAAGTCTGCATGATGCACTTGAAAGTACAAGTTTTTAATACACTGCACCCCCTGCTTCAACTTTGTCTTGCTAAGATAAATAAAAAACCTCCAGGATGTTTACAAACGCCAATGTATAGATTTTTACTATACAGATTTACTCTTAAACAGTTTAGATTGATATGCTCTATCTTTAACCTTGACAGTTCTTCCACACTCTAACAGATGATCAATTTTTTACAAGAAAAACCCTTTAAAGGACTAATTCTGTCATCAAAACTATGAATATCCACAATCCTGTGAAAGCAGGAATGGCTTACACACAGAGACGTATGTTTGAGCCTTGAAGATCCGCTTTTTTTCTCTTTCGTACAAGCGGCGGGAGAGGCAGAGAGGTTGAAAAGAATCAAAAAACTCATTACACTTTAAAAATGAACAAGAAAATTCTTCTCTCCGCAGGCTTTGTCGTGCTGTTTGGAAGCGCATGGGCCGCCAAATATCCATTGACAAAAAGCTCCGTTGTAAACCGAAGCTTAGAGGTGAAAAGCTCAAAAGAAATAACAAATTCACAAAACAAAAACTCTAAACAAAACCCCAAAAACACACAAAATCTAAAGACCAATAAGCCTCAGAAAATATTTATTGCTTTAGGAAATTCTCTTACTGAAGGCTACCAGATCAGCTCACAGGACGCTTATCCCCATCTGTTGAAGACTCGTTTAAATAAAGAATTTCCAAAATACAAAACTCAAGTCATCAACGCCGGCATCAGCGGCTCCACCACCAGCTCAGGAGTCAGCAGATTGAAAAAATATTTACATCTTAAACCCCAAGCGGTGCTGATTTCCCTCGGCTCCAATGACGGCTTAAGGGGCATTCCTTTAAATCTCATCAAAAAAAATCTTCAAGAGATGATCGGCCTGGCTCTTGAAAATAAAATTTCAGTGCTGTTGGCCGGACTCAAACTTCCTGTCAATTATGGAGAGTCCTATCGAAAACCCTTTGAAAAAATTTTTATAGATTTGTCCAGAGAAAATAAAATCACCCTTATCCCTTTTCTGTTAGAGGGAGTTGCAGGAAATCCCAAACTCAACCTGCCGGATTTAATTCATCCTAATGAAGCAGGGCATAAAGCAATGGCACAAACAATTTACCCTTACTTTAAAAAATTCTACGAGTAAAAACCAACCTCTCTAATGATTGTATGAGTCAAAATTTTATTTTACATACTTGAACACACAGTGTATCCTGTTGCCCAACCAATTTTTGAAGGAGAATGGAAATGAAGCGTATAATTCTTTGCTGTATTTTTTCATGGGGTTGCTATGTTTACGGAACAGACCACCAAAACATTTCTTTGTCTTGGAGGCCCAGTATCACCGCCGGTGCTTTTCAATCAGTGGGAGGCGGCCTTGAGTACGCACAACAAATGGATGCCTTCAAATGGGGAATCGGACTGGAGTATCCAAGCTATCATCGCAAATCTGTTTTTTTATCTCTTCAGGGAGCCTGGATTTTTCAAAAGCAAAGCCAATGGGCAGCTTCCTTAGGAGCTAAATTGTCTGGGGGAACAGCACTCGTAGAATACTGGCAGGACGCCGTAAATGTTTACATCTCCCCTCTAGTTTCTTTTGAGTATTTCCTCGGCGAGGCGTTATCACTTTCTATTGCTCTCCATGTTCCTCTGAATCCTCTTGATGGTTTCAGTCAGCTCATGTTTGAAATCCCCATTGGGGTCGGCTTTTATTTCTAAGATAAACTGTACTTTATACGGATTTATTTTCTCTAATTTCTTCAGGGAAAGACAGCCGGTGGATTTTGTTTCTCCATTCAGGGCCATCCCATATTCTGGGGCCTAGTATTTTCTCCAATAATTTCCCCTCTGAATCCAAAAGATAAGACTCCGGCAAAGCCCGCGGTTCAAAGACTTCTGAAACTTCGCCGCTCACACTAAAAATAAAATTACCGCTTGGTTTTGAAAACTGTTTTATAAAATCCTGCACAGCAGATACACTCTCCTCCGTCACGGCAATAACAACCAATTTTTTTGGAAACAGCTGAGCCAATTTCATTAAAGAAGGAAGCTCCTCCACACAAGGCAGACACCAAGAAGCCCAGATATTGATAAGAACAGCTTTGCCGCGAAAATCAGCCAAATGATAGTCTTTTTGATCCACTCCGCGGAAAGAGAAGTTCCAGTCCCCTTTTTCCATATCCTCTATATTCTGCAGCCTCTCAGGCAAATCCTCTTTTTGCAGTGAAAACCATATCACTAAAACTGCCAGGAAAGTCAGGGCGGAAAACATCACAATATCAAGAATAATACGTCTAAATTTTCCCATAAGAAACTACTGAGGACGGTTCAACCGCCTGGAGCGCTGTTGAATCTTTCTGATCCTTTTTTTAGACTTTTTCTTTTTTAAGTAAGATTGTTTTTTAACCGCAGATAAAGTTTTTGGTTCTGGAGCCGGCGCCTGAGCAGGATCGTAATCAACAAACTCCAAGTAAACCATCTCCGCTTGATCCCCTGTCCTCTGTCCTATTTTTATCATACGGGTAAACCCGCCTGCGCGGTCTTTAAACCGAACACTTAGCTGATCCATAATTTTTGAAACCACATCTGTATGAGACAAACGAGACAAAAGCAAACGTCTTTCCGGCAAACCCCCTGCTTTTCCTAAAGTCACAGCTTTTTCTACAAAGCGGCGGGCTTCTCTAGCGCGCGGAAGTGTTGTCTTAATTCTCTCATGGGTAATCAAAGATTGAACCAGGCCGCGGATGAGAGCCTTGCGCGGTCCAGGTTTGAGTCCAAAAGAAGAACAGCTTTGCCGGCGATGTCTCACTGAGGGTCTTCCCCTTTAGGTTTCTGAAAGTCCTCCGTCTCTTCATTGATGCTAATATCCTTCACTTCCTCCGCCGATTGCTGAGGCGCCGCCGGCTGTTCCGCAGGATAAGCGTTCGCAGAATAATTAGGTTGAGGTTGAGAGGCTTCCACAGCACCAGGAGTTTTTAAATGTTTTGGAGGCCACCCCTCTATGATCATGCCCAAACTCAATCCCATAGGCTTCAAAATATCCTTAATTTCATTCAAAGATTTACGTCCAAAATTTTTAGTTTTAAGCATATCCTGTTCAGATTTCGTCACCAAATCCCCAATGATGCGAATTTTTGCATTTTTCAAACAATTAGCGCTCCGAACAGAAAGCTCTAAATCTTCTACAGGCCGGAACAAAGTTTCATTGAATTGATGTGTGTCTTCGTCTTCATCTTTTTGCACAGGCTCTACATTTTCATCAAAATTAATAAAGACCTGAAGCTGTTCTTTTAAAATTTTATATCCTAAAGGAATAGCCTCCACAGATTTGATGGAACCGTCTGTCCACACCTCAATCATCAGAGAATCATAGTCCGTTCTCTGTCCGACGCGGGCGCTTCCCACGTTATAGTTCACACGCCGAATAGGACTGTGAATCGCATCCACCCCTATATAGCCCACCGGCAGTTTTCGATCTAACTCATCTGCTTGAACATAGCCGCGGTCGAACGTTACCAGTATTTCTGCAGAAAAACGGGCGTCATTCCCAACGGTGGCGATATGTTGATCTGGATTTAAAACTTCAATATCTGAAGTCACTTGAATATCCCCAGCCTTCACAGGTCCTTTTTCTGTTTTTTCAATCTTCAAAAAAAGCTCTTTAGAAGAATCCTGTCTAAAACGCACTTGTTTTAAATTTAAAATAATGTCCGTCACATCCTCTAAAATGCCGGGAATTGTTGTGAACTCATGCACCACTCCATCAAATTTCACAGCAGAGACGGCGGAACCCATCATGGAATGCAGTAAAACCCTGCGAATGGCATTCCCTAAAGTCAATCCATAGCCTCTCTCCAAAGGGCGTATGTAAAATTTGCCGTAATGATCCGTGAGAGTTTGACGATCAATATCCAAACCTTTTGGTTTAATCAAACCCGTCCAATATTTATAATAGTGATCCTTTATTTCCATCTTTTCCATTTTTCTAAATCCTCCTTCTTTTTGGCGGCCTGCAGCCATTGTGTGGAATGGGAGTGACATCTCTCAAAGAATGAATCTTAATACCCATGGAGGCGATAGTTCGAACAGCCATTTCCCGGCCGCTTCCAGGTCCTTTTAAAAAAACATCCACAGCCTGCACCCCGCATTCTTTAGCTTTTTTGACAGCATCCTCAGCCACTGCCTGAGCCACAAAAGGCGTTCCTTTTCTACTCCCTTTAAACCCTAGTAAACCAGATGAAGACCAACAAAGAGCATTCCCGGAAGGATCCGTAAACGTCACCATTGTATTTCCAAAACTGGCTTGAATATGACAAAGCCCCTGAGGCGCGTTTTTTTTCTCTTTTTTCTTTTTTGGTTTTCTAACAGACATAACACTTCCTAAGTTTTAGACACAGACTGCTTCTTATTAGCCACTGTTTTCTTGGGTCCTTTTCGAGTGCGGGCATTTTGCCTCGTGCTTTGCCCTCGAACAGGCAGTCCTTTTCGATGGCGGATCCCCTTGTAGCTTCCAATATCCATAAACCTTTTAATAGACAATCCCACCTCACGGCGTACATCCCCCTCCACGCGGTAGCCTTTTTCAATAATAGTTCGAAGAGCCGCCACATGATCATCTGTGAGTTGATGCACCCTCAAAGAGGACTCAAATCCCGCCTTTTTACAAATATCGCCGGCCCGAGAGCGTCCAATGCCGTAGATATAGGTGAGAGCCGCCTCCACCCTTTTATTTTTTGGTAAATCCACACCCGCTATACGAGCCATATCAACCCTGCCTTTGCTTATGTTTGGGATTTCTACATATCACACAAATCAAGCCCCATCTGCGTACAACACGACAATCTTTACATATTTTTTTTACAGAAGATCGAACCTTCACCTTGTACCCCTATTCCACTAAACTTTGCAAGCACTGAACTGCATAAAGTATTTAGCCCTTTTTAAACAATTCTTCAAGCCTCACTCTCACTTCTTCAGGAGAGCCTTTCGCTGAAACCTCTCGAATGAGCCCTTTATTTGCATAATACTCTGTGAGGGGCCTCTGCTCCAGAAAGTACCTCTTCAAACGAGGGCGGACAATTTCAAGCTTGTCATCCTCTCTTTGAACAAGATTTTCACCCGTTTCATCACAAACACCCTCTTTTTTCGGAGGAGAAAAATGCAGATGGTAAACACGCCCGCTTTTCAGCGCCACTCTTCGACCCGTTAATCTCTTCACAAGCTCTTCATCATCCAAAGTTAAAAGAACCGCTTGATCTAACACAACCCCCTTTTTTTTCATCAATAAATCCAAAGCCTCAGCTTGAGGCACAGTGCGGGGAAAACCATCCAGAATGCACCCTCTTGAGAAAACCTCTTCCACAAGAGAAATCATCAAACTGTCCGGCGCTAAAAGCCCTTGGACCATATACTCCTGCGCCTGAAGACCCAGTTTTGTTTTCCGGCGAACCGCCTCCCTGAGCAAGTTTCCAGTGCTGACATGCTGTAAATGATGCTTCTCAGCCAAAAAAACAGCCTGTGTTCCTTTTCCAACACCCGGAGGACCCATCAAACAGCAATACACTCAAACTTCCTTCTTAGTACTGTACTCTTCTGCTTCGAACTCGAACGCCCCGAACCAACCCTTCATACTTAGCAGAAAGCAAATGAGATTGAATTTGCTGAGTGGTATCCAAAGCCACACCCACTAAAATCAACAAGCTCGTTCCTCCAAAATAAAAAGGAATATTTAACTGCTGAATCAAAATCGTAGGTAAAATACAAACCAGACTCAAATAAGCGGCTCCGCCGACTGTCAGCAAATCCACCACCCTTTTCACATAGTCCGATGTATGGCGGCCCGCCCGAATCCCTGGAATAAAACCTCCGTACTTTTTCAAATTTTCCGCCATCTCTGTTGGATTAAACACAACCTCTGTGTAGAAAAAACAAAAGAAAACAATCATAGCCACAAAAAATAAATTAAAAATGGAAGAACCCGGTGCTAAGAAATTTCCCGCATTTTGCAGCCATTCCGCATCAATGTATTGAGCCAAAGTCGTCGGAAAAAGAAGTAAACTGGAAGCAAAAATAGGAGGAATCACCCCGGACAAATTCAACTTCAAAGGAAGATGCGAACTCTGCGCCGCCGGCTGTTTCCCCATGGCTCTTTGAGAGTACTGTACAGGAATTCTTCTTTGTCCGGCTTCAATAAAAATAATAATCCCCACCACTAAAATCATAAACAACCCCAAGCCCAACCCCAGGCCGCCGCTCATTTCCCCGCTTCGAATCATTTGAAATAAATTCACAGCTCCTGAAGGGATGCCGGCGGCAATGCCGGCAAAGATAATAAGGCTGGCTCCGTTTCCAACCCCTTTCTCATTGATTCTCTCTCCCAGCCACATAATCAAACAGCTCCCCGCAGTCAGAGTGATAATCGTAAAAACAGAAAATGGAATCATGCCAAAATAAGGAGTCACCACCAAAGGAAGACCCTCCGGAGAAGTAGAGGCCATTAAAAATTTAGAAATTCCAAAACCCTGAAAAATAGAAAGCAAAACCGTGGAATATCTGGTGTATTGATTGATTTTAGTTCTGCCGGACTCCCCTTCTTTTTTTAACTGCTCCAAATAAGGAACCCCTGACTGCAGAAGTTGAAAAATAATGGAAGCAGTAATGTAAGGGATAATCCCCAAGGCAAACACACTAAATCTCTCTAAAGCGCCCCCCGTAAACGTATTGAGAAGGCCGAAAACCCCTCCTCCCTGAGCTTGAAAAAAAGACAGCACAGCCTCATTGTCCACACCGGGCGTTGGCACCTGAACACCTGCCCTATAAACCACTAGCACAGCAATAGTAAATAAAATACGGTCCCTTAAATCTTTGGGAAACGATAAGTTAGACATAAAATTTTTACCTCGTATGAGAAATTTCTAAAGCCCTGCCGCCCTGTTTTTCAATTTTTTCTTTAGCAGATCGGCTAAACTTATGCGCCGATATTTTCAAAGATTTTTCAATCTTCCCGTCCCCTAAAATTTTTATTTTTCTGCCTTTTTTAGCTAATTTCTGTTTCACCATCTCAGAAAGACTCAACTCTTCTCCTGAAAGGGCCAATTTTGAAATCTGAGAGAGATTGATAATGTCATACTTCTGTTTAAAATCCGCATTGGTGAATCCAAATTTAGGAAGACGCCTCACCAAGGGCATCTGCCCTCCTTCAAACCCTCTGGGAATATTCACTCCAGATCGAGCTTTCTGGCCCTTATGGCCTTTTGTGGAAGTACCCCCCTTGCCGCTGGCCCTGCCCCGCCCCAGTCTTTTAGATTTCTTTCTATGCGCCGGTTTTAGCTGTGACAACAAACTCATTTTTTTAACTCCACTAAATGTTTTATTTTTCGCACCTGCCCCCAAGTGCAGGGATTGTCAGGAACCTGCCTCGTTTGGTTCACCTTTCCCAAACCCAA
This sequence comes from Bdellovibrionales bacterium, assembly GCA_965199935.1. Taxonomy (GTDB): domain Bacteria; phylum Bdellovibrionota; class Bdellovibrionia; order Bdellovibrionales; family UBA1609; genus JAPPLG01. The sequence goes on from CBDATD010000001.1 coordinate 127,857, forward strand.
ACAGCGGAGAGCTTCTTTCTGACCAGGAGTTCGACCGATAGGGCTTTTCTTTAACGTCAAAGTAATCATTTTTTATCTCCTTCTGAGTTTTTCCTGCCTTCATCGCTCATCAACTGATCCAAGCCGTTTAAAGCCGCCTTCACCACATTATGAGGATTTCTGCTTCCAACCCTTTTGGTTAAAATATCTTTCACGCCTATACACTCCAGAACCGCGCGAACAGGGCCGCCTGCAATCACCCCTGTTCCTTGGGAAGCCGGTTTCAAAACCACACGGGAAGAACCAAATTCTCCTAAAACTTCATGAGTCAGAGTGCGATTTTCCTTAAGAGGTATTGTTTTCAAAACCTTCTTGGCCGCTCTGGCGGCTTTGCTGATGGACTCAGGAACCTCACTGGCTTTCCCCAAGCCAATACCCACCTGGCCCTGCCCATCTCCCACTACAACCAAAGCAGAAAAGGAAAACCGACGCCCCCCCTTAACCACTTTCGCCACACGGTTGATAGACACCACTCTTTCTAAAAACTGCTGTTCATCCATATTTCCACCTATCCCAACACAACCCTGTTCACTTCACTTCCTACACCTACCATCGACTCGACAACAACACCACTCACATCCATACTTTCACCTATCCCAACACAACCCTGTTAAAAAACCAATCCGGCTTTTCTAGCTCCTTCAGCAACAGATCGAACACGCCCATGATAAACATAACCATTTCGATCGAACACAACTTTTTTAATGCCTTTCTTCTGAGCCGCCTCCGCCGCCTTCCGTCCAACATCCAAAGCCTTATCACAGCCGCTTTTATTTTCCTCAAACTTTAAGGAATGACTGCACGCCAATATTTTTTGAGCTGAATCGTCCACCAACTGCACATAAATATGACGATGGCTTCTAAAAACCACCAATCGAGGACGCTCTGACGTACCGGCAATCTTCTTGCGAATAATGGCTTTGCTCTTCAACCTTCTCTTATACCGATCACTCTGATTTTTCTTTATGTAAACTCTAATCATTTTTTCTCCGCTCCAGATTTACCCGCTTTCTTTCGAATAACTTCATCTAAATACCTTACTCCTTTACCCAAATAAGGCTCCGGCGGCCTGAGGCTTCTCAACTGAGCGGCAGTTTGACCCACCTGTTGTCGATCGGCTCCAGAAATATTAATTTGAGTCTGCTTCTCCACTTTAATTTCAATGCCATCAGGAATCTTAAAAGAAATAGGGTGGGAGTATCCTAGATTCAGCTCCAACTTTTGGCCGGAAACAACAGCCTTATAACCCACGCCGTTTAGCTTTAAACTTTTCGACCAGCCCTCACTTAAACCTTTGACCGCATTTTGAATCAAAGCTCTGTAGAGGCCGTGAAAGGCTTTTGTCTTTGGATCTTCACTTTTTCTGTTTAAAGTCAGCTGTTTTTGATCTACATTCACATCAATTTCCGGACGCACTAAAATTCTTAATTCCTTTCCCTTTTTCTTGAGACAGACCTCATTGCTGTCAGTGACTTGCACTTCCAAGCCCTCTGATAAAGACACCGGCATTTTTCCTATTCTAGACACTTTCCACTCCTACCAAATTTGACAAAGCATTTCGCCGCCCACATTCATATCCCTGGCCTCTTTGCCTCCTAAAATTCCTTTGCTTGTACTCAACACCACCAGGCCGTAGCCGGAACACACAGAAGGAATATCAGACACCTTCACATATCTTCTGCAGGAAGGCTTACTGACCCTTCCGATATGCTGAATTGCCGGCTCTCCTTGTTTTTTATATTTCAAATACACACGAATCAAGCCGCGAGTTCCAGATTTCGCCACACGATACCCCCGAATGTATCCATAATTTTTCATTTGCTCAACAATGCCCACTTGAATTTTAGAAAGTGGAATGTCCACCTTGCTGTGATCCGCATGAAGGCCGTTTCTGATACGAGTGCAAAAATCTGAAATTCTATCCATTTGTCATCTACCCCTTAATATCAATTTCTAAACGGAAAACCTAATTTTTTTAAAAATAAAAGAGCTGTTTTGTCATTCTCAACCGTGGTGTGAATGTTAATATTAAAGCCCCGAATGGCATCTACCTTGTCATAATTCACTTCAGGGAAAACAATTTGCTCCTTGATTCCTAAATTATAATTTCCCCTGCCGTCAAAACTGCGCGGAGACAAACCCTTAAAATCCCGAACACGAGGCAAAGCAAAGTGAATCAATCTTTCTAAAAAAGACCACATATTTTGACGCCTGAGAGTGACAAAACCTCCAAGCGCAATCCCTTTTCTCGTTTTAAACTGAGCCACCGCCTTTTTAGCTCTCCTTAAAGCTGTTTTTTGACCGGCGATTTGCGAAAGATCTCTCAAAGCATGATCCAAAATTTTTGGGTTTTTCAAAGCTGCGCCAATGCAGGTGCTCAACACCACCTTCTTAAGCACAGGAGCCTGCATCACACTTTTTAAATTCAACTCCTCTTTTAATTCAGACCGCAGTTTCTGATATTTCTCTTGCAATACCGGCATACTAAAGCACCTCCGGAGCCATAGAAATAATTTTAATAAATTTTCTTGCTCTCAATTCTCTAGCGACAGGTCCAAAAATACGAGTGCCGACAGGTTCACGGTTATTATTTAGAAGTACAGCAGAGTTCTCGTCAAATCGAATGGATGTGCCGTCCGGCCTATGGATCTTATACACCGTCCTTACAATCACAGCTTTGCTCTTGTCTCCTGCCTTCACTTTGGAGTTGGGAAGAGCATTTTTCACAGACACAACAATAACATCCCCAACACCGGCTGTTTTACGGTGAGTGCCTCCTAATACTTTAATACACTGAACTTCTTTAGCGCCAGAATTATCAGCCACCTTCAGTCTGGACTGCATTTGAATCACGAGCGGTCCCCCTGTTCTAAAACCTGAGCCAAATTCCATCTTTTTGTTTTGCTGACAGGACGTGTTTCAAAAATACGAACAGTATCCCCCACCTTGGATTTATTCTGTTCATCGTGTGCTTTAAAGACAATACGCTTTCGAATATATTTTCCGTATTTCTTCTCCTTTTGAGAGCGATAGACTTGAACAGAGATTGTCTTCATTTGAGACTTCACCACCTGACCTATAAATTCCTGCCTTAATTTTCTTTTTTGTTTCATTTGCCGCTCTCTGCATGAGCTTGTTGGTGAAGGGCCGTCTGCACTCTGGCGCGGTCTTTTCTTAAACGTCTTAAAGTCAAGGGGTCCGGAAGCCTCTGCATACTCAGTTTCATTTTAGCCTCAAAGACATCTTGATTGAGCTGTCTGAGTTTTTTTCTCAATTCATCTTTGTTTAAATTTTTAATCTCTGCATACTTCATTCAATTTCTCTCCAAAAAACGAGTGCGAAAGGGCAGTTTATGAGAAGCCAATCGAAAAGCCTCCGCCGCCGCTGTACGGCTCACTCCTGAGATTTCAAATAAAATACGCCCCGGACGCACAACAGCCACCCAAAATTCCACGTTGCCGGCTCCTGAACCCATACGAGTTTCCAGAGGTTTCTTAGTAATAGGCCGATCAGGAAAGACACGAATCCACATTTTACCAGCCCGCTTGACCGATCTGGAAATAGCAATACGGCTCGCCTCAATCTGGCGGTTTGTCAAACGTCCGCCCTGCAGGCTCATAAGGCCAAATTCACCAAAAGACAAAGTAGTCCCCTTCTTCGCCAGAGTTTTAAACTGATCTCTATGCTGTTTTCTCCACTTCACTTTTTTAGGGCTGAGCATGGACTCCCCCTTTTCTGTAAACTTCACCGTGGTAAATCCAAACTTTTAAACCTATCACACCATACGTGGTTTGAGCCGCCGCTGTGGCATAGTCCACATTAGCCCTCAAAGTATGAAGAGGAATGCTTTTTTCATTGTACCATTCTGCTCTGGCAATCTCCGCCCCGTCCAGACGCCCGGCAATTCTAATTTTAATGCCTCGAACCCCCTGCCGCACAGAAGCCGCCATTGCTTTTTTTAAAGCCCGCCTCCAAGACACCCTTTTCTCCAGCTGTAAAGCTACATTTTCCGCAACTAGTTGAGCATTCAAATCCGGTTTTCTCACTTCATTGATATTCAGTATTACTTTGCCTCCAGGAACATGCTTCTGAATATCCGCTGTCAAGGCGTCAATACCCACACCTTTTTTTCCGATCACCACACCGGGCCGGGCCGTGGAAATAATGACCTTCACCTGAGCGGCGGTTCTTTCAATTTCGATTTGAGAAACACCCGCATGCCTCAATTTCTTTTTAATATAAAGACGAAGTTTGTGATCTTCTTTTAAATTTTCAACGTACCGGCTTCCCTTGGCGTACCATCTGGAATCCCATCCTCGAATCACACCCAATCTAAATCCTAAAGGACTGACCTTCTGCCCCATAACAACTACCTCTCACCTAAAACAATTGAAATATGCGAAGTTCTTTTAATAATGGATGAAGCGCTTCCCCGCGCCCTCGGCATAAAAGATTTCCTATGAGGCCCTCTATTGACGCAAATGCTTTTGACATACAATTTATCCACATCAATAGTTTTTTTCTGTTCTGCGTTGGCCGCGCCAGACTGAATGAGCTTGCAAATCAGTTTGGCCGCCTTTCTATTTTGCAAAGACAATATGTGAATGGCTTGATGAACATTCCTGCCTCGAACCAAATTCACCACCGGCAGCGCCTTTAAGACGCCAACGCGTGCATATTTTAATTCTGCTTTGACTTCCATTGATACACCTTTACTTTTTATCCCCGGTTTTTGTTTGAGTTTTTTTGCCACCGGCATGGGAATTAAAAACACGAGTCGCGGCAAATTCCCCCAGCTTATGTCCAATCATATTTTCTGATATGAAAACAGGAACAAATTTCCGGCCGTTGTGTACGGCAAATGTCAATCCCACAGCGGAGGGTGTGATCGTAGATCTCCTCGACCACGTTTTAATCACTTTTTTATCCCCCTGCTTCTTCGCTTTTTCAATTTTTTCCATCAAGTGGTAATCCACAAAGGGACCTTTTTTAACCGAGCGGCCCATAATCAACCTTTCTTCTTATGCCTAAATTTAACAATCATTGAACGAGTTCTTTTGTTCCTGCGTGTTTTTAAACCTTTACAGGATTTTCCCCAGGGAGTCATGGGGTGATTTCCTTTGCCCACTCCTTCGCCGCCTCCCATAGGGTGGTCAATGGGATTCATAGCCATCCCTCTGACACTGGGGCGTTTTCCCTTCCATCTGGTTCTGCCTGCCTTGCCGCTTTTTATGTTGGACGCATCCGTGTTGCCGATTTGCCCAATTGTGGCTGTACACCGAGACAGCACTTGACGTACTTCTCCGGAAGGCAGTTTCACTTGACAGTACCGCCCTAACTTTGCCGCCACAACAGCCTGCCCGCCGGCGCCGCGCACCAACTGTCCTCCCTTGCCCGGTTTCAACTCCACATTATGAATCGAAATACCCAGGGGAATTTCAGAAAGAGGCAGGCAATGCCCCGGACGAATATCCGCTTTCCCTCCACTCATAACCGTTTGCCCCACCTTCAATTCTAAAGGAGCCAAAATATAAGATTTCTCTCCGTCCAAATATTTCAACAAAGCAATTCTAGCACTGCGGTTAGGATCGTATTCTATAGAGGCAACAACAGCCGGCACCTGTTTAATTCTCTTAAAGTCAATTTTTCTATAACAGCGTTTGTGGCCGCCTCCATGGTGGCGGACCGTAATGCGTCCATAGTTGTTGCGAGCGGACTTTTTACTGAGTCCGGTCAAGAGAGATTTTTCAGGTTTTTTTGCTGTGATTTCCGAAAAATCAAAACCTGTTTTACCCCTCAATGATGAATTTCTTGGTTTGTATTGACGCATCTTAACCGCCCTCAAAGATTTTTATTTTTTCGCCGGCTTTTAGGCGGACCACAGCTTTTTTCCAGTAAGGCACTCGTCCAACACCTCTAGAAGTGCGTTTGGACCTCCCCCTTGCAATTGACGTGCGGACTTTTAAAACCTTAACTCCAAAATATTTTTCTATGCAGGAGCGAATTTCATTTTTGCCGGCCTTGCGGTCCACTTCAAAAACATAAGTCTGATACTGGGCCAGCTCATTGTTTTTTTCTGTCACTAAAGGGCGTTTTATTATCATTGTTTTTTTCCTCTGTTATCCTCTTTTTCTGAACCCTCTCCAAGCTTTTGATTTAGAGGCTTTGGATGGCTTTTTTGACTCGGTAATTTTGGCTGGCTCTTCACCGCTTTGCTCTCCTTTTTTTGCCCATCAGCTTCGGCTGACGCCCTCACTGCTTCGCTCTTGTTTCTTTTGCCGCTCTTGTACTCTTGCCCGGCAGTTTCTCTTGACTGCTGTATCTCCCTGCTTCTGCGAAGGCGGGAATCCAAACCGTAAACCGCATGAATTTTCTTCACAGCGCTTTGAGTGCAAATCACGTATTCATATTTTAAAAGGTCATACACATTCAAACCTTGAACTTCAAGCAGTTGGTAGCGGGGAAGGTTTTTGCAGGCGCGTGAAAAAAGCAGATTCTTCTCATGATCCACCAGCAGCGCCTGAGAAGAAAATTTTTTCAATTTTTGATTCAGCTCCTTTGTTTTTCCTTCCTTTGAAGCCATATCCTTCACAACAACAAAAGAGGACTTGGAAAGCAGGTGGGATAAAGAACTCCTAATGCCAAGTTTTTTCACTTTCGATGTCATTTTTTTAAAATATTTTCGGGGCTTAGGGCCGTGGATCACACCGCCGGCTCTAAGTAAAGGAGAGCGTGAAGATCCTTGGCGCGCGCGTCCAGTCCCTTTTTGCCTAAAAGGCTTGGCTCCGCCTCCTCTCACTTCAGCTCGAGTTTTTGCATGATGACTGCCTTGTCTTTTAGCCGCCTGCCCTGCTCGAACCAATTCACTCATAATATCCAAGCGTACATCCTCTTTGAACACATCAGAGTTGAGCTGTATTTCACCGCATTTTTTTTTCTCCCAATCAAGAACATCTACAGTCATTGTCTTCATCGACGGACCTCTTGTTTTCTTATTTCAACCAATGATTTTTTGGCGCCGGGAACAGGGCCTTGAATCAGGACAGCTCCTTGAGAGGGCCAAACATCCACAACACGCGATTTTTGAGTGATTCGGTCGCAGCCAAAGCGGCCTGGCATTTTTTTACCGGGAAACACACGCCCCTGAGTAGCAGTATTGGCAATAGATCCTGTTGTTCTGTGTTTTTCAGCTCCATGGGCTGCGGGCCCTCCGCCAAAACCCCATCTCTTAATCACACCTGAAAAGCCATGCCCTTTGGAAATACCGCTGACAAAGACTGTATCCCCTTTTTGCAGACTCTCTATAGAAACCTCTTGGCCTTCCTTCACACCTTCCGGCAGGGGCCCTCTGGACTCCCTAACATAGACGGCCTTATTTTTAAAAGACGCTCGTTTCAAATGATTTTGCATAGACTTATTAGGTTTTTTTGAAGATTCAAGAGCTGCTTGAACCGCTGTATAGCCGTCTTTTTCTTTTGTTTTAACCTGTGTTACCCGGGCCTTCTTATACTGCACCACTGTGACAGGCACCATTTGGTTTTTCTCATAAACACTCGTCATGCCTATTTTGAAACCAAAAAGAGAATTTAATTTGACTGTATTGTGTTTTGTTTTTTGCTCTTCTGAAACATTGGATTTTTTGTTTTCAGCAACAGCTACTGCAGGCTCTGCTTTTTTCTCAGATTTTTTTGCCTTTTCTTCCGGCTTCAAAGAAACAGAAGCCGAAGTTTTAGGGGCTTTAGAATCAGAAGAAGATTTTGAAGAAGAATTTTTGGAATTACTCATTGGCCGACCCCGTGACAATGATCACATCCACTCCTGCCGGCAGATCCAGTTTCATCAACTGAGACACGGTCTGCGGTGTGGGATCAGATATATCTAAAAGCCTTTTAAAGCGTCTGATTTCAAATTGTTCGCGGGATTTTTTATTCACGTGGGGGGATCTTAAAACTGTGTACCGGCTGATTGCTACTGGAAGGGGAGTCGGCCCTCTCACCACAGCCCCTGTTTTTTTGGCTGTATCGAGAATATTGCGGGCAGACACATCCAACAGTTTATGATCAAAGCCCGTTAAGCGGATTCTGATTTGCTGGCCTCTCATATTTTCCATTCTAAAAACCTTCTTAAGCCCACTTTACGCACAGGATTCAACAACTTACCCTAAACCTCTGAAATTCCAAGAAAAAACATGAAATTAAACAGCAAAAAACCCTCAACCTATTGGATTCCAGTTTCCTCTCTTCCAAGCCGAGAGGACTTAAAGTCTCGCAGGTTAGGGCAGGGCCGTTGAATATGTTCTAAGGGGGCGGATGATGTCAACTAAAAGGGATGAATATTCGAAATATTTTTCCCGCCTGTGACAGCCATAAAGAGCCTTTCCAGCCCTAGAGCAATGCCGGAGCTTTGAGGCATAGTTTTCATCTCCTGAATCAGCTCTTTATCCTCTGGAACTTCTTCTGCATTGTTTTGTTTTCTCACTTGCAAATCCTGTTCAAACACTTTTTTCTGCTCTTCAGGATCGTGAATTTCATAAAAGGCGTTAGCCAATTCCAAATTCCTCCAGTAAAACTCAAACCTTTCCGCCCATCCTTGATGGTTCAACCGAGAATAAGCTCTGAGGGATGGTGGATAATTTTTGACAATAGTTGGAGTCTCTGAAGTGAAGTGAGGTTCAATTCTGTTTAAAAACAGTAGATGGAAAAAGTCTTCAAAAGCGCCGGAAGCTGTAAATGGAATTTGAAATTTCTTCAGGGCCGGAATAAGATCCTGAGCTTTAGACTTCGGCGTTAAATCCATTTCACAACAGCTTTTAAAGAGTTTTGAAACTGAAAAAACTTTAAAAGGTTTCAGAGAAAATGAAAAAATATTTTTTTCTTTTAAATGCTTGAGTAATTTCTCTAAGTCGTCTATCAATCGACCGAGTCCAGCCCCCGCCCTGTACCATTCCAGCATATAAAACTCGCTTAAGTGTTGAGGGCCGCTCTCGTTGTTTCTGAAGCATTTGTGAATTTCAAAAATATTTTCAGCCCCCCGGCAAAGCAGTTTTTTCAAATGCATTTCAGGCGATGGGGAAAGCCGCATTTTTTGCTGTGATCCATTGTTGTTTTTTATGGCTGCAAAAAACTCTAAATGAGGTTCTGTTCCGGGGCTTTTCACAAGCACAGGAGTTTCCACAGGGCAAAAGTTTTTTGAGAGAAAAAAATCCTGTACAGCTCTCACAAATTCAAACCATTTCAGAGATTTTTTTGGCTCCCACTTTACAAAACCCATATCCACCACACCAATGATTTTTAACCCCTGCGGGGGGTTCTGAGGGTGCAAAGCTCTTCCGCACTGGAAGGGTGAAGCCCGATTGTGCAGTCAAAATCACTTTTTTTAGTTCCAGCATTCATCGACACGGCCACAGCCTGAATCATTTCAGGAGCGTCATCCCCCACAATATGACAGCCTAAAATATGATCTGTTTTTTTATCCACAATCATCTTCATATACATTCTTTCCGATTTTTTAGAAGAGCTGATTGTATATTTCAAAGGCCGAAAAGAAGATTCAAAAACCTGAATGCTAAAGCCTTTCTTTAGGGCCGCTTTTTCTGTCCAACCCACTTGGGAAATATTTGGATTGGAAAACACAGCACTGGGTACATTCTGATAATTTATTTTGTTTTTTTGCCGGCCAAATAAATTTTGAACTAAAATTTCTGACTCCGCTAAAGCCACAGGAGTTAATTGAAAAGGAGTGCCGGCGCAGTCCCCCGTTGCATAAACACCAGTGCAGGAGGTTTCAAACTGATCAGAGACTTTAATTTCTCCACCGGCATTTGTTTGAATGCCGGTTTTTTCCAAATTTAGAGATTTTGTTAAGGCCCTTCTGCCTGTGGCAAAAAGCGCCTGTTCTGCAGAAAAAACCCTGCCATTTTTGTCCCTTAAGGAAACACCCTCTTTATTTTTATCGACAGAAACGGGTTCAAAACTATTGACAATGTTCAGCCCTTTCACCCGCGCCTGCTCTTGAAAAAAAGAACGCACATCTTCATCAAAGGCGGTCAACACTTTGTCTTTTCTGCAAAGAAGCGTAGTGGAAACCCCCATAGATTGAAAAATACCTGCAAACTCCAAAGCAATATAACCGGCGCCAACCACCAACAAAGAGGCCGGTTGTTTTTCTAATTGAAACATATCATCCGAAACAAGCGCATACTCAATCCCAGACAAAGCGGGCTTGCGGGGAGCGCCGCCCACAGCAATAAGAATATGAGGAGCTGTGTAAAGTTGGTTTCCGGCCCGAATCACATTTTCTTTTTCAAAAACAGCCTCTGCGTTTATTGTTTGAACTCCGGAATCGTCCAACAATTTTTGGTAAATAGCGGAAAGTCTTTGGACTTCCTTATTTCTTCTTTCTTTTTGCATGGACCAATTTAGTTGAGGAGTTTCAACAGACCAGCCGTACTCCTCAGCTAATTCAATTTGCTCCGGCAAGCGGGCTCCATACCACATCAGTTTTTTTGGAATACAGCCTTTAAGAACGCAAGTGCCGCCCATATCTCCTTTTTCAAAAAGAGCGGTGTTAACGCCTAAGCCGGCCGCACGCCTCGCCGCCCGGACCCCTCCTGAGCCTCCCCCAATAACAAGAAAATCAAAGCGATTCATTGAAACATATCATTGCTTATCCTGCAAAAAATGACTAGGAATTTTTTGCTGTTACAGCAAAATTCTTCAGCATACGCTATACCTGTGTGAATAATGGGGAAACTATGTTTTATTTTAGCGAACGATTCAATGAACATTCAGCAGAAAGCAAAGTGCAAAAATGTTGATTTTGTCAAAAACTTTTGAGCAAGACTCTGCTAACGGTAACGGCCTCTGTCCCTACGGCTGGAGTACCGGCCTGATCCATATCTGTCGTTGTGACAGCTGATGTAAGACTCTGACTCAAAAATCTCTGCATAGGCTCTCCACTCCTGCCCTACCAGGGAGCTGTCCGCCCTGCTGTCTGCTCTCGCATGAAAATGACCCGCTTGATCCAACAGCCAATCCTGATGCCTGAGATGCAGATCCTCAATGCGGTCAATAGCCGTTTGAGTGCGTTCATACCTTTGATCATAATTTCTGTATTTTTGAGCCTGCGTATAAACGTCTTCTTTGGCCTGACAGATCTTCTTTGTGATTTCCTGCAGCCTCTGTTCCAAACACTCTCTGGCTTGACCAAATTTGTTTATGCCGCCCAAACCAAAAGCTCCAAGCATTACATCCAACTCATTTCTTGGAATATTGGGTACATCCGACTGGCAGTTTTTCAAATAATTATCAATATTTTTAAGAACATCACCGACCCCTTTGACACTGTCTGAAATTTCCTCTTCACTGTCTTCTGCTCGGACGTCTCCCTCTCGATCGTAAGAATCTCTTCTCCTACGCTCCTCCCTGCCGGATCCCACACCCCCGCAGGCTATCAATTCCAAAGAAATAAGAATTAAAACAATCAACAACCGCATAAAATAAACACCCTTTTACTCTTTGTTTTTATCGACAAATTACACAAAAGACTGAAACCTATAATTTGATTACAGACATTGGTCTAAGTTTTATAAACAAGGCCTTTAAGCTCATGGGTTTACAGACTTACAGCTTGCCCACTGGAATCAAAGTATGCTTAATCACTCTTTGTGTCTGGAATGGTTGTTGTAGGAGCCCAATGGGGCGATGAGGGCAAAGGAAAAATCATTGATCTTTTTTCCTCTCATGCTGATTACGTAGTTCGCTATCAAGGGGGGGCTAACGCGGGCCACACTCTGAATGCCTCCGGCAGACAGACTATTTTACATTTGATTCCATCAGGGATTTTACACCCCCAAGTACAATGCATCATCTCCTCAGGCGTTGTTTTGGATGTTTTTTCATTGATAGATGAAATAGAAAATTTAAAAAAAGCAGGATTTCTTAAGAATAAGCAACAGCTTTTGATTTCCCACTCTTCTTCCATGCTGTTTGACCACCACAAATACCTGGATCAAGCCCGTGAAGAAAAAGCTGGATCTCAAAAAATCGGCACCACGGGAAGAGGCGTCGGTCCGGCTTATGAAGAGCGTCTTTCCAGAAAGGCCTTGCTTTTTAGAGATTTGTTTTTAAGCGCTGCGGAGCTGAAAGATAAATTGATTAAAGCTTCAGAAGAGGCCCTCTTTCTGCTGAAGCATTACTACAAGAAAGATTATTCCATTCACCCTCTACTGGAAAAACTGAAACAAGCAAGAGATATTTTAGCTCCTTACCAATGCCCAAATACTTCTCTTTTGATCCATCAAGCCCTGCAGGAAGGCAGGAAGGTTTTGTTTGAAGGAGCACAGGGGGCTTTGCTGGATATTTTTCAAGGAACTTACCCTTATGTCACCAGCTCCTCTACAACAGCAGGGTCTGCTTTAACAGGGGCTGGACTGGGCTGGTCCGGCATAAAGAAAGTCTTGGCTGTTTCTAAAGCTTACACCACACGAGTTGGCGGCGGCCCTTTTCCTTCTGAGTGTACTCCGGAAGAGCAGTTATTTTTGGAAGAAAAAGGACAGGAGAGAGGAGCCACAACCCAACGCAAACGAAGATGCGGCTGGCTGGATCTCACAGCTTTAAAATACTCTATCCGTTTAAACGGCAACAGCTCCCTGGCTTTAACGAAATTAGATGTTTTATCAGGCCTGGACACCATTAAAGTCTGTGTGGGGTATGAGATAAACGGCAAACGTGTTTCAGAATACCCTGTTCATTTTTCTCAACTCAGTCAATGCCGGGCCCTCTACAAGAAGTTTTCCGGATGGGAGCAAAATATCAACAGCATAACTTCATTTGAGGGCCTGCCTGAGAACGCCCGCCGATATATTCAATTTATTGAAGAAGAGCTTAAAATTCCAATAGATATTATTTCAGTGGGGCCGAAGAGGGAAGAGACCATTGAAAGATCTTCTTTGTTTTAAGCATTGATTATTGACTGTCTTTTATGTTTTTATGGTACTTTGCCGGCAGCGGCGACCCGCTAGCTCAGCTGGTAGAGCATCTCCCTTTTAAGGAGAGGGTCCTTGGTTCGAGCCCAAGGCGGGTCACTCTGTTCCCTTCGTCTAGCGGTTAGGACATCACCCTTTCACGGTGAAGACACGGGTTCGATTCCCGTAGGGAACGCTTTTTTAAAGGGGTCCATACTTCCGCTTTTTTGAGTTTAAGCATACTCCCAGATTTATTTTTATTTTGTTTCTTCAAACTCATTCGTGTGACTTTTCCCAACCCTAATTCTTTTAACTCCTTTCGGTGACTTTCTTTTATAGCTTTTCGCAGTATATCTTTTAGTTTTTTCTCTGTACCCAATTTAGGGTTGGCTCTATTGCCTTGAGGTTGAGCTATAGAAATAATAAATACTTCTATATCATTTGCGTACTGCATTTTTTTAGTAAAATAAACTGAAAAATGAGTCCAAAGTGCTGAGTGTTGGTCAATTCGTTTTGCTAGATCAGAGGCTCGACCTACATAATACAACTCCTTTTCATCATAAAGAGCATAAATTCCCGGTTTATTCCCAATATATTGGATGATCGTCTTTTTATATCTTTCAAATATTTTTTTTGAGATACCTTCTAGTTTTTGAGTCAATATCATGGATCGAGATTTTTTTTGATTTTTTAGGCATTACAACCTCCTTGTATATTTCTTGTGCAATCCATGTCCGGAGATAAACTTTGAATACATATTCTGCTCTTTTTCCAATAACTTTTTTTACAACTGCATATATTAAAGGCAAAGGTGTCAAGCTAGAAAGGAACCAAACTACATTGCTTGCATCTCCAGCCAAGTACAGTGTGTTTTTCGCTTTCAGAAATTGATTTAAAGTAATTCTTCTTAAAAGTTTAGGAAATTTTTTTCTTATTTTATATAACACTCTATAAATATCCTCTAGACTAATGGATTTTATATCTTTTTATTTTGCTTTGCTGTTTCCTCTACGCATTTCCAACAAAGTTTTTTAAATTCTTCGTCTGAATGCATTTTAAATGCTTGTAGAGTATATTTATTGAAGTACACAAAGTTTTTCTTGAATTTAAGAATCAAGATCTTTTGATTTATTTTATCAAAAAAATTTATCACATAAAACCCTTATGAATCAATCTCCATATTTTGGCTACCTCAATTTCGTTGATTGAATAATCACACTCAAAAGTAGTTCCATATAAAAACACTCAGGCAGTTTTCTTTAAAACCTCATTTATTTTATCAATTGAACTGCCTTGAACCTCTTGAGAGATTGACTGCTCTTGATTGAGAATGCTCAAGGTTTCTCTGTATTCTTTTGCTTCAGCTAATTTTGTAAATTGTACATCTTCAACACCTAATTCTCGACATTTATTTTCAATTTCATTCAAATTGAGTTTGAAAAATTCTTTCCTGTTATTGATGCGATTCACTCTTAGGTTATGAAATGATTCATGGAGTTTTTTTTCTAAAATAGGAGCATCTTCAGTGTGTATCATAGCATGAACATCAAATTCAAAAGGCACCGAAGAATCACCCAATTCCTTCACTCGATCCAGAGGCTCTAACCTTCGAGTCATACCAATTTTGTAAATACTGTCTCCAAAAGATCCAATATTAGAAATAACATAGACGTGTCCTTTTCTTGTTTGTTGAGCCATAGATATAGCTCTCTCTTTCTTTTCTTGAGTTTCTTTCAGTTTTTCCTCAAGCTCCAGCAATCGAGCTTCATATATAAGTCGTTGATCACTGGTCGCCTCCTTTACTTCTTTTCGAGCTTTTTCTAAAGCTTTGGTAGCTATTTCTTCTTCTTTTTTAGCTTCAGCCTCAGCTTCCTCCATTTCTTTTAGAGCCTTAGCCTCCTCCCTCATTTGTTGTTTAACATGGCGTTGCTCCTCTTTCTCCTGCTGAGTCTTTTCTGCATATTCATAAGCAAGATAAAGCTCTTGAATTTTTAGTTGAAAAAAATCGTTGGTGATATAACAATGGTTGGGTTGTAAAAGCTTATTGATACTATCCTTTATTCTTTTCAATCTCTCTTCTGAGTTGGTTATATTGCTAAATGTAACTTTTAATATTGTATTATCTGACTGTACATTAAAAGCATTCAATCCAAGTTTAATGGTTCTATTGATCATTATTTGGCCTTTTGCTTTACTTCCTGAGACACTCCATTCTGTATCACATAAAATTGCCTTCTTATTTTTAATTAACTTCTTTTGTTTGTTTCTAATGTCTATAAGTTTATTTTTATAAGATACAGCATCCACGAAATCATAGTGAGGAGTGTAGTGTCCATAAGAAACCATTTCTAAATCATCATAGTAAACATCATGCTCTTTTTTTTAGATTTATATACCCAGTTTTTAGTTCTTCAATTTGGCTAATCAGTTTATCTTTGTGAGTATTTTTTTCTTGAATAGCTTTATCAAGATTGATAATAGGCCGATACCTTCTCAAATACATATACTGCTTCCAGAGGGTGTGCAGTAATGCAACCAGAACCAACCCCACAATTACTATAAATAAAGGCATAGTTTCTTATCGGAACATTATTTTAGATCATAAAAAATACACTCTCTTTGAAGTGAATTTCTACAAACAGTTTCATTTTGAATCACTTTTCAAAACACCATCTAAATGCTCTGAAAAAACCAAGCTTTTTTTCCCAACTCCTCTTCAATAAGAAGCAGACGATTGTATTTTGCTGTCCTCTCTCCTCGGCTCACTCCTCCTGTTTTTATTTGCCGGCAGTTAAAAGCTAAGGCAAGATCAGCAATAAAATCATCTTCTGTCTCACCGCTTCTATGCGACAACACGCAAGACCAATCCGCTTTGTGTGCTGTTTGAACTGCTTTTCTGGCTAAAGATACAGCACCGACTTGATTTACCTTTACCAACAAGGCATTGCCTGCTTGCCATTCAATGCCTTTTTGTAACCTCTCTTGATGAGTCACAAATAAATCATCGCCCACGATTTGAATTTTCTTTGTCTCGAAAAAAGTAACTAAATAATTACATGATGGTTCTAGAAATGTCCTATTGAACCTTTTTAAAATGTCCCATTAAACAGTAAAAGTGGCGGTTTAAATGGCGGTCTAGGTAGCTAAAAGGCAATCTACAAAGGGCGATTAAAATGATAAAAGTGGCAGTATAAATGGCAGTATAAATGGCAGTATAAAATACCTTTAAACTTCACATTAAACATTACTCATGCATAAAAAAGAACCTCTGTGAGAGACTCTTTTTTTAGAAAATTTTTTGCGTGATTTTGACGTGATCTTCTGGTTACAAGCGGGCATTATCCATTATGGAATGGAAAGATTGCTAATGTAACCGTTAGGACTTTCCAGTAAATTCATTATCAATAGAGGGGGCCGGCTGGTGGTGATACGCAAATGCCACTTGCCATGTCCATCTCCTAAAAATCCACTTAAACCTTCAGCTTCTCCTGTTTCCAAATCTAAAGAACTGACTGTTTTTGCGCCTCTAGGAGGTATTGTAAATGATACTTCACCAGAAGACGCTCCTTTATCATCGACTCCTTGAATACTGACAAAAGCAGGCTCGTGAGTATCATTATTGATAAAACGAATTATACTTCTTTGACTCTGATTGCTTGCTGGATTAAAAAAATGAGCGGAATATCGGTTGTTGTCATATATAGGCACATTCTGCGGACTGCCAACTGGCAAAGCGCTATCCAAAGAAGTTAAAAATCCATCCGAAGAACGCATATAACTCATCACTGAAATATTCAAATCAGATTCAAATTTAAGTCTCCACATACCTTGAGGGACGCCTAAACCATAATATGGAAGCCCCTTATCTTCATTTCCGTTTTGTAAATCATAAGAATTAAAATGTTTCGCCTCTCCAGCAGAGATGGACAGTTGAATAGGGTTATATCTTCTTGATAAATCATCCGCGGCTGTGATTGTAATTTCTCCATCTCTATCACTGTGATTGATAATACGTATAAAGCCATGTCTGTTATCTTGTTCAGGCAACAACATTTTATGTAAATCCATATCCGCATTTGAACTAGACAAAGAATCGTACGATAAATTCGATAAATGTCCTGTAGGACTCTCCATAAGGTTGATGACATCAATAGAATGTGAAGATCTCAGTTTTAGCCTCCATTTCCCTTGGCCGTTTCCAAGGTGTCCTTCTAAATACTCAGCTCCTTTTTCTAAATCTTCAGAAGAAATTATCCTTGAACCTTTAGGAGGAAGGTTTAATTGTACATCTGAATCAAAACCACGATCGTCAATACCAGTGATGTTGATAAGCGCTGAAGAAGTGGTGGGGTTAAATAGTTTTAATAAACTTCTTTGATTCTGGTTGCTTGCTGGATTAAAAGTAGGCACAAAGTAAGTATAACTGTCATTTTCCATTTCAAAGGCTGTCTTTTGAGTCATGCTGGTAACAAAGCCGTCTCCTTTTAAACGAATGTAAGAAGAAGCATGAAAATCTAAATCACTAGTTAAAGTCAAACGCCAGTCTCCCTGCCCTGAACCTAACGCGCCAATTAAACCTTTATTTTCATTTCCATTTTCTAAATCTTTAGAATTAAAATGAGCAGAACCGCCAGCTGACAAAGACAGACTTACAGAATTTCCCATTCTCCCTGAATCATCTCTTCCTGAAATGTGTATCACTCCATTCTGATCTGAATTGTTGATAATGCGTACGAAGCTTTCTCTATTCTCATTATCAGCTGATAAAATCAAAGGCAGGACATAAGGTTCAAATACGACTGAAAATTCTTTGGAAATGGTTCTTCCTATAGCAGGTATTTCAGCTGTCAAAGTAATTGCTGCCGGTTCAAAGTTTTCAGCTGAAACTGCTCTTCTTATTATCAGTTTGTTGTTTTCCACCTGTACTTCAGCTGTATCGGGGTGTGAAGATACAGCTGAATAAGTGAGTGTACTGTTGTCATGGGTGTAAAATACTTCAGATAAAGATATCTCCTTAACGGAGGTTTTTATTTTTAATACAGATTGTTTCTCACCAGCAATATTGTTTGCTTGTATATGAACAGGGCCAGGGTAAACCCAAACAAGATGATCTTCTATTTCACCGCTGTCATAGTTAGAGCAGGTAGAAGCATTATTTTCCTCCCCAGAAGAAATCCGCGCTCTCAGTCTCACATAACCTATCTGCGTATTCTCTGGTACTGTAAAAACAGAAGAAATTTTAGAAAAAACATCTGAATTTGATAAAACAACCTGTTGATCCATAACTTTTTCAGTTTCGTTTGAAAAGATTTTGTCCTTATTCCAATCTACCCAAGCCTCTACACGATGGGTGCGGTCATCATCAGTTGGAGATGATGTTCCAGCAGTGACGCCTAAAGTATAAGAAGATCCTGTAAAAGCATAGATAGTATTCACGTTTCCAGCATTACTTAGAGAATAAGTGTTATTTTTGTGGTCTGCAATTCGCCGGCCGGCCAAAGATATTTCAGAAATATAGCTCTGCTGATTGTTCAAAGGCCGGCCAAAGCAATACCCTCCTGAAAAACTTTCTCCATCTGCAATATTTATTCGAAAACTTCGTCCATAACTTAGACCTGCATATTCTGCTGAGAATTGGATATAAGCTAAGCCTTTCCGCAGAGCTGTAATAGTCAGTAAACTTCCTTCAAGATGTACAGAAGCAATATCTGGATTCAAAGACTCGGCTGTAAAAATGATATCTTCTTTCGGTGGACCTTCAACATATTTTGATAAATCAATCGTTCTTATTTTTTCAAAAATGGAAAGAGATTCATTAAATCGCGGCTCAAAAGTGCGAATACCCGGCACCACTTTTACAGTTAAATTCCTCTGAATTCTACTATTAGAAGATTGAACAGTGATTGTAATTTCTGAAACACCTGGTGAACGAGGTTTTAAAATTAAAAATCTCCCTGCTTCAATCTCTACTTGTACGATTGAAGGGTTAGAGGAAACTACAAAAAAATTTGATTCTTGAGCATTTAAAAAATAAGACAACAGATCAATGCGGCTGTTATTTATGGTATTTACAATATAACCTGATTCATAAGGAGGCAGAATGGGTATATGTTTATTTTTTAACTCTTCCAGCCATTCGGAAAATTCAGCATCATACTTTGATCCGATTGAGATGTTTAGGTATTCTAAATAGTCATCATACCGCCCCTCTCGAAAATATTGTAAAAAACGATCCACTTCACTAGGGCGATCTTCAAACATAAATCGAATGGCAAAATAGCTCCAGCGATACACAAAATCTATTGGGCTATTATAAGTAGTTTTAAATATCTGACTTAAAGCCGGCGCTTGAGAACTTTCATATAAAACTGCAAAGGCTCTTGGATTATCATCTTTTAAAGAAATATATTCTGCTAAACCTTCCGCCCACCACACGGTATTATGTGTATCTATTTTGTAGTCTATAAAGGAGCCATAGAGGTTAAACCGGCCGTCCAAGTAGTGAATATGTTCATGTTCTAGATTCCATACAGGCTCTCCTTCCAGCCAGTCAGCTCTATAGGCAAAAAATCTTGCTGTGTTTGAAGGGTTGGATGGATCTCCCTCCAGATAAATACCGCCGTTATCCGTATCGTTTCCAAAAAATAAGTCAGAATATAATATATAATTATAAGCATTGCTGAAAACGATAGCTTCTAATATTTCATTAAAATCACCCCTCACAGGTGTTTGATGAGTCATGAGTTTGTCATGAAAATACATTTCCTGATGGGTCAGTATTTCACAAGCATTCATTAATTGTCCTTCTGTGAGATTTTGAGATTGAATACGCACAGAAGTTTGATGGCATTGATATTTTCCTGTGGAGAAAACTTGTTCTTTCAGTTGTTCCTTAACTCCACAGACTTGAAATTCTTCACACTTTTCAAAGTACAGCACATTTTTTAAAGCCCATACACTGATTTCAAAGCCTGCTCCCGAAAAAAAATCGTAACGGTCGAAAATATCCTGAACAGCGGACACGACTTCAGAATAAATATTAGACTCATCATATTGTAAAAATCGGGCTGCTTCCAAAGCAGAGTTGCCGGCAAGCCATTCCACAGAGGTTCCAAGCATCCAATCAGAAAGAGCAAAGTTTTTCAGTATGCGAATCAGCTCGAAATCTTCAACTACAGCTTGGCGAAACTCTGATCTTTGGTGACCTCGGGACAAAGCAATGAAAATACTGTTTACAGCATTGGCCGCAATCTCTTGATTTACGCGATTTTGATTGAATTGTTTGAGATATTGCTTATAGACAGGTAAAAAGTGTTTTTGCTGTTCAGCATTGTCTGTTGCTGTAAGCACTTCATTTAAAACAATGGCATGCTCTTTACTGGTATCAAAAAAATGCGGGTTTTCTATAAAAGCGTTTAAAGCTGAAAGCATAGCTTGATCCACTTGTATTTTATTATCAGGGAGCCAATCCATCTCTTCAGCATGATAAAAATGATTATAGTAGCCAGTACGCAAATAAAGATAATAATGCGCTAAGAGTTCATCATCACCATCGTAAGAGTTTGCCCGCTGTTCAGTGATCTTAGCTATGCTCAGCATATTTGACGCGCGAAAAGCTCTGATACGAATAGATTTTTCAGCATTGTCAAACAATTCACCTAAACAGGAAAAATCCATAGATAAAATATGCTCTGCTAGAGCTGAACCCTGCTTATTGGCAAAACCCTGTAAGTCACAAACAGGCTCTCGATTTTCAGCAGTGTTAGATGAGGGTTTGTTTGCAGATATGCGAGTTTTTTTTACAGAAGGCGGTTGGATTTGATCTAATATGCTTTCTCTTAATGTAGAGGCAGAAGATTTTGAAAATTTTGTTTCATACCAAGGAGATGCAGGCTGTGGTTGTGAGTTAGGCTTTGGATGGCCAGGATGACGAGCGGCTGGGTGTAAAGAAGAATCTGTGTGATGGGTATTGTGAATTGGACTGCGCCTCTGAAAGGGCACAGTCCAAGTGACAGCTGTTTGTGCAGCATTTGTCTGAGCTGTGCAAAAAACAATAACAAGCGGCAAGATAATAAATAAAGATTTAAAATTCATCCTGTAGTATTGACCTCATTTTTCACGATGCCTTAAAAAAGTGAAGTATCCTATCTCGGCTTGAACAACAAGGCCGGTCTATCCTTTCTTGGTAATTTTCTCAGCCGCTTCCTATTTTGTTCTTCTAAAACCTGCCTAACATATATGCCCTCATGTTGATCTGTTATTATTCCATTATCTATTTTTTCCATCCTGTCTTTCAGCCAGAGCAAAACACTTTCATACTCAATTTCCGTTTCCATGAATACCGCATAAGCATACTTTATATCCCTTGATATGAGGAGATTTTTTTCCAACATTTCTATTAAAAGCTGAAAAACCTCCAAAGGAGGATTTTGCATATACCGAATCGTCAATAAAACTTCCTCCTCCGCTCTTTGCGTATTTAGTTTTTTCCGCATTAAACTTAAAAATTGATCTGGATCTTTTTCGTACTCTCGAGTTAATTCGCTTCCTATAGCATCATCTATACTAGGGGGGTGTACCTTGTATGTAAAATCCTCCATCTTCATCAATGCCTCAGAGGTCTGCCTATCATGAGTCAGCTTCGCATAAAAAGATTTGGCAAATATATCTTCACACTGAGAACTCCCTAAAGCAGGGAAACAAAACCCAACACAGAGAACCAACACAAGACTAAACTCAAAAGAAGACCACTCTTTAAACGAACGCATTGTCTTTCATCTCCCAAGGTAAAAAAGTTCAAGAATTGATTTTATAAAGAGACAGTTAATTTCTCTACGTTTATAACGTCTAGTTTATCCTGCTCCAATCCACTTCTTGTTTGACTGCCTTCAGCTATAGCGGTCTTTTCAAATAGAAATAGAAAAATAAATGTAAGCAATGTTAAAAATTTCACTCGCTCCCGTCCTCTTTCCAAAATCAAGAACGATTATCAGGTTACTCTTGTTTTAATTCAATAAAATACTTTGTAAATTGTAAAAATTACACATTTTTGGAAAAAGAAGACATTGTATATTATGCTTATATTATGCAAATCCGGCGTCCAATCAAGAAAGTGGAAAATCTTCTAAAGCTTTCAAAGCTTTTTGGCGTATAAGAGGCAGGACGCTTTGACTGCTGCTGACATCCTGTAAAAACCCAAACATCTTGTCTCTGTCTGTATCATCTGAATTTTTCTTAAAAACATCCAACAAAAAATCAAAACTTTTTCTCACTAAAGAGATATTTATTTCCGGCTCAAATTTAACAATATACATCAACTGCCCTCTTATCTCTTGATTCATCCGTTCAGCCTTATACTTTGTATTAAACATATCTCTCCAAATATCATCATCCCTTTCGAGGTAAGGCACGGCTGTTCTCAGAACATCCATGACTTCCATTTTTAATAAATTGATATGATAAATAATCTTCAGCAGTTCAAAAACCTCCATCCGTACAGGAATTCCGTAAGGGGCTTTTGCAATATTCATCTTCCTGGCAAAAATGACTGTTTTTGATTTTACTTCAGATTGGCGGTTTCTTAAAATTTTTAACAAAGACTTAGATATTCGACTCTCCATCGACCAGCTTGAAGAGTAATAAGCCATCATTCTTTCAGAGTCGTATATTGTTTTCGAAGGCTTTTCGTCTATGCCCGCCGCATTCCTCCCAAGATTTTCTTTTACCGCAGTCAATGTGTCATTCCACTTCTCAAGATAGAAAGAAAGAATCTTTTTTAAGCCCTCAACAGCAGGCTCCCTTAAAGAAGGCGCATCCCGTTCAATAATATTTATAAAATCCCCTGCAACATCCCTGCTGTATATGAAACGACTAAAAAAATCTATAAGATCCATTTGAATTTTTTTCGAAGAATCTTTTTTCATAACTTCTCTCAGAACGTCAAAAATGCTGCGTTTAGATTGACGTTTTTTGGCTCTTTGATGATGAAATTCTAAAATATTGACAGCTTTAAGGCGAATATCTTCAGAAGAAGACGTTCTTAAGACATACTGCAAAGATTCACGAATGAGTTTATCGTCAGCGCCGTAATGCAAAAAAAAAGGTAAAATATTTTTTTGTACTGCTGTATCTTTTGACCTTAATTGAGAAGACAGCTCTTGACTGTATTCAGAAAAACCCCCCTCACATTTGTTTGAAAAAACTCCGGCCTCCGCTTTTACAGAAAATAATAAAATAAATAATAGAATCATGCCCGCACAGTTAAATGCTCTTATATTAGAACACAACAGTTTTGTTTATTTAGCCCGCCGGCGTCATATTTTACATCAGAAGTTAAGGCTTATTTTACTATTGACCCAATCCTAAAAACACGCTCCAACCCTCCCATTCATCTGCATAAACTTTTTGAGGGTTCAAAGGCACATTCTCCAGCCTTTCATCAGACAAACTCCAAGCTTTAAAACCCTGTTTGCTGTCAAAAAAAAGTGTGTGGATATATTTCTTAGCTTTTTCGTAAGGCCAGTATAATCCTAAGAAATCCCCCGCGCCCGCCCACTCTGCATAAACTTTTTGAGGATGGATGGGAAAAGCACCCGGACGATCTTCTGACCGCAGCCAATTAAGAAAATCTCCTATACTTTCAAAGCCTAAAGACCGTACATACTTTTTTGCTTTTTTAAAAGACCATTGCCTCCGCCCTTCCACGTATAAGGGCAGTTGTTTCGATAGAGGCGGCTCCCTTAAATAATAATCAAAGCCCCGCCATTGTTTCTTATAAACCATATGAGGATGAGAAGGAATATCCCTAGGGCGGCTGCCGGATTTACTCCATCGGTGGTATTCTCTCGCAGAAGACAATTTCAAAGCTCGAACATATTCCAAAGCCTCTTCAAACGGCCTAAACTTTTTCTCTCCGTTGGCTGTGCGGCCCGTGCCTAAATAATAGCCCCAGTTTTTCCAATCCTCCTGATAAACTTTGTCTGGACGAGTAGGAATGTCTGGAGGGCGGGCGTCCGACTGGCTCCAGCGGCTGTACTCTTCTACAGAAGAAAAATCCAAAGCTCGAACATATTCCAAAGCCTCTTCAAACGGCCTAAACTTTTTCTCTCCGTTGGCTACACGGCCTGTGCCTAAATAATAGCCCCAGCCCCGCCATTGTTTTTTGTAAGCTATGTGAGGGTGACCGGGAATATCCTTAGGGCGTTTGCCTGATTTGCTCCACTCCTTGTAAGCCTCCGCCGAAGAAAAATTAAACAAATGAACATATTCCAAAGCCTCTTCAAACGGCCTAAACTTTTTCTCTCCGTTGGCTATATGGCCCGTGCCTAAATAATAGCCCCAGCCCCGCCAATCCTCTTTATAGATTTTGTGCGGGTTAGAAGGAATGTCCATAGGGCGGGCATCTGATTTACTCCATTTCTTGTAATCTCTCGCAGAAGACAATTTCAAAGCTCTCATATATTCCAAAGCCTCTTCAAACGGCCTAAACTTTTTCTCTCCGTTGGCTACACGGCCTGTGCCTAAATAATGGCCCCAGCCCCGCCAATCCTTTTCATAGACTCTGTACGGATTAGAGGGAATATCCTTAGGACGGCTGCCGGATTTACTCCAGAGTTCGTAGGCGGCTGCAGAAGGCAGTTTTAAAGATAAAACATATTCTAAAGCCTGATCAAAAGGACGATACCTTTCTTTTTTTGAACCAAAACTCGCGGCGCATTCCTGTTTTGAAGAAACAGAAGCAGAATATAAAAATACAAAACAAAAGAATAAATATCTCATTGCTTCACAAGTAAGTAAAAAACGTTAATATACCATGAAAAAGAGATTCATAATAACACCTCATCTCGACAAAGAAAAATAAAACTGCAAAACGGACGTATTAAAATTACAGCTATAGTGTATTTTTTACACATTTCTTTATTTTCCGCATTTCTTCAAAATGACAATAAGATCTCCGCCCTTTTTCCCGCTAAATCCAGGAGAAAATAATCCAACAGGCAGTTTCCACTTGACAATCACAGCAAATATCAGCTTAAGGATATAGCTGATTTCTAATTGAAATACAGCTCAGATTTTTTTCAAAATTGGAGTAGGAAGAATTAAAAAATGAATTTATTAATTAATATATTGGCCGTGCTTTTTGTCTTTAACTCTATGGCTGAAAGTACTTCATCCTTTGGACAGGCTTCGGGGTTTTTACTCAATGGAGATACGGCGTCCTTTCATTCTCTGCTGAAATCCGGCGCTGTCACCGTTCACAGCAGGGGTAAAAAAGGCAATACCCTTCTTCACAAAGCTATTTTATATAACAATCCAGAGGCCGTTCGAATACTGCTGGAGCTGGGAGCGGATGTTGATGCCGCCAACCACATGGGAGAAACAGCCAGGCAGACAGCTAGATCTATGGGAAATACGGCTGTTTCATCTTTAATTTTCAATGCGGCCAGAAATCAAAACAGCCATAAAGAAGAAAATCCATCTGTCACAACAACACATCAAAAAAAATTGTCTCTTGAAAAGAAACTCCAACGGGCGGTTGAAAGAGGCACACCACAAAGCGTGTCTTTTATTTTAAAAAATGGAGGGGCGGATTATATCAATACACTCAATGAAGACGGAAAAACTCTGCTCTTGTCAGCTATTGAAAGATTAAAGGAATCCAACCGCGCGCTCTCCATTTGGCATTCGATAGGATCTGATTGGAATGCCTATGTACGCGAACAAGGAAAACAGATGCAAAACAGAAAACACGCGCTTGAAATTATTAATATTTTAACGGCCCATAACGCCGACCCTTTTATCGGCCGGCCTCAAAATGCTGTCCATGAGGTGATGGACCATGAATTAATGGAAGTTGTTTCAATTTTTGCGAAACACTCAAAAGATATACCGGCGTTAATAGGCAAACACAAGCCCGCACTATCTCCGTTCTGCCGCGAATCTTTTACTTCAAACAGCGCTTACTTATTGCAGAGGGAAAATTGATCCCTTTGAATTCTATTCAAAATACTTATGTATTTTTCAAGGTTCACCAGGGATTCCTGAGTTGAAAAATCAGGAGATCGAATCAACGGAATGAAATGCAATTCCTCTGTCACCTTTGACACATCCACCGAGGACTCCTCCTCTCCTTCTCTGATGGAAGTCGATGAAGAGCTGTACTCGGAAAGCCAAATACGCTCCACAAAGCCATCACTGCCTTGTTTAACTGAAGAAACTGAGTAACCGTCAAAAAATCCATCAGATAGAGGGTCCTCCATGTAAGTGGTCCATTCATCCGCCCCTCTCACCAGCACCAAAGTTCCTTTTGTCAAACCCTCCTCTTTCAGAGTATCTGTCCGATCCTCTAAAGAATCTTCTTCACACACTTTCGCCTTTAAAGAACCTCCATTATCTTTCAGTATCCCTTTAATGCGTTCTTGAGCTGTATCGGCCAGGGTGTTCCCTTCTGTAAAAAATGAAAAAAGATGAGAAAAAATAGAACTGTAAGCATGGTCGTCAGCAATATACAAAGCTGTCATACCGTCAGAAAGCGCTTGTTGAACAACAAACATCTTCTCTTCTCCCAGTTCATCGCTGTCAAACTCCTCACTGTCCAGTTCATCGCTGACAATCATTGTAAATTCCATAGGACCCCGCACAGCAGGGGTCTGCTGGGAAGTTTTTACAGCGGGCTTTGCTGAGGCCGACTCCCCTTCCTTGGAATCATCTGAATCTGTTCCACAACCACCACAAAATATACTCACAAGCAGAATTGATACGCATCTCTTACACATTCAAACACCTCCAAAAAAACAAAAGAAGAAATATTCACTGACAAATAATAGCGAACTTCTCCAAAAAAGAGCAGTGTTTTTAATGACTGTGGGACACTCTAGGCTTTTGTCTTATCATCCCATCTTTCTTCACAAACTCAAATGTACATATCATCTGAAAAATGACTGACAAAAATGTATGCTGTACCGCTGTTTGAATTTCACTCTATTCATATAACACACTCATTTTTCAAACATCTCATCCAAAGTCATCATATTCATGAAAGAAGAAAAGTCTGCTTTTTGATTTTGTACAGCTAAATCAAAGTTAATCAAGCCGTACAAAGTCGTCCCCGCGTATCTTATCTGAAGCTTATCCGGTTGAATCATAAAACCCTGAATACCCACCTGTACATTGTTCTTAATCACAGACAAAATAGGATTCAAATTCGCTGAAAAATCCAGCACATTCAACCTATCCACCGTACCCATAAGCTGATTAAAAGAGGCGTGTCCGCCCAATTGTTCAAACTTGCCTAGACTGCCCAGCGCCGTAGAAGCTGCAGCTAAAGGATTTAAAACAACAGGCAAAGGAGAAATAACAGCTTGAGGCTCTTGATTCAACGTCAATAAATGCTTCACAGCCACACTCGGACGCATAAAAAAATCTTTCCAATGGATTGTGTAAAGTTTCGTCGTATTCAGAAAATAAACATAGATGCGGTTTTTCTCCGGTGCAAATTCATCTAAATGGACGCAGGAATATATGACAGTGTGAGGGCTTGTTTCAAAACCGATCTTTAAAAAGGGCAGTTTCAACAAATCATCCTTCGGCACGCGAAACAAACCCTCCATCTGAAAACGGCCGTAAAACCTGCGGTCTCTTACTGAAAATCCAAAATCCGGCGGCTGGAGAAACCCAAAAGACTGTATCTCCAAAAGAGATGTATTAATCTCTTCAATTTGTTCTTTCAATTCAAACACTTCATCTAAGAAGTTTCTATACACATCAAAAGACAGAGACCGAATACCTCCTGATGCACTGAGGTATTCATTGAACTCCAAATCTGATTGAATATTTCTCTCTATTAATTGAAACAAAAACTCCCTCCTCTGTCTTCTGCGTGAAAGGTCCGCAATACGGCTTTTTGGATGTCTGCGGGAGCGTCTCACATATTTGGCAGTATATCTGTTTTCAATCTCTTCCAATCTTTTTTGAAACTCTTCAAGAATTTTTAATTTTTCAACAACCAGAGGATACCGAGTGCGGTAAATTTCAGACACTTTACTTTCAATATTTTTTTCAAAAACTGCGGCGGACTGTCTGCCTCCGTCAAAGCCTTCAGGTTGAAGATCACAAAACTCCCCAGCAGATAAAAAGAAAGGGCAGACAATAAAAAAAATGCAGACTTTATTCTTCATGAACTTTATTTTTGATACCGATCCATGGAGGTGAGAAAATATTCATCCGCACCAACATAATAATTTGTAATAACTGCCAGCCTGTAAAACACGTTATCCGCCGAGTCCAAAAAGCTCAATTCAGCCTTCATCAGCCCTGCTGAATAGGGAGTTAAAGCAAGGCGGACAGCAGATATGTTTTTCTTTAAAAAAATGGATAACACTTTTCGAACCAAATGAGCCTCCTGAGCCGTTTGTGCTGTCCATATCTCAGATGAAATAAGAGCTAATAAGAAATCCGATAAAGACAGTCCACTGTTGATTAAACGAAAACTGATCCGGCTGGATAATCTATGCGGCTCTTCATCCATATAAGAAGAAAAAACTTCCTGCAGGCTGAACCCTTCCCATTGAAAAAGAAGATCAAAAGACTGACCCTCTAATGTGACATGAAAAATAATATTTTTTTCAACTTCCTCCTCATTGGATAAAACATCCACTTGATCAAACAGGCAGGAGCCCATCCCTTTATAGATTTGAATTGTTTGCAAGTCTTTATCCAGGATGCTGCAGTGAGAAACTACAGAATCCCATTTCTCATCTAAAACAATAAAAGGCTCTAACAAATAACTGTACAAGGTTGATCTGCCGTAATCTGAGCTTTCAGAGACAGTAGAAAGCACATCAAAAGACTTCGCCTTTTCTTCAGCAAATAAAAACAAAGGAATTAAAATTAAAACACCTAGATACTTCATTGGACTACTTTAATGATATATCAATAACAGGCAGAAACTCCCCCTCTGCAGATGAAAAAATACGCCCTTTCACAGGTATT
Source organism: Bdellovibrionales bacterium (assembly GCA_965199935.1). GTDB lineage: Bacteria > Bdellovibrionota > Bdellovibrionia > Bdellovibrionales > UBA1609 > JAPPLG01. Next base: position 156,850 of record CBDATD010000001.1, read on the forward strand.
GTGACAGGAGTATCCTCCCTCACCCCCTCTTGATAGACAGGCAGAAGTATTTCGGCAAAACCTTCTAAAAAGATCTGCTGGTTTACGTTCATTTTTTTCAAAGAAATAAAATCTTCTTCTATGTTTTTTCTATCTGGAGCTTCTCCTTTGATGGATTGTAAATCCCCCTCTTGAATTTGACCCCATAGACTTGAAGGAATATCGTACGCATTTTGGAGTACAGGTTCTGCGCCTTCCACAGAGGATTTTTCTTTTTCAAAAAACCTCAGAAAGGGGGAATCTTTAGGAAGAATCTCAACACGGCCGTATGGATCCGATAAAAGAACATCATCCACAGTTTCAATATCAATGTCTATTTCAATAGACCCCAGCTTTATATTCAATTGCTCTTTATCCATAGTTTTTATTTTTAAACTGTAGTGGGAGGGGTTGAGCTCCTCATCTGTCACAAAAAATTTAACTTTAAACCTTTTGTTTTTAAGATCCACAGCGCCGCCGCAGGATATGCCGGCCATCAGCCATCTAGGACCGCCGATTTCAGCGTCCGATCGGAAGCCGTACAACTTCATATCCGCCAAATTGTATTTGACGGCCCTTAATTGTCTGAGCTGAACTTTAAAGGAACAACTTTTAATTTGCATGCCTTCCGGCGTCCAATGAATATCAAAAGAGGGTTTTGAAAAAAGTATATCTTGAAAACCCCCGAAAGCGGAAAAGACTTCCTCAACAAGAAACTTTGTCAAAGCCTCCGGCTCTGAAACCTCTAACTCCTCTGTTTCTGACACCGCAGCTGCGCTGGAAGAAACCCCTTCCACAGCGCTTTCAAAAACCTCTTCAGTTTTTGCCAAGTCTTGAACCGGCTCTTCTGCAAACAACTGAAACGCAAACATTAGGGCAAAAATAGATAAGAACTTCATCCTTACATCCGTGTGAAAGCTTCAAAATTCAATTCCACAATGCATCATACAGAATGTTGGCGTCAAGGCCAGACTTTTCCGAGTGTAAAATTTTCACTCTAATGCAGAAGGAACATTGTATTTGCAGGAAACAGCGCAAACCGGAACTGCAATGTTTCTGGACCATAATTCAAAAGGCCAATAATAAATACAAACTCTCTCATAACTCTTTACAAGCACAAATTCTTTTGATAGTTTGGCTTGAACATTTTCTGTGTAAAATAAAATATTTATTCATATTGAAGCGCGCTGAATGCATCAGTCTTTGAAATTCAATATCGATGAATGAAAGGAGTTTATGAAATTGATACACGCGCTCTTTCTGCTTTTTTTTCTTCTTTATCCATCTTTTGGCGTCTCCGGAAGCGCCTCCAACAATACAAAGAAATATCTTGAAATCTCAGCAGAAGGGATCAACGCGCCTCTTTATCCCAACGGCGATGCTATTGCTCACAAAATTGTTGAAACAGGAAACATAAGAGGCATTCAAACTCTGTCAAAACTTGGAGCAGACATGAGTCTTCAAAATAAGAGAGGCGAGAGTCCTTTTCTCTTAGGATACATACACAAAATTGGCTTGAGAGCTATCCAGCAAATGTCCAATGCCGACCCTCAGGCTGTCCTGGTCCGAGATAAGCACGGCAGAACGCCCCTTATGACAGCGCTTAAGCATGGAAACCCCCTTGATGTTATCCAATATACTTACAGACTGCACCCTGCAGCCCTTGCAATCCCAGATTATGAAGGCAGGCTCCCCGCACACTATCTATTTAGGTATAGCACTGATTTAGGCGTAAAGAAATTTATTATAAGAATGGACCCGTCAGCTCTCTCTGTAAGAGATGTCCGCGGCGGCGCCCCTCTGGATTACGCACAAAAATACAAGAAGAAAAACTCAAAATCCCATACGAAAATTATGAGATTTATAAATAATTTAAAAAGGCAGACAAACGGCAGAAAAACTATGATAAAACCTCCTTTTTCCTGCCAAAACTCATTTGGTTTATACGCAAAATAATTTTTTTTTCAAAGAACCTGTTATCCATGCCCCTGCATAAGAAAAGATTCGTAAGCAGTTTTTTCTTTTTTCTCTATCTTTAAACAGTCAAAATAATTAAAAGTATAATCAAGCGCCGTGGATTTCTCCTTTATTTGAAAAATAGATTTTCTAAATAAAGAACTGTTCGGACAGCCCGAAGAAAACCAGACAGCAAATTTTTTAAACTGGAGCAGGGCCATCCTTTCATCATGAAAACCACTTAGATGCTTGAATAAAATCTTCAGCACTTCTTTAGCGCTCTGAGGGCGCCGGCTGTTTGACGGCCCCTTCTTTAATAATTTGTAAGATTCATTAAAAATCCATGGATTTTTCAAAGCCCCCCGGCCAATCATGAGGCCGTCGCATTTGGTTTCCTTATAGAGACGGAAAATATCCTGAACATTCACCAGGTCCCCATTCCCAATAATAGGCAAAAGAGCCTTGTCTTTGACTGCGGAAATGTAATCCCAATCGGCCTTTCCCGAATATCCCTGGGAGCGTGTGCGGCCGTGTATGGTCATCCATAAACAACCTTCATTATGGGCGATATGAGAAAGCTCCAAAGCATTTCTATTATGGCTCCAGCCTGTTCTTACTTTTATGGTTAAAGGAATACTGATGCTGTTTTTAATCTTTCTTAAAATTTTTGACAGCTGCAACAAGTCTTTTAAGAGAGCGGAGCCGGCCCCCTTTTTAACTATTTTTTGAACCGGGCAGCCTAGATTCAAATCCACAAAACCGGCTCCCATTTCCTCCACCTTTAAAGCGGCTTGAGCCAGCGTCTCTGGATCCTCTCCAAAAATTTGAATCCCAATAGGGTGCTGTTTCGGACTGATCAAAGCTATTTTTTGGGTGCGGTGATCCGGCTTCCGCGCCAAAGCTGCGGCGGACACCAGCTCCGTCGTTAGAATCCCTCCATTCATCTCACGCATAAAAGAGCGAAAAGGATAATCCGTCACCCCGGCCATAGGGGCCAGCATTAGAGGATACTTTTTCAAATACACCAACAATTGTTCCGCATTATAAGACACAACTTATTCCTCTTAAATATCTCTGATTGCACTGCCGAGGAGCATTGCCGAATAATTAAGATTTAGGATCAAAAACATCCCTGAGTTTTTCGCCTATCACATTCACACTTAAAACCAGCAAAAATAAACATAAGCCGGGGAGGGTAATCAGCCACCATGCTGATTCCATATACCTTCTTCCGTCTTTAATCATAACTCCCCACTCTGGAAGAGGAGGCTCCGCTCCCAATCCTAAAAAACTCAGAGCGGCTACATTTAAAATTCCTTCACTAAAGCCCAAAGTCGCCTGAACCACCAAAGGCCCCATACAGTTAGGCAAAATCCCCCATAAGATTTTCCACTGACCCGCTCCAAAGCTCCGCACTGCCTGTACATAATCTTTTTCTTTTTCTTTCAACACCACAGAGCGAACCACCCGTATGACGGCCGGCCATGCAGTAACATTTACTGCAATAATGGCATTCCAAAGCCCCGGCCCCAAAAAAGTCACAATAAGTATGGCAATGAGAATACTTGGGAAGGACATTAAAGTATCTACAAATCTCATAATCAGGCGGTCTGCCCACCCCCCTAAATAACCGGCCAAAAGACCCAGCAGAGTCCCCACAGAAAGAGATAAAATGACAACAGACAAGCCAATACGCAGAGACAGTCTGGCTCCGTAAGCCAGTCTGCTGAGCATATCTCTTCCCAGATCATCTGTTCCTAAAATAAACTGAAGAGAGCCTCCATCCATCCAAAAAGGAGGAACACTTAAAAAGCCCTCACCGTATCCATGGTCGTATGGAGAAAGCCAGTAAGAGACAATAAACCCCATCAGAACAAAGAAAAAAACAATACAAACACAAAATAAAACAGCACGGTCTTTTTTCACAAGCTCTAAAAAAATATTCATTGTTCAACCCATATCTTTCTGAACTCTGGGATCCAGCTTGATGTAACTGAGATCCACCGCCAAATTGGTTAAAACAACAAGAACAGCAATAATCAGCACTCCTCCTTGAAGCACTGGGTAATCCCTGGCAGAAACAGCCGCCACCAGCCACCTTCCAATACCCGGCCAAGAAAATACTGTTTCCGTTAAAACAGCTCCTGTGATCAACGAACCAAACATAAAACCCACAACAGTGACCACCGGCAATAAAGCATTTCGAAAGGCATGCTTTACAACAACTGTGTAAAAACTCAATCCTTTAGCTCGAGCGGTGCGGACAAAATCCTCCTGTAAAGCTTCAATGAGACTGGATCGGGTCATACGCACGAAAGAAACAAAGGGTATGGTGGCCAACGTCAATGTTGGAAGAATGAGGTGCGAGAGAAAGGAGCGAAGAGAGGGCCAGGGATTTTCCATCCTGAAAGCATCTATCAACATAAAACCCGTGTAACTGGGAACATCGTAAACCACGTTGATTCTTCCAGAAGTGGGAGTCCATTCCAAATGAATAGAAAAAAATAAAATAAGAATCAATCCCCACCAAAAAATAGACATGGAATAACCCGTAAGGGAAAGCCCCATGACCGCGCGATCCAGCGCCGAATTGTGAAAGAGAGCGCATAATATTCCTAAAGGAATCCCCAATATCAAGGCCAAAATAACGGAGCTGACAGCCAGCTCCAGAGTCGCCGGAAAAAGACTGAAAAATTCTTTTGAAACTCTTTCTCCTGTAACAATAGAGCGTCCTAGATCCCCCCGTACAGCTCGAAACACAAATAAAAAATACTGAACATACAAGGGTTTGTTGAGACCTAGATTTTCCTCCAACTGAGTCCGCACTTCAGGGGTCGAACCTCTCTCACCCAAAAGAAAATCAATGGGATCCCCGGGGAGCAGGCGAACAGATAAAAAAACCAACAAAGAGATAAAAAACAACGTCGGTATGGAATAGAAAAGACGTTTTAAAGAGGTCAAAAACAATTGAGTTTACTCTAAGGAAACACCATAAAAAGATTCCGTCCCGACCGGCGCCAAAATATAGCCTTTCACTTTTTTATTGGCTCCTCGAAAGCCGTAAGTGTGAACCAGAGGAGCCCAAGGGCTTTCTTTTGCAAAAATATTCTGTGCTTTTTTATACAAACGGCTTCTCTTTTTCTGACCAACACTTTGAACCCCTTGTGTAACCAGCTGGTTGTACTCCTTGTGGCACCATCTTGCTAGATTCGTACCGCTCTTAACACTCTGGCAGCCTAAAAGAGTGCCTAAAAAGTTATCAGGGTCCCCGTTGTCGCTGGTCCATCCTATTTGAATAAGAGCATGCTCTCCGGCTTCCGACTTTTTCAAATAAGTAACCCAATCATAGCTCACCAATTTCACCTGGATGCCAACTTTCTCTAAATCTTCTTTCATCAATTCACCCATTTTTTGACCGTCAGGGTTGTAAGGACGGACCACGGGCAGATACCACAAATCAATCTCAAAGCCTTTTTCAAAGCCTGCTTTTTTTAACAGCTCTTTAGCTTTACTGACATTGTACTCATAATCCTTAATCCCTTTGTGATAAGACCACATCTGAGGAGGAAGCGGCCCTTTTGCAGGCTTGGCATTCCCCAAGTAAATAGCTTGGATGTATAAACTGCGGTTCAAAGCGTGGCGGACGGCCTGCCTGACCTCCACTTTATCCAAAGGAGGTTTTTCAACATTCATTGCTAAATACCCCACATTAAAAACATCCTCTTGAATCAATTTAAGTTTTTTATGTTTTTTTATAGCTTCATAATCGCTCGGCAGAGGAAAGCTGATCAAGTGGCATTCTTCCCTTTTTAATTTTTGCAGTCTGACGGAAGCATCCGGGGTGATAGAAAAAACCACTCCTTCCAAAACAGAGGGCTTTCTAAAATATTTTTTATTGGTCTTATAGCGTATGAGGCTGTCTTTCTTGTATTCCATAAAAACAAACGGCCCTGTTCCCACAGGCTTGTGGTCCATCATCTCCGGTGTTTTATTTTTCAGAGCCTGATCCGCATATTCTTTGGATAAAATAGAGGCAAAATCCATAGCTAAAATGGCTAGAAAAGCCGCATTCTGCGATGTCAGCTCAAACCGAACTGTATAATCATCCACTTTAACCACTTTCTTTACCAAAGAATCCAGGCCCATTGAAGTATAATACATGTAATTGCCGCCGCTGATCTTATGATAAGGGTGATTTTTATTTAAAGCTCTTCCAAATGTGAAGATCACATCATCAGCATTAAATTCACGTCTTGGAGTAAACTCCTTAGTCGTATGCCAGGAAACCCCCTTTCTGAGTTTAAAAGTATAACTCAACCCATTTGCAGACGCCTTCCAGGAAACAGCCAGCGCAGGCTCCACAGAAGATGAGCCTCTCTTAAATTGGACCAAACCATCATAGACATCACTGGTTGCATCAAGAGAAGCCCCATCTGTCGCCAGCTGGGGGTTAAAAAACCGCGGAGAAGCCTCAGAGCAATACACAAAAATGGAATTTTCATCTGCTTGAACCCAAAATGAGAAAACGAAAAGAAACAAAATAAGATTTTTCATAACTCCCCCTGCTTGGCGCTTCATTAAGCCTTATGTGGAAGCGACCAGTCAATAGGATTCTTTCCCAAAGAGCGTAAATATTCGTTCGTTTTCGAAAAGTGGGAACAGCCAAAGAACCCTCTTTGCGCCGAAAGAGGGGAGGGGTGGGGGGCTTTTAAAACCAAATGTTTTGTTTCGTCCAAAAACTGTCCTTTTCGAAATGCATAACTGCCCCACAACATAAAGACCAAACCTGTATGGTGTTCATTCAACAGAGATAAAATTCGATCTGTGAACTCTTCCCACCCCTGATTTTGATGAGAACCGGCCCTTCCTGCCTGAACTGTCAGCACACTGTTGAGCAGGAGAACCCCTTGTTGAGTCCAATATTCCAAAAAACCATGTGGAGGATAGTCTATGTTTAAATCCTTTTTCAGTTCACTAAAAATATTTTTCAGGGAGGGAGGCATGGGAATATCAGGTTTTACGGAGAAACACAGCCCGTGAGCTTGATGAGGTCCGTGATAGGGGTCTTGACCTAAAATACACACACGCACTTTATCAAAAGGAGTCCAATTCAAAGCCTGAAAATATTCCTCAGGACGCGGAAAAACCTTTTTTTTGCTTTGAATTTCCCTCACAAGAAATTTTCTCAATTTCAACATATAAGGCCGCTCAAATTCAGATTGAAGATGTTTCTTCCAGCCAGGCTCTAATTGAATTTCTCTGGAAACGCCCATTATGACTCCTCTGTAAAAAAAACAACAAAAATCATGTCTTAAATTGAAACTCCAAAATAAAAACACGAACGGATCTATCATCTTCTGCAGAAATATGTTAGCCTATTCTCAGGGAAAGCCGATTCAATAATCGTAAGAGGTGCTGTCATGACTGCAAAAAAGCCGCTCGCTTTTACACCCTCCAATGCTGAAAAAGCTTTTGTCTATCAACAAACCCAAGATCTGGTCTCCACAGCAAACACCTTATGCCCTGTGGCTGTTCTGCTTGAGAAATACTCTGATCAAGCAGAAGAAAATGGTTATATTGTCACTTTCGTTTTAGGAGATGCAGATGGGAATGTTCTCGCCAGAAGTGAGGGGAAAGACCTTTTAGAGGTGTGCATCTCCGCAAAAAATCAAATGAAGAAAAAGCTCTATGTCATGGCACAGTCTATGAAGGACTCCCCTGCCAGAACAAAATTTATTGACGAACTCAAAAGATCTCCTTATCTTCACTAAAAACCCGTTTGAAGAAGAACTCCCGTAAAGAGAAAAAATGCCCCTGTCTTTTACAAAAATGTGCGGTGCTGGAAATGACTTTCTGATCACCGATCAAAACAGAGTGGATAATGGAAAAGATTTCTTATCCTGCCTGGAAGCCAATGTTCCCCGATGGTGCCATCGAAAGTTTGGACTGGGAGCTGACGGTTTTTGCTTTCTGAATGATTGTGGGAAAAACATATTAAGCTGGCATTTCTTCAACAGCGATGGATCTTCTGCTGAAATGTGCGGCAACGCCGCCTGCTGTTTGATCCATTACGCCCACAAATACGAGCTTGCCTCTTTAGGCCGTCCTTTTCAATTTCAAATTCAAGATAATATTTTAACCGGAGAACTGACCCCTTCAGGCTCCGCGCTTTTGAGCTGCATCCCTCCCCGCCTTATTCAAAAAAACCTCAACATACAAGGACTAAAGGCAGATCATGTCGATTCCGGGGTCAAACACCTTCTCATCAAAGAAAAAAACATACAAGATTTGAAAAAACTGACACCCTCTGCAAAACAGCTGAGAGAGCAGTTTCCAGATTCTAATATTACTTTTTACAATAAACACAGCGGAAATAATATTTCCTGTGTGACTTATGAAAAAGGTGTTGAAGACTTCACTCTCTCCTGCGGCACAGGGGCCGCGGCCGCCTCTTTTCTCAACAGACGCACAGAAAAAACTTTTTCTGTACAAATGCCTGGAGGCGTTTTAACAATCTCGTTTGAGAACAATCAAACTTTTTTAACATCTCCTGTTTCTTTTATTGCAACAGTACTGCCCTGCGAGTGGAAGAAATGACTCCCAAAACATACCCTCTAACGGTACAAAAGAAAATCAAGGAGGGGCAGGATGCCTGCACCCTTATTTTATCCCCCAGAGATGAGGATCGAAAATTTTTCTCTTATAAACCGGCCCAATTCTTATCTTTTTATGTAGAAATTAATGAAAAACAATTCACGCGCAGTTACTCTATATCCAGCTCGCCGCTTGTGGAGGAGGAGCTCACAACTTCTATTAAAAAGGTCAGCAAAGGCCCTGTTTCCTCTTACCTCGTGGATCATATTCAAACAGGAGATATTATCCAAAGCGCGGCGCCGCGAGGGCGTTTTTTTAAAATGCCGGACAATCTTAAACCCCGCCGTTATTTTCTGCTTGCCGCAGGAAGCGGCATTACTCCTCTCTTTTCCATCTTAAAAACAGCCTTGCTCTCTGATGTGAAAAATCAAGTCACACTGGTTTACTGCAATAGAAAAGAAACATCGATCATTTACAAAGAAGAACTTGAAAAATGGAAAAATCTTCATTTGCCCCGTCTTAAAATTATTTCCGTCCTCAGCCGGCCCTCCGGCGCAGACTATGATTTCAAGGGCCGGCTCAATGAAGATACTCTGAAAAAAATTTTGGATGACTCTCAAGGCCCTCTTGAAATGGAAGCCTATCTCTGCGGCCCTCTAGAACTTATGACCATGGCTGAAACAGTATTGAAAACACGTTTGGATAAAAAGCAAATCAGAAAAGAAAGTTTTGGCGCTGTTTTAAAAAATAAAACCGTTCAACTCCCTCAATCCGCTATCGTTATTTCAGCAGACTCCGATGAAACGGAGGGTGTTGAAACAATTAAGGCTTTGCTTGAAGGAGAGTCCATAGAAATACCGGCAGAACCGGATGCTCCTATACTGGAGCAGTTGATTGAAGCTGGTTTTTCCCCCCCCTTTTCCTGTATGGAGGGAAACTGTATGACCTGTATGGCTGTCCTAAAGAAGGGGAGGGTTTATCAAAATGAAGCCGGCATCCTGGCTCCTGAAAATATTGCTGATAAGGAAATACTCACCTGCCAGGCTAAACCTCTCTCTCCTATTGTGGAAGTCGATTACGATTAACCGCTTGACTTTAATGGTCAATTCAAAGACTTTTATCTTCTTTCAAAAGAGGAAGAAGATATGACTCGACCTATTACGGCAGCCTTAGGGGACGGCATCGGCCCTGAAATTATGAGGGCTGTTTTAACTATTTTAGAAAAAGCAGGAGCTGATATTCAGCCTGAATTCGTTGAAATTGGAGAGCCTGTTTACAAAAAAGGGACCCTGACAGGCATTGAAGACAAAACTTGGGAGTCCTTATACAAAAACAAAATTTTTTTAAAAGCTCCTATCACCACTCCGCAGGGGGGAGGTTTTAAAAGCCTAAATGTTGCTGTCAGAAAAACTTTAGGACTCTTTGCCAACGTCAGGCACTGCACCTCTTACTTCCCTTATGTTCCAACAAAACACAAAAATTTGGATCTGGTGATCGTAAGAGAAAATGAAGAAGATCTTTATACAGGGATAGAGCATCGGCAGACAGAGCAGGTGTATCAGTGTCTTAAACTGGTTTCAAAAAACAATTGTGAAAGAATTTCACATTTTGCATTTGAATACGCCCTCAATCAAAACAGAAAAAAAGTGACCTGTTTTACCAAAGACAATATCATGAAAATGACCGATGGTTTACTGCATAAAACTTTTTTAGATCAAAGTAAAAACTACCCTTCCATTACAGCGGAGCATTGGATTATAGACATTGGTTCTGCCAAATTGGCCGACACCCCTGAAAATTTTGACGTTATTGTCACCTCCAATCTCTACGGAGATATTCTTTCGGATGTCGCGGCTCAATTAAGCGGTTCTGTAGCCATGGGCGCTTCCTGCAACATAGGAGAAGAGTATGCTATGTTTGAAGCTATTCATGGTTCAGCGCCTAGAAGAGCCGGACAAAACATGGCAAACCCTTCCGGACTCCTGCTGGCCGCCGTTAATCTTCTCGTTCATATTGAACAAATTGAAACTGCCAAAAAAATCAAAAATGCATGGTTGAAAACGCTGGAAGACGGCCTTCACACTTACGACATTTTCAAAAAAGATATTGGCAAAAAACAATTAGGCACTAAGGAGTTTGCTCAAGCTGTGGTCCATCGTTTGGGAGAACAGCCTTCAGTTTTACCGCCGGCGGACTATCAAAATTTTAAGAAAATTAGACCTTTTATCCCAAAGAAAAGAACTTCCATAAAAAAGGAATGGGCGGGAGCGGACATCTTTTTTGAAAAATCAGAAACAGACGTCTCCTCGTTGGTTCCGCTTCTGCAAAAATTTAACACTCATTTAAAGCTTTCAAGTTTGAAATGCCGGGGGCTGGAAGTATGGCCCGGCCCTCCGACTCAGATCTCTCTCAGCGACCATTGGGGAGCGCGTTTTGTTAGTGATCGGCCGGTCTCAGCACAAGAAGTATATGATCTGATGTTGAAATTAGCTGAAAACAATTTAACCTGCATCAAAATGGAAGGTTTGTTTTTGTTTGATAAAACACCAGGATTTTATATGAAAAAACCGCCTGCGGATTAACACCTCATAGAATGGAAAAGTCATGGCTCATTTTGAAGAAATTATTTTAAATTTTTTTCTCTCTTATTCTGCTGAGCCTTTAATGGTCTATACGGCCATTGCTGTATTAATGACAATGGGCAGTTTTGGACTGCCTATTTCAGAAGAAGTGGTGATCATTTCAGCGGGGCTCATGGCCTATATCGCCAGCCGCCCCGACCTTTATCCTCCTGTCAAAGAATCTACTGATTTTATGACTGTACACACTACAGCCCTGGTTTGCTTTTTATCTGTCTTCCTCAGTGACTTTTTAGTCTTTAGCTTAGGCCGGTTTCTGAGCGGCTCTATGAAAAGTAAATATCTCGACCGGTTTGTATCTCCTAAAAAAATGGAAAAAATTTCAAAATGGATCAACCGTTATGGTTATCTTTACCCGGCTGTGTTTCGATTTTTACCGGGCCTGCGGTTTCCAGGCCATCTTTCCAGCGGTTTTTTTAAAATACCTTTTTCTCAATTTATATTAGTAGATGGACTCGCGGCAACGCTCACAGTCCCAACACAAGTTATTATTATAGGAATATTCGGCCACACGATCATTGAACACCTTAAAATATTTATTTCCGCATTGGCTTTTCTCATGACAGCCTTTATTGCTCTATTCATCTTTAGAAAAATTAAAGAAATTAAACAACTTTTTATAAGGTAAACATCATGCTTGGACACAAAGTATCTTTAAAGGGGGCCTGCTCTATCATTAAAAACGGCGGGGTGGTGGCGGTCCCTACTGAAACTGTTTATGGGTTGGCCGGAGATTTTAATAATCTTCAAGCGGTTAAGCAAATTTTTCAAATTAAAAAACGCCCCTTATGGGACCCTTTAATTATTCATTTTGCGGATAAAAAAGGTTTAAAAAAATTATGCCGTTATTCACACCCTATTGTGGAAAAATTATCAGACTGCTTTCACCCAGGTCCTTTGACTTTAGTTTTGCGAAAAAACTCCAGAGTGTCTGACCTCATCACTGCTGGGTCCAATAAGGCGGCTGTCCGGATGCCCCGCCACCCTCTCACCCTTCAGCTCATCCATCAAACAGAGACTTGCTTAACAGCTCCCAGTGCTAATTTATTTTCAAAAACCAGCCCTACAAGAGCGGATCATGTTTTAGAGTCATTGCAGGTGCCTGTCTTGGATGGAGGGCCTTGTGAAGTGGGCATTGAATCCACTATCTTGGAAATTTGTTTTGAACAGAAAATACTGCAGATACTGAGGCCGGGTTTTATCGGAAAAAAAGAGCTGAATGATTTTCTATCCAAGAAATACAAGGATTGGCGGATTCAACACTCCTCATCACCAAAATCTCCCGGGGCCGGCTTGAATCATTACCAACCAGAGGCCCCCTTTATTTTGATTCAAACCAATGAAGATCATCTGTCTCCTGAATGTGCAGAAAAAAAAGTAAAGGAATGTTATCCGAACTGTATTCCTCAGGAATTAAAATTGCAGAGAAACCCGCAGATTTTCGGAAGAGAACTTTACCACAGTCTGAGACAGCTTTCTAAAAATAAAAAACACGCGGGGTACATTGTAAAAAACAAAAACCAAAAATTTGAAGAAGACTGGGCGGTGATTTGGGACCGTATCGAAAAAGCTGTCTGCAAAATCATCCACTGCTGACGCGCTCCCTTTTCAGCAAAAAAGTGCATCACAGAAGATTTGAGGCATCTTGTGTGCTGTGATCAGCTGCTTCCTGAAGACAGAAATTTCTTCTTCGCCTCACGCACTTTTTCAACAATTTGATTCGCTCTGGCCTCACCTATCCCTGGTATTTTCAGCAACCCTGCCTTGCTGTAATCAACGAGCTGGTCCAGATTGCTGATACCGGCTTCCTTTAATACACGCTCAGTTCTTACTCCCAACCCCAAGTCTTCTAAAGAGACTCTCTTTTCTGTTTTAGCTTCTGCAGACTGTGTTGTCTCAACAGGCTCTTGAGCTTGTTCTGTTTTAGCTTCTGCAGACTGTGCTGTCTCAGCAGGCTCTTGAGCTTGTTCTGTTTTAGCTTCTGCAGATTGTGTTGTCTCAACAGGCTCTTGAGCTTGTTCTGTTTTAGCTTCTGCAGATTGTGTTGTCTCAACAGGCTCTTGAGCTTGTTCTGTTTTAGCTTCTGCAGATTGTGTTGTCTCAACAGGCTCTTGAGCTTGTTCTGTTTTTTCAGCTGCTTTTCTACTTATTCTTTCCGCAGTCTTTTCAGCTAAAGCTCCACCAGAAGACAACAAACTGCCGGAAACCGACAAAACCTGATGTGAAGCATTTTTCAAACTCTCTTTAGCTTTAGAAAGAGCCAGCCCTTGAGTCTGTTCTGTTTTTTCAGCTGCTTTTCTACTTATTCTTTCCGCAGTCTTTTCAGCTAAAGCTCCACCAGAAGACAACAAACTGCCGGAAACCGACAAAACCTGATGTGAAGCATTTTTCAAACTCTCTTTAGCTTTAGAAGGAACTACTTTGCCGGTCGCTTGTACTACAGTGCTTCCTGTTCGTATTACGGCACCCCCCAAAGCTTTCACGGCGGAAACCCTTCTCCCATCGGAGGGCTTCAACGACCATCCATGCTCCGAAAGAACGCCTTCAATATAAAACACTAAGCCCGTATCCAAATTCAGCATATCTAACAAATCTCCTCGTGTTCTGGCAGTCAAATCCTCAAGGGTTTTAACACCCTCAGACTCTAAAATAGACTTAATTCTCGCATCAAAGAGTTCTTCCAGAGACACTGTTGAATCTCCAGCGGGTTTTTTAGGCGGAGCTGTTGCAGATGATTTCACAGCATCAGCCTGAGCAGACTGCACAGGCTCTTGAGTCTGTTCTGTTTTAGCTTCTGCAGATTGTGCTGTCTCAGCAAGCTCTTGAGCTTGTTCTGTTTTTTCAGTTGCTTTTCTATTTATTCTTTCTGCGGCTTTTCCAGCTAAATCTCCACCGGAAGACAACAAACTGCCGGAAACCGACAAAACCTGATGTGAAGCATTTTTCAAACTCTCTTTAGCTTTAGAAAGAGCCAGCCCTTGAGTCTGTTCTGTTTTTTCAGCTGCTTTTCTACTTATTCTTTCTGCAGTCTTTCCAGCTAAATCTCCACCGGAAGACAACAAACTGCCGGAAACCGACAAAACCTGATGTGAAGCATTTTTCAAACTCTCTTTGGCTTTAGAAGGAACCACTTTGCCGGCCGTTCGTACCACAGCAGACCCCAAAGCTTTCACGGCGGAAACCCTTCTCTCATCGGAGGGCTTCAACGACCAGCCATGCTTCAAAAGAACGCCCTCAATATAAAATACTACGCCCGCATGCAAAAACGAATTCTGCGTCTTTAACAACTCTGCTCGTGTTCTGGCGGTCAAATCCTCAAGGGTTTTAATACCCGACTCCTCTAAAATAGACTTAACTCTCACACCCAAGAGTTCTTCCAGAGACACTGTTGAATCTCCAGTGGGTTTTTTAGGCGGAGCTGTTGCAGATGATTTCACAGTGTCAGCCTGAGTTTGTTCTGTTTTAGCTTCTGCAGACTGTGCTGTCTCGGCAGGCTCTTGAGCTTGTTCTGTTTTAGCTTCTGCAGACTGTGCTGTCTCAGCAGGCTCCTGAGTTTGTTCTGCTTTAGCTTCTGCAGACTGTGCTGTCTCAGCAGGTTTTTGAGTTTGTTCTGGTTTCTTAGTTTTTTTCTTAGCTGTTTCAACACCGGCTTGAGCATTCTTTTTGTCGGCAGATTTTTTTTGAGCAGTCTGAACAGACGGCTCTTTTTTTGCAAGCATCAACGACTGCCCCGAAAGAATTTTCTCAATACGATCCACACTAGTCTTGCCTACTCCTGGTACATCTAACAACTCTGCTCGTGTTCTGGCAGTCAAATCCCCAGCGGTTCTAATACCCGCAGACTCCAAAGCACCCTCAATCCTCGCACCCAGATTTAGTTCTTCCAGAGGCAGTGTTGATACTCCTCTTGGTTTTTTAGGCGGAGCTGTTGCAGATGATTTCGCAGTATCCGTATTTAATTTATTTGTGGAAAACTCTTCCGAACACCTGCCCTCAGTGTTTCCATAAGAGAAAAAAGGTAAAATAAACAAAAGTAGGAAATAAAAAAGATTTTTTTTAAAAAAGACCGTGAAATACATTATTTCCTCCTAGAAACAAACCCCATTCAGCCCACACACAACTATCATAAGTTGCTGACACATTACAATAGAAAAATGAACTGTGAAAACTTTTCATGTTTTATATGTAAAATTTCTCTATTCGTATGTGGAATTTTTCTATTTCTTGATCGTATCGCATTACAGACTTTTACAGAAATAATACCCTAGCTTAAATTAAGTAAATTACAGATTTTTACAGAAACAATATTATTGCCATCTCCGCCGTCTCCACCATCTCCGGCCCATCCGTCACACGCTCCAGTAAAATAGCAAATCAGCAACCCGACAATGTGGGCCAAAGCTCTTACAATGCTAACAGACTGAGCCTTTATTGTCATTTTGAAACACTGGTATTTTTTGAATTATTAAAAACTTTATCAGGCCTGGAGTTTAGACGATCAAACTTGGTGTCTAATTTTGTGTCTATGTTCCCAATTTTTGTGTCCAGCTTGTCAATTTTAATATCTAACTTGTCAATTTTTTTATCCGTATCAGTGACGTGGTTATTCAAGTTTTCTTTTATTGATTTTGTGTCTTTTCTCAAATAAAAAAATATAAAGATAACGACGACCAAGGAAAGCCAAGCGGTCGTTTCTGATTGACTAAGCATTGAACTTAAAACGTTTCCCATGCCCCTAGACTAACATAATAGGTTCTTTTTTTTTAATTTTTTTCTGCGTCTTTTTTAAGTAATGACGGCGGTTCTGGGCCTTATTCCTCTTGGCGTTCCTTAGTCTCCATACTTTTACTCTCTGCGGGTATTTCTTCTGCCGCATCTGCTGTGCTTTTTTGTATAAAGAATTGTGCTAACAGCTCTTTCTTTTGTTCTGCCGATAAGCCCGATACTGCTTCCTGCAGTTCTTGCTCCAACACTGCTTCTGACGGCAGTTCTTTCAGACAAGCGATAAGCTCCGCACCCGCTGATGAATTAAAGCATACTGAAAGTGGACTGTCTGCCTGCTCCTGCTCATTCATGTCCGCATACGCCAATCCACATGAGAATACCAGCATTAAAATAATTCTGCCCATGATTACACCCTCCCTTTGTTTTGTGCTTGTGAGTACGCCTGTGCTTACCACAAATGGAAATAAAAAAAAAGAGAAAAATGCTTAGGTCTTTCCATTAAAAGTTTTATTCAGTGAAATTCCCTTTCGCATTGATTGCTAATAACAACATTTCTTAAACTATAGTTCAAAAGACGCTTTTTCATCTGTTCACTGCCTATTGTTTTCTCTGTCTTCTTTAATTCATCTAATGTAATCATTGAGAAACTTTGAAGGTCTTTCTTCATTCTTTCTTTGTCAGCCTCTGGTCCAATTAAGCTTTCAATGTACTCCACTGTTTTTTCGAGCCTATCTGGGTCAGCATTGGAAAAACCTTCAAGGTTTTTCTTCATTATTTCTTTGACTGCATCTATTCCAATTAAGCTTGCAGTGTACTCCACTGTTTTTTTGAGCCTCTCTGGGTCAGCTCTAGAAAAACCTTCAAGGTTTTTCTTCATTCTTTCTTTGACTGCATCTTTTCCAATTAAGCTTTTAGTGTACTCCACTGTTTTTTTGAGCCTATCTGGGTCAGCATTGGAAAAACCTTGAAGGTTTTTCTTCATTATTTCTTTAACTGCCTCTATTCCAATTAAGCTTTTAGTGTACTCCACTGTTTTTTTGAGCCTATCTGGGTCAGCTCTGGAAAAAGCTCGAAGATTTTTCTTCATTATTTCTTTGACTGCATCTTTTCCAATTAAGCTTTTAGTGTACTCCACTGTTTTTTTGAGCCTATCTGGGTCAGCTATGGAAAAAGCTTCAAGGTTTTTCTTCATTATTTCTTTAACAGCCTCTATTCCAATTAAGCTTGCAGTGTACTCCACTGTTTTTTTGAGCCTATCTGGGTCAGCTATGGAAAAAGCTTCAAGGTTTTTCTTCATTATTTCTTTGACTGCATCTATTCCAATTAAGCTTTTAGTGTACTCCACTGTTTTTTTGAGCCTATCTGGGTCAGCTCTGGAAAAAGCTTGAAGGTTTTTCTTCATTATTTCTTTAACAGCCTCTATTCCAATTAAGCTTTTAGTGTACTCCACTGTTTTTTCGAGCCTCTCTGGGTCAGCATTGGAAAAACCTTGAAGGTTTTTCTTCATTATTTCTTTGACTGCATCTATTCCAATTAAGCTTTTAGTGTACTCCACTGTTTTTTTGAGCCTATCTGGGTCAGCATTGGAAAAACCTTGAAGGTTTTTCTTCATTATTTCTTTAACAGCCTCTATTCCAATTAAGCTTGCAGTGTACTCCACTGTTTTTTTGAGCCTCTCTGGGTCAGCTCTGGAAAAAGCTTCAAGGTTTTTCTTCATTATTTCTTTAACAACCTCTATTCCAATTAAGCTTTTAGTGTACTCCACTGTTTTTTTGAGCCTCTCTGGGTCAGCTCTGGAAAAAGCTAGAAGGTTTTTCTTCATTCTTTCTTTGACTGCATCTTTTCCAATTAAGCTTTTAGTGTACTCCACTGTTTTTTTGAGCCTATCTGGGTCAGCATTGGAAAAACCTTCAAGGTTTTTCTTCATTATTTCTTTAACTGCCTCTATTCCAATTAAGCTTTTAGTGTACTCCACTGTTTTTTTGAGCCTATCTGGGTCAGCATTGGAAAAACCTTCAAGGTTTTTCTTCATTATTTCTTTGACTGCATCTATTCCAATTAAGCTTGCAGTGTACTCCACTGTTTTTTTGAGCCTATCTGGGTCAGCATTGGAAAAAGCTTGAAGGTTTTTCTTCATTATTTCTTTAACAACCTCTATTCCAATTAAGCTTTTAGTGTACTCCACTGTTTTTTTGAGCCTCTCTGGGTCAGCTCTGGAAAAAGCTAGAAGGTTTTTCTTCATTCTTTCTTTGACTGCATCTTTTCCAATTAAGCTTTTAGTGTACTCCACTGTTTTTTTGAGCCTATCTGGGTCAGCATTGGAAAAACCTTCAAGGTTTTTCTTCATTATTTCTTTAACTGCCTCTATTCCAATTAAGCTTTTAGTGTACTCCACTGTTTTTTTGAGCCTATCTGGGTCAGCATTGGAAAAAGCTTGAAGGTTTTTCTTCATTATTTCTTTAACAACCTCTATTCCAATTAAGCTTTTAGTGTACTCCACTGTTTTTTTGAGCCTCTCTGGGTCAGCTCTGGAAAAAGCTAGAAGGTTTTTCTTCATTCTTTCTTTGACTGCATCTTTTCCAATTAAGCTTTTAGTGTACTCCACTGTTTTTTTGAGCCTATCTGGGTCAGCATTGGAAAAACCTTCAAGGTTTTTCTTCATTATTTCTTTAACTGCCTCTATTCCAATTAAGCTTTTAGTGTACTCCACTGTTTTTTTGAGCCTCTCTGGGTCAGCTTGAAAACCACCTAAAGATTTTCTTAAGCGTTGATTCACTCCCTCTATTCCAATTAAGCTTTTAGTGTACTCCACTGTTTTTTTGAGCCTATCTGGGTCAGCTTGAAAACCATTTAAAGATTTTCTTAAGCGTTGATTCACTCCCTCTTTTCCAATATAGCTTTCATAAAAGCTGACTATTTCTAAAAAGCTTTCAAGTCTAAAAAGTTTAAAATAAGAAACAGATTTGATTCTTTTTAAAGCTTCTTTAGGTCCTATACGTTTTACTAAAAAATTAAGAAAACGCTTTTCTTCTAATGCTGTCCAGTTTTTTAATGCTTCTTCAACTTTTATTTCCCAATTTTTAGGCATTTTTTCGACCCAATTATCGCCTAACTCACTTCGAGCTAAATCAACAAAAGAGCGTGGGGGTTCCGAACCATAGGAAAAAGAAAAGAAAAAGGGAATAAATACAATAAGCAGTTTAAAAATCATATAAACCTTTTAACCTTTAAAAGACGCTTTTTCATCTGTTCACTGCCTATTGTTTTCTCTGTCTTCTTTAATGTATCTAATGCAATCATTGAGAAACTTTGAAGGTCTTTTTTCATTTTTTGACTATTTTTAATTAGCTTCATCCACTCCTACAAAGTTATTTTCAGCACAAAGATCATAACAGGCTGAATCACGCTCGTATTTTTCTATCACAACCTTTTCGCCGGTATCAGTGTCAAATACAACAGGATGAGTCCTGTGGCACTTATCAAAACAGGCTCTATTTCTGCTTTGTCGGTACAGGTTTAAAACTGAAATGAGATTAGGGGAAATATCCTTACTAACAGTAAGGATGTAAGAGAATCTAGCCTTTTTCTCTATATCTTCCTCAGAATAGTCCAACAGGCAAGGGTGTGATGTTTCTACAGCGTAGTTAAAATCTTTCCAAGACAGACAGGGGTTTGAATCTGCATAAGAAAATAAAGAATAAGACAGTGCGGTTATTAAGATTAAGGTTTTCATGTTTCACTCCTTTGATAAGTTTTTAAACCTTATAACACTTTTTATTTTTTTCAAAATTATTATTTGATTGTAGTGTAAAAAATACACTGTTTTTGACTATTTTAAGAGTTTTATCGGATTGACCTTTAAAGCTCGGCTTATCAGTAAAATCCTTAATAAGGTTCATATTCTCCATAATACAAGTCATACACTGTGATCATCTTTTCTAAAATTGGTTTTATATTGTCATTAAACCACCAACGGTCGGCTGGCTGACTCCATGTTTCTGGAGATAGGTATAAGTCAATGTTATTTTGTGAATCTACTCTTGGATCACAGTTTGATGTTGATCTGCTAAACCATTCATCATATTGAAAACCAAAGCGTTCTGAAGTTAAACGAACATATTCATCAGCTAAAGAAATAAGAAGATGATATACGTGTTTACTCTCTTTTCCCCCTGGTCTATAACCCTCTCCGAGTATATTCACACATAAATTATAAAGCTCATCACCTCTCTTTGCTGGACAATTACCAAAATAACCTTGAGTAAATCGACTCATCAATTTTACCCTATGTGGCTTTGTAAAAGATTCTCTAGGCTCTACAGATTCAAAAGTAAGGTTGCCCGATTCACTTAAACTAGCTAGCTTATTATCCAAGTCTGCTTTAAATATATTAAAGAAAACTTTATTTATTGAACGAAACTGGCAAGATGTTTCTTGGTGATCTAGGTCGTGGGGATTTTCACTGTTAGATCGGTCCGTTATCAGATGCCCATAAGCCACACCACTGAAAAGAACACTAAAGATCAAAACAAAATTCTTCATAACAACCCCCTTTTAAAGCCAGACTATGAATTATCGGAACCCGGCCACTGGGATTCAAGGGCTAAAGATTTTATGCCTGTTTTGAGCTGTTTTACTGTCTCATTTTAAGAGTTTATTTCTTTTCCTCTTTCTTTTCTTCAGGACAGCACACAAGATGTTTCAACATATCTCTTATTTCTATGTTGAGACGATAATTGTCTGTCTTTGGTATAGTCTTCAGACAGCCTTTCTCTTTTGAACAACCAACCTGAAATAAAAGCAATGATCCCAGTAAAAAACTAAACACTTTATTCCTCGTCTGGACAGCATTTATATTTTTCTTTCCACATTTTTAATACCACTCTGTCAATATCGTAAAAACCTGTACTGGCCGGGGGATTCTTTGAACAAGTGTTATCTTTTGAACATACTTCTTTTGCACATCCTGTTTGAAATAAAAGAAAAGACCCAATTAAAACCCTTAACATCTTAACCTCCAAACCCGCCTAAGAAAGGCCCGCTAGGTCCGCCAGGTAATTCACTAGGTTCTTTATAAGAGCCGCTTCTTTTAAGAGCAGGACAGTTTTTGCAAGAGTGATTCATCTTCCACATTCTTAAAGCCATTCTGTCAATATCGTGAAAACCTGTACTTTCTGGTGGTTTCTTTGAACATCTTTCGTGACAAGATCTAATATTAATTTCATGTGAGTCGTGAATATTTTCAGGGCCTATTCCTATAGACCTGCTTACTGCACTGCCAATCTCTGAACTGCCAGCCCCAGAATTACCTGAAGAATCGCCAGCCCCAGAATTACCCGAAGAACTGCCAGCCCCAGAATTACCTGAATGTTGTCCCAAAGAAAAATCACCTTCCACACCTGCAAAATACAAAGGATCATCAACATAAGAAAATTCATCAAGATCATCTTCTGTAAATTCCAAAAGATACTTTTGCTCATTCTGGAAAGTTATCTCTTCCTCTGACTTATGGTTATCCAGTGCGTATGCTAAAGAACAGGACAGGGCAGTTATTAAGATTAAGGTTTTCATGGTTTCCCCCTTTGATAAGATTTTCACTTTGCAGAGAAACAGTTTTAACTAACTTTGTCAAAATAATTAGATTTTTTTCTGATTCAATAGTGTAAAAATTACACTGTTTTTGACTATTTTAAGAGTTTTATCGGATTGACCTTTAAAGCTCTGCTTATCAGTACAATGGTTTTCAGGCTTGTCTACACAGCCTTTCTCATGACTAAACCCCTTACTTTTACAGAGGATTGTGCTTTTTATAAATCCTCTTGCTGATTTTCTTCCTGTTCTTTTGTCATCTTATTGATTTCTTCCTCCATCATCTCCTGCAATAACTTTTCCTCTTCTTGAGACTTGTTCAAAGCACTCACTGTCCAAAAACCCAAACCTCCTAAAGCTGTAATACCGCCGGCCACAGCATATTTCTTAACAGTAGAGGGAGAGATATTCATACGATGCAGCCAACTGACAAACTTTTTTGTCAAAGGCTGTGAAGCCCATCGAACCCCTTGAAATATGAATCCAAAAATTTTCTCTCCAGTCCAAAATGTAAGAGCATATCCAGCCGTACTCATTGCAACATCCACACCCAACACAGTGAGGGCAAACTGATGTATTTCATCTACATCCACTGTTCCCAGACAGTGTACGGCCGCCTGTAAAAAACCCAAAGAATCCGTCAAATAAAGAGTGTATAAAGAATAAAACCACCTCCTCAGCTCAAAATAAGAAGTGTGTGTGATATTAATATAATCCCCCTTCATTCCTGTCTCAAAAAGAGCCGAAAAAGACTGCACCCCTCCTTCATACATCACATACATCCAAGCCTGCAGAGACGAAGAAATGTCTTCGCCGTATTGACGATGCATTTGCACCGCCCACTCCCTTACTTTGGACGATTCGTGTTGAGTGTAATAGGAGCCGCCTAATTTTTTATGGTATTGAGGAAGCCCCATGCCTATAACAATGCGGTAAACCGGACAAAGCTTCATGGTTTCCGCGTAAGCATTGTTTTGAATTTCCACGCGGTAGTCATATATTTTTTGTAAAACATCATCGCCAAACTGCTTGCGAACTTCCTTCTCCACAGATTGAATTACAGAACTGGATCCCTGAACATATCTGGAGGCTTCCGCAAATAGAGGGTATGCATACAAATTAAAACATACAAACAGACCAACAAGAATATTTTTTTTCCACATCATCCGAATCCTTCCTTCATTGATGTCAATTTTAAGAAAACACTTTAAAAAAAGGGCGTCTTGAAAAACGACACCCTCTTTTTATATTCAATGGTTTAAAGTCAACAGAGGGTTCTCACTGCATGAAGGACGCGGCCTCATTCACAACGAATTCAATATCCTCCATGTACTGCTCTCTCAAATTATCCAAATCCTCCGTTTTATCAAACAGAATCATTACAGCATCCCCCGCCAGAGCCGCCTGCACTAAGCCTCCGGCCAAATAGAGACCGGGAACAGCAGTCCATCGAACAGTATGCCCCGCTCCATAGCCAATTCGAGATACAATCCCTTTAAGCCTAACCATTTTAGCCTTTTTCAATTGAGATTTAGTGTTTTGGACTTTTTTATTCAGATTATCCACAACCAATTTTTGCCTTTCCACCGCCTTTTCCTGTGCTGTTTGAACCGCCGGCTGGGCGGCAACGCCTTGAGATGGAGCTGTTGTTCCAGCACCGGCAGGACGCTTTCTTCTAAGCTTTTTTCCCAAACGCCTTGTTTCAGCCATAGATCTTGCTGTAGTTCCTTCAGTTTGCACCGGCTTATCAGCGCCAGCCGCAGTTTTCACTTTCTCTTCAGTCTGCACCGGCTTATCAGCACCGCCAGCCGCAGTTTTCACTTTCTCTTCAGTCTGCACCGGCTTGTCCGTATCAGCCGCAGTTTTCACAGTTTCAGTCTGCTTCGCAGCCTGAGCCTTCTCAGCTTCAGCTTTTTTTCCCGCCTCCCAAGCGGCGGTTTTCAAGCTGGACAGCTTCGCCTCTGCTTTTTTTAACTCCACTTCTTGATCAAATAACTGTCCAATAAGCTGTTTCATATTTTTAAATGCTGTTTTATTCCTAGGACGAAAATGACTAGGGGTCACCGCCCTAAAAACAGAAGTCCATCCTCTTTGCACAAAGTAAGTCGTTCCCGCTGAAAAAGCCCAGGCCCCTACCACAAGAGTCTTGCCTCCAATGCCCAAATCCGGATCATGGAAGCCCAGAGCAGAATTAATATCTCTCGCCGCATCTACAGCATCAATCACAGTACGCTTCCAGAATAATTCGTTTTGCACATCCTCCGGCAGTGAATCATAGTAAGCGGAGTAAGAAGAATCTCCAATTACAGATTCAGACACACTCCAAAAGGGAGCAGAAACAAATAAAAGCAACCCTATCAACACTTGATGACTCCTGTTCATTACACACCTTCCTTATTTTTTAAAAAAACCAGCACACCTTAATATAAAACTAAAAACAAATCCAAATTTATTTTCAAAAGTGTAAAATTTACACACTTCCGGTATCAAAAAAGCACATAACTGCAAATAAATTTAGTTCAATAGATGCAGTCCTTCTCAAAAAAGAATGCTTCGTCCACATTCATTATAAAGCGGTGAAAAACTATTTAAAATCAGCCGGCGCACCGCACGCTCGTTCTCAATATGACTGCGTCCATTTATTACAAAAGGACCCACAGAAAATTTCGGGGCGGCTGTTCAAGACAAAAAGACTTTTTCGGAAGAAGGACATAAGAAACTTTAGCTTTATTTAATAAATAACAAAATATTTTTAATTTTATAAATAAAGAGTTTTTCTTTTGGGTTTTTAGCGTCCCTAAAAATTGAAAAAAAGTCTTGAAAAACCGATTAAAGTCCTAGTTATGAAAATAAGTGGATATTTATTGGTTCTTTTTTTTCTGTGCCACTGCGCCAGAAACGCATACATCGGCGGTTACGAAAGAAGAATAGAAAGGCTCTCATCCAGCGGCGGTAAAGTGATAGGAGCATACACACTGGCAAATCGAACAAATATGTTTACAGCCGCGGAGCAATTAGAACGCCGGCGGTTGTTTCGCAAAGATGAATTCTTATCCACAATTGACAATGCAAACTTTGTGTTTTCCTTATTGAGGGATAATGTGGAAAGCTTAGAGGGCTATCTCTACCCAAGAACATACACCATTACTGAAGATATGACT
Source organism: Bdellovibrionales bacterium (assembly GCA_965199935.1). Taxonomy (GTDB): domain Bacteria; phylum Bdellovibrionota; class Bdellovibrionia; order Bdellovibrionales; family UBA1609; genus JAPPLG01. The sequence goes on from CBDATD010000001.1 coordinate 181,532, forward strand.
GCCAAAGACCTTGCAAGAGCCATGGTGCAGAATTTTCTAAGAGTTTATGAAGAACTGCCTCACCGCCATTCCTATTTTTCCCGCCATGAAATTGTCACGCTTGCCAGTATCGTGGAGCAGGAAAGCCTCAAAGACTGGGAAAAACCACGCATCGCCTCTGTCTTTTACAACCGGCTTCAAATAGGAATGAAACTGCAAAGCGACCCCACTGTTTCTTACGGCATTTTGAGAGAAGAAGGCTCTATGCCCTCCCGCCTGTACAGAAGCGACTTTACGAAAAAAAACCCTTATAACACTTACACTGTGGAGAATTTTCCAGCAGGCCCCATATCCAACCCCGACCGCAGTTCTCTTTCTGCCGCTTTGGAGCCGGAAAAAACGTCTTACTACTATTTCGTCAGCCAAAATGACGGAACACACGCTTTCAATAGAGATTTTGAAGGGCATAAAAAAGATGTGCGGGCTTATAAAAGAAACCGCTGATTCTATTGTGATATTGCAAGAACAGCTCTTCAATGCTACAGTGCCGTTTGGCGGAGCGAACGGACCTTTAAAACAAAACGGCTATGTCTATTTTTCAAATTCAAACTGCAGAAGACTTAAAAAGAACCAGAAATATTGGGATTATGGCTCACATTGATGCGGGCAAAACCACCCTGACAGAGCGTATCTTATTTTATACAGGACGCAGCTATAAAATGGGGGAGGTCCACGACGGCAATACCGTTATGGACTGGATGGAGCAGGAGCAAGAGAGAGGAATCACGATCACCTCCGCCGCCACAACATGTTTCTGGAAAAACTGCATGATTAATATTATAGATACTCCCGGCCATGTTGATTTTACCGTGGAAGTAGAGCGAAGCCTCCGAGTTTTAGATGGAGCCATTGCTGTTTTCGACGGCGTGCATGGGGTGGAGCCTCAGTCGGAAACTGTCTGGAGGCAGGCTGATAAACACCAAGTGCCGCGTATTTGCTTCATCAATAAAATGGACAGAGTGGGGGCAGACTTTACAGCCAGTGTTCAATCTATTCAGAAAAAATTAGGGGCAAAGCCTTTGATTGTTCAATACCCTGTAGGAGAAAATTTTTCAGGCGTTATTGATCTTATTTCCCTTCAGCTGAACACATGGCCCACAGAGACGGGGGAGTCTATGAAAGCAGACAGCATTCCTCCAGAAGAGAAAGAAAAATCCAACAAACTGCGGGAGCGGCTTTTGGAAAATTTGTGCGAGCTGGATGATTCTTTGATGGAAAAATTTGTTAAGGAAGAGCCTATCTCTGATCAGGAAATAAAAACATCCATCCGAAAACTCACCCTTCAGCTGAAAATCACCCCCGTTCTATGCGGCTCCGCTTTTAAAAATAAAGGCATTCAACCGGTGCTTGACGCTGTTTCAAATTATCTTCCAAATCCTTTGGACGTCCCCCTTGTTTCCGGAAAAATCAAACATAAAACTGTTCTCAAAAAAACAAGCTTTAAGGAAACTCCAACGGCCTTGGCTTTTAAAATTGAAGTCGATTCTTTTGCAGGCGCAATGACTTACATCAGAGTCTATTCGGGTGAAATACGAACCGGCGCCTCTCTTTTGAACTCCAGAGAAAACAAAAAAGAGAGAATCGGCAAATTAGTGAAAATGCATTCCCACTCCAAACAAGAAGTTTCTGTTTTAAAAGCCGGAGATATTGGGGCTGTTTTAGGTCTGAAATGGACGCGTACAGGAGACACACTTTGCAGTCCGGAAGAGCCTATTTTGCTGGAGGCCATTGATGTTCCGGAGCCTGTGATTTCCATCGCTGTGGAAGCGGGGTCCTTGTCCGAACAAAAGAAGATGACGGCCGCTCTAAAAATTTTAAAACAAGAAGACCCTTCATTTTCAGTCCGATCCCACGCGGAAACAGGGCAGACTCTTATCGAAGGCATGGGGGAGCTGCACTTGGAAGTTCTCATCCACCGATTAAAAAATGATTTCAAGGTAAAAATAAACGCCGGAAAACCGCAGGTGTTTTTCAGAGAAACACTTTTGAAAAAAAGCCGCGTTCAGCATATTTTTTGAAAAAGAAGCCGCCGGTAAAAAACAATTTGCTGAACTGAGTTTGGAAGTCTATCCTATAGACAGAGGAAAAGGCATCCAAGTTCAAAATAAAATCCCGGACATCCCCCAAAACTTTTTGTCTGCTGTGAAAGAAGGTATTGTGGAATCCTCCTCCGTGGGTGTGGTTTCCGGCTACCCTTTGCAGGATGTGGGCGTTGACATTCTTCAGTGGAAATATAAAGAAGGAGAATCTTCAGAGCTGGCCTTTAAAGTGTGCGCTTCTCAGGCGTTTCATTTGGGAGCTAAAAAATCCGGAGGCCGTCTTCTGGAGCCTATTTTTAAGCTGGAAATTTTAACTCCAGAAGAGTTTATTGGAGATGTGGTTGGCGATCTTAATTCAAGGCGCGGACAAATTGGAGAAATTCATAATAGGAATAATCTTCAGGCGGTGCAGGCCAAGGCCCCTCTGCTCCATTTGATCGGCTACGCCACACAACTTCGCTCACTCACTCAAGGAAGAGCTGTTTTTTCTATGGAGATGACAGGCTATGATGTTCTGCCTGAATCTCTTCAAAAAAACCTCATCACATAAACTTTAAAAAATGAAATTTCCTGTAAAAAATTATCCCTCTCAAAAAAACCTTTGAAAATTAAATCCTTATGGAATGATCTTTACAAACTGCCTGAATTGTGCAACAAAGTTCTTTGTTTTTGAGGTGATTTTGAACAAACGGCCGGTAAAAAGAAGATCGTTCTTCAGTGCAGTCAAATGGTTTGCCGCCGCTGCTGTCTTTCAAATTGGGTGCAAGTCCAATCCCTGCTTTTACCCAACATCCTTAAAAATGAGTATTGAACAAGAATTCCAAAAATCGTGTTTAGGAGTCACGGATAAAGAGCTGGCCCAGGTGAAACATATTAAATTCTCTCCTCACACGAAAGACTTTTCTCAGATTGAACTGGAAAATTTCAAACTGTTGACCAGCCTTTCAAGCTTAGACTTTTCAGGCAATAAAAATATTACAAAAATTCCAGACTTTGTTTACAGCCTCCCGCAGCTCAAAAAATTAAATATTTCCTCCACAGACATCTCCGAATTTGACTCAAAATTGTGCCGGCTCAAAAACTTAGAGTCTTTAATTGGAAAAAACAACTCCTACAAAAACAATGAAATCCCATTCCATGCCTTTTGTTTAGAAAACTTAAAAGTCTTGGATATGTCAGACAGCAGTATCATTTACGTAGATGAGTACATCTACTATCTTTCAAATCTGGAAGAACTGTACATGGCCGAAAACAATTTTGGAATCTCTTCCCTCTCTGATCAAATATATGTTCAGCCTTCAACTGGTGGATTTGCAAAACAATAATTTTTCTGAAAACCCTGATGTTAATGATTTGTTTAACTGCACACTCCATTACAGCTCTGAAGAGAGGCGGGAGTGCCAGGAGGATCTTCGAGCGGCTCTTGACTGCGAACACCATTACAAATTCAGACACCAGAGAGGAGAGCCTATGAGAAAGTGGAAGTCCGATGCAGACGATGACCGGTACTTCTATCTTCTCAACACACATGACGGAGAAAGATATGAAGTGGATCAAGCCGTAAAATGCTATGAAGACTGGCTGGCCTCCACGGGAGGGTTTGAGAGTTTTGAAAAAACCGGCGGTTTTGATGAAACAGGAAATTATAAAGGGCGAAAAACCAAAAACGCCCCTCTCCTTGAAAAAACTATTAACGGTAAAACCATCCGAGAATGGAGGCTCCAGCATACGGTGCTGGTAGAGCAGACAAACCCGGGGTGGACTTTTCGAGGAGCGCCGCTGTACAACACCATTGTTTATAATTTGAGAAATTTTACTTATGTCAACGCCCTTATGGGCGACTTCTGCCGGCTCAAAAGAGATTGGTTCTACACATCTTTTGGAAAAAACGAATATTTTTTACCCGGACGAAGAGAGTATTTTCCTGAACTGCATATGCCTAGAAACAAAGAAGACGCAGTCAATAGAGATAAAAAATGCATAGAGGATGGAACCGGCATAGAAAATGAATCTAAGTAAACAAACCGCATCTGTGAGGAGATTTTCAATTGATGAATTTAAGTAATGGAAGAAAATTTATTAAGACATTTTTTAGAGCGGGCTTTCGCGTCCTTCTCGCATTTCAGCTTTACTTGACCTCTTCCCCTGTTTACGCCGCCAGTCCAGACCACCCCAGCCTGGAAGATGAAAGTATTTTTCTCCTGGATATGAACACTCATATCAATGAAGGAACTATTGATGAATTTTTACACCAGCACAGAGAAAAACTGTCTAAGAACCAAGAAGACTATAAACAAAGATTTGATTATTTTAGACTCAGCGGCCAGGTGGTTCATTTGATCAACCATGTCGTCAAAAAAACAGATGAAGGCTCTAAAGTGACAGAGGAAATCCGAGACAGAATTGATATGGACACCTCAGATGTACATCTCTTTTCCAAACCTATCCGCCGGATGAGCCTGCATCAACCTGCACAAGAGGAAAACAATTTAGAAAACCTTCAACATCCAGAACAGAAAGAAGGCTGGGCTTTTTTAGAAGGCATCTCCAACCAGCAGGTTCAAGTCCGTCATTATTTCCCCGACTTTGACATCAAGGCTCAGGCTGAAAATGACTTGTTTACAGCTTTCCTGGATTCAAAAAAAGGACTGGTGCTCATCTACAAACCCTACGCCCAGACATACATAGGAAAAGCCCCTATCCCTATTATTCAACTATCTCCGGAAGCTTATCAAAAATCACCGCCAACGTGGCCCAGAGAAAAAAGGGATCAACTGTCTCTTGAATTTATGAATTCTCAAAATTTTAAGCCTTTCGACTCCATTTCAAAAAACGCCCTCTTTCCAGGAGATCCTTCCTCTAAATCTAATTTTACAAAGCATAGAAGATTTTCGGAAGGAGGCCTGGTTCTTGTCCGCACCAATTCTGAAGGCAAGAGACACCTTATCAAATACGCCAGCCAGCATTATATGCTGGACCGGACTTCCTACGCTTATCAAGCTGTCGCACTGATGGTGACTGCTGAAGACAGTGCAGATCATCTGAATAATCTTGAGGCCAATCAAGAATTTAATCAGAAAGTGGAGAGTTTATTGGAGCAGGGAAAAGAATTTTTAAGTTTAAATATATCCTCTGTTTTACTGCGCCAGAGTATTCACAGGCTGGCGGCTGTTTTATTCTGGTATTCAATTTGTCATCGACAAATGTCAAAAAACTCACTGTCGAATGTTCGTTGAACCCGAAAGACAGAGCATACAAAAAAAAATCCAGAAAAATTAGAAGAACAGCCGCATCTTTATCTCAAATTCGGAACCGATTTAAAAATTTTGGAAGTAAAACTTTCAAGGCTGTCAAACATCCTCTCACACTCACTGCTGGTACTTTGATTCTGGTCAACGTTTTATGGCCGTCTCTGCTTCCAATGTTTTTTGAAAAAAACCGTAAGCGGTATCAGCGGTATTCCAACAAAATGCATTAGACATGAATCAAAATAATTGGAATCATTTCGATACTCTTTTCAAACACGTTTTGACAGCAGGTGTTGTGGTGTTTGCCGGCCTGTGGATGTTTGGGGGACTGCTGTACAAGGGGCCTCAAACAGCCTCTCAAATACTCTCTTCAAACCAACGAACAAAGCAGTTAAAAATGACAGCTTACCTGCAAGACATAGCAGAACGCATTGAAAAAGAGCGAAAGATGCACGGCAGATTTACGATGCCTATTCGAATGCTGATTAGACTCTCCATGAGATTTAACGCCCTCTTTTTACAGCCCTTTTACGTGTATATTATGAAATACGTCCTTGGACAGCCGGTCTTTGCCCATGCCTACAAACTTGGGCTTCATCCTGGGGATACAGCCTATAATGAAAGCGGCCGGCGTTTGAGGCTGGGATGGATGAGGCCGACATGGGCTGAACAGAATTCATCCGCGTGGGGAAGCAGTCCAACAGACGTTGAAGAAAGATACAGGCTTCAACATAGAGCGGCCGAAAAACAAAAGAGAATACGAAATGCCGCGTTCCTGCTGGCTACAATGGCTGTAAACGATTCACCAGAGGATGTGAGCGATTTTAGAATCGGCACCTACAGTGTCAGAGAAGATCTGAAAAGAATTTACAGCGACTCTGAACTGCAAAAAAAACATGACTGGATTTTTGTTATGCTGTCTAAAGACATGATGTCGGAAATAGATCTGATAGATTTAGATAGGATTGCCGACATAAAAAAACGCATCTGGGATCACTACTATGATAAGGCTGTTCTTTATGCTCAAGAGTATAAACCTTCAAAGGGAATTCAGTTTAGAAAATGGCTGGCTAAGGAGCCTATGTTCCGGTTTTGGACCTCAGTCTTTACGGTCAACTCAGACCTGGTCCGTCTTTTTCAATCACAGCCCTCTGAGTTTATTACATCAAGAGTGATCAAAGAAATAGTCACAGATCAAGCCACTGTTCTTCTCTTCCCTTTCCTGGCAGGAGAAAGAAACGAAAGTTTTCAGTTAGAAAAAGGTCATGTTGCCGCAGGAGATGCCAGCGGCCTCTTTACGGCAGCGGCGCCCATTCCAATGAAACCATTCAAAATTTAGGAGTACAGGTGACTGCAAATGTAGGAATGAATGTTCTTGTGTGGGGAGAAGAGACCAAACGCATTGCCGAATTTGCAGAAGAAGCCTCACGAGAATATCAGCCCCAGCTGGATGAACTGAACACGCATGAACAAGGATGGATGGATTATATGAAGAGAGCGAAACGCGCCCACCCGAAGCATGAACTTTTTTCTTTAGCCTACCAAAGAGAAAGCGCTATTGCTGTTAGAATGTTCCAATTTTGGATTTTCTTTATGGTTGCCACTCGTACGTTTATGGCGGATCAATCTCTGGGGACAGCCTTTTTAGCCAGTTTGATTTTTATCGCCGCACGGCCTTATCTCTACTCATGGACTTGGACCCCTGTTCAATTATTTGCCAAGAAAAACGCAGATTTTATCCAAAAAAATAAACAAACCATGCGGACCCTGCAAATAAACTTTTGGATGTCTATAACGAAAACTTTGAAACGGAGTCTGATTTTCGTTCGGCCTACGAAAGAAATGCGCGAGAGTTAATCGCCCTCTATAGAAAAAACCCTCAGCTGTTTCAATACTTCAAGCGCCGGTTTATGGAAAAGTCGCAAATTATGAATGACCCTCGGGACTCTCTCTTAGAGCAATTAATTCAAACAGGAAACGACCAGCTCAGTCTGAATTATGAACTCCCTGAAAATATAAAGAGAAACAGCCGCATTCTTTCCAGTATATTGGAGGAAAAACCTCCTCTACCAAACAAAGTATCAAGCCTTGACTGGCACCAGACTTTTTGGATAGGAGCTATGTTAAGCACTTATTTGTTTATTGAGCTTCTGTCCATTCCCACCTATGACAACAGCATGGTGACTTTTGCCAACCTCCTTGGAGCTGGAGGGATATTCGCAGCTTATATGATGCTTACTAAAAATGGGGGAATCAGCGGACAAACAGCCGCCGCAGACAGATCAAGGCAGGCGCATGGCCTGAAGCTCCTCCAAAAGACACAAAGGTTTTAAATAAAATTCGAAACAGCTCCGTTGTTCAAAAAACGGCGTCTGCCTGCAGTGAATTATTTCGAAAAAGCGAAAATTAAATTTGCTCTAAATAAAACAATTAGTTTGTTCTTCGTCCTGAAGAAAGAGATGCTGATTTGTTTTTAACATGAAAAAAAGCACTGGCGCGGAAATTAAAAGACATATACCCGGAGAGGGCTGATGTTCTTGTGCGGAAGCAGTATAAAATCGAAGGCGGAGCAGACATAGAGATAGGAATAAAAAAGGGCGGAGAAAAATCTCCGCCCTAATAAAAAGCCGGCACCGTGCTACTCTCCCATGAAAAAAATCATAGTACCATCGCCGCTGACGGACTTAACTTCTGTGTTCGGAATGGGAACAGGTGTGGCCCCGCCGCTATAGACGCCGGCAAAGATGTTTTTCTGTGCTTCTTTTTTCACAAAAAAAGAAGCAAAAAAGAAAGTATGATTTTTAAGAAGCCTCACGACCAATTAGTACGGATCAGCTGAACACATTGCTGTGCTTGCACTTTCCGCCTATCAACCTCCTAGTCTCGAAGGGGTCTTCAGGATTCCGAAGAATCAGGGAAAACTTATCTTGAGGACGGCTTCCCGCTTAGATGCTTTCAGCGGTTATCCATTCCGAATTTAGCTACCCTGCCGTGCCGCTGGCGCGACAACAGGTACACCAGAGATTCGTCCATCCCGGTCCTCTCGTACTAAGGACAGCTCCTCTCAATTTTCCTGCGCCCACGGAAGATAGGGCCAAACTGTCTCACGACGTTCTGAACCCAGCTCGCGTACCTCTTTAATTGGCGAACAGCCAAACCCTTGGGACCTGCTTCAGCCCCAGGATGAGATGAGCCGACATCGAGGTGCCAAACACCCCCGTCGATGTGAACTCTTGGGGGGTATCAGCCTGTTATCCCCGGAGTACCTTTTATCCGTTAAGTGATGGCCCTTCCACACGGAACCACCAGATCACTTTGACCTGCTTTCGCACCTGCTCGACTTGTAGGTCTCGCAGTTAAGCTCCCTTATGCCAATATTCTCGACACCTGATACCAACCAGGTTGAGGGAACCTCGCACGCCTCCGTTACTTTTTAGGAGGCGACCACCCCAGTCAAACTCCCCACCTGACAATGTCTCCCATCCGGATCACGGACGCAGGTTAGATCTCAAAAGAACCAAGGGTGGTATTTCAAGGACGGCTCCACCTGAGCTGACGCCCAAGCTTCAAAGCCTCCCACCTATCCTACACAGAATTATTCTAAGATCACTGCCAAGCTAGAGTAAAGGTTCACGGGGTCTTTCCGTCTTTCCGCGGGTACTCAGCATTTTCACTGAGAATTCAATTTCACTAGGCATCTAGTTGAGACACTGAAGAAGTCGTTACGCCATTCATGCAGGTCGGAATTTACCCGACAAGGAATTTCGCTACCTTAGGACCGTTATAGTTACGGCCGCCGTTTACCGGGGCTTCGATTTTCCGCTTTGCTCCGAAGAGCTGACAAATCCTCTTAACCTTCCGGCACCGGGCAGGCGTCAGGCTGTATACATCATCTTGCGATTTAGCACAGCCCTGTGTTTTTGGTAAACAGTCGCTACTCCCTGGCCACTGCGACCCCCCACAGCTCGGTCCGCGAGGGACTTCACCACAAGAGGCACACCTTCTTCCGAGGGTACGGTGTTAATTTGGCGAGTTCCTTAACTAGATTTAACCTAATCGCCTGAGAATACTCATCCCACTCACCTGAGTTGGTTTACGGTACGGGCGGTATTGAAAACATATCGAAGCTTTTCTTGGAACCATAGCTCCTTCCACTTACGAGGATAAATCCTCTCGTTTTACGCCTGAGAGTTGCGACACGGATTTACCTATGCCGCCCCTTGCACGCTTACACCTGAATCCAATAACAGGCTGGAAGTACTTAGTTCGTCACTCCTATATTATAAAACAACACCGGTAACGGAATATGAACCGTTTGCCCATCGACTACGCCGCTTGGCCTCGTCTTAGGACCCGACTAACCCTGGGAGGATGAACCTGGCCCAGGAACCCTTGAGTTTTCGGCGGAGAGGTTTTTCACCTCTCTTTAACGCTACTTATGTCAGCATAATCACTTATAGTTCGTCCAGCTGTCCTCGCGGTCAGCCTTCAGCCTACGCTATAACGCTCCCCTACCGCTTGCATTTTGGCGAACCAAAATACAAACCCGTGGTTTCGGCACTGTGCTTGAGCCCCCTTACATCTTCCGCGCAAATTCACTGAACCAGTGAGCTATTACGCTTTCTTTAAAGGATTGCTGCTTCTAAGCCAACCTCCTGGCTGTCTGAGTAATTTCACAACGTTTTACACTAAGCAACAGATTTAGGGGCCTTAACCGACGGTCAGGGCTCTTTCCCTCTCGTCACAGGACCTTATCACCCCATGACTGTCTCCTGGACTCGTTATACCTGGCATTCGGAGTTTGTTTGGGTTCGGTAATCCGGTAAAGACCCCTAGCCCATTCAGTGCTCTACCTCCAGGATAAAAATCCAAGGCTATACCTCAATATATTTCGGGGAGAACCAGCTATCACCCAGTTTGATTAGCCTTTCACTCCTATTCACAGCTCATCCAAGGAACTTTCAACTTCCAATGGTTCGGACCTCCACATAGTGTTAACCATGCTTCATCCTGGCCATGAATAGATCACCGGGTTTCGGGTCTATTACTGCCAACCCCAATCGCCCATTTCAGACTCGCTTTCGCTACGGCTCCACCTCACGGCTTAACCTCAGCTGGCAAAAATAACTCACTGACTCATTATGCAAAAGGTACGCGGTCACACTTGTATAGACAATAGTGCTCCCACTGCTTGTAAGCTCACGGTTTCAGGTTCTATTTCACTTCCCTTTCGGGGTTCTTTTCACCTTTCCCTCACGGTACTTGTTCACTATCGGTCATCAGTTCTATTTAGTCTTGGAGAGTGGTCTCCCCAAATTCCCAACGGATTCCACGTGCCCGGTGGTACTTAGGATCCTTTCCGAAGATAAAATCTTTTCGCTCAAAGGGCTGTCACCTTCTCTGGCGGGCCTTTCCAGACCCTTAAGCTAAAATTTTACTTTGTAACTCCGCCAGACTTTTTCGGAAGTCTGTGAAAGTCCTGCAACCCCCCTTATACAAGGGCCGAAACCTTTAACATATAAGGAGTTTAGACTGTTTCCCGTTCGCTCGCCGCTACTTGGAAAATCTCTTTTGATTTCTGTTCCTGAGGGTACTGAGATGTTTCACTTCCCCTCGTTCGCTTGTGCAAAGCTATGAATTCACCTTGCCATGCCGCCTATAGCGGCGGGTTTCCCCATTCGAAAATCTTCGGATCGTTGTGTGTGTGCCACTCCCCGAAGCTTATCGCAGCTTACCACGTTCTTCATCGCTGACTGATACCCAGGCATCCTCCGTAAGCTCTTAGTAGCTTCTAAAAATCATACCCGTAAAAAATAAATATAATAATAAGTAATAAAAAATCTCCCAGGTGAAAAAATCACCTGAAAAATCACAGAAAAACACCTATTCAATTCTCAAAGAGCAAGCCCCTTTTGAAGGGGGGCCGCCATGATAGACAACAGCGGTAAAGAGGTCAAGCAATATTGCCCGCCTTCGCCAGAGCGAAAAAAGCACGGTATTTACTGTAGGAAGGCGTTTCTATTAGTTGTCATAGCAAAAGGACCCAGAGATTGAACAGTCTGGTCTTAATCTGCTGTTGCTTCTGCAGTACGCTTCTCCTCTCGCCGGAGGACTGCCTCTCGGACACGCTGCAAGGCGTGATGTCCTGCCTCCTCTTCGGCACTGTCCGCCCTGCCAACTGCTGTCAGGAGCCTCCCAACTGCCGAAACTAAAGGAACCGCCCTCCCAAACACCGCCTTTGAATCTTCCATTGTAGAACCAGCCGCCCTCCCAAACACCGCTTTCAAAGATGCCTCCGCAAAACACGCCGGCAGACTCAATCTGACCATCACCTGTACTTACTAGCTCAGACTTCCAAGCGCCTCTTTCCCAAATGCTTTCCTCAAATGTGCCAGACTCAAAGACACCGTTTTTCCAAAGCGTATCACGTATAGTACCCCTTTTAAATGTGCCGTTAACCCACTGGCCGCTGTGTCCTCTATTGCCGGTATATCCTGTCCGCCCTCTAAAATAACCGTTATGCCAAATGACGCCGCCGCTGGAGTTTATTTGTATATTCTCATAACCGTTAGAACAGAAGTTATTTTCATCTTTAAGCCATGAGGGCGTACGGGAGCAGGGGCTGTTTCCATCTTTGCCGTTCATAAGCTTATGCAAATTTCCCCAACAAGGATCTGTTTCCCTTCTACGCGCCTGAGCGTTCCACCCGTCAATCGCGCCAATTGGTTCATCGAAGTCTGAGTAATACTCATCCCTGTCACAGGGATTATGACAGCCTCCGCAGTTCGCAGTCCGGGTTCTGCAAACATTTGTAGCTGTGTTGCACTCCCGATTTCTGCCGCTGCAATGATCGTTGTTTAAACACTCCACACACGCTCCACCCGCTTTACAAGCTTGATTATTGCCGCAGCCTTCCCCTCTGCCGTTATTCCCACTGCCGGGAACACAAACCACACAGGTATTAGATTCAGTATCACAGGTTTCTCTGCCGCCGCTCTTTCCAGAGCAGTCATCATCATCTACACATTCTACACAAACATTGTCGGGGCTTTCCCTGCAGACTTTTCCCGGGTTTTGACTGGTGCAGAAATCATCCTCCTCCTCCGTACACTCCACACAAATAGAATTGTGGACACAGACCGGCAGAGCTGTTGTGCAGTCATTTTCATCATCCTCATCGGTCGTACAGGATGGTCTTTCAACGCACACCCCCCTTGAATTACAACTCTCTCCTGGATCACACTTTGAACTGCAGGCGACACAAGTATTTCTAGTGATATTGCTTTTACAAACACTGTTGTCTGCGCCGCAATTACAAACACTATTGCCTGCACAGTCATTATCATCTTCGCACGCTATGCAAATGTTGTCTCTGCATATAGGTCTTCCGGCCGCACCGCTGCAGTGGGTGTCTGATGTACACTGAACACATGCTGTTTCATTCGTATTGCAAACTTGACTGCTCCCTGCACAAGTGCTGCAGTCAAAGGAAGAAGAATCTGATCTGGAAGACCTGCCCCTTCTCCGGCTCCGGCCCCCGCCTCTCCGCCTGCTTCCCCCCCTCGCGGCTATTACTTCATCAGTGCCGCTGGTTCGTCTTATATTTTCTCTATCTCTGTCGTCATAATTCTGCCGGCTCGTGTTTCTTCCTGGAGAAGAACAGTTGGAAACAAAATAGGAAAACCCCGCCAGGATGAGAAGAAAACTCAAAGAGTGCAGAACCATCTTTGATCTCATAAGCAAAAAACCCTTCTTCCAAAAAGATATTTTCATTTTTACATCATCCATTTGCCTGCTCTTCCTGATCTGCATCCTGCCCTTCAAAGACACGCCTCAAACCGACCCTTCTCTTTCCTATCCATCCAAAAGAAAGCGTGCGAACAAGCCCTGCACACCCCCCTCATTCTAGTTTTGTCCGCATAAAAAAACAACATTTCACTCTCCATATCTCAAGGGAGTTAAAAAATGCCTTCTATAGGAGATTACGCGATGTATAATGCACAAATCTCAATTTTCTTCTCATACCCGCAGTACAAAAGACACTGTCCCAACAGCTCCAAAGAGGGAGAACCCTGTGCAAAACAAGAGAACTCCAGCACTAGGACGAAATCAGCCTCCACTCAATCAGAATAAACCAGAAAGTTATCTCAATATGCATTTGCCGAAAACCTCCTCCGAGTTCTGAGATTTAAGATGGATAAATACTTCTCCGGCGGATCAAACAGCAGACACTCCCCTCACAAAGATCAAAGAATGTAATATTTTCATTATATCAAGGGCTTGAAACGCAAATATTGTAAAATCTTTGTAAAAGATACACAAATACAACTTTTTATTGAAACCAGCGTACTTTGTCCCCTAGTATCCCCCGTATTGAGGAGGGTGTCTGATGAAGAAAACGCCCCAAATAGACAGATATATTGTAATAGGCTCTGTTGGAATTCTTCTGATCAGCTCTGCCTGGGCTTTCTCCAAAGTGCTGTATCAGGAATTAAAAAAAGAACAGATAAAAACCGCTCAACAAAAAACTTTGATCACGGAAACACTGAATATCAAAAGATGGCGGGGATACCATGAAGAACAAATGAGGTTAATGCATACAATACTGAAAGAACTAAACTGCCAAAACAGCCAAACCGCCCAGTGAATGACAGCTATGTTCAAACAGATACTCGCATCAACGTGCATTTTATTTAATCTCTACGCTCAGGCCGGCTCAATGAAGATCAGCCCTTCAAGCCCTCTGTCGGATGATGAGAATACAACACAGGAGCTGTTGAACAAAGTTTTTCAAACTGTGAAAGAACAGCCTCATAAAGTAAACGAAGTCAATGAAGACGGATACACCCTCCTACAGCAGGCTCTAATCAACAATGCCCATATAGAAGATAAAATTTCTCAGCTTGACAACATAAACGGAGCAGAGCGGGATGCTTTAAACAACAGCCTTGTAGCTGTCAAAATTTTGCTGAACAATAGAGCAGACCCCAACATACCTTTTCCTGGAGATGATTCACAGAACGCACAAAACCCTCAACACTTCCTTGTTAAAGCCACCCAATCTCAAACACACATCTTATTCCCTCTACACATTATTTCAATTCTTTTTGAACACGACTTGGATGTCCAAGCCGGGGATTCAGCAGGCAATACAGCCCTTCTGCGGCTGATCTCTTTACTTCATGTCTGGAAAAAAATTCCCGCATACAGGGAGGGATTTATAAAACTGGCTGTTCGTTATGCAAACAACTTTGACACTCAAAATAACGAAGGAAACACAGCCTTGCACCTCGCAAGCAGATTTAATGACTTGGAGACAGCACGCTTGATTCTTCAAAATCCAGTGCGCTTGGATATTAGGAACAGTCAAGGAAGGACGCCAAAACAAACGGCACAGCTCATGTCAAGCGCAATACTCCCTGAAACAATAGATTTAAGATGGTATTGGTATTTTTCTTTTTCCAGTGCAAATTACAAAATGATCAGACTCTTAGAAACAGCAGAAAGAGAATTACAACCCGCCAAGAGAGCCTCCCTTCAAAAAGAAACATTAATTCACGACTCCTCAAAAACTGATGCCGAAGAAAACTCCAATGCTTCACGATGCGGAAAACTTTTCAGCTCCGCCAAAGCTTCAAAATAATTTCCTTTTTGATGGTGGGCCTGAGAAGACTTGAACTTCTGACCCCGCGCTTATCAAGCGCGTGCTCTAACCAACTGAGCTACAGGCCCGCTCCCTCTCTATAGCATCAAACTTCATCTTAGCAAACTCATGCCCTAAGCAACTGAATTATTTGTTCTTTTTGGTCTGGGCTTGGATTTGATCCATAATTTCCTCGGAGCTGAAAACAGCTGTGACTAGAAGACCTGTTTTAAGCCTCTTAAACCTCTTTCTAATGGAGCTTCTCGGCACTGTCAACTTTCTGTTTCCGTATTGAGAAAGAGTCACAGTTCGTTTGTCATACTTCAACACCCGGCCTATGACCTCCACCTCTCCTACAATCCCTGCAAATGAGTATTGAAAAATAAAGAGCAGCAAGAGAGGTAAAAATTTCATCTAACGAACTCCTTTTGAGGTTTGAGAGGAGGTCCGGGGAACAGCAGTATTTCCTTCTCCTCTTCCATCTGCTCTAACAACAGAGCGGTCCGATGCACACTCATCCGCTGAAGGACATTCACCGTTAGCTAAAGCAGAACAAACAACCTGAAAATTCCGGTTAATTTTGACACTGGAGCCGCCTAGTCCGACACTAACTGAACAAGAAACTTCAGCTATACATAAACTTCTTTGACCGCACTGAACTGCTTTGACTTGAGTTTGTTTAGAAACGTACTGACAACTGCTCTCAGGATGAGAGGGTTCGGCTCGACCAAGAGAAGATTTTTTCTGCTCTTGCACTCCCGCCCTCTCAGAAGAAGCATTTTGCTTCCTCTTTTCTCGCATTTCAGCTGTAGTGGCAATTCCATCTACAATAACATTCTTTTCTTTAGCCGTTTGTTCACGCTCATTCTGAATATTTGGATCTGCTCCTGCTTCCAACAATGCTTTTACAACCTCAACATTACGGTGTACATGCAAGGGTGTGTCGCCATCTCTATCTTGAATATTTGGATCTGCTCCCGCTTCCAACAATGCTTTTATAGTCCCAATATCCTTCTGCTTATGCAAGGGTGTTCCGCCATAATTATCTTGAATATTTGGATCTGCTCCTGCTTCCAACAATACATTTATAATCCCAACATCCTTCTGCTTATGCAAGGGTGTTCTCCCGTTAAAATCCAGGGCATTCGGATCTGCCCCTGCATTTAACAACGCCTCAACCAATTCAGGTGATCTCCCTCCTGTCATATGCAAGGGCCTGCTCCGTCTGAGGGAATCCGGCATATTCGGATCTGCCCCCGCTTCCAGGTAAACATTCATAATCTCCACTGGGAGCTTATGATAATGTAGAACTGTTCGACCTATGGCATGAGGATCATCATAACAATTTGATCTTGCCCT
The DNA here is from genome assembly GCA_965199935.1 of Bdellovibrionales bacterium. GTDB lineage: Bacteria > Bdellovibrionota > Bdellovibrionia > Bdellovibrionales > UBA1609 > JAPPLG01. Next base: position 197,860 of record CBDATD010000001.1, read on the forward strand.
GTGATTCGGGTCTGCTCCTGCAGACAGTAAAGCTTGCGCTTCTGCCACTGTCTCTGCAAACCAAAGAGCAGTATAACCTTTGCAATGTAACCGCCGATTTGGATCTGGAGCTTCATTTCCGTCACGACCTGCTGAATCGTTAACGAAAAAGAGTGAAAAAACCGAAACAAAAACAGATAACAAGAAATACATAGAAGCACCCCAAAAATCCCCAAAAAAAGATGAAACGACCCTACAAAGCGCTTTTCGGCAAACCCTGTTGTTTTCTTAAGAAATTCAAAAAATTTGTGCTTCAAAACAAGACTTTTTGACTGTAATATTTAAACAGGATGTTTACTTTTCCACTGTGACAACATTTACCAACACCTTTTATAAAGAGCTGAATGAAGGAGATATGGTGGAGATCTTGGTTGTTAGAACAGCCAGAGGCCCGTTTGCCAAAGAGCTGTCTTTAAAAACAGCCTGCCGCTCCAAAAAATAGAACCGGGTCCACACTTATAGCTGAGTGCTGGAAGGGACGCACATCACGTTAAAATCCTCACAAAAATCATCCACCACCTTGATATTGAGATTATACTTAGCCTCTGTTTTCTTAGGGCCGCAATGAACAATAGCGTGGCTTTCCGCACAATACTCCTCTCCATCTTTACGGACCCTTTGCAGCAACTGCACATAATAAGAACAATCCTCCGGGCAAAAATTCTTCATAGTCATGTTGTTCAAAAAAAATTCTCCAGAAACTTTTTCAAACGAAGACAAGGAAGCGCAAATATTTTTTCTTATTGATTCTTGAGCATGATCCTCATCCCACTCTGAACACAAAGGAGGCAAGTGTCCTCTACATTTATCCTTATCCCCGCTTTCACAGTACAAACTCATCCTCTCTTTTAAAGAACTTTTCACGGCCTCACAAATAAGCACCTCTCCATTGTGATTTTTTCTCAATTCAAATCGGCGGGGGGTCTTCCCCTGCACTGTCAAATAATCTCCAAAAACCCCTGAGATATCTCTTTTCACCCCCAAAGTCTCGACAGTATCTTGTTCCTGCACCTCTTCTAAGAGTGTTTCCAATTCCTCCAATTTTTTTGACTCTTCTTTAGAAGCGGGCCGCTTAATAATGGTGCTGTGATTCGCACAAGTGCCTTTTTGAATTTCGGCTGGATACGTTGCGATATTAAGGGTAAAATCCATCTGAGCTGTTTCATAAAAACTTTTGTATGTATTGTTGATTTTTTTCTTCAAGGGATTTAAGGCCACATAAAGCCCTACACCCTTTTCAAGCCGCACAACATCGTTGCTCTCAATACTTTGAAAAACATTTTTACCGGCAATAATTTGAGCCATCCGCTCGTCCGCCATAGCCTCCCTCAAATTAGGAAAAGGACAAATGATATTTTTCATTTGCTCCGAGATACTGCTTCCATAATTGTCAGTTTCACAAGATTTAACATCAGACACAGGCACGAAAACACAAGGCTTTGAAGACTCTTCCGCATAAGCCGGCAAAAGCAGGAAAAACCACACAAGAAACAATCTGGAATGACAGGAAAAAGCGCCAACAAGCATTTGGAAAAACACCTCAGTAAAGACATTTAATCAAATTGATTCAACAAACTAAAGCTTTTCCTGAATTATAATTTCTCTTCTTTATTTTCGTCAAGAAACCTCTTTTCACGCGCGGGCTGACCCAACCCGCTTTCGCAGGAACAGCGTAAAATACGGGGAGGCGAATTGACATATGCAGGAAGGCGGGGGACAGGACTGAAAACAAGTTCGGCTTTACAGCGGAGCAGTTGAAAGTCTGCTCTGCTGTAAAATGCGTATCCGAAATTTGCAGATTTGTCCACACAGCCTTTCTGCAGAGGGGGGCCTGCGTTTTCGCTGGAGGAATCGCGGAGAAGCTCTTTCCTAAACTTCATTTTTTCCAAATTCAAATAAAAAACCTTAAATATATTTTTTTTCAGCCGATACAAGGGCTATGGGCAGTATTCCTAAACTATTGCTAAGTTCTAAAGGACGGGTGAACAGATCTACGTACGCTGCGGCGTATTTGTCTGTTATTATCGCTTCGTATCTATCATATAGAATGTTCCTTCATTCCCCTTTTATAACAAATATCGTGATTGCGCCGGCTCTAATGATTATGCTTTTCAATTTATCGATCAAAAGATTCCATGATGTGGACCGGTCTGGATGGCACAGCCTTTGGTTTTTTGCTCCAGTAATCAATTTTATAGCGTTCCTATATCTTCTTTTCAAAAAAGGAACTGAAGGATCCAATCGGTTCGGCCCTTCTCCTTCTTCAAAGGACCATTCAGCAAACACAGAAGATATTATCTTTGAACAAGTATCCTGAGTGCGCATTCTGAGCGGTGCAGAAAAGCAGACGGAGATTCAAACGAGTTCGGATTTGAAACAGAGCAGACGAAGTTTGCTCTGCGGCAAAACGCATGTCTGAGCTTTGAACCTCTGTCTGCCTGGTTGATTGCAAAAGACAGCACATAGAACGCATGTCCGCAGTTTTCAGACTTGCCTACACAGCCTTTCTAACGACCGGCTCCCCGCTTCTACAAACGCTGCTCAAAAAACAGTAAAAGAAAGCGCCCTTTGAACTAGACAGCCACTGATTTCGGTTCGACCTAAAGTTTTCTTATTTAACGAAGAAAACTCTACTCCTTAGAAAGGAGGTGATCCAGCCGCAGGTTCCCCTACAGCTACCTTGTTACGACTTCACCCCAATCATTAATCATACCTTGGACATTTGCCCCCCGAAGGTTAGCTAAACAGCTTCTGGTACGACCAACTTTCATGGTGTGACGGGCGGTGTGTACAAGGCCCGGGAACGTATTCACCGCGACATTCTGATTCGCGATTACTAGCGATTCCAACTTCATGCAGTCGAGTTGCAGACTGCAATCCGAACTGAGACTGACTTTGCGGGATTTGCTCGACCTCTCGGTTTTGCTTCTCTCTGTATCAGCCATTGTAGCACGTGTGTAGCCCTGGATGTAAGAGCCATGAGGATTTGACGTCGTCCTCACCTTCCTCCGGCTTGCGCCGGCAGTCTGTTTAGAGTGCCCAACTAAATGCTGGCAACTAAACACGAGGGTTGCGCTCGTTGCGGGACTTAACCCAACATCTCACGACACGAGCTGACGACAACCATGCAGCATCTGTCTGGAAGCCAAAAGGCAACCTTGTTTCCAAGAGTTTTCCTCCAGATGTCAAACCCAGGTAAGGTTTTTCGCGTATCATCGAATTAAACCACATGCTCCACCGCTTGTGCGGGCCCCCGTCAATTTCTTTGAGTTTTAATCTTGCGACCGTACTCCCCAGGCGGGACACTTAACGCGTTAGCTCCGGCACTGATGAGGTCAATTCATCAACGCCAAGTGTCCATCGTTTACGGCGTGGACTACCAGGGTATCTAATCCTGTTTGCTCCCCACGCTTTCGGATCTGAGTGTCAGTGTCGGGCCAGATAGACGCCTTCGCCTCCGGTATTCCTCCTGATATCTACGTATTTCACCACTACACCAGGAATTCTACTATCCTCTCCCTAACTCAAGCCCCGCAGTATCAAAAGCACTTCTCGGGTTAAGCCCGAGGCTTTCACTTCTGACTGACGGAGCCACCTACATCCGCTTTACGCCCAATAATTCCGGATAACGTTTGAACCCCTCGTATTACCGCGGCTGCTGGCACGAAATTAGCCGGTCCTTTCTTCTTAAGTACCCTCATTTTTTTGTTCCCTAAGAACAGAGCTTTACAACCCGAAAGCCTTCATCACTCACGCGACGTCGCTGCATCAGGGTTTCCCCCATTGTGCAATATTCCCTACTGCTGCCTCCCGTAGGAGTCTGGGCCGTGTCTCAGTCCCAGTGTGGCTGATCATCCTCTCAGACCAGCTACCGATCACAGCCTTGGTAGGCTTTTACCCCACCAACAAGCTAATCGGACGCAGGCTCATCCAAAGGCGATAAATCTTTAATCTTCCTATGTGTAAATAGAAAGATACTATGCGGTATTAGCTGATCTTTCGATCAGTTATTCCACACCTCAGGGCAGATTACCTACGCGTTACTCACCCGTATGCCACTTTAATCACCCCCGAAGGGGCTTTCTCGTTCGACTTGCATGTATGAAGCACGCCGCCAACGTTCATCCTGAGCCAGAATCAAACTCTCCACTTAAAAACAAAGAACTTGAAACAGCTCTCATAATTTAACGAAACTGCTTTTCAAAAAATCAAAAAGCAATCAAAATAAAACCTTATCAACAACCCCATTTAAGGGATTTCTGACAGGTCCCGAAACCATTATATGTGACTATCCAGTTTTCAAAGAGCGAAGGGCATTATACGCCCAAAAAGCCCGCCGTCAAGCTCAGTTTTTAATCTGACTTTTTTTAATGGTGAATCAACAACCGCCTAAAAAGAGGTTTAAAAGGGGAATCGGTTTTTGACAGCCCCGCTGACAGGTTTTTCTTTAGTTTTTATCTATACTTGTATTAATTTGAACTTCTCGGCCCCCAGCCTGCTCCTCCGAGAAAGCCATAAAACTCCATAAAACAATCAAAAGAAACAACATGAAAAAAATAAAGACTCTCAGTATTTTTATTGTTTCCACAATCAACCTCCTTGCTCTTTGCCCCATCTGGAGGCAGACTATTTGTTCGGTTGAATTTTGTCAAACCAGACAAGCTCACAATGTGTAAAAGCCGCGCTTTTAAAAATTTTCCCTGTACAGCTTACTCTCATAACAAGAGCGTCAGTCTGTCAGCAGTCTTTTCGCATTACATCCGCTCTCTTATTCCTTTGGCAGATTTCTTAAGAAAGGTATCTCCGTCGAGCGGCTTCTTATAAATTCCCCCAAATCCAGGACGCAGTTTAACGCCATCTCGGCAACAAATCCGCTCGTGGGCATATACACCTCTTCATAGAACGCTGTTAAATCGCTTTGAGCGTGAATGTGTATGAGATAGCTGTCCCAAAAAATGCCGTCATCTGTTCCTACAAAGGCATTTACACCCCTTGAACCGCAAATATTTTTATTATTCCAAACTTCAATGGAAATGCCTCTTACAGGATGGCTCGATTCCAGATAAACCTCTTTATAGGGGCCAAACTCTGGATCGTGGGCAAACACCTGAACACCAAGTAACACCAAACTTGAATAAAAAAAACTTTTCATAGCTTCCCATTTTCGAGCGAAGTCCGCTGTTGCTTAAGGGTTCTCCAAGGCTGTTTTATAGGGTGAGTTTCCGAAAAAGTACAGTCTATTTTGAAATACTGCGCTAAAAAATCTAAATCTAAACAGCTGAAGGACATGAAATCCGCCTCCCCCTTATTGCAAAAATATAAATAAATCCATTCGCAAACAGCCCAAATATTATTTCTACGACATTGCTCAAGTGCAGGATAAGGGAGTTCATTTTGAAAACCTCATTGCTTGGATTAACAACAGATCTTCGTTAAAGGGAGCAGGCTTTGAGGACAAAGTTTTCAAGCCAGATATGAGAAGAAAGAGGCGAAGACTTTAGGGCCCGGTCTGTGGCGTGCAAAATCTCTGTCACCTTTGTCAGCTTTTGGTCATCCCACAGCTGTACCTGTTTCATATAATCCTTTAGAAAAAAAGAAGGGATGCCCGCCTTAGCGCTGATCTCAGACGGCCTCAGCCCTTGATTCATGCCCTCTTTAATCTGCCTTAAAATCCTTATATGGCGGGTCACTAAAGACAATAAGCCCACTTCACTTTCTTGATCTTCCAGCAGGTAAACCAAAAAGTGAAAAGACTGACTCAAATCCTGCCTGCCAACAGCCTCTGTAAAAGCAAAAACATTTTCAGGACGCACACGAGCGACCGCTTTGACAACGTCCTCCTCGCTTATTTCAACAGAAGAGTATGAAGACTTTAATTTTCTTAATTCATTGTCAACCCCCATTAAACCAGGGCCGGACAACCGAATCAACAGCTCCACTGCTTTTTCAGAAACATTCATTTTATGAAGAGACACAAGATGTTTTACCCATTGCACCATCTCTTTTGGCTTTGGGGGGCGGCAATAAACAACATCCGTCAATTCTAAAAGAGTCTTTGAAATTTTTTTCCTCTTATCCAGCTCCGAAGCCGTCAAAACAAAAACAGAACCGGCAAAAGGCTTTTGAATGGCAGGCAGTAATACCGGCCAGTCTTTTTCCTTAAATAGGTGAATATCTCGGCAAACCACTAAACGGCGTTCTGCCAATACAGGAAGCATTTCCAAAGACTCCGCAATATCACGGGGAGTATGCTCTCCTGCATAAAAAACATTGTAGTTAAAATCTTCAGAGTCTTTAGAAGCCACAATTTTTTGCCTGATGAACTTCAAAGCTGTTTTCTGTAAAAAAAGCTCTCCCCCTGTCAGAAGATAAACGGGAGAAATTTTATCAGAATCCAAACGATTTTTTAATTCTTTAATAGTCATAAACTCACAAGTATAATAGTGTGAACAATTCAATAAGAGAAGTCTTTATGGAAAAAATATTACTGTCGCCAGGCCCTGTTGCTTTATCCCCGGCTGTCCGAGAACAGTTGAGCCGGCCCATGACTCACCACCGCTCTGCGGAAATCAAACAAACTCTAGCCCGCCTTCAATCTTCTCTGCAGAAAATTTTTAAGACTAAGGAGCATATTTACATCCTGAACAGCTCCGGCACGGGGGGTATGGAGTCCGCCCTCACAAACACCCTCTCGCCCCAAGATGAAGTGCTGGTGGTCTCTGCCGGAAAATTTGGACAAAGATGGACAGAGCTGTCTAAGGCTTACGGTCTTATTCCTCATGAGATTTTAGTTCCCTGGGGAGAAGCTGTGGATGCTTCATCCGTTCAAGAAAAATTAAAAACCAATCCTCAAATTAAAGCAGTTCTAGTGCAGGCTTGTGAAACCAGCACGGCTGTCAATCACCCTATAAAAGAGCTGGCCGGCCTCACAAAAAACCTGCCTCAAACACTGCTGATTGTTGACGCTGTTTCAGCTTTAATGATGATGGATTTGGATATGGACAACTGGGGTATTGATATTCTTATCGGAGGATCTCAAAAATCTTTTGCTTTGCCGACAGGAATGTCTTTTCTGGCTTTATCAAAAAAAGCCTATGAATTTCAAAAAACTTCTCGACTTCCTGTTTTTTACTTTGACTTAAAAAGAGAAAAACAAGCCAATCAAAAAGGGGAAACAGCTTTTAGCGCCAATGTCAGTTTCATAAGAGCTTTAGACGCTTCTCTCCAGGAATACTCACATCAAGATTGTTCTCAAATTCGAAATCAGGCAAACATCTTGGTCCAAGCCACTGAAAAATTTGCCAAATGTTTGAACCTTAAATTTTTTTCCTCCACGCCCAGTTTGACTGTGACAGCTTTGACAATGCCGGAAAATGTTGACGGCGGTAAAGTGAAAAAATTTATGGAAGAGAAAAATGTCATTGTGGGAGGGGGGCAGGATTTTCTAAAAGGAAAAATCATCCGCTTCGGTCATATCGGCCATATCCAACATAAAGACTACGCTAAAGCTTTAAAAATTTTTGGAAAAGCCCTTCAGGATCAACAGCCGAACATTTACACCGAAGAATTGCTTAAAACCGCTCAACTCCAAGCCGAAAAAACTTTAGACCCTGCATAGGATTATTTATCAACAATCATCTAGAAAACATCTTCAAATGAGGAGATCCCGCTGGTGCGTCAAGAATGAAGCTCCTTTTTCGCTGTTTTCAAAGATGTATGGCGAAAAGAAAAATTCTATTCCAAACGGTAGTTGGGAGCTTCGCGGGTTACGCTCACATCATGAATATGCGACTCCCTTAAACCCTGCGGGCTGATTTGTATAAACTGCGCCTTGTCTTGAAGTTCTTCAATTGTTTTAGCGCCCGCATAACCCATGCCGGCTCTCAAGCCTCCGGCCAACTGTTCAACCGTCTGCTCTGCAGAACCTGAATAAGCCACACGCCCCTCAATACCCTCCGGCACAAGCTTGTCTGTATCGAGTGCATCCTCTTGTCCATAGCGGTCCTTAGATCCTTTCTTCATAGACTCCACAGAACCCATGCCTCGGTAAGTCTTATAAGTACGCCCTCTGTAGATAACAGTCTCTCCTGGACTCTCTTCGGCGCCCGCTAAAAGATTTCCAATCATTACGGCATGCGCGCCCAAAGCCAAAGCCTTAACAATATCTCCTGAAAACTTAATGCCGCCGTCTGCTACAACTTTAACATTGTGTTTTTGAGCGGACTCAATGCAATTTATCAAAGCTGTCGCCTGTGGAACCCCCACACCGGAAATAACTCTGGTGGTGCAAATACTTCCGGGCCCCATACCCACCTTGATAATATCAGCCCCTGCATCTATCAAAGCTAAAGCCCCTTCTTTCATAGCGACATTGCCCGCCATCAACAGAACCTCCGGGTATGTTTTTTTAATGTATTCAACTTGGTTTAAAACATTTTTGGTGTGTCCATGGGCCGTATCAATACAAAGCAGATCTACACCGGCGTTCACCAACTTTTCTTCTCTTTCACTGCGTGTGGATCCTACAGCGGCCCCCACCGCCAATCTGCCGTGTATATCCTTCGTGGCAAAAGGAAAAGAGGAGGCTTTTTGAATATCCTTAATTGTCACCAGCCCTTCCAGCTCATTTTGATCATTTACAATGGGCAGTTTTTCAATTTTATGCTCCTGCAAAACAGCGGCGGCTTTTTTAAAATCCACACCTACAGGAGCTGTCACCATTTTATCTCTGGGAGTCATAATGGAGGACACAGGTTCTTCCAGCCTCGTTTCAAAACGTAAATCACGGTGAGTTAAAATGCCTTTGAGCTGTCTGTTCACTGTGACTGGAAGACCGCTGATTTCATGTTTTTGCATGAGCTGTTTAGCTGTTCTCACTGTACTCTCAGGAGAAATAGTCAGGGGTTTTTGAATGATGCCGCTTTCAAATTTTTTAACCTTCGCCGCTTCCTCAGCCTGAGAGTCCGCACTCATATTTTTATGAATCACCCCCATGCCCCCTAAGCGGGCCATCACCAGGGCCATTTTATGCTCAGTCACTGTATCCATAGCAGATGAGATAATAGGAATTTTTAATTTGAGACGAGAATTGAGTTCAGAATCCGTCTGAACTTCCAAGGGCAAATGCTCAGAGTATTGGGGAAGGATGAGAAGGTCGTCAAAAGTTAAACCCTGAGGAAAATTCATATTCCCTCAATTCAAATAAACAGGAGGTTCTCTTTTGATCTTCTTAGTGTGTTTGCCTGTATGAACCTCACGCATACTTTCTATAAACTTCATCGTGCAGAAAAAGCGGCAGTTGTGATAGATGCAAAAGGAGAGGCATTCATCCGCCTTCAAAGTCAAAGCAAATTTCTTTTCTCCGTCAAAGTGCACTTTAACAAACTGCTCACCGTTTTTATTTTTAGTAAAATAGCATTTTTTCGGCTGAACCCCCATAGAATCCAAAAGCGAGTTCAGAAATGAGAAAGTTTCTTCTTTTCTCAGCCCCTGTTCTATGGCTATCTGACTCTGCAGCCGAGAAAGCCAGACAGCAAATCGGCTGTCCCCTTTTTTCTCGCGAAACACCAGTACAGAAAGGCCCGGAGCCATGCCTCCCACCAATCCATACGGGACCACTTCAATCCAATTTTGGGGGGACGGAGGCACAACAAAATTCATATTTTTCTCCCATAAAAAGTCTGCGGAAAGGCCCTTTCAATGTAAACAGGAACCTCCTGTCCAACCAAATCCGCCGGCTCCGAAAAGTACACCAGTTTATTTTGGCTTGAGCGTCCTAAAAGCAAGCCGCTCTTCTCATCTCTTTTTTCCACTAAAACGTCAAGCACTTTTCCTTTATATTTTTGAACTGTTTCAAAAGCAAACTGCTGATGTTTTTCATTAAGCCTCTGCAATCTTTCAGATTGAACCTGTTTTGAAACAGGATGAGGGTCAAGCGCCGCTTTTGTAAAAGGACGCGGTGAATAGCAAAAAGCAAAAATCCCCTCGTAAGGAACCTCATCCAGCAAACTCAAGGTATCCTCAAACTGCGCTTCGGTCTCCCCTGGAAAACCAACGATAATATCCGTAGATAAAACAGCATCTGGTATTTTTTGAAATATAATTTTTACTTTCTCTATGTAATCTTTTCGCGTGTAGCCGCGGTTCATACGGCGCAGCACTTCATCATTTCCTGACTGCACAGGCAAATGGATAGATTCCATAATTTTATCTCTCTGCTCTGCAATGACTGAAATGAGTTCTTCATCAAAATCTTTCGGGTGGGACGTTGTAAAGCGAATGCGCGACACGGGAGTTTCTTTTGCCAGTCTTTGCAAAAGTTGAGCAAACCCGGCCCCGCAGGGAGAACGGTAGGAATTAACATTCTGCCCCAATAATGTAACTTCTTGAACCCCCCGGCTGCACAGCCGGCAAATATCTTCCACAACGTGTTCAATAGGGCGGCTTCTCTCCCGTCCTCTGGTGTAGGGTACAATACAAAAAGTGCAAAAGTTATCACAGCCTTTTGTAATATTAACAAAAGCTGTTACTTTTGGATTTCGAATAAGCGTTTGAACATGATAAGGTTCTTTGTTCTTCAAACGAGTTTGGTGAAAAGGCTTTTTAGTTTGGTCCAATTTTTTCACAATATCCGGCAATTCATCAATAGAATCCGGACCAAAAACAAAATCCAGCAAAGGAAGCTTTTTAAGCAGTCTTCCTCTTTCTTGTTGAGCCACACAACCGGCCACACCAATTTTCAAACTAGGATTTTTCATCTTGAGTTTTTTGTAGCGGCCCACTTCAGAAACAACTTTGTGAACGGGCTTCTCACGCACACTGCATGAGTTGATAATAATTAACTGTGCTTGATCTGCAGAAGGAACGGGGGCGTAGTTCATCATCTCCAGGAGGCTGAACATCCTTTCCGTATCATTCACGTTCATTTGGCATCCGTAAGTTGAGATGTACACACCTTTCAAAGAGTTTGAAAAATCTTTATTTAAAGAGTTCATACATCAAAGACCTAATAAGAAATGTTTTTTTTTGGCGCCAGCTTCATTTCACCCAAAGCCGCAGAAAAATCTTTTTCATTAGAGAGATCCCTTACCATATAGTCTAAAACACGCGGGGAACAGCCTTGAATGATCTCTGTAATCCAGGACTTAAGCCGCCCGCCGGACAAAATTTTATTCCTCTCCTTGATGTAATCCCAAGAAACCATATAATGGTACCTGCAGTATCCTCCTGTTGTGGACGGCTGGTCGCAGTTTTCTGCAAAACAATACTCAAAGCCTTCAGAGCTTTTAATAGCCACTTGCTTGTTTTTTTCTAAAATCCTCTCCAGCTCCTGCTCCAATTCATTGAGATAAGATAGAGCCGGCTTCTTTTTATCCGCGGGCTTGCTCAGTGGAGTTCTTATGGTTTTTTTGGACTTGGGTTTTGCGGATACAGACTTTTGAACAGCCGGTTTTTTCTTAGAAGTTTTTTTTATAGATTTTTTTTTCGTGTTTTTTTTCTGTGCTGATTTTTTCACTGCCGGCTTTTTCAAAGTTTTTTTCCGCGCCGGCTTCCTCTCCGCCGGTTTTCCTACAGCCTTTTTTCCAACTTTCTTCTGATCAGCCTTCTTCTTTATCGGCTTCTTAGAAACGGCATCTTTAGTCTTGATTTTTTGGTTCGCGGACTTATTCTTTAGCGCCATACCTGATCCTTTTTTTAATGGGCCTATCCTGCAACACTCATCCACTGCCGTCAAGCTTAGATCAACTCTTGACGAAACCTAAGTTGCATCTGAAGATATACAAATAATTTGCTTAATGAGCAGAATGGGAATGGAGGCCCGGACCGTCAATGAATTATTTTTTCTGTATCATCCTGATGCTGTTGATCTTTTCCTGCTCTCTTCCAAAAGAAACTCTTCGACAAGACAACAACGTAGATTTGGAATCCCTCAACTCGGCCCAGTCTGATGTGGATATGGCTCTTCTCGGCGGCCCTTCTGAGAAAAAAAAATCATCCGTACAAGAGCGGACACCCAATGAAGAACAAGAACCGCCTCAAAGAGAAGCCCCTCCAAAAGTGGTGTTAAATGCACAAACACTGCCCGTTTCTGAACCCCATTCCGGCTCCCCCGGCGGGAGTATTGCCGATACTTTAAAGGTTTTCCAGTGTGAAAATCTTAATGCGGAAGGTCAAGATAACTTCTTTCTGCACGTACTTAATTACAGAATACACCAATTAGGGGTTCATCCTCTCTGCGAGGTGATTCAAGTTAAAAATTTGCAAAAAGAAGACACTGCAAAAGAAATTTTAGCTTACGCTCACTACCAAAGAAGTTACTGTGACGCTTACACATCTCAATTCATAGATGAATTAGATCAACATCAATGTGTCCAAATAATTACATTGACGCCGATGAGCAATGCATCTCCGGGTGAACCTTCAGTGTAAAAAAAAACTGGACCATAGATCTTATTTTTATTTTTCAGTACAACCAACTCATCAAACTCTATAGTATGTAGGAAATAAACAAGACACGGAGGATGTGCAAATGAAGTTTGCTTTGTTGACTTTGATTCTAATGTTCATTGGATGTGCGGGTCAGGAAACTCCTCCTGCAGAAGGGATGGCGCCGGAGCTGAACGCTGAGGAGTCCCCTGCGGGTCCGGCTTTGGAGCCAAATGTGGCCTCCCAAACCGTTCTTACCTGCAGTAAAGATGGAGCTGAAAACGTCATTTACACTGCCAAAGTTTACGAAAAGCCGCAAGACTGCAAAAGAGACGAGGGCAAGGGGAGCGTAAGGGATTGTCGTTGTGAACTTCTCTCTGAAGATTCGTCCTTTAGCAATGACGTCATTGTTATGGCCACCAGCACTGAGGATTTTTGCGGGCAGGTTCTGGAAGACTTCAACAGCAGACAAAGTACAACTATTCCATCTACGGGAAAAGTCATCAAAGCCCTGCATGATGCGAGCTACACCTGCATTAAGTCTTAGCCGCTCCCATACACACGCCTCTTCCCGCGAAAGAGGACTCAATCTGCTTTACTGTGCTTTGAGTCTAATTATAAACTTCTGAGAGTCCAAACACACAACCCGCCGCAGGGGTTTATAAAAAGTACAGCCCGCTCTTGCGCCCGCGCCGATTCTGTATGCACAAGGCCCAGCGGTTTCCCTTGTCAGCTTTATGGCCCTGCCCGTAAAATTCCCTCTTGAACAAGTAAACAAAATCGTGTACCGGCTGACTATGAATTCAACCAAACAAATTTTAGAATGCTATCAATCTCAATCTCCAAAAATACTGGACCAGCTCAAACGTCTGTTGAATCATGGAGCTTTAGGTGATACGGGCAAACTTGTCATCCTGCCTGTGGATCAGGGTTTTGAACACGGCCCCTCAAAAAGTTTTTCTGTAAATCCCCCCGCCTATGATCCTGAATACCACGCCCGGCTGGCTGTAGAATCCGGCTGCAGCGCCTTTGCGGCCCCCCTAGGCTTTATCGAAGCAACAGCTCACAAGTATGCCAATCAAATTCCAATGATTTTGAAAATTAATAATTCAGACAGTTTATACAAAGATGAAAAATCCCCCTCTCCAGCTCTCACTTCTTCTGTTGATCAAGCTGTCCAACTCGGATGTGTGGGTGTTGGATTCACTATTTACCCAGGCAGCGCCTCCAGAAAGAGACAGTACGAAGAACTCTCTCAAACAGCACACCTGGCAAAGGAGGCCGGACTTCTTGTCGTCGTCTGGTCTTATCCTAGGGGGGCCGGTCTCTCCAAAAAGGGGGAAACAGCTGTGGACGTCGTAGCCTACTCAGCTCACATTGCCTGCCAGTTGGGAGCCCATATTGTAAAAGTCAAGCCCCCGGCGGATTACATAGAAACAGAACATAAAATTTTTGAAACAATACCGATCCAAACTTTGAGCCAAAGAACAGCTCACGTTATTCAATCCGCCTTCAATGGAAAAAGGATTGTCATTTTCAGCGGCGGCGCTAAAAAAGAAACCTCCAGTATTTTAGAGGAAATTAGAGAGCTGAAACAGGGAGGGGCTTTTGGAAGTATTGTGGGAAGAAATGCTTTTCAAAGACCAAAAAATCAGGCTTTGTCTCTTCTAAAAGAGATCATGAATATTTATAAAAGTTAATTATGAATGAAAAAATACAAAAAAGAAAAAATTTAATAGACAAAGGACTCAACCCCTATCCTTCTGAATTTAAAAAAACCATCCACACCCAAAATGTCGCTCTTTCTCAAATGAAAGAGGGACAAAAAGAGTTTTTAGCGGGGCGTCTGATGAGGATGAGAAGCATGGGGCAGGCCGCGTTCTTCAACTTGCAGGATGAAAGAGGGCAGTGCCAATGCTATTTAAAAACAAAAGAACTGCCGGATAAAGATCAGATATTTTTCCAAAATGTGGATATTGGAGATATTCTTGGGGTCCAAGGGCATTTTTTTAAAACAAAAAAAGGAGAACCCACACTGAGAGTGCAGTCTTTTCAAATTTTGTGTAAAACTACAGAGCCTATGCCTGAAAAATACCATGGACTGGAAGACAAAGAATTGAGATACCGCCGCAGGCATCTTGATTTGATTATGAATGAAAAAAGCAGGAACACTCTCAAAACAAGATCCAAAGTTATTCAAACCATCCGAGAGTACATGAACGCCAAAGGCTTTATGGAAGTGGAAACGCCCGCCCTTCAACCCATCTACGGCGGGGCTTTAGCAGCCCCCTTTTCCACTCACCATGAATCGTTAAACACTAAATTTTACCTTAAAATTTCACCGGAGCTTTATTTAAAAAGACTGATTGCCGGCGGGTTTGAAAAAGTTTATGAAATCGGAAAAAATTTTAGAAATGAGGGAATGGACCGCCTGCACAACCCTGAATTTACAATGATGGAATACTATGAAGCCTACACAGATTATGCAGATCAAATGCAGGCTTTTGAACAGCTGATCCTTCATATTGTAAAAACCATAAAAGGCAGTGAAAAAATAAGCTATCAAGGGAGGGAGTTGGATTTTTCCTCCCCATGGAGAAGGATGAGTATTCGAAGCGGCATCAAACAATATGCTGGATTGGATATTACAGACACGGACAAACCCTCTCTTTTGAAAAAATTAAAATCCTTAGACTTGCCGGCAGACCCTCAGTTGAGCTTTGGGCAGATCGTAATGGCTCTCTTCGCAGGTGTTGTAGAAAAAGAAATTTGGAACCCCTGTTTTTTTATAGATTTTCCGAAAGATGTCTCCCCTCTGACAAAAAATCATAGAAGCCTTCCCGGTTTTGTGGAAAGGTTTGAGCCTTTTACAGCCGGTATGGAAATAGGCAATGCCTACACAGAGCTGAACGATCCTATTGAACAGCGTGAACGCTTAAAAGAACAGGAAAGATTTAAAACAGCAGAATCCCACCCTATGGATGCAGATTTTTTACACGCCGTAGGCGTGGGAATGCCTCCATTAGGAGGCGTGGGGCTGGGTATTGATCGTTTAGTCATGCTGTTAACCGACCAAAGCAGCATCCGAGAAGTGATATGGTTTCCAACAGTAAAAAGTCTTTAAAAAATGGAATTAGAATCTTACAAGCCTGCTCAAAACCCCCGTGATTTCCTCGAATCTCCTCTGCAGTATATCAAAGGGGTGGGTCCTCACCTATATGAAAAGTTTAAAAAAAAAGGTCTTTATACCGTTTGCGGCTTACTGCATTTTTATCCTAGAGCCTATCACAATTTCAAGGCTGTCGAAAACTTGTCTGAGCTTTCAGAGGGAAAACACGCCGTGGTTTCAGGAGAAGTTTTCAATAAAAAAATCATTCGAAGATTTAAAGGAGGCCCCCTTTACATAGTTCACCTTAGAACACATAATTTAGGGCTTATTTCTCTGAAGTATTTTAAGCTCCCTTATAAAGGTTTCTTTGATTCTATCGAAATAGGCGGCTCTGTTAAAGTTTCAGGAGAAGTTCATTTTTACCAAAACAGGCCGGAATTCCATCACCCGGATTTTCTCTCTGAAAAACACTCCATTGAGAAGGGCCTTGTGCCTGTTTACTCTGACATAGAGGGGGTCAGCCAAAAAAAAATTATTAAAATAATAGACACTGTTTTAAATCATTTAACAGAAATGCCGGAAACAGTTCCTGAATGGATTCAAAAAGAATTTCAACTGCTGAGCGTATTTGAAAGCATAAAAGACATTCATCAGCCCAAAGGGAATCCTCAGATGTATTTTAAACACCAGGCTCCTTCACAGCAGACTCTTATTTTTGAAGAATTTTTTAAATTACAGCTGTATCTTTGTTTGAAAAAAATAAAATTTAAACAACATTCGTCGCTTCCTTTAAAATGCAACGAAAAATTCTCTGCTCAAATGACTGAATCTCTGCCCTTTGAGCTTACTTCAGCCCAAAAAAAAGTTTTTGAAGAAATTAAAGAGGATTTGGAAAAACCTCACCCCATGCACCGGCTCCTGCAGGGAGACGTCGGCTCCGGAAAAACTCTTGTGGCGCTGAAGTCCGCTCTTCACACCATTGAGAGCGGCTGTCAATGCGCTTTCATGGCGCCCACTGAAATTTTAGCTGAACAGCACTTTAAACAGGCTCAAAAAAGATTTAAGGGCCTGCCTGTGAATATATCTCTTCTCACATCAAAAATAAAAAATAAAAAGGAGATACTGCAATCCATTCAAATGGGCAAAACTCATTTGTGCATCGGAACTCATGCATTAATTCAAGAGTCTGTACAATTTCACAAACTGGGATCAGTGATTATTGATGAACAGCATCGCTTTGGTGTGGAGCAAAGGCGGGAGCTGGAGCAAAAAGGAATACAGCCTCATTGTCTGGTAATGACCGCTACACCTATTCCAAGAACTCTAAGCATGACGGCCTATGGAGATTTGGATATTTCTATCATTGATGAAATGCCTAAAAACAGGAAGCCTGTTGTGACGAAAAAAACAAGAAAAAGACCGCAGGTTTTTTCATTTTTAGAAAAAGAAGTTTTAAAAGGGCGTCAGGCTTATGTGGTCTATCCCTTGGTGGATGAGAGTGAAAAAATAGATTTGAAAAACGCTGTGGAACAATTTGAAAAATTAAAACAGTCTTTTCCCTTATTGAGGTGGGGCCTCCTGCACGGACAGATGAAATCAGAAGAAAAGTCTCAAATCATGGAAAATTTTATTTCTAAAAATATAGATGTACTGGTGGCAACAACAGTCATTGAAGTGGGTGTGGATGTTCCCAACGCCTCTTTGATGGTGGTTGAACACAGCGAGAGATTCGGCCTCTCTCAGCTCCATCAATTAAGAGGGCGGGTGGGCAGAGGAAGCGAAAAAAGTTATTGTGTTCTGATCTTGGGAGACCGAGTTTCCAAAGAGTCTTACGCGCGCGCCTGCATTATGGAAAAACATTCTGATGGCTTCCGCATTGCTGAAGAGGACTTAAATTTGAGAGGGCCTGGAGAATTTTTTGGGGCCAGGCAGTCGGGAAATATTAATTTTAGAATCGCCCATATTATTCGCGATGCGGAAATATTAAGGCAGGCTCGAAGGGCCGCTCAAATGCTGATGGATAAAGACCCCCTGCTCACAGGACACCCCCAACTCACACAAGAGATGGAAAAACTTTCTCAAACACGACTCACCTAAATAATCAAGAATCAGAAATAGAACTCAAGTTGAAGCGGAGAGAGGAGGCGTCTTCCGGAGTAAACTCGTTTTTAATATCCTCCAAAGAAGGCAGAGATTTTAAATTCTCCAAACCATAAACTTCTAAAAATTTTTTTGTTGTTTTATATGTCATTGGACGGCCCGGCTGTTCGCTCGGACCCGCAAAAGAAATGAGATTTCTCTCCAAAAGAGTTTTGACAATATGACCTGATTCTGTTCTTCGAATCCGGCTGATCTCCTGCCTTGTGCAGGGCTGTTGGTAGGCAATAATAGACAACACCTCTAAAGACGGCTTGGAAAGCCTAAAGGGCCTCTCCTTTTTCAGGCTTTGAACGAAAGATTTATTTTCATCTTTCGTGACCAACTGCCAGCCGCCGGCCGCTGATCTGAGGCGGATCCCCCTCTGCTTTTTCTGATATTCCTTAGACAAACTTTCTAAAGCTGTTTGAATGTCTGAGCTTTTAAAATTCTCTCCTATGCAGGACAAAACATCAGAAATCTTCAGAGGTTTGTCTGCCGCCAATAACAAACTTTCCAATACGGATACAATATCATCTTTAGACCACTTCATAGTATATTTCCTTTTCTTAAATCACTTCTTAGGAGATGAAGTGTATCTGCAGACACATCCCTTTTAGAGGCAATATGAATCTCTTTTCCTTTTTGAATCAAAGAGACAGCGCCGATTTTACTCAGCTCTAAAATCGAAAGAAAAGTCAAAAGCACCTGATGAATCACAGGCTCCCTCTCCCCGCCAATGAGATTCCTAAAGGAAAACTTTCTGCCTTTGACAAAATGCTTTTGAAGACGCTGAATCCAATCTAAAGTGGAAGGAAAAATCACCTTCATGGGGTAGGCGCAGGCTTTTTTCAGAACATTTCTACAAGCTTTCGTTAAAGAAAAAACATCGGCCTCTTTTATTTCTCCTTTTTCTTCTCCTTCAAAAGAAAGACCTGCACAGGACCAAATATCACGGTTTAAAATTTCTCGTTGATTGAGTTTCTCCCCTGCTTTTAAAAATTCCGAATGCTGGTTCAATGCCTGAATGAGAGATTCTCTGGAGTAAATTTCCTCTTTTTCCTCTTCTTCAACTGCCGCCGCATGAGGAAGAAGACTCTTTGATTTAATATAGAGAAGCGCGGAAGCTAGATGAATAAACTCCCCCCCTTCTTCTAGGTCAATCTGCCGGCTGTTGATCACATCCAGGTATTGATGAGTGATCCTATGAAGATCAATCTTCATAATATCCATCTCCTCTTTTCTCACTAAAGCTAAAAGAAGATCTAAAGGCCCTTCAAAAGCTCCAATTGAAAACTGCATATCAACGATTCTCTCTTAAAAAACGGGTAATGAAAAGCTTGTTAAGACTTTTGTAAGAAAATAAGCAGGCATGGCGATATAATGAAAACCGCCTAAAACAAATAAAGCAATCAATACAAAACTAGAATACCTTTGAGTCTCTTCCATCCATTGATTCCATTTTGCTGACAGGAAGCGGGCTATCACCTTCCCGCCGTCTAGAGGATGAAGGGGAATAAGATTAAAGAAAGCCAACAGCAGGTTTATGTAAATAAAAACCTCCCCCCACTGAAGAATCAAAGCATCCGAAAAAGAAAGCAAACGATAGACTAGAAGACACAAAGCTCCCAGCAAAGCCAGTAAAAAATTGGACAAAGGGCCGGCTAAGGCAATCCAAAAAACATCTTGCTTTGGATTTTTTAAAACAGATTCATTAAACGGCACGGGCTTGGCCCAGCCGAACACGGGAAAACCCGAAAAAACAGCCAATAAAGGCAACAGCACGGTTCCCAGTATATCTATATGCACAGCAGGGTTGAGGCTGAGGCGGCCTTCCATCTCAGCCGTCAAGTCTCCTTTTTGTTTGGCTGTCCAGGCGTGGGAAAACTCATGCACGCACAGAGAAAAAAGAAGAGGAACATAAAACATAAAAAATTTGTATATTAATTCCATACTGAAACTGTTCTTTACATTGTTTCCACAAAATTTTCACACAGCGAACCTCCTGAAATGTTTTTTCACAGCAGGTCTGCATTTGATTTTCTTTGAAGAAAATATCTGTTTCATCTTAATAAAAATCGACACTTTATTCAAGAGTAAAACTTTATAGAGGATTTGAGACATTCTGGTCCAGTTTAGATCAAAAGAGCTGATTGTCAGCCGCTAATTTTGCAAGAAGATCAGCCGGTTTAAAGCGAACCAGACCCGTGTCACACCATTGTTCTAAATTTTTTACAATAGAGTCAAACCCCTCCTGCTGAGCGTACCTTAAAGGCCCTCCATAAAAAGGAGGAAACCCCGCACCCATAATCATTGCAAAATCAATAGTCTCTGGTTTTGAAACCACTTTTTCCTCCAGCACAACAGCACACTCATTGATCATTCGATACAAAGCTCTCTTCAACCCCTCTTCTTTTTTCAAAGACCGGCTCCGAACATTGAACAAGTTTTCCATAGACTCGTTCACAGCTCCGGGCCGCCCCTGACTGGTGTAATGGTAAAAACCCAAACCCTTCTTCCTGCCTAAAGCTCCGCTCGCCGTCAGTTGATCCACAAAAGCAGGAACTGATAATTTCAACCCCTGACGAATAAAACTTTGAATCACCTGAACACAAACATCCAAACCCACCTCATCCATTAAACGAAAAGGGCCCATAGGAAAACCCCACTTTAAAAACATCTGATCAACAACACGGACACTAAGTCCCTCTTCCAGCAAATACAAAGACTCTGAAAGCCAAGGCATGAGAAGGCGGTTGACCAAAAATCCAGGGCTGTCTTTAACAATGACAGGTTTTTTCCCAAGCTTTTTGACAAATTGAAAAACACGGGCTGTGGTTTCATCACTCGTTTGATCTCCTTTAATAATTTCCACCAAAGGCATTTTATAAACAGGATTAAAAAAATGAAGCCCTATAAAACGAGAAGGGTCTTTGTGAAATTGAGACATATCAGTCACACTTAAAGAGGAGGTGTTGCTGGCAAAGACGGCAGACTCCTGAAGGCGGTCCGACCAATCTTCAATCACTTGCTTTTTGACCTCCATGTTTTCCACCACAGCTTCAATCAATAGATCCACAGCGCCAAAGCCTTTGCCGTCCAAAGAATAACTCAAGCAGGACTGCTTCATTTCTTTTTCAAATTTATTGATTTTTCTGCGTTTCAACTGCTTACTCCAAAGAGAGTGAGCGTGATTCCTCCCTTTAAGCAAAGACTCCTTTTTTACATCATAAACCCTCGTTTCAAAACCTTGGTCAGCACACACATAAGCAATGCCGCTTCCCATAACGCCCGCGCCTAAAACCCCGATGCGGGAAACGGCTTGAATCTTCTTCGGCTCAGCAGGGGGCTTTTGTTTTTTTATTTCTTCTGTCATAAAAAACAATCGAATAAGATTGCGGCTGGTTTCAGTGACCGCCAGCTCACAAAAAACTTTTTTCTCTTCTTCAAGAGCTTTTTCCAAAGGCCATGCGTAAGTTTTATGCATTAACTGAAGAGCTTTAATAGGAGCCGGATAAAAACCTTTGGTTTTTTTTAAAATCCCTCTTTTTGCAAAAAACACAATAAAAGCTCTCACAAAACCCGGAAGATAAACTGTTTTTCTTTGTCTGCCCTCTTTTAAAACAGAGCGGGCCAGCTTTTCAGCAGACTCCCTGAGCAAAGAGGGAATGCCTTCAATCTCATCCACCAAACCCAGCTTGTGGGCTTTTTTCGCAGACACCAATCGACCCGTTAAAACCATATCCAAAGCCTTAATAAAACCAATCAAGCGGGGAAGCCTCACAGTCCCGCCAAAACCGGGAATAAACCCCAGCTGTACCTCCGGCAGTCCGATATTTGTGGAGCTGTGTAAAGAGGCAATACGATAATCACAGGCTAAAGCCAGCTCTGTCCCCCCTCCCAAACAAGCACCATGGACAGCACATATAAAGGGACGCGGATCTTTTTCTATTTTTTGAAACAGAGCATGAGCTTTTTGAATTTTTTCCGAAAATTCTTCTTTTGTTTTTAATGTTTGAATTTCTTTTAAGTCAGCTCCGGCTATAAAAACAGAAGTTTTTTTTGATATAAGAATAACAGCTTGCACAGAATCCGGTATCTCATCCAAAACTCTAGAAAACTCAGACAAAGATTTCTCTGACAGCACATTAACACTGGAATGAGGGTCATCCCACTCCACAAACGCAACAACATCCTTAACCTTCAACCGAATCATTTTTTTATCTATCCCAAGTCCTCATTTTCTAAAATTACGGCGCCGCCCTGCCCGCCTCCGATACACAAAGCCGCCAGGCCGTATCGTGATTTTCTTCTCTGCATTTCTTTCATCAAAGTCAAAACCAATCTGGAACCCGTAGCCCCCACAGGGTGTCCTAAAGCAATAGCTCCTCCATTGACGTTCAGTTTTTCTGGATCCACTTCACCCACAGCTTGATCTAAATTCAAATTTTCTTTTGCAAACTTTCTGCTTGAAAAAGCCTCCTGGCAAGCCAAAACTTGAGAGGCAAAAGCTTCATTGATTTCAATAAGATCCATATCTTTTAATGTGAGACCGGCTCTTCTAAGAGCTAAAGGAGCGGAAAACACAGGCCCAAGCCCCATGCGGGCCGGAGAACATCCCGCATAAGCAAAGGATTTAATGACAGCCCGAGGTTTGTATCCCAAGCTCTCTGCTTTTTTTCGGCTCATTAACAGAAGAGCGACAGCTCCATCCGTGATAGGGCAGGCGTTTCCCACTGTGACAGTTCCATATTTTCGATCAAAGTAAGGGCGAAGTTTCCCCAATTTTACTAAAGACTGATCTTCTCTAAGTCCTACATCCTGATCCATCCAGTTTTTATCCGTTAAGACAGGAATAATTTCTTCCTCCAAATGAGAGCGGTTTCGACAAGCTTTTTGATGGCTTTCTAAAGCAAATCGATCCTGTCTGTCTCTTGAGATGCCAAACTCTCTTGACAATACTTCAGCGGTCTCTCCCATGCTCAAACCTACAAAAGGGTCCGTAAGTCCTTCAACAACAGCAATGCGGGGTTTTAAATATTTCAAACGGATTTTCAACAAAGCCTGTAATTTGCGGGACAGTTTTTTCTCTCTCGTCATATCCAGCATGACACGAACCAGCCCCTTAGAGAAAATCAGCGGATAACTGGACATACTTTCCACACCCCCCGCTAAAGCTGTGTCTATGAGTCCAGAGTGAATACGGGACACAGCACTGGTCACACTTTCTAAAGCGGAGGCGCAGTTTCTCTGCACAGTGACTGCAGACACAGATTCAGGCAAACCCATGCGAAGAGCAATAACGCGGGCAATATTTGACGTATCTGAAGGATTTCCTACATTGCCGATTATCACTTCATCCACTTCATCCGCAGACAAATTTGAACGATACAGCAACTCTTTAAAAACGACTGCCCCCAAATGAGCGGGATGCTCATCAGCCAACTCTCCCATAGCTTTCACAAAAGGAGTGCGAAAACCCTCGACAATCACCGCTGAATTATGTTGTAAATTGTTTGACATATTTTTGAGCCTGCCTTTTATAAAAATATTTGTCAATACAGAGAGGAGAGCCTTTATGGACGACCCAAAAATCTTACGAGAAAAAGCTCTGCATTTCCACAAAAAAAAACCTGCTGGCAAGATACAAGTTGTTTCCAGTAAAAAAATAGAAACTGAAGAAGACTTAGCTTTAGCTTACAGCCCGGGCGTCGCCTTCCCCTGTCTTGAAATTGACAAAAAATCTAATAAGGCTTTTGATTACACAGCAAAAGGCAACTTGGTGGCAGTGATCACCAACGGATCCGCTGTATTGGGTCTTGGACAAATCGGACCTCTAGCCTCTAAACCTGTTATGGAAGGCAAGAGTGTCCTCTTTAAACACTTTGCCGGCATTGACGTTTTTGACATTGAACTCAATACAAAAAACAAAGAGGAGTTTATTCAAGCCTGCCGGGCTTTAGAGCCTTCTTTTGGAGGCATCAATCTTGAAGATATTTCAGCGCCAGACTGTTTTGAAATAGAAAAATGTTTGGAAGAAGAACTGTCTATTCCTGTCTTTCATGATGATCAGCACGGCACCGCTATTATCACCTCTTCTGCTTTAATCAACGCCTGTTTGATTGCGAAAAAAAATCTTAAAGACATTCAAGTGGTTTTTAGCGGCGCCGGGGCCGCCGCCATTGCCTGCGGCCGTTTGATTCAATCCATCGGCGTCCTGAAAAAAAATATTATTATGTGCGATTCTAAGGGAGTGATCTACAAGGGCCGAACAGAAAATATGAATCCTTATAAAGAAGAATTCTCCAGTGAAACAAAGGCCCGCACTTTAAAATCTGCTGTCAAAGATGCAGACGTGTTTATCGGTCTTAGCCAGAAAAACGTTCTCACTGAAGAAATGGTAAAAAGTATGTCTGAAACCCCTATTATTTTTGCATTGGCCAACCCGGATCCTGAGATTCACCCAGACCTTGCAAAGAGGGCGTGTCCTTCAGCCATTGTGGCAACAGGCCGAGTGGATTTTCCAAATCAGGTCAATAATGTTTTAGGTTTTCCCTCCATTTTTAGAGCGGCTCTGGATGTGCGGGCAACACACATCAATCAGGAAATGAAAATTTCAGCTGTTAAAGCTCTTGCAGAATTGGCCCGCTTGGATGTGCCGGAAAGTGTGTCTTTGGCTTACGGAGGAGAAAGGTTTCACTTCGGCCCTAACTACATACTGCCTAAGCCTTTTGACCCCCGCGTTTTAAAAGCTGTCGCCCCGGCAGTGGCTCAAACTGCAATGAAAACTGGTGTAGCCAGAGAGCCTATCGAAAATTTTGACCAGTACCTGTTGAAATTGGAGGCTCTTCACGGAGCTAAAAAGATTTTCTTTCAGCAAATTACAAGAAGGGTGAAAACCCTAAAGAAAAAACCAAGGATTTTATTTCCGGAGGGGGAGAGTCCAAGAATTTTAAAAGCTGTCAATGCATCATCGGCCTCTCATCTTTACACCCCTGTACTGCTTGGGGACTCAGAAAAAATTAAAAAAACCATTTCAAAATTACACCTTTCTCATATGAAAAATGTAGAAATTCAAACACCTCAAAAACACAAACACCTTGGACTCTATGTCAAAAAATTATCTGAGCAAAAAAATATTTCTATGGAAAAAGCTGAAAAACTTTTAAAAGATTCCAATTATTTTGGATCTATGAGTGTCCAGCTTTCCCATGCAGACGGCATGATTACCGGTGCTGAAAAAAATTATGTGGAAAGTGTACGGCCCGTATTAAGCGCTATTGGCTGCCGCCCTCTGAAGCTGGCCTCCGGCATGAATATCATTTTAGTCAAAGATAAAATATTTATTTTTGCAGACACTACGGTGAACATTGATCCGACAGCTGAACAAACCGCTCAAATTGCTGAACAGACTTTACAGCTGGCCGATTTGATCCGTCTTCAGCCCCGCATTGCTTTTTTAAGTTTTTCTAACTTCAAAGGGCAAAAAGAAAATCCTCAAAAAATGAAGAAGGCTTTGGAGATTTTCCAAAAACGTCATCCGAACATTCTTTCTGACGGCGAGATGCAGGCGGACACCGCCTGCAACCCTGAAGTGATTCAAAATCTTTTCCCATCCAGCCCTCTGAAAGAGGGGGCTAATATTTTAATCTTTCCTAATTTAGATTCTGCAAATATTGCTTACAAACTGGTTCAGCAGTTGGGGAGCGGCGAGGTCATCGGCCCCATCCTTATCGGCGTTCAAAAACCTGTGGATATTGTACAGCAGACTGGAACTGTGGAAGACGTGTCAAACACCATCTTGTTTAATTTACTCAAAATTCAATCTTACAACACTCCATAAACTTCCTTTACAGCCCGCATTTAAACTAGACGCCTCCAAGCCAAAAGAAGATCTTTCGCCCTCCTTTTGTGCCATCTCAAAGGTGCAGTCCACTGCTGTCTTTTCAAAAAAAAGGCCGGCTTGGGAGCCTTCCCCCGCCGGCCTTTTTATAAGCTGTGGAAAATTAAAACCACACAATTCAAGTTCAATCACAATGAGAATTTAACTATGATTTTTCTATTGACTTTCTTAGATATATTACTTATAGTAATATATTATGAGAAACACATTCAACCCAAAAGAACTGCTTGTTAAATTTGATCAGTTTTTATACCAAAAGGGTGTGACGTTCTCAGCTGTAGTGATTGGTTCTAGTGCTTTGACCATTATAGGTTCTATACAAAGACAAACTATTGATATAGACATACTAGATCCAAAAATTCCAAATGAAATATTAAAACTGGCAGATGAATTTTGCACTCAAATGGAACAAGAGGGAATTTATTTAATAGATCATTGGATCAATAAAGGATTTAGATTATGAAGAGTAACAATTTTACACTTCAATCTGGAAAACAATTAGACAGCAGTCTTCGGGCTATTGGTTTTAATGTATTTTGTGATAGAAAATCCACAGATCCTAATATTGAAGAAACTCTTATTTCAGCTTCAATAGAAGCTGTTAATGACAGGGATAATCGTTTAGGCGGGTTGTTAGTGGACTGGATGACCATCCACTCTGCCAGAATTAACGTGGATAAATTGACTAAATTTGTAAAACAACTAAATAAAGATATATATAAATTTGTTAGAGTATTTTGGTGTGCTAATGCACAAAGATTATTTACAAAAGATCAGCGTTTCAAAAGGTTATCACAAATATACAGAGGAAAACGCATTAATCTGGCTGATTGTTTAACATACAAAAAAAGAAAACGAACAAATTTGCTTATTGCGCTAAAAGGCCAAGATGAGAGGTTTACAAATACCTGCATTCGACTGCCAAAAGGATATTTCTCAGAACGTTCTAAACAGATTTTTCCTGCTTCAGTTGTGGCTAAAAATCATCTGACCTATAGGTATAGATTGATGATGGGGCCTTCTTATCGAGCAGATGTATGGGGTCTCATTAAAAGGAATCCAAATATATCAGCTTATGCTTTGGCCAAAAAAGCTCATTGTTCTTACCGTACAGCTTACATAACGAAAAAAGATTATGAAATGCTAAAAAGTTAAATAAATATCCAAAAAGGGATGTTTTGATCTGAAATTTTTGTAAAAATAAATCTGGGCCTTTGTTTTTTTAAAGGCTATATTTACAAGGAATTTCTATGAAATATATTCGCAGACAGATGGGGAAATCCACTCTGTCTTCTTCGAAAAATTATCCAGTTGTGTTTGTCAATGGTCCAAGGCAGGCCGGCAAAAGTACACTAGTTCAGAAATTATCTGAGAGCAAATTTCCGGCTCATTATGTCTCATTAGACAATGCTATGCAGGTAGCTTCTGCCGTTCATGCGCCGTACGAGTTTTTATCTGCACATAGACCTTTATGTCATAGACTCCTTGTTATTGTGTCATCTACAAGGATGGAGCTTGAGTGAATTGAGCAAAAAAAGGTTAGATGTGTACGGGCATATTGTAGAGAACTTTGTAGCTGTGGAGCTTCTCAAACTGCTGTCTTTTAGCAATTTTTCTGCTCAGTTGTCGCATTTTAGAACTTCTGACAACAAAGAGATTGATTTTATCTTAGAAAGATCCAATGGTCAGTTAGCTGCGATTGAAGTTAAAGCCGGGAAGCAGGTTTCTTTGAGTGATTTTAAACATATTCAAGTCTTCCAACAGCTGTGTTCTGATCAATTTATTTGTGGTGTTGTTCTTTATCAAGGACATGAGGTGGTAGCTTTTGGAAAAAACTTATTTGCTGTGCCTTTGACCGCTTTATGGCGGTGAGAGAAAATGATATTGGTTCCTTTATTTTGAAGATGCGGTGCACGTTGTACACTTGGCTTGACTTTGAATAAAAAAAAGGAGAGCTTTCGCCCTCCTTTCGTGCCATCTCAAAGGTGCAGTCCACTGCTTTCTTTTCAAAAAAAGAAAAGGCCGGCTTGGGAACCTTCCCCCGCCGGCCTTTTTTGTAAACTGTGACTTGCAGCTAAATCATGTACACAGCTTAAGCTGTTAAATTACGCACAACTTGCATCTGCCGCCGTCACAGTAGTAGTCTTTTCCACTTCAGCAGAAACAATCCCAGTGTTGTTTACAGAAACACCAAAGTAAGTGTCTCCTGAGATATGCCCGTAAACTCCCATTTCATAAGTCGATACATTCAAATCACAGTCGGCGTCATGTGTTGTACTTGTAGCCTTTTCCTGACGAGTGAGCAAACTTGCAGTACCACAGTTATCATCACCAAAGCCTATGAAGTTCTCTTTATTAGGTCCACCGCTAATAGGACGATAAGCTACGAACGTGGCATCATTTGTAGCAGGACAGGTGCATCCAGTGCAGGATCCAGCCACGTTGTTAGAACAACCCGCTGGTGAAAGTGTTGGAGATGTGCAAACAGTTCCAGCAGTACATGATGCATTCACAGCCGCCGATCTATCTACGCCATACAACTTGCTGGACAAGAGTGATCCCATTCCTACATTCGATAATGATGAATTTGTAGGATTGGTTTCTCTCTCACAAAAAGAGTCCAGCTCCACACCGAAGGCGAGCCAGCCTTTATGCAAACCAAGCAAATCCGATCTGTATGCAGTTTTCTTCGCAGATTTCCTGTACTCATTATATGCAGTCCTCTTCACCATAGGCCCTTTGAACTATCCATTAATGCCTGTAGCTAAGTTCCAAAAACCCTATTTATTGTGCTTTTTAATGCACTTTTTTGTTTACAAAATGTGCATTATAAAGCACACTCACATTATGAGAACACACAAGAACAAATCATCTGCCAAAAGGCAAATTATGGACAAGAAAATTCATGTATGGAAAAAGGTGCGAAAAATGAAAGTACCTCCAAGTGGTTGGCTCAAAGCCGTGCGAGGAGCTTTGGGAATGAGTACTACTCAGTTGGCAAAAATACTGGGTGTTCAACATTCTTCTGTACTGAGACTTGAAAAAAGAGAAGCTCAAGGCAAAGCTTCCATTGAATCTTTGCGTAAAGCCGCTAGAGCCATGAACTGTACACTGTTGTACTCAATTGTTCCAAGCAGAGAATTTGAAAGTTTGGAAGATATTGTAAATAAGAGAGCAATGGCTTTAGCTCGTGAGCTAATGAAAAACGCAGAACATACAATGAGATTAGAAGCTCAGGGTTTGTCCAAAAGGGAAGTACAAATTCAAACTTCTCAACTTGCTAATGAATTAAAATCGAAAAGAGATCTTCGTATATGGAAAAATATGAAGTCAAGAACAAATAAATGAATCAATTTAAACCTACACATTCACATGGAAATACTCCTCTTGACCCTAATGAATTACGTGGTTTAATTCCCGATTATATTACAACTTACGAGGAGCTAAATACAATAGAACAGGAAAATATTGTGGAGGCTATGAATTGGGCTTATCGTACACAACATTCGGATATTTTAAATATAACATTTAATCACAAACTTCATAAGAAAATGTTTTATAAGGTATGGAAGTGGGCGGGTGCCGCCAGAACGACAGACAAAAATATCGGTGTTCATTGGACTCAAATACCAGCACAACTAAATGATGTGTTTGAAAATACAAAATATTGGATTGAAAACAACACTTATCCCTGGGACGAGTTAGCTGTTCGATTTCATCATAAATTGGTTTCTATTCATGTTTTCCCAAATGGAAATGGGAGGCACGCTCGATTAATGACTGACGTGCTTTTAAAGATCAATGATCAAAAAATATTTACTTGGGGTGCAAAAGATAATCAAGCTATTAATGATGTAGAAGGAAGGATTCGAAACTTGTATCTTTCTGCCCTTAAAGAGGCAGATTCTGGAAGTTTCTCTAAACTTATCAAATTTGTAACTAGTTAGCAGCGTACGCACTGATCACAATATAATCTAATTTCTCACCCATCAAAAACACATTATATATGGGTTTTACTAGAAAATACCCAACTATAGATATACGAAATTGAATTTTGTATATCTATTATCTTGATAGATATACGATTTATTTGACAGATACATCTGACATCAATACAGCTTGCGAATTGATCTGATGTTTTCCACAAAGAAAGGAGAGCTTTCGCTCTCCCTTTTTCTTCACTAAGCTGTAGCCGAAACTAAATCAAACACAGCCTAAGTTGTTAAAATACTAACATCCAGAATCTGCTATCGCTCTGTTTGCAAACACTACATTATGCTCAGTTGATACAACCCCGTTATGATCGACTGAAACACCAAAGTAATTTTGGCCGGATAAGTGACCATACACTCCCATTTCATAGGATGATTCATCAACAATGCACGCCGTGTCTCCTGTTGTTTGAATCGTACCTTCATAACCTCTGATCTGTGCATCTGCTAAAGCCATACCTGCATTTGAACAAGTTTCAGCACCAAATCCTATAAAGTTATGTTTTCCCGGACCCGTTCCAGTTAATGTATAACCTGTACAAGCTGTGTTACACGTTCCTGAAGTCGCGTAAATACCAACTACTCTGTCTGGACCAGGACAGGGGGTCCCTACGGTAGTTTCCCGACACCCATAAAGAGTTCCATTCAATCCATACAATTTACTGCTTACAAGAGATTCCATTCCAACATTGTTTATAGAAGCGTCAGGGGGGGTTGTTTCTCTTTGGCAGAATGAATCCAACTCCACACCAAAGGCAAGTCAACCTTTATGAAGACCAAGTAAATCCGTTCTATATGCAGTTTTCTTAGCAGATTTCCTGTATTCATTATAAGCCGGGATTGCGATAGCCGCGAGCGTTCCCATAATGGCCACCACAACCATAAGCTCCACGAGGGAAAACCCTCTTTTGTTTTTTAACTTTTTCATATTACTCTCCTTTTTAAATTAAGAATTAAACACAAGTAGTGTTTGCATGAGCAGTAGTGTAAGCTCCTTCAGCCCTTTCCGTTACAACTCCATTATGATCAACTTGAGAACCTATAAAATTGTCACCAGAAATGTGTCCATATACCCCCATTTTGTAGGAAGATATATCAAGCTGACATTGTCCGTCTGTTGCTGTGTCATTGATATCAAGTCCCACTGGATTGACCACACTAGTACCGCAGTTGGCTGTTACTACCCCTCCAGGAAACCCAATAAAATTTTCTTTGCCAGGATTTTGAGTGCCAACCCAGCCTCCATTTTGAACTCCATCTATACTGGTGTCACAGTCCGTGGTGCCGTCTGTGCAGGTTGTTTGTGTACTGCAAGTGGAACCAGACAAACAAAACCCAGTGGCGTTTCCATAAAGTTTACTGGAAGCTAATGATTCCATTCCCACGTTGTTGATGCTGGCGTTAGTAGGTGCAGTCTCTCTCTCACAAAAAGAATCCAGCTCCACACCGAAGGCGAGCCAGCCTTTGTGAAGTGAAAGCAAGTCGGTTCTATAAGATGTTTTCTTCGCAGATTTCCTGTACTCATTATATGCAGTCTCTACAAAAACAGCGAAAAATTATTAAAAATACATGAATTTTCAATGAAATATATTGATATTGGTTAGTAAAAGATTTTTTGACATTTAACTGAATATATGGCAGTATGGCAATAGGGGTTGCGAGACATGATGAGGAAAACAACAATTTACATTGAGGAAAATGAGCTGGATGCTCTAAAAGCTCTTTCTATTGCTCAAAATAAGTCAGTGACGGAATTAATCAGACTTGGAGTCAAGAAGGTTTGTAAATCTGCTTCACGAGAAGAAACAAAAGTTATGGAAATGCTGGATAAGATTAGGAAAAACTCGAAAAAAAGAGGTTATTCTGGTAAAGAGGTTATGCGATTGGCTGTAAAAGCCCAAAAAGAAGCACGTAATGAGCGCAAAAAAAAGAAAGCTCGTTGTTCTTGATACTAATGTCATTGTGAGTGGTTTGTTGGATGGTGATAATATTTCTTATCCATTCAAAATCATTTCTGCATGGCTTGTTGGTAAATTGCAGGTGGCTATCAGTACAGAGTTGAGGCAGGAATTAAATCAAGTTCTTAATAAACCTTATATCAGTCGAATATTAGAGAATCAAAAACCTATCAAACCTATTTTAGGCAGGTTATTCAATAAAGCATCTATGATTTTTCCAGAACCTATAGATGAAATAATTTTTCCGGATGAAACAGATCATTTTCTCCTAGAGCTTGCTATTACAGCTAAATCTGAAATTATTGTAACCGGCGATAAGGAGTTATTAGGTATTAAAAAAGTAAAAAATATCCGAATACTCGACCCAAGACAATTTTGTCAGAAATTCAAAATTGATAATCATTAGTGGTTCCTTCAAATTAGAGATGTCAAAATGAAGCTAAAAGAAGCATAAAAAGAAGATCTTTCGCCATCCTTCTGTATCATCTCAAGGGTGCAGTCCACTGCTTTCTTTTCAAAAAAGAAAAGGCCGGCTTGAGAGCCTCCCCCCGCCGGCCTTTTTCATCGGCTGTCGGACATCAAAAACCGCATAGCTCATTATATGCAGGACTTTCATTAACTTTCTATCTCTGATTTATCATTGAACTGCACTTGAGGCGGCACAGAAAACTTGATTGGGTAACAATTGATCAAACTGAGAGGGGCTGTCAACACAATCGTATATGCCACAGGTTAAGTCATAACAATAGATTTTATGATACTAATATTTTGGATAGGTGTCAGAAATATTAGCTAATATTTTTGACAGGTGTTCAAAATAACCGGATTGAAGTGCTGTAGGATGAGGAATATTCTCTGTCTCTCAAAGAGGTAAAAGCGATAAGGGTTTTTTGTTAAAAATCGAAAAATGAGTCATTTCTGTACTCTGAAATTTTATAGATTTTGAGGTGATTTTGCTGTGATTTCACGGCACAATTCACAGCAAAAAAATCACAATCTACCCAGAAACCCGTAACTTTCTTGAAAGAAAAATTAATTCCATGAACTTAAAATAGCACTGGATTTTTGAATAGCTCGATTTTTTATTTCATCAATGATCTTTTTATTACTCCATTTATCTTGTATTTCCTGAGCTAATCCAGAAATATTTTTTTGTATAGAACTGCATAGTTCCATAGAAACGTCTCTAAAAAACAAAAAAGGTATTTGTACATCTTGGGCAAATTGCTCCCAGTGAGATTTTTGAATATTATTTGCAGAATACTCATTTCCAATTTTCATTGCCAGATCTTTATTGATTTTAGGATATACAACGGTGGATAAAATATCATAAAAAGGAGCTAAATGGTAACGACCGTCTTCATGTATCAGCAAAGATAAATTTTTAGCATGAGCATCACAATTGCCTATAATAAAATTATACACCACCCATTTTACTAATGCCGTTATATCATTGTGGGGATAAGAGCTGTTTTCCATAATGAACTGAAAACATTTTTTTAAACTAACACAGCCGCCGTCTTTCTGGTATTTTTGTGAGGGCATGAGTCCAAGAGCCTGACAAAAATCCTCCTGGTGAAGCCTTTTTAAGCGGCTTTGCTCACTTTTTCGGTCGTATCTTTCAATAAGATAACAAAGGTGCTTGCCCGTATCGTAGATGTTTACATTTGGCACATTTAATCCAACTCTTTTAGCTAAAGTCATGCAGAATAATTCATTGATGACAGTACTTTTCCAAAGAATTGATGGGGGTTTCAAAATATGAGAGCTGGGTTTCCTGCCCATAGGTATATATATTTTGCCATTTTTAAAAAATACCGGAAGTTTTTCTTGTGCTCCAGCTAAAGACATTCGAGTGTTGTTATGCCCCATAATGAGGGGTGTATCAGCCCTATTATCAATCATATTGTTTAGCTGCTCATCAGATAATTCTTCATAAGAAGAATCTTGGGAAACAAATAAATGTTTTGGCAGAATAGACAAAGCACCTGCACATTCTCCTCCTATTTTTTCCAGTAAACCAAAGTAATTATCTTCAGAAACACCGTATTTTTTAGAAAGACGTTTTTTTAGCTCCTCTTCCGGAAGCAAGTTACAAAAAAAGATTTTAACTGCATCCGAAGAAAAAGGCTCCTTTTGAAGAGGCAGTCTTCTGGAAAGAGGCAGGGCATCTTGTTTATTAAGCCAGCTTTCACTGTATTCAAACTGCATATTATCATTTTCCAGCCACAGCCGGCCTGTTAAATGATCATCCCAATAAACTTCTAGCAGTGTAGTCATTGAATCTTTCTTAATTTACATACAAGTTGTATGCCAAAAATATGCATGACACGTAAAATGAGTTGAAGACTAAAGTGCTTGCTTTTTCCTGTTTCTAATTCACTTAAAAATTTTGGCGCCACTCCACACAATCGAGCCGCTTGCTTCTGAGTCAGGTGACTCTCTTTTCTCACTTGCTGAATAACACTGCCAATATCCTGAATTGATTTGATTGTTTTTTGATCAAAAAAATGTTTTTGCTTACTTTTTTTGTTCATTTCTTCCTCTAAATATGCCCATTCGACAATATTTCTGTTATATTTATGTATTAAAACTCAATATAAATTACTAATCGGTAATATTTCATGAGAATTTATCAAAAAATCAGTTTTTATTACCAATCAGTAATATTTTAAGAAATTTTACACAAAAACACCTTTTTATTACCAATCGGTAATATTTTATTTTTTTAAAATCAACACTTGCCCTGTGGGGATGTTGTTCCCAACAAATCAAAAATCCTGCTGGTTTTTTGAGATGTATCCTTCGTCAATAGAGCAACAGTTTTGGCGTATCTTTCGGTCGTACGGCTTGATTTATGTCCTAAGCTTGCTTGAACAGAGATCAAATCCTTTGTGGCAAGCAAGGCCATTGTTGCGTAAGAATGCCTTAAAATATGAGTTGAACGCCACGGCAAATTCAGAGATTTAAAGCCTCGATTAAATATTTTTTGAATAGTGGAGTACAACAAGGGCTGTCCTGCACTTCTTCTAAAAAGCAGGTCATTTGTTGTGTCTTCTTTTCTCATATCTTTTAAAATTTTTACTAAATCGTCCGGTAAAATAATCAAACGAACAGAAGCATTGGTTTTTGCTGTTTCCGCCAATTCAGGTTTTCTGGTGTGAAAATCCCATCGGATGATTCTTATAATTCTAGTCGTTTGCTCCTCTAAATTAACAGCATCCCACTTTACGGCACAGGCTTCGCACACCCTAGTTCCTGTTAATAACATAAAAACAGCCAGCCTCCAGTAAACAGGCTCCTCATTTTCTCTGAGCCGCTTCAGCCACCTTCTAGCCTCTACGGGCCTCATAAAATAGTCAGGGCGTCTTGGAGGAATTGATTTGTATAAACACGATTTTTTATGTTGTTTTGTGATGGGGATATTAAAACCTTCATCTACAAAGTTTTTATACCAGTTTAGAACAATGCCCAGAAGCTTTAACTCAAACCGAAAGGTTTTTCGATAAGAAAGGCCCGCTGTAGGCTGTCTTTTAAGCCAGTCAATCCAATTCTGAATATTCTTTGCGTTCAGTTGATTCATCTTTACACTGTACAGTGAATCAAAATATTTGAGGCCGTTTACATAGGATTGCTGTGTGGGTTTTTGTAAAAGAGGAATAGCTTTTTTCTGAAAAAGATTTATGCAGTCAGAAAATAAAGTATTATTTTCTTTTTTTAGTTCAGAAGACTCCCATTCAAGAAATTTTCTTTTCTGTTCCTGCCATTGAACTGCTTCCCATTTTGATTCAAAAGTTTTGTAGCTAACGCGATTGCCTTTTAAATAAACCTGAGCTTGGTATCGAACTTGATTGACACCATTTTTCTTATGAACTCTTCTTATTACAGCCATGACAGCCTCCTTTTGGTTAAAGAGGCTTTCTAAACTTTTAAAGTATCTTCTAGGAGAAATAATCACTTCAAGTTAGAGAAATACCTTGATTATCCTCAAAAAACTTGTTACAAGAAACGTCAGATGGCAGAACCTCTCAAAAAACACATTGAGTACCTGAAGGAGAACGGCTTCACTGAACAGCAAGCTAGTGCTCTTATTTTCTTTCAAAAGGATTTTGTTGATAGTCATTTAGCCACGAAAGAAGATATCGCAATTATAAGAAAAGACATTGAAATTATAAGAAAAGATATTGAAACACTGCGAGTAGAAGGAAAAAGAGATATTGAGATGTTAAGAGCAGAAGGAAAAAGAGATATTGAGATGTTAAGGACAGAAGGAAAAAGAGATATTGAAATGGTAAAAAAAGAAATTGAGATGGTGAAAAAAGACTTAACCATTCGTCTCGGCAGTATTATGGTTGGTG
The DNA here is from genome assembly GCA_965199935.1 of Bdellovibrionales bacterium. Taxonomy (GTDB): domain Bacteria; phylum Bdellovibrionota; class Bdellovibrionia; order Bdellovibrionales; family UBA1609; genus JAPPLG01. Next base: position 233,781 of record CBDATD010000001.1, read on the forward strand.
GCATTGTTGTATTGAGCATCATCACACAACTTCTCAATTAGTAAAAATATTCATGGATCAAAAGACTCTTTGATTAGAGGAATTTCACTCACGTTTTGACCTCCATTATTTGGATATGGCCCTTTTTTGAAGATCAAAAACATTCCTTTGAGTAAAAGCATAAATACGCACGAGTGTTCATCTGTTAAGTAATCAAAGATTGCAATTGGGTGTAATTGGGTGAAAATGGGTGTACGGCAAAAATACAGAGTTTGGAAATTAATTCTGAAATTCTCTTACGAAATAGCGATTTTTCACTTGATTATATTGTAAAAACGCCGTAAAAGTAAAATATGATTTATAAAAACCGGGCTATTAAGATACCTGATAAAAATATTCTTTTATTTGGCGTTCGAGGCAGCGGTAAAACAGCTTTGTTGCGGCAACGCTTTCCTGAGGCTCTACACATTGATTTGTTAGATCAGTCTCTTTATAGAAGTTACCTCTCTAACGTTTCTCTTTTTTATGAAACTGTTCGAGCGTCTAGAAGCAGTTTGATCATTGTGGATGAAATTCAAAGGATGCCTGGTCTTTTAAATGAAGTTCACCGCTTGATTGAAGAATCTTCCCGCGGTGAATCTATAGTTCCCCGCCGGTTTATTTTAACAGGCTCCAGCGTTCGAAAATTAAAAGCTCCAGGGATCAACCTTTTGGCAGGAAGAGCAGGAAAAATATATCTTCATCCTTTCATTCCTGAAGAATTAAAGGAGGATTTTGATTTAAACGAAGCTTTACAGTACGGTCTTTTGCCTATTGTGTGGTCTTCCAGCAACAAGAGAGACACTTTAAAGGACTATGTTGAAACATACTTGAAAGAAGAAATTAAAGCGGAAGCTTTGGTTCGAAATTTACCCGGTTTTGCCCGATTTTTAGAGGTTGCTGGTTTGTACCATGGACAGGCTGTTAATATAACAAATGTTGCCAGGGAATGTGGAATTTCCTTCCAATTTGCTAAAGATTTTTTTTCCATTTTGGAAGATACAATGCTTGGCTTCTTTATTCACGCCTATTCTCCTAAGTTAAGACTTAGAGAAAAGAAACATAAGAAATTTTATTTAACAGACCCTGGTTTAGCTCGTTCTTTTAAAGGAAGTGCTGGGCCTATTTCTCCTGAAGAGAAAGGGTTTTTGTTTGAAGGTCTCGTCGCTCAAATTTTAAGAGTTTATAAAGATTATTATTCTTTGTATGAAGATGTATTTTATTGGTCGCCTGCGGAGGCTAAAAAAACTGAAGTGGATTTTTTACTGCAAAAAGAAGGAAATTTTACAGCTATTGAAGTAAAATCCAGCAGTCAAGTTTCCGCTCAAGATTATAGGGGGCTTAAAGCCATTGAAAAATTTCCTCCCTTAAAAAAGAGAATTGTGGTTTACTTAGGAAACCATATCAGAAGAACAAAAGAAGATATTGACATTTGGCCTTTTGATTTCTTTTGCAAAAACTTAGAAGAAGGAAATATCTTCTCTTCCTCCCGGTAGGAAACATATACAAGAAGATCAAAAAAAGTAGATGAAGGCTCAGAGTTAACTTCACATCATGTTATACAGATTGGGTTCTTAGAATTTGATAGAAAGCTTTTAAAACCATTTCATAAGATAAAAATACTCAACTTTCGACTTTGTTGCTTCGTGGGGCAGAAGGTTTAAGAAAATAATAAAGATTGAAATTGGGTGTAATTGGGTGTAATAATGGGTGTATGGTAAAAATACAAAGCTTAAAAATTACTCTTGAACTTCTCTCCTTATTACTGAGATTGATAAATAATTTTAAAATTTTGAATGATTTTTTTAAGATGATAAATATCACTGGTTTGTGGAAAAATTGAAGTTTATAAACAACCTATTAATAGGTTTCAAGGATCGAAGAAAAATATGAATTATGTGTCTGTGAAGCCATCCATTTTGCGTTGGGCAAAAAAACGAAGCGGTCAAAGCATTCAAACTCTTCATAACAAATTTCCCAAATTAAATTTATGGGAAACTGGAAAAGAAAAACCAACATTAAAACAATTGGAAAAATTTTCAAAGACAGTTCATGCTCCCATAGGTTATCTCTTATTAGATAAACCTCCTGTTGAGGAAATTCCTATTCCTGATTTTCGAAGAATGCCTGACGTGAACCAAAAGGATCCAAGCCCCAACCTTTTAGATATAATATACATATGTCAACGACGACAAGATTGGTATAAGAATTATATGCGTTCTATGAAAGAGGAGTCTTTGAACTTTATTGGTTCTGTTAAACCTCTAGGCAGTAATATTTTTAAAACAGCTGAGCATATCCGTAGGATTCTAAAATTTAACATTGAAGAAAGGAAAAACCTGCCTACATGGACAGATGCTCTAAACCGATTAATTACGCAAGTTGATTCTTCAGGCATTCTTATTATGATTAGTGGAGTTATAGGGAACAATACAAGTCGCAAATTAGATCCAAAAGAGTTTCGTGGATTTGCCTTATCTGATTCTTTAGCTCCTTTAATTTTTGTCAATGGAGCTGATTCAAAAGCCGCTCAAATGTTTACTATTGCTCATGAATTAGCTCATTTATGGATCAATCAAACAGCGGTTTCAAACGCTCAAGCCCTTGCTGTTCCTAATCATCAAATTGAAAATTGGTGTAATAAAGTCGCAGCGGAGTTGTTGGTTCCCATTGATATGATTCAACAATTGTACGACAGTGAAAAAATAAAACATAATTTCTCCAATGAGATACAACATCTTGCAAAATATTTTAAAGTCAGCTCTCTGGTTATCTTGCGTCGTATTTACGATATGAAAAAGTTGACAGCAAAAGAGTTTTCTGTACTATATGAAAAAGAACTAAAGAAGCTTAACGATATATTAAAGAATAAAAATAACAAAGACGGAGGAAATTTTTTTCCTACTTTAAAAATTCGTGTCAATCCTCGTTTTGCAAAAGCTCTGATCTCTCACACTCTTGAAGGTCACACTTCTTTTAAAGAATCTTTCCAATTACTCAATATAAAAAAGATGTCAACATTCAAAAAAGCTGGAGAAAGCGTTGGAGTAAATTTCTAATGGCTGACCTGCTTGATGCTAACGTTTTTATTCAAGCTAAGAATCTACATTATGGTATGGACTTTTGCCCTGCTTTTTGGGAATGGCTTATTAAAAGTAATTCTCAAAATAAATTATTTAGCATTGAAAAGGTATGTGATGAGCTGAAAGCTATAGAAGATGATTTATCAGAATGGACGGAGAAAAGGGATTCAAATTTTTTTCTAAAACCTGATAGTTCTGTATTGCAATCTCTAGGTGAGGTCAGCCATTGGATAATCGATCAGGATTATGAGGAGGCTGGTAAGAATATCTTCCTTCAGGGAGCAGATTATTATCTTATAGCACAAGCGAAATCAAAGCAATACACGATTGTCACACATGAAATTCCATCTGATTCAAAGAAAAAAATTAAAATTCCCGATGTGTGCATCAGTCTTCAAATAAAATATATGACACCGTATGAAATGTTGAGAAAAGAAAAAGCCCGGTTTATACTTGAGCCTTCATAACTAGTTCAATTAAAATCCCTCTGTTTTTTAGGTACTCTTCCATAAAACCTTTCCTTTGTTACCCTCTAACCTAGAGATAACTTCCTTTTTGGAGACCGTGGACAAAAGATGCAGGTTATCGTGTCTGTTTTTAAAAATAAATTCTCATTTTGGATCACTTTTTATTGTCCTATTTTGAAAAACACCATCTGAAAGGTATGATAACAAAATGAGTTAATCAGAGGTATGTAATGATCATGGAAACGATAAAATTTCTTATGGAAAGCACTGGTGTGGAGTTTAAAATATCGGTCAATACTGTTTTGATTATTATATTTTTTCTTGCGTTAATCTATTTCTTTTTCAAAAATAAATGGTCGTCACACGGAAAATTAAAATTAAAAGATATATCTATCTCAATTGGGAGTGTAAGATATCAGTATTCAATAGAAAGAAGTTACTCAAATTTGGAAATTGCCAATAGAATATATACCGAGTTGGCAACACGTAAAGCTGCTTTACCTATAGATGAAGAAAATGATATTATCGATGAAGTTTATAATTCTTTTTACAAACTTTTTCAAACAACAAGAGAAGAAGTGAAGAAGATAGAAGGAGAATTGTTAAGAGAATCTCCTAAAGAATCTCAAAAATTAATCCAACTAGTGATGAATATTTTAAACAAAGGTGTCAGACCTCACTTAACACAATATCAAGGAAGATTTAAACGATGGTATGAATTAGAACTACAAAAAGATAGTAATAAGAATCTCTCACCACAACAAATACAAAAAAAGTTCCCATACTACAATGACTTAATTCAATCATTAAAACAAGTAAATAACGTATTGCAAGAATATTCTAAAAATTTACATAACTTTATCTATACTAATAATTAATTTTGGATAACAAAAACGAGTGGGGAGAGTATTATATGGAAAAAAAGAAGAACATATTCATTAGTCACTATGGAAAAGATGATAAAAAAGTACAATCTCTAAAGAAATTATTGGAGAAAAGAGGGTATATTCTCAGAAATAGCTCTATTGACAGCACGAAAGAAAATGAAGCTTCAAACACAGATTATATTAAAAAATTATTGAGAGAAGGTATTGAATGGGCTGGTTCTTTACTAGTTCTAATTGGAAAAGAAACTCATACACGACCTTGGGTTGATTGGGAAATAGAGGAAGCTAATCGTCAAGGAAAACGCATAACAGGAGTTTACATACATAAAGAATCTGATGCTCAATTGCCAAGATCTTTCGACAAATATGGAGATGTTGTAGTTGGTTGGAATTCAGACAAAATCATAAGTGCAATAGAGGGTCGTTATAACAACTTTCAAAATCCCGATGGTTCAAATAGAAGTAATAATCCGAGGTATAATCCTCAAAGGAGTGATTGCTAGTGTCTTGTTATTTTACCTATATTGTGGCTAGGGACTATGGTTTTGCACCTAACCCATTTTGTGGGATTTGTACTTTGGCTACTTGTAAACCAAGTATCAGAAAAAGTGCTAAAATAGGCGATTGGATAATAGGTAGAGGATCTCAACAATCAAAATGTAGAGGCAAGTTAATTTACACCATGAAAGTAACAGAGAAGTTAAATTTCAATCAATATTGGAAAGACAAACGATTCTTATCTAAAAAGCCAATCATGAACGGTTCTTTGAAAAAAATGTACGGGGATAATATTTATCACACAGATATTAAAGGTAAATGGATACAAGAAGACTCCCATCATAGCTTAGAAAAAGGAGTTGTTAACTGCCATAACTTGCAGAGGGATACTAAATCAGATCAAGTTCTAATTTCCAGTCATTTTTTTTATTTTGGAAGGAATTGCATAAATATTCCCAAATCAATAAGGGAACATATGTGTAAAGGTAGAGCATTTAAATTCTTAGAGAAAAAAATTGGAGATGAATTTATTGTATTTTTAGAAAAGAAATATAAACCTGGGTACGTAGGGGATCCACTTGGTTTTGACGGATTTCAGAGGTATGACGGCAAAAAATAAAATATATACTTTATAAGTTGTACCTGACAGTATTTTGAAAACACTTGTTTAAAATAAAGATGTTCAAAAAAAAGGAGATATTATGGATTTAAAAGATTACCAAATGAAATCAAAATTGACAGATCAAAAACCATGCAACGATAATGATAAATTAAATGTATTAAAAAGTGAAATCATTCCACTATTAGGATTGGCAGGAGAATCAGGATTTTTGCTATCTGAGTATAAGAAGAAAATGAGAGATGGAGAACACTATACTGGGTTTACAGAAAACATAAAAGAAGAGTTAGGAGATTTACTCTGGTATGTTTCTAATATTGCAACCAAATTCAACATCAATCTAAATGAAGTGGCTGAAGATAACCTAAAAAAAACAAAAGACCGATGGTGTAAGCCACAAGATAATGGCAACCTTTATGATACAAATTTACCTCCTGAACAGCGGTTACCACGTACTTTTTCTTATAAATTTTACCCCTCAAAAAAGGATGACAACAGACTAATAATTGAAGACGTAAAAGTAAAGGAACAAATTGGAGATTTACTAACGGATAATTCGTATGAAAATGATGGATACCGTTATCATGATATAATGCATATGACATTTATGGCTTGCTTTGGTTGGTCTCCAGTTTTTAGAAAATTACTAAGGAATCCTAAAAGAAAAAATAAAATGGAAAATAGAGCAATCCAGGTAGCTGAAGTTGAGGATGGAGGGCGAGCTCAAATAATAGAAGAATCCATCATACAAATAACATACATTGCTACGTCTGACGTTCTAACAGGAAAAAAATGGAGTATTGATTGGCGACTCCTAAAGTTGATCAAAGACATGACTGCACGTCTAGAAATTAATAACAAAACGACATACGAGTGGAATGAAGTGTTAAAATTGGGATTTGAAAATTGGAAGAAGCTAAAAGAAAATCATGGAGGCCTTATTGAAGGTAATTTGATTAATAGAACCATCACTTACAGTAACTTAGTGACTAATTGAATTTGATTCAAATGTTCATTAATCTTGGTATTTTTAAATTCCACTTTGGTGGATATTTTTGAGGCAATGGATTCAAGTTTAATGAAAATCTTTGTTTAATTCTCTTCCTATTAGATAAAATTTCTGGATGAGCTACTCTGGAATATTTATCCACTTCACAAAAGAGGTTTTGACAATCAATTGGTTTAAGCGATCTCCCAAATAATTTCTTAAAATGAAGTCCTAGCCTTGAAAATTCATAATCTGCTATTTCTGTCATTTTATGTATAATATTTTCATAATCATTTACTGTAACATTGGAAAAACATTTATGTATTCCTCTGATTGCTCCTCCACCAGCAACTACGAAATCACTTTCATCAAAATCTATAATACTACTATAATTTAAGTCGATTGTATATTGAAAAGCCAAGAAATCTCCAAATGAGTTTTGTTCTCTCATAAGATGATAAACATCTCTGAGAGATTTTGAGTTAATAATTTTATTGGGTAATTTATTCACCATCATTTCTTTTAGTAAAATTAAATGGTTTTGTAACTTTTTTGGTTTATTAAAAGAAGGTGTTGGCATCATATAAGCAGATGAATAGATGGGTTTAATTTTCGATAACTCTGTTAAAATTTTTTCATATTTTTTAACATTAAAACTTCTCCAACTTGGAATGCACTCTAACTTATTTAATAAGTATTCCCACGTTTCAATTTTATTAAATAATTTAAAAAGAATAGTTCTAAAAAACACCTCTTCATATCTTTGATCAGCACTATAAATCACATTTTTAATAAGGTACTGACTTACTCTATCGGAGGCACGATAAACATTTGTAAATTTATACATGGAAAGAACAGGATCCTTTGTCCAAGGAGGAGAACTTCCTGTTATCCTATACATAAAGATATCTTGTCGTTTTTTAGCAAATTTCCAATAAGTGTTAAATATAGCAGTAGTCTTTAAAGCCCGATTGGGAGTAATTTTAATACGCCTCAAATTAATCTTTTTCTGATATGATTTCCTAATTCCATTTTTTAATAGGCTGTTCATATCTTCCTACACTACACTACGTTCAAAAAATAAATGTGTAGCTTTTAATTCTAATAATACAATTTATTTTTTATTAGAAATAAAGAAATAATTTAGACTTTGGACTGCACTTCTAAAAACAGTAAGGAGGAGTAAAGGGGTTTTCCTGAATCCACTTGACATTTTATACTCCACTGACTTTCCATCCCTAATTTGTCAGCAAGCTCTACTTAAAATTTAAAAATTCAATTCATTTGAATAATTAGGAGTTTGGTCTGGGTGTGCAGAAAACCAAGTATAGAGTCTAGTTTGCTCTATATGTTCACAAACAGAAGAGTACTACGGTACTTGTCGCAGGGGGATTGTGAGCTTTAAAGGATGCCTGTGTCCCTCAATGGGGCCAGATAAGCCCTTCTTTCAGAGGGAAAAACTGTCTTATGATTCCGATTTGCACCAAAAGAAAAGAAAGGAGGAAGTATTGAAAATCAAAGCATATTTCTAATAGATTGTTTCAGAATGAGACAAAATGTTGGTTTTTTTCAAGAATGCTTAACATTGCCGGAATCTACGCTTATCCTCTGAATTGAAGGAGGTAAAAATATTTTAAAACATTCAGGTTTTACACGAGTAAAGCCGTAAGTAAGAAAGTAATAAGAAATGGTTTTTATTACACAATGAAATTAACTTATAAATTTGTCATGCAGTATGGCATTTTTGTCATAATGAAATTGACTTAATGAGTTCGCTGTCCAAAACAGCATTCATTAAAAAAAGGAGGAACAAATGAAATTAACAAAGAAACGCGGGTTTTCTCTCGTTGAGCTGATGGTCGTTGTGGCTATCATGGGAACTTTAGCCGCGATAGCAATTCCTGCATATAATGAGTACAGGAAGTCTGACGAAGAAAACATCTTATAGAACTTTATGGAGACGACTGGGTTTTGTTTGTCTGCTTTCACTTCACAGACGGCACCACGGCTGTGACACCAGTATCGCCTTTGAGTTCAAAATGGAGGCTGGGTTGGCACTCAAAATCCTGGCTTTTTGTGATATCAATGACACAGCAACAACGGACAATGTCAGCTTGATATATCTTCCTACAAAATGGGGGTATATGGACACATTTCTGGTGACAATTTTAGAAACCTTACACTACTGCTCATGCAAACACTCTTGTGTTTAATTCTTAATTTAAAAAGGAGAGTAATATGAAAAAGTTAAAAAACAAAAGAGGGTTTTCCCTCGTGGAGCTTATGGTTGTGGTGGCCATTATGGGAACGCGGCTATCGCAATCCCGGCTTATAATGAATACAGGAAATCTCTAAGAAAACTGCTAGAACGGATTTACTTGGTCTTCATAAAGGTTGGCTTGCCTTTGGTGTGGAGTTGGAATTCTGCAAAGAGAAACAACCCCCCCTGACGCTTCTATAAACATGTTGGAATGGCTTGTACAGTAAATTGTATGGATTGAATGGAACTCTTTATGGGGACCGTAGGGACCCCCTGTCCTGGTCCAGACAGAGTAGCTGGATTTACGCGACTTCAGGAACGTGCAGCTTGTACAGGTTAACACTGGAACGGGTCCGGGGAAAACATAACTTTATAGGATTTGGTGCTGGTTCAAATGCACTGGTTGATGCACAGATCAGGTACGATTCAAACAACAGGAGAACGGCGTGCATTGTTGATGAATCATCCTATGAAATGGGAGTGTATGGTCCGGCCAAAATTACTTTGGTGTTTCAGTCGATCATAAACGACTGAGCAAAATGTTGTTTACAAACAGAGCAACAGCAGATTCTGGATGTTAGTATTTTAACAACTTAGGCTGTGTGTGATTTAGGGTACGACAGCAAGTTGCACAAACTCCGCAAACGATGGTCAAGCTTGTGCGGCAAGTGCTGCATTTATTCCATCAAGAGCGTGCCTCCCATTTCCATTTGGGAAAACATGAATAGAAACCAATTTATGATGAAATCGAACAGCTAACTCGTCCCAGGGATAAGTGTTGTTTTCAATCCAATATTTTGTATTTTCAAACACATCATTTAGTTGTGCTGGTATTTGAGTCCAATGAACACCGATATTGTTGGCTTTGGAACTGCTTCGATGTTCTGGTGTAACCCTTGCGGCTCAATCAGCATTATATGCAAGATTTTAACTCAGCTAGCTTCTAATCTCATTGTATGTTCTGCGTTTTTCATTAGCTCAGACTAAAGCCATTGCTCTCTTGTTTACAATACAAACTTTCAAATTCTCTGCTTGGAACAATTGATCAGTTTGATGTGTCGGAGTATAAAATGGGATCTTTCGGTCATATATCAGGAAGCTACTTACATAGCCACTAAACAGGTAGATCATAATGGAGTGGTGAGTGAAATGAGCAGAATCTGCGAAGAAAACATCTTATAGAACGGATATGCTTTCGCTTCTATGGCGACTGTTTTGCCAACGACTTGTTCTTAATCTAACAGCATTAAGCTGTGTACATGATTTAGCTGCAAGTCACAGTTGAATACAGAAAAAGGCCGGCGGGGGAAGGCTCTCAAGCAAGATGAAGATGGATCTGCTAATGTGTTCAACACGACTCATGCAAACGGGATTTGTGCGGCCTTTTCTTTTTTGAAAAGAAAGCAGTGGACTGCATCCTTGAGACGGCACAAAAGGAGAGCGAAAGCTCTCCCTTTTTTATAATAAGTGTCAGACAATGTTGTATTATGGTATAATATTTGATAGTAGGATGACATGGGTAGAACAAAAAAGTATTTCTTCATTTTTGAATTTATTACGGATAAATATTTGTTACTGCGAATCAATAAGAAAGTTTTTTGTCGTCATAAAGGAGAGGTGATATGCAAGATGTAATCTTTGATAAAGATGGTAATCCATCTTTAATTATCAAAGGCAACTATCTAATTAGTTGCGATAGAAATATGTATGCTGGATGCATTCAGGAGGATAGAATTTACGATTTTAATGGACAGCAAAGAGCCTGGTTAGAGGAAGGTCTATTAATTGATTTAAATGGCAAAATTGTTGGATTTATGGAGCAAAGTTTAAATTCTGATAAAATTCACCTTGAGTTTCCTTCCACAAAAAATTTGGAAGAAGAAGTGAATCCAGAGAATCCCCCCCCTTTAGAACCCGCCCTATTCCTTACTCACAATGTAAAGGATAAAATAAAGTTATCTTCAGACATAAAATGGTCGAACACCAATCCTTCAGCACTGATGACCGCTTAGTATGAGTTTGTACACCTTCTACGTTGACGATAGCTACTTTAATACTACACATAAAAAAGAAAAACATATGGTATTAGGTGGTTTAATAGTTGAGGATTCTATTGAAAATATACTGATAAAAGCATTTTATAGATTAAAAGAAGCATTTAATTTGAAAAAATATGATCCAATAAAATTTAGCCCGGAAAATAAATCAGAATATAGACCTCAAAGAACAATATCAGATCAAAATCAATTTAAAGAAAAAATACTTCAACTTGTTAATTCTCATAGTATAGCAATAATATCTGCCTATTATCATAATACATCAAATATAAGTACTAGTGAGATGACATATCAGTTAATGAATGATTTGTTAATAAGGTTCCAATTTTATATTAAACAAAAAAATACTGATCACAACAGTCGAGGGTGTATCGTCCTTGCTTTTCCTGGAACAAAGCAAACTAGTGTTTTCAGTAAAAAATACCACGAGCTTAAAAATCACACTGCAACTCTTCATTCAAAGAATTGGCATTCTCCTCCAAAAATACCGATAGAGTTAGATCTACTAGAACAGTCAATTTATTTTTCTTATGAAATTCATAATCCACTAATACAGTTGGCCGATTTCATTTCTGGCAGTATTTCTTTTGCTTTAAAAAATAACGATGACAAATTTTTTAAAATCATCAAAAATAAATTCAGAAACTATAGAGGCAACATTAAAGGGTATGGATTAATCAGCTATCCTCACTATACGCGAGTCATTGATCGTCTATGTCGATAATCAATTGTTCAAATTTTCCAGCTGACTGTTAATTTGATTTAAGTGAAAAAAAGATTATGGATGAATTTCAAGAGGACTGCATATAGTGAGCTGTGCGGTTTTTGATTTCCGACAGTTTACAAAAAAGGCCGGCAGGGGCGCTCCCAAGCCGGCCTTTTCTTTTTTTGAAAACAGCAGTCAGCGTCTGCTCTAATTTAAAGATATTTTATTTATATCGAGCTGAAAAGAGGATCCAGTGTCGTCGCCGTCCGCGGAAATCCATAAAGCTCCTGTCAGTTGAGGTTTTTCGAACGTGTGAGAATACGCAAAATCCCCCGGCTTGTTCATAAGCCACACATAATGTTCATGCAAATATTCTGAAAGAGGATGGACACGCTTTTGATTCAAAAGACTGGAAGATAAAACAGCAGTCAAAAATAAAATTCGATCCACACCTTGATTTTCAGGAGCCAGGGAAAACATTTTCTGCACCCAGTCTGGAGCCAGAAGAGACTCCACATAACTCAGCCTCTTATCCCCCAAAAGAACAAGACCCAAGCGAAGAACAAAATCGTCAAAACCCTCTTGACCTTGTTTTTCAACAGGGTCCACTTTTACCAGCAGGTTGACGTGTCCATTGATAGAAATTTTTTTAATTTTTTTTGGATTTTGAGTCATTGGATGAATCAGCGGGCTTGCTGAGTTCTGAACGTGAATCGATATTTTGTTAGAAGAAAATTTCAATCGGTTGGCCGGAAGAGAACTGTAGGACAAAGAATGCCACCCCTTTGAGTTCAAAGAAACATTTTCAGAACGAAGAAAAGAATCAACTATCAGCGGAGATTCACTTTTTTCCTTTTGAGAAGGACAGGCAGTAAAGAAAAACAATATTAAAAATGAAGCAAAGCTCTTTTTCATGCAATAAAACGCCCTCAACGCTGTAGGCATACTGATGACGAAAAAATGCGCCCGAGAGGATTTGAACCCCTAACCCCTGGATCCGAAGTCCAGTGCTCTATCCAGTTGAGCTACGAGCGCCTGCTTAAAAGCAACCTAATACTCACCCCGCCCCATTACAATATATTTTTATTGACATTTCAAAAGCATTCTATTGGTATGCCGCAAACACTCCTGATTATAAAGCCGCCTCAGAGGAATCATGCTCAAAACATTGGTGATATGGATGACTATGCTTTTCACTTTAGAAAATAAAGCAGAAAAATTCTATCAAGGGATGGTCATCATGCATGAGATGACTCCTCATCAATTCACCTTTGTAGATATTGCTTTATCCTACAAGCTGCGCAAACTCTGTAAATTGGAAATAGAGAGAAAACTGCTGACTCCAGAGATGAACAATCATTTAGAAGAAAGTTGGAGCGGCGGCAGACGGCTTCGGGCCTTATTTCCGGAAGACAGTGTGAATAAAAACACCCCTTGTTTTTTTTCCATCCATCCAAACACTTCAGCACAATAAAGGTCATTTAGGATGAAAAAATTCTGGCTCATGAAATCGGAACCCTCTAACTATTCCATCTATGATTTACAAAAAGAGAAAAAATCTCTCTGGGACGGTGTTAGAAACTATCAAGCCCGCAATTTTATGATGAAAGATATGCAAGTTGGAGACGCCGTGCTTTTTTATCACTCTTTAGCAAATCCGCCGGGGGTTGCCGGACTGGCCGAAGTTTCCGGAAAGGCCAGACCTGACCCTACAGCTGTGGATGCAAAATCAAAATACTTTGACCCTAAAGCCTCCAAGAAAAATCCCCGGTGGTATTGCGTGGAAGTGAAATTTAAAAAAGTTTTTAAAAATTTTATCTCCATCGACAGACTTAGAGAAGAACAAAAACTAAAGTCCATGCTGGTTCTTAAGAAAGGGCAAAGGCTCTCCATTATGCCTGTTCAAAAAAAAGAATTTGAACTTATTATACAACTTTCTCATAGAACAACTAAAAACTCTGATATATCCTAAAATAAAAAGGCCGATTTTATGAAATTTGAAAAAGAACACAGTGAACTGAATTGGATTATTGCCGCCGGTGTTGTCGGCGCCGATATAGGAACATCTGTTTTTTACGGAACGGGCATCCTTTTCCCCATTGTCGGCTACTTTGCCCCTCTCTTCATCCTCACCGCCTGCCTGGCCATGTGGATCTTTAAAAGAACTTACGAGGAGGGCCTGGCAATGAGCCCCTATAACGGCGGAGCCTATTCTATGATCTTAAGAAGTCTAGGACGTCGTATGGCGGTTGTCGCCGGAGCTTTGACTGTCGTGTCCTACCTTGCTACAGCGGCTGTCAGCTCTCTCTCAGGGGGTTATTATTTTTCCTCCCTCTTTGAAGGAGGACTGTCTGTCCAAGCTGTGGTGTGGATTTCATTTATTCCCGTGGCCGTCTTTGGTTTTTTAAACATAAAAGGAATCAAAGAGCCTGCAAAAATCGTGACAGGAGTGGCGGTGTCCCACTTTGCGCTCCTTATGCTGATTTCATTATGGGGTCTTATTTATCTCCTATTTCATTGGAGCGAAGTGAATTTTTCAAAATTCTCTAATTTTTTCAATTACCCAAAAGAAATTACTTTCTCCACCTTGGCCTATGGGTTTTCCGCCGCCTTTTTAGGAATTACCGGCTTTGAATCCGCCGCTCAAATTGTAGAAAACCTGGAGAGACCCACTCTCAGCACTGTGCGAAAGCTTTACAAAGCAGTTATTATTTTAGTGTCCGTCACCGCTCCTGTCATCTCCATCTTATGTCTGACTATTTTGACGCCTGAAGAGGTACAGCAAAATCTGCATTACCTGCTTTCAGGACTCAGTAAAAAAATTGGAGGCTCCTTTCTGCTTTTCTTGATCGTCATTGACGCCACTTTGACTTTGTTCGCGGCTGTCAATACTGCTTTTGTGGGTTTGATCGGCCTGGCCGCCACCATGGCCAAACAAGGCAATCTGCCTCAAATGTTTCTCAAAAGACTCAACCACATATTTCCACAGCTGGAGGGTTATCCGGTTATCGTATTTTCTATGATGTTTCTGGTGATGATGATGTCCTCCTTTGTTGCAGGAGCCGTTGAAATCACGGCAAAGGTTTATGAAATTGCATTTTTAGGCGTTATGGTGAGCTTCGCTGTCGGTGTTATTCTGATGAGGAATAAAGGCTATAGAAAAAAAACTCCTATGAAATATCTTTCTCACAGAATGATTAAAATCAAAAACTTTAAACTGCCGCTTCCTCCGGTGATGACAGCTCTTATTTTAGGTTTTTCTGTCTATCTTCTAGTTCTGCACGCCTCTTCCACTTCGCTGCTGCTCTTCACTTTTCTCTTCGGAAGCACACTGCTTATGATGGCCTACTATCGATGGGGAATGCTTGAAAACAGATTGGAATCCCACACGGATTTGCGTTTGGGGCTGGGGAGATTTCGCTCTATGAATGAACTGCCCGAAGATTCTTGTAAGAAGTTTGTTTTATGCGTGGGAGCCCACCGCATCCGCCTCCTTATTAACAAAACAGTGGAGTATATCTTAAAAAGAGAGCAGGGGCCTTTTGAGTTGATTCTTTTTTACGCCGAAGAAGAAGACTCTTCAAACAGCCAAAATGTCCACTTCCATGAAATTTTCCAAAGGGTCGTATCTCAGCAGATCGCCCCCCTTCATGCACATAAAGATATCATTTTGACAGTTAAAATACTGCCTGAAAACCTTGTAGAAGGCTTAAAAGCCTTGAAAAAATCTATAAATTTTGAAAGAGTGTTTTTCGGTGTGGGAAAAGAGCCGGATCATTCCTACAATCTCAGAGATACAGTCGCAAAGGAGCTGGAAGTTCAAATTACGAGCATTTATTAAAACTTATTTTCTATAAAGGAGACCCTATGGCAGAAATTAAAATTTACACAAAGAGCACATGTCCGGCTTGTGATATGGCTAAGCAAATCTTAAAGAGCAAAGGAGCTGTTTTCACGGAACTCTGCATGGATGAAAAACCTGAAGAACTCCAGCGGCTCAAAGCACAAACAGGACTTCAAACAGTGCCTCAGATTTTTATCAACGGCGAGATGATTGGAGGATGCTCAGATCTCATGAAACTGGACGAGGATAAAAAACTAGACCCCATGCTTCAGATTCAACCTGAATAATTGTTGAGGGCAATTTGCATAAAATAGGAATTTTAGGTGGAGGGCAGTTGGCTCGAATGCTGGCCCTTAAAGCTCATGAGCTAGGACTCAAACCCTGCGTACTCAGTGCTGACAAAGACGACCCCGCCGCTCAAGTCACATCCTTTTGGACTCAAGGAGACATTCACCGAACTTCTGACGTCACTCGATTTTTGAAAAAAACAGATATCGTGACTTTTGAAAATGAATTTGTTTCGGCTCCTGCTCTGATGCAGTCTATGAAAAAAATAAAAACTCCGATTCACCCCCGCCCCCAAATTATCTCTCAACTGCAAGATCGATGGTTTCAAAAACGTCTTTTAAAAAAACACCATATCCCCACAGCTCCTTTTTTTAAAATTGACAACAGAGAACAGGCCCAGAAAGCTTTGGATCATTTTAAAGGCCGGATGGTTTTAAAGAAAAGACTCTTTGGATATGACGGGAAAGGAACTTTCGTTATTCAACATATGAAGCAAATGCCCCCTGGAAACAATTGGATCGCTGAAGAATTTATACCCTTTAAAAGAGAGCTGGCTCTTATTTTAGCAGTCTCCAAAAATCAAATAACCCCGCTCCCTTTAGTGGAAACTTTTCAAAAAAACTTTCGATGTTATTGGGTCAAAGGCCCCGTCTTTCATCCAAAGACAGCTGATCTAACTAAAAAACTCAAAATATTTTTGAGAAAAATCAACTATCGAGGGGTGATTGCCTTTGAGATTTTTGACATTTCAAAAAAACTAATCGTAAATGAAACAGCTCCCCGTGTGCATAATTCCGGACATTATTCCCTTAACGCCCTTTCTAAAGATCAATTCAGCCTGCACTTAGAGTCTATTTTGGATCTGCCCCTTCAGCCTCCAAAAATTCTTTGCGGCGGCTTTGCAATGCTGAATTTATTAGGCAAAAGAGAAGCAGGGAACAATTGGAAAAAAATCAAAGGGATCTCTTTGCACAGTTATGGAAAAAAAATTCTTAAGGCAGGAAGAAAAATGGGGCATCTAAACAGCTGTGCTGATTCCCCACAGAAAGCTTTGGAAAATCTCTTTCGAGCAGAAAAATACTTCCAAAGCTGAAAGAATATGGTAAAAACTGAATATGAAAAGCAGAAAATTGGTCTCTATTATTATGGGAAGCGATTCTGATCTGCCCTGCATGAAAAAAGCCGCAGAAGTTTTGGAAAAAGCTCAGGTGCCTTTTGAAGTGAGGATTGTGTCTGCTCACCGCACCCCCCAAGCCATGCAAAAGTACGCTCTCTCAGCAAAAAAAAGAGGAATTAAGGTCATTATTGCCGGAGCTGGGAGGAGCCGCTCATTTGCCTGGCATGGTTGCCTCTCTCACCACACTTCCCGTCATTGGGGTTCCCATTAAAACAAAATCTTTGGACGGATTGGATTCCCTTCTATCCATTGCACAAATGCCTGAAGGAGTGCCGGTCGCTGCTATGGCCGTTCATGGTTCTGCCAATGCCGCCTTAATGTCTCTTCGCATCTTGGCGTTGTCCAATTCTTCCATTGCAAAAAAAAGCTGAAAGTTTTCAAAATATACAAAAAACAAAAAGCCGTCAAAGCCAACAAAAACCTCAAAAGCCGAAAAATCTATGACAAAAACTAAGATGCGAAATATATCAAAAATTCACAAAAGGGCTTTTAAAATCTTTTGCTCTCTATTCACACACCCATTTGAGCTTAAATCTGCTCCAGACCATGTGTAGTGAATATTGGAGTTTAACTTTATTTGGTTCAATCCACCCGATGGATAAATAGGAAATAAACAAGCCGGAACCTCCCATTCACTGCTGAGGCAAACCCATCTGAAATTTGGAAAATAATTTTTCAAAGCCGTTGTTATATTTTGAACAGACTCCTTAAAATCACACAGAGAATAAGGTGTTTTAAACCACACCTCCACAAGATTTTTGTCCTCCAAAGACCTTTTTAAACAAATGAACCTTTCATGCGTCCACGGAATATCCTCCGGGATCCGCTAAAACTAAATACAAAGGCACGGGGTACCCTTCATCATCAAACTCGTAGGTCAATTTTTGCCAGCACCAATGAGGGCGGACATAGAATTTTGAAAAAAATATATGGTAAAACCGCTCTCCAAAAACTCTCATCTCCTCTGGATTCAGCAAACAAACAATATTTTTTCCTTTGATTTCTCCTTTGTCTTTGTGAAAAAAAGAATTGGTTTTGTCATTAAAGAGACAATCATTGAAAACAACAACACTGGGGTTTAAACTTTGCGGCGTATTTCTCAAGAGGCCGAAATCTTTGAAGACAAAAGAAACGTCTTCTTTCGCCGGCTCCTGATTCAAAGAAATGTCAACACCAGAAGTTAATTGCAGAAGAAGCCTTCGCAGCCAATTTTTTTTAAAATCATCGTGATGAGCTGAGAGTATATTCTGGTACTCGGCACGCTTTTTATAAACAGAAGATAAAAAAAAACTCCTTGAAATGGAAAGATTTTTCCAAAGTTTTTACCGAAAAACCAGAAACAGACTCCTCCCAATGAAAAGGAGGGGAAGAGTCCAGAAAAAAACCAAACGGCCCGCCTGCAGGTTCAGAAGAAGGACGATAAGAAATGTCAATAACGGCTGTTCGCTTTGTTGGAGCCAGCTGATTGGCTAAACGAACCTCTCTGCCGCCTGAGGACAACAAGAAGAACATCAAAAGAATTCAAAGTTTTTCCCACGCGCTAAAATCCATTGTCCACCGAGAAGCAGAATGCGGCGAAATGTCTTCCACCTCCCCCAGTTTAAAGGCTTGTACGTTCATTTTTTTCAAATCTTCAACTAAGGAGCCGTACAAATGAGGAGAGCAAACAACAGCCATGCCCACTCCACAGTTAAAAGTTTTCAGCATTTTCTGCCAGCTCATGCCCGTTCTTTTTTGAACCTCTAAGAAGGACTGAGGCAGGGGCCAAGGCTGAAACACCGCCTGAGAGCCTTGAGGCAGAACTCGAAGTATATTGTCCAAACCTCCTCCTGTAATATGTGCCAGAGCATGAACACGGCCTTTGAGCGCATGACAAATTTTTACATAAAGGGCTGTGGGTTTCAGCAATGTTTCCGCCCAGTGATCCATATCCTGCTCAAAAACTTTTCTTAACAAAGAGTATCCGTTGCTGTGAAATCCGGTGCTGGGCAAAGCCAACAGTGCATCCCCTTTTTGCACTTTTGAAGGCCCCAAAATATCCGGACGGTCCACAATTCCCACAACAAAGCCTGCACAGTCAAAATCATTCTTTTGATAAATGCCCGGCATTTCAGCCGTCTCGCCTCCCACTAAAGCACAAGCACTGTCGGAACAGGCCGTCTGAACCCCTGTTAAAAATTCTTTAAACGGCTCGTCGTTCAACCGGCCGCAGGCATAGTAATCTAAAAAAAATAAAAGGTTTTGCCCCCGTACAAATCAGATCGTTGACACACATCGCGACTAAATCCTGCCCTAAGCTTTTCAAAGCCTGGTATTTCAAAGCCAGTTTTAATTTTGTCCCCACTCCATCTGTACAGCTTACTAAACAAGGCTCCTTCACGCCGTCAGGGAGCATTTGGAAAATAGAGGCATAGCCTCCTCCTACACCCGAAAGCACCCCTTCTTGATGATGGACAGCACCCTGCTTTTTCATCCACTGAACAAGCTCCTCTGCTCGACCTATGTCCACGCCTGACTTGAGATAATCCATTTAAAACTCCACATACCATTATCATTTCAAGTTATAATCCAATTGCGGGGAGTGTGAAATGCCTAAAAAAACTTTTCTTATTTTGATTTTTCAGACTTGCCTGCTGTACGCCGAACCCGCCCTCATCAGTCAAAATGACGAAGAAATAGACGAACTCAATGCCTACGACCCTTTCACAGATTACATCGACTTTCAGGACACTGAAGGAGAAGAAGAAGATATGGCTTTCTTCAAAACAGGAAAGATGTTGTCTGCCGGTATCTTTGGAGGCTACAGACACTTCATCTTCCCGCCCAATGAAGAAAGAAACACTTCCAATTCAATTAATTACGGCCTCTTTCTTAAAAATTTTGCGAATTTACACATTGCTACACAATTTTCTTACACCGGCAGTATCAATTCTTTTGCCTACACACACAACAATCAGCTCCTTTCTGCAAGAACAATCTATCATCACCTTGGAATGGAATTTCGCTACTACTGGAACAGGAGCCAGCTCGTTCGCCCTTTAGCGCGTTTAAACCCTTACATTTCAGCAGGAGGTTTTATGACCCTGCGCTCCTCTCAAAGATACGTGTCAAGACAAGTTGTTCCTCAGTCCAACTACAGTGCGGGAGTTAAAGGCGGACTGGGTCTGGAAATTCATCTTTCCACACGCGTCTATCTTGGTTTGAATGCAGAGTATAATTTTATGTTTATCGCACGAGAAGAATGTGTCACCTCCTCAAATCAGTACATTTGCGCCCCCGAAAATATGGTGAATACTATGCTTGTGTTGGGGCGTAATTTTTAATCTTTTTAGTGCCTTACAGCTCGTATTGGTGTTAGTCTTGGGAAGATTTTTTAAAAGGAGTGTTTTTATGAAACTTTTTGTTTTTCTGCTGTTCTCTGGGTTTGTGTATGCTCAAGAACCCAATAAATCTGACGGGCCTGCACAGCCTGACAGCGGTTCTCAAAAAGAATCAGCCCCTCCTTCCGTCGCTCCACCGGAGCAAAATCCCCAAAAAGACCAAGCCCCACAAAAAGATTCATCTAGAGAAGCTCCAAAACTTCCTCCCAACTCCGAGAAAACAAATGCTCCAAAAGAACAATAAAGAAGGCTCCTCAGCACAACCTGCTAATGAACCGCAGGCCGTCGCAGTGCCTCCACAGCCTCTGTCTGCTCCTCCCGAAGAACCTGTCCCCTACTACAACCCTCTGCATCCTCAATCTGCGTCCGCCTATCAAGAGGGAGACCTTCCCAGTGAGGAATATTCCAATATGACAGCTCTAAAAGACCGCAGACACCGATTTTCTATCAGCGGACGTCTTTTTCGACTATCGCATGCAGGGAGATAAGAAAAAAATCAACCTCAACTTTGGAGCAGACTACGGCTATTCCAGAAAGTATTTTGAAGCAGGGCCTTATGCTTCCATAGATGTGAGCGACCTTGATGTCGGTGCAGATCGATTCCAAGATGTGCTTCTATTGGATGTTGGCGCTTTTGTTGAAGTTAATTTTGCAAGCACACAAGCCAAAAGAACACTCCTTCAATAGGGTTAAAAGCAGGTTATAAGAGAAAACAAAACATGAACTATCTTGTAGGGCAGACATATGCATCAATGAAATTTTTTCTGAACCATCAAACAGCCTTCTTTGTTTCTTTAGCCCCCTACTTGCAATACAAGTGGCAGGGTCAAACATGGGAATGGGGCGTAGAAATACCTGCAGGACTTAGGTTTTATTTTTACTAGCGCGGGCTGATCACTTTTTGAACAGTTCAAGAACATTTTTAATCAAATATCTTCGATCTTGATATTTGATTTGATTCCTTAATTATTCTTATGGATAATCGCCTAAGCAGAGGTTTTAACAGGAGATTTAAAATGAAATTTATTTACATCTTACTCGCCTTTTTTGTCCTTAGCTTGCAGGCTGAAACGATGCAAAAAAGACTGTACAAAAAAAGACACAACAAAGTTCAGATTAATGCAGGGCATTTGCAGATCAGTAATGAGATGAGTTTGAGCGGCAGTTTAGCGGGCAGTTACTCCAGAAACTTTGGCTACTTTGAAATAGGCGCGTTGTTGAGCTTTTCCAATATTACTGAGTTTAATTTTTCTGAAATAGGGCAGGCGATGGAAACTTTAAACCCTCGGATAGGGTTGGTGTTTGAAGGAAACTTTATAAAAAACAAAAGAAGAAACAACTGGATTCCCTCCGGAGGCTTAAAAATTATCTACGCGTTCAGCGAACATGAATTTGGAAGAGGGTCTGACCGCGATAAGGGGCTTTATGCAAATCTTTTTCTCAGCTCCAAACATTTTATCAGCAGCAGGACTTCTATTAACATAGAACTAGAGTATCCTTTGAAAGTGTGGGAGTGGAATACTGAAGATCTCTGGAGAGGCCTCGACCCCTCCGTCGCCTACGCCTACTACTTCCACTAAGACTTTTTCATAAAAGTGGTTTGAATTGGAATTCCCTTCAAGGAATATTTTTCTTGAATTTTCTTCACTAAAAACTTTCGGTAAGAAGAATTCACACCTTTTGGTTCATTAGTAAAAATAACAAAACCAGGGGGTGCTTTTTTCGTCTGGGTAAGATAGTAAAACTTAACATTTCTAGATCCATAAACAGGGGCCGGCGCCTGCTGAACCACTTGAGCAAAAAATGATTCAGCTCTGAGGTGGAAATACGAAAAGAATTTTTTTCCATACATTGAGAGATGGTTTTCATCAAACACCCCAGCCCCATTCCTGTTTTAGCGCTGGTAAATACACAAGGTATATCTGGAAAATAACTCAGCTCCCTGCGAACGGACTGCCTCATCTCTATCTTTGATATTTGAGAAAGATCCCATTTATTAATAACCAAAAGAGTTGTTTTATGTTTTTCCATACAGTAAGAAAACAAGCGGGCCGACTGCCTGGAGAATTTCTTTTGTCCATCAATGACCAAGAGGATTAAATCGGCTTTCTCAAAATAGCTTAAACTTTTTGCCGATGATATTTTTTCCAAATTCTCAAGCCTTTTGCTTTTTTTTCGAATCCCTGCGGTGTCTAAAATTTCATATTTTTTCTTATTGTATTGAAAAACCTCATCCACCACATCCACAGTGGTATGCGCCGCAGGGGACGCCACCATACGATTCTTCCTCAATATCAAATTGCAAAGAGAGCTTTTTCCCACATTGCACTGGCCTGCAATCAGTAAAGATGTTTTATCTTCCTCTTGAATCGGACCATTTTTGGAATTTTTAATAATCCAATCTACAATAAGAGCAATGTTGTCCTCTTTTTCAAAGGAAACAGGAATAAAATCAGACCCTAATTCATAAAATTCGTTGAGCCGGCCTTCAAAAGAACGAGGGTGATCGACTTTATTCACTGCCAGTAAATATTTTTTATCTTTAATCCATTTAAAAATTTTCTTATCTTCATCATGAAGCCCAAGGCGCGCGTCCATAACAAAAATAATGAGATCAGCTGTTTTGCAGGCCTGTTGAACCTGATCTTGAACAGCAGAGAAAATGACTGAGGAGGTATTCCACATGAGACCGCCGGAATCCCACACCTCAAAAGAATGCCCCCACCAGCGGGCTGCGCCTTTAATAATATCTCTAGTCACACCCGGTTGGTCCAAAACTAAAGCTCTTCTCTGCCTCACCAAGCGGTTAAATAAAGAAGATTTTCCAACATTAGGACGCCCCACAATTAAAACTTTGGTCATCTTATTCTTCCCCCGGTCTCCTCAAATAAATCTTCAAAATCCAAAGTTCTTTCTCGCGGCTTCTTGTTCTGCTTCCTTCTTAGTAGAACCCTGGCCTTGTCCGTAAATTTTGCCGCTCAAAACCACTTGTACAAAGAAAACTTTCCTATGGGCGGGCCCTTGCTCTCCAACCAGTTTATAGTGCGGTATTTTTTGAAGAACTTTTTGACTGCGCCCCTGCAGGATAGTTTTATAGTCCTCATCCACCCAGCTTTTTAAATCTTTTTGAAACATGAGAGACACAATTTTTTGAGCAGAATCATACCCTCCATCCAAATAGACAGCTCCTACAATAGCTTCAAAAGCGGAGGCTAACAAGCGGGGATTGGAGGCTCCTCTATTCATCTTTTCAGCCCGAGACAGCTTGAGCTCCCGGCCAAAACCCAATTCTCTCGCTTTTTTATAAAGCCCTTTAGTACTCACCAGTGAAGATCTCATCTTGGACAGCCGGCCCTCATCCGCCTCTTGATGAACCCTCATCAATAAATCCCCAAGGACTAAATTCAACACAGCATCCCCCAAATATTCCAGCCTTTCATTATTTTCACTTTGTTTTGACAAATAAGCATAACTCTTATGGCTTAACGCCTGACTGAGCAATAAAGGATTTTTGAATGTGTACTTTAATGTTTTTTCCAACTTAGTCGGAGAAGAAATAAATTTCCTAAGCCATCTCATTACTGACTATTCCTTGAAATTGACTTTTGCGAGCATCCCAAGAGAGAAGTTTGACAGACACTTCATGATTCAAAACGGGCTGCTCCCCTTCAAAATACACACTCCAATAGTCTCTGCTGACACCCCCCCTGCTCAAAGGAAGGACTTTCTTTATTTTCCCAACTTGCAGCCGGGCCTGCTCATTGAACCGATGCCGGCTTAAATTTCTAAACAGCAAAGCCCTCTTTGTTTTGTCAATAGGAGAACAGTGAGAACCCATTCGCAGAGCGTAGGTTTTAGGCCGGGCACTGTAAGGGAACACATGCATCTGCGTCCAATAATTGTCTTTGAAAAGTTCATAGGAAGATTCAAAATCTTTTTGCGTCTCCCCCGGAAACCCCGCAATAAGATCCATACCAACAAAAGCATTCGGTGTTTTCTTATGAATCCTCTCTAGGCATTTCTGAACGTCTCTTCTAGTATAAGTTCTTTTCATGTTTTTCAAAACCTTTGTAGAACCGCTTTGGATGCTTAAATGAAAATGCCGGCACAGCCGCTCATCTTGATACAAAGATAACAAACGATCGCTCAATTCAACAGGTTCTAAACTGCTTAAACGAATACGCGGTATTTTTGTTTTTTCTAAGATGGAAGACACCAAATCACACAAACCTTTCTCTTGATCTTGGTAATCCCCAATATGAACTCCCGTAAGAACCACTTCACGCACCCCTTGAAAAAACTTATCATTCACTTGATCTACTAAGTGGGAAATACTTAAGCTCCGGCTTTTACCGCGTGCAAATGGAATGATGCAAAAAGTGCAAAACTGCGAACACCCATCTTGAATTTTAAGAAAAAATCGAGTGTGGTCTTTTTCCACCTGCCCCCCTTGGCCTAAGGGGGTGTTTTTAAAAATGTTAGAGTGAAAAATACGCTCTGTTAAAGAACCTTCCTCATATTTTTTTAAAATATCCGCCATCTGATGCTTGTGGGAGTTGCCTATAATCAGATGTACGTCCGGACTGCGGCTGTAGCGGTCCAGCTCCACTTGACTGCCGCAGCCAGTGACCACAATAACATCCCGAGGATTCTTCTTTCTGTGGCGCCGAATCCATCGAAGAGAATCTAAGACAGCATTCTCAGTCACTGCACATGTATTGACAATATGATAGCGAGAGGAGCCTTTCACAGGGGAGAGGTTTTTTTGCAAAAGAGAAGTGTCATATGTGTTGACTTTACACCCAAAAGTTTTAATCGTGTAATCCACAAATAACTCCTCCTCCAACCAGTTGTTTTTTTCTGTAAAGGACTGCTGACTGCCCCGGTGTTACAGCCCTTTGCGGTTCTTCAAATTCAATAAAACACCGAGAATTTTTAGGATAGACGCGGGCCCATTGAGCTTGGCTGACAAAACGAATTTTCACTTTCAATCTCTCTCCCGGCAAAACTTCATCCAGCCAATGCAAATTTTCAACCTCGGCTTGATTTCTATATAAAAAATGCTCTTCACCCAACCATACGGATTGACGGGAGGGGTCTATTTTTATCACATAAAGGGGGTGTTTATACGACACTCCCAGTCTTTTCCTTTGACCATACGTGAATTGATGGATTCCCGTATGAACTCCCAAAATCTCTCCTGACGGATAGAGTTTTAATTCCCCCTCTGTCTTTTTTTCCCTCCGGCGGTCTATAAACTTCACATAACCGCTCCTACCTATAAAGCACAGCCCTGTGGAGTCTTTTTTATCAAAGACAGGAAGTTTTTTTTTCTGTGCAATACGCCTCACCTCCGCTTTACCCATACCTCCCACAGGAAAAAGAAGCCGCGGCAGCAGCTGTAAAGGAGTGGTAAAAAGAAAATAAGTCTGATCTTTCCAGGAATCATCGCTTTGATAAATTTTCCACTTTCCCTGTCTATTTTCCACCTTTGCATAGTGTCCTGTCGCCAAAAAATCGCATTCCAACTCCATCATTTTTTGAACTAAATAATGGAATTTCAGATGTGTATTGCAGTTTAAACAAGGAATAGGAGTCTCTCCTTTTTGATAAGAATCCACAAAAGGTTCAATCACTTTTTCCTTAAATTCTTCTTCACAATTAATCACGTAAAATGGAATGCCCAATATTTGAGACACTCTTCTGGCGTCTTCCACGTCCACGCTTGAACAGCAAGTCCCAAAGCCTTCTTCACAATCTTTATCGGAATAATCCCAAACCTGCATGGTTACGCCGACAACATCATACCCTTGATCCAAAAGCAGAGCCGCGGCGACAGAGCTGTCCACCCCGCCGCTCATTGCCATAAGTACACGTTTCATTCTTGATCCCTTATTTTCCTTAATCTATTGACAATTTCCTTTAAAACATCTGCAAATTTTTTTAAAGACTCCCAGTTTGTACCCAAGCCGAAGCTCACCCGAAGAACACATTGAGCTTCATCAGGAGAAAACCCCATGCCCAGCAAAACCACACTCGGAGACAGGCTTCCGGAATGACAGGCAGAGCTGACACTTACTGAATAACCCTTCATATCTAAATTCATCATAACCGTTTCCGCAAAAACTCCTTCTATCATCATGGAGGAGCAGGTGCCGACACGAGGCCGGCCTTTCCCTATAAAGTGTATATTTTCAATGGATTTTTCAATCAGAGACTCCAGCCGGTCCCTCCACTGGGCTGTTTTTTGATTCTGATTTAAAATCTCTTTACCTCTTTCCGCCAAAGCCCCTAAAGAACATATAGACAGAATATTTTCGGTGCCGGCTCTTCTTTTTCTCTCTTGGGGGCCTCCGTGGACCAGGCTTTCCACAGACAATCCTTTTTTCACATACAAAGCCCCCGCCCCTTTTAAGGAATAAAATTTATGCCCTGATAAACTGATCATATCCACCCCCAGATTTTCCACATCCAAAGGAATCTTCCCCAAGGCTTGCACAGCATCTGAATGAAATAAAGCTCCTGCTCTGCGGCCCAGCTCCGCCAATTTTTGAATGGGGAATATACACCCCGTTTCGTTATTGACATACATGATAGAAACAAAAGCTGTTTGATCGTCCAAAGCATTTTCATATTTGTCCAAATCCAAGGCTCCTGACTTCAGTACAGGAATCACCTCCAGCTGAAAACCATAATGATCTCTAATCCACCGGCACACACCGGTGACGCTTGGATGCTCCACTGAGGAAATAATAATTTTTTTTCTGGATGAATTTTTAAATCTTTCAGCCAGCCCTTTGAGCGCTTGATTGTTTGATTCGCTTCCTCCGCTTGTAAACACAATCTCTAAAGGGCGGGCCTGGATAAAACGCGCCAACTGCTCCCGGGCTGTCCAAATGAGGCCGCGGGCTTCACGCGCCTTTTGATAAGCGGCGCTGGGATTCCCCCAGCATTTCAGCCAGTCTTGAACTTTGGCATTCAAAAACCCCGCCACTGGTGTTGTCGAATGGTAATCCAAATACACTCTGTTCAATTCTTTAGCAACTTCTATGCTCATGCCTCTCCTCTATGCGATTTTACTTAAGATCAAGTTTAAATAGTCCGTTTGTAAAATAGAAGAAGAATCAAAAATGATCAACAAGGATTCCAAATATATGAGTCCCATTACAGCGTGGAAAGAAAAATTTCAAGTCTCAAACGGCTGTACACTCGAAACAGCACTGAGAACTCAGCTCATTGACGAAACAAAATACCAAAAATGGGCTTCCAAATATTATGGTCTGCCCATAATAGAAGATGAATTTTTTACAAATCATCCTCCCTCCGCAAAATTTATCAAAAGTATTGAAAGTATCGCCAGTCCGTCAGCCGTTCCCTGCTTTGAATGGAAAAATATTCTCTATGTAGCTTGTTTGGAACCGCAAAAAATGGACATTCATCAGAAAACAATTTTTTTTCTGGCGTCCCTTAAAAGTATGGAATCCCTATGGAATGATGTGCAATCCTTGAAAGAGCAAAAGGCAGAAAAGCCGCGCCAAAAACAAACATCAGCTCATCCACAGACACCATCCAATCCTGTGAAAATAGACAATGACGACATGGAATTCGAGTATATAAATTGGCTCAAATCAATAATGTTTTCTGTGGTTGACATTGCTAAGGCCTTTGTAAAATTTATGGCGTCAGACAAAAATCCCTTCTTCAAAAACAACACACGAAAGAACCCTATAAACACCCGCAGAAAAACAAGCTCTATGAAAATAGAGGTGGATTCCCAATCCCGCAGAAGCTCAGCAAAGAAGACAGTTGAAATCACTGGGCAGAGGCGCGAAAACGATGAGGCGGATTTGTCCAGAGAGGCTCAATTTGCTGAACAGGAGCAGGAGAAAGAGGAAGAGCTGTCAAGAGAAACTGATGAGATGGAGAGGAAGGAGGATGAAAATAGTGAGGGAGGCAGTGAAATGATTCAGATGCCGGCGCTTGCTGAGGCTCCGGAGGACCCCTCCACAATACAAAGGGAAAAAGAAAAGCAGACAGAACAAAAAACAGAGCTGATCGCCCTGGTGGATGACGGCCCTCCACAGCCTCCACCCTCCAGCAAAGAGGCTGAAACGCCTGTCGAAAATTCAGAAAAAACAGACCCTCCCGAAGAAAAAGCTGAAACGCCTGCCGAAAATTCAGAAAAAACAGATCCTCCCGAAGAAAAAAAAGAGGAAGAGAACATAGAAAAAAAACCTCCCTCTATACCAAATAAATCCGGATCTCTTCTCATACTGAACCAAAAAAAATCATCAACATTGGATCCACTCAGCCCTCTTCAACAGACTTTAGAAGAAACAAAACATTACATAAACTCCTACATACTTTTTATTTTTAAGAAAGATGTGTTTATACCTTACAAATGGAGTTCTCATTTAAAAGCTCAAAAGAAGGCGCCGGGCGCTATACAAAAACCTTCTATTTTTCGTATTGTACACACGAGCAAACAGCCTTATTTTGGACATCTCGCGCCGGTATTAACCAATAATCATTTTTTCAATCAATGGGGGTTTGAAACACTGCCCCAATACGTTGTTCTCATCCCCTTCCTTTCTGCCGGCAAAAAAGAGGTTCTGGGAGCTTACTTGGGCATCTCTGAAACACGCACACTGCCTATAAAATGTCTTCATGCTATCGAAAAAATAGTTCGGCCTCTATCTCCTTACTATGAAGACGGCAGTTTATTGAAAAAAATATCTTAAAATTAAATAAATTTTCGAAACTCATCTTTTTTATGAGGAAAAGAATGAGAAAACTCATAGACCCATTTTTTGACAGCCGCTGTTTGATTCAGATGAGACAAAGCCTTTAAAGCAAACACAGCCGCCTCGCCTCTCAAACGCTCGTCAGGATAGGCGGAGAGGGCGATCTCACGAAATACAGGAGCTGTTTGACTGTACCTTCCAATGCGAAACAAGGCCTTATTTTTCAGATAACGAATCTCAAAAACCGACTTCCTCAAAACACTATGCTTCAAATAAAAATCATAAGCTTGAATTTCCAAACGCGGGTCTTGAGACAGCTGAGCTAGAGAATGATAAAGGTGAAATAAATTTTCAAGATGAATAAATTTTTCTTTTCTTTCATTTGCTTTTAAATGAAATTTAATAAACCTCTGTTCAAATAAAATATGACGCTGATAAAAGTTTAAAGACTGATCATACTGCCCCATCCGCGAAGCCCATTCAGCGGCAGACAGAACCATCACAGAGTCCATAGGAAAATAAGAAAGATAAACATTGTACAATTGAAGAATATTTTTACTCATCCTCTCACCGTGAGCCATATAAATGAGATTCTTGACAGCCTCCGGAGAATGCCTGCATGCATTGTGATTGCAGGATTGATTTTGCAGATACACCTGGCAGGCTCGATCAAAGGAGCTTACAGCCTGCTTCCAGCGGCGGCTGGTTAAGTAATGTTTCGTCCTAGACAGCGCCAAGTCTAAAGGGCTGAGAGTTTTTTCATTTTCGGAGAGTATTTCAAGATCATCTATTGTTTTATCTACGTCTTCCAGCTTTTTTTCCATCTGAAGAGAGAGTGTGCGGGCTTTTGAAATTCTGCTGTGATCCCTGCTCACGGATAAAACCTGTTTGTAAGAATCCAGGGCCTGTGAATAAACAGCCAGCATTTCATACAAATAACCAATACGAAATAAAATTTTGGATTTCTCCTCTCCGTGAGCCACTCGATTTAAAGCTTTCTTATAGAGATAAATAGCCTGCAGAACCTCATCTTTTAACTTATGATCTTGAGAGGATGGAGTCAGAGGCCTCTTCACTCTCTCTAAAGTGGCTTCTGCTAAACGCACCTCCAGAGAATAAAGCGCTGTTTTACTGATGTATTTAGATTGAGTGTAAGCTTTTAACAGTTCTTGGAGAACTTGCTCTCTGGAAAGTGGTTTTTCAGAGAGGGCGCAAAAGGCGCCAAATGATAAGACAATACAAAACACATATTTCAAGTAATCAATCATAAGCTTTTCAAGCTAGTTTATATTTATGAATCCGGTGTTTCAAGGATCTGGGAGTGATTTTCAACAGCCGGGCCGCTTTTTCCCGGTTTCCCCTGGCTCTATGAATGGCTTCTGAGAGAATCCGTTTTTCTGCTTGACGCATGACGTAAGTTAAGTCCATCCCCTCTGATGGGAAGGCAAGATCCAGCACATTGCTTTCCTCTTTTCTGTTTTTTAAACACTCTATTTCACAAACCCTGTCTCCCTCAGCAAACAAAACAGCTTTCTCGATCATATTTTCCAACTCCCTAATATTACCAGGATAGGAATACTGCTTTAAATACTCAAGGGCTGTTTCAGAAAACTGCATATTTTCTTTCATGTATTTTTTCTTATTTTTTTCTAAAAAATACTGAGTGAGCAAAGGAAGATCTTCCATCCTGTCTCTGAGCGGCGGTATCTCCAAATGAACCACCGCCAGCCGGTGAAACAGATCTTCACGAAAAGTTTGTTTCTGAATCATTTGCTCCAAATTCCGATGGGTCGCAGAAATAATCCGCACATCTATTTCATACTCCGTCAACGACCCTAAGGGCCGCACCTTTTTATCTTGAACGGCGCGAAGCAGTTTGGCCTGTAAATTTAAAGGCAAAGCCCCCAACTCATCTAAAAATAAAGTTCCTTTATTGGATATCTCAAAAAAACCTTTTTTATCAGAAACAGCTCCCGTAAAACTCCCTTTTTTATGCCCAAAAAATTCCGACTCCATTAAATTTTCTGAAACAGCGCCGCAATGAACTATTGTAAAAGGACTCAAAGCCCTCGCGCTGTTTTGGTGGATGAAACGGGCAAATAACTCCTTGCCTGTACCACTCTCCCCTGTCAATAAGACCGGCGCCGTGTAGTCAGCTATTTGCTTCATTCGATCCAAAAGCTCCTGTATAGACGGCCCTCCTATAATCTCCACATCATTAGAGCTGGACAACAGCTGTTCTATCTTGGTTTTGACATCTTTGAGAGAGAGAGGTTTGGCCGCATAATGCCTCCCGCGAACCTCTCCGCCGCCTATCCATAAAACAGGTTCAAAAAAATGACTTTCGTTTTGAGGAATCAAAGAGGAGTCCGCAATGACAATATGAAAATTTTTATTGCTTAACAAACCCTCGACACGATCAAAATGATCTGTGAAAGTCAATTCAACAGGAACTGATATTTGACGGCAGAGAGCCTTAAAGACAGAGTGAATGTGCAGATCAGAATCAACGATTAAAATATTTTTTGTGGAATCTGCACACTTCATTTCAACCCGCCTGCTGAGTTAGACCTTGGCCGCTTGGAAGTTTAATATACAAGGAATTCATTTTGCTGGAGGTTTCAATCCGGCCTCTATGCTTCTCGATCACTTTTTCAATTCTTCGAAAATCTTTAAGCCATTTCAGCATCTGGAGAGGCTCTTTCACTTGGACCACTCCAAGTTTTTCCAATTGAATCACATTCCATAATCCATCCTTATAAGTCCTTATTTTTAACTTTTGAAAATCGCTGTACGTATGAAAAAACCACTGAATGAGGCTGATAATCACCTTCTTCAGCCGGCTTCTATCTCCGAAAATAACAGAAACATCAGAGAGATGCTTCTGAACGGACTGAAACTTTGTTTTTGAATGAATATGCTCCACTGCGTCTTGAACCAACTCATTAATATTTAATTTTTCTTGATGGAAAGAAGACTCTTCTTCCTCATCTGAGAAAGCAGACCAGTGAAGATGACGGAGAGGGTGAGTGAAAGAGAGTTTGATTTTCCAGAAAAGACGTCGAAATGAAGAAACCCACTGATTGAAATAACTCCCCATAAATCCCGCTGAAAAAGCCATGCTTAAAAAGAGAAAATTATGGAGGGCAAAAAAGGCTCCATCAAAAGATGAAAAATGAGGGGACACAAAGTGAACCCATGTGAATAAGCAGGAAGTCCACAGCCCCTGCAAAAGAGAACCTTTGTATTGAAACTGCAGTCCGGCGAATAAAATATGAACAAGCCATACAAAACACAGCACTCCAAAAAAGACATACCCTGTACGGTGCATAATTAAAGCGCAGAACAACGCATCCAGCGCATACATGAGAGGCCATGCTTTGAATTTTTTTTGAAAAACAAAAGCAGTAGAATCAAAAACCAGCGCCGCCCCTGCAAGAGAATAAATAAACACCCACACATCTGCATTTAAAAATGAAGGCTGAACGAAAGCATAAATCAGACCTATTATGAGTAAAGAGGCGTGAAATAACGAGCGAAAAGTATGGGTCCAAAAAGGAATCAATGTTGTTACAGCCATCTTAACCTCCAGCCAAAGCGCCGCTCATTTTGAAAATAGGCAGATACAAGGCCACAATAATAAAACCTATAATCAGCGCCACCCCTACAATCATCACGGGTTCAATCATCTTAATAATGCCGTTCACAGCGGCATCCACTTGATCCTCACAAAACTCAGCAATTTTCATGAGAATGTCATCCACATTGCCCGTCTGCTCTCCAGAGGTAATCATATTTCTCATTAAACCAGGGAAGATGCTTTCACTCGCTAGAGATTTCCCCAATCTAAACCCTCTCTCTACAGATTCAGAAACTCTGAGTGAGGCATCCTGCATCAATACACTTCCAGAGGATTTTCCTGCAATTTTGATAGATTCGACAATATTGCTTCCAGCAGAAAGCAAACAAGAAAGAGTGCGTGAGAACCGAGCCACATTATTTTTAACAAATAAGGGTCCAAGTCCTGGAATATTTGTTAAAAATCTCTCCCACACTCTAGAACCATGCTCCGTTTTGATAAACATCACAAAAGAAACACTTAAAGCTATAACAGCCACAATCAAAAACACTGAGTTATTTCTCATAAAATCACTCATATCCACAAGCATTTGAGTAATGGCCGGAAGCTCCTGGTCTGCTTCTGCAAAAATGGCCTCAAACTTAGGCACAAGATAGACAATCATCCCAATCACGATAAGAATAGCTGTAATGCCGACAAATACAGGGTACATCATTGAGGATTTCACTCGTCCTTTAATGCTTTCCGTTTTCTCAATGTAAGAGGCCAGCTGGTTGAGCATCACATCCAAACTCCCCCCTTCTTCTCCGGCTTTAACCATATTGACATACAGATCATTAAAAACATTGGGGTGTGCTGAGAGGGAAGCAGAAAAAGATTTTCCAGCAATAATACTATGAGCAAGCTCTTCAAAAATTTTCCTCAAAGGAGGATCATCCGTATTTTTTCCTACAATATCCAAAGCCTGAGCAATAGGAACACTGGCCTTCACAAGAAAGGCCAGCTGTCTAGTGGCCATAACAACTTTTTTATGGCTGATCCCCCCAATACTTATTTCCAACAAATTGGGAGATTTCTTTGTGTCTTGAACAACCGCACTAATCAACGACAGCTGTTTGGACATCAATTTTTGCTCAACTTCATCCCTTGAATTGGCCTTCACACGGCCCTGTACAATGCGTCTGTGCGGGTCTTTGGCTCTAAATTGATATACAGGCATGATCTTCCCTCTAGCTTGCCTTTGTAATAGAGTGTTTGATGAGAGTTTCCAATTCCTGAGGCATTGTAGTGGATTCCAAAGCTGTTTCAATTGAAATAGTGTTAGACCTCACCAATCTTGCCAAACATTGGTTGAAAGTGACCATGCCTTCCTGCTGTTGGGTCAACATCAGAGAATACAGCTGATGCTGTTTTCCTTCACGAATCAAATTTCTAACACCTACTGTGGCATACATAATTTCGTAACATAAAACACGGCCCCGGCCGTCCAGGGTTGGGAGAAGTCTTTGACAAAGAACAGCCCTTAGACAGTTGCTCAACTGATTTCGAATAAGAGCTTTTTCTTCACCTCCAAAAACACCAATCACCCTTTCGACAGCGTCAAAAGCAGTATTGGTGTGAATGGTGGAAAAAACTAAATGCCCTGTTTCTGCGGCATGGAGTCCCGTTGTAATGGTCTCTTTATCCCGCATCTCACCCACTAAGCAAACATCAGGATCCTCCCTAAGAGCCGCCCTCAACCCGTCTGCAAAGGTGTAAATATCTGCACCTAATTCTTTTTGCAAAATGACACATTTGTCATGTGAATGTATGTACTCAATAGGATCTTCCACAGTGACAATCAACCCTCTTTTCTTTTGATTTATTTCCTTAATCATCGCCGCTAACGTTGTGCTTTTTCCTGAACCTGTAGGCCCTGCCAGCAGCACCAGCCCGTGAGGATACCAAGGGATATCAAAGGCAGAACTTGGAAGCCCTAAAGTGTTTAGTTGAGGTACAACTGAGGGAATGCATCGAAAGGTTCCTCCAATAGTGCTTTTTTGAAAATAAAGATGGCCCCTGAAGCGATACTGATCTCCGATTGAAAGACTAAAATCAATCACTCTCTTACTCTCAAACTCTGCTTTTTGGTTCTCGTTTAATACAGAAAAGCAAAGCTCTTTAGTTTGCGCCGGCGTTAAAGAGGGATGATCAATTTTGGAAATATGACTCTTCACCCGCAGAACAGGAGGACTGCCGGCCAGAATATGAAGATCAGAAGCCTCCTGTGCAACTGCAGTTTTAAACAACTGAAGCATTGTAATCATTGAGTATCTCCTATGGTTCCGTATAAAACTTCTTCAAAAGTGGTAATTCCTTGAATCATTTTATCTATACCGCTTTGCCTAAGCGTTTTGAGTTCTCCAGATTTTATCGCGTTTTTTTTCAAATCCAGAGGAGCTATTTTATCAAACACACCTCTCTTCACGTTATCGGTGATTTTAAGCATTTCATAAACAGCCACCCTTCCTTTGTACCCAATATTAGAGCAAACTCTGCATCCTTTTCCTTTTTTGACCTGCCCTTGAGCCTTCTCTATTTGAAGCTTAGACAACCCCAGCTGTCCCAAAGAATCCTGTGAAATGGTATCCATCATGGCGCATCGAGAACACACCCTGCGCAAAAGCCTCTGTCCGACAACAAGACTAATGTTTTCAGCTATACTGTAGTCCGGTATTCCCAGATCCAACAGTCTGGTCACAGTGGATGGGGTGTCATTTGTATGAATCGTACTCAACACCAAATGCCCCGTCGCCGCCGCTTTAAAAGCTATTTCAGCTGTTTCATAGTCTCTAATTTCCCCCACCAAGATGACATCAGGGTCCTGCCTTAAAAAAGCACGCAGGGCGGAAGCAAAAGTCAGCCCGATTTTTGGATGCATTTGCACCTGGTTGAGACCTTCTATTTTATATTCCACCGGATCTTCCGCTGTTGAAATGTTTCTTTCTGGAACATTCAGCAAATTTAAACCAGAGTAAATAGTCGTCGTTTTGCCGCTTCCGGTAGGACCTGTAATCAAAATAAGGCCTTGAGGCTGACGCAAAGATTCTTGAAAGATCTCCGCCTCCTTATCCGTCATACCTAAGTCACGAAAACCCGTAGAAATAGATGAATCATCCAATATCCTCATCACAATTTTTTCACCGCTCACTGTGGGAGCAATAGACACACGAAAATCCAACTCCTTGCCTTGATTCATTTTAACCTTTAAGCGTCCATCCTGAGGTTTTCGTCTTTCTCCAATGTCTAAATTAGACATTACTTTCATACGGCTGATGATATAAGGGGATATGGTTTTTGGGGGATGAAACATTTCATGAAGTTTGCCGTCAATACGGAAACGCACACGACACTTTTTCTCGTAGGATTCAATATGAATGTCAGAGGCCCTTTTGTTTCTCGCATTGATAATCACACGATTGACAAATCGAACAACAGGCTCTGGATCATTGGCATCCAAACGAATCACTGCCGCTGTTTCATCGTCTTCGGGGCCGGCTTCTGTGTTGAAGCGTTTTTGAAACTTCATGCTGGATTCTTCGATTTCAGAAAAGAGTTTATGAATCCCCTCTTCCTTATGAGCATAAAAAATGTTGATTGCATTTCGGATGGCGGATGCTGTTGACAGCACAAATTCTATTTTACACTTTGTGGTGAATAAGAGCTGTTCTTTTAAAATATTATCTACAGGATCCGCAACAGCCACCACAAGAGTATCTCCCAATCGAGAGATGGGAATCACCGTGTATTTATCACAAAACTTTTGAGGAACCAGGTGCAGCACCTCCTTAGATATATCAAAACTTTCTATATCGACCGTTTGGTACCCATACTGCTCAGACAGAAACGAAACCACTTCTGTTTCAGAAAGGTAGCCCATTTCTGTCAAAACAGATAAAAACTTCCTGTCACTGCCTCCTGTCTTCTTTTGCAGCTCCACTAACTGCTGTTTGCTCATGATCTTCTTTTGAACCAGAAGCTCGCCCATAGAAACAGATTTATGTTTTGAATATTTTCTTCCAGCTTGCGGCATAGTACACCTATCACGGACTGTATCGGAGTATTGAAAGATATTATTTAAGTTTTTTTAGCGTCTTTGTTTTGAAAATAAGCCTTAGCCTTCATGACATCAGAGCGGATCTCCTTTTTAAGAGAATCTATACTGTCAAATTTCTTTTCATCCCGCACATAACTGAGAACATCCACTTGAACTTTTTTGCATTTAGTTTTTGGAGGACAAGCCCCCAGCAGGTGAACCTCTACCTTTACCTTGCCGCCCGGCCTGGAAAAAGTAGGATTGACGCCAATATTCATAACCCCTGAAAACTCTCTTTGGTCCATATGCAAAAGGCAAATGTAAACCCCTCTTTTATGCGGCAAGCGGGAAGATGTTTTAATATTGATTGTTGGAAAACCCAATTCTGCTCCTCTCCCCTCTCCAACGGCAGTATCCCCTCTCAGCGAGAAAGGGCGTCCCATGAGACAACTCATTTGATCAAAATCGTTTGCTGTAAAAGCCTCCCTGAGAATTGAAGTGGATATGATTTTTCCTTTTATCTTAACAGGCCTGATTTTTTCCACTTCAAATGAATGCTTTTCGGCCCATTTCTGCAGTTTTTGAACACAGCCTTCGCGATTAAAGCCAAACCTCAAGTCATAACCCGCCACCACACACGAGGGGCGAAATGTTTTGTAAATATACTGCTCAAAGAACACTGGAGCAGGAATACGCGAGAAACTTTGAGAAAAATTCTCTATAACCAAATACTCCAAACCCAAAACAGAAGCTTGATGAATAAGATCCTCTGAAGGAAACAATCTTTCTACACC
Organism: Bdellovibrionales bacterium; assembly: GCA_965199935.1. Classification (GTDB taxonomy): domain Bacteria; phylum Bdellovibrionota; class Bdellovibrionia; order Bdellovibrionales; family UBA1609; genus JAPPLG01. Next base: position 271,246 of record CBDATD010000001.1, read on the forward strand.
TAAATGAGGCCGCAACAGCTTGAGAGGATGAGGATCAAACGTCATCAAAATAGAAGGACGACCCCTGTGCTGAGCCAGAGAAACCACCTTTTGAACAATTTTTTGATGGCCTAAATGAAACCCATCAAAAATACCTAGAGTCAAGACCCCAGACAAACCCCCTTTGTAATCTAAGCGGCTGGTGCAAACTCTCATAGAGAAAACAACGTCATCTGTACTTTTTATTATAGGCCTTAATCACACTTTCTGTCTCATTCACATCATCCGAAACCCATAAGACATCCGGGGACATCTTCTCCACAAGCAAATAACCTTTCTCTTTAGCTATTTTATTTAAAACAGGTTTCATTTTTTTCACGATATTGCCGACCAGCCTGGCTTGATATTCCTGCAGCTCCTTTTGGGAAATCTCCAGTTTTTTCTGAAACTCCACAAACTGCATTTGTAATTTTTGCGCTCTTTTTCTCTTCTCAGAATCAGACAACAAGCTAGACTCCGACTCAAACTGTTGTCTTTCTTCCTGCAGTTTTTTCTCTGTTTTTTGCAATTGCCTCTGCCTGTCAGCAAACTCTTTTTCAAGTTTTTTTTTCAAGGACCGTCCTTCTTTTGTTTTTTGGAGAACCTTATCAAAATCCACATATCCAATTTTTGAAAAAGCTGAAAAACAATAGATACAAATAAAGAAAAACGATAAAAATCTCATATAAAAAACCCTCCGACAGCTTCTTCACTATCGTAAAAAAGGAGACAAATCAACTAAAAATCAGCTCCCATGCTGAAATGAAACTCAGCTTGGTCCAATTCCAGCCTGTAGCGGTCGGAAATAGGCACTCCTAATTTTAAATTAAGCGGCCCTATGGGAGTGCTTAACATAACGCCCACACCTGCATCTTTTTTTAAGCGGCTCCAAAAAGCCTGTCGGCTTGCAAATAACTGATGATCAGCGTAGCCCATATCGAAAAACACCAATCCATAGAAACGAGCCTTTTTCAGCAAAGGAAACTGCATTTCCAAATTGTATAAAAATTTTTGGGATCCCCCATAAGGAACTTTCTTCTCTTTCCCTGCAACAGAAATGGAGCGGCCGACAGAGTAATACTTATACCCTCTTAAAGAGCGGGCGCCTCCCAGCAAATAAAGCAAATCTACAGGCACTGAATCTCGATTCAAAGAGTGAACCCATCCATACTGTAGTCTGTTTTTCCACACCACACGCTCTAAAAAATCCATGGCAGAAGAATAAGCAAACGACTGAGAAAGAGGAAACAGGGACAGTAAAGTCCTTGTGTTGATGTAGTGGCTGCCCGTCCAGTCCACACGAACCAAATGATTGGAGTCACTCCACTTGTAAATATGGTCTGAAGAAATATTTGAAAAAACTCCTTTAGACGGGAATATCCTGTCATCCCGATCATCATACTCAAAGGATATTCCAGCAATATTTCGAATACCTGAATATTCCTTGAGCCGAAACGCTGTAATAATAGAATCTTCAAAAGCGCTCAATAGCTGATACTCTAATCCTAATTTAGAAATCACTTTGCTGGTGTTTGAAAGCCATCGTCCGAAAGTTAAATGGGTTCCTGTCTTTTCAGTAAAGTAAGGCCTCGTATAAGAAACGTCCTCCAGCCCCTTGGAAACAAAGCCTCTAGCCTTGGAAGCGCCGGATTCTTTAATGCAGTTTTCAATGTATTGAAGTTTGTCCGGCCATTTAGAACCCTTCGGCTCCCCTCTAAATTGAGGGTCTATCAAACACTGAGTGGCCTTTGTATCCTCAACAAAAACATTCCATCCTAGATACCAATCTGAATCCATCAAACGAGGTTCTATGTACTGCAGATTCAAGAGTACAGAAGGTGCATAAGAGTGCTGTGTATTGGCCGCCAGGAGCGTCGTGATAATATTGACTTGAAAACCCACTGTCACTCCTAAACCAAAAATATTCTCCCTTCTAAATTGACTGTTCAATGTGAAACCCGTTGACGTAGAATAGCCCGCTCCCCCTTGCAGTTCGCCCAACATATCCCGCTCCTGCACCTCCACTTCCAAATTCAATTTATCGGAACTCACCGGGTCATTAGTTGTGGCGGCGTTTTCTATATACCCCAGTCTTTGTATGGATTGTTTGGACTCTAAAATACTTGAAGCATTGTAAAGATCCCCTTCGAAAAATTCCATTTCTCTTCTTAAAACCCGGTCTCGTGTCACAGTATTCCCAGAAATATTAATATGGTTAATATAAACTTTTTCTCCTTTTTGTATATCTAATAAAAGATGTATCGCTTTTCCTCCCTGAGTAGAGAAACGAGGAATCACATTGGCAAAAGCATACCCTTCATCTCCATATTTTGTTTGAACAGTCATTAAATCCTTTTGCAGAAAGGAGTATTTAAAAGTGTTTCCTGTTTTAAGAGATAACAATTTTCTTAACTCTACTTTGGAAAAAATCAACTCTCCAGAAAAATCTATTTGACCGACTTTGAACTTTTCTCCTTCAGAGATATAGAATGAAATATAAATGCCGTCTTTAGAAGGAGAGAGTGTTACTTGAGGCTCCTCCACCTTCACATCCATGTACCCTCTATCCATATAGAGGAAGCGTATCAACTGCTGGTCCCGGCTGAGATTTTCTTTCTTATACACACCGGAATTTGTAATAAAGCTAAAGATATTTTTTTCTTTATTTGACAGAAAAGACTTCATCACTTTGTCTGAAATATTCTTATTGCCAATAAATAATATCCTCCGAATCAAAGCTTTTTTTCCTTCTTGAATATTAATAATTAAATCTATCTTTCCTGCATCCTTCCGGCTTTTTATTTGATAAGACACCGCAGGGAGAAAGTAGCCTTTCTCCTCATACCCTGTTTTAATATTGGCAATCCCTCTTTGTAATTTTTTAACACTAAGAAATTCATATATTTTCAACTCAGACAATTCTTCTAATTTTTTCTTGGATAAGACAGAGTTCCCTTTGTACACAATGGAGTTGATTTGAGGTTTTTCCTTCACTTTAAAAACAATGATGAGCCGCCCCCGTCGGATTTTTGAGCGAACGGAAATATGCTCAAAATAACCCATATCATAGAGGCGCTGTACATCTTGAATCACTGTAGAATCGCGAAAACGAGATCCTTTTTTTGTTCTCAACTGAGCTTGAATAGCTGATTTTCCTATCGTTTGATTTCCCACAATGTCCACTCTCCGCACAAGCTTAGAGAACGCACAGGAGGGAAAAATCAGAAAATACAAACTCATTGACAGCAAAAAAAACTTCACTTATTCACCCACCGGCCGTCTTTCATGGTCAAAACTGTTGGAAACGGATTAGAAAATAATGGATCGTGGCTAACAGCAATTAATGTCAAATTCAACCGCTCCCTCATTTCAAAAAGAATATCCAAAATCTTCATTGAATTGTCAGTATCCAAGGCTCCTGTAGGTTCGTCCACCAATAAAATTTCTGGTTGATTCATTAAAGCTCTGGCCAAAGCCGTCCGCTGTTTCTCCCCCCCGCTCAATTCACTGGGAAAATGCTTCCATCTATGACTTAAATTTAAAAGATCCATTAAGTGTTCAGCGCTTTCTTTGGACTGCTGAATACTTTTTCCAGCCGCCTGACCGGCAATCATAATATTTTCTATCATGTTAAACTCATTGAGCAAGTAGTGAAACTGAAACACAAAACCTAGTTTTTGAGATCGAAATTTTGCTCTTTCTTCTTCCACCGCATGCGATAAATCTATATCCTTGTAAAAAACACTGCCGGAAGTGGATGGCTCCAAGGTTCCTAAAATATGCAAAAATGTACTTTTACCGGCTCCAGAAGGCCCTGCGATGCAAACGGCCTCTCCTTTCTTGACTTGAATGTCTAAACCTTTCAACACTTTTAGAATCTCTTTGCCTTGACCAAATTCTTTATAAACTGACATTGCTTTTAATAAGTGCATAAGGCGGCTCTCTTATAAAATTATTTTACTTCAGTCAAAGGCTCTTCTTGAGACTGATCTTCTGAAGACTCTTTCTCTTTAAAATCCATTGTCAAAAGAGGTTCGGCCTGATGAAGCTCATAAATAAAATCACGATCTGATACAATCGCTTGAACTTTTCTTTCAGTGGTTTTTTGTATTTTTAACGTCCATGGATCTTTGCCGGCCTCTCTAAAAATTGTTATTTCCAAGTCAGGATTTAAGAAAGGCTGTTTCTTCTTATTTGAAAAATGAGAAATCATATTTCCCTTTAACAAATCTATAAGATCTTCTACAGCCTTTTGAGAGAGAGATTCTTTCAAACTCCACTGCCACTTTCCATCCTTTTGAATAAATTCATAACTCTCCTTGGACTTCCTGTAAGATAATTTTTCAAAACCCCCTTTCTGAGAATACAGGGCTTTACTTCGATAAGAGTTTGTCCAAGGTCTCGACAGGTGATCCCATTTGGAAGAGCCTATGAAAAGTTTTTGATCCTTTTTAATATAAAACTTTCCGTCAAAACTAGGCTCACCGCCGATGCCTATAGTCCATCGCCGGCCTGTGCTGTACAAACTTAAGTTTGCAAAAGGAGGATCCAAGTCATAATCCGACCACTTCACATTTTTTTCTAAAAGCGATTGTGCAGACTCATCAAATAAATCCTCTATCAGACCTTCTACCACCGAGGGGTCCGCAAGATCATTCACAGGCTGAATCAACTTCCACCTGCCTTCTTTTTTTTCTAAAATCAATCGAGAACCGTCTTGTTTAATTAAAGACAGCTTTGTAATATCTTTTGGTTCTCCATTCTTAAAAATAAGAGCTTTTTGTTTTTGTAATTCTTCTTTTTCTTTACTCCTGCGGTATTCAAAAACAGCCAAAGCAAACAGCAGTCCGGCGATGCACAATAAAAACAGACGCATATAAAGAGATGACTTCACGCCCAATTCCTACGAACCCACATAAACACAGCACAAATAAAGAAACTCAAAGGAAGTAAAAAAGAAATGACAAGCAAAAGCAATTTATGGTTTTGAGTCAGCACCATACGAGTTCCCTTAGGCTGTTTAGGGCGGATATTTAATAAATTTTCCCGATCTGCAAGATAGGAAATCACATTAAGGGCTATATCTCTGTGGACGCCTATATTCAATAAGCTATTGGTGAGAAAATTGCTGTCCCCAAAAATGACAGCGGCAAAATGATCTTCTTGTTCTTGTCCTTGTTTTTGTTCCTTTTCTTGTTCACTTTTTTTCTTTACCGCATCCGTTTTTTGTTCTTCGACCGCTACAGCCAATATAAAAGATTGTTGTTTTTCTTGAGAAGGCGCGGTGTCTAAAGAAGAAAGGGTGAAACCGCTCACAGAATGAATCAAAGGAGAGATTTTTACGTGTACCGGCTCTTCAAAAGTAATTTGACTGACCTCATCAAAAATAGAAGTGAATCTGCCCATAATTTGAGCAAAATCTTTTGTGATTAAATGATTCACGTTATAATCACGCCCCATAACTGAAGTATTGCTTTTACCCACCAGTGACGAGATCGGACTGATGATAAAGTTATTTTTGAAATTTACGTGAAGCGTTTCCTTCAAGAAAGGAGCCAAGTTGTGATTCACCCCTGGATCCAAGGCAATAAAAACCCTGCCGTTTCTTTGAATATACTCTTTAATCCATTCCATTTCCCGCTGAAAAAAAGGCTTGGACGGCCCTAAAATCATAAGGGCGGAGGCATCTTCAGGAACCCCTCCTTTTTTTTCAATAAAATTCCATTCCATAACATTAAAAGAGGCGTCCTCCAAAGCTGAAGAAAAAACAGACAGCCCTTGAGCATGATCGGCAAACATCTCCCTTTCACCATGCCCAGAGGTAAAATAAATATTTTGATTCACTCTTCTGGAAACCTGGATTAAAGCAGACAAAATAGAACGCTCATCAATAGGCTCTTCAATACGCACTTTCTTTGACTGATATTCCACAAAGATAAATACATCCCTGTCGTTCTTGTCTGAAAGGGATTCCAGGTATTTTCTTGCCAATGAATTATTCAAGTGGGCGTCAATATATTGAAATTGAATGCGGGGGGCGTTTTGTTTATAAATTTTTAAATATCTATCCAACTCATTTTTTGCCGGCAGGCTTTGCCTTCCCTTATAAAATACTGTCAGTTTAATATCTTCCATAGACTCCAAAACGCTTACAGTCTGATCTGAAAGTGAATGAAGCCCCTCTTCCGTTAAATCAAACGCCTTGTCAAAACGGGTTGTTAAATAGGCGAGAGAAGCCAGAAGAACAATGACAATCAAAAGAGTGAAGCCTACACCCAGCCCGTCTTTAGTTGTTTTCAATGTGAACAGAGACCAATAGGTTCGAGCGTCCAAAGCAGCGCCTAGAACAAGACTGATAAAGAACATTCCCAGAGGCCACCATAGAAAAGGCGCCCAGCCGCCTAAAAAAGCTCGAGCTGTCAACAAAGTTAATAGAGAAACAGCACTAATAATTAAAGCGCCTCTGGACATCCACTTTACAGACATAAACTTATCTCCACCTTAAAACATCAATCACTTTCACAGTTAAAAAAATGATAAAAGAAATCACAATAACAAAAAAACAAAAAGAGCTTGTCACAAATTTACCCATCACAAACTGTTCAAAATGAGATGGAATATTTAGATAATCCATGACAGAAACAAAAACAGGGCTGTCAATAACATCCTTTAGTTGATTGGTCACAATCCATATAAAAACATTAAACACAACTCCTAAAATCGTACTCAACACAACAGAAGAACTCAAAGAAGAAGCTAAAATCCCCAGGGAAACATAAACAGCTGTTAAGAGAGCCAGCCCCAGGTAAGAAAGAAGAGGCAAAGTCCAATTGAAATCAGCAAAAAATGAAGTCATCAAAATATAGAGAAAAGAAACGAGAATAATAATAAAAGAACACTGATAAGCCGCTAAGAATTTGCCTATTACGATTTGAGTGGACGTAAGAGGGGCTGAAAGAAGCAAGTCAAACGTCTTTAATTTCCTTTCTTCAGCAAAAAGCTTCATGGTCACAGCCGGTACAATAAACAACAGCATGAGATTCACCTGAGCCAACAAAGAAAAAAACACGTAGTAATGAATATTCATGCCGCCTCCCTCTTGAGCCATCTGGACAGGCATATTCATACTTTGACTGGCAAAAGTGATGAGGGAGCGGACGTACATAAAACTCCAAAAAAAACAACTCACTCCCAAGATGATAAAAAACATAGGGCTGGATATGATTTGGAAAAAATCTTTTTTTGCAATGGACATCGTTTGTCTGGTTTGCACCCCTAAACTCTTAAAAAAAGACATCACTTTAGACCCTCTTCTTGGGATTTGGTGATATGAATAAATACATCTTCCAAATTGAATTTATTTTCTTTCAACTCCAAAAGCCCGGCGCCGGCGTCAATCACCTTGCGAGCTGTCAAATCATTGATATTTTCTGCTCCAGAATCCACGAAGATACTGTAAACACCCCGGGCCTCCTCCTGCACTTCCTTCACTCCGCTCAGCGACCTCAATTGGCTGAGTAAATGAGAGGACGCCCTTTCCACGCGGAGAGATAAACTTTTTCTTTGCATCTGCTGTTTCAGTTCAGACAGCCTGCCTGTGACTGCAATTTTTCCCTGATGAATAATGATAACCCTCTCACAGTTGGCCTCCACCTCCGGCAAAATATGAGTGGATAAAATCACCGTATGATGATGTTTAAGATCATTGATTAATCCTCTGATTTCTACGACCTGAGCGGGGTCCAAACCCACTGTCGGCTCGTCTAAAATTAAAACATCCGGGTCATTCATTAGGGCCTGAGCAATGCCCACCCTTTGTCGATAGCCTTTAGAGAGATTTTGTATTAAACGCCGCCGAACTTCATTCAAACCTGTTTTTTGAATACAAGATTGAATTTGCTCTTTGAGTTGGTGAACCGGGCATCTTTTAATACACCCCGCATATTTCAGATAATCTTCAACATACATATCCTCATAAAGAGGAGGTATTTCCGGTAAATAACCAATTCGCGCTTTTGTCTGAATGGGGTGGTCAAAAACATCCTTACCGGCAATTTCGACGGATCCCGAAGAGGGGGCTAGACACCCTGTTAAAATACGCATGGCCGTCGTTTTACCGGCTCCATTAGGACCTAGAAAGCCAACCACCTCACCAGAGTCCACAGAAAAACTAACTTGATCCAAAGCCAGCCTGTCCCCGTATTTCTTGGTTAAATTCTGAACTTTAATCATTCTCTAACCCATCTTTATTTTTATCAAAGACGGTCATCTTAACTAATTTTCAAGGGGTTGATCAAGCAGATATTTTTTGTATGAGCTATTGCCGGCGTTATTCTGGGATGTTGATTTTACGACCCACTCTTAATATGGATTTAAAAGTCAAAGAATTTTTTTTCATGAGAGCCACCAAGGGGACTTTGTATTTTTTTGCAATAGTAATGAGAGTGTCTCCTCTTCTCACAACATGAACTTTGCTGTTTTTTACAGAGGGATCGGGAGCTTTGATCCTTAAAATTTGCCTGGGATGAATGATAGAGCCGGGCAAATTATTCCAGACCCTAATTTGGGCCGCCGCCACGCCATAACGCCTGGCAATGCGTCCTAAACTTTCCCCCCTCCTCACCTTGTGATACTTCTTGGACTTGTTTGTTTTGGCAAGAGAGCGGGAGGCGTACCGATGAGGGAGTCTGATCACCTGTCCGGCTCTTAGTCTTTTTCTAGAGGAAAAACCGTTCATGCGCGCAATTGTATTGACTGTTGTACGGTTTCTGCGAGCTAACTTGAACAAGCTGTCCCCCCACCTAACCTTATAGTACACATAAGTTTTAGAATATTTTGGACGGCTCATCACAGAGGCTGTCAGCACCGTTTTGGTCGCTTTTTCAGAAAAGCCTGAAGGCACCCTCAGCACCGTTGTTTTTGTCTTCTCCAAAGGAACGTACTCTGTCACGTACTTGGGATTCAGCAAACGCAAATCTTCATATTTTATGGACAAATTTTGAGCCAGTTTTTTTAAGCTGACCGGCTGATGTATCGCAACAGATTCAAACTGAATGGGAGCCTGATAGCTCAAATCATGAAAACCATACTGTTTTGGATTTTGCGCAATTAGGTAGGCCGCCATAAATTTTGGCACATATTCGCGGGTTTCTCTGGGAATACTCCTATTGTTTCTCAAACTCCAAAAATCACGAGTGTAGTGCTTCATCATAGCGCGGTTCACTCGGTACTCTCCGGCATTGTAAGAAGCCATTGCCAAATACCAAGAGCCAAATAGAGAGTACAAGTCCTTTAAGTACTCTCCCGCCGCCTTCGTTGAAAGCAGGGGGTCTCTTCTCTCATCTATAAAATGATCTACTTTTAAGCCGTAGCGGCGGCCTGTGGGTTCGATAAACTGCCAGTAGCCTACAGCTTGAGCGCGGCTTCGCGCTCTTGGGCTAAAACCGGATTCAATCATGGCTACATAAATCAACTTATCCGGCAGTCCTGATTCTCTTAAAACAGAACGCATCAGCCTCATATAGCGTGTGGAGCGCTCAAGATACAGTTTCATGTTATCTCGGCCCCTTCCCGTAAAATATTGAATCCATAGATCTACTTCAGGTCTCTTCTCAATCACCACATCCTCATAAGACTTTTGATGATCGTAAGGGATAGAGAGTTTTTCCTCTTCCTGTGCTGTCTGCTGTTGTGAAAGTATTTGAGTGTTTTCAGCAGAGTCTGGAGAACGCAGTTTCACGTCTGGTTCAGAATTCAACCGGTTCGGAGAAGTATGCTGACAGGCCGTACAGAAAACTAAAAAAACAAAATATTTTTTCATTAGTGTTGTCCTCATCTAATTCTTTTCTATTATCGGCAGTTTTACCGCGGTCATGTAATTAAAACAAATAAACAAGTCCTGTATTTTAGGGCCTTTTCCGCTGTTTTTAAAGAGAAAAGAGTACAAATCCCAGACTATTTATTTTACCCCCGGCAAAGACATCGCGCCTGCACACTTAAGGAAGGCATACAGACAGAGTTTCAAAAGAGTTCAAATTTGGAGCAGTGCGACTGAATAACTGTGAGTGATAACGCCGTCAAACCAGCGGTCAGGTATGCGGGCTGAGTGATACCAGAAACAGTCTTGGGAGAGGAAGTCCTGCTCCAAAAACATAAGACGCACCTATTTCAACAAACGATGGTAGCGGTCCAAGGTGCATTCCAGGCCGTCATACAAGGATTCGCAAATAAAAGCATGACCAACGGAAACCTCCTGAATCAGGGGAACTGCTTTAAGTAATTTTTTCAAATTCTTTTGGTTTAAGTCATGCCCTGCATTGATTCCAATTCCAATTTTATGTATCTTCTCAGACAAACCCCTATAGACCCTCAAAATTTCTAAACACCCCTCACTGAACAGCCTATCTTCCATTTGACCCTCCAACAAGGAAGGCTCCTTTTGACCGGCACAGTCAAAAGCCTGCGCCCATTTTCCCGTGTAAAATTCCACACGGTCCGGCTTTAACCCCTGCAAACAATTCAAATCCACACATAGAGGATCTATAAAAATGGAAGATCTAATGTTTAAATTTTTTAAAAAAAACAATACTTTTTCCACAACGGAGAAGTGCTTTTTCAAATCCCAGCCCTGGTCAGAGGTTAAAGCCTCTGGAGGATCCGGCACCAGAGTGCATTGATGAGGACGTGTTTTTTGAATGAGATCTAAAAATTTTTCACTGGGGTACCCTTCTACATTAAATTCAACAGGGGAATGTTTTTGGACACACTGAGCAATATCCTGAACATCCTGGTATAAGATGTGGCGGCCGTCCGGCCGGGGGTGTACAGTAATCCCCCAAACTCCAAATTGAATCAAATCTTCAACCATTTGAATGAGGCAGGGCTTATTGCCGCCGCGGGAATTTCTTAAAACACCAGCTTTGTTGACATTCACGCTTAATTTTACAGCCATTGAACAATCCTCAAAATGACTATTGACTTTCAAATCCGGCTTCACCATACAAAAAAGATCCGATGGTTGTAACACATTTGAACAAAAGGAAATACCTAAAAAAGGTTTTGAGAATGTATAAAATACTATTGATTTTTTTTATCCCTTTTGTTTTTGCCTCTGCGGAGGATCCTCCCATCCTTATCAACGGAGCCGGCGCCACTTTCCCCTACATACTATATTCCAAATGGTTTCATGAATATGCCAAAATCAACACGGCGGCAAAAATTAACTACCGTTCTATTGGAAGCGGCGGCGGCATTCGACAGTTGATTAAAGGCACATTGGATTTTGGAGCTTCAGACGTCCCCATGAAAGAACAAGAAATAAAAAAAAGCAGGAAGCTTATTCTACACATTCCAACAACATTGAGCGCTGTTATTTTAACCTACAACCTCAACAATATAACAAAACCTCTCCGTTTGACTTCTGCTGTTATCGCCCAGATTTTTGATGGACGCATTAAGAAATGGGACAACCCTCAGCTGACAGCCTTAAACAAAGACATACCTCTGCCCTCTCAAGATATTGTGGTGGTTTACCGTGCAGATGGAAGCGGCACCACTGCCGTATTCACAGATTATTTAGCTAAAACACAAAAGGACTGGACTGTTGGGCATGGAAAATCAGTGAACTGGCCTGTGGGGGTTGGAGGAAAAGGCAATGAGGGTGTTTTAGGCCTCGTTCAAAAAACACCCGGAGCTTTAGCCTACATAGGAATGGGGTATGCCATGAACCAAAAACTTCCCATGGCCTACGTCAAAAATGGAGCCGGACAGTTTATCCTCCCCAGTGCATCCTCCGTACAAGAGGCTGCAAAGGATATAGGCCCTAGACAATCTTACATGAAACCTATTGTCAACTCTCAAAGAAAAAAAGCCTACCCGCTCTCATCTCTTTCCTACTTGCTCGTATATAAAGAAATGGAAGAGTCTGTAGGGAGCGTTATCACCCGCTTTATTCAGTGGGCTTTAACGGATGGACAAAAATTTTCCTCTCAGCTTTATTACGTGCCTTTGCCGGACAACGTGGCTGTACAGGCGCAAAAAACCGCCCAAAACATTCAACTCTACAAAAAATGACTTTCTCTAAATTATTCCATTCTTACCAGAGAAAAAAAGATATTCATATCAGCGACCGGTTGTTTTTCCATATACTTCAAACTCTGGCAGTATTGACACTTGCAGTTTTTTCCGGTTTGGTTTTACTGGTTTTTTTAGAGTCACTGCCGGCTTTGAAAAAATTTGGAATATCCTTTTTTTTTAATTCTGATTGGGACAGCCCTAAAGAAAAGTTTGGCGCTTTAGCAATGATGTGGGGAACTTTTGCTTCTTCTATTTTAGCTTTGCTCATCGCCGCACCCATTAGTATCGGGGTGGCTTTATTTTTAAATGAATTGGCTCCTGTATGGCTGGCCAAGCCTCTCAACTTTTGTCTGGAAATGTTGGCCGCTATTCCCTCTATTGTCTATGGGCTGTGGGGGCTTTTTGTATTGACCCCCGTACTGCGAAGCCCTGTTCAAGAATTCCTCAGCAAATATTTTTCTTTCCTGCCCTTCTTCACAGGCCCGCAATACGGCATTGGAATGCTCGCCGCCGCTGTAATTCTAGCCATCATGATTATCCCCACTATTTCATCCATCTGCAAAGAAGTCTTTCGCTCCATTCCCAACTCTCATAAGGAAGCTGTCTTAGGCATTGGAGCCACCCGATGGGAAATGCTTAAAACAGCTGTGATTACTGGAGGGAAAAACGGCATCATCGGCGCCTGCATCATGGGTTTGGGCAGGGCTTTGGGGGAGACAATGGCTGTCACTATGGTGATCGGAAACAAACCTTCTCTCAGCCTGTCTTTGTTTGAACCTGCACAAACCATGGCCAGTATTTTGGCCAATCAATATGCAGAAGCAGACTCTGCTCTGCACCTCTCTTCTCTGACAGCTGTGGCATTGGCTTTGTTCATTATTTCTCTTATTGTCAATTCTTCATCTTTTCTGCTTGTGTGGAACACCCAAAAAAAATTTTCCAGAGGTTGACAGTTGAATGAATTAACTCCCACTTATAGAGACCATTACAGAAAATATTTCAGCGCCTTCATGATGGTTCTTTTAGCGCTCTTAGCTTTGACAGCTTTAGCTCCTTTTACCGCCATCTCTTTTTTTATTATACAAAAGGGCTGGCACGGCCTAAGTTTGAGTTTTTTTACTGAAATTCCAGCTCCTCCCTCTGAGGGAGGGGGAGGCATGGGCAACGCTCTTCTGGGGAGTGCTGTTATCGTCGGCATGGCCGGCCTTATTGGGGTTCCCTGGGGGCTCGGCGCCGGGATATTTATGAGCGAATACCCCAGCCAAAGATTAGGACGCATTCTGCATTTCATAATAGATCTTCTCACAACGGTCCCCTCTATTGTTGTGGGCATCTTTATTTATCATTTAGTCGTGGTTCACTATGGCTTTTCAGCATTTGCAGGAGCCTTAGCCTTAGCCGTGATCATGCTTCCCATCGTCGCTAAAAGCACAGAAGAAATTTTGAGATTGGTGCCTCACCACATTCGTGAAGCCGGTCTTGCGCTGGGGCTTCCTCGATGGAGAATGATTGTGAATATTCTAATTCCTGGAACGCACTCTATGCTGATAACCGGGGTGATTTTAGCTGTGGCCCGCATCGCCGGTGAAACCGCTCCACTCCTCTTCACCTCCTTAGGCAACCAGTTTTATGCGCAAAACCTGAGCGAACCCACATCGACCCTGCCGGTGCAAATTTATGAATTTGCAAAAAGCGGCTTTCAAACATTGGAAGATCTCGCTTGGAGCGGGGCTCTCGTGCTAATTGTATTTGTGTTCCTGGTGAATTTATCAGTGCGGTCTGCATTGTTTCTTTACCAGAAAAGGATGGAAAGATGAATACCGAGACCTTGCTGGAGACAAAACACCTCAAAGCTTATTTTTCTTCAACACTTGTTCTAAAAAACATTAATTTGAATGTTTCAACAAATAAAGTTGTCGCTCTTATTGGACCTTCCGGCTGCGGAAAATCCACTTTCATCCGCTGCCTCAACCGTATGCATGAAGAAACTCCTGAGGCTCATGTTGAAGGAGAAGTTGTTTTAAATAAGAAAAATATTTATGATCCCTCCTCAGACCCTGTTCTGATCCGAAGAAAAGTGGGCATGGTTTTTCAAAAGCCCAATCCTTTTCCCGGTATGAGTATTTTTGATAATGTGGCCTTGGGCCTTCGGCTTTTGGGAGTGAAAAAACGATCTGCTCTTGAGAAAAAGTCCATACTTCTTTGGCCCAAGCCGCTCTTTGGAGCGAGGTTAAAGATATTTTAAAAAGACCCGGAACCAGCCTTTCCGGAGGACAACAGCAAAGACTTTGCATCGCCCGCACTTTAGCCACAACCCCCTCCATTATTTTAATGGACGAACCCACTTCTGCTTTAGATCCAGTTTCCACAATGCGTATTGAAGAATTAATCCGGCGTCTCGTGAAAACCGTCACAGTCATCATTGTCACCCACAATATGCAGCAAGCTTCGAGAATATCCGATCACACGGCTTTTCTGCTCAATGGTGAGTTAGTAGAGTATAAAAAAACATCCCGGCTGTTCACCAATCCGTCTGATCCCCGCACAGAACAGTACATTACAGGACGCTTTGGTTAAATAGACTTGCAGTTAAAAAATCATAGTGCCAGAATGGAAAATATGAAAGCAAAAAAACAAAATCTGACTCGTTTTCGAAGCCGGTTGGATGAACAGCTGAGTAAAATGAAGTCTCTAGCCCATGCCATGGGGGAATGTGTGGAGCAGACCATTTCTGACACTCAAGAGATTGTTTTCGGAAAAACAGACATTGAAGAAAAATTGATTTCCATTAAAAAGAGAGAAGAGAACATCAATAATCTGCAGCTCAAACTCTCTAAAGCCTGCTTTCGAGCTTTGGCGAGGCAGGCTCCTGTGGCCAAAGATCTTCGCCTTATTCTCACCTGCCTGTATGCCAATACAGATCTGGAAAGAATGGGGGATCTCGCAATCAATATTGCTCACAGAACAAAAAAAATGGACACAGACCCCGCTCTAGACCCTTGCTACTCTACCTTAGAGAAAATGTTTTCTGCCTCCATCCAAATGGTTCGACTCTCACTGGAATCATTTATGAAAGAAGATACAACTGCCGCTAAAAATGTTCTGGAAATGGATGACGTAGTGGATTCCTGCCAAACACAAATTAAAGAAAAATCTAAAAAAATCATGAAGGATCATCCTCATTTGATTCCCACAGGAGTAGAGTTTATCAGCGTCGGCAACGGCTTGGAAAGAATCGCAGACCATTCCACAAACATCGCAGAAGAGATTATTTTTCTACAAACAGGATACGACATTCGACATGGCCATTGATCCCTCCCGCATACTGGTTGTTGAAGACGAGCAGGACATCCGCCAGCTGATGTGTTTGCATCTCAAACGCAAAGGCTGTGAAGTTCACACAGCGGTCAATGGAAGCGAAGCTCACGAAATACTGAAGCAAAACTCTTTTGATTTGATTATCTTGGATTGGATGCTTCCAGGCATGAGCGGTTTAGAGCTTTTGTCATGGATTCGAAATCAACCTCTCCCCTTGAAAATCACTCCTATTTTATTTGTCACTGCCAAGTCAGAACCGGAAAATATTGTGAAAGCCCTGCAAACTGGGGCGGATGACTACCTAGTTAAGCCCTTTGATCTGCGTGTGCTGATGGCTCGCGTTTCCAGCCTGCTTCGCAGACATGAAATACAGCATTTGGAAAAATCAAATGCTCCGTCTCAACTAACTATTGGAAATTTAACTTTGGATCGAGAAGCTCATAAGGTGTTTCTTCAAAATCAAGAAATTTCTCTAACTTTATCAGAGTTCCTGCTCTTGGAGACACTGTTGAAAAATCAGGGTAAAGTTCTTTCCAGACAACAGCTGGCCTCCCACATTCAAGGGGAAGAAACGAATGTCACAAGCCGCACGATCGACACTCATACGTCTATTTTGAGAAAAAAAATAGGAGATTACGGAAAGCTTATTGAAACGGTCCGAGGTGTAGGGTACCGTATTGGCTACCTAAAGTAACAAAAATATGAGCAAGAAGTTTCCTTTTTCTTTATTGATATGGGTTTTAAAAAAATACTCCATCATATCTATCGCCGGTTTCATTATTTATTCTGCACTCTTGTGGTTCATTGCAAACACAATCCTCCCAATTATTCCAAAAGAATTTCTTTTGTATTTCATTCTACTGCTCCTTCTCTTAGGCTTTGTTTTGAGTTTGTCTTTGGGTGTTTTAGCGTCCCTTCTGTATCTCAAAGCCTTTAATGACAGTCATACAAAAAATAGAACACATTGCCCGCATCTCCAATCCAGAGAACACCTCAACAAATCACACATCTTTATTTAAAAAAGAAAAGACAGCCCTCCTGCCTGGGGAGTTTTATGATCTTAATAAAAACCTTGATTTGATTTATAAAAACATCCAACAAACCAGTGTTCATTTGATACGCGAAAAGGCAGAGCTTGAGGCCATCGCAGGCTCTGTTTCTGATGCAATTGTGGCGATTGATTCTCAAAAGAAAATTATTTTTTCCAACCCGCAAAGCATCAGCTTATTTCCAATGATAAAACCTCAAGCAGACATCCATGAAGTGGTCAGCAGCAAAGAGATCTTAGAAAATTTGGAAAAATGTCTGAAATCGGGAGAAGCCTTCAACTGGGATCTCACTTTAAACATAGGCGAGTATCAAGCTCCCCGCATTTTTGAAATTTCTATTTCACCTCTTGTGCATATTCAAAGCCAATCAAGCGGAGCTGTGATTGTGTTTTTTGATAAAACTGAAATTAAAAATACGGAGAAAAGCCACATTGATTTTGTATCCAATGTATCGCATGAGCTGAAAACTCCTCTGACATCCATTAAAGGATTTTTAGAAACAATGCACACTGACTTGAAGGAAAAAAAGTATGATCAAATTAGTAATTTCCTCAATGTTGTCAGCAACAACACCACCCGATTGATTGAATTGATTGACGACCTGCTCAGCCTCTCTCATATTGATTCTATTTCTCATCTCAACAAGCAGGAGGTGAACACCAGAGAAATCACTGCTGTATCCTGTGAGACAATCCCTATGGACAAACATAAAATTAATTATATTTTTAAAGCAGATACAGTGCTGGCCTCCCGCCAGTGGCTGGAGCAAGTGCTTTACAATCTGGTTTATAATGCGGTTAAGTACACGCCTCTGGGTTCCGAAATTGACATCATTTGGGAAAAACATCCGCATTTTATTTTACTCACAGTGAAAGACAGCGGTGAAGGTATTCCCTTGCGTCATCAGCACCGGATTTTTGAAAGATTTTATCGTGTGGAGGAGGACCGCTCTCGTGAAAAAGGCGGGACAGGCATTGGTTTGGCCATTGTCAAGCAAGTGATGGAAAAACACGGCGGTCACGTTTATCTCACCAGCCGAAGACGCGGCAAGGGAGCCAAATTCACCTGCACTTTCCCCCGCTGAAGAAGCCGGCTAAGGGAGATGTTTCTGGATGAGGCTTAGAATTTTTTCTTTCGAATAATCTTTCACAGAGGCCCCCGCGGAATGCTCATGCCCTCCTCCTCCCATATCTTCCGCCAGTTTGGAGACGGAAACAGACTGCTTGCTTCTAAAGCTGAGTTTGTATTCGCCTGGTTTTTTTTCAATACTCACAAAACCCACCAGCACGGATTTTTTCTTCATCACTAAATCCAATGCGTCCAAAATATGAAAAACACTGAGGCCGAGCTTTTTAAAAGACTCATAATCACATTCAATAAAGGCTGTCTTTTGATCACCGCTGTACTGCACCCGATTCAACAAATGAATCACACCCTCCCAGGCTTTTTGGTCATAACGGCAAAAAAGCTCTTCATAAATTTGATTCACATCCACCTGACCGCAAAGTTTTGAACACGTGTAAAAAGCCCCTGATAAATTTTTTGAACTGCGGAACATTCCTGTATCAAAAATAATACTTATATAAAGGACACGGGCTGCCTCCGGGGTCACAGAGACTTTCATCTTTTCAAATAGAGAATGGCAAAGTTCTCCCGTACTCGCCGCATTTTCATCCAAAAACACATTTATTTCTTTTGTCGAAGAGAGAGGCGAGTGATGGTCAATAAAAATCTGCGTCTTTGTTTTGCGCTGTAATTCGGAGTACAAAGGCTCCACCAGCCGGGGGTCATTGGTATCAAAAATAAGAGCTGTATCTGCCGGCTGCACCCGGTTTTTTTGATACACAGAAACAAAACCCTGATAATTCATAAAATCATAGCGTTTGGAAATTTCATCCACCGCCAAAGACTGCACCTGCTTGCCCTGTTTTGTCAAAACATGGTGAAAAGCTAAAACAGAACCCAAGCCGTCTGCATCACAGTTCTTATGCGTGGTGAGGACAAAAGATTGAGATTGAAGAATTTTCTCAGACAGCAATTGTTTATTAAAATCCATTAAATTCCTTCATTTAAAGCTGAACCTCAAATAAATTTAAGCCTAATTGTGCTATGGCTAAAAAGGCAAAAAAACCAAAAATATCTGTAATCATTGTGACCAGAACTCCACTCCCGGCCGCAGGATCTCTCTTGAAAAGGCTGAGTATGATAGGCACCACAGAGCCTGCAAAAACAGCCATTAAACAATTGAGAACCATAGCTATACAAATGACTGCAGAAACCAAAAAACTTTCTTTCCATAAGTAAGTGATCACCCCGGCACTGAGCCCCATCACAACCCCCATCACCAAACCCACAATAAGCTCTTTAAACAAAGAGGCAGAAAAAGGAGTAAAACGAAAATCTCCCACAGCCATCCCGCGGGTGGTCACCGTCAAAGTCTGTATCGCTGTATTGCCTCCCATGCTGGCCGCAATATTTTTTAAACTCGCTAAAATAATCAAACGGCTCATCGTTTCTTCAAACAGTGAAATAACAGAGCTGGCCGTCACTGCTAAAACAAGATTTAAAAACATCCAAGGAAGACGATTTTTAATACTCATCCATGGGCTGGAATGCACCTTCTCTTCTGTTTGCAGACCCGCCCTGGCATAAATGTTCGCCGTGTTTTGCTCTTGTATAATATCAATAATATCTTCCATAGTAATAAGCCCTAAAAGTTTTTGATCTTTATTCACCACAGGCAAAGCTAAAAAATCATAGTGGGCGGCCACCTTCGCCGCATCCCTTGTTGAAATATTATCATGTACGTAAATCACCTCTTTTTTCATTAGTTTTTCCAAAGGAGTATCCGCTGGAGCCGTCGCCGCCTGTCTCATGGAGACAACGCCGATCAGCTTCCCTTGATCATCTGTACAGTAAATGTAAAAAATAAACTCTTCAAGAGACCGCTCTCTTAATTTTCTAATACTGTCAACAGCGCTCATTTGAACCGGCAGGGCAAAGACGGGTGTTCGCATAATGCGTCCTGCCTGGTTTTCAGAATATTTCAAAAATTTTTCAATTTGCTCTCTGCGGGGAGAGCGGGCTAAAATCTCCTCCTGCTTTTCAGAGTCTATAAATTTCAGCAGATAAATAAGATCGTCCATTTGAGCGGAAGTAAAAAGGCTGTCTATTTGCGCTTCAGGCATACCCCTCAGCAAGGGAATAAGTTTATCAGAAGGCATTTCTTCTAAAACAGAGCCCAATTTTTGTATTTCAATAAGAACAGAAATAATTTGGGAGGTGTATTGATCCTCATGAGACAGGAAAGAGGCTGCATCCGCCGATTCCATTTTCACCAACAGGGACTTAGGGCTGATTTGATTTGCCAGGGCCTGCTTCAAATCGAAAAATTGTCTTTTTATTCTATTTGTATTTCTCATACTACTTCGTGTATTCTATTGAAAGTTAAGGCAACAGCATTTCGTTGTCACATTTTAAAATACTTTCATGGTTGCATGAAAGAAAGTTTTTAAACAGTCTTTTTTCGGAGAAATTAGAATTGACGTCCAGAAGACCTATGACTGTGCATGGCAAAGCTCAGCTCGAAAAAGAACTTAAACACCTCATTGAGGTCAGAAGACCACAAGTCATAAAAGCTATTGAGGAAGCTCGAGGCCACGGTGATTTGAGTGAAAATGCAGACTATGACGCCGCTAAAGAACAACAAGCTTTAACGGAAGCCCGCATCTCAGAAATTTCAGACAAAATTGCCAATGCTGAAGTCATAGATACTTCCAAGCTCAAATCAGACAAAATCATCTTTGGAGCCTGTGTTTCTTTAGAAGATGAAAACGGCGGCAAAAGCAGCTATCAAATTGTTGGTGAAGACGAGTCGGATATCAGCCAAAAAAAAATATCCATTAATTCTCCTTTAGCCCGAAACCTCATCGGAAAGAAAAAAAATGAAAGCTTTGAGTTTCGAAGCCCTAAAGGAGAACAGTTTTACACAATCACTGATTTTTATTTCAAATAAGATGTTCAGGAAAATGAGCAGGAGCCTCTAGAGGCGGTTCTTCTTTTGGAAAAAACTTTCGAGTCAAAGAACTCCTAAGGAGGCTGTCCAATCTGCCGCTTAATTTATCCGTCCAATTTTTTTGAAGAGACAATTCCACTTTAAAGACCCTCTTGTTATCCATCAACAGCTGTGCAATGTAATCATCACTGGTGGAAATTTGATCTATGAGATTTAATTCTTTGGCCCGAACGCCATACCAATACTCCCCTGTAGAAACCTTATCAATATCTAAAGAAGGTCTGTGAGAATGAACGTGTTCTTTAAATAATTTATGCATATCTTCAACATCCTGCAGCTGCTTAGCTTTCCCCTTCTCCGAAACCTCGCCAAACAGACTAATTGTTCTTTTGTGTTCGCCGGCTGTCAGCTGAATATAGTCAATGTCCTTGCTTTTTAAAAAGCGGTGCAGATTGGGCAGTTGAAAGACCACACCGATAGAACCCACAATGGCGAAAGGGGCCGCCAAAATCTTATCCGCCACACAAGCCATCATATAACCGCCGCTGGCCGCTACCTTATCTATACAGACCGTGAGGGGAAGCTTGCGGTCTTTAATTCTTTTCAGCTGACTGGCCGACAAACCGTAGCCGTGCACCACTCCTCCAGGACTTTCAATGCGTACAATCACCTCATCTTTTTTTGGATCTGCAACTTTTAAAAGAGTGGAAACTTCATCTCTGAGTTTTTCCACTTGAGAGGCTTTAATGTCTCCTTTGAAATCTAAAAGAAAAGCCACAGGACCATAGATATTTTTCTTTTCCTGATCTTGTCTTTTCTTATTCAGTTTTTTAGCTAAACTTTCAAAAGTTTTTTTTCCTGTTGTGACTTTCTTCACCTGTAAATAATAAGATTCCAACTGTTTTCCTAAATCTTCTACTTTGATTTGTTTCTTTTGTTTTTTATCAGGTTTTTTAATGAAGCGCACCAACACTCCAAGAACTGCAATGACGGCTAAAGCAATAATTAAAACTTTTGCAATCCAGATTAAAGATGCTGTAAACGTCTTGCCTAAAACCATTAAAATATTAACAACATCACCCATACTCATAGGCAGGATCCCTTCATTTCAAGACGTTGAATGCAAAATCAAAAAAAGCCCGGTATCAAAAGACCTGATATTTTGCACCACAAACTCATATAAAATCCATTCCCTGCTGTCAAGCACAGGGTTGGAGGCAGACTCACAAGCGGCCGCCCCTTGTGAAAACGGGGGTTCAGCCTCTTTTTTTCTGTTGTGGACTTTCTGCGCCGACTCCCTTACTCTGGACAAAGCATGAACGACGTTTCAAAATATCTGGCTGTCGCTTTCCTCAGCTCATTTGTTTGGGCCGACAATCATTGGATAGAGAAAAAAACAAACTTTGAACAGCATATTCAAGAAACAAACCAAAAAAAAGAAAATAAGATTAAAATGAAACCACAGCACACAAGATACAGGCAAAAATTAAAGTCAGAAAAATCACAGCTCAAAAGGACTTTTCTCTCTCGCCGCCTGCAAAGAAACAGCAGGGATAAAGCTCAAAAACTGCTTAACCTTTTCACAAACCCTATGAAAAATCACAAAAAAAATATAAAAGGAAAATTTATAAAAAACAGAAATAAAAACAAAAAATTAAAGGAAAAATACAATATTCCTTTAGAAGAACAACTGTTCCTGTAAACTTGGAATAAGGATTTTTCAACAAAATGCGTATTTGGAGTCTTGCGGATCCGTTCGTTCAGTATTCCAAATGCTTTGCTTGTGCGGGAGCACAAAGTGAATTATTTGGTTTGCAGTATTTGATTTAAAGAGAGTCCTGTTATTTTTTGCAGACGGCTGACAAACCACCACAAAGTCCAACCGGAGACCACGGTGAGGGGCAAGCCGATCACTAAAAAACTGATCCACGTCATATCTGCAATTTGTTCATTGAGTGCATTCTGCTGTTCCAGACCAGATAGAACACTGTTGTTTGTGAATATTTTCATTCCCAGAATAAAGTTCAAGACAGCACTAAAAAAAAAGCAGACTGAGAGATAAAGCGTAGATTTTTTTAAAAGCTTTTCATAATGATTTTTTTTCAACTGTGAATCCAACTGAAAATCAATAGCTTCTTTTTGGAAAAGAGAAGATTTATGAACTACCCACTTCATTAAGGGTTTATCCGTAAAACTTGACAGTAAAACCCATAATCCAATTAAAAAGGGAATCACAGCTTCTTTAACTGCAAACCACACCCCCTCTAGAGTGAATAAAGCAAACCCTCCTGTCAACAACACATTCACTGTACCCACAATGGATAAAATATTTTTATGCCTATTATTTTTTATGTAATCTGTAAGACCATAGAATATTGGAAAGCTCAAAGCCGCACCCAAAGAAACAATAGGACTGACATGAGGAAATAGGCGGGAGCTGTAATTTAAAACAGCCACAGGAACAGCTATATTGAACACTAAACTAATTAACGGATTTTCATTTTTATTCATAATGACGCATTCAAAACCTTGTCATCCCTCATCAGTCGGGACGGTATTCTTTTATGTAACTGAGTGTCAAGATATTTTAAAAAAAGATGCAACGTTTACACCCTTCCATCTTACAGAAACTCCCTGCAATCTCCCAAACCCCTGCCTGTTAAGGATGAGATTTTATTCCACTCCAAATTTTTTCATTCTGGTCTTATAAGGAAGAGGTATCATAGGGGGGGAATTCACGATTGTGGTTCCATACGGAGATCTTACTTGAAAATTGAGAGTAAAGATCATCAATGAGATGCCTCGGTTCTTTGCTGGTAGATGTGACAACAAAACTCAGTGAAGCAGACACCACTCGAATAACACCTGTGTATTTTCCGTCTTCAGTTTTTAAAACCCAAGCTGACTTAGTCGCTTCGCTGGGAGACTTGTCCTCCACAGAACAGTAGATTTGCTTGCAGTAAGATTTCAACACCGAGGTTGGATCAAAGCCTTTGAAAATAAAATTGTCTGCATCAAGTAGATAAGGATCTGACATGGCTACCACCTCCCCCGCCCGCTTATTGACACAAAAAAACAACACTTCTGAACGAACGGCCGCTCTTCAAATAAACACCGCACCGGACCCAACGACCCACTGCCTCAGCACCCTACCTATCAATCAACACAAAGGTTCGTCAACAATTTGACTCGTAATGTTTACAAAAATCTCGTAAAAAAGGCCTCAAATGGATTAAAAGTTGATTTTTACGTCAAGAAGTGTCTTTTTTTTGACATATTAAGATGCCTTTTTTTCACATAAAAAAACAATATTTTTACGGACTGAAGCACTTTAATGCACAATATGATTTTCCACACGAGATAAAGCCATGCAGGCTGTACAGCGGGCTTCTTCTCTTAAAGAACTCTTTGAAATGGATTCAACATAAATGTCTAAATCGCCGCAACAAAGGGGGCATTTATTTTGTTCATCCAAGAACTGAGTTTTTTCCCCGCTGTCTTCGATAATTCTTTGAATTTTTTCCATATCTATCACCTCTCTTTGTATAACGTGCAAATTAGATGACAAGACTAAAGAACTAACTACTCTTTAGGACAGAAAACCGTTAAGCGAATCTGAGAAGACAAGGAAACTCGATCTTCTGTGATCGTCAGATTTTTTCCATCTAATTCATATTTGACTTTTTCGCTTCCTCCGTCCTCATCCACCAAACGGACATTTTCGACTCGGTAAGGCTCACAGGACAGTGTAATAGGCAGAGGCCTTTGCAAATAATCAGACAATTGACCTAACTGAGAACCATAGTCCCGGTCACAGATAGACAACACTCTCCCGCGTGTTATGTAGGGGTATTCCCTTACGATACTGCTTGAAGGCTCTGCAAAATCTTCATAAACTTCACCGTAATAGCCCTGTCCCAATTCCTCGTCCTGTTCAGCCAGACAGTCGTCGTCTCCGGGGGGAATGATAATAGCATGAACGCTAATGCCTGTGTTCAAACCAATTCTTTGGGCCACTTTACTGTAAAAATTACGAGGATCATCACAAGATCTTAACCTGTAATCGGTTCTGTTTAAGGCCCACTGCTGTTCTCGATATTCCTCAGAAGATCTCTCATCTTCATCAGACAAAATAACCACCATTAAATGAGAGTGCGGTCTAAAGAAATCCCTTTGAGAGGAAATATCCAGAGATTTGTTTAAAGCACAAATAGCCCTTTCATCATCCGGACACAAATCTGCTTTTCCCGGCTCCATGCACTCGATAGACTCAGGTCTTTGAACAGATTCTCTAAACATTTTAATATTTTTTCTATGTTCAGACTGGCTCCCTTGCTCATTGGAAATGTATTTTCTGCCGTTTTTAAATCTAATAAAGTGACCGTCCTGATAAGTGCGGTCGCGGTTGTCTGGAGAATCAGATATATCTACCGTCATTATAGCAATGCGGTAATCTAAATATTGAATATCATCTAAGAATTGATCAAACTGATTGGCAATGTTTCTTTGTTCGACATGCATAGACCTGGAATTATCTATTACAAAAATAATATCCACCACTCCCATATTGTACGTAGCAGTAACTGTCATATAAGAATTGGCTCCTTGACTCCTTGGCTCCGCCGGCCTGATTTCTCCTGGACTGCCGCTGTCTGCACCTGAAAATTCCCCGGGAAAGTTTCCAGCCGCATCAAAGTCTCTTTCCGTATCTACAGAAACGTCCTCACAGCTTGCATCCTCTAACCCAGAAAGATCAAAATCATCACAGCTCGTAGGAGGACTGTAATTTAAAACGACTTGATCATTACAGCCGATCAACTGCACAGATAAAGTCAACCCCGCCGCGATCAGAAGAAGAATCAGCTCTTTCTGGTATTCTTCAAGCCACTTTGCAAACTTTTTCCAAAAACAAGACATATCAAGTTTACAAACGGCAAAATTTTCAAAAAAGATTAGATTTTTTCAATCTTTTTTGTTGGTTTTTCCCTGCTCAGTCCTCTAAGACAGTAAAAGAGACCCTTCATTTTTATCTTTATCTCTCAGGACTGTTTCCACCTCAAGCAGAACTGAATTTGATGGTTAGACAAAAATCATATTTTCGAGTAAGCTTTGAAAAAAAACATCCCTTCAAAGGCTTTGCTCTCAATGGAATATAAAACTCCTTTTCACTCTCCCAACACAGACGGCTCCCTGATTGACGTGCAGTTTTTGATCCTGCACTACACAGGCTGTTCTTTGGAAAAAACTTTTGAAATTTTCAAAAATCCCAGCAAAAAAACATCCGCTCATTTTGTCATTGACCTAAAGGGCATGATCTACGAAATCGTCTCTTGCTTAGAAAAGCCTCTGAAAGCTTTTCATGCCGGACACAGCATTTGGAAAAAATGGACCCACCTGAACAATTTTTCCATTGGAGTTGAGCTTGTCAATCTCAACGGAAATTTATTCGACTACACCAAGGAACAATATGTATCTCTCTCTCGACTGATATTGCATTTACAAAAAATCTATCCTGTTCTCGAATCTCCGGATCGAATTTTAGGGCATGAGCATATTGCCGGCTTTCGAGGCAAGGTGGACCCTGGAACACAATTTCATTGGGATAAAATGTTTAGACAAATCTATCCCCCTCAAAAATTTCCAGAAAGAAAACCTGTTCTTCCATTATACTTAAAAGAGCGTTTTAAAGATTTAACCGAGCGGCTCGACACAGGAGAAAAAAAGTGGGGGGACTTAAACACTTTGCTGGAAAAACAATATCTGCACCACCTGCAAACGGAAGGGGAGGATGCTTCTTAGAAGCCTTTCTTTAGTTTTGGAGGCTGTTTTACAGGATTTTTCTGAGAAGATTTTTGATTCCTCCACAAGAGAAATCCAACAGCGGCCACACCCACCGCCGCCGCGGCAAAAGCCCCCCATTTTTTGTGTTCTTTCCATTTTATAGAAGTTTTTAAATCCTCTGCATTTTTTTGAATCTCACTAGATGTGTAGAACTCTTCCGAGGCGGATGTTGGAGCAGATTTTTTGAGACTTTTTGTCCACAAACAAAAATTTGGAAAAAGAACAGGGCTGTGTTTTATCCCTTTAGAAAACACAGGGTGCCGGCAGCTGCCGCTCACCAAAGGAGCGGTCACAATTCTTTTCTGCACCAGCTGGGAAAGAGAAATAATACGGCTCCATTTTCTATGGGAAGAGCTGAGGGCAGTCACCCTGTACTCCCCATAAGGAAGGCGGACTTTGTTGGAAAAAACACGTCCGTTGATCAATATTATCTCATGAAAAGGAAATATCCTCTTTAAAGATACAGAAAGTTTGGCTTGTTTTTTTCTAATGGCGTTAAATTTTTGAATTAAAGGAGGGGGAAACAGCTGAACATCCGGCTCTAATTGAGGAGCTAAAACAGATGCTGAATACAAAAGGGCCTCTGCCTCCAGACCCTTCCACTCAATTTGAGCCAGGCGGAGAAAAGAATAAAAAATAATTTTTTGAGCCTCCGCCGCCCAATCTTTTTGATGCGCCATTTTGACAATAGATCGAAAATAATCCCCAGATTGGTGGAGATGATCCTTCAAAAAAGATCTCTGAGCCTGCTCCAGCATCAATCTTAACTTTTTAATATCATCCGGCTGAGTTTGAATTTGTTCAAACTGCCTCTGTGCATAAGAAACAGCAGATTCCGTTTGTACGTACGCGGAAAACTCTTCTAAAGGAGTTTGAGGAGCTTTCAACAGGGTTGAATAAGAAGAAGGCGCTGTGAACAAAATAAAAAACAGAAAAAAAGAGTGAAACATTTTAGATACCTGCCTCAACAGTAATGGATCTTTGTCTTGGAGGATGCAAAATGCGGGAGCCTTGAGCCTTCGGGTTTTGAACTACAGCATGAAACATGAGTGAAGATTTTAAAAAAAGAGAAACCTCGTCTTCTGGAATAAGAACTGAAAAGCGGCCTGTTTGCAAACGCACAGCGCGTACTGCCTGTGCAAACTTATGAGGAACCGATAAGTTTTCCGGTTGATAATAAAGGTCCACAACACCATGGGATAAAATAAGATCACTCACTGCTTCGTGATTTTCCAGCTCAATCGGCACCATAACAAAACCTTCAGGAATATTATCTGACACCTGAAAAACAGGAGCCTCCGGCTCCTCCTCATTGTTTGTATAGTGAATCCAGGTAAAAAACAATGAAAATAAAGCCAGCAAAACAAAAACACCCAGATACTGTTTATAACCCTTAAGGAGCGACAGAGCTGGTTGAACCATAATTCACATTCCGTCCCATTTCGTACTTTTTCATTTCTTTCCCAGACTTATCATAGAGATAAAAAATGGAGGATAGAAACCCAAATACAAAAATAAGCATCCATATAAATTCAATAAAAATCTGACCTCTTTTTTTACGATTATTTTTCATATTGTTTCTCCTTTAAAACCAATTATTTCATTAATTTGATATGAAAACCTCTTGTCGAACCCTCCAAACTTACAGAGCAGTGATGGGTGGACACTCCTTTAAGTCCTAATTTTTCACTCAACAACCGAGGCAATAAGGCGAACCCATCCATAACCCAAGAAATTGTTATCTTTTGATTCTCAGAAAAATTTTGAACGGGTGCATAGCCGGGGGAATCTCCGTCGGGAGGCTCTTTTTGGACAGCCAAAGGAGGCAAAGCAAATGTTTTTTTCACTTTCTTCATATATTTTTTAGATTGAAATTTAAAATGGGTCCACTGAGCTTGAAATTTTCGTTGAGCCTGTTTCAAAATCTCTTCTTGCTTTCGAGCAAAAGATTTTTGGGACTGCTTAACTTCCTGCAAAGCCTGCCGGGCTTTTAAAATATTCACAGGCTCTAGGGAAATTAAAGAAGTTTTATATCTCCACTCCGCAACACTCCTTCTGAGACGAAGAAATCCAGCCTGCGTGTTCATACGGATAAGTGTTTTCAAAGAACCTTGCAGGGTTTTTTGTATTTTTGCGCCTGTTTTATAGCAAAGAAAATAAGCTTGATTATAATTTTTCAAGGTCAGCAAAAACGCAAAAGATAAAAGAAATATAGAAATAAACAAAGGCACAAACAATAATAATGTCATTGCAATAAATCCTCTGGGATTTGAAGAACCCTTTTTAATTTTATATTCCAAGGATGTATTTCCAAAGATCCTGTCCATCGTTTTTTATCTCCTTTCAAGCGAATATTTTTAAGACGGCCCCAAAATAAAACAAACTTGCTTTTCCTCCTTATCTCTTTTTTGCAATGAACCTGGGTATAACCCTTGGCCATGCAAAAAAGAGATTCATAAAGTTGTTGGTTGAGATAGGAGCGGACTCCTAACAGCCATGAGATTTGAAAAACAAAAAAAACAACAAATGCATAAACAGAAAGCAAAACAATAAATTCCAAAACAGCCTGCCCCTTTCTTCTATTTTTTCTTAGGTTTTGAGTCACTGGCGGCCCCATTCATAAAATCGCTGAGATCACTTTTTTTATAATCCGAACTTTTGACAGAATCTGTTTTAGCTTTTTTGTTCGTTCCCTGGAGAGCGTGAATGGCATTGGCGAATCTGGATTTGACTGTTTGATTCAAGACCCGAACGATGCCGATGGTCGCCACAGCCATTAAGGCCACCAAAATGAGGTACTCTATTAACCCCTGTCCTCTCTTTTTCTTCATAAAACCCCCTGTGATATGGTTGTACAAAAATAGGTATGCAAAATGAGGAACATGAATAAAGGAGTAAAAAGAGGGTTTTGAGGTGGAATCCGGACCATTTTTGATTCCATCGTCCAAAAATGGTTCATTATATTGTGTGTCAAATAAAATGCTGTCTGTCCGGACGAGGATGATCCTTCTTATTGCGGTTACAGGTGTCTATGAAAATAAAATCAAAGGAGTTTGAATTGATCTCACACTTTCTGCAAAAAAAGAGGGTGATAAAATTCAGCAGGCGTTTTCACCTCAGGCAGTTTAAGCACGGGATTGGCGGGCCAGTTGAAGAGCATTTTTCAACAAGCAGGCAATAGTCATAGGGCCGACTCCGCCGGGAACAGGGCTGAAATAATCTAAAACACCGTCCAATCCTTCCGGACAAACATCCCCTTCAAGAACTGTCCTGCCGTTTTTGACAATTCTATGGATCCCCACATCTACAACCACAGCCCCTTTTTTAAAATCTTGTGCTTTCAACAAATGATGTTTTCCGCAAGCTGAAATAACTACATCAGCCTTTTTTGTATGCTCCCTTAAAATAGAAGTTTGAGAGTGGCATACAGTGACTGTGGCATTTTTCTTTAACAGCAGTCGAACCATGGGGAGGCCCACAATGAGGCTTCGGCCCACAACCACCGCATGACGGCCTTCAAGAGGAATACCATAGTAATCCAGCATTGCGGCAATGCCCTGAGGGGTGCAGGGGGAGACAACAGCAGAAGAGGACCATAAAGCTCCTACGCTTTCAACAGTGAGAGCATCTACGTCTTTTTTAGGCGAAACATGAGAGATTATATTTTGTTGATCTAAGTGTTCAGGCAAAGGCATTTGCACCAAAATACCATGCACCTGTTCATCCTGGTTTAATGAGTGCAGTGTTTTTACAAGCTCCTCCTGCGTCACATCTGCTGAAAATTTCAACAGTTTTGAATAAATACCGGCCTCCCCGCAAGCCTTTATTTTATGTTTGACATAGACTTCGCCAGCAGGATTGTCTCCCGCCAACAACACGCATAAGCTGGGATGAATCCCTTGCTTTTTTAGCTTCTGTACGTCTTCTTTCACTTGGTCTTTCAAAGTTTGAGCTACTAGTTTTCCGTTCATTTTCTTCATTTCAAAATCCTCATTGAAACCATTTCTTTTTCTTGACCCTCTACATGGAACTGATTAAACCTCAGATATGGAAAGGAAAACTGAAAAAGCTCAACCAGTCAAGATATCAAAGTCGCAAATCCGGCGGATCCCAAAACTAGTAGAATTATATAAAATCATCAATACTTATTCTCTGCGGGAGGAGGCTTATGCGGCGGCTTTAGAGGCGTACGTACGTCTGAAAAAGAAAAACCTCTAACACTCCTATCTATGGGTGAACTGAAAACCACACCTCTTTTTGACCATCATAAAAAACTTAAAGCTAAAATAATATCTTTTGCAGGATGGAAAATGCCTTTGGAATTTTCAAATGCAAGAACCGAGCATTTGTCCGTAAGAAAAAAGGCGGGAGTGTTTGATGTCTCTCACATGGGGGAAATCTTTATCAAAGACTCCAAAGCCTTAGAGTTTCTATCTTCCATCATGACTAATAATATTCAGGATCTTAAAGAAAACCACTGTCAATACACCCTTATGTGCAATGAACAGGGAGGTGTTTTGGACGATATGATTCTTTATTGCTTTAAAAAACCTTCTGAGTACCTTCTTTGCGTAAATGCCGGCAGCACCGGTAAAATATTAAAATGGATGAAATCTTTTTCAAAAATTTCTGTAGAGGACGTTAGCTCACAGTGGGGGCAAATTGCGGTGCAGGGTCCAGAGTCCAAAATATTGATAGAAAAAATCTTCCCATCAGTGTCTTTAAAAAAATTTCAATTTGATTTTTTTGATTTTCGAAGAGAAAGACATCTCATCTCCCGAACAGGCTACACCGGTGAAGACGGTTTTGAAATTTTATCCCCTTGCAGTCAGGTTTTAAATCTTTGGGAGGAATTTATGAATTTAAAGGCAGTTCCAGCAGGGTTGTCTGCAAGAAACACCCTGCGTTTGGAGATGAAATACCCTCTTTACGGTTCGGATATGGATGAGACGGTGTCCCCGTGTGAAATGGGATTGGCCTGGGCCTGCAAAAATAAATCTGACTTTGTGGGGAAAACAGCCGCCCTCAAAGCAACCCAAAGAAGATGGATTGGTTTTGAAATTGCAGAAAAATCAGGCATTCCGAGGCATTCCTATTTACTTTTTTCTAAAGACAAGAAGCAGATAGGGCGTGTGACCAGCGGCGCCTTCTCTCCTTCTCTGGAGAAAATGATAGGGCTTGCCCTCGTTCAAAAAGAATTCTCTTTTCCAGGAAGTCGTTTTTTTACGCAGATTCACGGCAGTTTTGCTCTCTCCCAAACGGTTTCCACTCCTTTTTATAGAAAAGATTAGTTTTATTTTATGTTTTGAACAAGTAAAATTTCTTTGGTAGAACTACTCACTTGAAGGAGGCTCTTTTTTATGAATGACAATGATTTGGATATACCGAGAAGGCTCATTGTCCCTACGGACAATTTTTATTACACCAGCACTCATGAATGGGTGTCTTTAGAGGATAAAAATACAGTGACTGTAGGTATTACGCACTTTGCTCAAGATCAGCTGGGTGAAATTGTCAGTTGGAAACTGCCTCAAAAGGGTCAAATTTTAGAAAGAACTCAGGTGTTTGGCTTAGTGGAAAGCAACAAGCACGTCAGCGACTTGTATGTTCCTGTTTCCGGGGAAGTTGTGGAGGTGAACAGCAGCCTTTCACCGGGACTCATTAGCGACAGCCCCATGAGTGAAGGATGGCTGATTCGAATCGAGATGAGTCGTGAAAATGATTTGACTCATTTGATGGATCCGGCCGGCTATAAGAAGTTTATTGAGAAAGAATTGAAAGCATTATCTTAAAAAACAAAGCCCGCGTGGCGGAATTGGCAGACGCGCTAGACTTAGGATCTAGTACCGCAAGGTGTGGGGGTTCAAGTCCCTCCGCGGGCAGATAAAATCTGACTTACAGCCGCACTGTGTTCAAAACCGAACTCGTTTACAGCTTTGTTTGCCCCGCTTTTCTTTTTTGCCTCCATGTGTGAGCGGCTCATACATCAGTTTTTAACTGGAATTTTATTGTATTTCCGCACAGCCGCGAATATATAAAACCCTGGAGCCTGCAAGTGTGAAAAGGCGGATTGGACATGAATGAAAGAGAGTTGGACTGTATTAAAAATGTGTTGAGCGAACGTGAATGCCGGGCAGTGAAAAAATTGCTTGAAGAAGTGAATGACAAGAGTCTTAGTGAAGACAGCGTCGGATTCTATCTGGAAGAAATTAAAAAGACTTTGAAGATTATAAGCCATAGGAAAAATATGCTGGCAAACGCCCTGCGCGTACTAGAGAAGCATTTAGAATGCGGCAAGAGAGACGGACTGGAATTTGAAGAAAACATCAAAGGCAGTCTTCTCCTCAATCCATAAAAACCCATCCTTTTACTTTAATTAACAGCGCATGAATTTTTGAGCGGCGGCATTTTAGGAGATGCGGACCCAAACAGCCATAAATCCTAAACAAGAACGGATTGAAGTCTTTTATAAATTTCTTGGTATCCTTCTTTGACGCTTCCTAAATCCAGTCGAAAACGATCTTTATCCAGCCTTTTCCCATCTGAGGTCCAAATGCGGCAGCTGTCCGCAGAGATCTCATCTCCCAAGAGCAGTTCTCCTTTAGAGTTTCTGCCAAATTCTAATTTAAAATCAATGAGATCTAAACCGCATTTAGAAAAAAGAGAGAGCAATTCATTATTCACCTTTAAAGCTAAAAGCTTAATCTCCTCTATTTCTTCCAAAGAAGACAGCCTCAACGCCGCAGCTTGCTCACTGGAGATAAAAGGGTCCCCTAAAGGCTCTTCTTTATAGTAAAGTTCAAAAAGAGGAAAAGGCAGAGTCTGCCCTTCTTTTTTTTGAAACTTTTCAGCCGTCGATCCCGCAAGGCGGTTTCGCATGACAACCTCTAAAGGAATCATAGATAAGGACTGAGCAATCATTGCATCCCCTCCCTCATCCTTCACCCAGTGATTCGGCACACTTAAGTATTGGAACAAGAGAGAGCTGGTGCTGCGGTTGAGCCGGCCTTTTCCCGCAAATGAAGATTTTTTTTGGTTATTGAAAGCCGTCAGGCTGTCTTTAAACTCCACCCACACTTTGTCGGAGTTTCCTTCAATTTTAAAAACCTTCTTGCACTTTCCTTCATAAACTAAATCAGACTTTTGCATAAAACTATTGAAATTGGTTCACCAGCTCTTTAAAGGTTTCACCTCTTTCCTGGTAAGAATTAAAACTGTCAAAACTGGAGCATCCCGGAGATAAAATCACTGTGTCTCCAATGCGTGACTTTTGATAAGCGATCAATACAGCCTCTTCAAAAGTTCCAATCAGAAAAGTCTCGCTAAAATTTCCAATATGACGGTTGATTTTCTCTTTGCTCTCTCCCACCAAAATTAAATTTTTTACCTTTCTTTGAATACGCTCCTTCAAAGGCTCAAAATTAATCTGACCGTCTTTTCCCCCCATAATTAAAATCAAATTGCCGTCAAAAGCATCAATAGCTCTCATCACTGCGTGGACATTGGTCGCTTTGGAGTCATTGTAAAAGGCAACCCCCCCCACCTTGCGTACATACTCCATGCGGTGAGGCTGGCCGCTGTAGTTCATAAGAATTTCTTGAATGGAGTCCCACTTGGCTCCATATTCACGGCTGGCCAAAATGGCCGCCATAATATTTTCATACGTGTGATCCCCAACCACTTTTACATTCTTCATGGAATAATATTCAATTTCGGGGCCTGTTCGGACATGAATTTTATCTCCGATCATCACGGCTCCTCCTATCTTCATAATCTGAGGCTCCAAAGATTTTTTTCTAGAGAAATATAAAATATTTCCCCTTTGAACCAAGGGATCATGAGCGACCTCCAGCACAGTTCGATCATCTGCATTCAGAATACTTGTTGTTTTTAAATAAGTATTTAAGAAAATTTTTCTCTTTGTAGATAAATAGGCGCTTAAAGTTTTATGCCGGTCTAAATGGCTCTCAGCAAAATTAGTGAACACGATACAGTTAGGAACCATACGTTTAATGTGTTCCAGCATATAGCTGGAGGCTTCCACAACCAACACATCCGCAGACTCCTCTCGACAGAGATATTCACTGAGGGGCGGTCCATAATTGCCCCCCACCCATGCTTTCACTCCAGAGTTAGTCAAAAACTGATAAGCCAGCTCCGCCACAGTGGTTTTTCCGTTTGTGCCTGTGATAACAATCATAGGCTCTTTGACAAAAGCAGAACAAAATTCAAATTCACCCGTGACTAAAATACCTTTGGATTTGATATGATCAAACAGTTTAATATTTATGGGAACTCCCGGACTGACAATGATAATATCTTGGCCTAAAAAAGCTGAAGGCGGATGCCCTTCAAGCTGAAGCGCAACACCCAAATCTTTAATCCTTTTCAAATAATCAGAAAGCTCAGCTTCCGATTTATGATCGCTGGCTGTTACTTGAGCCCCGTGCCTGCAAAGAAATTTAATAAGAGAAACACCCGTCCTCCCTAGTCCGACGACTAGTATCTTCTTATCTTTTAAATCCAAAAGTGAATTGATTTTTACCATAATAAAATCACCTTAACTTCAATGTTGCCAAACTTAAAACAGCAAACAATAAGGAAACAATCCAAAAACGCACAATAATTTTAGATTCACTGATGCCTTTTAACTCAAAATGGTGATGCAAAGGAGCCATCGAGAATATTCTTTTTCCCGTTAGTTGAAAAGAAAAAACCTGAGAAATGACCGACAAGGCTTCAATCACAAACACCCCTCCTAATAAAGGAACCAGCAGTTCATTTTTTGTCAATACTGCAAGAATCCCCAGAAACCCTCCCATACTCAGACTTCCTACATTTCCCATAAAAATTTGAGCTGGATGGGCATTGTACCACAAAAAACCTAAACTGGCCGCTGATACCGCCATAGCCAGAGGCATCAATTCTCCGGCACCGGCAATATAAGGGATTCCTAAATAAGAGGACAAATCAAAGTGTCCTGCTAAATAACTAAAGACCCCCAAAGCCGCAGAAGACACCAGCACTGGAAAAGCAGCCAGCCCGTCCAGCCCATCCGTCAAATTGACAGCATTTGCCATTCCAACAATGATAAAACTTCCAAAAACAACATAACCCCAAGACAAATGAAAGGATACATTTTTAAAGAAAGGCAAATACAACTGAGTGTCCGTTTGGCCGAAATAATAAAGCAAAAACAAAACCACACCGGATATTGCAAATTCCAAAATCAAACGCGTCTTGCCCGACAGACCTCTCATTTTATCACGGCGAAGTTTCAGCCAGTCATCCCAAAATCCAATCAGAGCAAATCCGAAAGTAATGCCTAATACAGCCCACACGAGAGGCTCTTTAAGATCAATCCAAAAGAGCAATACAACAAGCAGACAAAAAAGAATCAGCCCCCCTCCCATGGTGGGAGTCCCTGTTTTTTTCAAATGCGACTTTGGAGCGTCTTCATTGATTTTTTCTGAAAACAGCCCTCTTTTCATCCTCCTGATAAAATAAGGCCCAAAAATCCAACAAACAAAAAAGGCGGTGAAAAATGATAAAACACTTCGAAACGTAATGTAGCGAAATATATTAAACACAGAAAAAATATCAGACAATTCAAACAGCCATTGATAAATCAAGAAAACACCTCACATTTTAAGCCTTCCACAACACGCTCCAGCCTCAAGCCTCTAGAGGCTTTCACTGCTAAAAAATTATTTTCATTCAAGACAGACATAATTTTCTTACAACAATCCTGACTATACTCCTCAAACAAATAACACCGACCCTTAAAGGGAGATTTTTTTAACCCATTTTCAAAATCTGCTCGAAAATCTCCAATAAAAAACATATGTTCACAAGAAATCAACCCTGCTTTCCGACCCAATTCTTGATGAAAGAAGGAAGACTTATAACCCAATTCCAGCATATCTCCAACAAGCAGAACACATTCTTTGCCGCAAATAGAAAGATACTCCAAAAATGCATCCATACTGCAGGGACTGGCGTTATAACTATCAAGAAAAATTTTGATGCCGCCGCTTATTTTGATCCATTGAGCACCCCTGTCAGAGACACTCAACAGAGGCAGACCCCTCCATATCTCTTTAGAAGATTGGTCTAGAGAGACAGCCACAGCCGCAGCCGCCATAATACTCGTCAAGTAATGCTTTCCAGCAACATGGACACGGGCCTGCCCCGCCTCACCTAAGATATGCCCTGTGACATCTATAAATCCTGGAGAAACTTTTTGAACACTCAGATAGATATCACATTTTGGATCGACTCTTGAAAAAGTAATGGTTTTAGATCCTCGGAAATTTTCGTACATTTTCTTTGTCCACTCATTATCCATATTAAACAAACCTATTTCTGCAAGGCGATAGACATCCTCTTTTTCTTTGGCAATTTTGCGGATATCCCCAAGCCCCTCCACATGAGACCAAGCCACTTCTGTGCAGACAGCTGTTTTGGGCTCCAAAACACGGCAAAGTGCATTGATTTCTCCAGGTTGGCTGGTCCCTACTTCTTGAACAAGAGTTTTTGGATGATGATCCATTTGCAAAACACTGAGAGAAACTCCCAATTCGTTGTTGTAGCTTTTAGGGGACACTTGAACTCGATCTTTCAGCAAAATAGAACAAAAATGCTTCGCAGAGGTTTTCCCTACAGAACCTGTAACAGCAACGGTTTGAAAACCCTGTTTGTTTTTCCAAAATTTTGCAAAATCCAACAAAGCTTTTGAAGTGTTTGAAACCTGAACAGCGGTTATCTGATTTTTTAAACTCTCCGCCGTTACAGCGTCTTCTACAACGAGAACAGAAGCCTTTTTCTTAAAGGCCTCCTGCAAATAAAGATGACCGTCTCTTTGGCCTTTGAGAGCAAAAAAACAAGCTCCCCTTTGAGTGATGTTTCGAGTGTCACAGTGAACAGACTGAAAGCTTTCTTGCTTTTTACAAATGAGAGAACCTTTAACAGCAGAGAGCAAATCATCAATATTCCATTTCATTCAGATAAACCTAAAATATTTTTACAGACTTGAACATCACTAAATTTTATTTCTTTTGATCCGATGATCTGCCTGCTTTCATGCCCTTTGCCGGCAATCAAAACAACATCCTGATCTCGAGCTGTCTTCAAACCTTTTCGAACGGCCTCTTTGCGGTCCAAATGAACAGACACACATGAGTCTCTTTTTGGAATACCTTTTAAAATATCTTGAGCAATTTTATCCGGCTCTTCATTTCTAGGATTATCCGAAGTGATAATTAAATGATCCGCACAGGCGTTCACAGCACGCCCCATAGCACTTCTTTTTCCCCGATCTCTACCGCCGCCGCAGCCAAACACGACTATAATTTTTTGATGGTTTTTACAAATTCTTCTTAAGGATTTCAATGTATTTTCCAAAGCGTGGGGAGTGTGTGCGTAATCCACAAAAACATAGCCGGCTCCTATACGCTCCAAGCGGCCGGGAACTCCTTTGAAAGACTCCAAATGCTTTACAGACCTTTCAAAAGAAAATCCCGCCGTTACAGCCGCCGCGGCGGCGGCCAAAGCATTTTCTACGTTGTAAGAGCCTATAAGGGGTAGAAATAAAGGTGTTTTTTTCCCTCTGTAAACCAGATTGCATTCTATTCCACTCCAATCTTCACGAAGAATTTCATAGCTAAAATCTTTACCGCTTTTTCCGTATGAGACAAAGGGGAAGGGTATTTTTTTTGAATAATTGTAAATACGCTCATCATCTGTATTTAAAACAGCTGTACAGCGGCTTCCTGATTTTTTTATCATTTCAAAAAATTTTGTCTTGGATCTAAAATAAGAGTCCATATTTTTATGATAATCCAAATGATCCTGGGTAAAATTAGTGAAAACAGCGGTATTGAAGTGCATGCCATCGACTCGATCTTGATCCAATCCAATACTCGAAACCTCCAGCACCGCGGCTTGAGCAGACAACTGGTTAAAATTATAGAGCCTTTCATAAAGCTCCACAGCACTCGGCGTCGTTAAACAGGCAGGCCATGTTTTTTCTTTCAAACGATGGTTAATAGTGCCTATGACACCTGTATTCCAGCCTTCTTCTGATAATATCTTTTCAATCATGTAAGCTGCAGTTGTTTTTCCATTAGTGCCTGTCACACCAATACAAAACATTTTTTCAGAAGGTGAATCGTAATACTGGTTTAAAAGCTTATGGCGTATTTTTTTTGTAGAATTAACTTTGTAAACAGAACCTTTAAAATCCGAAGGAATATTTGCTTCACTTTCAACCACAAGCATTTCCGCCCCATTTTTAACAGCTGATGGAATAAACATATGCCCGTCCCTGCAAACACCCTTCACCGCTATAAACAAATCTCCTTTTTTAACAGCTCTAGAGTCATCTTGAATCTTACGAAGCGGAGGAAGAGAGCGGCAGAGAGAATTTAGAGAATGATCCATAGATAAAACCCTGTACAACACATTTTGCCGCCTGTTTGTAAAAAAACTATATCTTCTTTTCTTTGATTTCTTAAATAAATTCAAGTACAACACAAGGTCTATTTAGGGGTTTTGTATATGAAGCGCTTCATTTTGACTCTATTATTGTGGACCTGCTTTGCCTGGGGTTATATCAACCCTCTCTTGGAAATGAAAGACAAAGAGGAGGAGCCTTCTGTGAAGCAGATTCAGAAGTGGATTGATGAAGGAGCTAATGTGAGTGAACAGGACAGCAGCGGCCTTTCTCCCGTAATTATTTCAGCTCAAAAAAAATGGTATGACGCCATCCGAATACTCATGGACAACAAAGCTCCTATAAATGCTGTCGATAAAAACGGCAACACAGCTTTACATCACACAGCTTACAACAATGACCTCAACACAGCCCGAGTGATTTTGACTCATCAGGAGCTGGCTCACCAGGGAGAACGCTCTCTTAAGGAACGGATTGTAGAAAATATTTCTAAAAGATTTGAGCCGGATTATGCTAAAGTCAATATCTACAATAAGGAGCATAAAACCCCTTTTATGATAGCTGTGCAAAAAGGCTTTCTAAAGTACGCTCAACTGCTCAAGTCTTACAACGCAAATATAGAAGCCCATGATTCAAAGGGGCGGACATCATTATTTTATGCTGTTAAAAATAAAGATTTGGACATGGTTCAATATCTTATCCATCAAAAAGCTAATACGAAAGCTAAAGATGAAAATAATGATACGGTCGTTCACTTGGCTGTTCAACTTAAATTATATTCTATCGTTGATGCTTTAGCTGTAGAAGGACACTCTCCCCTTAACGAACCCAGTCTGGAACATCTCCCCCCTCTCTACACAGCCATCGCAGAGCTAGATGTACAAATGATCCAAATTCTACTGACAGCAGGCGCTGATGTGAACTATACGCATATTATAGAGAATCACAGAATGTCCCCTTTAGCTTTTCTTTTTATTCTGCCGGATGCGGCTGAAGATAAGATATTAGAAATTTCACAGCTTCTTATCAAAAACAATGCCGGCGTCAATACAACAGCTCACTCTCCAGAAAAAGAAAACACCTTGCTTCATACAGCTATAGATAAAAATTACGAAAAACTGGTAAACTTACTGCTCAACAACGTTAAAACCAAACTTGATGCATTCAACGCCGAAGGACGCTCTCCTCTGCTTCTGGCGATTGAACGAAACAAACCGCACATAGCTCAAAAACTCCTTTCTGCAGGAGCAGATCCAAATCAAAAACCATCCAGCCATTTTCAATTTCACCCGCTGAATTCTGCTGTGCGTTTAGGCCGGCCGGAAATAGTTGATATATTACTCACAGCAAAAGCCGCTATAGAGGCAAGAGATGCAAACGGCGACACAGCCTTAAACAACGCATTTAATTCTTTAACAGCAAACAACACCACTGCTCAAATAGTCCAAACACTTCTTTTCTTTGGAGCAGATCCTAATACTCAAAATAACGAGCAAGTGACTCCTTCGATGAAAGCCGTTTTGGAAAATAATTTTCAGGCTTTGGAATATTTAGCAAAAGGAGGCGCCGACTTCACAGCAACAGATCAAATAGGAAGAACAGTGTACGACCATCTGAAATGGATAAAAGGATTTTTCTCTGATAAAGACACTTCTAAAATTGAGAAAATTTTATCTGACCGCCAATGCAAAAACAGCTTCGACAGACCGGCTTAAGACATCCTTGTCCGTTCTCTTACAGCCATCCTGATTTTAAATAAGAGCCGCCGGTATTTTTCACATCCATTTAAAAAATTAAACTGACCATGAACACTTTTACTTTTTTTGTAAAGAAATATTATTTTTTTGAAAGCGAGCATTATTTATTAAGCTGACTGTTACAAAAGATACTGCACAGTTCTGTCACAAAAGTGAAAAATATATTGCACAGTTCTGTCACACATAGGAAAAATCTCTATTGCTAAGATAATGTGTGTGATAGAAAAGTGTGGATTATGCAAATTGGCTTTGGTATTTCCACAAGAAGAATACTATACTGCATGGTTCTGTCACACACAGGAAAAATTGTGCGGGTCATGCTAAGACTGTATTAAACAAAGTCATAAAAAAAAGAGGTAGTAATGCAAACCGGTTTCGACTGCTTTATGCAAAATAAAAATTTATGGAAGGCATTAGAAGGCAAGCGTCTCGCTTACCTCGGCAACTGCGCCTCTGTTTCATCTACGCTCCATCACACCTTTTGTACATTAAGGCAAAGCGCCAATCTTAATTTTGTTTGCTTATTCAGCCCTCAACATGGTTGGGACAGTGTGGAACAGGCAAACATGATTCCCAGTTCCGACACCGTTTTACAAAACATTCCTGTATTCAGTCTTTATAAACATGAAACCAGAAAAATGACATCTTCTCAATTGAACAAATTTGATGTACTGCTCATAGATCTTCAGGACGCGGGCTGCCGTGTTTACACTTTTGTAGCTACAGTGCTTTATGCTTTGAAAGCTTGCGCTGAACACGGCAAGGAAGTATGGATTTTTGACCGCCCTAACCCTGTGGGCCGCATTGTTGAAGGCTCCGTATTAAAAAATGATTTTCAAAGCATTGTAGGGGCCTGGAATCTGCCCATGCGTTATGGACTGACTTTGGGAGAATTATCTCGAATGTATGCACAGATGGAAAACCTAAACCTTGAACTTCAAGTTATAAAAATGAAGGATTACAAAATAAATCATTTTGGATGGCCTGCTGATCTTACATGGATTGCGCCAAGTCCAAACATGACAGACATTGAATGCGCTCAGTGTTACATCGGCACTGTTCTACTGGAGGGGACAAACATTTCTGAAGGACGCGGCACCACATCTCCTTTAAAAGTTTTTGGTTTTCCGGATATGAAAACTTTGGAAATTATGAAAACCATGACTGCTTTTCAGAAGGGCGGGCTTAAAGGATGTGTGTTAAGACCTTGTTCTTTCAAGCCTGTTTTTGACAAATTTGAGGGCCGTGTTTGCTCAGGGATTCAAATTCATGTAAAAGACCCGTCTTTGTTTCGTCCGTATCGTTTGGTGAGTTTGTTTTTAAAGTCTGTCAAGAAAGTACATCCGGATTTTGATTGGATTTTACCTCCGCCTTACGAGTATGAATACGAGAAACAGCCTATTGATATTTTATCCGGAGACTCTTTTTTAAGAGAGTGGATTGAAAACATATCTTCTGTTCCTGAAGATTTAGAGAAGAAACTATCCGCTGATGAACAAAAATGGATCGAAATTTCACGGCCTTATCTGCTTTATTGAACAAGGCCCCGGAAAAACCAGCCCCCTTGCATACTTGCATGGGAGCAGTTCTCATACGGTCAAACACCTTCTATTTTTTGATAGAAGACTCTAAAACGGCTTCAAAGGATTGGCAGTTTGCTGACGTGTTTTTTTCTGACCGATACAAAACGTATTTATCTATAATCCCCCCCTCATCCTTAATCTCGTAACTGTTGCTTCCCAAAAAATCACCGCACGAAGACAATTCCTCATCAGAATAATAAGGGCGGTCTCTATGACCTTCTTCTTTGTCTTCCTCAAGAATAGAACCACACACCACATTGTAAACATCACCTGTGTTGTCCTGAAGAAGACCAGGACCTCCAACTCCAAATTTTATATTTTTAATAAACTGAAACTGCGCCGCTGAAAATTTAAAACATGAACCTGGATCTATTTCAAACCTTGAGACCGCCTTTCCATTATTCGGATTTCTATAAGAAATCAGAACATCCTCATCATTGTCAGCCTGATGGGTAATGGTAAACTCCGGCTCCGGTGCCGGTTTGGGCTGCTCCTCTACAGCCGTCTGATCCGCATTTTCTACATCTCCATCTCTTCCGCCTTTTCCACAGCTCACACAAATCAAACTAAAAAAAACAACCAAAAATAATAATTTCATCAAGCCTTCCTCGTCTAATGGGCAGAGCAACGGAGCCTCCACCGCGCATTCTGATTGTATGCGTCCACCAGACGCCTTTCAACTCCTCTCATACAAAAGTCCATGTGAATAGAGAAAACTCATCACATTTGTACAGAAGAATTTATTTCTAGACTGGCTTTCTCTGAGTTTGTGTCATTCAATGTCAAAAAAGGAAACTTGTATGAAGTTTTTGTGTTGCTGTTTGTTATTGCTTGGAACAACCGCATGCTCTAATTTTCCTAAAAAAAGAACGGAACCCAGTCAACGCGAACCTCTTAAACTTAAAATCATCAATTACAATTTGTGGTTCGGCTTAGGCGAAGGGTTTTTCAAAAGGAAAGAATTAGAGCCAACACAACATAGACAAGATCGTTTCCAACATCAGTTAGACCTTTTGCGGTCAGCACAACCGGATATTCTTTTCATTCAGGAGGTCAACCCTGTAGCCTCTCAAACTCAAACAATAGCTCAACACTTGAATATGGATTATGTTTTTCAAAAAACGAACTGCGGTGTTTCTTTTCTGAATTTTGGCATTCCTGCAAATTTAGATATGGGTATTTCTATTTTAGTGCGTCCGCCTTTGCAGATAGACAAAATATTGGGGCTAAAGCTCAGCGGCCCTATCGGCTCATGTCATGATTTAATTTCTTTTCAATATGGTGAATTTAGATACGCTCTTTATGCGCTTGCGCATCACCCCGAATATGGATCTTTTTTACTCGCCAACACCCACTTCCACCACGGACCTGAGTGGAGTTCTAAAGTCCGTACACAAATTGATGAATGGACTGGAAGCGGGGTTCTCACGCAAAGTCAAAAAATAAAGTTAGAGGAAAGCATTGAAGAATCTAATCAAAGAAGACAGAAGGAGCTGACAAATCTTATGGAGCAAATAACAGATCTTCAATATCATTACAATAACCTGCCTTTGCTCCTCGCCGGCGACTTCAACTCGACCGTGGATTCTCCCGTTTACAAAAGTATTATAGAATATTATAATTTCCAAGACAGCGCCGGCAGTTATTCACATACACCCTACACATGGAACCCTCCGGAAAATCAAACAAACCACCAATATACAGAGGAAATGGGTGTTTCTGTGCCTGTTTTTGGAAATGCGGAAATAGAAGACTTCTTCAAGGAGTACGACCGCCGCCGCAGGCGTATTGATTACATATTTGTTAATGACGATGTGGAGATTCTAAACCACTCTCTTTTTGCAGATGAACCCAACAGCAGAGGAACCATTGGCTCAGATCATTTTGGAGTGGAAGTTCTTCTCAATGTA
Source organism: Bdellovibrionales bacterium (assembly GCA_965199935.1). GTDB lineage: Bacteria > Bdellovibrionota > Bdellovibrionia > Bdellovibrionales > UBA1609 > JAPPLG01. The sequence goes on from CBDATD010000001.1 coordinate 315,266, forward strand.
AATGGCAGGACATCAAGTCTATGATGATGTAAGAACTTTTTGGATTTTTTGTTTTATGTTCTCTGCTTTGTGATAAATATCCTCAGCCGATACACCAACAATTTCGGAGTCTTCCATAAGGACACGCCCCCGGCACATTACAAAATCCACTTCCTGTCCAGAGGCTGAGTACACAAGATGATTGAGAAGATCATGCTTGGGATAAAAATGCGGGTAATTCAAATTCAAAGCTATAATATCCGCATAAAACCCCTCTTTAATCTGCCCCAAACAATGAGATAAACCCAAAACCTTCGCCCCCATGAAACTGGCCATAGAAAATATATCCTCAGCCCGAACCTCTTTGTCAGGATTGTTTAATTTCTGCAATTTTGCCGCAGTGTCCATCTCACCAAACAAATTAAGATTGTTGTTGCTGGCTGACCCATCTGTTCCCAATCCCACCGGAATTCCTTTTTTCAAAGCTCTTAAAATAGGCGCTGTACCGGAGCCTAATTTCATATTGCTTTCCGGATTGTAAGAAAGCGCAGTGCCCGTTTGAGCCATGAGATTCAAATCTTCTTCATTTAAGTGTACGCCATGGGCAAAAATGCAGTGCGGGCCTGCAGCACCTGCGCTTTGCAAATACTGCACCGGTCTTTGACCATATTTTTTCTGCAAATAGTCTATCTCCCATTTTGTTTCTGCTACATGAATGGAAAGAGGAAGATTTCTTTTTTCAGCCTCACGGGCTGAAAATTTTAAAATTTCTGAAGAACAGGTGTAGGGGGCATGACAGCCTATAGCAGGATAAATACTGTTCGAGTTTTTATATTTACAGCATATTATGTCCAGTTCTTTTTGAGAATCAGAAAAAGAATTCATCATATCCACTGCCAGCATTCCCCTTAAGCCGAAAGCAGACAGCACCTCTGCCATTATAGGAGTGTGAAAATACATATCACAAACTGTAGTGATGCCGTTTTGAATCAGCTCTAAAACAGCCAGCTCCGCTCCCACTCTGACAAACTCCGGGCTGATCATTTTTTTCTCCAAAGGAAAAATCACTTTGTTCAGCCAGTCTTGAAGAACAAAATGATCCCCCAGCCCTCGAAACAACACCATAGGCAGATGTGTGTGTGTATTAACCAGCCCAGGGCAAACGATATGGTTCTTAAGCCTTATCCGTTTTTTGGCAGATGAAAAAGGAGCAGGAGCAGGACCGGTAAAACAAATTTTGCCGTCTTTTACAGCAATCACACGGCCTTCTTGAACTTCAGCTTTTCCATCTTGCATAGACAAAAGATACGCACACTCTATCAATGAATCCACTGGATCGTTCATCACGGCTTTGCCTCCTGTTATTCCAGAGTTTTACTCTCACGATTTTAAAAACACAACTCTAAACCCATATCTTTTACAGCCCTCCAACACTTGCTTTCATCCATCTGAATGAAGTGTGAAACCGCACACAAGTGATTTTAAAAAACATGACATTAAAAAGAAATAGGAAAAAAGTTTTTGTTTAAACAAGAAGAAGGCAGAGGTTTTTCCCATAAGCCGATCAAGACCCCTCCATTTCCGGCTCCCGTCGGCTTCACCGCCAAAGCCCCTAAATTTTTTAATTTTTCAATAGAAGGACGCAAAGACTCTAGAAGCCCCCAACTCTCAAAACAATCACAAGCTCCTTTGACTGCCTGAACCAAAAGATCTAAACCTCCATCAGGATCTTTTAAAGCTGTTATACTCTGATGCACAGACTGCTCCATCTGCTTATAAACAAACCCAGCTTTTTCAGGAAGCCGTTCAAACATATCAGAAACTTTTTCCACACATTTTTTTGTAGAGGAAGACACACCGGTATTATATAAATAAATATTCGGACTCCAACTGGGCCGCAAAAACTCAAAGTTTTCAACCGACTTAAAGATTAAAGGCTGTTTATGATAAACAGCCTGAATATCCGAACCTGAGCTTTTTCCATGAAAAAAATTCTCCAACTTCCATGCAAAACCAACAACATCTTGAATATAACCCAGCTGAAAAAAAATATCCGACAAAGACAGGCAAAAAGCCGCTGAACTGCCCAAGCCGCAGCCTAAAGGAATTTTTGAAGATAAATAAAAAATCCCTGTGGGTTTTCTTCCAACACGTTTAAAAGCTTTATTTACAGCAGATTCAAAATATTTGTTTTTTTCAGAGCTTGAAAACTCTCCTTCAAAATAAAAAGACAAAGATGAACTCATTTTGTATTGAATTTCCAAACATAATTCTTTTAGGGGGAAGGACACAGCAGGCCCTCCTCGAACCAAGATATGCTCTCCTGCTAAAATCCATTTCCCGCACTGCCGGCTCAAAAAAATATTTTTATGATCATTCACGCACACACCCCTTGATCTAAATCCTCCAAACCGGCGGCCATTTTATAGCCATTCAAAAAATCCAAGGGCTTGTCTTTCTTAAAGAACACGGCAATCACCTCAGCCCCCATAGCGCCACAGCCCTTCGCCGCCAACACCTCTGGACAAGATTTTAACTCTTGAATTATTTTTTTTGTCTCAGGATGCGACAGGCCCTCATTTTCTAATGCCTTTTGATAATCCTGAATGGACCGAATAAACGGCCCTTCAGAGGAAGACCGCACAGCTTCTAATGCAATGAGAGAAATTTCTTTAAGAGAGGAAAATTTTTTTTTCTTTAAATTTTCCAAATGCTTCCACGTTTTCAACTTTTCTCCTGTATGAATCAAAGCAAAGCTCAAATCTTTAAAAGGCCAGTTGATAGATTCAATACAAGAGGGTTTTGCAAAAATGCAGACTTTCCCCATCCATTGGGAAACTAAGTCTGCTCCACTTGGAGTGTATGGACTTTCGCAAAAACGAAGCGTCGGCCCGGCAAATACTGCCTCTGAACAAGAAGGCTCATTGTCTTGGACAGACTCACAGATGGGTTTCTGCTTTCGCAGGAGCAACAAATATTTTTCCAAAATATCAAAACAAGAAATATCTTTTACGGACCGGCCCTTCAACAGAGCCTTTAGCAAATACACACAATTAAACTCCGCCCCCGACGAACCAAAACCCTTTTCAATGTCTTGAGAACATTGAATAGAGATAGAAGAAAAAATATCTTTGTTTTCCTCTACAAAAAGACCTGCTGGACTGTTTGGATGAAAAACCACATCGCTTTTTTCAACAGGATACTGAATATGAAATTCAAAGCGAGGGCGGGTGTTCACCAAAAGAGCCTCAGCTCCATCCATCACCGCATACTCTCCTATTAAAAAAGTTTTGCTCGGAAACGAAATACAAGAAGGCAGTCTCACTGCTTCTTGATTAACTCTTGTAGAAGATCTTTGGCCCATTTTTGTTTGTTTAAAGTTTTAAAATCATCCACCTGTTTAATCCTGTCACGGATCAGCTTCAACGCCTGCTTAGCGTGAGTGAGAGTAATTCTTTTTCTAAACTTCAACAAAGCTTCCAAATGCTTTTGTATCACAGAAAACTCCCAACCTTTGGCCCCAGCGTCCCAAGTGAGATTCCTAATATGGAGTTTCATGTGTCCTTCAATAATACCCACTGTTGTTAAAGCTCGAATGGCTCCTAGATTTTGAACAAGCCCCACAGCCGCCAGGATTCGAGCCAGCTGAGAGGCAGACTCCACACCCATCATTTTCATGCATATTTTTGCTGTGGGATGAATACGGGTCATTCCTCCAACCACACCCACCATCATAGGAGCCTCTATAAGGCCGTTCAGCTCCCGGCCTTTCACTCTCCAGCAGGTGATGGAGCGATAAGCTCCCGTGCGGGCCGAGTAAGCATGAACCGCAGACTCCACAGCTCTAAAATCGTTGCCTGCGGCAATCAACACAGAACTGATTCCATTCATTACACCTTTATTAGAGGTCACAGCACGGTAAGGGTCTGCCTCGGCAAATTTAGAGGCATTTTCAATTTTTTTCATTAGATTCATGTCCAAGCCTTTTAAAACAATTTTCGCTCCTGCCAAACATTGATCCGCTAAGTTAGACAAAATACATATAGAAACCTCTTCACCGCTTGCCTTCTCAATGGGGTTTTTCAAATACTCACAAACTTGATTTATGATGTTCGCCCCCATGGCGTCACAAGTATCCACCAAGACATGAACCACAGCCATTTTCTGATTGTCATACTCAACTTTTCTAAGCTGAAGTTTTCTCGCCCCCCCTCCGCGGGCCGACATGGAGGGAATCACCTGACGGTTCACATCATCCATCCATTGTTTTTCATTCTGCCCAATCACCTGTTCTAACTTGGTAAAATCTTTTACGGAGTGAATTTGAATCTGCCCAATGGACTGCCTTTCTTTAGAAAAAGTTTGAATCCACCCATGCTCTGAGACAAAACGCGCTGTTTTGCTCGCCGCCGCGACAATAGACGTCTCCTCTACAGCCATAGGAATCGGCACCGGCTTTCCGTCAATAATAAAATTTGCCGCCACGCCCAAAGGAATTTGAAAATAACCCACAACATTTTCAATCAACTTATCTGCTAGATCGAGTTTTTTAACCGCCCCGCTCTTTAAGTAACGAACATCCTCTTTGCTCAAAGCTCCCATTTGAATCAATCTTTTGTATCTTTGATTTCTGGTCAATTTTGAAAAACCGGAAAACATTTTTACTTTTTCCCGATCTGTCTCAGAAAATGTTTTCTTTTGATATGAATATTCCATAGAAGATTCTAGTGAATCCCTCAAAACATCCTCCAAAGGCGTTTCTACAGTCATTTGACGTACTCCCATTTTTTCAACTGAGAAATATCCCGGCTTCCTGTGCAAAATAAAGCAATCTTCAACTCATGCTCTAACAAAAACATTTGATCTTCCAGTGCTTTTTCTCCTAATTGAGCTTTTTTCAAAATAACGTGGGCAAAACCCACAGCACTAGCTCCTAAAGCCAGACATTTTGCGGCCGACAAGCCGGTTTTAATCCCCCCAGAGGCCCAAATTTCAAAATCCCTCTTCTCTAATCTCTTCGCAGACAGAAGAGAATCCAGCGTAGAATGCCCCCATCGGGCATAAGTACAGGAAGCCTGCTTTCGAACATCTTCCGAAGAAATGCGGTCTCCTTCAATACGCCCCCAGTGCGTTCCCCCATAACCGCTAACATCCACGGCCTTGAGGCCAAGTCCACAAATTTTTTTCAAATTTTCGTATGAAAAACCACAGCCTGTTTCTTTCAATATTACGGGAACGGACAAATGCCTGCATAGCTCCTGAAGAGCCTTGACGCCCCCTTTGAACTGCGGAGTGCCTTCCGGCTGAAGGCATTCCTGTAAAGTATTGGTGTGAATCACCATGGCCGCAGCTCCTAAAGACTGCACTAAATCTGTTACTTTCTCCAATGAGGTGTGAATCAACTGAGAAATACCCAAATTTCCTAAAAGCAGAACTTCCGGAAATTTGTTTTTAATCTCCACCCACTCTTTCAAAGCTGAAGGATCTTCCAGGCTTTTCCTTTGGGAGCCGACACCCATGATCCATCCCCTCTTGGCGCAAGCTCCAGCAATTATGGAATTAATTTTGACAGCCTCAGGAATTCCTCCTGTCATAGAGCTGACAAAAAAAGGAGTGGGAGTTTTTTTTCCTAAAATAGATGCGGAAAGATCTACCTCATCCCAATTTATTTCCGGCAGAGCTGAATGAATCAAATTAATTTTTGAAAGACCGTTATCGCCCTGTACATTTTTATCTTTTAAAGCAAGAGCAATATGATCTTGTTTTCGTCGAGAGTAATTCAATGTTTAATTAAAGAAAGTTTTTCAGCAAGAGTTCTAAAAGCAGAGGGATTGTTTTGAATAAGATAAGATAATTGAGGACGGTTCAACTGAATCTCTGACTTTCTTAAAGCTCCCATAAATGTGGAATAATTAAAACCTAAATTTTTGGAGGCTGTTGAAATTTGATGATTCCACAGCTGTTTAATTTCATTTTTAAATGTCCTGCGGTCTCGGTATTGGTAAGCTAAAGCTCGATCGCTTTTCTGAATAGCTTCAGTGTAGAGGCGGCTGTTTGCACCTCGGAACCCTTTGGCCCTTTTTAATATTTTCTTTCGGCGTCTGCGGGCCGCAACCCCTCTTTTCACTCTCATCGTATTTCTCCTAGTCAGCGAAGAGCCAGCAATGTCTCAACAGCCCTTTTGTTTGATTTAGACACATAAGTCAAAATTCCCAGCTGGCGTTTTCTTTTAGAAGACTTGTTAATAAGCAAGTGTCTTAAATTTTTCTTTTTTCTTTTAATAGCCCCTCCGGGTTTCGCCCGAAATCTCTTTTTAGCCCCAGAATGCGTCTTTAGTTTCAACAAAATACTCCTTTCCTGACCTTTCTCTTCAAGAGAGAGCCTCGCAATATGTCTTAAAAACGGAGCCAAATCAAGCCCTTTTTAAAATACCGGGCCAAAAAAAAGAAAGGAAAATGCCTTTTGCCGGCCCTGAATTTCGAACACCAGAGCAATGAGTTAAAGGTGTTAAAGGTGTTAAAGGTGTTAAAGGTGTTAAACCAAGCAGGCAAACGCCGTTGAACTGAGCGTCCATAAAACAGCGGCCACAGCCATATCAAAGTAGAAAGAATATTTCCTAAAAATCCATCTCATACACTCTAAAACAAAGTAAAGAAAAAACCACCCAACAGAAAAAAAAGGAAGATCATACATCATCCATATATGGAAAACAGCGGCTGTAAATAAAGGAATACTCAACAGCCCCCAATAAGGATGCACTGAAACAAATATCCCTGTTCTTTCAAAAACTCTATGGGGCCCTAAATTCCACATTTCTCCCAGAAAAAATGCCGCTGTATAAAATAAAACCACCGATGGGACAGCAAAAAAAGAACTGACAGCAATATCACTCCATTCATCAGGGAACTTATCTAAAAAAAACACGGAAAAAACAGATGCAATAATAACACAAATTCTTAAAGCCAATGCAGAAATAAAATTTTTAAATAAATTCAGCTCATTTCCCGCTGAAAAGGGCTCCGAAATGATTTGAATTTGCGGAAACCTCTTTCGAACTGTTTTTATCACAATATCAGCTGAATTGACGGCAGTGCATTTTCGGGCTTTTTCCCACACAGCTAAGTCAATCAAAGAATTTCCAATATAATCAAAATTTTTTTCTCCATAACGCTGGACTAAAAAGGAGGATTTATTTCTGCCCGTCAGACGCGGTCTTTCTCTGCAAACTCCAAAAACCTGGGAGAACAAACCCAAATGCTCCGCTGTTTGTTCGGCATATTTTTGACTGGCGCCGGTGACCAACACAAGCTCTCGACCCTTTTCTTTTTCACTTCTCAGCCATTTAAGCACATTTTGGTTGAATGGAAGATGGGACACTGGCAGAGACACCCGTTTTTCTATTTGAATTTTAAGTTCGGCCCTTCCCTTTGAAACAAACCACCAGCACATCTGAAAAAATCGAAGTGGATTTCTCAAGATATACCAAACAGCAGATTCAAAGAATAAATCTGTATTAACAAGAGTGCCGTCTAAATCAACAGCCAGAGGAGGAGCAGGGTTCATACAAAGAAAACAGGCAGAACATAAGCAAAAAGAAAACCTAACAAGTAAAAGCCCGTAGAAATATATAAAATAATGCGGCTCCAGGGTTTAACTGTTTGACACACGTTTCTTTGATCTTCGTCAATGGGGCATTCAACAACTCTAGAAGGCCTTGTTAAAAAAAAACCTCCGGATAACAAAACTGCTGTGACTGTAAAAATAAATAATTTATATTCGCCGATAAAATGAATTTGAGGGACAGCACTTGTGAGAGAAACAAAAACACCGCCCAGCCCCAAACTCACTAACAAAACAGGCAAGGCACAACAAAAAAGAACGCCGACAGAGCTAAAGAGGGATAAAAAAATCAAAAGCTTTTTCACAGTCTGGTAATGCTTTCAGCCTTATACCCTGCTTGAACAACTTTTTTTTGAATTTCTGCATCCGAAAGAGCCGCGGTTAAATTCAATGTCAATGTTTTCTTACCAAGATCCACCTGAACATCCGCTTCCGCATCTTGAACAGAGTCTTTAAAAACTTTTCTCATACCATGAACGCACATCTGACAGACCATGCCGGGTACAGATACAACCACTCGATTTGTTTCGGCATCAACAGCCTGCACCGTTGATTTACCGCCTTCTGCGCCTGGTGCAGAGACGCCAACGGATTTCTCTGAGGCCCCTTCCGTCTCTGCCTGAAGGTTTAGGCAAACACCAACCAAGCAAAACAATATAAGAAGAATAAAACTCCGCATACCCCCTCCTTCTGACAAGGACTGGGGTTCAGCCTAACATGAACCCCAAAAAAAGTCTAATTTATTTTTCGGTGTGTATAGCGTACCGGTCAAAAACACCATACTCGTGCAGGCGGTTGTACAGTGTTTTTACTGTAATTCCTAAAGCACTTGCAGCTCTCTTTTTGGAAGAAAAGTGTTTTAGAGCGCTCAATATGTAAAGCCTATTGATATCCGATAGAGATAAAGTCGGATCATAACTGACTTGCACAACGCACTCATCTGTATTCAATATTTGGTGGGGAAGCTCTTTCACGGTGATCTCATTGTTTGTGACAAAACATTGAAAACGCTCGCAAATATCTTTGAGTTCCCGAACATTTCCGGGCCATCTATAGCACTTTAATGCATTCATCGCCTGCTCTGTAACCATCCATTTTTTTCGATGACCTTCTGAAGAGTTGAAGTTTAAACTTAAAAAATAACGAATCAAATCTGGAATATCTTCTTTTCTGTGTGAGAGGCTTGGCACTTCCAGCCGAATGTTTTTAACATAATTGTACAAGGCTCTATTCAAACCGCCTTGATCGTTGAGTTTTTTTTCGCTGCTGGAAGTATAAATAACTCTTACATTCACAGGCGCGGAACGATGCCCGCCTACGGGTGTGACAGCTCCCATTTTCAAAAAAGACATGAATTTTTCTTGAATGTGTAAAGGCATACAGCCGATTTCTTCTAAAACCAAGGTTCCTCCATCTGCTCTTTGTAAAGCTCCTTCTCTAGATGGAGTGATGCCGTCTCCCTTGTACCCAAAAAGTTCTGTCTCCAGAACCTGTTCTGCTAAACTGCCGCAATGCAGGGTTACAAAAGGACCGTAATTCCTTGAACTCTTTTCATGGATTTGCAGAGACAGCAATTTTTTACCAACACCCTGCTCTCCTACTATGAGTACAGGCGATTTCAAACCAGCTACCTTATAAGCCCGCTTAACAAGCTCATCCATTATCTTAGAACGATAAATGAAGCTTCTTGTGTGAATCTCTTCGGTTCTCGTATTTGCGGCGGACTCTAATCGGCCTTCTTGTAAAAATGGTGTCATATCTTGTACCTCCGTGTAACTTTGACATACTGTTTCATAATGAAACACTGCATCAATTTCTACCAAAGTTCTGAATGTTTTTCAAGAGCAGAGTATAATATTTTCTCAAAAAAAGAGTAAAATGCATGCATGAACTAGATTTAATGGCCTATGTGATTCTATGTAAATACTTGAAATATCTCAAGTTTTCAAAAAAATTCTCTCCACTAACCCTCAAATCTTACAAAATAGATCTCTTTCAGTTTTTTGGGCGAAAAAGAATAGAAATCTCCTCTTCAAAACTCAAAAATTCTTCACTTTTGGAAAAAATAGAAAATCAACAATTAGACATGAGGTCTCAAAAAAAACTCCAAAAATTTCTTAAAAATAGAATGAACAAGGGTTTGTCAAGCTGGTCCTCCTGGTCCCCGGCCACCAGAAATAGAAAAATAGCCTCTCTAAAAAGCTTTCTTAAATGGATGCACCAGGAAGGTCTTATCCACGAAGATATGAATGCAAAAATAAAAAGCCCCAAAGTGCCTTCTAAAATCCCACATTTTTTATCTGTGGATGAGGTCAAAACCCTCATTCAAACCTGTACGCTTCAACAAAAAAAAGACCCTTCTTTCATAAGAGATTTAACCCTCATTCTCATTCTCTACGGAGGAGGACTTCGAGTCAGTGAAGCCTGTTCGGCCCAATGGAGGCACTTGAATTTTTCGGATCAAACACTCAAAGTTAGAGGAAAAGGTTCAAAGGAAAGAGTGATTGTACTTCCTCAAATAGTTCTTAAACATTTAAGAAGAATTCAAAAAAAAGAAGGAAGTATTTGCGGCAATTTAAGACAAAGGCAGGCTTACGAGATGGTCAGAAAGTGGGGGGCTAGAGCAGGCCTGAGCAAACCTATTTCCCCCCACGTCTTAAGACACAGCTATGCCACGCATCTTTTAGACAGCGGTTCAGATTTGAGAGTGCTTCAGGATCTGCTCGGCCACCGTTCTTTATCGGCCACACAAAAATACACACAAATTCACCTTTCCAAACTGTCCAAAATTCTTAAAACATCCCACCCGCTGTCCAAAAAAAATAACAACACTCTAACAAAAAGCTGAATGACAATTTAAAACCTATTTAGAAGCAGTGATTTTTTTAAAAACCGTATATAAAAAAGCTGCTTTAATTTCAATACATTCAGATTTTCTTTTGAATTTATTATGTTTGAAGAAATTTTCTCTGCCTCAACAGACTCCATCAATAATGAAGGTGTGTAAATTTTATATAGCTGTTATTTACACATTGCCTGACCACTGGAATAATGCTATTGAATCAAAGTAGCTGAGAAAATCTAGGATGGAAAAACTAATACGTCAATCTGAATGTATCATCTAGTTATAATACAGCCCGCTTTTCTTTTTACATGGATGATTGAAAGGGTGGTATAAAATGAAATTAAAAACATCCGATTGTAATTATAAAAGAACCCATCTTTTTATTATTTTTGTTTTATTATTTGCTCCACTGACCCAAGCAAAGCCTTCCAGCTCTTGGCAGTGGGTTTTTGTCAGGGAAAGCTTCATTTCAAAAAACCGGAGCCATACAAAACAGCTTTTCACAGCTGTCAAATCAGGGGACAAAAACAAGGCCTTGGAGTCTTTGAACCAAGGAGCTGTTATTGATGCAAGGGATGTAAAGGGAAGAACACCTCTGCACTGGGCTGTTTATACAAATGACCTTCTTATGGCTGAACTCCTTCTGAAAAGAGGAGCGGACCCCAACGCTGTAAACCGGCGGCATAGAACACCTTTGCATTGGGCTGTTTTGAAGCCTTCTAATGAATTAACCCTTTTGCTGTTGGAAAATGGAGCTGATCCTAACATTAAGGATAAACGGGATTGGACTCCTTTGCACTGGGCGGCTGCAAAACCCGATAAGGGATGGAGCAGAGACTTTCTCAGACATCGAACTTCAAACAGCGTTCAAGGCAAACGTGATTATTCTATACATCATTGGAATAAAATAGATTTAGAAAAAATTCGTCTTCTTCTGCTTTTCTCAGCCAATCCGAATCAAATGGGTGAAGATTATGATACTCCTCTACATAGAGCGGCAGATAATGGACGTTTAGAAGTTGTGCAGTTGTTGGTTCAAAACGGCGCCAATGTGAATGCTCAAAACCTTTATGGAAACACTCCACTGCACCTCATAAGCAAAAGAAAAAAATTAAACAGACGCTCTCTTGAAATTGTCCAATTCCTTTTGGAAAATAAAGCCGACCCTAACATGGTAAATCTTCATAGATACAATCCAATGAAATGGGCCGTCGAAAACAGCATTTATGAATTACAGGAAATTTTAAGTCAATTTGGAGGAGTTCTTCCCTCCAAAAACTCCTGCATGAGATTATTTGAAAAATGGAGCGGAAAACGTTAGGGAATCTTCTCGAAGACAGTTGAGAAAGAACTGCCCGGCGTCTCTTTTTCTTTTACATCTGTTCTTTTTTTGAAGGATGGATCATATTTTCAACCTTGACGAGGCGGTCAAACTCGTCTTCTTTGACAAACCCCAATCGGACAGCTTCTTCTTTAAGAGTCGTACCATTCTCATAAGCTGAAGAAACAACTTGTGAGGCTTTATCATACCCTATATGAGGGTTTAAAGCTGTAGCCAGCATTAGACAATCCTGTACATATTTTTCAACATTTTTCTCATTGATCTGGAGGCCCTCAATGCATCTTTTGGAAAAACTGAGGACAGCTGAGCCTAACAAGTCAATAGAATGCAAAACATTTCGGATGATTAAAGGTTTAAAAGTGTTCAGCTCAAAGCGGCCTTGCATACCTCCTACAGAAACAGCTGTGTCGTTTCCTATCACTTGAGTGCAAACTTGAACAAGAGCTTCACATTGAGTAGGATTTACTTTGCCCGGCATGATAGAACTGCCCGGTTCATTAGCCGGTAAAATCAATTCTCCCAATCCACAACGGGGGCCGCTGGCCATCCATCGAATATCATTTGCTATTTTCATTAGACTGACAGACAAAGTTTTTAAAACACCGCTCAAATGCACCAAAGCATCATGAGCCGCCTGCTCCGCAAATTTATTTTTTGCAGAAACAAAGGAACGCCCTGTCTCTTCAGAAATAGCTTGAACGACCTGCTCTGAAAAACCTTCCACCGTATTCAATCCTGTTCCAACGGCTGTGCCTCCTAAAGCTAATTCAAAAAGATCAGGAAGACTCTGTTCAATACGCTTTTCATTTTTTTCAATTTGTGCAGTATATCCTGAAAACTCTTGAGCGAAACTTAAGGGAGCGGCGTCCATCAAGTGAGTTCGTCCGACTTTAATCACTTTCTCAAAAGATTTTTCCTTTATTTTAAGCTGTTTTGTGAACTCTTTAACCGCCGGCAAAAGATGAACATACAAACGCTCCACCACTGCGATATGCATGGCTGAGGGAAAAACATCATTGGAAGATTGGCTTTTATTTACATCATCGTTGGGGTGAATCTTATTTTTACTTCCCGGCGGCTCCCCCAAAAGCTGAAGAGCTCTATTAGCCAGCACCTCATTCATATTCATATTTGTCTGTGTACCGCTTCCTGTCTGCCACACCACCAATGGAAAATGATCGTCCCAACGGCCTTCCATCACTTCAACCGCAGCCTGCCCAATGGCTTCTGATTTTTCCCATTCAATAAGTCCTAATTTATAATTCACGTGGGCCGCGCATTTTTTGATAACTGCCAAAGCCCAAATCATTTCTCTTGGAAAAACCTCTCTGCCGATAGGAAAGTTTTCTACAGATCTCTGGCTGACAGCCCCCCACAAGCGGTCCTGAGGAATCTTAACAGCCCCTAAAGAATCTTTTTCTTCTCTGAATTTCATAAGATTTATCATTCCCTTAAGACGTTTCAAAACTCAAAAACAAATTCCGTATTTCTTCTTTGAGACAAACCAGAAAAACTTTTAGATTTTTTCTTCAAACTGCTCTCTTAATTTACTACAGGAACAACATCAGATTCAACAATGATTTCATTAATAGGCACCATTATTAAATCCTCTTTGCCCAGCTTCACATCGCTGTTGCCGCAATTACTCAAAACAAGATTGAAAAAACTGCCCATCCATGATGCTTCCGCCCTGCATTCAATTCCTCTATGAACAAATCCTGAAGTGGTTTCTACTGAGAACGATATGTACCACTTTGAAAAGATTGAATCTTTATCCAGTCTTTCTTGTATATCAAAAACTTCCGAAACAGAAGTGAAGCGGCCGACTATAGCTGTACTTAGTTTTCTCTTACTGATAAGACCGTACCCCTTCCAGGACTTAGGACCCACTCTTACTGGAAAGAAATTACCGGATTCACTGCTCAATACAATGCGGTTGTCTTTTTGCACACCGTAAGAAGACACCATAATTGCAAGACCCATAAGAAATATAATATTTTTCATCCATCGTTTCCTTTCAAAAAAACCATCCAATCCGTCATTCTACCTCCTGCCTGCTTTTTTTCAAGCTTTATCTCAATTAAAAACATCTTAGAAAATTAGGGAATTTGAATCTCAATCAAGGCCGGAGAAGGCGCAGATAAAAAATTTCCCGCAGGTTTTTTAAGACATTTATAATTGATGGACCACATTTTTGCAAAATGCGAGAAATTCAGACAGTGGCGGTTGAGAAAGCGGGAATTTTCAAATTTACTTTGAAAGATACGCCCTCCAAAATTATTAATGACAACAATATAAATAGAATATTTTTTCATTTGATCCAAAATCCAAGGAGAAGACAAATCATATAGAGTACTCAAATCCCCCAAAATAAGAAAATTAGACTTTTTCTGAAAACACCCTCCCAAAAAAGAAGAGATCAGCCCGTCGATGCCGTTGGCGCCGCGGTTGGCAGAATAAAAAAAACCTTTATCTTTTCGAACAGCCCACCGGCTCCATTCACGAATAGGAAGGCTGTTTCCTAAATAAATATGACTGTTCTCTGGAATTTTCTCAGAAATCCAACGGATCCAGGCCGGCTCTCCTTTTATTTCCTGCTTTGGAGTTTTTATTTTTAAACTTTCTTTTGCCGGCTTAAAAAACTCCGGATGACTAAAAACAAATTCTAATGGAAAAGCAGATCTTCTTTTTTTTAAACCTGAAAAAGGAGATGAACTAAAAGAAAGAACAGGGTAGCGCAGATTGTTCAAATCCCTCCAAAAACGAAGGACAGGAATCCCTCCTATTCGAATCACCCCGTCTATAAGACCTTCTTTAAAAGAGGCTGACAGCATTTTTTCTGTGAGCATCAATTTTTTCAAACGAGAATTTTCTCTTAACTGAGACAAAGGTTCAGCGTAAACAGGTCTGTTCAAATTTAAGAGAAAAGACTCCATTTTATTTTTAACAGAAACAGGAAGTTCAGACAAAATAACAACGGGATGAGCTGAAATATTAAAAAAATCTTTAATAAAACGCCCTCCCTGAGGAGGGGCATGAACATCTACAAATTGAATTTTTCTTTCCGCTTCCAGCTCAGATTTGTAACGATTGTTCTGAACAGATTTCGCGAACTGATAATATAAAGCAGTTTCATCTATGAGCGGCTCATCAAAGCGTACATTAATATGAATGGAAGTAGATGGGTCCCAATAGGACAAGTCAAAATCTTCTTTACAGCCGGCTTCCAAATCCCATTCTTTTGACACGTACTTCGAAAAAAGACCTGTCTGGTCAATACTTTGCGGAGCCGCAGTCCCATCGTAATCTGACGGACAGTCCGCTGTAATCAACACCAAAGAGGATGGAGAGTAATAAGACTCCACTACAGCCGGATAAAGCTCACATACAGCCGTTCCCGAAGTGGTAATGACAGCCACCGGCCGGCTGTCTCTTTTAGAGCGTCCGTGGGCAAAAAACGCCATTGATCTTTCATCAAAAAAATAAAAAACATCCATATCTGAATGAGAAAGCACCTCTACAAAAGGAGCGTTTCTTGCAGAGGGGGCAATACAAAAAACAGCGACGCCCTTTGAGGCCAAACGGCTTAAAATCTGAAAAGAAAATTGAAGATTCATATCAACTCCACAACCGGCGCTCCGCCCAGTCTCGTTTCAACCTCAGCTCTATCCACTCTTTTTCTAGCTTAGACTTTGCAGTGAGTCCACAACCGGAGCCTAACAGCACAAAATCCTGATCCCACTGAATATTTCTTATCGCTGTCAATACGAACCCATCTCCATTGGGAAAGTGAACAGCAAAAGGAGCTCCAAAACGTCTGCGGTTTACAGCGCCATTGTGCTGTAACAGCCATTGCCAGGCCGTTTCTTTCGGTGACCCTCCGAGAGCTGGTGTAGGATGCATTTTTTGAACGATGGACGTAAAACTCATATCGCTTTGAAATTGAATATCTGTCTGTAAATGTTTTAAAGATCCAAATTTTTGTTCATACACAGCAGATTTTTTAATATGACAGCTGTTCCATTGACGGCATAAATCATCCACCACAATTTGATGTTCTCTAAGTTCCTTTAGATCCTTCATTAAAGAATCCGATAAAAGACCTGTGCCGGCCAAAGCCATAGTTCTTATATATTTTCCTTTTTTTTCAAACAGATACTCAGGTGTGGCTCCTAATATTCCCGAATTCTTGTTCCAAAATCCATAAACGAACCCCATCTTCTGCTTCAAAATATTGTTAAGCAAAAAGGCCCTTTTAGATGGAGAGAGCCTCCATGAACTTTTTGAAAAAAAAACAGGAACCGCTTTGACCAGCTCTTTATTTGTTTGAAAGGAATCAAATATTTTCTGAAAATATTGAAAAGAAGGAGGAGTCCACAACGGAGAACAGTGCGGTTCCTCTCTTCGGCTTAAATAAGAAATCAACTCCTCTGGTTCAAATGCCCACACAGCACAGCCCGCTGTAAACTGCTCCTTCCTGCAAAAAAAATCAGGAGTGTAAAAACATATTTTGGAGGAATGCGGAGCTGATTGTGTTTCAAAAGGAGCTGAGGAGACAAAGATTTTGTCTTGAGTTTGCAGAATGAGACCTTCCTCCAAAAATGATTCTATTGAAAACTTACCTTGCATTGTTCATCCTTTACAGAGAAGTTTGTTTCATCCCGCTCCTCTTGAACACTATCCACTTTAAAAAGAGATATTCAAGAAAAAAACTATACAAAACGCCTCTTCCAAACTATAATAACTGAAACTTATTTTCCAGGAGGAGAAAATGATGAAAAGCTCTACAATGCAAAACAAACATTGGCAATGCCCCAAATGCTCCAATCATCAGCATACTGTAACTCAAATCTCCACTGCAGGAGGCTTCCTTTCCAGATTATTTAATTTACAGCACAATAAATTTTCTGCTGTTACTTGCTCAAAATGCACATTCACAGAGTTTTACAAAACGTCTTCCAACACTTTAAGCAATGTTCTTGACGCTCTGGCTGGTGGTTAGTATCTCTGAACTATGCACAGTATTTTTCAGTCAAAAAACACCTGTACAGTAATAGCCGGCCCCTGCTCTATTGAAAGCAGAGAGCAGTTTGAGTCCATCATAAAATTTTTAAAAACTCAGGGAATTTCTGTTGTTCGCGGAGGGATTTTTAAACCTCGAACCAACCCTCAAGATTTTCAAGGCTTAAGAGAAAAAGCTTTTCCTATTGTGAAGGAAATGAAAGAAAAAGAAGATTTTTTATTCATCACTGAAATTACAGACGTCCGGCAAATAGAGCCAATGATGAAAACAGTGGATATTTTTCAAGTGGGCGCCAGAAATATGTACAATTATGAATTGTTAAAAGAATTAGCTCATATGGACCGCCCCGTCCTGCTGAAAAGAAATTTTTCAGCATCTATCAAAGAATGGCTGTTCGCCGCAAAGTATCTTTCTCCCAATCCTCAGATCATCTTATGTGAAAGAGGCATTCGAACTTTTGAAACAGCTTACAGAAACACCTGTGATCTCAATGCGGTGTCTTACTTAAAGCAAAACCATGACTACCCTATTTTTGTGGACCCCTCCCATGCAACAGGACACAGCTCTCTGGTTTCGGACATTGCTAAATCAGCTCTGACTGCGGGCGCTCATGGTTTACTGATTGAAGTGCATAATGAACCTGAAAAAGCGCTGTCTGACAGCGATCAGGCTTTGAATTTTAATCAATTTTCAATGTTGATGAAAGATTTAAAAAAATTAGCAGAGGCTTTGAACATAAAAATAGCATAGATGTCTATGACGGAAGACAAAAAACATACACCACTTAGCAATGAAAGAGGCGTAAACAATATGTTTTCCTCTATTGCTGAAAAATACGACCTAGCCAACAGTGTTCTTACTCTTGGATTGGACCGTGTATGGAGAAACAAACTGGTCCGCCTCAGCTCACCCAAGCAAGACGCTCATATCTTGGACTGCGCCACAGGCACGGGCCTGCTGGCTCATGCCTTTTTAAAATCGCTGGGGGAAAAAGGAAGGGTGAAGGGAGTGGACTTTTGTGAAAATATGCTGGCACAAATTAAATTCAAGGACGACAGGTTGTGTTTTACAAATGCCGATGTGATGAATCTGCCCTTTTCCAATCAAACTTTTGATATTACGGCCATTGCCTACGGCCTGAGAAATTTACCGGATACAGGAAAAGGTTTAACAGAAATGGCTCGTGTTACCAAATCCGGCGGACTGCTCATGATTTTGGAAACAGGAAAATCCTCTCATCCGATCCTGTCTCCTTTTCTTCGTTTTTATTTTAAGCGGGTGGTGCCTCTTGCGGGGGGATGGATCACAAAAAATCCATCAGCTTATAAATATTTGAATCAAACTTCCTCTCAGTTTCCTTCGGGTCAAACACTCATTAACATTTTTAAAAACACAGGCTGTTTTAAAAATATTTACTGCTATCCTTTAATGGGAGGAGCGAGCTTTATCTATAAAGCTCAAGTCCTTTAACTGCGGGCGGGGCGCTTCCCGCCGCGCATATCTGTTCTTTATGCAATCGGTGAATGTTAAACTTTCTCAGCGAAGAACCTCTCTCCCAGACACAATACGTCCCTCCTTTGAAGGCAGCCGCAAGGATGAATTTTTAAATACAATTTGATTGCTTTGGCGGCAATTTTTAAGAACTACGTCACCTAATGCACTAATAAAAACTAAGCAGATAACACAGTGATAGGTTTGTCCATTAGCAGACGCTGAAAAGAATATTTCCTGCTGAGGCGGATAACCCATTTCTTGTGCGAGGACTGTCTCAATATTAAAAACATCTGTAATGCTCTCAACTTCCTCCACAATGAAATTTCTGAATTCCTCTTTTGAAATTTGCCGGATTCGGTTATAGGATTGCAGATGCAGTATATTCTCAGACTCATCCGCGTAAGAAACAGCGTTCAAACCGAACAAAACTCCCAGTATGCATATTTTCAACTTCATACATCCTCCCAGCCGCAACCCGCAGTATAGACAAATTTTTCATTTTGTCAATTATTGAATGTTTGGCAGTTAAAGTTAAGCGTTCTTAGGCACCGCATTTTCACGAAGAGTGTTTTCACAGAGAGCTGAGAGCGGCATACTGTACTCGATCCAAACGCTTGGCTAGGATGTGATCAGCAATCACTAAATACATCATAGACTCCAAAACCGGAAGAGCTCTTGGAATCACACAAGGATCATGCCTCCCCTGCTTTGCCGTATCATCTACAGAGGAAGGAGGTTTAAATGACACTTGAATTTCAATCCATTCTCCTGTGGAAAGCCCCCCTCGAATCCCCCCATACATTGAAGATTTCTTATGAAACTCCCGACCGGTGGAAGACTTTCCTTCAGCGCCGACAAAACAGCCGCACACAGAACCAATTCCCATTAAAGCGCCGGCAATATCGGATTTCAATTTATGAAAAACCGGCTGCCCCAGCCCTTGAGGAACGCCTTTCATTTTAAGAACAGCTTTTCCCCCATAGCTTTGACCTTCTTTTTTTGCTTGGATGAGCATTTCTTTTATTTTTTCAGACCGTTTCTTATCCGGAAAATAAGCCGGAAACTCTTCTATTTTTTTCGAATCCCTCCACAGCTCGTCCTCATCATGCTCTTTAAGCTTGTACGGGCCGATTTCAACAGTGTAAGACAACACCTGAAAATGTTTGTAAGTTTCTTTCAAAAACATATAGGCTGCAGCCCCGCCCATTACCCGCGACACTGTTTCTCTGCCTGAAGCCCGGCCTCCCCCGCGGTGATCATAATGCTTGAATTTATTTTTCCAAAGATCATCCGCATGACCGGCTCTGGGATTGTTTTTAATAAAATCGTAATCCCTGCTTTTTTGATTTTTATTCTCTACTACAATAGCAATAGGAGTCCCTAAAGTTTTTCCTTCAAAAACACCGCTTAAAATTTTAGGTTCATCTGACTCATTTCTAGAGGTCTGCCATGGGAACTTTCCCGGCCTTCTCCGATCTAAATGCTCTTTAAGCAAGGGCAGTGAAAATGACACACCAGAAGGACAGCCGTCAATCACAACCCCCATTGCCGGCCCATGACTCTCTCCAAAACTGGTAATTCGAAAATATCTTCCAAATGTATTCATGGCCTCTTCTTAACTGAAATACACCGCCAAGTAAACCCAGCCTCAAAATAAAGCCCCCGCTCAAGTGGAAAATCCCTTATAAAATTGTTTAAAAACTGTCACATTTGAAGAACGTGACGCTTCCTTAAAAACAGATTCGTGCAGACCGTGCTTTTTCAGAATATACTCCATTTTTTGAACTCCCCAGTCTTTTTCTTTTTGTTTAAGTTGATGCAAGTCGGTTCGTGTGAAAAAAACCAGCCCGTTACGCATCCTTTCACGCACCCCTTCTCCTCCGATATAGCCCTCAACAAATTCAACAACCCCTTTCAGTTCACTCAACTTCGCCTCTGAAAATCCTCTCATGTTTCTCCTCATCCTTTTACGCACCCCTGCTTTGCCGATATAGCCCTCAACAAATTCAACAACCTTTTGTAATTCGCTCAATTCAGTATGCAAAAATCCCACAAGATCTTCCCTCATCCTTTTCTGAACCACTTCTTTTCCAGCGTAGTCTTCAACAAATTCAACAACCTCTTTCAGTTCACTCAACCCCGCCTCCGAAAATCCTCTCATGTTTCTCCTCATCCTTTCACGCACCCCTTCTTTCCCGATATAGCCCTTAACAAATTTCACAACCTTTTTTAATTCACTCAATTCAGTATGTAAAAACCCCACAAGATCTTCCCGCATTCTTTCTTCGACCACTTCTCTTCCTGCGTAGTCTTCAACAAATTTCACAACCCCTTCCAGTTCACTCAGCCCCGCCTCTGAAAATCCTCTCATGTTTCTCCTCATCCTTTTACGCACCCCTTCTTTCCCGATATAGCCCTCAACAAATTTCACAACCTTTTTTAATTCGCTCAATTCAGTATGTGAAAAACCCAAAAGATCTTCCCGCATTCTTTCTTCGACCACTTCTCTTCCTGCGTAGTCTTCAACAAATTCAACAACCTCTTTCAGTTCACTCAACTTCGCCTCCGAAAATCCTCTCATGTTTCTCCTCATCCTTTTACGCACCCCTTTTTTTCCGATATAGCCCTCAACAAATTTCACAACCTTTTTTAATTCATCCAGATCAGCGTACGAAAACCCGCGAAGATCCTGCTTCATCCTTTCACGCACCCCTTTTCTTCCGATATAGCCCCTAACAAATTTCACAACCTTTTTTAATTCATCCAGATCAGCGTACGAAAAACCGCGAAGATCCTGCTTCATCCTCTCACGCACCCCTTTTCTTCCGATATAGCCCTCAACAAATTTCACAACCTTTTTTAATTTATCTGAATCTGCATACGAAAACCCAAAAAGATCCTTTGTCATCTTTTCATAAACTCCTTTCTCTCCCAGGTAGTTTTTCACAATCTGAATATTGGCTGATATGTTTTCTACTGAGCCTATGTCAAAACCTTTCAAGGATTTTTTTAAACGCTCATTCACACCTCTTCTGCCCAGATATCTCTCATACAAGGCTGCCCTTTTCAAAAAATCCTTAAAATTGAAACTCCTAAAGTAAGATACAGATTTGATTCTTTTTAAAGTGTCCTCTTTTCCAATCCGCTCCTCCAAAAATTTGAGAAAGTTTGTCATTTCAATCTCGTCCCAATGTTTTACGGCAGTGGTTATTTTGATTTCCCAGTCTTTAGGCATTTCAGAGCTGATATTTACGTCTAACTGTTTTTTTGCGAATTTAACAAAAATATTTTCGCATATATCCTTAGCGCTAGAGCTAAAAATGAATAAAACAAATAAAATCACTACAAAAAATTTAATAACACCGGAATAAATTGCAGACATCTCCCTCAGCCCCACAGATCAAAGAATCTAACGGTTTATCAAAAAAAAAGTTCCTTTCTTGGACAAGGTTCAAAGAAGTAACATAAGGGAAAATGGAAACATACTATTTTTTTCAATGCCATAACATTTTTACACAGCAGTATATTAAACTGTACATGAAATGTGTAGATTTTACGCAAATAAAAGGGGAGCTTATTCCTAATATGTTATGGTTTTACTTTAGCAAAATGGAAGCAGCGTTGAAATTTTCATAATCCTTCTTTGTAAGTATGAAGGCAGTTTAAATATCTGCACTGCCTATGAAGTCCAGTCTTTCCGATTATTTAATTTTTCAAAGAGAGTCCGCTGTGCTTGAGCCTGAGCTTTAAACCACAGCCATCCGGAAACATATTGAGCTTTTGTTTCTAAAGCGTATTCACGCCCCGGAGAATCTTCTGTATAGTTGACATCAAAAATATACAAAGGCCTCCAATGCCGGGGGGGATTCATACAAGAAGATATACGAGAGCGTCCTACGGCCCAAATCACCACATCGGGGTTCTGAACACTTCCTTTCAAAAGTCTTCCCGTTCGAGCTGAGTAAAATGAAAGATGGATTTCTGCTTTCGCAGGAGAGGGGCGGTGAAACTGCCAAGCAGAATCACCAAGCCCCGCACCCGCATGAATGATGGGTTCACAAGAGGCTCCGGATTTCACAGGATCAACATCTTTTGCAGAGGAATAAAGACCGCCATTCAAGGAAAATACAAAATCCAGCGCGTCTCGGACAGCTCCCCCTCCCCAAACAGCTGTTTGATTCAACTTTAATTGATGAATGTATTTTTTAAAGGCCAAGGCGCCTTCAATATCTGTATTCCATCCGCTCCATCCCTGCGGAGTCCAAATCAAAGTATTCAAAGAGGAAACGCGGGCTTTTATTTTCGTATTCACATTTTTTTCATTTTTAGATAAAACACGAAATCCTACATTCCTTTTACAACTTTCATCAGCAGAACCGGCAAAAATCTGATAAATTTTTTTCTTTAAAGGAGATGTGACTGCTGAAAATTTCATGCCAAAGTTTTCCAATATTTTCATATTTCTATTGTTCGCCTCCTCTTTTTTCATAAGGATAGACACCACAGGAAAATTGTATTTTCTAAAAAATAAACCCTGCTCAAATGGAGTCGCCGAGTGATTCACAGGATCTCCTAAAACACAGGCAAAACCTTTGTCTTCAGCCCCTTCGCACCGAACGCTTTCGGCCATGACGGGCTGATCTAAAACCCCCTCCTTATCATCTTCACGAATAAAATAAAAAGGCTGACAGGGGCCGAAAAGAAGCCGATACCACTTCCAGCGGCCTTCTGCAGAGCGGGGGTGAAAAGACCTTTGATGAGGATTTTCCTTTTGCCACATATGACCCTGCCATAGCTCTTCAAAAGAAAAAATTTCTACGGCTAATTTCAAGTGTGCATCAAGCTTTTCTGGGAATTGATTCAATACTTCATTCAAAGATTGATCCGGTTTTCTCTCATGCAAAGAGCATATCCGTGTACACTCCTCATAACCTTCTGCATGAGGCGAGCCCCCCCATTCTAAGGGAAGATCTAAAATGAATGCCTGATTTTTCAAGCTTGAAGTCTTGCAGGAAGGTTCAACTTCATCTCCATCGTGTTTTGAATGTTGAAAATTTCGATTTAAAAACGTTGTGAAAAGAGAACTCTTCTTATCTCTAAAACTTAGTATTATTTTTTGAGCGGGAATACTGAGCAGAGTTTTTGTAAAAAAACTTTCAGATATGTCATCATCCCTCAATTCAAAATATCTGAAACCCCATTTAAGCCTTTGACTCAGAAACATATTTAATTTTTCCTGCGAAGAGGGAGAGTTTTTTTCACTCAAAGTCAACACTCCATTTTCAAAGGGCAGTTTGTCTTCTCCTAAAAAAACTTCATCCCATCCTTGAAAACTTTTAAAATAATCCAGTCTTGTGAAAACAACATCCTTCTGCCGTTCATAGATAAGCTCTCTTTTCAAATAAAGCTCATAGCACTCATCAAAAGAGCTTAAATGAGGAAGAATCCGAGGGCGGTTGAAAAGAATCCGGCCTATTTGATCACTCTGCCTTTTCAAATGAATGACTTTGCAAAATTCAGGGATGCATCCCTCATAGCCGGCTCCGAGAGAAATGAAGACTTTGCCGTTGAAAGATTTGGATATTTCAATACACTTTTTAAAAACTGCATTTTCTATTTTTCTAAAATGACCTTCTCCTTTTTCAAATATTTGAGCTATGTTTTGATGAGTTTCATTTCTTATCTCTTGATCTGTGTCGATAATTAAAATTTTTTGATTCTTTTGAGAAAAATATTTCTCTACCTCTTTAACCCAAGATGTTTTACCTGTCCCTCTATGCCCAATAACGACGCAGATTTCTTTATTATTTTCTTCATTATTCATGATCTTCTGTCTCTTCTAAGCAAGGCAGACTCCGTTCATGCAGATTTTTTTTTGACGCCTGCTTTAGTATGCGGACAAACCGACAATCTTCCAAAAATCAGGAAAACTTTTATTTACACACTCAGGGTTTTTCATTTTGACATCAAAGCCGGCATAAATCAATAGAGCTCCCGCCATAGCCATTCGATGATCCTCTTGAGGATCAAAAACAATAGTCCTCCCATCCCCCTTTTTTAAAGAGCCTGTGATTCTCAGCCCGTCCTGAGTTGGAACAGCCTTTCTTCCCATTTTTTGAACAAGCTCCAATGTTAAAGAAAGGCGGCGGCTTTCTTTAAATTGCAAATGAGGAGCTCCATACAGAAAACTCTCCCCTTGAGAGAGAGCGCACAGCACAGACAATAACGGAAACATATCAGGATTATTTTCTAAATTCCTTAAAATCCCCCTTCTATCTTGAGAGGCTGTTATTTTCAAATTCCCATTTTTCTCCGCTATAGGCACACCCATTTTAGATAATATGGATGGAAACACTGCGTCCGGCTGAAGACTCTCCTTCTCCCAGGGAGTGAAACAGCCTGTCCGTTCAGTGCGGCAAAACAAGCCAAAGCAAACAAACAGCTCATATCCGGCTCCACTTCATAAGATTTTTTGCTGATTGTTTGGCGCGCGGGAATGCACAGCTCCGGCAGTGTTCCCTCCACTCTCAAACCTAATTTTTGCAAAAAAAGCAAAGTCATCTTCAAATAAGCAGAAGATACAAGAGATCCCTCCAAAGAAAGGAACAGGTCTTTCTCCAAATCAAAACTGTTGAGTAAAATCGACGAGGCAAACTGGCTGGATACATCTGACGAAAAAACCACTGCATCCCCTTGAGGCTTCCAGCCTTCGCTGGTGATGACCAAAGATCCTTCTTTTCTGAGACAAGCGGAAACTCCTAATTGATTTAAGATTTTTATCAGAATCTGATGAGGTCTTTTAAAAAGCCGGCCGCCGCCGGATAAAACATAGGAACCGGGCCGCCGGCTGACTCTTAAAGCCATAAACCTCAAAGCTGTTGCTGATTGACCGCAAAAAATCTTTTTATTGTTTCTAAAATCTTCTAAAGCCTGGCTTATGATTTGAATGTCCCTGCAGGAGCTGGAGCCGATCACTTTAAAAGAGGGGTCATAGCTCTGAATAATATAAGCCCTATTTAGAAGAGATTTTGAGCTGGGCCCTCTTCCCACAAAAGATAGTTTCATAACTTTCTGCCCCTGCTGTTTCCTCTCTCAAACATAGTATTTTTTATAAAATTGAAGAATCTCATCTATAGACACAGCCTTAATAAAAGGCTGTCCTAAACCTTTTATAAAAACAAATTCTATTTTGTTAGAGGAAATTCTTTTTTTATCCTGGCTGAGCCTTTTTTTAATTTGTGAAAGAGGCGTCTTTAACACACCAGAAACTGTTGTGTAATGTTTAATCAAAGATTGAACTTCCAAACACAAAGAAGAAGAAATATATTTTTTTTCCACACTCCAATAAAGAGCAAATAAAATTCCCATAGCCACAGCTTTTCCATGAGGAATTTTATGATAAGACTCTAAACAATGCCCTAAAGTGTGGCCTAAATTGAGGCGTCTGCGGATGCCCTTATTTTCATAGGGGTCTTTTGAAACAATATCCCATTTCAATTTCACCGCCGAAGGGATGAACTCCCATAGATTTTCGAAAGAAGGCTTGGATTTCTTTTTTAATTTTTTATACAAAGGAATATTTCCAATAAGGGCTGTTTTAATCAATTCTCCATAGGCCGAAGAAACTTCTGACACAGGTGTCTGTTGGAGCAGGCTTTTGACAATAAATACTTTTTTAGGAAAATGATAAGAGCCTAAAACATTTTTAAAGGAAGAGGCATTGAGAGCCGTTTTCCCCCCATGAACGGCGTCTATTGCTGAAAGCAGTGTTGAAGGGATGTAATGCACCGGCACCCCTCTTTTATAAATGCTTGCAAAAAAGCCGGTAAAATCCGTAACACTGCCGCCTCCAACACCCATGAAAAATAGAGGAGGCTGAGACATTTCTGAAATGCGTTTGACGATTTTTTTTGTGTGCGAAGAAAATTGTTCAATGTCCTTTAGACTCTCCCCCCCCCTAACAAAATAGATATTTTTGTTTTGACGATGGTTTTTAATTTTAGATTTTAATTTTCGATCACAAATAACAAAAGAATTTTTAAAAGAAGGAAGTTTTTTTAAAAATAAAATATCAGAACAGCTGTCCCATCCAAGAAACCGCATTACTGCCGCGCTTTCTGAAGACGAACAAAAGAGGACTGACAAGTTTCTTTCACAGCAGAAAATGCGCTGTGAACAGCTTGGCGGATGCGTCCGCCTTTCTCTATCTGAGAAACATCCGCTCCCAAAGATCTATTGACACGAAATCGATCTGTTAATTTCTTATCGGTCACTTTTGAAGCTGTCCACAAACCCGCTAAAGTTGCTGTAAATAGAACTACAGCAGACGTCAAACTCGGATCGCTAAAGCTGTCCACAGAAAGAAAAACAAAGGCAATGTTGCTGAAGATGCCTAAAGTCAACAGTGCGATGAGAGACAACCCTACTTTGTTGTTTACTGTCGGCAAATTTGGATTTTTAAGCAGTGAAACCATCTTTTTTATTTCTTGAATTTTATCCTCCGAACTCGACTCTTTTAAGCGGTTCTCCAAATGGACTTTCTGCTCTTCTGATAAATTCAACTCCTTAACAAAAGATTGAACAGCTTGGGTTAGAGGCTCTAAATCCATGCTCTTGGCTGATGCCTTTGAAGAAGAATAAAGTTTCTTAAAGCTTTCCAAAACCTCCTTGTACTCTTGTATAAGCTCAGACTCGGAAGAGTATAAATTATTTTTGATTTTATCTAAAATAACGTAAACTCTGTTGATGGTTTGTTTAGTCTCCAGCCTTTTTTTGGAATAAGCTAAATGCTGTATGGTCATCCAAATTTGAGGCCATCCATAGTAAATAAAACCTCCTGCCAAAAAATAAAAAGTTCCTATGAGAGCTGAAAGCAAAGTGGAGTCTGTAAACAAAAGCCTGGAGAGCAGCATGATCGTAAAACTGACCTGAACAAAACGATAAGTCAGCTTTTGATAATTCCATATACGATCCCCTATATCCAACCGCTCCTGTGAATCTGTTCCCTCTTTATATTTAAGCCCCCATGAGGCGAAGGGGTATTTTGCGAAATCCCATAGATAGCTCGTCAACCCCTGAGAATTGTCATGACTCCTATGATTCTCTACAGGTTCATACAAGGAGCCGACTTCTTCAAAAGCTTTCAACAGAGACTCCCTAACACCCAAGCTTTGAAGCTGATTTCTTGCAGAAATAACCAAATGAATACCTATATTCACCACTCCCTCATGAAAGTGAGGAGGGCTTGAAAAAAGGTAGGAGGGGCTGTTGTCAACGCCCAAATTATGAATGTTTCCTGCGAAATAGTCGCCCCTTGGTGTTAATGGAGTCAACGGGAAAACAGCCAAGGTCAAATGGTCCATAATTAATTGAGCCGAAAATAGGTCAGCCACTTCAAGATTAGGGGTGTGTCTTGACAGCACTTTCGACTGCTCTGAATTCCAAAGCAGTCCCTTTCTTAATTTTTTCATAACGGCGGCGCCAAAAGAATATATGTCTCTTTGTAAAGAAGAACGCCCCCTTGCATCCGCCGCTAATTCTAAAGATTTCCGATAGTACCCTCTCAGTATTTCAGGATCCAATTCTAATACAGACTGATTTGAACTGACTCTATCTGAGTTTTCGATATAAACCTTAAGTTTGTCAGACACCCACATAAAATCCCTCTCCAGCTGTTTATTTGAATGTATTTTTTCAAGATTGTCTGCCGCGCCAAAAGGAACAATCCCCGAGAGCAGAGAAGAAGGAGTAAAGCGTCTGCCGGATAAAGCATAATACGCAAGGATCCTGGATAAACTTTGTATTTTTTCATTTCTTGAAACAACAATATCTATAATTTTTTCATGGTCCTTGTATTTGTTTGTTGTAGAACTCCAATGCCATCCGCTGACCCCCAAACTCTGGGTTTGTTTCAGCCGCGCCTGCCGGCCTTCTTCGGATTCAGGAGTGATTTTCTGACCTAGTTTGAGTCCGGATGCTATCACGGGAAAAAAATGGGGTTTTCCAGACCATTTCGCTATTCTCAGCCAGAATGCATAAAGCAATTGTGCGGCGAATTTAAAACCAGCACCCACCAATCGAGCGCTGGTGCTTTGATCTTTCCATTTCTCAATAGCTTGATTCACCTTTGTTTTAAAAGCTCCTCGAGGCAGAACACGCTCTAGTTTTTCCAAAAACCAAATGGAATGGTGGGCTGTTCTCCAAACAAACAGCAACAATACCGCTCCAAAAAAAACGATGTTGTAAGCAGTATGAGGCAAAGAAACCATATCTCCTTCCACATAAGGCACAGATTTTGCGTGCATAAAGGCTAAAGCCCCTGCAGAGAAGGCGGTAAAAATATCTGCTTTTAAACCCGATATTTGAGATAAAAAATGAAATGCTTTAGGGTATTTATTTTTTAAGCGGCTCTTCCAATTGTTGTCAACACTCTTATCAGTGTTCTGACCGGTGTCTGCAGGGCGGTCCAGAATCCCTGCCATTTTCATTGAGGGAACAGTTTCTCCACTGAACTTTTGTGTATTATTGGATAAATCTTCAAGGCTCCTGCTTAATGTTTTGTAATCTTTCAACCACATGTTGTGTGAAAATACATCTGTGTTTAAGTGAGAGAGAAGAAAAATCTTTGAACTGAGTATATGATTTGACCGCTCCTTTAAAAAACGCAGAGACCCTCTATTCAACACAGAAGAAAGAATAGAAGAAAGGAGGGCGGCCTCCGACTGCTCTTTCAAGTAATAAATATTTAAAGAGGCGTCTTCAGCTTCTTTGAAAGATTTTATTTGAAGAACCACCGTCTGAAGAAGAAAATCCAAAATCACGTACTTGCTGAACAGCGCCTTGTATAAATCCCCTGATCTTGAAAAAATTTTACTGATCTTTTTTTCTCCCTGTGCAGATGTATAAGAAATTAATAAATTCCCGGCGGAATAAAACGGCTCCCCTTCTTTATTAAAAGCAGTTTTGCCGCTGGACCGCGAAGGTCTTCGCGGAGGCTCCACAGAGCGGTCTATAAATTCAAGCTTCAGATCTCTTTTTAAAAGCCCTGAGTGAACTGGAATGGTGATTGAGGGAATGGGAGCTTCCCCTAGAACATTCTTGGCAAAAATCATGTGGTAAAGAATCAACCCCTTTTTCTTATGAAGCACAGCCAGAATATCTCTGTCGTAAGCCCAATCAATCACATCCTGTTTTTTTACACCTTTAAAAGTATGCACCACACCTATTTCTTTTTGCCTCTTTGAATCTCCTTGTACAGTCACCCCTCTAAATGTGAGTACAGGCTGAGCTTCAGGAAAAACCACCTCAATATTTTTAATGATTGTAGGGTAAGATTGATGCGTATAAACATTAAAGTCTATACTGGATTTGATTTCTCCAGATATTTCATTCACGATGCCCGCTGTTTGATTTCGAAGAGAAAGAATATCAAAATGATCCACCAGCTGGGGGTGATCTTCCAAATATTCTTTAAAAACCCCTTTTTCCAAAGAATCCCCCATCTCCTTAAAAATACGAGAGGCTTCCTGAAACTCTTTCGGCAGAGGTTCGTTAACACTTTGCCCGGCCATCCATTGAATCAGCTCCTCAGGGCGGCTTGATTCGCTGGACTCCTGAAGTTGAGAATAGGCGTAAAGAGGAGTGAAAATCAGAGAGAAAGATAAAACAGCAGACAACAAATTTTTTAAACACTTTATCAATGGCTCACTCCCATTGTATTTTATTTTTTATATGCTCTTCCAAACCCTCAAGATGAGGACACTCAGGAATCCAATAATAAGGATCTTCCTTATACCAAGCTGTAAATTTAACAGCCCAGCCTGGTTTCCGAAACTTTTCATGTTCAGGAACAACTTCCCAGGGAAGAGCCCCCAGCTTCTTCGGTTCATAATCATCCTCAATAAAAGGCCAATCCACAGAATAGCAAAACATTGAAGTATTTTCTGTTTGATAAGGAGATGCATATCTAAGCTCTCTTATGGTTTTCCCCCTTATGGTTTTTTTCAATATCTCAGGGTCCTCATAATCCAGCATCCAGCTCACCCAGTTGATATAACACGGGTCTCTCTTAAGGGAATGTTCAGCATCCACACTTTCAAATTCATCAAGATCCGCGCCAATAAGATCAGTGTACATTTTTCTGAGAGGCTCCCCTCTTAAAAAGGGCAGTTCGTGGTAAAAAATACAGCTCACTTCATCCAGCATATCCTCCCTACAGCCGGCTTCATCTTCAGCAGAAAGAGCCGTGCAGTTGTACAGTGTATTGAGTGCATCATACTTCATATAATTATTTCTAAAATCCACTAGAAATATTTTAGGAAGAGATTGTATCATCAAAGGCACAAGATATATTTGATTGTTTCTCAAACGCAATTCCTTCAATTCTTTTAGTTTACCTATGTATTCATCAATATATTTGATGTTGCTGTGGGACATATCCAAAACCTGCAGATTTTGGATGCAAAAAGTGTGCAGGGGAATTTCTCCATTTTTGTAGTTGTTATGAGTTCCAATAATTTTTTTTAATTTTTTTAATTGGCATATTTCTTTTTTCCAGTCAGAAATTTTTGTATTTGAAATATTCAGCTGGGTCAAATTGGGCAGTTGATAAACAAACTCCGGCAAATTTGTCAGCTCTAGATTGTCCGAAAGATCCAGATCAGTGATCAACTCAAAATCCATTTTTGAAATTAAAACAGACATCCTGCTTCTATCGGCCCCGCTGTTCATACGCCCTTTAAGATTTACTTTGCTACCGCTTGATCGAGGAGCAGAGAGGCAGATCTCTCCATCCGCCTCATTATTAATAAACCGGCATGAATCTGCTGTCCCTCCCTTGAGGAGGCTGCAGCCTGCAACAAACAAAAAGGCCATTAAAACAGCAGATATTTTAAATAGAAGAGTATAAAAAATATTGGTATTCAGTACACCCCAAATCACAGAACTGCCCCTTCTTAAAAGCAAACACAGAAAGTATTTGTACACATAAAATACTGATGAATGCTACAAAATTCCTTTGGTATGAAATTATTACACGCCTCTGCCGGCTTGGATGATGAACACAACCTGCCTTTTAAGCAAAATTTCACAAAGAAAGAGAAGTTTCATAATCTTTCATTTCTACAGACAGCAGATTGGTGATGCCCTTTTCCTCCATCGTGACACCGTACAGCCTGCGGCATTCTTTCATAGAATGCTTGTTATGCGTCACTAAAATCACCTGACATCTTTGAGCCATTTCTACGGCCAGAGTATTAAATCTTAAGACATTGCTGTCATCTAAAGCCGCATCCACCTCATCTAAAATACAAAAGGGGGCGGGGCGGACTAAAAAGAGAGAAAAAATCACACAAAGAGCCGTCAGAGATTTTTCGCCTCCAGATAAAAGTTTTAAACTCTTTAATTTCTTTTCAGGGGGACACGCTAAAATTTCAACACCGCCATTTTCTGTCAGAGACAAATTGGCAGAGCCTCCTCCAAAAACAGCCTTAAAGACTTGAGTCAGCCTGGCATTGACTTCCTCATAAGCTTTTTTAAACTTTTTAGTTGAAACGCGGTCCATTTCTTCAATCGCCTGCTCCAGCTCTGTTTTAGAAACCTCCAAATCATTAAACTGTTTTTGCAAGTCCTTTTGCTCCGCGCTTAACTCTTCATATTCACTTAAGGCCAACAAATTGACTTGTCCAATCTTTGACAATCGGTCTTTCATTAATTGAATATCCTTCACAGCCTCTGGAGGAGGCGGTTCACCTCTAATATCCTGAAGAGAAGTTTGATAGTTCTCCAAAGCTTTTTCTTCTAAATTCTTCTTTTCTGAAAGAAGGGCCTCTTTTTCCACTTCAAAAAGGTGTTTTTTTTCTGAAATGTGATTCAAATTCTGACTGAGTTCAGTTATTTGATTTTCTAAACCTCTATAGTGGAAAATTTGAGCTGTATAATCTTGTTCATAAACTGCGTCCGCCTTGACTTGTTCTTTATAAGTATGCCGTTTCTTTTCTAAAAGAGACTCAACTTGAGCCAGCTCCAATTTATTTTTTTCTATACGCTGGTTGCTCTTGTTGGACCGCTCCGAAAAATCTGAGATTTTTCTGGACATATCACGGATTGATTTTTCCAACAGCTCCCTCTGAGCGCAGCAGGACTTCAAATCTTTTTGCAAAGAAAGCAGAGAAAGCTGAGCATGATCTATAAAAGCTTTTAACTTCTCACGGTTTTCTAAACATTTTTTGTACTCCTCCTCTTCTTTGCGGCCGCTCAACTGCAGCTCCTCCCTGTTCTTTCTTAGACTTAAAGAGCGTTCTTGAGACTCTGCTCTCAGAAAACGGACCCTTTCCTGTTCTTTTTTCTGCACTTCTGTTTTTTGAACAAGGATCTCTTTCTCTTTTTGCGCAAGCGAATGGATGTGTGCAGTTAAAAAATCAATATCCCGCCCCAACTTTAAACAAAGCTCTTGATCTGATTTAATTTTTTTCTGAAGACTTAAACTTCTGCTCTCCAACAGCTGATAAACACCCTCTCTTTCTTTCAGCTCCTTTTGAAGGTTTTTCAGCTCCTCAACAGAGCCTTCTAAGTCTCTCTGCAAACTTTTCAAAACCTCCTCTTCCTTCAACTCTTCTTTAAGCTGATTCTCTCTCTGAGCTTGATTTTCAGCCTTCAGTTTTTGAATAAGGGAGTGTTGAAGTTTATTTTTCTCTAATTGAGCTTTCTTCTTTTCGATATCGGCTTGCAGAGCTGATGTTTTATTTTTATATTTTTCCGACTGAGCTTTTAATTTTTCAATCTCCTGCGACTGGTGTCTGCCGGACGCCTGATGCTCTAAAATACTCATCTTCCACTCATCAAGTTTTTCAGAATCTGATTGAATGGAAGACTTTAATTGAGCTGATTTGACTTCATATTGACCCAGCTCTTCCAACTGCTGTCTCAAAACTTCTCTTTCTTTGCTCAGGTGAGAATATTTTTCTTCAGACTGACTGCGAACATTTCGAGACTCCTCTTGCAAAGAGGATAATTTTTTTTGACAGCCTTCCTCTTGCCCGGACAATTTTTTGAGTCCGCCGGCCTGGTCTTCTAATTTCTGTGCCGCTTCTTTGTAACGCATCTTCAATATGTAAAGCTCTACACAAGTTATTTTTTCCTTTAATTCTTTGTAAATATGTGTTTGCTGAGCTTGTTTCTCCAATCTCTTTAACTGCTTGGTATGCTCTCTTAATACATCTTCAAGACGAAGCATATTTTGGCAGGTTTCTTTGAGTTTATTTTGGGCCAAACGTTTTTTATTTTTAAATTTAGCAGTACCGGCCGCCTGTTCAATAAGAGTTCTCAACTGCTCTGGTTTAGAGGTGGTGATTTGAGCAATTGTATCCTGCTCTACGACACTAAAACCCATGGCGCCTGTGTCCATAATAATTTCCTGAATATCCCTCAGCAGACAGTTTTTTCCGTTGAGAAAATATTTTGAATCCCCTCCTCTACTGAATCTTCGAGTGATTGTAAGTTCTGAGGGCTCAAAACGTTTCGGCCACTCCCCATCGTCCTTCTCAAAAGTTACATGAACCTCTGCAAAAGAAGCAGGAGGGCTGGAAGACGTACCTGAAAAAATAATATCTTCCATTTGCGAGCCGCGAAGCTGGCTGGCCGGCCCCTCCCCCGTCGCCCACAATAAAGCATCCACAATATTTGACTTCCCACAGCCGTTAGGCCCTACGATCCCCGTGATGCCTTCGCCAAATCTAACAGTGGTTGTATTTCGAAAAGACTTGAATCCTGTCATTTGAATACAGCTTAATCTCATACAGAAAGCTCCCTATTAGAAGGATGGCGCTTCTCCATCTGATTTTGAATAAAAGACTGCGCCGCCGCTGTTTTAGCTACAGGAATACGGTAAGGAGAACAGCTGACAGAGTTTAAACCTGTTTGATTGAGAAAATCAATGCTCAAAGGATCTGCCCCATGCTCACCGCAAAGCCCTAACGGAAAGTCACTCCGAATTTTTCGAGCGCATTTTGCAGAAAACGCGATCAACCAGCCCACACTCTTTTCTTCTATCTGTACAAAAGGGTCCGCTGAAACAAGTTCTTTGTTCATATACTCCGGCAGAAAACGTCCACAGTCATCCCTGGAAATACCCAACACTGTTTGAGTCAAATCGTTGGAGCCGTAACTAAAAAAATCCGCCTCTTTGGCCAGCTCCTCTGAACAAAGAGCCGCTTGAGGAAGTTCTATCATAGTGCCAATAGGAAAATTCAATGAAACCCCCAACTTCTTTTCTATTGGGTTAAGAGTTTTTCGAATGAAATCCCGAATGTACACAAATTCTTTTACAGCCCCAACCAGAGGAATCATAATTTCTGGAAAACATTTTTTGTTTTTCCGAACCATCTCTACATAGGCCAAAGCCGCGGCTCTCACTTGAGCTTGGTACAATTCAGGAAATGTAACAGCCAGTCTACAGCCTCGATGCCCTAACATAGGGTTGAGTTCTCTTAAACTTTTCACTTTTTCAGAAATATTTTTGACATCCTCAGACCACTTCACAGCCAGTTCTTCTATCTCTTTAGCGCTTTGAGGTAAAAATTCATGAAGAGGAGGATCCAACAAGCGAATACAAACAGATTCTCCCTCCATGACTCGAAAAATATCAAAAAAATCTTTTTTCTGTTTCGCGAGTAAAGAATCCAGATGACTGAGCCGCTTTTCTGAATCATCCTGAAACAAAATCATTTTTCTCATAATGTCCAAGCAATCTTCCTGGAAAAACATATGTTCCGTACGGCAAAGTCCAATCCCCTTAGCTCCAAAACTTTTTGCAGTTTCAGCGTCTTTTGGAGTATCTGCATTTGCTTTCACTTTTAATGGAGAATAACGGTCCGCCATCTGCATAAAATCATAAAAATACTGGTCCAATTTCGGCTGAATCATAGGCGCTTCTCCTAAATAAACTTCACCTGTCGATCCATCTAAAGTAATTTTGTCTCCTTCTTTTAAGATTTTGCCGGAAACGCGGCATTCTCTCTTCTCTCTGTCAATTTGAACAGAACTGCATCCGACAACACAACACTTGCCCATACCGCGGGCAACAACCGCCGCGTGAGAAGTCATTCCTCCTCTCGTTGTTAAAACACCTTGAGCAGAGATCATCCCTTTAATATCATCTGGAGAAGTTTCATCCCGGACTAAAATGACTTTCTCATGACTTTTTTCAACTGCCGCCGCAGAGGAAAAAACAATAAAGCCCGCGGCTCCCCCCGGACTGGCGGGAAGCCCTTTACACAGATAATTTTTCCTCTTCTGCGGATCTATAGCAGGATGCAAAAGTTTTTCTAATTCCTTCGGGGGAATGCTCATCACAGCTTCTTCTTCGCTGAGGATCCCCTCCTTAACAAAATCAACAGTTGTCCTTAAAGCGGCGCGTACAGATCTTTTGGCGAGCCTTGTTTGCAAAATCCAAAGCCTGCCCCCCTCTACAGTAAATTCAATATCCTGCATATTTTTAAAATGTTTTTCCAATTTTTTAGACACAGCCTCCAATTCCTTAAAAACAGAGGGAAACAGAGTTTCCAAACTTTTCTCAGCCTGACAAATTGGAAGAGGAGTTCGGATGCCTGCTACAACATCCTCTCCTTGAGCTTGTTGTAAAAATTCACCAAATAGTTGAGGCTCTCCTGTCGCCGGATTCCGGGTGAATAAAACTCCCGTTGCTGAATTGCCGCAACGATTGCCGAAAACCATTGTCTGTACATTCACAGCTGTTCCTAAACGATGAGAGTAAGAATTTAATTCACGATAGGCAACGGCTCTGGAATTATTCCAGCTGTCAAAAACAGCTGAGACAGCTCCAAAAAGCTGTTTCTCAGGATCTTCTGGAAACTCCTCCCCTGTCATCTCCAACACCTGCTCTTTAAACTGCAAAGACAGCTCCTCCAAGTCTTTTGCTGTTAAATCAGCATCGCTCTTGTACTTTTTCTTTGATTTGTAGTCTTCCATAAAAAAGACAAACATAGAAGCATCCGCGCCTAAAACCACATCTCCATACATTTGAATCAATCTGCGGTAGCAGTCCCAAGCCCAGCGCGCGTCTTTTTGAGCCATTTGTTTTACGATGTCCACATTCAGACCTAGATTTAAAATAGTGTCCATCATCCCCGGCATACTGACCTCAGCTCCGGAGCGAACACTGACCAGCAGAGGATTTTTTGCTGAACCAAAACTCAGGCCCGTCCTCTTTTCCAACACTTGGACGCTTTGTCGAACCTGCTCTTGAAAAAAATCAGGCAGTGTTTTCTTATTCTTGTGAAAGTAAAGATTCATTTCCGAGGTAATTGTAAAGCCTGGAGGAACAGGGATCCCCATAGAGGTCATTTCTGCCAGATGCGCCCCTTTGCCTCCAAGCAGATGTCCAAGATTTTTAGATCCCTCTGTTTGTTCAGTAGAAAAGTGATAGATAAATTTATTTGGCTTTTCCATCCCGCACCCATCCAAAATCTCTTTTCAAAACAAACGGGGAGTATGTCTAAAGTCTGGTGTATTGTCAGTCATAATTTTTGACTCAAGTAGGCTGTAAGTTGATCCATAGCAACACGATCTTGCGTCATTTTGTCGCGGTCCCGAACAGTGACCTGGTGATCCTGTAAGCTTTCAAAATCAACAGTGACGCAAAAAGGGGTGCCTATTTCATCCTGTCTGCGATAGCGCTTTCCAATGGAGCCTGATGAATCGTAATCAACAAAGTATTTGCCTGCATACTGATCTCTTAATTTTAAAGCCAAAGCTGTGAGAGGCTCCTTTTTGGATAAAGGCAAAAAAGCGGCTTGAAAGGGAGCTAAATTTTTAGGGAGAGCCAAAACAACTCTTTTTTCGCCTCCTTCAAGAGCTGATTCTTTATA
The DNA here is from genome assembly GCA_965199935.1 of Bdellovibrionales bacterium. Classification (GTDB taxonomy): domain Bacteria; phylum Bdellovibrionota; class Bdellovibrionia; order Bdellovibrionales; family UBA1609; genus JAPPLG01. Next base: position 352,453 of record CBDATD010000001.1, read on the forward strand.
GGACTCACACAAAAGGGCCAGCCATAGACGATCCAGCCCCACAGAGGTTTCAATCACATGGGGAGCGAATTTATCCCCAGTGCTTGTTGAGTAGGAAAGATTTTTACGACTGCCCGCTTGATGCATTTTCACATCATACTGGCCTCGGTCGTGGACGCCCTCCAGCTCCTGCCATCCAATTGGAAAATCGTACTCAATATCCACTGCTTGGGAGGCATAATGAGCCAGCTCGCCTTTAGCGTGCTCTCTAAAACGAATATTTTTCAAAACGCCTTCATAAAATTGAAAACGCATTTCTTTCCAGTATTTGAACCATTGACTGCTTTCTTCAGGTTTTATGAAATATTGCATTTCCATTTGCTCAAACTCTCTAGTTCTGAAAGTAAAGGGGCCCGGAGTGATTTCATTTCTAAAAGCTTTTCCAATTTGAGCCACTCCAAAGGGGAGTGTTTTTCTGGAAGAGATTTGAACATTTAAAAACTGCACATAAATACCCTGAGCCGTTTCCGGTCTGAGATAAACTACAGCTCCTTGATCTTCAATAGAACCGGCGTGAGTTTTGAACATCAAATTAAAAGGACGGGGTTTTGTCGTTTTTTGAGAGCCGCATTTAGGGCATATTTTTTTGTCTTCCAGACGAAATCTATATTTACAGTCTAAACAATCCACCAAAGGATCTGTAAAAGCGGAGATATGGCCGGAAGCTTTTAAAACCTCCTGATGAGAGAGTATAGCTGAATCCATCCCTACAATATCAGAACGGCGGACCATAGTTTTCCACCAGAGATCCGCCAAATTTCTTTTCAGCTGAACTCCAAGGGGGCCGTAGTCCCAGCAGGCATTGAGGCCGCCGTAAATTTCAGCATTTTGAAAAACATATCCCCTCCTTTTACAAAGAGACTGCAAGGTCTCAAAATTCTTTAATCTAAAATCAGACATACTAAAGACCCCTGAACGAAGACGCGCCAAACCTGCTCTGCGGAGGTACACCGGCCTCTGTTCAGCACGGCATGCTATCACGTCAGCCGCAGATGCGAAAGCAGGAATCCAGCCCTTAGAAAGGACTGTGTGAACAGATCTGCAAACCGCAGACCTGCATTTTCACTTGTACGAAAGCAAAGGCAGACAAATCTTCAAAGCTCAAACATGCGTTTTTACAGCAGAACCGCCTATCCCAAGTTTAGTTCTGCCATTGCTCAGTCTATGTGTTTAACCGCCGATTTGACAGCCCCATCACTCATGACTGCCATCAACTTTGCTTCAAATCTCCACTCTTTTGAACCTCCATCTGCTTTTGCTCTTCATATAAAAACTGGGGGGGCCTCTTTACAAAATGGAGGATTTTTCTTTTATTTGAATTCTTTTTTTGGATCCCGATCTTTTCTATCGTGCCAATTTGTTCTTTAAAGTGTAGGGTTGTTCCTTATGGCAAATCCTTTTGATCAACAAAGAAGTTTAAGCGGCATCCGTCATATTATTGCTGTGGGTTCCGGGAAAGGAGGCGTGGGCAAAAGCACTGTGGCTCTCAATCTATCTATGGCTCTAAAGAGTTTGGATTTAAAAATAGGTCTATTAGACGCCGATCTTTACGGCCCTTCCATACCTAGTATGACGGGAACAAAGAAAGAGAAAATGAGAGTCCATCAAGAACGTTTAATTCCCATTATGAAATATGGATTAAAACTGGCTTCTATTGGTTATCTGGTGGAAGAGCATTCAGCTGTGATTTGGAGAGGCCCCATGCTTTTTAAGGCCATCGAACAATTTTTAGGTGAAGTGAGCTGGGGAGATTTGGATTATTTAGTGGTAGATCTGCCTCCGGGTACAGGGGATATAGCTTTAACCTTGGCTCAAAAAACTCCTGTTTCAGGAGGTATTGTTGTCTGCACCCCTCAAAACTTGGCTTTGGCGGATGCCATTAGAGCTGTTGCCATGTTTAAGGAGATACAAATTCCTCTTTTGGGCGTGGTGGAAAATATGTCTTATTTGAAACAGGGGGATGACGTACTGCAGTTATTTCCAAAAGGCCAATTGGATTCTTATTTAAAGGAGCATGAAATAAAAAAATTGGCGCGAGTGCCTTTTCACCCGGATATTGGTCTTTTTTCAGAATCGGGGATTCCCTTAATGGAGCAGGATTTGGAAGAGGGGAGATGTTTTGCAGATCTGGCGCAAAAAGTTCATCTTCAGTTGAAAAGATAGGGGCCGCGTAGCTCAGATGGATAGAGCAACAGTTTCCTAAACTGCAGGTCGGTGGTTCGAGTCCACTCGCGGTCAATAAAAAAGAAGGGGGCTGTAAGCTCTCTTCTTTTTTGTCGTCAGGGGACTCGAAGTGAACGAGCTCTCTTCTTTTTTGTCGTCAGGGGACTCGAAGTGAACGAGCGGTCTGCGTTGTATCAGTTCATCGTACTTGGAATTTCATCTATTGTATGCTTAACTGCAGAAGCTTATGAGGTTATACGGATGGGCTTATATTACAGCTCCTGATTTAAAGACAGCAAAAAAGCTCGCTCAAATAATTTTGACGAAAAAACTTACAGCCTGTGTGAACATCTTTCAGTCTGTATGTTCTATGTATAATTGGAAAAATTCACAGAAAGAGGAGCAGGAGTATATTTTGATTGCAAAAACCTGTGAAGATTTGTTTGAACCCCTTTCAGAAGAAATAAAAAAACATCACAGCTACGAATGCCCCTGTATTGTGTTTATTCCTTTTTCAAAAACGGAGCCTGCTTTTCTCAAATGGATGGAATCCAATCTCTTGCAATGTTAGATAAGCGTATAACGAACAGCTATCAAAAAAGATCACAAAGGATACTGTGAGCAGTTTTCAGAAAGAACAGAAAACTTTCGCACCTCCTCTTCTGAATGATCCGGAGCCGCCTCTTTAAAAATCTTCTTTTCCCATTGAGATAATTCATCCGCCCCATACAAATAATAAATTTGATTTTTTACTTTGCAAAAGGAAGATACGTCATTGATCGAAAGCCAAGCTAAAGGATTCGATAATTCATTTTGAGGGCCTTCCGCCCAAGAGATTTCAATAAATAAAGAATAGACAGAAAATAAGGCTGTACGCACTTCCTTAATTTGGGATATGTGTTTATGGCATTGAGAGTCCACGCTGTTAAAAGATTGAATCAAACGATGCAAGCTGGAAAAGAGGGTGTAGCATCCTCCTGGAGAGTTGTTTTGCCGGCACTCCTCCAAAGCCGTTTGATAAAAAGATTTTTTCTCACTGCTGGAAGAGGAGCTTTTCGGTTTTGGAAATAAGAACAGGACATTATTTGCTATGTAGTTTTCTTCCTGCACATCGCAAACCCCTTGAGGAGGATTTTGCAGAATCACAAAAGCCACTCCCGCTGACAGCAACAGCGCCACCAAAAGTTTTTTTGGCAAAGAATAAATATTCATATTATGATAATACCATTAAAAACAATGGGTCAGCGAACTTTTCGACCACAATTTCGATATCCTTTTTGAAAAGGATTATATGCTTTTGAATTTGACTTTTGAATCCACGCACTCTCTGTTTGGGAGCAGAAATAGACACTGTATTGCTGAGCAGATTGGTTATTTAAAGAATACATTTGAGAAATATGAACGAGTTCCTTGTTCACTCTTCTCAAAAGCCTCATACTCTGATCTTGGAAGCCTTTGCTGAACATAATAAATCTTAGATTTTCTTTGATTGTGTTCAGCTGGCGGGCCAAATAATTTCTTTGATGGTATGTTAATTGAGATTCTCTAAAAACATTGATTTGATCCAGCTGTTGAATCATGCGGGAGACTCGTGTTTGAAATTTCTCATGGTTGTTTTGTTTGATGCTTTCATGCACTTCCGCCATGACGGCCAAAGCCTGAGCCAACTGACTTTTCAAACCCGCATTAAGGCTCTCTTTTTTTCTGTCCCCAGAGGCTTTCGAGCTATGGTGTCTCTCGGTGGGGGGGATCAAGGCTTGCCCGCTCCAGGCACAAATTAAAAAAAAGCTGGAGCTATAAAACCCCAGCTTTTTTAAAAAATCAGATAACATACAAGTAATTAAAACTTCATTCCGACAACAGCTTCAGCCCGCACATCTGTACTGCCTTCTGCTTGAGGAACGAAAGCTCCAACCCAAACTTTACCCATCACAGAAGAGTTGAAGTTCTTCTTCAGATAAGCGTCCACTTCCATATCTCCTTTAGCCACTGATGCATTGCCCTCCACAAAGTAGTAGGCCTTAAAACCCAGCTTCCAGTCAGTATTCGTCTTGTAAGCGAGGCCGCCGTAGGCATAAGTCAATCCACCGCCCCAAACGGCTCTGTCCATTTCACCAGCGTTGTAATGTTTTTCATAGACAAGAGTAGAGTAGTCAGATCCATCTCTATGTCCTCCGGCAAAAGCTTTTAAGCTGGAGTTGTCCATCTCAAAAGAATAACTGACTTTACCGTCTAAAAGAAGATTGGAAAGACCCAGTATATTGTTCAGCGAATCTGTGGAAGCCGTCAATCTGTAGCTAAAACTTCCAGCTCCACCACCTAGAGTCGTACCTAAATAAACTCCATCCTCTTTGCTTTCCGCTGAAGCATCCTCCTCACTTGACAAATTTGAACCTGCATCATTGCCGGGAAGGCTTTCACCGCCACCGTTAAGGACGGGTCTTTTATCCTGCAGATCCAGTTTTTGTGCAGGATTTTGTATAATAAGGTGAAAATTCGCTGTCTTAACCAAATCGGGAAAAGAACGGGCATCTACGGAAACAACAAGAAGGTCTTTCACATCTTTGTTTTGAATAAGAGCAAAATCCAAACCAATGTTTTCCGAGCTGTGAGTTAAGAACAACCCTTTAAACAAGCTTGGAACGGCATCATAATCATTGATGCCCAATACAGAACCGTCTGCAATTTTATAAGTAGATTGGCCGGCTCTCAACATGAATTCATCAGAGATCATCCAATCACCATAAGCAACCATTTGATCCTGCAACAACAGATGATTGTCATCCAGATTCAAATAAAGCGCCGCGACCCCCTCAAAAGACTCGCTAGGTCTGAATGAACTGGATACTTTAGCTCTAATTTCAGAAGACAAATTAGAACCGAGGTTATCTACTAAACCGTCCCCTGTACTGCTTGTGCTGTTTACGCGAAAACGGTACTCACCGCTAAAATCCGCATCCACAGCCCCTGCTTGAATGCCCGCTGAAATTAACAGAAACACCACTAATATCTTAAACATAACTAACACTCCTTTTTATTATTGTCCCAAGTGCGGCCAACGCCGCAACACCCACATTTGCTGGGACTTATTGTATTCAAAAAACACCTAAAAAATAAGAGTTTTCCGCTTTCTACAACGCTATGAGTCTTTCAATCAAGTAAAAAAACGACAATTTTAGGCTTTTTTTTGAAAAAAAAGCCTAAAAAAAGCCTAAAAAGCTGAAAAGAAGTTAATATGAGACAAAATAAAAGCGTATTATTTATGACTATATGAGTCATAAATAGAGCAACCTATGGGTCTCGGGGAGTGGCGCAGTCTGGTAGCGCATCTGCTTTGGGAGCAGAGGGCCGCAGGTTCAAATCCTGTCTCCCCGACCATTTTTGTTATAAATATCTGAAATTACTGGGTATTTTTCTCGCTCAAGGGCATTGACGTGATTTTAACGGGATTCTTCAAAAAGTGCTTTTTATAAGGAACACTAAAATTATTTTTTGGCTGTCTTAAATAAAATAGCTGAAGTTTTTTCTCCTATATCTGAACTCAAAAGGGCGACAGCCTTTGCGTATTTTTTAGTTACGGCCTTCTGGGTGTGTCCTAAGCTCACTTGAACAGCAGAAAGTTCCATACAGACCTCGCTTTTTTCTGAAGCCTTGCAAGGCATTTCATAAAAATCAAACAAAAAAAGAGGAGCCAAGTCACTTCTTGCACCATTGGTGGGAGACTTTTGGAAAAATCAAACCACAAATGAATCCGAGGCTGAAAAACACATTTTTAGTATGTAAAAATATAGAAATCTTCGAAATTTTGTAGTAAGTATATAGAAATCAACCAAAATTTTATAGTAAGTATATAGTAATGGCCTAAAAATTTGTAGCAGATACATAAAATGCCATCTACATTGTGCAGTAAGCACAGAAAAGCCTTAAAAATAGCTTCATTTAACGCAAAATATCAATTTAAGGGGTTTCTTTGCTAAAAAAATCATTTTTCCTTATGAGCTATTATCCAGCTATGTCCTCAATATTGCTATTACCTATTTGTTTTTCCAAAGCCTGTCGAATGAGACCCATGACATACGGCAGTTCTTCCTTGGATTTCAAACCCACTTCTACATCTCCAGTTCCCCATCTGCCAATATCGCTAATATCTCTGGCTATTCCTTTTGGATCATGAAGTTCATGAATTTTTAACCCTAAGGATAAACGCAGTCTTCTTGCTTGAGGCACGACACATACAAAATTACCTTCTGCTCTATACGCAATATAAAACTTCCGGCACTCTTCGGTCACACATGGACTGAGATTCAACACTTCTTTTCGAAAAGCTATAAACAAAGACTTCATAAAATCATTGGCTAAATATGGATAATCCGTGAGAGTGTAATTTGATTGTTCTTCTTGTTGTTTCTTTGGCCGGTAACTATTCAATACTTCTGGAGAAAGAGATGGAGCAGACCATACAGTTACAGCTTTTTTTGCTAATTGTTTTGCTCGCTCTTTGATTTCATTTTCCCCCCAAGTTGCTATATGTCTTAATCCTTCATTGAGATGCAAGGGGCTTTCTTTAAAACCCCCTTGCATTTCTTTTTTCTCTGTAAAGAATTTATCCTTATATTCAGAATTATAACCAGTTAATGTTAAATTTCCTAAAGTATGTAAGTATTTTTCTTGTATCTTTTTCCATTCTTCTTGCCCAAGTTCTTGTTGCCATTTTTGAGAAAGATTTTCATTTTGTGGTAAAATATGCTCAATAGTAAACTCATTGACATCTATCCTCTCTTTGCGATTATAATTTTCCAATTTTCTCAACCAGTAGCTCCGACTACGAAAATTGTAAAGATCACGAGTTTGTATCTCTCTAAAAAATTCATCATCTTTTGGAAACCTACGATAAGAAGATTGTAATAAAAAGTGTGCTTTAATGCTTTCTAAATAATATCCTTCTCTTATGGTAAGATGACCGAGTGTGGCAAAAGTTTTATTCAATGAATTTGTTGGGATTTCACAAACTGCTCGCCGAAATACATAACTTTCAACTAATCGAACAATAGACTTAAAATCTGCAACAGACAACAAATCTTTTGTATAATCATCATATACTTTAAGAAGAAAAGGATAAGAAACATTAACCTTAAGTTCTCTTAAATCACTAAAAGCATCTTTCAATGTTTTTTCTGTTTCTTTATTTAACGCTATTGAACAGTAGTAGTCTGCAAATTTATGTATATCAGCTACAAGGGCATGCATCTCTTTTTTTCGGGCATACTCTTTAAAAGCTTCATATATTTTTTTCACATTTGGAATTTCTTTTGTTTTGAGTGTAAGGTAATCACGAATGAAAGAGTCAAAATAGTTACTGTAAGCTTCTTGACCGAAAGCCTTCTCCATCGGCCTCCAATGATTTTCATAAAGTTTTATTTGATCTTTTTGTTCTAAACCCATGAGAATAAAGTTACGAATTAAATCAGCCTGACTAAGCTCTCGACCAGTTGAATTCATACTTTCAAATATAAGTTGTGGGTTATCTTGGTCACGATGTAGTGAAATATCAACAATAATTAACTTAGTAAGTCCTTTACACAAAGGCTCTATATCACCATCAAGTTCTTTTATCTTCTTCTCAAAAAAATCAAAGTTTTCTTTAATCCTAACAGAATGCTCCTTTGATAAAGACCTCTGATTGAATAAAGCTACAAGGCTATCCTTATCCGTTTGACTGAGCAATAATTTATAATGACGATCTCCTTCTTCTAACGGATTAAGTAAATAATAATTTCGTAATTTTTTTGCTGAAAATCCTTCAAAAGGCTCTGTGTTACCTATATTCCTAGCCAAAGCTTCAATAATAAGGGAAACTGTTGTAAGCCTCTGCTGTCCATCAATAACAAGTAAAGGTGGTTGACTAGAAACCTGATAAAGACCCTTTTCGATATAAACAATAGAACCAATAAAGTGAGCAGGAGTATTTTCTTTTTTTCCTGCTTTGAAAATATCCATCCAAAGTTGTTCACATTCACTTTTAGTCCAAGAATAAGTTCTCTGATAAATTGGGATAATAAATTGAGGGGATGTTTTAAGAAAATCTAATAACCTTGCTCGATTAGCTTGCATAAACCTGCTCCTTATTATTTAAGTAAACTTATCGGAAACTATACCAAAAGTCTTGAATCTCCACCATGGGAGAGAAGGTATTTCTAGAAACTTTCTGGGTTTAAAAAAAATCTTGTAATTTCAATAATTTACAAGATTGGGCCGACAGTGTCGGCACTTTTTGCAAACAGCATTCCTACCTTTTTAGTTAATATAATTAACAGAAATATGGGAAGCTTCCCTTTATATTTTTTTAGAAATTTATTAAATTTTATTATGGTAACATGGCAGTTTGTTATTGAAAACAAGATTGTTGTAATCATCATAACTATCTTTTTAACATTACTATTGATAGTTTTTATAAAATTAAAAATCTTAAATTTCTTGAGAAAAAAAATACCCCTACTAATACTTTTACAGAAAAAGTTAAAATTTGTACATCCTCCTTTTAGATTCCCTTTCTATTACATACTGTGCATAATAGTTGTAAAAGCAATACTTGATCAGAATAAAGAAATAGGCTTATTTAACTCTACTTTTAGCAATATGCAAAAAAAATTGCAAGCTTGTGTAAATTTCTGGGCCAGAATCTAAATTTTCATGTTCTGATGTTGTCAGTTTTTTATATGATGTAGAACTTTATATCAACGGTGTTATTGGTGTTGTGTTTATATAGCCATAACCTTCTCAATACCTATTTTTATACGATTAAACTCGAAAAGCTTTAACAACTTTAAATTAGTAAGTAAAGGAAATATTTCATTAATTTTAGTAAGCTTATTATCTATTTCTTCATCGTACTATTTAGAACGGATATATTTACAATTTATTGATTATCCAACATATAGATCAAATATTACAAAAACAGAGAAGATAGTTCAAATATGGAGAGATAAAAATAATTACTTTTATGTAAAATGCAAAAAAACAAGTGATTCTCTTATTAAAGGAATCAATGCTCAGACTGATAGGATTTTTTACAACGGCTATTTAGATAAATCCATTCATTCAAGAGTATGTTCTAAATTAAAGATAAATAAAAAAACTACTCTTAAGGATAAAGAAATATATTCAAATTGTTATTATAAAAATAATAGCAACGAAATTTTAGTTGCAAAAGAATGTATTGCTTTCTCTAATTATGTTGTGGTTCAACCACAAAACTCCACTTTTCAGTGCTACGTTTACAATTCTCAAATTATAGAGTTTTATGATACTATAAAACTTCTACAAACTGTATTTTATTTTCATGATGAAAGTTTGACATTTTCAATAACTCCCCATTTTTTATTTACAGGCCCCTTATTGTTTTTAGGGTTAAGAGGAACTAAAAATTTTGTTTTAGGTATTTTCTTTTTCAAACGACTCAAAATTTTTTGTGAAACTTTTAACTCATCAAGCACCCAGCCTACTCTCTTTTGACTCATTGTATTTCCGTATTTAATTACTATATTCACTAGATTTTTAGAATCAATTTTTTCATCTTTTATACCCATAGCTATCCAATCATACGCTTTAGGTAAAGTTCCATATTTTTTATAATCATAGACAGCATCAAGCAGAGCTTGTTCAGCAGAGCTGACTAGAGCTGGTTGTGATTTTTTAATACCATAAGGAACTCGTTTTTTCACATCACCCAATCGATTTTTAATAACTTTCACAAAATTCAGACGATACTGAAGTATATATAGTTTTTTAGAAATCTTGTTATTATATACAGTAAACCAAGAAGATACTTGATTAGAATATCCATATAAATTAAATACAGCTGGACCGCTTATTTGAAATTTAGCATCTAAGTTTCTCATATACTTACTAATTACCAAATAGGGAGAAGGAGACCAACTGCCGCCCAAGGGGATGTTTGGAGGTACTAAATAAAGGCCTCGCCAGAGTTTTACAATGATACCACTGGAAGATAGCTTATAAAATAAATCAGCTTCCTGCTTGGCAGAAAGACCTTTTACTTTTGCAAAATCTCCTGTTTTAACTTGCTCTTTGTTTTCCAACTGAGTCCATGCAAAAAATTGCATTCCTAAAGGACCTAGCATAATGTTTTTTGTTTTCATATTTTTTATTATACTCGTTATTTTAACGAATACAAGAAAAAATATAAAAAAGTTATTTTATAGCATTGTGTTGTATATTTGCTGAATGTTTCACTCCCAGTCTATAATGAGATGCCTCTTTTAAGGCCAAAAATCCACTTTTTTGAGCATTTTTTTTAGTACCTTTCTCAGCCTATAAATAATACTCAGGTCTCTTACTTGATTACACACAATCTCCTGTTGTCCTTGCCCTCAAAAAAAGGTGACTAAAGAATCTTTAAAAATCAATATTTTCTTAAAAAATTGCTTGCTTGTAATATCTACAAAAATAAAGGACACTGAACTCAAGTTACTGCCCCCTTGACTTGACCTTTCAGGTCCTCATGTGGGGGTTTTTTCATATGCAAAATTTGAAAAAATCTGCAATCTTTTATTTTGACGCACAAAATTTTTATAAACGAGCTAGAACAACGTTTTCTGGCATCAAATACCCGAACTTTAATCCGGTTGTTTTATCCCATGTAGTAGCACAACAGTATTCCTTGGAAATACAAAAAATTAAATTTTACACAGGAATTCCTCCAAAAAAAAGAAATCCACACTGGAATCAGTTTTGGAGTAAAAAGTTGGCTCTTATGGGAAAAAATAAAAAAGTCACCATTTTTACAAGAAAAACCCAACTTAGAGAAAAAATAATTGTTATTGAAGGAAAAGAACATCAAATAACATTTGATGTAGAAAAAGGTATAGATGCTAGGATGACCATTGACGTTGTTAGAGATGCCTTAAAACAAGAATCTAAAGCCATTGTTATCTTTAGTGAAGATCAAGATTTATCGGAAGCCATAAATGAATTAAAAATCATAATGTATGAAAGTTCTTTAGCAGCTGACAGACTTATTTTGAGCGATTGATGGAGTTTGAATCTACAACAGCCGGACTCACTCGGTGATTCTTCTTGGAAATCGGATTCAAAGAGGCTGTATGAAGTTGAGAAAAATCATCCAAAAACTGAAGAATGCTTTCAGCAGTCATCACTCGACACTGTTTCAAATACTCCGGGGAAAACGTTTGAATACATCTAAACTTCATCTAATTGCTCCAAGGCTTTAATATCAATTAAATCCTGCTTTCTCCCACTAGATTTTTTCATCTCAATTAAATACCTTTTAGCCAGGATATTCATTTTTTTACCTTTCACATCTATTTCCTTAATCATGTTTTTCTGTAAGTCATATACGATAATCACATCCACCATTTCCAAGGGATTATCAGGATTAAAAAAATTCCATGCAACGAGATTTTTCTCCCTAACATACTCCTCCTTAAAATTGAAAATATCTTCTGCACCAATCGGCAGTCTAGATCTAAGACCAATTTCACTTAAGGACAGCTCTACCGATTTAAGGTTTTTCAATGACCAGGCAATGACAAAATCCACATCCACTGTTCCCCGAACAGCTCCATGCAGAGCGACAGCGTACCCGCCGACGAGAGCGTAAGGTATTTTATATTTTTCCAGCTGACCAACAACTTTTTTAATAAACATAATATACTCACTTCACATTTTTACTATTGTCTATTATAAAGGGAGAGAGGGGGGCGGACAAGCAGTCTTTCCAGTATAGCTTTGCCAAACTTGATTGAAAACCCAAGCTTCAAACCACACCCCTGAGACAGTGCAGAAGGAGTACGAATCATTTAACTCTGTTGAAACACGCCAAGCAGTCCAACCCAGCCTTTCCAAAGAATGTAAATATGAAAAAAACAAACATTATTTTAGCCAGCCAGTCTCCAGCTAGAAAAAAACTTTTAAATTCTCTAGGACTGTCCTTCACAGTGATCCCTCCTTCTGTGAATGAGGAAGTGTACAAAAGAAAAATAAAAGACCCGAAAACCCTCTGTCAGACGCTGGCTCAAGTGAAAGCAGAATCTGTCAATAAAAAAAACTGCTGGGTGATCGGCTCTGATCAGGTTGTGCATTTGAAAGGCCGTATTTTTGGAAAACCAGGGAACAAAAACAAAGCTGTGGAAATTTTATCTCTGCTGGAAGGAAAAACTCACGAGTTGATGACAGCCCTTTATCTTCAAAAGCCGGATGGCTCTTATTTTGAAGAATTGACTACAAGTAAAATGAGTATGCGAACTCTTAATCAAAAACAAATTGAGTTTTACTTAGATCAAGACGAGCCTTACGGATGCGCCGGCTCCTACACGATTGAAAAAAGAGGAATCACTCTTTTTGAAAAAATTGATTCGCCAGACTTCAATGCTATTGTTGGTTTGCCTTTAATCTCTCTCTCCTCCCAGCTCAAACTTTGGGATCCCCCTGAAAGGTAAACGATTATTTTTATGCAGGCTTGGCAGTATCATCACTTCTCTCCCTGTTGAACCTCCGTCTGCCTTTTTTCACGTAAAAGCGCCTCAGCTTTTTAAACTGCTCAAAAATTCTTCTTGAGTGGTATATCCAGGCTGTCATACTTCCAAATACAAAACTCAGCGGCTTTGCTTGTGCGAAAGCAAAGGCAGACAAACCTTCAGACACACGTTTTTCGGCAAAGCCGCCTGTCCTTAACTTGTTCCCGCCATCACTCAGCCTATAGGACCAACACCGATCTGACAGCACTGCTGTTTTGCTGACGTGAAAACAAGAATCCGAAGGCTGGAAGAAGGTCCAGGAACATATCAATCAATCAATCAATCAATCAATCAATCAATCAATCAATCAATATGATATAATGCCCTCATATGAAACTTGTCCAGATTTTTCTTTTATGTTTTTTGAGCGGTTCTGTCCTCGCACAGAAAAAAAATTCTCCGTCAAAAAAACAAGAATCAACTCCGCCGCAGGAGATAAAACTAAAACCAGCCCCTCTTCCAATCCACAGCATGGGGGATCATTGGTCAGGAGTTCGGGAGGCCGATGGAGTTTCTACCTATAAATTAAAATCAAACCCTAAAGTCATCGGGACTTTTCACCTGCAAAAACAAGAGAAAATAGATTTAAAAGAGTTGAAACAAAAAGATTTTTTTAAAAAATTCACCTGGAGAAAGGAAGAATGGCTGAGAGTGATCGGCATCCAAGAGTGGAAGGCGGACTCACACAGTCTGAAGAAAAGAAAAGATTTTATGGAGTTAAATATCAAGGGCTCCTACAAAAGGTCCAGCGGCCGGCAGGTGTTTTTTAAAGAGCGTCAGTTATTCTTTCCAGACTCGGTTTATCAAATACTCGTGATTGGTCCGGAAAAGAAAACCCTTCAAAAAGGGAGTGTGAGGAGTTTTTTTAAGAAAGCCCAAAAAATAGGAATTCAAAAGAGAAAGGGGGATCAGCGTGAATCAAGGTCATAGAGCATTGTTATTTGTTTTTTTAATCTTTAGTTCGCCGCCGGTTTTTTCTAAAGAGGAGAAGTCAAAGACGGAAGCTGGAGCTCCTTGTCTGGATCAAAATTGTCCTTCCATTGAGGGATCTCTTCAAACACTGCAGGAAACGACCAGCGATCAAATGTGCAAAGCCACGCAAAGCAAACCAGAGTGCAAAGGAATAAAAAAAGATCACTTAAAGGGATGTGCTTCTTCTAGAGGAGCATTATCAGCAGTACCGGATGGAGCTCTGGCGTGTACGATGGGTGTTTTTAAAGGAATAGCAGAACTTCTCACCTCTGTGGCCAAAGGAATAAAATCAATATTTTCCGATGATGAAGACCCAGGGATGAAGGCTTACCTTCATGCAGAATATGAATCTGCCTATGAAGGCGCAAGGCTTGAATCTCGCTACGGTTCTGGAAAAATAACAGCTCCTCTCTCAGCAGTGAAGTCTCTTTTTGAATTACTTTATAGTTCAATGGGGGACGTGTATTCTTGCTTAAATTCTGTGGGTCTTTCTCAAAAAATGTGTGCATTTTTCAGCACCGGAGTCCTTGCAACAGCAGGATTAGGGGCCAGTGTGTCTCTGCCATTAGCAGGCCTTGCTGCTGCTGGAGCCGCAGGGCTTGGTCCGGCAGCTCTAGCAGCAAGTGGAATAGCCTTAGCATTTATTATATTTCATAACGACCCGTTTTCTGCTGTTGTTGGAGCCTCTTTTTTCGGAGTGGCGGGTTCGGCCCTTGGTGAGCTGTTTGCACCTGTGTATTTGTTGGCGGCATTGGCTGCAAAACCAGCCGCTGTTGTGGGTGGAGTTATTGGCGCAACAGCCGGTTCAGCGGCTCTTCATGATGAACAGGTGAAAAAACGCATTATGGAAAAGATGAAAATCAAAATTAGAGAGCTTGAAACAGAGATTGAAGAAAAAGAGTATCTAAATATGATGAAATTCAAAAGGTTTCGTCTATCAGAAGAAGATAAAAGATTAATGCGAAAATACCAGATAGATAAATTTAATTGAAGAAAATAACAGATAATAAGGCAGGATGCCGATCTTCGTTCACACTGCTTTATTTAACTTGATAGGTTATAATGCATTGCATCATTAGTGAATAAATACTAGACAGATAAAGAACGGTATGTCACTTAAACCTCAAGTGAAACCCTATAAGGAGGTTCTTGATATGAGGTTGGCTTTAGTTTTAGGACTGTTGTTCTTTGGATGGACAGTGTATTCGCAAGAAGATGCTCAGTGTCCAGATGAACAGTCTTTTGTGGATGGTGTTTGCGTTGAAGTCGAAAACGCAGATATGGCAGTAACAGGGGAAGATGTAGCGTCCTCCGCGGCTATGGAGGCTGACGACTCATCAGCAAATACTGCTGATGACTCAGATGCAGACTCTGCAGGCAATTAAAAACATCTAAGATTTTTTGATCTCCGGTGCTGTTTTCTTTTATGGCAGAGTACCGGGGATCGTCTCCTGACATTTCTTCTTCTCACACAGCACTCCCAAATAAAGGAAAACAGCGTTCGCCTAGCTGGTTTGTGCTTTTTTCTGCCTGCTTTCCAGAGCCAGCAGTCTGGATTTAGCCTTTAAACCCAAAGCAAACCCGCCTAAGCCTTTTCTCCCCACCACACGGTGACAGGGAACTATGATCAACCAAGGATTTTTACCACAAGCTGACCCTACAGCCCTAAAAGCCTTAGGGGAGCCAACAGCCTGTGCCGCCTGTGAATAAGAACAACAACTCCCGTAGGGAATACTCCTTAAATATTTCCAAACTTTTTTTTGAAAAACAGTTCCTCGAGGATACAAAAGAACATCCCATTTTTTAATTTCTTTCCCGGAAAAATAATCCCGCAGCTGGGACACTAAAAACAAAATAAACTCAGGAGTCCGCCTCCTATTTTTTGATGAGTGCTTTCTTTCCCCAGACCCTGCAGAAGAATGCACTCTTGAAATAGAGTAGAGCTTGTCCTCCTTCCACTGAATCTCAAGCGCTCCAATAGGAGAGGAATACAAATAACTTTCTTTTGAACTCATAAAAAAACCTTCAAAGCTGCAACTGCTGAATATCAAAATAATTTCATAACAGCTTGAGAATGCAACCCGCTGTCGAAAAAACTCAAGACTCTGGAGAATGATAAGACAGCAAGAGATCTTTATTTAAAGAATCAAATGATTTTCTCCCTAAAGCAGAGAGCATTTCATAGTAGTCGCGATTCAAATTGTACACATAATGCCTGACACGATCTGATTTATCCTCCACATCCAAGCCGCGCATTAAAGCTTTTGAATGAGTCGTAATACCCACGGGACAAGAGTTGCTGTTGCACCGAAGCGCTTGAATACAGCCTAAAGCCAGCATGAAACCGCGGGCTGTGTAGATGGCATCCGCCCCCTGGGCTAAAGCCATCATTTGCTTTCCTGAATTCACCAAACGCCCGGAAGCCACAAGCTTCATTTTTTTCCGAACACCAAACTGCTCCAAAATCTGATGAACCAAAGGCAAAGACTCAAAAATCGGCCATCCCACATGGTCCATAAAAATTTTAGGCGCCGCCCCCGTGCCGCCTTCAGCCCCGTCAATAGCCATATAGTCCGGAAAAATATTCATTTCCGACATTGTTTTCACCCAGCCGGCCAGCTCCTCAACCTGCCCCAAACAAAATTTAACACCCACAGGCAGTTGGGAAATATCTTGAACCCTTTTAATAAACAAACAAGTGGACTTATAATCTGAACACTCTAAGTGATAAGGCGGTGAAATGACGTCTTTTCCCTCATCAACCCCTCTAAGCTCAGCAATTTCTTCAGTGATTTTTTCTTTAGGAAGAATCCCCCCTTTTCCAGGTTTAGCCCCTTGAGAAAATTTAATTTCAATCATTTTAATTTGCGTCTGCCCGGATAAAGATTTTAACTTTTCTTCGTCCAAAGCCCCCTTAGAATCCCTGACACCAAACTTCGCGGTCCCCATCTGAAAAATGAGATCGCATTTTTCCATCAAGTGGTATTTAGGATAGCCCCCCTCCCCTGTATTTAAAGGGATGCCTGCTTTAAAAGCCCCGCGGGCTAAGGCTTGAACAGCTTTAGAGCCTAAAGCGCCATAGCTCATAGCACCCGCCATAACAGGTTTGTCAATAGTGTAAGATTTCTTCAAATTTCTTTCTTCTCCAAAAGTTAAAGAAAATTTTTTAAGCTCTGACTTTAAAACAGGAAACATTGAGTGCTTTAATTTCATTTCACTGCGGTCAAAATTCAGCAAAGAACCAAAAGCCGCAGAGCTTTCAATGTCTTTTGATTTTTTGTAAACATCCGAACGATCTACTCTATTAAAAGGACGGCCCTCCACATCACTGGAGTACAAATATTGCCTAAATTCAGGCCCCAAACTTTCAATAATGTACCGGACTTGAGCTAAAATCCCAAAATTAGCCAGAAGTGTATGAGTTTTTTGTATATGTCTATAGTAAAAATTAACAGCATTGAGAATAAGTAAAACACCAGTTAAAGAGTAAAGCCAAAGAGAAGAATAGAAAAAGGACAAGCACAAAGACACCACAAAGAACAACAGTATAAAAAAATTGACGAAAGCAGAGAGTTTTTCCAAATTCATTGTTATTCGATGCTCTGTTTTCATCCGAAACCTTTAGAAAGATTTAAAAGCACAAAGAGAAATACAATTCTTTTCACCCTGAACTTTTTTGGAGTGGCGGGTGTTGGAAGGAATCACAATTTTATCTCCTCCTCTCAGCAAAACACGATTGCCTGCGATATTAAAGAGTATTTCCCCTTCACACACCATACGAATCTCGTCCAAAGGATGAATATGGTCTTCGACTTCTTCACCCGCTTTATAAACCTCTTCTACAGCGGAAAGCCCTTCCCTCTCAAAAAACATACGAATCTGCTCCGCTGTGGGGACCACAGGAGACTGCCATCGATAAATCAACATGAAACTATTATGAACTGTTTCCGCGTCTAAAGTCTATTGAAATTTTTACACAACTAAGCTGTTTTCTGTCAAAAACAATGGAAAAAATGACCTTCCTAAATACTGCTCCAACGCTCAGGGAAATAACACTAAAACAAAAAGACAAAAAAGACGATAGTCTATAGAAGGTCTAATACACGCTAAAACAGCAGGCAGGCTGAAATGATTTTATTCCAAAAAACTCTTAAAAGCCTGTTTACGGCGTGGGTTCTGCTTTTTTGCTCTTTTGTCTTCTCTGATACCCCTTTTTTAAATCCTTTGCTGTTCTCACCCCCTGCTGTTCCTTCTGCAGTGGTGCTGTCTCCTAAAACTCCTGTACCCCTCCTTTGCCCTCCTGGCATTCCGCCGCAAATATGCATGGCCGCCACCAGTTTCCCCCTCATAAAGATGGACAAACAAACAGCTTCTATTCCAAAAATGTACACACCCACCATATACCAAGCAAAACCACTCTCATTGGAAAAGATAAAAAGGATGCTGGCGCAAAACAAATGGAGATCCTACAGATACTCACAAGACAGCAATAGATTTAGAGTGCTTTCCAAAAAAGACAGAAACACCAGACCAACAGAAAATTATTACCGCATACATATTCAAGAAGATCAACAGGAGAACGCCCCTGCACAGGTGATCCAAGAGGAGAGCGTTGATGGACAGCAAAACCATCATGTTGGAGAACTCAGAGGTGTTTCCACTGCAGATATTTTACGCGCTGTAGAGTCTGCCTTCGCCCCTTCGGGGTCTCCAACTCAACCCCCTGAGCAGACTGAAACAGAGCCAAAAACTGAGGAGCCTATTACGCTTGACACTCCTGTAGAAGCCATTGCCCTTAATTACAACAGCATCCCCAAACAATGCCTGGATGCTGAAGATGCAAAAACAGAAGCTGTTTCTATGTGCATTAACTGCTCTGAGCAAATAAATAATAAATTAAAACAAAGCTCAACCAAGCTCCTTGGAGCTAACTTCAACCCCATATTCAACAGCAAGCTCTCCGCAAAAATAAACAATACAATTTGTCATCCAAGCAGTATGTCTGGAGTGAAGAGCAATTTTGAGAAAAGCTGCGGCAATATCTCATTTGAAAACTACATCAGTAAAGTCTTGGTCTGCGAATCCTGTGAAAATAAAATTCCTCCAGCGCTCATGCTGGCCATGATGTCATTGGAAAGCTCTGGAAGATGTCCGTCGGCTGGAGATGACAGCAAAAGCAGAGGGCTTTTTCAAATCAACACCGCATATCACAAAGACCCCCCTGCCTGCAGCGCAAAACAAACAAAGCAAATCCAAACAGCCTCTCTTGAAAAACTCCGAAGTGATTTGCAGTGCTTGGACAACCCGGTTGCCAACCTCAAAAAAAGTATAGACATACTCAAAAATTTTCACAAAACAACCAACAAGTCTAACAGCAATTTTGACTGTCAGTCCCCCGATATGAACACTCAACAAACAGATCAATGGAGAAAAGCTTTAGCCAGCTATAACGGCGGAGACCGTCACATCAAATGGATGAAATACAAGAGAAGACCCACAGCCATCCCCTACGGCCAGTGGACAAAAATGAGCGATTGGGAAAAAATGAGAGTGCAATATTTTTTCTACAAAACAGCAAGCCCGCGCGTACGCATGGGCAACCTTGCCCACACAGAGGCCGCTCTTGGAGGAGTGGGAACCCCCGAAGGCCGGTTGAATCTATTTAATTTCTGGAAAGAAGCCCTTGGAAACAAAATTGATCTAAGTCAATGCCCATAGATATTCATCATTTCAATAACAAAATGAGTCTTTAAAAAGGTCTTTTGAAAGGGTTAAAAAGGAGGCGGAAAGAAGAATTTCTGTTGAATGCATACAAAGATTATAAGATATTCTCAACATGGATGATTTTGATTTAGTGATCAAGGATGGAATGGGGATTTTTCCCCACCCAGACAATGCTTATGAAATGATAGAAGAACAGGCGGATATAGGAATTCGCAGAGGCCGTATTGTCAAAATAGGCTTCATCGAAAGAAACAAATGCTCCAATATTTTTTCTGCCAAAAACCTCCATGTCCTGCCGGGTCTTATGGACTGTCAAGTACACTTCAGAGAGCCTGGGATGGAGCATAAGGAAGACTTTGAGACAGGAAGCAAAAGCGCTTTACTCGGCGGCATTACGGGAGTGTTTGAAATGCCCAACACCTTCCCCCCTACAACAAACGCTCAGGCTCTAAACGAAAAATTAAAAAGAGCTCAAAACAGATTCTACTGCGACTATGCTTTTTTCGTGGGAGCCAGCCCTGAGAACAAAAATAATCTCCATGAACTGGAAAATTTAAAGGGCTGTTGCGGCGTGAAAATTTTTATGGGAAGCTCCACCGGCAGTCTGCTCTTAGATAAAGAAGAAGACTTGGAAATCATCATTAAAAATGGAAAAAGAAGAATAGCCGTTCACTCTGAAGATGAAGCCAGACTGATTGAAAGAAAACAATTCATCCAGGAAGGCAAAGTGGAGTCTCACGCCCTGTGGAGAGACGAGCAGACAGCTTTGATTTCCACCAAAAAACTGATTCGCCTGGCTCAAAAACATCAAAGACCTGTACACGTTCTTCACGTCACCACAGCTGAGGAAATGGAATTCTTGTCACAGCAGAAAAAACAAACCGCCTCTGTAGAAGTCACCCCTCAGCACCTTACTTTATGCGCTCCGGAATGCTACAAACAACTTGGAGCTTTTGCACAGATGAACCCTCCTATACGAGGTGAAAGACATCTTAAAGCTTTGTGGGAAGGTGTTCAAAACGGCACAGTGGATATTATCGGTTCTGACCACGCCCCGCATACGTCAGAGGAAAAAAATAAAATCTATCCTCACACTCCCTCCGGAATGCCGGGAGTGCAAACACTTTTACCTCTTTTGTTGAACCATCAACACCACAAGAAACTCAGCCTTCAGACTATTGTCCGATTGCTCGCTGTAAACCCTCATCATATATTTAAAATAAAGGAAAGAGGTTTGATTCAAAAAGGTTTTTTAGCTAACTTGACGCTTATTGATTTAAAAAAGGAGCAAAAAATCACAAAGAACTGGCTGGCTTACAAATGTGGATGGTCTCCTTTTGAAAACTTGAAAACCACCGGTTGGCCTACAGCTGTGTTTCTCAGAGGGCAGTTGGCAATGAAAGAAGGTGAAATCATAAACTCAGCAAAGGGTCAGGAAATTGAATTCTTGGATTAAAAACAGTGTTGTCTGTACTTTCTTATCCTTCACTTCATTGAGTTTTTCTAATCCCTACTTCAGCAATAAAATACTTTCAGAAAACAACATCAACTTTTCCCTGGGTATTCCTCTTTTAACACCCCCTCACTCTTTTCAAAACAGCTTGGCCAAAAATTTAATCCTTCAAGGGGATTATCGAAAAGAATTAAAAAAAAAATGGAGAGTCCCTCTCATCATAAGAACGCGTTTAGAGATGGACCGCCAGTCCCATTTGAAATCTATGGCCGTATATCCCGGCATCCGGTTTCCAAATACAAACAGTAAAACTCCTATCTACTTTGGAGTGCTGTTAGGCGCAGGTTTTACAAAAAAAAATTATAAAACAAAATGGCCTTTCTATCTTCAAGCATTCACCGCGTACAGGGTTTATCAGTTCAACCGGCATGTTTCCACGTTGATTGAATTGAATGCTCAGTACTCCCTTCGAAGCTACAAATGGTGGAGACAGCCTGAATCGCTGTCTTTGTTGACCACCCTCGACATTAATTTTTAGGAATTAAAAGATATTTGATTTGTTTTTTTAAAAAGGGGCGAAGTGAAGGTGTGATTTTTTTTAAAAACTGATTAAATGAATCATAATCGCTCTCGGTCAAAACAGCCTCCGCCCATCCCGTAATTAAAAACTCCAAAGATTTTTCTTTAGAAAGCCCCCTTGTGTTCATATAAAAAATTTCCGCAGGATTCAGGGTTCCTGTAGATGCGCCGTGGGCCGCCTTCACCTGATCCTTAGACACTTCCAATTCAGGCTTGTTTTCAGTCTTGGCGTAAGGGCTTAGGATAAGATCCTGAATCATCTGATGCGAATCCGACTCTTGAGCCTGAATGGAAACTTTTGAGTGAACAGAATTCCTGGATTTTCCATCCAGAATACTCCGGCACCAATGCCGGCTGTACCCTGAAACTCCTTCATGCTGATTAAAAATAAACCATGAAGACTGATCCCTCTCCTTTAAAAAATTCAATACACGTGTTATGGAAATATTTTGAGGTTTGTGACCGTAAATTTGAACGCACTTTGATAAAGAGCTTAAATTCACATCCAAAGAAAAAAAACAAGCCTTTTCACGAAGGTCGCAGTAAACCACAGAGCCTGAACAGCCCTGATTAATGGTGAGCTGATTAAAAACAGAAAAATCTTCTGCAAAAATATAATTCTCTGATTGAAAAGAAGAGCTGAAAAAACACTCGACCCAATTCAAAGAAGAATTCTTTTCCAGAAAGAAGAAATTTCTCCTCCGATAAGACGCTTCCGGGCGGTTCGAGTTTGTATAATTCATTTGCACCTCTTTACACTCCCCTTCCTTCAACCACACCACAACCCCCTTGCAAGGGCCGAAAGAACGCTTTGCAGGAAAAGAGATAAGATTTTTTTCATTGAATTGAAGCGCCTTTTTCACCCAGTTTAATTTTTTTCCAGGAAACACAGAATCTTCTAGAGAGTTCAATAAAAAAATATTTTCATCTTTCGGCAAATGTATTTGATCTCCTTTCCATTCCAAAATATTTTTCAAAAAACGCAGGCTTACATCCATTGATCATAGCCCTTCTGATCCACCTGAACAGCCAAAGAGTAATCCCCAGTCTCTTTAATCTGCCCATCCACCAGTACATGAACATAATCCGGCTTCACCTCCGATAAAAGACGATGGTAGTGTGTAATTAAAACAATAGCATTTTGCTTGTTTCTCAGTTTTTTCAAACTTTCAGACAACATTTTGATAGAATCAATATCTAAACCAGAATCCAATTCATCCAGAAGAGAAAGAGCCGGCGACAGCACCGCCATTTGAAACAATTCATTTTTCTTTTTCTCTCCTCCCGAAAGACCTTCATTCAAAGGCTGATTTAAAAACTTTTTGTCCAAACCCAGCATATCCAGTTTGCTTTCCGCGAATTTCAAAAACTCTTTCTCGTCCATCTCTTCAGAGCCGTGATGTTTGCAAACAGCATTAAATGATGAATGAAGAAAATTAAAATTATTCACACCCGGAATTTCTACAGGATGCTGAAAAGCCATAAAAACACCCTCTAAAGCCCTCATTACAGGATCTTTATCCAATAAATTTTCATACGGCCGGCCGCTGTTGTTTCGATATAAGATTTTTCCAGACACAGAAAGATCCGGAGAACCCACAACAGCCTTAAACAAAGAACTTTTCCCAGAACCGTTAGGCCCCATGATAGAATGCACTTCACCCGGATTAACCTTTAAACTTAAATCCTTTAAAATAAGACGTTCACCCGCCTTCACAAAAAGATTTTGAATTTGAACCATTTTTTCACTTATCCCAAGCTTGATGCATCCTCTTAAAATTTATTTCAGCCTATACTGTGTTCCAGCTTCATCTCAATTAATTTGACAGCTTCAACAGAAAACTCAAGAGGAAGGCGTTTGAAAACTTCTTTGCAAAAACCATTGACCAATAAAGAAACCGCCGGCTCCATATCCAGCCCTCTAGAGTTAAGATAAAACAACTGCTCCTCGCTCACACGACAAGTGGAAGCCTCATGCTCCACAGTTCCCTGTTCATTTTGCACATCAATAGATGGAAAAGTATTCGCCCGGCTTTGATCCCCCACCAACATAGAGTCGCACTGTGAGTAATTTCTAGCACCCTTTGCCTTCGGCAAAATTCTCACCAAACCTCTGTAGCTATTGCAGGCTTTACCGGAGGAAATGCCTTTCGAAATAATGGTGCTTTTGGTGTTTTTTCCAATATGCACCATTTTTGTCCCCGTATCCGCCTGCATAGAGTCGTGAGTGAGAGCCACAGAGTAAAAAGCACCCGTAGATTCATCTCCTTGAAGCAGACAACTTGGGTACTTCCAAGTGATCGCGGAACCCGCCTCCACCTGAGTCCAAGAAATTTTGGATTTTCTTCCCAAACACCGGCCCCTTTTGGTGACAAAATTGTAAACTCCCCCGCGTCCGCTGGAATCTCCCGGATACCAGTTCTGAACAGTAGAGTAATTAATTTCCGCAGATTCCAAAGCAATCAATTCGACAACAGCCGCGTGCAGTTGATTGGAGTCCCTCATAGGGGCTGTACATCCTTCCAGATAATTGACGTAAGAACGGTCCTCCGCGATAATCAAAGTACGCTCAAACTGCCCCGTGTTTTCCTGATTGATTCGAAAATAAGTGGAAAGATCCAACGGACAACGGACATTTTTTGGAATAAAACAAAAAGAGCCGTCCGTAAAAACAGCCTGATTGAGGCAGGCAAAAAAGTTATCTCGATAGGGAACCACAGTGCCCATATACTTTCTAACCAATTCGCCGTGATTGTGAACAGCCTCAGACATGGAGCAAAAAATCACACCATGCTTTTCCAAAGTTTCTTTCTGTGTTGTCATAATAGAAACACTGTCAAAAACGGCGTCCACAGCAACACCGGATAATCTTTTCTGCTCGGTCAAAGGGATTCCCAATCTTTCAAAAGTCTTAAGTAATTCAGGATCCACTTCGTCTAAGGATTGAACGCTTTTTTTTTGTGGAACCGGTTGAGAAAAATAGTGAATGCCCTGATAATTGATACGAGGATAATTTAAAGAGGCCCAGCGAGGCTCCTTCATAGTTTTCCAATGCCTATAAGCCTTTAGACGCAGTTCCAACATCCAAGAAGGCTCCTGTTTTTTTTCGGAAATTTGTTCTATAACCTTTGAATTAAGTCCCGGTGAAAACGTCTCTGACTCAATATCCGTGACAAAACCATATTTGTATTCTTTCATTTTTGACCTTCCATAGGCTCTCCACAGATCAAAAAAATTCTGCAAAGGATCATCAAAGTACCACTTTCAACCCCCAAGTTCAACAGCCGGACAGTGAAAAATTGCTTTTACTCCGCCCAAGCTTATGAGAGTATAAAATCCATGATGAAACTCTTTCTGCTTCTGACTGTATTCTCTTTTGTGCAGGCTGAAACAATAGAAACAGCCGCAACCGCCTCAAGTATGGAGATTATGTACTCCATACTTCATGCAAATATTTTGGTGCAGATCACTTTTGTTATTTTAATTTTTATGTCTGTCTTCTCTTGGGGTATCATTCTAACAAAAAGAAAAATGTTTCACAAGACTGAAATCTATAATGCTCCTTTTCAAGACATTTTTCAAAAGGCCAACAACCTGCAAAGCATTTACGAAGTTAGTTCAAAATACAGTAAAAGCTCTCTCGCTAATATTTTTAAAACAGGGTATAAAGAAATACAAAAGCTGTCCAAGTCCAAACTGGCCGAGACGGAAACCACCCATGAGGGCCTGCTGTCTGGATTGGACAATTTAGAAAGATCTTTGAGAAAAGCTGTAATGAATGAAATTTCAGCAATGGAAGATAAATTGGCTTTTTTGGCAACCACAGGCACTGTCAGCCCTTTCATCGGGCTTTTTGGAACAGTCTTCGGCATCATGGATGCTTTTCAAAAAATCGGCAAAATGGGCTCTGCCAGCCTAGCCGTTGTCGCCCCCGGCATTTCAGAAGCTTTGATTGCCACAGGGGTGGGGCTGTTTGCCGCCATTCCAGCCTCTGTCTTTTACAACCACTATGTGACAAAAATAAAAAAAATGGAGCTGATGTTTTCTAATTTCACCACTGATTTTCTCAACATTGCTAAGAGAAATTTTTTTAAGGATTCCTGAATGGGCGCCGGCATCCCAAAATCTCAAAGAGTTCTCTGTGAAATCAACGTCACCCCTTTTGTGGATGTAATGTTGGTTTTGTTGGTCATTTTCATGGTAACGGCTCCCATGATGCAGCAGGGGCTGAGTGTGGATCTGCCTTCTGCTAAAAATACAGGGCTGAGAGTTCCGGACGATCCATTTATCTTGGTGATTAAAAAAAGCGGTAAAATTTATATTGGGACGGCTGAAATTCCTCTAAATAAATTAAAATCCAAATTGGCCGATATTTTTAAAGTTCGCAAATCAAAGCAGATATACATTCACGCAGATAAGAAAGTTTATTATGAGTTTGTTGCAGAAGCTATGGGTGAAATCCGCTCTGCTGGACTAGACCAAATCAACCTTGTCACCAAATTTAAAGAGTAATGACACCTCTTCTGTTATCATCACAAAAAACACTTTTGAACTTTACCGCTGTTTCTCTTGCAGGTCATGCTCTTCTTTTTCTGTTTCTTTTGTTTTCCCCTCAGATGTTTCAATCAAAACCCATAGAAATAAAAGAAGCGATACGCGTCGATATGGTGGGCCTGCCCGATATGAAACGCCCCGTACAGGCGCCGGCTCCAAAAAAAATAAAAAAAGAAGTTAAAAAATCAGCTCCTAAAAAACCTCAAAAACAATCAAAGAAAAAAGCTTTAAAAAAACCTCCCAAAGAAAAACCAAAACCCGACCCTCAAAAAATTCAATCTGCTCAATCTCAAGCCATTGCTGATTTGAGAGAAGAAAAACTTCTGTACAAAGGGGAGCAGGTATCCAAAGGCTCCTCTCAGGAAGGCGAAGTGAACGCTCTTTTGATCAGCGCCTACTCAGCCCGCATTAAAGCTCATCTAAATAGAAATTGGAACATCCCCCAATTTTTAGCAGATAAAAATTTAAGAGCAACCATGGTCATCTACATCAATAGACTGGGACAAGTCACACGCATAGAATTAGAAAAAAGTTCAGGGGACGAAAGTTTTGATCAAATTGTTATTGAAACCATTAGAGTATCCTCCCCCCTGCCGGAGCCTCCCTCAGAATTAGTCCGCTCCCTCAGCCGTGAGGGGATAGGGTTTAACTTTCCCTGATTTATTTGATGTAAAAAAAACTGGATTTTAGTTCAAAAACAAAGATAAACTAAATACATTGTTTCGGGGGAATGGCGTACAAATGAAGACGGCCTCTGTTTTCATAGGGGCGGTTTTAGTTCAGGGTTCATATGAAAGGAGTAATGCAGATGCAGAAATGCGAAAGTGCAGGAATGGCAAATGCCCAGCGGCTTTGCTTGACGGCTTCACCGCCCCGCTCCTGCGAAAGCAGGAATCTAGTTTTTAACGGAGATCTTCTGCATTGAAAAACATCATTTATATTTTTTGCCTGTTTTTCCTCTCCCCTCTTTATGCGCGAGTGTATATCAATGTCGGTCAGGCTAAAGTCAAAAAAAGCCTTGTGGCTTTCTCACCGCTGGTTTACACCAACAAATCCATCACATACGAACACCTGGATTACGGAAAAGACGTCTCTGCGCAAATTAAAAAAAACTTAAACTCTTCCGGCTATTTTAACCTCATTCCTTCAGGCGCTTTTGTGGAAGACCCTAAGACTCGAGCCGTTATTCCCTATCCCAAACACTCTAAAGGCTTTCGGTGGGAGAATTGGAAAGTTATTGGAGCCGAATTTTTAATCCTCACTCGATATTCCGTAGAAAAAGATAAAATCAATCTGCGTATTTATATGTACGACGTCCTGTTAAAAAAAAGCATCTTTAAAAAAGAATACAACTCCCCTATCTCTAAAAGGGTTTCCCTGGCCCATTTTGTCTGCAACGATATCATTCAATACTTGACAAAAAAACCAGGTATTTTTTTGACAAAAATTGCAGCGGTGAGAAACTTTAAAAATAATAAAAAAGAAATTTTTGTAATGAATTGGGACGGCTCAAATAAAAAGCAAATCACCTTTCACCGCTCTGTTGTGATGACTCCTGCCTGGCATCCCACAGGAAAAAAATTGGCTTATACCGCCTTTGTTTACCGCAGGAGCCTTAAGGGAAGGAGAGCTAATATACTCATGTATGATTTTTCCAGAAAGAAGAGACGGGTGATCTCCAGCAGTTATGACACCAACTTGGGAGCTGACTTTTTTCCTTCCGGACGCGAAATGTTGATCACTATTCCCTCTAAGTTGGGAGGAATGGATATTTTTAAACTATCACTGAGGAGCAGAAAAGCGTTCCCTTTGAGAATGGGGCCGAGAGGAGCCATCAATGTAGAGCCTGCCATTCATCCTAGTGGAAAGAAAATCATATTCTCTTCAGATCGAACAGGAAAAGTAATGATCCATGAAATGAATAGATACGGAGAAAAGGTCCGCCGGCTCACTTTTACCGGCCAGTACAATTCAACTCCAGACTGGTCTCCTGATGGAAAACAAATCGTTTTCTCTGGGTATTCCAGAGGACGCTTTGATATATTTGTTATGAGTGCAGAAGGCCCTGCCAACATAAAGAGGCTGACAACCGCCAAAGCCAGAAACGGCAGATGGTCCAACAATGAATCCCCTTCTTTCTCTCCAGACGGCAGGCAAATTGTGTTTACCAGCGATCGAACAGGCGTCCGCCAGCTCTATACTGTTCACATTGACGGCTCTAACTTAAAAAGAATTACCTTTGACCGGTATCATTACAAAAGCCCAAAGTGGTCTCCCTTAATCAAGAATTTTCTTCAACATTAAAAATTTTTCCTGGATTCATAATGTTGTCTGGATCAAAGATCTTTTTGATCTCCTTCATATATCTAATCTCCTCTTGAGATTTTGTATAGTGCAAATGCGGCTTTTTAAGCAGACCCACCCCATGTTCTGCAGAGATGGTGCCTCCAAACTCTTTAACTTTAGAAAAAAGGAGTTGATTGACTCTTTCACAGTTTTTAATAAATTCACCTTCTGCTGTGTTTTCCGGCTTTAAAATATTAATATGCAGATTGCCGTCTCCAATATGGCCGAACCAAACCACTTGATATTCAGGATATTCTTTTTTCAGCAGAGCTGAAGTTTGATCGAGAAATTCAGGCAGTTTTGAAATTCTAACCGCCACATCATTTTTATAGGGCGTATAAGAGGCAATGGACTCGCTGATATTTTCTCTTAAAGCCCATATCTCCTGAGCCTGCTCAGTGCTTTGGCTGAGAGTTCCATCTTCAATTTTTCCCTCCTCCATAAGTTTTTCAAAAATCAGAAGAGCCTTTTCCTGATAGGATTCTTCCATTTCCATAAGAACATAGTAAGGAGATTTTTTTGAAAGAGGAAGATTTTTTCCCATCTTTTGTACATAGTGCAGGGCTGGATCTGTCATCATTTCAAAAGCGTGGAGTGGGACGTTTTTTTTAAATCTGGAATAAATTTCAATGAGGTTGTTTAATTGAGGAACTCCCAATAAGAAAACGTTTAAGGGTTTAGGTTGAACAGCCACAGCCAGAGTGACTTGAGTAATGAACCCCAGGGTGCCTTCTGAACCGATAAATAAATGCAGGAGATTGTATCCCGCAGCATCTTTAATGAGGCCCCGGCCCAGCTGTAGGACTTCTCCTTTTCCTGTGACCGCTTCCAGCCCTCTGATCCAATTCCTGGTGGAGCCGTATCGAATGACATGAACACCTCCTGCATTGGTGGCTGTATTTCCTCCGATTTGACTGGAGCCTTCCGCCGCAAAAGAGACAGGGAAAAAAAAACCTTTTTCATGCACCCATTTCTGCACTTCTTTGGTAATACAGCCGGCTTCTACGGTGAGTGTTTCTTCAGCCTCGTTCCACTCTATCAGCTTGTTCATTTTTTCAAAAGAGACCACCACTTCTTTTTGGACTGCCGCAGCGGATCCGCTGAGTCCTGTTCGGCCTCCTGAAGGCACGAGTGCAATTTTATGTTTTCCGGCCCATTGAACAAGTTTGACTGTTTCTTCTGTCTTTTGTGGGAACACAACAAGGGAGGGGTCGGCTTTGTAGAGACGAATCCAATCCCGCCCATAAAACTCAAGGCTTTTCGGATCTTTTAAAATTTGTGATTCTGAAAGAAAACTCTTTAACTCTTCAAACTGTAATTCCGTCATTTCCCCAATCTCCTTATAAATTGATTTCTTCTGCTGTAAAATTAAGCTCTCTACCTCTTTAGGGTTTGTTCTGCAAACCTTTCTCCGTCATTATGAGCTTAAATACTCTGTATTTATTTGTTTTTTATCATTACTCATGCGCCGCCTCCTTTTAAAGGGCCTTTGCCAATTTTGTCATCCTCTTCAATTCGTTTTTGCAACTCTTTTTCAAACTCATCCATACGATCCTTATCCCAAAAAATAAAATAATACTGACGTGTATCGAAAACCTCTTTTTGCATTTCCTTCATTATTTTATTACAGCTCCAAATAACAGGAATATTTTTTCCTTTAGCGTAGCCAGCTTCAAAAAAGACACTGGCCCTAGGTTCGTTTTTATCTTTAGCAGTAATATCACACACAACAAATTTCGCTTTTTGTATTTCAACTAAAATTCCATCATCAATTTTATCGGTGCTTATTTTATCATCAATTCTTAGAGGTGTATAACCCGCACTTTCAACTGCTCTTTTAATACTTTTTGCTAAACACTCCGTAGAAGAACTCATCCACATAGCAATAAAAGCTGTTTTTGAATCTATATTTGGAGACTCACTGTCAAATTTTTCCAACCTTTTTCTGCCTTTTGCAGTGACTTCAACCTGGCAAGGCCCTCCCGCATAATCTCTCTTTTTAACATCTTTGGATACTCCTAAAGACTCTAACAGAGAATCAATTTCATCTAAATTAGAGCAGTAAGATATGGCATAAAGAAATGATGACTTGGAGTTTTCTACAGATAAATCATTGCCTATATTTGTTAGTGTTACATCATCACCTAAATGACGTGAACACTTAACCAAGCCTCTTAATAATAAAATTTCTTGTTCATCAGTTTGTGGAGCAGAGGGCAGCTTTTCAATCCAATTTTTATCGTCCGTGAGTTCATCAAGATCGGGAGTATTGCCCCTTAGATTTTCTTGTGCAATATAACCTGATATTTTTACTTTTTCTGACTCACTTAAATCACGAGGATTACCATCTGAACCAAGAACTCCCATTGTTTCGTAATTATGCGATGTTGTACTTTTCATTTGCACACCAGAAATAAGATATTTCCCGCCTGCCCTCAAATTATATATTTCATACTTATTCTCAACAGATAAAGGCCTAAAATAAGGACGATAACCTTGAGGATTTTGAGAAGATAAATGGACTTGAGATGAAAATTTATCAAGCGGGACACCCCATATAATGCATTTAAATTTACTTTGGTTCATACACAACATCCTTTTTTTTGTTCTGGATTCCTGCTTTCGCAGGAGTCCAGTTTATTGCACTTAGACTTATTTTAGTCAAACTAGTTCAAACATGCCGGATGATGAGGCAAAAACAGCCGCCCCCATAAATAGAACATGAGATTTGACTCTTTTGGCGGAATCATTGTACTTTTTTAAAGTAAAATGATGAAGAAAAATGATTTTCTAGGATAAGCGGGAAGACTTTTTTAGCCCTGCCAAGATTAATTTTCTATATTTAGCGCTTGCAAAAAAATGGGGGGGGGTAGAATGGGTTTAAGCGGGGTTTTGAGGGTGAGGAAAATTTTCTTATCAGCCTTGTGAGAAGATTAGAAAAACAAAGGAGCAAAATATGAAAATCTCAAACATGATAAAAAAATGGTTATTGGTTATTTTATTTTTCCCACTCCTTTCGCACGGATCGTTCCTTTCGGTGTGTGACAGAACTCCACAGGTAAGAGACGCTGTCATGGAAAAAATATCTCAAACACACTCCTCTATAAAATGCAATGATGACGATTTAATGGTTTTGATTTTGCCGTTTCTTACAAACCTGGATTTAGGAGGCAAAGGGATAACTTCTTTAAAAGAAGGTGATTTTTCTGGTTTTCCCAACTTGAAGTTCCTTGAGATTGATGTGAATGAAATAACTTCGCTGCCTCCGGGTATTTTCTCCGGGCTTTCTTCTCTGGAAGAGCTTGATCTTCGTGGCTTTAATGATCTTAATAATGTAACCCAGCTGCCTCCAAGTGTTTTTCAAGGACTTTCTTCTTTAAAAAGGCTTGTATTGAGTTTCAATAGACTGACCTCGCTGCCTCCGGGTATTTTCTCCGGGCTTCACTCTTTAGAAGTGCTGACGCTTGAATCTAATGATCTGACCTCACTGCCTTCAGGTGTTTTCTCCGGACTTCATTCTTTAAGAGTCATGGTTGCGCCTTGGAATGAAATAACTTCGCTACCTCCAGAGATTTTCTCCGGGCTTCCCTCCTTACAGCTCATTGATTTTAAAGGGAATAGAATAACTTCGCTGCCTCCAGAGATTCTCTCTGATCTTTCGTCTATGAAACAGCTTGAGGAGATTGATTTACAACAAAACTCTTTGGATTTAACAACAAGAAGATCTTTAGAGGCGAATTTCAGACACAAATTGAGGTACTTATTGTTATAACGGATTTTAGGATGCCGGACGATGAAGTCAAAATGATCATTGCAAAGGCCCTCGAAAAGAGCCGGCCCCATAAATAAAACATGAGATTTGACCCTTTTAGTAGAACAATTCATTCTTTTAGAGTACGATGGTGGGGAAAATTTATTTTCCAAGCTGAGTATGAATAAGAAACTTCCAGTCTTTTTATTATCCGTTTTTTTGTGGGGATGCGGCTCCACCCTATGCACAAAGGGAGACACAAAACAAGGTTTGTTTTTTGATTTTGGATCAGAGTGGGGCCGTGATTATGTCAACATCGGCCGCTATCCCACTTTTCACTCTGACGCAAGCTTTGTCAAAAAATTAATCGTGGATGAGTGGGAGGGTTTTTTATTAGTGTCTTCGCAAGACACGGTTCACTGCGACAACAAAGAAGAAATGGACAAGCTGGCAAAACAGGGAAAATTCGTAAGCTGTAAAGGCCACAAAATTGTAGAAAACTACAGCGTACACCGCTACAGAGACAATAAAGGCTACGAAGAGTGGAGCTATGTCTCCAAATCAGAATGGGAAAACATTAGAAATCTCAATCACTCTTTTTCTAAAAAGCCGGACTACTTTTATGAAAACTGCCGGTACCATTTTTTCGGCGGACTTATTCAACTGTTAAGGGCGATTATCAGTATTTGAACTAAACACTTCCGGATAAAGCAGTTTTAAAACTTTCTGCAAAACCAGATGAATGCAAAAACCCCGCACTTTTTAATTCCATCCGCAAAAGAGATGGTTTTCACCATGAAATATAAGAAGTCAGATCAAAGCCGCAGTTTTATATTTTTAGAGGTTTTTTTATTGATCCAGACGGCACAGTAAAGCACACAAAAAGCCGGTTCCCATAATTTCACTTTTGCAGATAATGAAATGAAACAACTGGAAAGACATGAAAATATTACACACTTAAAAATTCAATCTTGATAAAAGAAAAAATGATCTGTATAAAAAAAACTGTAAGATAAATACCTGCCTGAGGGGCGTCAGCAATGAAATTTAAGTATTTTTATGCGCTCATTTTCACCGGCTTTATTTTATTTCACAATAGCTCCAACGCAGACGCCTGCAAAAAAAGTTTTACCCCCCCGGCGGCAAACTTAAAGGGTCTAAACAAAGCTCCAGACCTTGATATAAACAGAAACAGCCTCTCTAATTTTGCCCAATCTATGACACAAGGTCTGTTTTTAAACGAGAATCAAAAAGATCTTTTTCAATTATACATCACCCAGTTTTTTACTCTTCCTAGATATACGTTCCACAACGTACAAAAATTCTTTAACATTTTAGAAGAATTTAAGTCTTTGTCCTTTGTTAAACTTCCAGTTAGAGAGCAAATACTGACGTTTCTGAACGAAGAGTATGCAGAAAAAGATGATCTTCATTCATTTATCAAACAGTTCAAATCCAACGCCTTAAGCAAAAGAAACTCATTATTCCGCATAAGAGCCAACTGGGGTTTTTGGGCCAAAATGCTGTCTTTTTCAAAGCCTTCTAAAGAACTGCTAAACTCTAAAGAAGAAAAAGAACAATATAAAAATAATTTTTTTATCTACTTAAACAAATTAATAGATAAAAAGACACGGAGTTTTATCACCGATCCCAAAATAGACTACAGAGATAAAACAATAGTTTTATACGAATTTTTAAATAAGATAAGAATGAACAAAATAAAACAAAACCAAGATGTAAAACTTATTTCCCGCGCCATGTTTAACCTTGTAGATACAGCAGGGTTTGGAAATAGATTCTATACAAGCCTTTTAGACAGCAGCCGCCGTATAGATAATATAGAGGGCTTAAACCGAATCTTATCTGAAAGGGATGCTATAGCCGATACATTGGGATTTAAAGAGGGATTTAAAGAATTAGCAAAAACTCTTAATATAAAAGACCATAATTCAGCTAAACAATTTTTGGAGAAATACGCCGCGCCAGACAAAAGAAGGGGCGTCAAAACTGCGGTTTTTAGGTTGAGGCCCCTTTCCCTGCAAGAATCACCCTTCAGATCCTGCTTAAGCGGCGACTGTGCTACAGACGTATATTTTTCAGCCGCCATGAAAAATAATTTTTTATATTTTACACTGACAAACAAACACCATAGGTCTTCAGGGCATATTGGTGTTGTTTTAGGCAAAGCCTTAGACTCTAAAGGGAACAGCTTAAAAACCGCCTTTGTAGATAAAATTCAAAATATCCCCCACTATAAAATTATTCCCATGCTGGAGGGAATTCGAAGAAGCTTGGAAGAACAGGGATATATATTGGGGATCCCTAAAAAATTAGGCAATCATAACGGCCTGTCCATCCGCAAAACTATAAGAGCGTATGCGGCGTCTGAAATACTTCCCCATTTAAAAACAGTTTTAAAACAATTCACGCCTGAGAAAACTTCAGATTCTTTTTCAACCGGCTTTTCCAGAGCTTATGACAAATTAACTATGTTGAAGTTTGAAGGATGGATTTTAGACAATACAGGCGCAACAATCTATCCTGGAGAAATCCACACATCCACAACAGCCCCTGAGCTGAGCATTAAGGATGTGTATCAAAATATTTTGCTCCTGAAAGACTCTGAGAAAGAAGATGAACAAATAACATTTCTAAACCATCTAATGAACATAATAAAAATAGATCAACTGAATATTTCTAAAGATTCTGCAACAAAATATCTAGAGGCCAAAATACAAGATTTAAAACACAGTTTTCGCCTAAGAAAACAAGCTTTGTTTATTCTCGTTCGTATTTTTATGGAGCAAGAAAAAGTAAAATATATTCAGTCCGTCCCTTATAAAAATTCTTTTTCTGTTATCACTGTTTTAGAAAACTGGCTGAAATATTTTTCTACAAAAGAAAGAAAAATTATTTTTGGAGAAATGAGTACATGGAGAAATAAACCGTCTGGCAGCTATAAACTCGGGTTTATCTCTCTGGTGTATCGTCTTTTATTTGGCGGTATAAAGAATGTGCAATACTTGTTGGAGCATCCGGATTGGAGCCGAATTTTAGATGTATCTTCCGACATCCATATGCCTCTCCATTACCACGCTGTGCAGGGAAATACAGCAAAAGCTCAACTGCTGCAAAAATACGGCGCCGATGTAAATGCAACAGCCCCCTACTACATAGAGCATCATCATAGCTACATACACCCCGGACAAACAACTCCACTCACTTACGCTGTTAGATATGGAACTCTACCAGACGTGAGGAGAGTAGTCTTGAGGCTTGGCGCTGATATCAATGCCAGAGACGGAAAAGGATATACAGCGCTTATGTATGCCAAAGCCATCAGAGCAGACGATATAACAGCTTTTCTTGAACTCCATGGCGCCAAGATAACACTCAAAGACCGCATAATCATATTTTTTGGCTCCCGGCCGTTTTGATAAAAACCCAGCAATGCCGCCCCCGTAACCGCCGGCAGCCTGCTTTAAATTCTGTTAAAGCAGAAGACAATAATGCCGATATGTCTTTCGTGGGGATTTTTTTTTGGATAGGTTTTTCTGAAAGTGATGGATTGCAGAGGATTCCAGCTTTCGATGGGATGACGGAAAACGGGTTCATTCAGAGGTGCAGTTGATGAAAAAAGATGCGAAAGAAGAGTTCCCGTTGGGCTTGGATTTTTTCAGCCTCTTTGTGCATGAGCTGAAATCTCCTCTCATGTCTTTCAACTTTCAGATGGAAAATCTAGCGCCTAAACTTCAAGATAAAGAGTCCCAAGAAATTGTGCAAAAAATGAATAAAGACCTCGTCCGCCTGTTTCAATTTGTAGAAGACGGACTCAATATGAAAGAACTGGAACAAGATTTTCCCCTCAACCGCAAATGGCGCGCATCCTCCAGCATTTTAAAAAATATCCAGGAAGAACTGTCCGAATGGATTTCACATAAAAAGCTTAAAATAACGCATATTGAACCGGTTCCATTGCAAGTATATGCCGATATTAAATGGATGAGAATCGCTTTAAAAAACCTCATACTCAATGCCATTCAGCACTCTTCTGAAAATACTGTCATCACCCTGCAAACTCAAATTCAAAATGATCAAGATTTCTTTTTTTCTGTTAAAGATGAAGGCGCCGGGGTGCCTGCCGGATTGAAAGATAAAATTTTTCACCGATTCCAAAGCTTGAGACTCTCCAGCAAAACGGAGATGAAAGGGACGGGGCTGGGCCTTTACATCAGCAAATGGATTATAGAAAAACACAAAGGAACATTAAAACTGATTTCATCTAGTGATGCCGGATCTATTTTTGGAATCACACTGCCCAAAGCCTGCAAAGAGCTTTTAACAAAAGCCTCCTAAATTGCAAGGAGGCGCTTTCACAGCAAAACAGCTTACAAATACCACTGAAGTCCTGCACTTAAATAAAAGTTTGGATTTAAAAACTCATACTTCACTTTTATTTCTTCATCCTGTTTTTTCTTTGATTCAGCCTCACTTGATTGGGATATAAGAAAACGCGGTTTTCCAATGACAGCGTTGTTCATACCCGCCCTCAAAAGAATGACAAACGATTCCGAAAGATGTTTTTTCACGAATAATCCTAAGTCGTGTCCAATATGCAAATTAATTCCCCTCTTCCTGACCGCAGAGCCTTCTCTGATTGTATCCTTAAGAGGACCATTAGAACCAACTACATATGTTCCTACATATGTTCCATCAGGATTCACATAGTAGCCTACAACCCTGCCTCCAAGGTACAAAGCTGTATCAACGCCAAGCGCCCAATTTGAACTGGAAGCCATGAAATCATAATTGTACTTAAACAACAAACTAGGAATCAGCAGAAGTTCTCTCACACGATAAAAAACAATACCTAACTCAACAGCACCTACATACCGATCCTCTAAAATACTTCCTCCGTAAGAAAGAGAAAGCGGATAATCAAAATTTCTCAGCTTGCTGTCCACAGCCCAGCCAACATCAAAAGATAAAAAACCTCCTTTTTTGAAGCCTTCCGCCTGAACCGGTAAACTGCAAAAAAACAACAATGCCAGTGCGTATTTCAAGGTAAACCTCCTCTTCTATGCAAAAAAGTCCATTATAGCACAGGTGATGAAAAGCTGTCTATACTTTTTTAGTACATTCCACCGCAAAAAAATAACGCACCCCCACATATTTGAAGATATTGATTTTACACTATCTTATCAAAGCAGACTGATCCATCCCCTACCGAAACAAGAACAAGTTTCAATCAACCTTGCTTTAATTTCCTACATGAAACAGAATTTCTTAAAATACGGCAAATGTTTCGAGTTTTAGCTCCACCATGAGTGGAATCTTCATAAAAAACATCACCCCTTTTCCACCTGATTTGTTGAACAACCGCCCCATGAGTATGGATGTGATTCCATCCTAAAATCTCATCTTTGTTGACAGTTGCAAAGTAGAGGCTCCCCCACCAATTTTCTTCATATTCAATATAAACCGCTGTCTGTGATATGTCGTCTGGGTTGGGACAGACTGCAATGATTGGATTTTCATATTGTTTAAGATATTCTTCTTTTGTCTGAGAAGTTGAATTGGATTGAAGAAGCCTGTCATAATGAGCTGCCATTTCTTTTATGAAGCTCCCTCTAAATTTATCAAGAAGAGCGGGGCTTATTGTTGTATTGACTGCCGCACAGAGAGGGGCCTCAGATGGAATAGACCGTGATGAAACCGATGCAAACAAGAAAAAAACAACAAAGACAAAATAATATTTCACATCTTCTTCACCTCATTACTCATCAAACAGAAATGTCTAGAGTCAAAACCAGTAGGGGCAGAGAATACAAAACCCTAAACCTATGTAAAGAACACCCAACACTTTAAAAAACCAATTGAGAAATTTTTCACTCTTGTTCATAAGCAGTTTCATCCACTTCACTTTTTCTGGAAAAAATAAAAAGACCGCACTCTTCAACAAAATAATCCATCCTAAAATAGTGACAATAACTGAAGAACTCCATGTCCATTCACTGTGAATTAAAATAATGCCGACCCCAAAAGGAATGTATATAAAAGAACAAAGGAGCGCAAAAACCTCCAAAGTTTGTTTTTTCCAATTACAAACGGCCTCTAAAACCTGAACCCAGTTTTGCGTACAAAATAAAAGGGAGAATCCAATGATTCCCAGTAAATAAGCCATGCCCTGCTCCACTAGGGTGAAGAGTGATATGCCCATCAAACACCTCCTTGAACCTATTCCTGCATTTTATCTTTGTCTTCTATCGAAAATTTGTCAATCTTATTCATAAAGATATTGCAAAACAGACTGT
This sequence comes from Bdellovibrionales bacterium, assembly GCA_965199935.1. GTDB lineage: Bacteria > Bdellovibrionota > Bdellovibrionia > Bdellovibrionales > UBA1609 > JAPPLG01. The sequence goes on from CBDATD010000001.1 coordinate 390,904, forward strand.
TAAAAAATACATTCTAAGAAGGTTTTTTTAGAGGATTAAAGCAGCATGGAAACATTCGTACAGCAAAAAAAGAGGCAAAAACGCATCCAGGTTTTGGAAACCCTCTACCAAATGGAGTTTCAAGATAAAAAACTAGAAGTGCAGTCTGCTGAAGTTAAAAAGATCGTTTCCAATATTTTGGACTGCAAAAAGCAGATTGACCAGGTTCTCAGTCAACACAGTCAAAACTGGAAATTGAACCGCATGGCTCTCCTCGACCTCAACATATTAAGACTAGCTGTCTATGAAATATTATTTTCTCCGAAAAAAGAATCTCCAAAAATATTTATCAATGAAGCCATCGAAATTGCAAAAATCTACGGCTCGACAGACTCCCCCCGCTTTATCAATGGTATTTTGGATTCTGTCGCTGAAGAAGAAAGACAAAAATAATGTTTCACTTTCTTCCCATTTCCAACTCTTTTTCAAAAGGCTCTCAGCTGTGGATCATCCAAAGCCCCATTCACTCAAAGCTCTCCAAAAAAATAGACTGGTATCTACAGTGTATCTGTAAAAAGCAAAAAAACCTTTCAAAACCCATCCTGGCCTCAGCTGACCCGCATCTGCCCTGCAAACAAGTTTTATTTCTGCCTTTTGAAAATCAAGATCCTGTGAAATGGATGCAAAAAGCCTACCAATGCTGGAAAAACTTAGACACCCCCTCTTTAAAACTTTTCCTGCCAGAATCCTCCAATAGGGAAAATTTAACAAAATGCTTCCCATTTGAGCCTCTGCCCTATAAAATCCAAGTAATTCAAGAACCAAATGTCCAAGAACCAGCGATTCAAACAGATGAATAAAGAACCGGTGAGTATTCTGATCTTATCCGACGGAACGGGAGAAACGGCCGCGGGGGTTGTGCGGGCGGCGCTCGTGCAATATGAAGATGACAATGTGGAAACCATACGCTATCCCAATGTGCGGACAGAAAAACAAATTGCATCTATATTAGATAAAGCACGCCCTCACCAAACCATTATTGCTTACACAATGGTCCTTAATTCTCTCCGGACGGCCATCCAACAAACAGCAGAGCAAAAGAAACTGCCCTGCATTGATTTATTAGGCCCTCTCATTCACACCTTTAACCGCTATCTCACCAGCAGACCTGAAAGAAAAGCCGGTATTCTCCACCAAGTGGACGAAGACTACTTCAAGAGAATTGAGGCTGTTGAATTTTCATTAAAATATGACGACGGCTCTACTTTGTATAATTTACAGTCTGCAGATATTGTTCTCATTGGAGTCAGCCGAACCAGCAAAACCCCCCTTTCCATTTTCTTAAGCTACAAAGGCTATAAAACGGCTAACATTCCATTTGTTAAAGATATTAAACTGCCTGCAGAAATTTTTAAGGTGGACGCAAAAAAGATCATTGCTTTAACCATTGACGGAGATGTTCTTCTAAAAATTAGAAGAAACCGCCTGAAAAAAATCGGAGTACACAGCAAAAGCGGCGACTACGCAGACAAACTTTACGTCTATCATGAATTAGAGCAAGCACGAGGGTGTTTTGAAAAACACAGATGGCCCGTCGTCAATGTCACTGATAGAGCTCTTGAAGAAACAGCCACAGATATCTTAAGAATTATCCGTCTTCGGCAAAGCCCATCTTAGGCCAGACCATAGTGTAAAAATAAAAAAAAATTCTATTCCGACACGGTGTCAAATATTCTACATCATTCTAACCTTTTAATAAACAAAGATTTTTTTTATGTCTCATCTTTGGACAAGTCATATTATTGGCAGGTTGCTTTTTGAAAAACTATGTCATAATGGAGAAATGGAAAACGTACAAATACAGCACATGATTGATATGCTCAAAAAGAAAAACTTTTACTTAGAGCTTTTTGAGTCTATCAACGGCGAAGAGTTGAGTAGAATAAAAACAGGCGACCTCAGCAACCTTGAATCTTTTTACTATGACAGAGAAATTCTTCTGAATGCTATGGACAAAATAGACAAAAAACTCAAAGAGTATAAATTAGAGCAATTTGATGACGTAAGTGAAAATTCAAAAAGAAAAGTTGTCGGCCTGCTTAAAAACAAAAAACAGTTTATACACACCATTTTAAACCAAGATATGCAGATTCATGACACCCTGAATACTTCTCTTTCTCTGTATAAAGAAGAAAAAATAGCGTAAAAAAACTGGACTTTACGAGCTTATCCTTTATCCTATTACGACCGAAAAGAGGGATGATAAGGAGATTCACGGAAATGCACTCATGGAGAACCAAGCTGGATATTTTTTCTCTTGAAAAACAAGGGAAACTTCATCTTCAGCGCAAACAATACTCTCAAGCAGAGCAGATTTTTTCGCAATTATTGGATTGCGGTGATATTTTTTGGGTTTATCTCAGTCAATCCCTATTGGGGCAAAAAAAGTATAAAGAGGCCAGAGAATGTGTTGAAAAAGTATTACTGCGTGCCTGCCTGCAGACAGAGTGGGGCATCACCGCCTTCAAAACAATGGGTTTCTGCTGCTACCATATGGGAGATACGGACTCTGCTTTTGAAAATTTTAATAAAGCCCTCTCTCTCAATAACAAAATATTCGATGCAGAAATTCAATTAGGGCTGGGATTGGCCCTTAAAGAAAAAAAACAATTCTCTTCAGCAAAAGAAAAATTTCAGGCTGTGCTGGAAAAAGATATTAACAACGACACAGCTTGGGCCGGACTCGCAGAAGCGCGGGCAGAATTAGGCGACTTAGAGTTAGCTCGTGTTAATTTACAACAAGCCTTAGACCTTAATCCAGAAAATGAATCAGCTCTGAGATTAAAAGTGAGGTGGTCTTCATCTTTTCAAAGGGTTTCAGGCTCTAAGCCGTCTTTTTCTTTTCGCATTTAGCCCATTTTCTATCAAAGACTTGTATAATGATGATCGACAGGAGAAGACTCATGCAGTCCGCTGTGGATATTGCTGATGAACGAAAATTGGTCCGGCTCGTTCATAAATTCTTTTTAGCGGACACTGTGGAAGAATGGATTCAGCTTATTGGATCTGACATTTCTCCAATTAAAAAGAAAATGGGAGAAATAGTTTTGTGCTTTCACTCTGCTTACTTTGGCCCCAGACAATATTGTTTAAAGGGAAAGCGTCTTTTTGACAGAACTGCAAAAAGCTTTTGGCCCCAAGTGGCCGCGGCTCAAACTCTTCCTAAACAAGAAAGTCTTTATCTGGCTAATGAACTTGGCCGCCCTTTTTATCATGTCTTTGCCATACCTTTAAAACCCTCTTATGAGCTGGAAGACCACCCGCCTGTGTTATTTATCGAATATTTTTGCAAAGAACAGACCATACAAAAATTTTTTAGTGAAGAAAAACAAAAAATTTTAAAGTCAGCCTTCGAAAAAGTCCTGCTGGAAGATCACTGGAAATCCGGCTCCGATCTCTGGCAGCAGACTTTTGACGGGTTGGAGGAGCCGCTGGCCATATTCAATAAAGATAGTAAAGAACCCGTACGCTCTAACACTCATTTTAAAAAAATATATAAGAAAAACCCTGCCTTGTTTTTGAAAGATCATTTTCAAGATGAAGAGATGCAGTATGAAAAACAAAGCTACCCCATTGTCAATAATGATCAGACCTACACTATCGAACACTTTACCAACGTCACCTCTTACTTTTTACTAAGGGAGCAAATTGCTCAAAACCAAAAAATGTCCGCCTTGGGCAAACTGGCCAATGATGCGGCCCACTTGCTCAGCAATCCTCTTACAGGACTGCGTTCTATGGCACAAATTTTATCTGAAGAGGTTCAAGACAAAGACAATTTTCTGGAAATAGAAAGAGCCGCCCACCGATGCCAAAAAATTATTACTAATTTCATACAATTTTCAAGACAAACAAATAGAGATTTAACCTGTAATCTAAATACAGTGGTTCACCAAACCCTTCCCTTTCTAAAAACAATGATTCAAACAAAAAAAATTCTGCTGGATTTAAGCAAACAAAAAATACTCGTGCAGGCAGAGTCCTGCCTGCTCCAGCAGGTGGTATTCAACCTGGTCCGAAATGCTTTGCAGGCAGTGGGGGAAAAAGGCCAAATTCGCATACGCACCTGCATTGACAAATCCAACAATCAAGTTCAGCTCAGTGTTCAAGACAACGGCTGTGGTATTCCTCAACACCTGCAAGATAAAATATTTGATCCCTTTTTCACTACAAAATCTGACGGCACGGGTTTAGGGCTTCGTATCAGTTGCCAGGTGATTAAAAAATTTGGAGGCTGTCTTCAGGTTCACAGCCAACCGAAAGAAGGCTCCTGCTTTACCGTCTCCCTCCCCTTAACGGCGGGCGGCGGCCTAAAAGAGATATGATCTCAGTAAGAAAGGAAAAAAATGAAAATTTTAATCATTGACGATGAAACTTTAATCAGGCAGTCCCTCAAATATATTTCTGAACTTAGAGGCCACCAAACTTGGACCGCTTCCACAGGCCGAGAGGGCTTGAAACTCTGGAGCTCCTGCCGGCCGGATATTGTTTTTTTAGACCTGATACTCCCAGACCATAATGGATTTAAAGTTATGGAGCAACAGCCCCGCCCAGCTCAAATTGTGATGATGTCAGCTTATGCTCAATACAAAGAAGAAGCTCAAAATAGAAGAGCAGATTTATTTCTCACTAAACCTTTTGAAAATATCTTTCAAACTTTTGATCAAGTTTTGCAACATTTGAACTCTCAAAAAAGTGAATTGAGTTTACAGTGAAAATGAAGATTATTGCCGGCCAATTTAAGGGGCAAAGCCTTCACACATTTTCCAAAACCCTCCCTTTAAGACCTATGACACAAAGAGTAAAAAAAAGTGTTTTTGATACACTCCAATCCGAACTGCCAGATTCTAAAGTGCTGGATTTATTTTCAGGCTCTGGAAGCCTTTCCTTTGAAGCCTTATCAAGGGGCGCCTCTGTTTGTTTTGCTGTGGAAAAAAACAAGCTTTGCCGGCAGTTAATTTTAAAAAATCAACAAAAATTGAAAATTGCGTCCGATCAACTGAAACTTTATAGGCAGGATGTCTTTAGCTTTTTGAAAAGAAATCAAAAAACTGCTTTTGATATTATTTTCACAGACCCTCCTTTTCCAGAAAGACTGGCAAAACCTTTAATAAAATCCTTAAGCTTAAGCCCCGCTTGTGATAAAGAGAGTTTGGTTGTCTTTGAACTGTCTTCCAAAGAGTTATTTCCAGAAAATGAAGTCTCTCTACGGTTGAAAAAAAGTTTTGGAGATAAGGTAGTTTATTTTTTCTATATTCGTTGAGGTTTTTTGTGATCGCTTTATACGCTGGTAGTTTTGATCCCATCACACTGGGCCATGTAGATCTTATTCAACGAGCCTCTTCTATTTTCAGCCCTTTGATTGTTGTTGTAGCCACCTCACCTTGGAAAACTTATCATTTCTCCAGCCAGGAAAGATGCTCCTTAGCTCAAACAGCTTTAAAAAATTTTAAATCTGTCAAAGTTGATGTTTGTGACGGACTGTTGACAGATTATGCTAAAAAAAACAATATTCTCGTTTTCATCCGAGGAATTAGGAACACATCCAACTTGGAATTTGAAATGAATCTATCCAATGCTAATAAAGAATTATTCCCAGAAAGCGAAACATTTATTGCTCTTTCCCGATCTAAATACGCTCATTGCTCCTCACAGTTTGTCAAAGAAATTGCCATGAGCGGCGGAGATGTTTCCCACATGGCGCCTGCCAACGTTTGTCAGGCGTTTTTAAAAAAGAGAACTCAGTCATGATGTTGTCCAAAAAAATACAAGCCCTTAAGCCCTCTGCCGTCCAGGCTATTTCAGCTCAAGCAAAAAAACAAATGGCTCAAGGACAAGATGTTCTTAATTTATCTGTGGGGGAGCCCACCTGGGAATGTTTTGAATCCACTCAACAAACAGCCGTGAAGTCTATTCAGAAAGGATGCTCTCGCTATTCGCCGGCATCAGGACAGATAGAGTTGAGAAAAGCTATTGCAAAAAATCTCAATCAGCATCTTCACCTCAATTACGATTCCAAAAATATCACTGTTGCCATTGGAGCAAAATTTTGTCTTTTTTCTGCCCTGCAGGCTCTAGTTGATCCCGCAGATGAAGTCCTCATCCCAGCTCCTTACTGGGTGAGTTATCCTAGTATGACTGCTCTCATTGGTGCAAGAACGTTGATAGTGGAAACAAATATGGACACCCACAAACTAACGGCTGATATTCTGCAGCATCATTTAAGTAAACAATCAAAAGTTTTGATATTAAACTCTCCTAACAATCCTTCAGGCAGTGTTTATTCTTTGGAGGAGCTTAAATCTCTTGGAGAAGTTATCCAGTCCTTCCCCAACCTATTTGTATTATCTGATGACATTTATGACCGTATGGCTCTGAACGGCCCTGCTGATTCATTTGCTCCTCACATACTGGAAGCCTATCCTGAGTTGAAAGATCGAGTGATCTGCATCAATGCGGCTTCAAAAAATTATGCCATGCCCGGCTGGAGATTAGGATGGGCCGCAGGTCCTGAACCTGTGATTCAAGCAATGAGCGCCTTTCAAAGTCAAACAGTCAGCTCGGCCCCCACCATTGCTCAAATGGCTATGATCCCGACTTTTGAAAATGCTGAAAAAGACGTGCAAAAAACTCACCAATTCCTTAAAGCTCAAAGAGAAAAAATTTGCCAAGCCCTGCACTCTATCAAAGAAATAACTTTTCGAGAACCTCAAGGAGCTCTTTACCTATGGCCCAAAGTGGAAGGCCTTTTTGGAAGAAAATTCAAAAACCATCCTATTCAATCCTCCATGGATGTTTGTCAGCTGCTGTCTGAATATTTTTCTTTATTTTCTGTTCCAGGAGAAGAGTTTGGACGCCCCGGCTACCTTCGTTTGTATTTTGCAGATTCGGATGCAAACATTGAAAAATGCGCCAGCAGAATAAGAAACTTTATATCTCAAATAAAATAGCTCAAGCATTTCCGACTTTAGCCTTATTGCGCCTCTAAAAGTCTTAACCTACAATGGCTATGAGGCGGGAATGTGCTGTTTATAACAAGTTTTCTGATTCTTTCTTTTTGTTTTATCTTTTACATCATTTGGAATCAATTTCTAAGAAAGGATACACGTCTCAGCATGGGGCTTAAAATCCTTCAAAAAAAGATGACCCTGTTGGAGGATTTCTCACAAAAAGCAGATCATCAGCTCAGAAAAGGCATTGATCTTTTGGATAAGAAAAACAGAGAACTGGAAAAAATCGTGGGTGAAGCCCGCTTTTGTATTTTTAAAATGGAAAAATTAATTCTTGGACTTGAAACAGAAACAAGCAAAAAAACAGCCTCTAAGAAAAAATCTGTTTCTTTGGTTGAAAAGAAAACAGAGCTGGGTAAAACAGATGAGAAAAAACCGCTAACTCTCATAGAAAATGAAAAAAATGAAAAAACTAAGTTTCAATTCGGGGAATCTCCTTTCGCCGGTTTACAGTTTATTGAATCTTCAAAAAAAGAGAGGAAAGACACTCCTCCCTATGACTCTTCTCCCGACCCTAGTTAATCCCTATAAATCAATGTCTTCTGCGTCTTCTCCTGCGAGAGCTTCCCGACGGCGATGAATTTCGAGCAGACACACCGGTTCTTCTGCGGGCCAACAACTTCCATAACAGCATACCTCCGACACCAGCCCCAAGAACCCCTCCGACAGCTTTATCCCAGTTTTTTTGCATCCAGCTTCCTTCACCGCCCTCTAATCCTTCAACATCGCCGTCTCCTATAATATCTTCCAAATAATCTCGAATGCTTCGCCCGCCTATTTGATGCTGTTTCATAGATCTCAAATTTCTAATAGCTTCATCTACGTTGAGAAGACGCAGTGAAAGAATAGATCTATTGAAATCCGCCGCATATTTTTTCCACAATTTTCTGTGAGCAGTATACGTCACCAATACCGCCAGACGACCACTTTTTGTAGAGCCTAGATAACGAGTGTAGTAAAGAGGAATTTCGCTCGCCAGATGAAAACCATCCGCCCACAAGTGATTGTTGATTTTTTGAGATTTGGAATGATAGACTTTAGAAGTCACAGATTTTCCTTTTTTCGTTTTATAACTCTTTTTCTGCTTAAGATATTCAATATATTGAGTCACTCCATCTTGTTTTCCAACTTCTTTAGCGACCACAATAATAATAGCTTCTTTAGCCAGCCGCTGTGTTTTGTTGTGGCAGATTCGATGCACCCCTTCATCAACACACTTCCAATTTTTTGGAACCTCAAAACAAATATAGTTATTGCACTTCGGCGCAGACCAGGCAAAATGAGTACAAAAAAACACCATTAGAACAGAGAAGCTGAAAAAAATCTTCCTTAAAAGACAAGAAAAATGTATAGACAATTTGTTCATTAATAAAATTGTAATATACTTTTTAAGCTTTGTGGAAAATATTTTTATGTATAACAAAAATTGTCATAAACAATGAAGGCTTCCTCTATGGATTTTCAACAACTGTCTATATTTTGCACTCTATTATCAGAAAAAAGCATGACTGAGGCGGCCAACCGCCTGCAAATCACCCAGCCTACAGTGAGCAGACAGCTCAAGCTGTTGGAAGCAGAGCTGGGAGTGGATTTATTGGAGCGTGAAACACGAGAAATTTCACCCACCGTACAAGGACAATTATTCTTTGACTATGCTCAAAAAATTCTCAACTTAGTTAAGCAGGCGCAAATGGCTGTACAATCTCTGCCTCAACACTTGGAGGGCCGCCTCCATGTGTCCACGATCAATTATTTAGGAATGTCTCTTTTGGCGCCGGTCATTTGTCAGTTTTTAAAACCAAGCAGTCAATTCAAAATCAAACTCTCTTACGCCCCCGCCCGCAGTATTATCGATCAAATGAAAAAAGACGCTTTGGACATGGCAGTTCTGCCTAATTTACAAGAGGAGTACGGCACTGAACTTCCCAATTATGAGAAACACCATCTATTTCAAGATTCAATGATTTTTGCAGGATCCAAAAAAGACTTATCTCTTCCCTCTCAAATTCAGATCCAAGATATGGCCAAAAAACCTGTGGCTTCCTTTCCTCACATACTGCCCCAATTTACAATACAAATAGAGCAAAAATACAAGGAACACGGCATACAGCCCATACTAGAAGTGAACAACTTAGGCACTTTGAAAAAAGTTATTGAGTCCGGCCTCTATTGGGGTTTTATGCCGGCTTTTAGCATCCGAAAACAAATCAAATTTGGAAGGCTTTCTGAAATTAAAGTAGAAGGAGTTAAATATTCAATGAACATTGAAGTCTATTTCCACAAACAGATAAATAATAAAAAACTGATAGATATTTTAATATTGATGCTCAAAAGACAGGCTTCATTTTTAAAATTTTAATGAAACGCCTGACTCATCCGGCTGGCTTCCATCTTTCTAACCACAGTAACTTTAATCCAGCCGGGATAGGAGCATTCCTCTTCAATCCTCTGAGCGATTTTCTTGCTCAAATGGAGTGCTTTCAAATCACTCACAAGTTTGTCGTTGACAATCACACGCACCTCTCTTCCTGCGTTCATAATATGAATATCTTGAACTCCGTCAAAGCTCTTGCATATTTTTTCTAAACTCAAAAGTTTTTGATCGTAAGAATCCACAGTAGATCTTCTAGCTCCAGGTCTGGAACCGGAAACAGCATCCGCGGCAATCACAAAAAAATCTAAACTCTCCTGAGGAGGGACATCATTATGATGAGCTCTAACAGCGTGAACAACATCTTCTTCTGCACCGTATTTTTGGATGAAATCAGCTCCAATCACCGCATGGCCTCCTGACTTAGCATGGTCCATGGCTTTTCCGATATCATGAAATAACCCGGCTGTTCTGCCCTTCACAATTTCTTCATTAAATTCCACTTTCAGCAAGCCGCAAAGCCAACCCACTTCCTCACAATGAAAATGTTGATTCTGAGCAAAAGAATAACGATACCTCAAAGCACCCATCATATTTCGAACTTCCGGCGAAACATTCTTTAATTTTAAGCTGTCACAAACTCTCTTGCCGTCCCGGCTGATTTTTTGAAAAAGATCTCTCTTAGCTTGTTGGATCATACTGGAGACAATGTTTGTGTTCACCCTCTTTTTTTTCTCTAATTTAGAAAGAGAAAGACGGCCCCACTCCCTCCTCACGGGATCCAGCCCCTGTATAGTGAGAGAAGGATGTTCTTCATCTACAATTACGTCCACACCGCATTTTTTTTCCAAGATATTCAGATAGTTTCTATCATGCCCAATAGTTCTTTTTAAAGTTTGCAGACTCTTAAAAACCACAGGCTTGATTCCTCTCTCTAAACAACATGGTTTCTGAAATCGGTTGATGACGCGTTCTAAAACAGCCCATGCTTGTTTTTCTAAATCCTGCTGGGCTAGATCCAAAGTGTGCTGGGCCTGACTCAGCCCCCGGCGTTTAGATTCCTGCACTTCCCTCTCTTCAATTTCTTTTTCCAAGGACAGGTAGTCTATATTGACAAGCTGTTTTAATTTTTTCAAACATTCTTTTCTTAATGGGCCTCTCTGGCGGTAGAAATCCTGAGATTCACAGCCCACCCTAAAGTGCTTTAATTGACGACGGATTTTATTTACTTTTTTCTGCATGGATTGAAGAAAAATTTGGTTTTTATAGTCTTGTTTATCAAGAGAGCTTTGAACTCGACGGTTTTTTTCCTGCATTTCTTTGAATTTACCTTGATGGGCCGCCTTCAGCTTCATCTCATATTCTCTTAGTTGAGCTTGAGTTTTTTCGTGCAGAAAAGAAGATTTGTCTTTAGCTGTTTTGACAATGTCGTCCGCTGTGTTCTTAGCCCTGTGGACTTCCTGCCTTCTCGAGAAAAAACTCATCAAAAAAAATAAGGAGAATGCAACGAAAGCTCCACCGGCTCCAAAAATCATCAACATAGTCTTTCAAAGATATATAAATTATGATGAGTTTTCAACTTCTTTGAGAGTTTTGAACTGTTCTTATTAAAAATAACTTCAAAATCACAAAAAAGAAGCCGTTTAATTACTATAATGCAAAAAACAATCCAGGGATAATGTCATGAAAGTTAAAGATATAAAATATTTTCTTCAGGAAATACAGCTCAAAACTCTCAAAGAACTAGAAAAAAGAAGAAGAACAGCGCTATACGCTCAGACAGCAGTGACAACCGGTGCTGTTGTGTTTCTTCTCTGTTTTATTTTGTTTGTACTCGGAATTATTCTTTACGGCCAAGAGGAGTTTTTTAAAAAACTCGCCCCTTTTTACGAACCGGCAGTTAAAAAAATATATTCTTTCTTCAACACCTTAAGCACTGCCACTTCCATACCTGCCGATTGGATGGCCTGGATTTGTTTAACAGCCGTCGTCATTTTGACCTTTTTATTTTACAGCTGGATTCAAAATAGATATATTGACGTTTTTAAAGAGAAGATCAATAAAAAACTTTTTACACGCCTGCACCCTCAAATCAAATACAACCCAGATGGGTATATTTCTAAGGAGAATTTCAAACACAGCTGTTTATTTGCTGATAAGAGCTACACTTATGAAGGCTGTGACCACTGTTCTCTTCGTGTAAAAAACCATCTGATAGAATTTTCTGAGGTTAAAGCCTCCGTGCATGAATCCACAGGACGGTATTCTTCCACTGAGACAGTTTATTTTCACGGATTGTTTATGAAGCTGGATTTAAAAACTTCCAGCGGGTTTATCGGCATCATCCCAAAGCAAAAGGATAAGGGATTTTTTTCAATATTAGAAGATAGAACAGTCCACTCATTTAAAGGAAAACAAAAGTTGAATTTACCGGAAGATTTTGGTCAAAAATTTGATGTTTATTGTGATGATATACCAAAAACTCAGAAAATATTAACAAGTGGTTTAAAGAGTCATATTCTGCATATACACTCTCAATTTGATAAAAATATTTATATTTCCCTGCAAGATTCTCTTGTTTATATGGCTGTGGAGTGCGGAGAGTTTTTTGAACCTCCTCTGAAAAAAAACATACAAATAGAAGATTTAAAAAAAACAGCTTTACTATTAAATGCTTTTGTTGATTCTATTTCCTCCATGATCCCCCTGCTCCACAAATCCAGCGCCTAAGAGAAGGGTCAAGGCCCGGACCCGGAACAAGAAGGCATAAGGCCGCTGAAAATTGGTGGAGGCGGCGAGAATTGAACTCGCGTCCGCAAAATTTCTACATTCGGGTGCTCCATGCTCAGCCTCTGTTTTAAAAACTTAAAGGGGCTTCCAAAGGCAAAATCTCCTCAAGTTTTTTCCCATTGATTTAAGCCTGCTGTCTGAGAAAAACAAGCGGCCGAGACGACTGAATCGACGCGTCCCCAGCTTCGCCGTCTAAACTGGTTTCACGGCTGCTTTAAAATTAAGCAGCTAAAACGGCAAAATTGCCAATTAGTTTTATGCACGTTTTTAAAGAGGTCCTCATGCTCCTCTGCATGCTCCCTAATGCTTCCTATCTGCGTCGAAGCCTAACGCCCCCTAAAATTAACGAACACATCATACCACAAAACAACAATAAAAACAGCTAAAAAACCTCGAAATAAGGATTATTTGACTTTACATCCTAAGGATTGAAAAATAAGGGTGTAAGGACGATTGCCTATGTTTAAATACTGTTTTTATATTCTCTTACTCACTCTATGGACGGCTTGCGGCAGTGAAGGCCGAAGAAGCTACACACCGTATCTTCCGAATAACACAAATGTCAATCAACAGCCCGGTCAGTGTTTCCTGAATTATATGAATGTGGATCAGTCTTCAACTTACGAACTTTTTCTTTCTCAATCCCCTCAGACTTTCTGCGGTAAGTCCGGCGGCAATTGGTTTGTCCACAAGGAAATATATGCCGGATCCAGCGCCTGCAAACGCTGGACAGGAACTCCCGTCGTAGAAATCACTTTTGATCTGCAGTTTACAAGAATTCAAAAACTTCAAATTACCGCAAGAGGCAGCGGCGGCTTTTTTGCCGGCAACCAGGGCGCCTTGGCCCCTCCTATCGTACTCCTCCCCAATGCGCCTATTTCACCTCAAAATAAAGACAAAGGATGGAATGCTGTCATCCCTCCTTTAAGCCCTCTTTCAGGAGGCGCTTTAGAGCTCTACTGCAGGAATTGTGATTTCAATAAAAACAGGGATATGTCCATCCGATGGGAATATAGAGATCAAAAAATGGGCACCTTGCTTATCAATCCAAAAACCTCTTCTCGATGCTCCTCTTCCTCTAGAACACCCTCCTCTGTTTATCCGGTAAGATAAACCTGAAAAGAGCTTATGAATTTAGTACATCAAATTTTTCAATTTATCTTTGGCGTTTCCATTTTAACCAAAAACATTTGGGTGGAGTTGTGGTCCAAACCTTTTCACTTCAGGCTTATCCTCAATCAAATTTACGAAATCGGCTACAAATCCTGGCCCATTATTTTTGTGACAGCCGCCTCCACAGGTTTGGTGCTGAGCCTGCAATTTGGCTTCACTTTAGAAAAATACGGACTCAAAATGTACACTCCAAGACTGATTTCAATAGCCTTATTTAGAGAAATTGCCCCTGTGTTTACGGCCTTTGTTCTCGCAGGGCGTGTGGGAGCCGGTATGACCGCTGAAATCAGCTCTATGAAAGTCAGCCAGCAAATTGACGCTATCCGAGCTCTAGGTTCGTCCCCCATAAAGCTCATCGTCACTCCAAGAGTTTTAGGCTCTATCCTCTCCATTCCTTTTCTCACCTTATTTTCATGCGCCATTTCTTATATGTTTTCCGCTTTAACCTCTGTGTACCAATTGAACATCTCCCTTGGAATATTTACCAGCCGCTTTTTCAATAAAATTCTCTTACTGGATTTTTTTTCCGGTTTTACAAAAACTTTTGTGTTTGCCTACTTAATCTCTATCTCCGCCTGTTACTTCGGCCTTTCCGCCTCTCAAAAAAATGAAGGGGTTGGAGAAGTGACGACTTTGGCTGTGGTCTCTTCTTCTGTAATGATTGTCATCAGCGACTTTATTTTAACGTGGATATTCTTTTTATTGTGGCTCAAGTGAAAAAACTTAGAGGATTCAAACGATATGAGTGATGCAAGAAAAATTCTGATTGAAGTTAAAAATTTCTATGTGTCTTTTGGCCCCAAACCCATCCTCAAAGGCATTGATTTTAAGCTTTACGAAGGGGAATGTTTAGCCTTAATTGGCGCTTCAGGAGCCGGCAAATCCATCCTTCTTCGATCTATGGTAGGGTTGGAAAAACCTTCCAAAGGACAGGTATTTATCGAGGGGGAGGATGTCACTCATTTTACAGAGAGCGAATTTATCAAAGTCAGAAAAAAGGTGGCCTACGCCTTTCAAGGAGGGGCCTTGTTTCAATCTATGACTGTATATGACAATTTGGCCTTCCCTCTAAGAGCACACACAAAACTGAACGAATCCAGCATTGAAAAAATTATTAAAAAAGAACTTGATGATCTCAATCTCGCAGGCTGTGAAGAAAAGTACCCTCAGGAGCTGTCCGGAGGAATGCAAAAAAGAGTCGGCGTCGCCCGCTCCATCATTATGAGTCCTAAAATTATACTTTACGACGAACCCACAACTGGATTAGACCCTTTCAACACAAGAAATATGGAAAGTATGATCCTGCGTCTGCAAAAAAGAGGGGCTACCTCTATATTGGTGACACATGATATGCTCAGTGCTAAGCGTGTGTGCGACAGAGTGGCTTTGCTTGTAGATGGAGATATTCGAGCGAGAGGGGCTCCGCAGGATTTAGAAAAAAGCCACAATAAGCTTTTAAATCACTTCATCAGCGGCACAAAAGGAGGCTATTAAAATGTCTAAAAAAATATGGGTGCAGGTTAAAATAGCTTTGTTCATCACTTTTGGTCTAACCATCCTAGGCTCTTATCTTGTTGTTATTGGCAATTATCAGTCCCTTTTTTCAAGAACTCACCAGTATAAAATTATCACCACAAATGCACAGGGCCTCTTCAAAGGAACACCTGTAACAATCAACGGGCTGAAAGCAGGACGCGTTCATCAAATACATCTGAAAGACGATCAAGTAATAGTCTTTGTAAAAGTGAAAACTGAGCTGTCATATATGGTCAACAGCACTTCCGAAGCTTCCCTAAAAACAGAAGGAGTTTTAGGAGATAGGTACGTTTCCATCATCACCGCCCACAGCAAGGCAGATCCACTGCCCGAAGGCAGTGCTGTTCCCCTTGCGCAAGATCAAAATATCTCTAATCTTCTTTCAAATGACAGTGAACTGGTGGTCGGAGTCACTCGATTTTTCAAAGAAGCCTCCGCCCTTTTGGAAAATCTGAATAAAGGTGAAGATGAAAATATTGCTGAAAGTTTAAAGGAAATATCTAAACAAACAAAAAAGTTTTTATCTGATGATAAAAACAGAGATATTAAAAATATTTTGAAGCACACCCTCAGCATTTTGAGAAAAATTGACAAGGGACAAGGGTCTTTAGGCGCATTGGTCAATGAACGCTCGCTACACAACCAAGCTGTCACTTTTCTGGGAGGAAAACCTTACAAAATATTTTTAAAAAATATCTTTGGCAGAGATAAAGAAGATTCAACTGCTGATGAGGAGCTGTAATAAAAAACAAATGAAATGTTTATTTATTCTCATGATGTTTGGAGCTTTCGATGTTAAGGCTGGTGAAAATTCCTCCGCCCAGCCTCAAATTTCAGCCTTACAGTGGTACAACCAAGGAGTCCAGCATTACAACTCTCAAGAGAAAATCAAAGCAACAGCCTCTTTTAGAAAGGCTTTGCAGAAAGACCCTTGGCTGTTTCCAGCTCAAAAAGCTTTAAATCAATTACAATACCCTCCCCCTTTTTTCATGAGAGTCCCTCCTGAAATCTTCTTTTCTTTGACGGCTTTAAGTCTTCTTTTTCTTTTCTTTTCACTCAGCCTCAGCAAACTTATATTCTTCTGCTTATCTTTAGCATTGCACTTTGGCTTTTCCTCTTATCGAAACATCCCCCGCCACACCATTCTCAAAGAAACCACAGCCCACACTGCGCCTCACGCCTCTTCTCCTGTTTTATTCTCTCTGGCTCCAGGAGACTGGGTTGTTCAACGCAAAACTTCAAAAGAATGGATTCAAATTAAAACTTCTGAGAAAACTCTAGGATGGATTTTGAAAAATTAGGTTGCAGAAAAAATAAACAAACCCTATAACCATGAAAGGGAATGTTTAAAAACGGCTGGAGGCGGAATTCCCGCTTTCGCGGGAGTGACAGCACTTCGGGGGCAGAGCAAATGATTGATTTTTTGTGGAACAATTTTTTTAAACAAAAAAATCAATCCAGGATTGATTTTTTAAAGAAACAGCCCTTATTTTCCTCCCTCAGCAACAAAGAACTCCGCGTGATTGAAAAATTTATCCACACAAGAACATACTTTTCAGGTGAAGTTATTTTCAAACCAGGCTCCAGCATAGGTCTTTATATGATCATGAAAGGAAAAGTTCAGATTACTTATGGAAACAAAGATTCCTCTAACACTTCAAACGTCAGCCATTTGGAAGAAGGAGATTTTTTTGGCGAGCTGTCTTTGGTGCAAGACAAGGGTTATCATAAAACAACTGCAAAAGCCGAAGAACCTTCTGAGCTGTTGGGCTTTTTTAAGCCGGAGCTTCTAAGCTTAATTGAAACTTCTCCTCGTCTGAGTGCCCGCATTTTAATGAAATTATCCAGCATCTTAGGGGTGAGACTGCAAAAAGCCGGAGAAAAACTCATGGAAATGCATTCCGGAAAGGATGTATCTTGAGTTCCTCTTTTTTTGAAAAAAGAAAAGTTCAAAGGTTGAATTGGATTAAGTTGTTTTTCTTCCTCTCTCTTATCAGCACCTTCGCTTTTTTACTTGTCAAAATAAACAATATGTTCATTTCCGCTCTGCTGGCTGTGGTGCTCAGCCAAGCCATCCGCCCCTTCGTTGATCGTGTTGAAGGATGGTTCAAGATAGACCGCACTTTGGCGACTTTGATCGGGTTCAGTCTCTTTGGAGGAAGCGCTGCAGCTGTTATTTTTTGGACCATGCCTTTTCTCTCTGAACAGTTTCAAAACTTAAAATCAGAAATTCCAAAGTATGTTGAAGGCATCATTACACTCTTGGATCAAACGGAAGAAAAGCTCCAGGTTTTTATCCCGTTCGTAGAAAATGCCAACGCCACAGATCAAGTTAAGCAGTGGCTCACCTCACAAGCCACACATCTTGTGCATGAACTTCCTGTGGTGATTACAAATTCTTTTTCTGTGTTTTTTCTCTGCCCTTTTCTCGCCTTTTTTATGGTGAAAGATTCACACAGTTTATACCGAAGTTTTTTATCTTTGGTGCCAAATCATGTTTTTGAAACCACTTTAAGCCTCACTCATCAAATCAGCCGGCAGATTGGACAGTTTATTCGAGCGCGCATTTTAGAAGCCTTTATTGTCGGACTTATCACAGGCATTGGGCTTCACATTATTTCTTTTCCCTTTGCTTTACTCCTCGGCTTGTTCGCAGGCTTGATGAACCTTGTGCCTTATGTAGGCCCCGTCATTGGCTTTATTCCTGCTTTGCTCTTTGGCATAGTTAATGGAATGTCTTTATTCAACATCTCAATTGTCCTCAGTGTATATGCTGCAGCTCAACTCATTGATAATATTATTTTAATTCCAATTCTAGTAGCCCGCATGATGAAATTACATCCCGTCACTGTTGTCGTCATTGTTATAGCCGGCGCTCAATTTCTTGGTATTTTAGGGATGATTATCTCCATTCCAGTTGCCAACGCTATTCAAGTCGCTTATCATGCCGTCTATCAGCATATTATTAACGCGGAAGTAACAAGGTGATGAAAGATGAAAGGTCATAAGTCAGCCTGTGGGTTTGTTATTGCCTGCTTTCTTTGGGCCTGCCAAAGCACTGATAAAACCGCTAAAACAGCTCAAGAGTTGTTTGAAAAGGCGCAAGGCCATGCAAAAAGGGGCTACTACACGGAAGCTCTCGAAGCTATTTTGAAACTTAAATATCAGTTTCCCTACAGCGTCCAAGCCAAAAAGGCAGACCTTTTAAAGGCGGATATTTTTTTCGAACAAACAGAATGGGAGTCTGCCGCCAAAGCCTATCAAACTTTCATTTATCTGCATCCTGCTCATTCAAAACTGGAATATGCTTATTATAGACAGATTGTCAGCTGGAACAGGCAAATTCCAAGAATTTCAGACCGAGATCTATCACTTTCTGAGAAAGCTTTATCTTTAATCAGCGATTTCTTAAAGAAACACTCCAAGGGGAAATACGCCAAACAGGTGAAAAACATTCAAAATGAAATTCACGACAAACTGACTGAGAAAGAAATTCAGATAGCTCAATTTTACTTTAAGAAAAAAAAATATTCCACAGAGACATTGAATCGACTGGATGCTGTTATTTTGAAATATCCAAAAAGCAAATGGCGCCGGAAGGCTTTATCCTTAGCTCTTAAATTTGCTGAAAAACTGGGCCGCTCATCAAAAATCAAACAATACTCAAAGCAGATAGATAAACAATCTTGACAGAAAGGGGGAGACTGTGGACTTAGAAACAATAAAAAATGCAGAATCACAAGGTTCTTCTCAGCAGGAGGACACTCTTATTTCCAAAGAAACAGCGCCCTTGGAAGAGATTTTATCCACAAAAGACAAAGTTTCTGCTCAAAATCAAAAAACCACCCGCCGCCTCTTTCAATCCATTGAAGAAAAAGCTAAAGACTTATTTGAGAAGAACCTATATTCCCAATCTGTGACACTATTGAAGACCCTGCACGCCAAAGGATTGGGGTCAGCTGACAGCTACGCCCTTTTAGGAGCCGGCTGTCACCAGCAAAATAAATTCAAGCAAGCTGTCACAGCTTATAAGCGGGCTTTAGAACTCAACCCCTCTCACCTGGAGTGTCTCTGCAACCTAAGCCTGCTCAGGCTGGATTTAGGTGACTATGTACGGGGAAAAATAGTTTATAAACGAGCCTACAAAGCTTATTTTGAAAGCACTCAAAACAAATGGGAAAAGTATATTGCTGAACAACATATTCAGTCTGGGCAGGCTTATTTCAACAAGGGGTGTTTTCATGAAGCCCTGCTGGAATTTCTAAAAGCCGGCCCCAAAAAAGGCTGCTCGCTCTCTTTGGATTTATCCGTGATTCGCTGTTTGTGGAAGCTGGATAGAAAATCTGAAGCTGTCCACCGGCTGCTGCAGACAAAAAGAAATCATCCTCTGTCCATAGAAGTTTCTTTGCTGCTGGGAGAGTTTTACTTTCAAAGCCGAAAAATTCCCCAAGCTGTTTTAGAGTGGGAGCGGGTGCTTTACATGGATCCTAAGAATAAGAAAGCTTTAAAGTTTCTAGCTCACACACAAAAAATTCAAAGCGTTCAGGAGGGGAGCCTTGCTTAAAGGTTTGGTGCCGTTTATCAAGTCGGAGGAAATTCAGTCTTTATGCAAAAAACTGGGAGAGCGTCTGACAAAAGATTACTCTGAGTTAGAGCCTTTACTCATTTGCCCTTTAAAAGGCTCTATCTTTTTTCTAAATCAACTGATCCAATATTTGGATTTCAAACTGCACATTGATCTTGTATCCATTGTTAAAGTGGACGGCCACTGCCACATTCGAAGAGACGTTAGTCTGCCCGTGGATGGGAGGCACATCCTTATTGTGGAAGAAATTGTGGACACAGGAAAGAAAACAAACTTTTTAAAAGAGCGTCTTTTACTTTCCCACCCTGCTTCTTTGAAAGTGGTGACTTTGCTGAATAAAGCCTCCAGAAGAGTTGTACCTCTTCAGTGTGATTATGCGGGGAAAGAAATTGACGACCGCTTTGTAGTAGGTTTCGGCATGGATGCAGATGAACTCGGCCGAAATTACAAAGACGTTTATATTTTTGCTCAATAGCCCCTAACTGTACAGGCTGTGTCGGCTGACACAAATGTTCTCTTGACGGGAGGAGAGATTTATTAAACGCAAGCCGCATGAGGCCGCATACGGCTTGCAAAAAGAAACTATATTTGAGCGCCTTGATCTGAAATAACACTGGCAGGCGCGCAGGCGCTGCAATCCACTTCCCCGCCCAACACACTTGTTTGAATAGCAGACGCCAGAGGAACCGCGTAATCATAAGCACAAAGACTGAGGCTGGCTCCTCCTGTTGCCCTGGCCAATAAGAGCATTTCCCCGGCTCTGTCTCCTTCGGCAAAACGGTGATCCTGCCGCAACTGGCCTCGACAAGCCTCATCCAATGCAGTCAAAGTATGAACAGAAAACTTTTTACCGCCTCCAAACTCCTGCTGAATAGAGCTGATGACCTCATCCGCTGTAACTCTTCGCCCTTGCTTTTTATTTTCTTTGTTGTCTGTTACAATCACCACTGCCAAATGAGAATTGTTTCGAATGAACCGGGTTCCAGTGTCAAAAGATCTTGTTGGAGAAGTAATATATTCATTGAGGGCCAATAAAGGAGTTTCCTTAAAGCCCCCGCATTGCGGCGGAAAGGCGCATCTTTTTCTCCCTCTGTTTCTTGTCAAAGTATCTATAAAAATTCTTTCTTTTGAAACAGTGCCTTTTGTGATGTACTTTCTTTCCAAGACAACAGCCCCGTCAAGCTCCATAGAAGAAAGCTCTTTGTCCTTGTTGTTCTTAACATGAGCGCTGATGAATCCCACTCTCCAATCCAAAGACACATCCAAGGCGGGGATAAAACCATCCATCCTGTCAGGTATAGACCTTAAAACCTCTCTTGTAGAAAAAGAGCCGTCCACCACAAATAGTATATCCACTTTATCATTGACACTTTCAGCGGCCTTCACTTCCTGTGCTGATGCTGTATTCGATTTTGGCTCCAAAACAAGATCACTGCTTCCAGTCCTTCTCTTGCCAAAGGATCTTCTCGGCTTTGATTTCACATCCTTGCCTTTTCTTGGTGTTGATGCGCTTAAATCCCCAGTTGTTTTATTTTCTTTTTTAACGTCTGCCCCCAACACCGAAGCTGTATTTCCCCCATCATCTAGTGAAAACAATGCCATATCCACATCGCCCTCAAGCTCTCTTGTGTCATTCAGCACAAAGCCTCCGCTGTTGCATCCCACTGTGAATAAAAACGCCAAGTAAGTAAGCAATAATCTCATCAGTCCGCCCTCCAAAAAATTCGTTCTCAAGAAACATCTCGGAATCACACTTAGTAAACTTAATAGAAGCAATGCATTAAACTGGTGTTGTCCAAAAGAATCTCGACCTTCGTTGAGAGGAGATTTTATAAGCGGCTCCCCGTTTTTGCAGGAATAGCGTCACAAACGGAGTTTAGAGAATTTTAGGATTGATTTGGATTCGAGATTGATTTTTCATAAACTGCATCCAAGAAGAAAAAACGATTCTGGAAATAGAAAAAGATAAGATGTCCTGGGATAATTTCACCTCTTCAGATTTTTTCACTTTAAAATCCACCAAATAAGCCAAAACCAAATAGTCAGTTTGCAGCAGAAGTTTAGGAATCACCCCTCTATCCGGCAGTTTTTCAAGCATGGAATCAAAGAGTTCATCTTCATCCACCAGCACAGGTAAAACACTGCTCCAATTATTTAAAGTCACCGGCGATGACTGAATCCACTCCAACCCCTGTGTTTTTAGCTGATGCTCCAAGAGTTCAGTGCTGGCTAGGGAATCCTGCCACCGGCTCAAATCCACACCGGCCCCTGACAAATTACCAAAAGGAACCCTCACATACTTGAATTGAAATTCAAAATTATTCAAATCTGAATGCTTTTTCTTTTCTGGTCTGGAGAGGAAGGAAATACGATTAAACAATTTTTCCATTCTTTGAACCAATATAAATGTACGAATATTTTCCTCAAATATTTTTGGAGAAATACGTCTGGACTCCAAGTAATTTCTGTAAAGGGAATTTCGAAATTTGCCGCTTTCCTGAAAAGCTGGAAAAGACTTAATTTGACTTCTCAGTTCCTCGTTGGAAACAGTCAAGCCGATCTCTTGAGCAGACTTGAACATTATCTTTTCATCAATCAACTGATTTAAAGCCCTTCTTTGATCTGCTTTTTGACGCTCAGTATCCCTTTTAAGAGACGAACCCTGATTTTCTTGAAGAAAAGACAGCCTTTGGTTGAAATCTGCAAGAGAGATAATCTGCTTATCCACAATGGCGGCAAAACCCCCTGCACCTGAAAGAGGGTCTGTCGGCACACCTAAAAAAACAAATACCAAACAGATCAAGCCAAATATAATATAAGCAAATATGCTTTTAGCACGGCGGGGCTTTCTCAGCTTTTCAAACATAATTGATTTGAACCTGCTCTATAATTTAGTTTAAAAACAGTAAGGAGCTTTTTATGAATTTTCTCAATTTAAAAACATCCCTCTTTGTTATATCCATCATTATCATCCCCTTAATCTTTGTCAATATTCAAAACAGCCAATTTGAAAAAAATTTTATATTTAGAACTGGAGTCTTTATCACCCATAAAACACACCTGCTTTTCTCTCAGTATATCAACTACATCAGCAATACTGTTTCTTTGTACATTTATATTATTCAAGTGAAAAAAAACAATCAAAATTTGAGAGAAGAAAACAGGCGTCTGAAAATACAACTCATGCAGATGAAAGAAATCCAACTGGAAAACAACAGACTTAATAAGCTTCTTCAGTTTGCTGAGCAGGAAGATTTCACACTTCTGCCCGCCAAAGTAATCGCTATGGATCCATTTCCAAATTACCGCCTTCTTACCATTGACAAAGGAGCGGAAAATGGGCTTAAAAAAAACATGGGAGCTTTGATTGAAAAAGGGGTTATCGGGTACGTGTTTCGCGTGCATAAAGAGACAGCACAAGTTCTTCTTCTCTCTGACAGAAACGCTGTTCTGCCTGTCACTGTTCAAAGATCGAGAGTACACGGGTTGATTGAAGGATACGATGAGCAGTCTTTGAAACTTAAATACGTAAGAAATGAAGATGATATACAAGTCAATGATCAAATTATTACAAGTGGAATAGACCCGTTCTTCCCTTCAGGGCTTCCTGTAGGCGCGGTTTCTCAAATTCATAAAGAACAGTATGGTTTAAATCAAGATGTGGATGTTCAACTCACCGCCGTTTTATCTCAAATTGAAGAACTGTTCATTATAACAAAAACAAACAATGATTAAAAAATACAAATTAGATATTTTACATTTTTTTATTTTTGTATTCATAATGATAGCATTCGTCATAATACAAAGCTCCCCAATTGTAAGAAGCCTTAGTTTCAACTCACCTCCCCAACTTTGGATTATTTTGATTTCCTATTTCTCTGTTTACAAACAGCCGCCTGTTGCCATTTTAATGGTTTACCTCACATCCTTCCTGTATGCGGCGCTGACCTCTATGAGCTTTGGAAAACTGCTTATCCTAAGTTCTCTCGTCTTTATAATCCCCTTTCTTGGAAAACGCTTTAATTTAAAAAATCCAAAAATATTTCTTATCTTCTGCACGGTGTGTACAGCTCTTTTGCCTCTGGCGGATGAGGTGATTTCAGCCATGATTCCCCTGCAATCCGCCAAACATTACCCCTTTTTTAGATGGATTTTAACTACCATTAACACAGCCCTTTGTGTGATACTGATAAAACCACTGATGTTTCATCTAGATCACTGGCTGGAGTCTTTGCACCTCCCCTTTGAAAAAAGATTTTTAAAATAAGGAGTCAAAAAACAAATGTTAAAGCCGATGAGTGAATTTAATAGAATGGACGAAGAACTTAAAAATCTTTCAAAAAGAATTCACTATGCCAAGTATATTTTTTCTGCCTTTTTTTTAATTATTGCCGGCCGGCTCTGGCACCTGCAAGTTTATAGAGGGCCTGATCTCAAGCGCTACTCTGAGAACAACCGCTTGAAAAAACAAATTCTCCAAGCGCCAAGGGGCCTCATCTTAAGCAGAGATCATAAGATTCTGACCAACAATCATTTGGAGTCGGAACTGCTTTTCACACCTCAGTACTCAGAAAACATCGAAAGAACAGCCAAAGCCATCTCCCCCATTATTGATATTTCCTATCAAGATTTAGCGGCCAAAATTAAAAAGAGCAAAAAAGAAAGCGGGCAATTTTTCCCGATCTCACTTAAGAAACAACTAAACCTTACACAAGTGTATCATCTAAAACTTCTCAGAGAAGCATTTCCTGAAATCAGCATCAAAGAATATATTGTTCGATTTTACCCCCAAAACAATCAAGGGGCGCACCTGCTCGGATATACAGGACAAATCTCTAAAAGACAAATTGATGCTTTCAATAAAAAGTTTAGAGGGGAGCTGAGGTTTAAATCAGGGGATGTGATCGGACAAAACGGTTTAGAGCAGGCTTTCGAAAAAGAAATTCGAGGAAGAGACGGCCTTTCTTTTATTGAGGTGGATGCCCACTCCAGGCAGGTGATCACCCGCTCTGAGTTCCCTTTTGATTTTAAATATGAAAAACCTGCACCTGGCCGGCATTTAATACTTACCATCGACTCGGATATACAGGAGACGGCTTTCAAAGCAATGAATAGAGCAGACCGCATAGGCCCTCGAAGCGGTGCTGTTATTGCAATGAAAACCAACGGAGAAATTTTGGCCTGGGTCAGCTCTCCAAACTTTGATCCCAATTTATTTTCCAATACTTTGTCTGATGAATATTGGAGCCAATTAAGAAGAAATCCAGAAAAACCGATGCTTAATAAAGTGATCCAAAATCATTATCCTCCTGGATCTATTGTTAAACCTTTTCTAGCCTTAGCCGCTTTGCAGGAAGAGCTTATTACACCAAATACATTAATCAATTCTCCTGCAAGGATGCGTATAGGCCGGCGGATTTTTCATGATCATAAACAAACGGGCTACGGCAAAATCAACGTCCTTCAAGCCATTGAGGAATCTTCCAACACTTTTTTTTATCAATTAGGCCGGCAGTTGGGAATGAATAAGATGGCAGACTACTATAAGGCTTTTGGCTTTGGACGAACCACTCAAATCAGCCTGCCTGGAGAAGCAGAGGGATTTGTTCCCACCCCTCAATGGAAAGAAGAAGAATTCAATGAAAAATGGCAGGGTGGAGAAGATTTTGTTCACGCTATCGGCCAAGGTTATTTGCTGACTACTCCTATTCAAGCCGCGATTGCTTACAATGCTATTGCAACAAACGGAAAGATTGTACAGCCTTATGTCGTTCAAGCCATTGTGAACTCAAAAAATGAACCCGTCAAAAAATTTTCAAGCAAAGTTATTGAAGATCTGAGCAGAGAGATAGATCCATCGCATTTTGAAACAATCAAGCAGGCTCTCACTCGTGTTGTCCATGGGCAAAAAGGAACTGCCAGGTGGTGGAAAGTTAAAAACCTTTTAACTGCCGGCAAAACAGGCACCAGCCAGGTGCGGTCCTTCAATCGAAAAAACTTGTATAAAGACTGCCGGCTCAAACCTGTGAAGGACAGAAACCACGGCTGGTTTGTTGCTTTCGCCCCTGCAGACCATCCTGAACTTACAGTGGCCGTTCTCACAGAACACTCCTGCTCAGGCTCTTCAGGTTCTGCGCCTATTGCCAGAGATATCTTCAAATCTTATTTCGACAAATATGCAGACACTCCCCATGATCCATCTATCAAAGGAAACAACTATGACCCCCTATAAAAAGGTGATTAGTGAAAATTATTCGGATACTCATTGGTATTTGAAACTGAACTTTCAATTTTTAACTATCATCGGTCTGATTGCTTTAATTGCCTTGATCAATTTTTACAGTGTCACCCACACTCCATCTTCTCCTCTTATTTCCGTTTTTTGGAAACAAGTTTTATGGATGACGCTGGGGTTTTTGATATTTTTTATTCTCTCGGCCATAGACTATCAATTTTTCTGCCGCTTCAGTTATTTCTTCTATGGAGTCAACATTTTAGCCTTAATTGCCGTTTTATTTGCAGGACAAAGCTTTCATGGAGCTCAAAGATGGTTTGATTTTGGATGGTTTTCCTACCAACCCTCAGAAACAATGAAAGCGGCTTTGATTTGTGTTCTGGCTTCTATATTTTCAAAAAAACCCACTCAGTACGTACATGGCTTCAAACAAATTATTGGAGCCGTATTGCTCACTATTCTTCCAATGACACTCATTATATATCAGCCTGATTTGGGCACTGCCTTATTGATTGGAATCCAAGGTGGAACCATGGCTTTATTTTTAAAAATAAGCAGGAATTTATGGATTGCCTTCTTCACTCTATTTATTATTTTGATACCGGCGCTATGGACTTTCGTTTTAAAAGACTATCAAAAAAACAGAGTTTTAATGTTTATGTCCGCTGATAAAGACCCTTATGGAGCCGGGTATAATACAATTCAATCCAAAATTGCCGTGGGAAGCGGACAAATCTTTGGCAAAGGCTTCCAACAAGGCACACAAGCTCAGCTTGAATTTCTGCCTGAGAGGCACACAGACTTTGTATTTAGCGTCTTGAGTGAGGAACACGGCTTTGCCGGCAGTTTATTTACCATAGCTGTCTTTCTGATATTGATTTTAAAAATCTTCCAAATTGCTTCTGAATCCAGAGACAAAGTAGGGGCGTATTTATGCCTTGGAGCCTTATCCATTATTTTTTGGCAAACCATCATTAACATCAATATGGCCATAGGGCTGCTGCCGATTGTGGGAGTGCCTTTGCCTATTCTTTCTTATGGAGGGTCCAATACGATCACTATTTTTATCATCCTTGGTTTAGTTTCTTCTGTTTCTATAAGGCGTTATATTCTTAGATAGACAAGAGCCTTGTTTTTTATAATGCTCATAAGTATATGAATGTTATCACTCATCTTCTTCTGCTCTTGGCCTGCGCCCGCCTCTTTGGGCGGTTTTTTAAGGCCATTGGATTTTCCACAATTATTGGAGAAATTTTTGCCGGCCTTCTTCTCAGCCCCACTTTATTCAATGCGGTCACTCCTTCCAAAGAACTTAACGGCATTATAGAACTGGGAATTTTTTTGATGATTTTCGCCGCGGGTCTGGAGATGAACTTACAAGACATCTTTGGAGCTATTAGAAAAAAAGCCTTATTTTGCTCCTTGGCGGGTTTTATTTTTTCTTTCCTTTCCGGCCTTGGCATCGGATGGTTTTGGGACCTTCCTTTTCTCTCTTCTACCATATTGGGTCTGTGTTTTTCCATTACAGCTCTTCCTATTGTTATTCGATTTATGAATAATTTTAATTTTGTTGATACCAAAATGGGTCATACCATTATGGGAGCTTCCGTTATTTTAGACGTGTTTGCTCTTTTATTTTTAGGGGTGATTCTGAACGTACAACACATACAGAATCCTTTGGTGTTTTTTAAAATAATCAGCTCAAAAATGGCAGGCATGATCTTGTTTTTTATTGTTGTTATGCTGGTCAATAAATTTTTAAGATCTGAGCTGTTAAGCACTCCTCAGTCGAAAAACATCATTTCGAAAATAATCAATTATCTGGGAGAAGAAGCTGTTTTCGGAGTGGGAGTTGTGTTTGTTTTGCTCTTCAGTACAGCCACTGAAGCTTTAGGTTTTCACTTTATTATCGGCGCCTTTTTTGGAGGGCTTCTCCTCAATAAAGATATTATCGGCATGAGTGCTTTTGAGTCGATGACTAAAACTTTACACTCTATTACGGATCAATTCCTCACTCCCATATTTTTCGCCTCTATCGGTCTTTATTTTTCTATGGAGGCTTTTGATCAGCCGGCGCTGCTTCTCTCCATCATGGGTGTGGCTTATATATCCAAAATTTTAGGGTCCGGCTTAGGCGCCAGGTGGGTGAATTTTGGAACTAGAGAATCCGGCCAGATAGGAATTGCCCTAAACTCTAGAGGAACTTTAGATTTGATTGTAGCGGAAATTGCCTTTTCTAAAGGCTATGTAGATTCCAAAATATTTTCTATTTTAATTTGCACCAGTCTCGCCAGCCTCATTATCAACCCCATGCTTTACAGGCAAACCCTGAGAAAAAGGGATGGTGCCCAAGGCCAGACTTGAACTGGCACGGTTTTAAAAACCCCAGGATTTTAAGTCCTGTGCGTCTACCATTCCGCCACTCGGGCAGGCGGACGCAGTATAAACTTTCTCGTGTAAAATTCAATGGAATACAGCAAATATACGCGATTCATTAAAATTCTAAACCTTGTTGTTCAACAGCTAAAAAATTGCTAGTTTCTAAGATGCTGACAGAAAATTTCCAAGGAGCCTTTTATGTTAGGGTTTAGAAGTTTATGGACCACCAAAGCTGATTGGATTCTTACTTGGAGATCTTTAGTCCAAACCTACTACGCTCTCCCG
Organism: Bdellovibrionales bacterium; assembly: GCA_965199935.1. Classification (GTDB taxonomy): domain Bacteria; phylum Bdellovibrionota; class Bdellovibrionia; order Bdellovibrionales; family UBA1609; genus JAPPLG01. The sequence goes on from CBDATD010000001.1 coordinate 419,307, forward strand.
CGTCTGATTGTTTCCAACGGCATTTTTATTTTGATCTTGCTGGCATTAGAAATAGCTTACTCTTACTGGATTTCTCAAAAATTTATTTACGCCCCGGCAGGCATACAAAATCTAATGATGTATGCCGTACGCCTCTCTTTTTCTATTTTAGCGTGGACTTTTCTTGTTTTCCTGGTTTCCTATTTTCTCTATAATAAGACCTTTACATCAAAAACCTCTCCTCTTGTTTTAAAAACGTTTATCAAAGACAACATCGGCCCCATGGTTATTGAATCTCTCAAGGTGTTTTTTGTTCTCACAGGATATGCTGTAGGAGGCCTGGTGACTGTGTCTCTTTTAACTTTTTGTGCTGTCTTTATAATCACTCAAAGCCTGGGAGGTGTCTTAAGTCTTTTGGACAACGCTGTTTTGGGGCTGGTGTCTATAGCTGGAGGCCCCAGCTCTATGTTTAACTCCATAGAGTCTGTAATCATGCTTGTCTTATTTTCTTTGGCCCTGATTCCTGTATCCATCAAAACTGTTCAATATTTACTGATGCCTTATGTGGTTTTTTTCCATAAAAAGTTTATAAACAACTCTCTTTCTTTATCCGCCCGCGCCTCCCAAGGGCTTGTGATTCCGATGACTGCCGCCCTGATCACGGTCTATGCCTTGTATCAGCCCGTCAGCTCTCTGGCGGGTCTGCTAAAATCTTTTCAGCTTTTGCATATAGGGATAGATTCTTTGCTTCGTATGCTGGTCAATATTATTTACATTGCTGTGCTTTACTTTATGTATGTCCAAAAAGATCAAGCTCATATTAAATGAATAAAATAAAGAAGATTGGCTTATTTGACTCTGGTATGGGAGGGCTTTCGATACTACAAGATTTTTTGAGAAAATATCCAGGTAAAAACTTTGTCTATTTTGCAGATACTGCAAATCTGCCTTATGGAGAAAAAAACAAAGAAGAACTGAGAAATTGCTGTACCAAGATTCAAAATTTTCTGCTCTCTTTAGATGTCTCGGCTTTAGTCATTGCCTGCAATGCCGCAAGCTGTTTGTATGTAGATAAAAAAAAATATAAAAACATTCCTTTAATTAACGTTATTTCACCAACAATAAAAAAACTTATGGAAGTATGCACTGAAGGTAAAAAAGTGGGAATAATCGCCACTCCTTTTACTGTGAAATCAAATATCTATTTCAACACTATAAAATCTTTGGATCCAAGTCTTAACATTTTTCAAAGATCTGCTCCTGATCTTGCTCCTTTAGTGGAAAAAGGCTGGGAGAGGCAAGAGTGTAAGACAGCTTTGAGAAAAAACCTTGAACCCTTACTGCAAAAAAATATAGATGTTTTGGTTTTAGCCTGCACCCATTATTTCTTTTTGAAAGAGGAAATTAAACAAATTTTGCCGGCCCACATTCAAATTATCGACCCTTTGAGCCATCTTGGTTTGAATATACAAAATAAAATTCAAAGGACACAAAATTTAGAAGGCATTAAAGATTTAAAAATGAAAGAGAAGAAGAACTTAGAAAATGCTGAACATTTTAAGGAGAAAAAAAATAATTCAAACGTTCAAATTTATATGACTCAGAGACAGCCCAAGCTGGAAGAAACCGCTAGACAAATGATGAAGCGCCTTCAAACAGCACAAGCTCCTCAAATCACAGTCCTAAACTCCTTCTAAATTGTGCGGTGTTGGCTTTGTTCCAAAGCTTTCTTAATAGCAGGAACATGAAGCTTTAAAATATCCTGAAACTTTGATCCTCTTTCAATTTCATAAGTAATTGTCGGAATTCCTCTTTCCTGACCTGCATAAGCTCCTAAACTGCCAGGCGTGGGATAACCGATATCTTCAGTGATTTTATAACCTGTCTCCTGAGACAAAACCTCCGCCTCTGGAGAACAATTTCCATTGACGTTGAGCATGGGCTTCCAAGAATGAAGAGAAATAATCAGTTGAAGTTTGTTTTTTTTAAGAAATTAGTCTATCCATAAAAATTACTGTGCAAAAGTATTAATAGTTTGAAAGGTTCAATGAAAAGTGTAAATATTCATACAACATCTGACACAGAGCAGAAAATCTTAAGCATTGAAGAAGCCGCTGTGTTGCTGGGTATTTCAACAGCTACAGTCCGAAATTGGATAAAGTCAGGGCGTCTGCCTGCGAAAGGCAGAACCCCCCAGTGGTTTTTTTCTAAAAAAGACATAGAAGCTGTCAAACTGAAACTATTAAATAGAGAAATAGACAAGCTCAGCGGCCGCGCAAATAAACTTCAATCCAATAAAACTTTTATCCCTAAAGAATATTTGAAAGATGAACTTGATCAAAACAAACTATACACCATTATAGAATTCATACGAAAACACGGTGTTAATACAGAAACAGCTTTATTTCTCATTACCTTAAATTTCCTAAGAAATCAAGATATATTAAAATCATCCAACACCCAAACTTTTTTACAGAAGAGAAATTTAAAATATTCAAACAAGCAAATTGAAAAAGAAATGAACAACTGGTTTTCAGAAATTGAAAAACGAGAATTAAAAAATAGTTTTTCATTTCTGATGGAATGCAGTCTGCCGATGCAAAAAGACATCCTTGGTTTGATCTATCAATCTTTGTTATTTGAAGGAGAAAAATCTTTTAGAGGCTCCTATTATACACCCGCCTATGTCGTTAATGATATGGTGAAGAGTTATGTAAAGCCGGATTCTAAAGTACTTGATCCTTGCTGTGGAACAGGCCAGTTCCTATTATCCTTTTCCGATGTCGTAAAAAACCCAAAAAATATTTACGGAATAGACTGTGATAAAACAGCTGTGAAAATTGCCCGCATCAATCTTTTAGTTAAATTTAAAAATGAAAATCTCACTCCTAATATTTTTTATAAAAACACTTTATTTGATGTGGGTCATTATAATTTATTCAACCGTGATGACAAAAATTCTATAAAAGATTTCCACATCATTGCCACCAACCCCCCTTGGGGAATGCCTTTTTCAAAGGGAGAGAAAGTTTTTCTTAAACGCCTTTACCCTGAAATTTCTTCTTTTGAATCTTTCTCATACTTTCTTAAAAACAGCCTCGACCTGCTTTGTGATAACGGAACAGCATCCTTTATTCTCCCGGAATCGATGCTTAACGTGAAGGTGCATAAAGATATAAGAGAAATTATTTTAAAAAAATCATACGTTATGAAAATTATTCATCTAAAAAGAATTTTTGAAAATGTTTTTACACCTGTTGTTAGATTAGATTTAAAAAAAACAAATAAAACAACAAAACAGACTGCCATTTGGAATCACAGTAAGAGGCATAAAATAGATCAAAACCTCTGGTTGGACAACACTGATTTTGTTTTTAATATTCATGCGAATTCTTTGGATTTCAAAATTATTGATAAAATTTACAATACCAGGCATATTAATTTACAAAATAAAGCTGAGTGGGCTTTAGGAATTGTCACCGGTGATAATAAAAAGTTTCTAAGAGATAAAAAAACTCCTGAATTTGAGCCTATTTATAGAGGAAAAGATGTTCATAAATTTATTTTATCTTCTCCATCTTGTTACATTCAGTTTCAATCAAACAAATTTCAACAGACAGCCCCTGTGAACAAGTACAGAGCAAAAGAAAAACTTATTTACAGATTTATCTCAAAACAACTCATCTTCGCTTATGACAATAAACAAAGGCTTACTCTAAACAGTGCTAATACTGTTATTCCTCAAATAAAAGGCTACCCTATGAAAGTCATTTTAGCTCTTTTTAATTCATCTCTGTATCAGTTTATTTTTCAAAAAAAGTTTTCCAGCATAAAAATTTTAAGAAGCCATATTGAAGAACTTCCTCTTCCTTTGTGGAAGGTTGAAGTTTTTTCAAAAATAACGGAAATGACAAATACAGCTATAAAGCAGAAAAATAATTTTGATGAGATAGATAATGATATTATGAATCAGTTTAACCTCCTTCAAAAAGAAAAAAATTATATCAAAGAGTGCTGTAGGTGATAATGTGGAAACTTTAAAGAGGTATTTAGGAAAGATTATTAAAAAATTATCTTTTCAGGATAGGAATAAATTAAAAACGAGATTGAATGACTTGATTTCTGTATATCCTTTTAATGAATACGAGTACATTATTTCAAATTTAATGGGTTTAAAAAAAATTACGTTAGATGACTATTTCGAGATTAGAGATGAGTATATAGCTAGAAATATGTACCTTTATATTTTTGAAATTTCAGCACCTAGAGGTTTTGGTGAACAGTGGACTCAAGGGCATTTAAAAGAACTGGTTCCTGAATTGTTAAAACCAACTAAAAAACTAGATAAAAAATATTCAGGACAGTATGATTTTGCGTACAAAATTTCCAATAAAAAGATCATTAAAATTGAAGTAAAAGCATCAAGGGCTGTTGATTTTAACAGTCAAGAGCCTTTGTATGTCAAAGCTTTATCTTGGAAATCCAAAAAGCCTTTCGATATGAATTTTCAACAAGTGAAACCCAGTTGCTGTGATGTTTTTGTGTGGGTTGGAGTTTGGAGAGATGCAATAAAATACTGGGTCCTTTCTTCAGAGGAGGCGAGAAAAAACAAATATTATTCTAAAGGCCAACATAGAGGAAACACCGGCGAAGGCCAATTACATTTAAAACACGATAATATAAAAACATTTCAAAAATATTCATGTAGCTCCTCTGAACTGCTCAAAAAGATCGTATCAGCTTACAACAGACAAAAAACTAGACAACTCTTAGTTTAAAAATTATGATTTTCGGTGTTGGCTTTGTTCCAAAGCTTTCTTAATAGCAGGAACATGAAGCTTTAAAATATCCTGAAACTTTGATCCTCTTTCAATTTCATAAGTAATTGTCGGAATTCCTCTTTCTTGACCTGCATAAGCTCCTAAACTGCCAGGCGTGGGATAGCCGATATCTTCAGTGATTTTATAACCTGTCTCCTGAGACAAAACCTCCGCCTCTGGAGAACAATTTCCATTGACGTTGAGCATGGGCTTCCAAGAATGAAGAGAAATAATCAAACTAGGTTTATTTTTTTCAAGCCATCTCACAAGCATTTTGTTTTCAGGTTCGCTGTTAGACGCAGGCCCCGGACAATACTTCTCTTCAGAGTAAGAGGAAGTCCAATCTTTAGTTGGAAGATTTCGATTCAAGTCCACAAGATTCTCATTCGTTCTTCTATTCTGCAGAACCCCGTCTGGATTAAAAAATGGAATGAGAGTTAATTTAATCTTATAAGGAAAATCTCTGCTAAAATCCCCTAACAGCCTGTGACTGACAAAAACCCCCTCTGTTTCATTTCCATGCACTCCGGCCATAATGAGAATATGGGGCTGAACATCTCCCCATTCGTACGCCATAATAGGAAACCCTGATACACTATAGCCCAAAATTATTGTCCTCATGGTGAAACTCTCATATGTTTAACGCATCTTTGTCAAGAGACAATAAACGCTCAAAGCGGTCCAGCTTGCAAGCGTCCAGCTCAATTGAGGACTTCAGCGGGTGCAAAGAAAGCCTTCAACTGCTCTCGCTGGAGAAATGTCCGACTAATGTTTTTTTTGAAAACTTCCGGAGCAGGAAAGCACTGAAGTTTTTATGCGGCTTCGGATACTGCTCCGATCTTCTTCAGAGAGATATTCTCCCGCTAGATCAATAAATTTCTCTGCATCCAACGCTGTATTTGCAGACAAGTTTTTAAACATCTCTATCATGCGTTTTTGCTGAACCGAGTTTGCGTATTCTTTTATAAAACGTAAAAAGCGAGTTCCTCCTCTTAGACCTCTTTGCGTCTCAATAAAAGGCAGAACTTGATTGAACATTTGATCAAGATGATTTTCGGACAACAAACCTCCAGCTGCTTTCATTAATCTTTGAACCTCATCTAAACGATGCAAATGTAAAATAGTTTTATCAATGACTTTGTCTTTACTAGAGTGTGAAAACTTTTTGTCATTGTCTCGAACCAAGAGAATGAACTGCATTCCACTGTCAAAGGAATGAATAAAATTTAGAGTATAATCCACGATTTCCTGCACCCTCTCTGCAGGAAGGCTGAGATGAGATTTCAGATAGTTATAAGCTTCACCTAAGCTTTTAATGCTGTAAAGATCGGGATCTTTTGAATATAAGTTCGCCTCTTCTGCAGATCGGATAAGATTCCTTCGGCCTCCAGTAAATTCCTCCAAAGCCGCTCCCTTTTCATGGACTCCCAACTGCTTCCACCGCTTGACAACTCGTTTAGCCCGACGTCTGAGACGTCTGCTCCAGCGGGAGGATTTACTAAAGCTCTGCAATTGCTGAACTTGACTGAAGTTTAATTTTTCTACATTGTTTTCTAAAACATCCAATACCCCTTTTCTAAGAAAATCACTGCCGTTAGTTTCTACATATTGATCATCAGAACCTGCAGCAATCTTTAATATTTGATCAATGTAACGTGAGTGATGGAATTTATGCACAAACCATTTATCAGTAATTCTTTCAGCTCGTTTTTTTATTCCTATTTCCTTTTCCGGCTCTTCAAAATTCTGATTTTTGAACTGCGACGGCAGAAGGTTTTTTCTTGAAATTCTATCCATGAAAAATGTTGTCTTTTTAAAAAGAAGCTGTTTCAAATCTTGATCGTCCATTTTATTGCGGGAAGAGCTAAGAATCAAAAGAAGTTCTATGTCTCCTATGTAAAGTTGTTTGAAATAATGCTCTAGAACTGTGATCCCGGCCCTTCTCACCAATTCGTATTCATTTTCTACGTCAACAATAACTTTAACTATGGAATGGATCTGCTGATCATTCAGCTCACCTCGCATTTCATCCATAACATAAAACCACATGGCTTTACTAAATCCATGAGAATACGGGCTGACAGCCTGTTCAAAGGCAAAATAAAAATCAATGCGGTCGATGATATGAGAAAAACCGGCCGCGGCAGATGAGAGAAATTCGTCATACTGCCGGCGTGATTTTGGGTTTTTTAAAACACTGTAGGCTTCATTAATTTTTGCCATTATTTCCATGGTTGTTTCCACACCTAATTTTATTGTCCGGTCTGGATGGTGCTTCATGGCCTGCTTGCGGTAGGCATGTACTATTTCATTTGGCTTCGCTTCTGCAGATACACCCAAAATTTCATAGTAGTTTCTTTCAGGAAGGCTAAAAGCAAAAAAACCAGCGCATAAAAAGATCATTAGAGTTAAAAATTTAGATATAGAACCCGGCATTTCCTGAACCTTCCAACATGGTAAAACTTTCAATCTACTGTATTTCAATTTTTAATGATACGTGAATCCGCAAGTGTGTAAAATTTACAATTTCTACAAGGGCTGTGAATTTGACTGTTGAAGGCGTCCAGCCCAATCAAAGGCCATGGCGAGCTTCTTCTAAAGATGCTTTTTTAAGAACCTGTTTAAATATTTTTTGACTTTCTGTAAGATAATTAACAACTTCTTTTCGGTTGGAAATATCTACACTGTCCGGCAGTATTGCTCCTAGATCTTTAGAATTCATAAAATCATCTACCAGATGTACATGATCTTTTTCATCCACTTTAAAATTAATATCATGTGCATCATTTGCCTCATGAAATCGATTGAAGTAAGCTGTTTCCGCCATTTGTCTTTTTTCAACCGACAGCTTCATTTCTTCAATCGTTTTATAGATTTTCCGTATGTCGGTAAAACTGAAATCTGTCGTTTCCTCAAGGTATTGAGCTCCAGTACCATGATTTATGTCGTGTTCAAAAAACCGCACTGGATTGAAGTTTGCTCCATCCACTGGTGTTATTTTGTTTACAATTCCTACAGGGAACACTTGGCTGGAAAAAGCACTGTTGAGAGCCATACTGCTCATCTCCCGTGTCGTGGGAAGATATATTGCATTTGGAAAACTTTTTAGAGCTGTTCTGATTAGATCAAGACTAGGATCAAGACGATAAGACTTCTTCAACTTTCTAAACTGTAAGACGCCTTGCCTATGGGCTTTTGGATTCATAAATACTGCAACCAAATGATGGTTCCAGTCAATCCAGTAATCGTAAGTTAGTGATTTGTTTTTTATTCTTTCTTCAATCTCTAACCAGTGTTTGTCCAAAGCTTCTATTTTTTCTTTATACTGTTTGTCTTTTTTTGACAGTCCTTTCTTCATAAAAGCAATATGATCTTCAGCTTGATCTGCAAAAAAAGGAATGTGGGTTTTTGTAGGATCTACATTTAAATATCTCAGCGTATCTGCTATAAAGTTGAGCCTGAGAGACTCATCTACACCCGCCGTTATGTTAGCGCTGTATCCTTGTGATTTTAAATCAGCCTCTTTTTTTTTAATCTGCCTTAATTGTTGATGAGCTTCCTTTAACTTTTTTTCCAATTCATTTTTCGAGAGCCTTCGATTAGCAGAAGAAACAGCTAAACTCTTTCCTAAACGTTCTCTCGACAATTCTTTCATTTCTTTTCTTTTTGCTAACGTGCTTTTCTCCTTTCCTGCTTTTTGAACTACAGCCCTAACTCCCAAGCCGGCAGCAGGCAGAGCAACCGGCAGAGACAAAAGACCTGCCGTTAGGATGCAGCCTCTAAGATCACTCGTGTGCTTAACTCTGGACTGCTGATTTTCACAAAAAACATTTGTACTTGTTTCATCTACTGCAAGTTTTTCCAGCTTATTTACATCCTCACCGCACTGATCCATCACCTCATCTGCATACAGAGCGGAATAACCAACATCAAGCCCCATTAAGCTTAAGTTTTGAAGCCTTTGAGCCTTTGTCATATTCGGAGCAAACCTGCTTCCCATCTTAACAGCAAGCCTTCCTGTTAGAGCCGCCCCCGCCAGCCCCACTGTCGCAACAGCTACACCCGCATCTAAAGCAAATATTTTCAGCTCCTTTCTCACATAGGCGACATCTTCTCTTATCTTCTCCCGGCACTGGGCTTCCTCAAAATAACCACCAGCTGTAAGATTTTTTCTAAACTCTCTTTTTTGAGCAGAGTTTAACTCAGTAAGCTCTCGCCCGCTTATGTTTTTTATTCCAAAAACATTTTCTTTATCTAGAGGCGGAGTCTTCGCTAAAGAGGTATTGATCCTTTTTTCACTCAGATCCCCACATTCTAAATTATGCACCACGCAAGCATACACTTTATTTGTTTCTGCTAGATTTTCTGTAAGCTTTTCTCTCGTATGAGACAGCTGTGTTCTTACAAGATGAGCCATCTCTTCTCTTGTGTAGTTTTTATTCTCTTCGTACCCATCTTTAAACTTTTTTCCTACAATCCAGGGATAAAGACTTTGTATATTTTTCTTTCTTTGCTCTAAACTTTTGATTTCATCTTGCATATCTGATGAACTTTTACTGTGCCTGGTCTTCTTTCTTTTCCGCCCTTTTAGAAGATCTATTTCCCGGTCAATAGCTTTTATCCCCTTCAAAGCCAGCAGTGTGTCTTCTGCTGTCTTATGCAGAACTTTGTTTTCACTGCCTCTTTGAACGCTACAGGCTTTAAGCTCTTGGCACCGCTTAAAAGCTGTCTTAGAGGAATTAAGTTTTGTGCAGTCTATGTCTGCTGCGCGCTTGTCTCCTAACAGAGAGTCTATAGATGAGATATTTGACAGAATTTGACTCAACCCAGACTCCAGCCTGTAAGCACTGTTGTAGTAATCTGCTAAAAACGGCTTTCTATTATCTTCAGATAAAACACCAAGACAGGAGGATACAGCAAAAGGAGGACTCAGCCTGCTGAAAGGCTCTTTGTTTTTTAAATAATTTTCAAAATCTTTGGAAGTCTTAAAATCCTCTCTTTCAGACAGCCTCACTTTAGAGCAGTCCTTGTCTGCTGAAACACTTGAGATCCACATAGATTTTTTGTCTTTGTTTTTAAATCTTTCGATCAAGAAGTGAGGACAGGAGGAAAAAGCTTGATTGAAAAGCTCTTGACCGTTTGAGCTTAAAACAGAGGGAGTGCAGTTTTCAATACAGACAGTTCCTGCTTCTGTGGAGCTTTCATCAGCCAACACTGGAAGAGAACCTAAAAAAAATACAAATAAAAAACTTCGATAACATCTCTTGACTTTAAGACAGAACTTTTCTTGAAATCTTACTGCAGCCAAGCGGCCTAAAATCAAATGGGAAACATGAAAAAAATAGAACATAATTTGACACCGGTACAGATAACCCATAGAATAACACTCCTCTAATCTAGAATATTTTTTCTCCCCTTTCTAAAAGAGAATAATTTTCATTTTACCCCCCCCCATTTTTTTTCAAGTCTTTATGTAAAAAAAAAACTCCTTCATATCTTGAAAAGAGATTGCATTTAAAGGGATATAAGTTTAATCACAAACAAGATGGTGCATTTTGATTGTTTTGGAGAGTTGGTACGAGACAGCCTTTGATTTTTTTATGACCTAAGGTTATTGTGAGACTGCCTTGAACAACCAGGGGAAATAGTATGCCGGATATTTCAAGTTTAAAAAAAATTATCGAAGAAACTTTCAACTCTAAGCAAATTGAAAAAGCAGACTCCGAGATTGAAAAAACTATACACCTGTTAGATCAAGGGCAGATCCGAGTCTGTGAAAAGAAAGGAAACACATGGCAGATCAATGAATGGGTGAAAAAATCCATCCTGCTTTATTTCCAATTAAAAAAATCAAAAGTCATTTCTTCAGGAGATAATTTTTCTTATTTTGATAAAATCCCCCTAAAAAAGTGGACGGGGTCAGAGGGGGTAAGAGTCGTCCCTCAAGCTCTTGTCAGGCAAGGCTCTTTTGTCGCTCCCAACACAGTTCTAATGCCTTCTTATATCAACATCGGAGCTTATGTAGATTCAGGAAGCCTCATTGACACCTGGGCCACTGTGGGCTCCTGTACTCAAGTGGGAAAAAACGTACACATTTCAGGAGGCGTAGGTTTAGGGGGGAGTGTTAGAGCCTTTACAGGCCCAGCCTGTCATCATTGAAGACAATGTTTTTATCGGAAGCCGATGCATCATTGTTGAAGGAGTGCGGATAAAAACAGGAGCCGTGTTAGGAGCCGGCGTTGTCATTACAAAAAGCTCCAAAATTATTGATGTCACTTCTAAAGAAGAAAAAACTTTTACGGGTGTGGTGCCTGAAAATGCTGTGGTGATTCCTGGAGCTAGAAAAAAACAATTTCCAGCCGGTGAATACTTTATCCCCTGTGCTTTGATTATTGGAAAAAGATCCAGCTCTACAGATTTAAAAACATCTTTAAATTCCGTTCTTAGAGACATTCCAGTCTAGGAAGAAGAGTGAAAATTTTACAAAAAAAATAAAAAAATTACATCCACATAATTTTTAGTGTACACATTTTAAAAATTACCATAAGTACACTTTGAAAATGAAATATTTGATAATTGTTTTATATTTATCCTTGTTCAGCATTCTCGGCTGCGGCGGCAGTCTGCATAGCGCAAGCACAGAAAAAGCAGATTCCACAGGAGCTGCTGATCCCTCGGGAGTGGTTTCACAGCCCAGCATCCTAAGAAACTTTGACCCTAGACTCATCTCCACACTGCAGAATGAAAAAGAGCGGTCCGTTAAACTTAATGAACTCCTCAAAAATGTGGAAACTTCCACTTTTTATGTCAATGACCATATCGTGTTTTCAGAAGAAGATGAAAAAGAAAATAGAGATATTGTGCTTCATGTTCAAACACAGTGTATAGAATCAAAAACACAGAAAAAATTTACTAAAAAAACTAAAATGGATTATAAAAATGAAATTATGCTCATTGAGCTGATCCCTGAGCGTCTCTTTTCTTATGGAAGTTTGTGGTGGCTGGATGAAAAAATTCAAAATCCCACTTGCAGTTTTCATTTTGAAGCCAAAAATAAAGCAGGGGACGTTCATTATTTTGAACTCCCCCACCTTCCTATTCTTTCTTTTGACAACAGCTTAAACCTCAGTTTGATCCAGCAAACTCCTCCATCAAAAGATATTGAAAGAGTGGAGCAGTTCCCAGCGCTCAAATTTGATCAGATAGAAAACTACGCTGTGATTTCAGGGAAAAGCGCAATAGTGGACCAACTTAAACTGATATGTGAAACATTTGATCTCTCCTTTGATGTGGATAATTTAATTCATTATGACCTATGGAAACTACAAGGATGGACTTCTATCCCAGCAGAAAATAGAGTGAATCAACCTTGTCGTTTTGTAAGTTTCAATAAGAATCATATTGCAGGAATATCTCAACTCTTCCCTATTGTATTCCCAGCGCAAGGAATGACTGTCAAAATAATTACAGATGTTCAAACAATAAACTCCCTTAAGAAGAGGTACCCTTTAAGCAGGGAAGGGTACGAATTTAATGGAAGAAAACACATGAAGTCTGATTTTGAAAAGGATCGTAATTTAGGAGCCTATCATCACTTAGCTGTGTTAAAATTTGAAAATTACACTATTGATACAGTTCAATTGTATATACCTCAAACAAGTTTCTATGCAGATGTTCATTTTTTTTATGACAATATTTTACACGGGATGAATATGGGGGAAAATAGAGTATTCTTCAGACACCTTGGTTCTTTTGTGACAATGAAAAATGCCGCCCAATTCACTCTCACTCCAAGCCTCATTAAAGCTCCGTCTCAAGATATAGAAATGAGCAATGCAGGTTTTCACGCCTTCTATCAAGACAATCATATTTTAATCACTTTGGAGGCAGAGTCTGTTGCTTTTATTCCTTTGTCCATTAATATTGAAAAACAATGCCGCTTTAAAAAAAATTGGTTAGGAGAGCAGAGGATGTTGAAAGCTGTTAGAAATATAGGAATGATTTTTGAAGGAAGCCTTTTTCCCATCTATCAAGTTCTTGACATAACCAATGTGGATTCTGCTCAGAGGACCATTATTGGGTCTATAACAGAAAATGATCAAGAGCAGACTGTAGATTCTTTTCGCTTAGACATAGGATTGGATATTGACAGAGGAATCAACAAACACTTTTACCATAATACCTGTACGTCTATGCAAATCAGTAGATTTGATCAGGCATCACTCACCCACCCGGAAACATGGAAAGTCCGATCAAAAAAGAATGACACAGACGTTCACTTTACTAAAGACACTGATCACTCCTTATCCCAGAAACAAGATCAATTGATTAAAAAAGGAATTCAAAAACTGCTGGAAGAGCAGAATCAAAGATAAGCCCGTAAAAAGAGCTGAAAAAAACCAAAAATAGAAATTCAGCCGCGAAAACCTTCTAGCATAAGCCTCGGCGGCTGAAAAAGCAGGAACTGTATTTTTTCCTTTTATTCACCAACTTGACAAATTAAAAAAACAGCTCACCTTATGAATGAACCATAAAAATGGAGGTGAAGTTATGAAAACTTACAATTATGGAACACCCATAAAACAGCCCAGCCTGTGGCTGAGTGATTTTGAAGAGCTGTTGTCTTCTATGGAGGATAAAACTTTCTGCGGCTCCAGCGCCCCCTACAGCGTCCAGGAGGCCAATGAGTACTACCGCCTGCATATGGATATTCCAGGAGTAGATCCTAAAAATATTTGTTTAAAAGTACAGGATCAAACCCTATCGGTTTCCGCCGGCGGAAAAAAAGAGACAAAAAACTGGAGGCAAAGCCGGACTTTTAACACATCTTTCTCATTGCCTGCATCTGTGGATGCCGGCAAAATCTCAGCCAATGTGGAAAATGGTGTGATGGATATTATCCTGCCAAAAACACAGACAGCTCAAGCAAAAGAGATTCCTGTGCAGTCCAATTCTGCTGAAGGCTTCATAGAAAAAGTAAAAAAACAATTGAGCAAAGCTCAACACTAAAATACAGCAGGAGAGCTGGACCGAAAATAGGTTCAGCTCTTAAGCAGAGGAAGACTTCTAAGAAGATCTTTCTAAGACTTTTAAAGAAGCTGTCATAATGCTGGAAGGATCCAAGCCGTGATATTGATAAATATCCGAAGGTTTGCCGCATAACGAATGTTTTCGCACAGCCAAAGACTCTTGAGGGCGGCCCAATAAAGATCCAATATTATCCAACAGGCCGGGTTCTCCATCATGCACACTCACGATAGGAGCATTTGCGCTTAAATCCAGATCTCTTCTCAAATGAGAATATTGACTGCTGTGAGCTAAGGCCCCCAACAGCAAATCCGGACTGGTCACAATAATCACGTTGGCGTAGATGCCTTTTTTTAGCAACTCCATAGAAGCTTCGCCGGCTTCTTTTCCTAAAGCTCCCATGGCAAAAATATTCACAACATTATCATCCTCTCGATAGTCTGCATAATTTTTGAAATCAATGAGATGATAGGCCCCTGCTAAAACGTCTTTACGAATAACAGACATCATCTTTTCTATTGAAAGAGTTTCTATCTGAGACTCATCCACTGCAGATGAAATAGGAAAATTTTTTGGATGAAGTTTTTTATCTCCTAAAGATTTTTTAAATCTAGCCTGCCGGCTTAAATAATGCACAAATTGTTTTTGATCCACTCCTCTGGTGACAGCTCTCAAAAGAACACCTGTCCGATCTTGATTTTCCCCTTTAATATGACGATGGAGGGCCTCTGTTAAAATCCAATCCACTTCCACACAAAAATAAGGCTCAAAAACCACCTGGCCCGGTATCTGGAAATCAGATTTCCAGCCATGTTGAGCCCCTTCTGGAGATAAGGTCACTCCGGAGGGAGTGCCTCCCAATATAAAACTGGATTTCCAGTAAAGAGAGTAAAAGTATTGATCTAAGGCCCTCTTAATAAAAAAATCATACACCGTCATAAATGGAAAAAGAGGAATGCCTAGTATCTCTCCTATTTTCCCAAAAGCAGACAAACAAGAAACCGCTGATGATTCGGCAATTTCAAATCTTAAAAAACGATGACCGGGTTTTGTATCCGGCTGTAAGTCAGGCGATTTTTTATCTTCCAAAGCCCACTTGGAATTTTTTGAAGAAAGACGCGGCGTTTGATAAACTTTTTGATCCATATTGAAAGACAAGTTTGTAGATGTTCCCACATCAGGAGACAGGGATACAAACATTTTAGAAACTTCTCGAAAAGGTTTTTCCTGTTCTCCAAGACCGGAGTTCAAAGCAATACGGCTCATCTTAGACATCCACTGCCCCAGCATCCACTGAGTGTGAGGATAACTCATCATCTTTAGAGGAATTCCCAGCTCTTGGGGAAGGCGGTCCGCCATTCCTTTAAATTGCTTCTTATTCTCTTGGCGCATTTCTTTTTGCTGTTGAAATTCTTTTAAAAGCTCCTCATGTCTTTTCTGCAAAAATTTTCCTTCCGGAGATTTAGGTTCAAATTTAGGAAAATCTTTACTGCTTTCAGAAAAACCAGTTTTCTTTTTTAATGCCAACAGCTCCCTGCCTGAAGGCAGGGCAGAGTGATTCCCCCCCCGGCCTGCCATCTCCAGCCCCCAGCCCTTAAGGGTGTGGGCAATAACAGCACAAGGCTTTTGAGAAGACTGCTTGGATTCTTCCAAAGCTGAAGTGATGATTTTCATATCATGTCCGCCTAAATCATGGACCGCTTCCTTCAGTTCAGAACCATTGAGGCTGTTTAGAAAATTTTTAAGCTTTGGAGATTGAGCTAAAATGAATTCACGGATTTGAGAGCTGTCCAGCTGAAGCAGGCTTTGCAGATCCCAATCCGAAAGATTTTCCAAAAATGTTTTAAACAAGGAGCCTTCTGGTTTTTTAAATAACTGAAGCCTTTTTTCACCGTGGCGTACTTGTAAGACATCCCAGCCATTGGCTAAAAAAGTTTTTTCAATTCTTTTATCATCTGTCCCCATAGGAGAATACGGCACACGATGTCCATCCAAACTTTGTCTGTTGTAATCAATAATCCATGTAAGAGAGCCTAACCCTCTTTCAGCAAAATCCGGAACGGCCTCAAACAAAGAGCCCTCCCGAAACTCTGAATCTCCAATAACCGCCCAAAAATGAGCTGGCGGGGCGGTCCAGCCTTGATCTCTTAAGTAATTATAAGCTAGAGCCAAATAACCTAACACCACTGGAGGAATGCCCACAGTACCGGAAGGAAGAAAATTATGATGATCTGGATCATAATGGGAATGATAAGATTGAAAAACATAAGGACGCTTTTTTGTTGAAAAATCTCTCAAACCGCCCATCGCCTGCTCTGCTGATGATTCTGAGAGAGGCCGGCCTTCGCAGTCTAACAGCAGATTCAACAGATAATGGTAAGAATGATCTGTTGGGGAAGCATGAGGTTTATTGACAATAAAGTCGAAGCCTCTTCGAACAATCAAATGCAAAGCTCCCAAAATATGTAAAGCACTGGTGCTGGCTGAGCTATGCCCTCCCACTTTGGGATCCCCTTTCTGTTTATCAGGCCGCGAGTTGGCTTTTACAATCATTTGATTCAATAAATAATGCGCGCCCAAAGCAATAGAATTCACGAACTCCCAATCTAAATTATGTGGTGATTTCTTCATAGGACTCAAAAAGAGGAAGGCCGCCTGGAAGGCTTCTGATGGGTTAATGCAAACGTGTAATGCAATCGAACTTGACCATCTTCAGAGACAAGACGCTCCGGAGGATTAGGAAAAGGATGAGCCCTCCTAATAGCTTCTAAAGAAGCAATATCCAACTTATCCAGCCCGCTCTTTTTTCTCAAAATAAGAGAGTTGAGGCGGCCGCTGGCGGACAGCAAAGCTTCTATCCGAGTGGTTAAAAACCCATTTGAGAATAATGAATCTATTTCTTGAATGTCCTGCATCTCTGTTTTTAACTGCCGCACCCAATGCCAATGAATTTGGGACTTCACCCTGGAATAAAAGGTAAAAAAAGAAACTTCCTTTGTATTCAATACAGTGCGGCCGCCTTCTTTTTGGACAGAGTCTAAATGATCAATACGCCCCCAAAGCGGCAGAAGAGAACGGTTGGGAAGCGGTATTAAAGACCCCTCTTCCTCAGAAAATTTTTGGAAGAACGGGTTAGGACTTTCCCCTAGTTTACCTTTCTGCTCTTCCAAAGTAGTATTATTGTATTGGCTGAGATAATGGCTCTCTTGAGGGGTTTGTTCATTAAAGTGACTCTGCTCAACAATTTGCAGCTTTGGCTCTTCTTTTTCTTCAAACTCCTCTACCAAAACACGGTGTTCTTGGACGGGGCTGGGTCTTAAACAGTAAAAGACGTACAACAAAAGCATATGAACGCAAAAGGAGCAAAATACAAAAAAAATAAATTTCCGATTCACTGACAAAAACCTCTTAGCACGCTTTTTTATTGACACACAACAATCGGAGAACACACATGGTAACACAAGGGATAAACAAAAACAATGGGATTAGAACTTGAGCATTATTCAAGCATTGATATTGGACTGAAAAGAACAAACAATCAGGATTCTATGTTGATCAACAAGCAATTTAATATTTTCTCTGTTGCCGACGGATTAGGAGGACACCTTGGAGGTGAAGTGGCTTCTTCTATGGCGCTAAGTTTGATGAATGAATCCATCACGGAAAGCATGAACAGCCCCCTTAAAAGCAGTTCCTCAGCTATTATTAAAAAAGCATTTAAGAAGGCCAATCGAGAGATTTTCAACCAAGGCCAAATACACACAAGTTTAAAAGGGATGGGAACCACCCTGGTGATGGCTTGGATTCAGGACAAACAAATTTATATCGGCAATGTCGGAGATTCTAGAGGGTACTTGTATAGAGACTCCCAACTTTGGCAGATCACGGACGATCATGCTATATTCACAGAAGCCTCAAAAAAGGGTTTTGACATTCAGGAAGACATCGCGTCCAGCCGAAATCTGCTGACTAACAGTATAGGCTTTAAAGAAGATATGCAGGTCGATATTTTCACTCGAGACACTGCCGCTGGAGACATTTATCTGCTTTGCTCGGACGGACTGCACAGTATGGTTTCAAATCAGGTTATTTTGGATGTTTTTAAGTCAGAAGAACTAAAAAACATACCGCAAAAATGCATAATTAAAGCTCTATCTGCAGGGGGGCATGACAATGTGGCAGTTGTTGTCGTCAAAATTATTTCTTGTTGAAAAAATAAACGTTCCGGCGTATTTCATAGATATAGAGGGCAGGAAAAATGAAAAAAAAGTATTCCGTTTTTATTGTAGATAATTCTCAGAAAAACTCCATGCGCTCCTGGTCTTTTTCCGTCCGCCGGCTCCGAATGGTCCTGGGAGGCTTCACCATTTTACTTCTTTTGTTCGCTTTAGGCGCCTTAGATTATTCTTTGGCTGTCTTCAATCAGGCAGAGCTAAAGAGACTGCGTGCAGAAAATAAGGAATTAAACCATCATGTGAAGGTCATTTCTGAGAAAACAGAAGACCTGGTGATTCAATTACAGAGGGTGGAGGATTTTTCAGTAAAGTTGAAGTCCATCGCCCAACAAGGATCTACAGCCATAGGCCCTTTGCCTTACAAAGTTTCATCTGATTCTTTGAATCATTGGCCGGTCCACTCCAAACCCTCCGCTTCTCATTCCACAGACAAAAAAAAAAGCTTTTTAAAAAATAAGAAATCTTTTGAACAGTATCTGAATCAACTGCAAAGACGAACTCATCTCCTGCAGAAACAAGTTTGGGAATCCATAGGAGCTTTGGAAGAGATGAATCATCTTTTAGCCTTTACTCCCACTGTCACTCCTGTCAGACAGGGGTGGGTCACATCTTCCTTTGGCTACAGAGATCACCCGATTTTACATATAGGTTTTTCCTCCGATAATCCGCATTTCCACAGAGGTCTGGATATTGCCGCTCAAAGAGGTGCAAAAGTCACAGCTCCTGGAAACGGGATGGTCATAGCTGTCGGTTACGATGCAGGAATGGGCAATTATATCATTATCAATCATGGCTATAAATTAAAAACTCTCTACGGACATCTGGATCAAATATTCGTGAAAGAAGCCCAAAAAATTACGAGGGGGGATTTGATAGCCACAGTTGGCAATACAGGCCGGTCCACAGGCCCTCATCTTCATTATGAAATTCGTATTGACAACAAACCTGTGGACCCTGAGCATTACATTTTAGACTTTTAAGAGAGGGTATTTTTTGAAATCTTTAATATTATTTGGCTTCTTTCTTGTCGTTTCCTGTGCGCCTTTGGATGAAGCAAAACCGCCCGAATCTGAAAAAACAGCAAGACCGAAGGCTGATCCAGAACCTCAAAGAGAAGAACAAGAATCCGCCGCCAATGCAGCGCCAAAAACACCCGCTCAAGCAAAAAATTCCCCTCCAGCCTTAGCCAATCTGCCCACTCTCTTCCCCGTCTGCGACAGAACTTCCGCTGTTAGATCAGCCCTTGTAAAAACAGCAGGCTCTTGGTGGGATCCATGGAACTGGCTTGGGCCATCCTGTGAAGACCTAACGATTCAAGATTTAAAGAAGATAGAAGAGCTGGATCTATCAAACAGCGGCCTTTCATATTTTAAAATTGAAGATTTTGAAAATCTTCCCGCATTGAAGGTGTTGGACGTTTCAGAGAATCTGATCTATCACCTCAAAGCAAGCTGGTTTTCAAAACTGCCTCAGCTTGAAGAATTAAGGCTCAGAAACAATCGTATCAATCAGTTAGACCCCAAGGCCTTTGAAGGGCTGACAAATTTGAAAAAACTAAGTTTACACGGCAATAAAATTCAAATTTTGCCGGAAACACTGATCGCCCACATGACTTTATTGGAGGTCGTTCATCTTTCAGATAATATTTTGACCAGCCTGCCTCCCAATTTTTTCCTCGGTTTTCAAAATTTGGAAAGAGTCTATCTTCAGAATAATCTCTTTAAAGGCCCTATGAACTGCGAAGCCGGCCCGGAATCTTCAAACAGAATCTGCCGCTTTTAAAGTATTCACACCCGAAAGATTTTACTTCACTCTAAAACGCCAAACCCATAATCAAATAAAAAGATCACATATTTCATTGGATTTTAAGAACACTATTTATTAAGCAGAACCTTTCAAGATGGGGCGGATAAACAATTTAAAATCTTCAATGACCCTTTCATTGCCAAAATCTTCGTATAGTTGGTGCTTGCTGGCAGAATAAAAAATAAGCTGTTTAGGATTTGAGCTTTTCACACACTCAAAGTATCTTTTGGCCGCCCGGTTATCTACAATAACGTCGTGTCCTGCCAGCTGTATCAAAAGACGTGATTTGATGTTTTGAGGAACACACAGCATTTTAGGGGTTTTAAACACCGTAAGATAAATTTCCGGCGACACCCTGTTATGGCGAAACCGATCATTTTCAATGAGGTTCAAAAAATAAGGATCGCGGCTTAAATGAACAGATAAAATCCGATTGTGATACGCCCACCATGGGAGCATAATATTCGTTAAATAACTCATCGTTAATTTAAAAAGGGATAAATTGATGCTTAATCCAAAAGCCGGCGCCGCCAAACAAACCCCTTCAGCAGAAGAAATAATATCCTCCTCATGCAAAAAACCTCTGGCAGTGATCAAAGCCCCTAAAGAATGTCCAAATAAAACAAAAGGCAGGTTTTGTTCACGAGCGAGTATAAAATCTAGAAAACGAACCAAATCTCTTTCATAAAGCCTAAATTTTCTGACGTATCCCCTCAAACCACTGGAGCGTCCATGTCCCCTTAAGTCCCAGGCATAGACATTCCACTTGTCTTTATTGAGCTGGCAGGCCAGTCGATCATAACGGTCTGTATTTTCAGAAAGACCGTGTGTAATGACGACAAAACCCTGAGCATCTTTGACTTTCCACGACTGATAAAAGAGACATCTTTTATGCTCCCCATAAAAATAACCGGTTTCATTGCTCACGTGTATATTCTCAAAACTATTCATCCTTAAAGAAGGACAAGGATTTGCTTAAAAGCCCCTTCGTAGATGAAAATGGAGAGGTTTTCTCCTCCGATGAACTTTCACTTTTTAAATTCATGCTCAACTGCGGTTCCTCCTGCATTGCAACTTGAGGAAGATTTTGACCTTCCCTATAGCTTTTGGCTTTCTGAAGCAGTCGATCTCTGGGAAGCACTCTCATTTCTTTGGAAGAAACAGGAGGAGTGCTTTTTTCTTCTGCGATCGTTTTATTTTCCTGATCTGTTGAAACGGCCTGCTCAGAACCATCAAAGCCCGTGGCGATAACAGTCACTCGAACCCCTTGAGTTTTATCTTCATGGATCACAGCTCCAAAGATAATCTCAGCATCTGGATGAGCCATTTTCGTCACAATGCTGGAAGCCTCGTTGACTTCAGTTAAAGAAAGCTCTTTGTCTCCTGTGACATTGATAATGACCCCTTTAGCGCCGCTTACAGAAATATTATCCAACAAAGGAGAGGAAATGGCCTGCTTCACAGCGTTGACTACTCTGTTCTCCCCTTGAGCTGAACCCACTCCCATAATAGCCGCTCCTTTTTCAAACATCACCGTTCGGATATCTGCAAAATCCAAATTGATTAAACCATGCACGTTAATTAAATCAGAAATACCCTGCACTGCCTGCAGCAGAACCTCATCCACTTTTCTAAAAGTATTTAAAATAGGTGTACCGCGGTCTGAAACTGTAAGAAGTTTATCATTTGGAATCACAATTAAAGTATCTACTTTGTCTTTCAAGGCTGTGATCCCAAGCTCCGCGTGAAGGGATCTTTTTCTACCCTCAAATGCGAAAGGGCGGGTGACAACCCCCACCGTCAGCACCCCTTGTTGTCTGGCAATATCCGCAATGACGGAGGCCGCTCCTGTTCCAGTGCCTCCCCCCATACCTGCGGTAATGAAAACCATATCTACATTTTCCAAAGATTCTGCAATAATTTCACAAGACTCAATAGCCGCCTGTCTCCCTATGTCCGGATTCGCTCCAGCACCC
Organism: Bdellovibrionales bacterium; assembly: GCA_965199935.1. GTDB lineage: Bacteria > Bdellovibrionota > Bdellovibrionia > Bdellovibrionales > UBA1609 > JAPPLG01. Next base: position 441,150 of record CBDATD010000001.1, read on the forward strand.
AGCCCTCGGGTGAGTTTTTCCCCCAGCTGAATTTTCATTTCTGATTTATTTTTATCCAAAGCCTGCATATCTGTATTGGCAACAATAAAATCCACTCCTGAAAGCTGAGAGGCAATCATTGTTTGGACAGCGTTGCCGCCGGCCCCTCCCACACCAATGACTTTTATACGAGCTCCTTCACGTTTGACATTTTCATTTACAATTTCAAACATTATAGTTTTTCCCCTTCAAATCCATTAAGGAATCAAATCTTTAAACCAATTTTTAAAAGTTAAAGTTTTTTGTTTTGTTTTAAAGTCCAATCGATCATCTTTCGCATAATGAATAAGTCCTAAGGCCGCGCTGTATTTCAGTTGATTTCCAAAGGAACCGGAAAAACTCCCTTGATGAACAGGTTTTTCAAAATACTCTCTTGCCCAGCCAACAATATTTTTTAGTAAACTGCCCCCGCCCGTTAAAATAATACCACTGTAGATTTGATCCGCTAATTTTTTATCTCTCAACTCTTCCTTAATAGGATAAAAGCAATGGGATAAAGACTGAGCTAAAGCAGAATAAAGCTCCTGTCCATTAATCGACAGCCCCTCACTTAAGCTAATTTGTTTTGAAAAATCTTCAGCTGAAGGCAGACCGTATTGAATTTTTAAATTTTCTGCAAGAGCCGGCGCCGCTTTGAGCCGGCGGACAAGCTCCCCGGTAATATCTTCCCCTCCAAAGGGCAAATGAGACATATAAACCACCCTGCCTCTTAAAAACACAGAGAGCTGAGAATAATTTTTACCAATATCAATCACACAAACACCTTGAGCCTTGTCCTCTTCAGAAGCCACAGCCAGTCCGGAGGCCAAAGATTGAACAACAAAACCCCTGGGAGTTCTACCCGCCGAAGTTAAACAGCGTCTTAAATCTTGAATGGAAGAGATGTCACACGTCACTAACAAAACAGATGTTTCCAATCGAAATCCGGAAAGGCCGATAGGATTGAAAACATGATCTTTTCTATCTACCCTGAAATAACTGGGCAGAATATGAACAACCTCTTGTCTTTCCGGCAGGGGGACAGCTCGAGCTGTGGCAATAGACTGCAGGATATGTTTCCGGGTGACCCCGCCTCCAGTGATGATAGCCATCCCTTCCGAAGAAAACATCCTAAAAGCACCCCCCAAAGACACCCACAAATTGGTGATAGGGCTTTCAGAAACAATTTCGACTTCCTGACAGACACGCCTCACAGCTTCTGCCACGTTTCGAGTATCTACAATTTGTTGATTTTGTATGCCTTGATGTTCTACTTCAGCAGAACCGATAACTTCCACACCATCGCCAACAACTCCCATGACACATTTGACAGCACTGGTCCCCAGGTCTAAACCTGTAATGATTTTGCGATCATCCATGTTGAATTGCTTCAAACTCATCCTAAGCCTTCTGTAGTTTAAAAAATTCTTAAGCTGTCTTTAAAAATACCACAAAATCCTTAGTTGAAGAAAAGATTAAATACCTTTAACTAGACTCACTACTACTTTTTGAGAATACCTGGCGTCTATAACGCGCCAATTAATTTTTTTCTGTTCAAGATAAGACAGTACTTTTTCCACACGATCCGGACGAAATTCAGAGAGGCTTTCTCCCACACGCACCATAGAACCGGGGTACACGAGATACAAATAAAAATTCGAGTCTTTGGTCGAATATTTAATCTCAGAAATATTTCTCTGAGAAAAAAAACCCTCTTTTGGAAGATATTGGAAAAGTTGAACAGCTTTTTTTCTTAAAATTGCATTCGTGCGAAAAGCATCCCCCCTCAAGAGAGGCAGGTCTGGAAGATTTGAACTGACCAAAGGGCTGAGTAATTTTCCCTCATTTGTCACTGGATAAAAAACCTTATGACCCATGAGCAGTAACAAAGGCTCACTGGACAAGAGCAGAACAAAAAAACGATTGGGCCAGGCTCTGCGTACTTTTACCTCCTCCACTTGAGGGTGATTTTGCACCATTTGATGTAATTTTTGAATGGATAAATGCCAAAACCAAGCTCCTAAGAAAGGACGTGTTTGTTCTTTTAACTCATTGATTAATTTTATTTTATCTTCCTCTTCAAGACGCAGATTTTGAGCGGCAAAGGAAATATTGTTGATACGCGTCCATCTGAACGAAAAAGAATAAATAAGAGCTGAACCAAAAATAAATAAAAAAGAGCAAAGAGCTATTTTCATAAACATTCCAAAATTTTCTTCAGAAAACCTAACATCTTTAAATAGATCTCATCTAAGCATAGCACATTGCACCAAATCAAAGAATGGCCCCATCCTTACCGAAAAATAAAGAAAGGGATAGTCCTGAAAACCAACCACAGGCTTGTTTTCAGGTAAATATATGAATTACCTTTAACCTATGTACTTATTTCAAAAGATTCTAAAAATCACTGCTTTAATTTCCTGTCTTTGTGTGGTTTTTTTCTTTTTGCTGGACGGATGTGGAGGAATGTCTGGAAATGATGAAGAGGATTTCAGAGACAGAGGCAGAAATAGAGAAGACAGAGGCGGCAGAGACAATTTTAGAAGCAGAGGAGAAGAGGGAGACTCGCCGGAAGATAAAGGCGGCTTTCGCAACAGATTCGGCAGGGGAGGTTTTCCTGACTCTAAAGAAGGATCCGATGATTCTTCAACAGCAGAAAAAGGAATCCTCTTAGAGCCTTTAGAACAAACAACGGCCTCTGAAAAGATCGACTTCTTATTCATTATGGACACCTCTCCTTCCAATCGAAAGTACATTGAAAAGGCTGTTATCAAACAAAAGCTTGGCTCCTTTATCCACGAACTAAACAGAGAAGGGGTTGATTGGCGTATTTTGACCACCTGTGGACATACTGACGACAAGGAATCGCTGTATAACGGAAGACTGCATGAAATGGAACACAGAGGATCTTTAATCAAATTTCTCTACTTAGAAAGTGACATTCTAAACTCCTACAACGCCTATGATCAGACAGCTTTCAACTCTGAGGTGTTCATAGACACCATCAGCCACGATACCAGTCAAAGAGGGTATTGCAAACTGCCTCCTTTTTGCTATAAAGATAGAGAAAACCGGCCCTTGAAGGCCTTCAGCGGCTTTTTAGATATTGCTCATCATGTTTTAAGAAAAGGCGCAGACCTTATTGTCATCATCATTAGCAACCAAGATGAAAGGCCTTCTCAAACAAAACCTAAAAAACCTTACTCCCCTAGAAACATTATAGATAAGTTTGGACAGAAATTTTCAGATAAAAATTTATTTGTGATTGATTTTGTCCTTAAATCCACAGACGCAAAATGTGTGGACAAAAGAGGAAAAACAGCCTCATTTATCCCACAACTGGCTATTCTTACCAGCGGGATGACGGAAAGCATTTGCTCTAAATTTTACACCCAAACTATTATTGATTTTATCCGAGAAAAACAAGGAAAAGAAGTGATGAACCCTCAAAGAAGAATGACAACAGAAAGTGAATCCCCAGAAAATTTGAGAAGTTATCTCTATGGAGACAACTTAGAGCTTCGCTGATCTTTAGAGAACACTGTGAACCGATCAACACTTTTAACTGGAATTAAACCCACTGGAGTTCCTCACTTGGGAAACTACACGGGGGCCATTCAACCCTCTTTAAAAAAAATTAAAAAATTAAAAGGCCAAAGCTATTTATTCATAGCAGACTACCACGCCTTAACCACCCTGCCTCATCCAAAAGAATTGAATCAAAACATTTACGAAGCCGCCGCGGCCTGGCTGGCCTGCGGAGTGGATATAAATAAAACTGCGCTCTATAAGCAGTCGGATATTCCTGAACTTTTTGAACTTTACTGGGTTCTCTCCTGTCTTACGCCAAAAGGGCTTCTGAACCGCTCTCACTCTTATAAAGCCCACATTCAAGATAGAAAAGACGATTCTCATATTCAAATGGGTGTTTTTAACTATCCTGTGTTGATGGCGGCGGATATTTTGCTGTTTCAATCTCATTTTGTACCTGTAGGCGCTGATCAATTACAGCACTTGGAAATCACTCGCGGCCTGGCCGGCAAATTCAACCGTTCTTTTAAAACTTCTTTAATGACACTCCCGGAACCTTTAGTAGAGGAAAAAAAATCACTGCCGGGAATAGACGGCAGGAAAATGAGTAAAAGCTACAACAATCACATTCCTCTTTTTTGCGCTGAAAGTGAATTAAAAAAAAAGGTTATGAAAATTAAAACCGACTCGCTGGCTCCAGAAACCCCTAAAGAACCTCAATCTTCTATTGTGTTTCAAATCTATAAAGAATTCGCACAACCTCAACAAACCAAAACATTAGAAAATAAACTGAAGAAAGGATGCGGGTGGGGTGAAGTAAAATTAGAACTCTTTGAGTTGTTAGAAAAAAATCTGAAACCGCAAAAACAAGTGTATCAATCTCTGCTTTCAGACAAGAAAAAAATAGACCGCATCCTAAATGAAGGAGCCCGCAAAGCTCGAGTCAAAGCTCAGCAAGTTATTCAACAGATGAGAAAAATTATAGGTGTGGCGCGCTAGTCAGAAAATCCTGCACTATTTGTTCTGCAGCGGACTGGTACGAAGGTAAACACAAGCTGAAAGATCTGCCGTCTGTCTGTTCTGCCAGCGCTGTGACAAAAGGAGCGAAATGACCCTCTCTAAAAAGCCACTGTCTGCTTCTGATTTCCTGCTGGCAGTTTTCATCTAAAATGGTCAGCGTATAAGCTCTAAAAATTTTGTTTGAGTAATCGTTGTGAACAGCGTTTAAAATCTCTTTTGAAGTCACCGCCGGTTCATCTCTAGAGCTGTGATTCTCTTCATTATCTGTTATTAAAATAACTGCCAAGCCCACAGAGCTGTCTTCTCGGATCAATTCTTCTCTGTAGGGTGAATTTAAGTAAGCCAAAAAAGCTCCCAGGGGCCTCTCTTTCCTCTTGCCGCAATAGGGAGGCTTATCACACTTATCCTTTTTTCCCCGAACCAAAGTATCTATGAAAATGCGGGAATCCATTTCCGGCTTTAGGAAGTTGTATTGTGTAATAATCCGACCTCTGTATTCCAGATTCATCAGTCTTTTATCTTGATCAGAGTAAACCTCAGCATTTAAAAAACCTATCCGATAGTCAAAGAGGCTTAAAGTTTCCACAAATGTTTGCATTTTTCTTCCAATAGTTCTCAAAATGAATTTCATGGAGCCTGAATTATCAACGACTATGACAATATCCAGTTTGGGAGGCTTCGGATCTTCTGCGGCCTGCTCCAAAGGGGTCTCCAACACAGGAGGGGCGGCGGCCGCCTCTTTTTCTTTTTCTATCTCTGTATCCTCAACTGTCCACACATCTTTTTCTATATCTTCCACCGCGAACGCAACAAGCTCTTCTTCCTCTAGAGAGGCCGCCTGACAGCTCCAAAAACACAGAACCAAAATGAAATACAATAATCTCACAGCGCAGACCTTCCTTTATCTTCCCCCAGCATATTACATATGAATAACCGAATTTTCAAAAAATAACACGGAACTCCTCAAATGAATGTAAAATTTACAATCTTTTGCAAGATGAACCATCCGTTTTACTGAAAAACTCAAAAATAAGAAGAAGTTTTAAAGTCAGCCGTTTTTACAGAGAAGAATAGAAAATGCACAACATATCTTCCCTTTTCGCATTGAAGCGTGTAAATATTCTTTCAGACAATGAAAACAGGACAAAAACTTTTTAATTGGTATCAAAAAAACAAAAGAGATCTTCCCTGGCGAAAAACCTCCAGCCCTTACCGTATTTGGATCTCCGAAATGATGCTCCAGCAGACCACTGTGCAGACTGTAATTCCTTATTATAAAAAATTTATTAAAAAATTCCCCGATTTAAAATCTTTGGCAAAAAGCCCCTTAGAGGAGGTCCTGCCTTATTGGGCCGGTTTGGGCTATTACTCCAGAGTTAAAAATCTGCATAAATCCGCTCAAATGTTTTGTAAAGAAAAAAGAATCCCTCAAACGGCTGAACAATTAAAAAAATATCCGGGATTTGGCCCCTACACTTCTAAAGCTGTCAGCTCTATTGCTTTTGGCGAGTTTGTCAGTGTGATAGACGGAAATGTCATTCGTGTTTTGTGCCGCCATGAAAATTTAAAGATTTTCTGGTGGAAAAACACAAAAAAACTGGAAGAAACCGCACAAAAATGGAGCAGAGGCCTCCCTATTGGAGAGATGAATCAGGCTCTTATGGAGCTTGGAGCTGTCGTCTGCGCCCCTCAATCCCCTCTCTGTGAAAAATGCCCCATAAATAAAACCTGCCAAGCCAAAAAATTGAATAAAACAAGCAGTCTGCCTCTGAAAAGAGCTAGAAAAAACAAAGAAATTTGGGTTTGGAGGCCGCAAATTATTTTGAGAAACAACAAAGTTCTCCTCACTCAAGAGCATTTTTGTCCTTTTTTAAAAAAATCATGGCTTTTCCCCGGCTCTATTCAGAAGAAAAAAACTCCTCCTCAAAGGTACGTCCTTAAACACTCTATTACTCACCATGATATTTTTGTGTGCTTAAGTAAAAAACAAATTCCAAAAATTTCATCTATCAAATGGCAGACAATCAGAGACATTCAAAAGATTAATCCTTCTTCTTTACTGCAAAAAATTTTAAAAAAGAGCGAATTAACCCCTTAGACTTTAATTGAAATAAAACCATTTTTTCTGGAGAGCTATAGACAAAAGCACCTGCTCTGAATCGTACTGTCTTTCCCCCTTTTTCGCCTTTGCTACAACACACTTGATATGCGTTGAAGATTCCAGCAAATCCAAATCAGAAACCGTGTTTCCCGAAACAAAAAAAGGATAAATATTTTGAGATTTTTCCAGAAAAGCAGACACTTTACCGGAACCCACTGATAACGGATAAACCATTTGATCTGTCATCACCTTCTTACAATCCACCACTGTCTTCATCCCCACGACACAATCAACAGGCAGGTCATAGCGCCTCACCGCCTGCTCCACCACCCACTCCGGAGAAGCTGAAACTACATAAACGGCTACATTCAATTTTTTTAGATGCCGAATGAGTTTTTTCTGAAAGGAAAAAATGGTTATGGGATCTGTTTTAAAAAAATCACTGCACCAGGAAACATATTGGTCCAAAGAAATCCCTTTATTTTTTTGAAGTATGATAGAACAAGTCTTCAACTGATTTTCTTTATAACACTTGTCGATATTTTTCAGAAAATCCCTTTCCAACAACAAGTTGTTTCTAACTTGATATTCGAAAAAGCCAAAGCCCACATCTTCCGGCCACAAGGTTCCATCCGCGTCAAAGACAGCAATCTTACGAGGCAAACGGCGCTGAACCCGCTCAATATCAGCCATTAACTTATCTATAGAAAGCTTCATAGTATGCTGTAAATTAGTTAATAGAAAGCCTCTTCAAGAGATCAATCTGATCTAAAGCTTTACCGGCTCCCAAAACCACGCAGTACAAAGGATTTTCAGCAATGGTGATAGGAAGCCCCGTTCTCTCTCTCAAAAGAATATCCAAATTGCCAAGATTAGCTCCTCCTCCTGTCAACACGATACCGCTATCTACAATATCCGCCGCCAATTCCGGAGGAGTTTTTTCAAGAGCCGTTCCCACTGCATTGACAATTTCATTTAAGCAATCCGTCAAAGCTTCATTGATTTGGTGATTGGTAATTTCGATAGTCTTTGGAGTGCCTTTAATTAAATCACGGCCCTTGATTTCCATTGCTCTTTTTTTAGCATCAGGATACGCCGTGCCTAATTCGATTTTAATATTTTCAGCTGTTCTTTCTCCAATAAGCAAATTAAATTTTTTTCGAACATAAGATATAATTGCTTCATCCAGTTTGTCTCCAGCTACCTTAATAGATTCACAATCTACAATACCGCCTAAAGAAATCACAGCGATACCCGTAGTGCCGCCTCCAATATCCACAATCATATTTCCCGTTGGCTCCGTAATTGGCAAACCTGCTCCAATAGCCGCCGCCATAGGTTCTTCAATTAAGTACACATCTCTGGCGCCGGCAGAAAGAGCCGATTCTTTGACAGCTTTTTTTTCTACCTGAGTGATGCCATAAGGCACGCAAATAATAATACTGGGGCGAATGAGTTTCGGAGTGTTTTTGTTGGATTTAGCTATAAAATATTTGAGCATTTTTTGAGTAATTTCAAAATCTGCGATCACCCCGTCTTTAATGGGGCGAACAGAAACAATAGAACCGGGAGTACGCCCCAGCATATGCTTAGCTTCCTGTCCAACGGCCAACACGCGGTTTTGGTTGTTCTCATTTTTTTGAACCGCCACCACAGAAGGCTCATTGAGAATGATACCTTTGGATTTTGTATAGACAAGAGTGTTCGCAGTCCCTAGATCAATAGCCATATCCTGAGTGAAGTACTCATAAATCTTTTCAAAGAAAGTCTTGTTTTGATGTTTCAAAGCATCCATTTCACAGCCTTTGCGTATTTATTCATCCACAATAACATTAGAATCAAGGTTCTTGAAATAACTTTTTAGAAAGTTTTTGATCAAAGTGAATAGACCTAAAACGATAATACTCCTCCCCCAAAGCAGAACCCCACTGAACCCGAAGGCTTAATATACGGTCTCTTTCCACTTGAATGGACAATTTTTGAGGAGACGGAGGCTTTCCTAAAAAAGAATAAATCTGAGTTCTGCCTTTTTTCTGCATCCCTTGGTATGTGAAGGCCTTATTGAAGGAGGTTTGATTCAACAAAGAAGACAAGATCATCTTCTGCCCTTTTTGAGGAGTGTGATGCAAAACATTATTAGCAAAATAGGCCACCTTAACCCCGTCATAAAAAAGCACAGAGGGATGCGGCTCCAAAATCTCAAAGCGCCAAAGTTTGTTTGAAAAATAAAATTTTCCTTTCGATTGAATTTCCCTTTTCAACACAGGCTGTTTAAGGGTTTTGGCCACTTCCATCGTGATAGAATCCCTTTTCTGATAATCGGATAAAATTTGATGGATGGGAGTCTCTGAAAGGGCGGCCTTCTCTTTGGATCCCCTGGAAAATGCAAAAAATGGATCCAGCAAACAAATGAGAAAAAAAAATTTTAACATAAGGCTCCTGCTTATCCCCGGTGGAGTCTTTTTCTCCAAAAAATACTCCAAACCATAAAAGAGCGCGGCTTTCCTAAGGCAAGCCAGGCCGCTTTTGCCGTCGCACCGGAAGTTACAACATCATCTATAAAAACCAAATTCTTATTTTTTAATTGATGTTCATCTTTTGTTAAAAGAAACTTTCTTTCCCCTCTCAAGGAAAGATTTTTTGACTTTTGGATGGAATCTAATTCCACAAGATTTAACATCCTCTGAACAGGCAGACGAAACTTTTTCCCCAAAGCCTCTGCCCAAAAAAAACCATGATCCTTTGAAGAAGTTCTGGAAGGACAGGGTACAAAAGTAAAAGGGGCGTCTCTTTGAAGTGACGATAGATATTTCAGCCTGATAAAAAATTCCTTCGCCAAAACTGTAAAAAACAAAGAACGCCTCACTCCCTTTAAACTCGTCAATACGGCTCGAATAAAAGAATCATTTTCTGAAGTCCAATCTATAAGACGCAAGTGGCGAAAAGAAGATTGCATACGCATGATATGCTGAGGCTTTAAATAAAAGCCCTTCAATTTTTTTAAACAGCCAGCGCAAAGCCACTCCACTGGAGGAGTAGATTGACAGCAAACAGGACAGTGCCTCAGCCAGCTCCAAACCTTATGTTCTCTTATAAATTCAAAAATTCTCTCAGACAACAAGCTGTCACTCCTTTGTTGTTGTTAATAAATTCTGGCAGAGGATTTTGTCCCACCACAAATCCTCCCTTTTCACCTGCCGAAGGGCCTAAATCAATAACATAATCACAATGAGAAATCAGCTGTAAATTATGCTCCACCAGCACCACAGTCGCCCTTTGATCCACCAATTGATTTAAGACCTGAATCAACAAATCAACTTCCGTAAAATGAAGCCCCGTGGATGGTTCATCAAAAATGTAAAGGGTTTCTTCCATTTTAGCAGAGGAAAGCTCTCGAGCCAGCTTGAGCCTTTGAGATTCCCCTCCGCTGAGGGTTGAAAGACTTTGCCCCAAGGCCAGGTAACCCAGTCCTACCTTGTTTAAGATAGAAAGGCGGCTAAACACAAAGGGGTAGGCTGTAAAAAACTCCATTGCCTGGTGAACAGTCATTTGTAAAATTTCATGAATATTTTTATTTCTCAAGCGAACCTTCAAAAGATCTGATTGAAATTTCAACCCTTTGCACACAGTGCAAGTCAGCCTTACAGGGTCCATAAAAACCATTTCAATTTCCTGATACCCCAGCCCCCTGCACTCTGTGCATCTTCCTCCATCCACATTGAGGCTGAAATCTCTGGCTTTAAAAGACTTTAAGCCGCTGTGATCAGCAGACGCCATCAACTCTCTGATAAAAGAGTAAATTCCAACATACGTGCAAATCAAACTGCGGGAATGCTGTTCTGCAGGAGACTGATCTACTAAAACCACTCTCTGAATTTTCTGACAGCCCTCAATCTGAGTTAGAAAATAATCTTTCAATGAAAGAGATTTCTTTTTTAAGAGGCCGTCAACAACATTGTATAAAGTTTCCGTAATTAAAGAAGATTTCCCAGAACCGCTGACCCCCGTACAAACAGTCATACGCCTTAAAGGGATTTGAATATCAATATTTTTTAAATTATTGAGACGGCACCCCTTAAGTTTTAGAAAATATTTGAATTTCTGAAGATCAATTTCCCGATAAGACTTCTGTTTATCAATGGAGAGAGCCTGCACAGTTAATGATTTTTTATTTTTAAAAAAGGAATTTTTGGATCCATTGTACACCACTTCCCCCCCCTTCAAACCGGAATGAGGGCCCATTTCTATAATATTCTCAGCGGTTCGAATCACCTCTGGATCATGTTCAATAACCACTACTGTGTTGCCCAAATCGCGAAGTTTTTTAATAATGAGAAGAAGCCTGCGGCAGTCGTGAGCATGAAGTCCAATAGTCGGCTCATCCAAAATGTACAGAATTTCAGAGAACCCAATCCCCAACTGCCCGGAAAGATTCAGTCTTTGCAGCTCTCCCCCTGATAAAGTTCGAATAGAGCGGTTTAACTGTAAATAACCTAAACCAATGTCATTGATAAATTCCACTTTTCTCGTGAGAGCTTTTAAAGGCTCTTTAATCAAAGTTTTTTCAGCAGTCGTCAGTTTTAAATTCTTCAATGCTTGACTCAAATCAAGCAAGGTCATCCGAGACCATTCATCAATGTTTTTATCTTGAAACAAAATCCATTTTATTTCTTCCCTCAAACGCCCCCCTTCGCATTTCGAACAAAGAACAGCTGTTTTATATCGAGAGAGAAAAATACGCACATGCATTTTATATTTTTGAGTTTCTAAGAAATCAAAAAAACCTTTAATGCCAAAAAAACTTTTATCACCCTTCCAAAGGGCTTCCCTTTGTTTTTGAGGGATTTTCCGCCAGGGGGTGTGCATATCAATTTTTTTTTCTTTACAAAAAGTGTGAAGCTTTCTTCTTTCAAAAGCGGTTGCCGGCGTGGAAAAAACATGAATGCATCCTTCCGCAATGGTTAAATGAGGATCTGGGACGGCTTTATTGATATCTATATTCAAAGTGTTTCCAAATCCCCGGCAGTTTGCACAAGCTCCTAATGGGGAGTTAAAATTAAAGAAAGAGGGGGTTAAGGGAAGAGGAAATTCAAACAGACAAACAGGACAAGAAGGCTTCTCATTGAAAAAAAAGGGGCCTTTTTTGAGATCGAAAAGCAAAGCCCTCCCGGAATGAAAGCGGGGGTTGTACTGCAAAGAAGCCTTATAACATTGAGATAAAGAATCCGAAACACGCTGAACATCTGAAAAACTCAATCGATCCGCCGCCACGTAAAATAAGGAAGATGGAAGTTGAACCGCATCACTGATCCGCTGAAGATTGATTTTATTTTTTTTTATTAAGGCAACTCTGCTGAAGCCCTCTATCATCATTTGTCTTCGAAAGAGAATTCGATTTTTTTTAGAGATTTTTTCAACAGGAAAAAGCAAATATCCTTTATCAAACTTCCGGGCCGCCAGCAAAGCTCCTTGAGAGCTGGAATACTTCTTTAGAGGAATTTTATGTACAGGGCATTGAATGACTCCGGCTTTGGAAAAAATAATTCTTAGATGGTCCAAAATTTCTGAATGAGTTCCTACAGTGGATCGAGACGAACGCACGCTGTTTCTCTGACTTAACAAGATAGGAGGAGGCACATTTTTAATACCTTCCACCAAAGGCTTGACGGCTTCCTTAATGTACTGGCGGGCATAGTTTGAAAGTGTTTCTGTATAGCGTCTTTGCCCTTCAGCAAAAAGAGTTTCAAAAGCTAGAGAACTTTTGCCGGAGCCGCTGGGGCCGCAAATAACTGTGAAAGTATGGAGAGGAATATCAACATCAATTTTCTTTAGATTATTTTGTTCAGCTCCTCTGATTTCAATACATTTTTTCATTTTCATAAAGCCATATCTTCTCTCAGAAAATCTTGATCTTCATGATCGGTAAGAGCCTCTTTCTGCTCTTGAGGTTCTGTACCTTCTAAAAAAGCCTGCTTGACCACATCTTTTGAAGAAGAACCTGCTAAATAACCTGTTTTATTGTCTATGTGAGCAAAGACAATAGACTCAGGCACTTTAAATTCTAAAGGCTCTAATGATTTATGAACAGCATTCATAAATCCATACCATATCGGTAGCGCCGCTCTGGCTCCCGTTTCTGACTGTCCTAAACTCTCCTCATTATCAAAGCCCACCCATACACCTGTAACTGTTTGAGGAGAGTATCCAATAAACCAGGCATCATAGTATCCATTTGTTGTCCCAGTTTTGCCCGCCACCGGCCGGTCGATTTTTTTAGCCCCCCGGCCCGTTCCCTCTAAAATAACTCCTTTCAACAAAGAAGTGATCAAATAAGACGTACTCTCTGAAATAATTTGATGGGGGTCTTTGAAAAAAACTTTACTTTCTTTTTCATTGGATTTCCAATAATCATCCCAGTTTTTTTTGAACTCCTCTTGCATTTCTTTCAATGGAAATTTTCGGTCCAGGCTGACAGCTGAAACAAGAGTCTGTTTTTGAGAGTTAATAACTTTTCTAATTATAAGGGGAGAAATATTTTTACCTCCTCTTCCAAAAATAGAAAATACTTTTGTCATTTCATAAAGAGTGGTGGAGCTGGACCCTAAGGCCAAAGTGTAATCTGAATTCAGCGGACTGACGATCCCAAGCCTTCTTGAATAAAACTCCACCCAGGGAATACCTATTTTTTCAATAAGCTTCACTGTGGGAATGTTCAAAGATTTAATTAGAGAGTTGCGCAGTAAAATGTCCCCCGTAAACTGCATAGAATAATTGGACGGCTTCCATTTTTTTTCATCTTTCTCAATCTCAGTGAGGCCCTCTTCTTTGTCTTCATCATCCGACTGAGCTTTCAACAGCAAATCCGCCTGCTCATCCTCATACACCACAGGCTCATCCGCAATAATGGAATTGGGAAGGAAGCCTTTATCCAGAGCCGCTGTATAAACCACAGGTTTGAATACAGAACCTGTTTGTCTTTTTGCCTGATACGTCCTATTGAATTGAGATCGGGAAAAATCGTACCCTCCCGCCATTGCAGTGACATCTCTTGTTTCCTGATCAAAAGAAATTAAAGCTCCCTCCACCAAAGGCTCCTGCTCCAGTGAAATCAGCAAATGGTCTTTAAAAATATTTTCTCCCCATGCAGACACCATATCTTTCTGCTCTTTAATATTTTGAACTCTCACCCATATCACATCACCTTTTTTCAAAGCGCTGTGCATAGAATCAATTTTATTAAAACTGTAATCCAGTTTTTTATTGGGCGCTCTAGCCCACTCAGAAGTTTGAAGAGGAATGACCCCTTTAAGTCCAAACATAAGTTGTACGTAAGCTCTGTCTGTTTGAACCTGTTCGACAATCCCTTGAACCTGCTCCCCCTCTTGTATTTTCTGCAGTTCCGAATAATCAAAGCCTTCTTCCCCTTGAGCCGAAATAATCCGATAGTTTTTCTTTTTAGAAATCCAGGCTTTTTCTCTTTTTTCAAAAAACAGAGCTTGCTCCTCTGAAGAAGAGATATTTTGCAATGGCCCTCTAAATCCCTGTCTTTTATCCAACTTTTCCAAACCTTTTTTCAACTCCGTTTGCGCTGTTTTCTGCATATCCAAATCCAAAGATGTATGCACTTCCAGCCCCGCAGTAAGCAGCGAAGTTTCTCCTATTTCATCAATTAACAGCTGGCGTACGGTTTCAACAAAATAAGGGGCTTTACTCAAATAATTTTCCCTCATAAAAACTTTCACAGGCTTGGCCTGACTCTCAAGAGCCTCTTTTTCAGAGAGGTAGCCTTCCTCTGCCATTCTGGACAAGACATATATTTGACGGCCTTTGGCTTTCTTCGCATTAGATATAGGAGAAAATCTCGAAGGAGCTTGAGGAAGCCCTGCCAAAAGAGCGCATTCCTCCAAAGTTAAATCCTTAACCTCTTTTTTGAAGTAAATATAGGAAGCCATTCCAACTCCGTAAGCTCCGTGTCCTAAATAGATCTGATTCAAATAGAGATACAAAATTTCTTCTTTGGTAAGATGAGATTCCATTCTGGAGGCTAAAATAGCTTCTTGAATTTTTCGTGTATAAGTTTTTTTTCTGGAGAGCAGAAGGGAGCGGGCCACCTGCTGTGTGATGGTGGACCCCCCTTGAACTTTTCTTCCAGCTTTCACATTGGCCAGCAAAGCCCTAAAAATAGCTTTGTAATTAATCCCCTTGTGATCAAAGAAGCGGCCGTCCTCAGCTGAAACAAAAGCTGAAATCAAATAAGGGGGAAACTCTTCAAAAGGAGTGAGTCTGCGTCTTTCTTTAAAAAACTCTCCTATCACACGGCCTTTGCGGTCGTAAACAAAGGTAATCAAAGGAGGATTGTAATCCTCCAAACTATAGGCGCGGGGCAGCCCCTTGTATAAAGTAAAAATATAAATTCCCAATATTAAAAGGGAGATCAAAGGAGTCCATAAAATCCATTGGAATCTGCTTATTTTCATCAGTTATGATTTTGCCATTGTCATTAAATTTTCAATTTCATCAACTTCTTTTGGAAGATGACGAGAAAGAACCTCTGAACCTTCTTCAGTCACTAATACATCATCTTCAATGCGTATGCCAATGCCTTTAAATTTTTCAGGAGCATTGGAGCCTCTAGGTATATAAAGACCCGGCTCCACAGTCAAAACCATCCCCGGCTGCAGTGTGAAAGTTTTCTCATCCTTATCCAAAGAAACCACATCATGCACATCCAACCCCAGCAAATGTCCAAAAGAATGGGGGTAGAAAGTTTTAATATCTTTTTTATTTTCAATAAATCCCTCTTGTTTTAAGGCAAAAAACATCAGCTCTAAAGCTTTGGTTTGAATACTTCTATGAGTGGCTCCCGGACGAACCATTTGAATCAATTGTTTTTGAATGCTCAAAACATGATTGTAAATAATTTTTTGTTCCGGAGAAAACTTCCCGTTAACAGGGAAAGTGCGTGTGATGTCCGAAGCGTAATAATCCCATTCGGCCCCGGCATCCACAAGAAGCAGCTCCCCGTCTTTGCACACGCCGCAATTATCTGTATAATGCAAAGTTAAAGCCCGATCCCCTGAAGCAAAAATCCCCCCGTAACTTTCTCTAGAAGCCTGCTGGCTCATTATGGAATGAATAAAAATACCATGAAGAAAGCGCTCGTTGATTTCAGGCCGGCAGGCTTTCATCACCTGTGTATGAGCTATTGTTGAAATACCGCAGGCTTTTTTTATCTGTTCTATCTCAAATTTACTTTTAATCATTCGTTTCTTAGAAATCAAATCTTTAGCATCTAAAAAACAATAAGGGTTTCTACGACCCGGATATTTTGTTTTTTCTTCTGCAAAAACCTTGTCTAATTCATAATCAAAAACCGGGTTGATAGAGCGAATGCGGTAAATATTAGTAATATCTGGAAGCATACTCAGAAGAGTTTCTTGAAATTGAGTCGATGAAATACAGGAATCCATAAGAAAATTCTCCTTAGCTCTTTGAGGTCCAAATAAGGCGCCGTCCCAAAGCTCTTTTTCTTTATTGTTTTCCTGTACGAATAGAATACTGGAAGGGAATTTTTTTCTTAAGATCAAACAAGAATAAGACTCTTCGAAACCTGTCAGATAATAAAAAAAACTATCCTGTCTGTATGGAAATGCAATACCGGGCTGGCGGTAGTGAACGGGTTGGGAGGCTAAAATGACCATTTCATCTTCTCGAAGAGAGAAGATAAGATCTTCCCTTCTTTGTTTAAAAATTTCCATTGAGCTTTGAGGCCGTTTCACTGTTGGCTCCTTTTTAAAAATCTATTTTGCAGTTTTTTTGCGAAAAACACACCTTCTTTTCGGCCTTTTGAGATGATTTCTCTCATTTTTGAAAAATCACTTAAATAAAAACCTCCTACAGAAGGAATTACTTTATATACAGAAGATTCTTCTGGAATCAAACGCAAAGAATCTGCCAACTCGTTCCATAAAAACACGACTTCAGGCTTTGAAAATTCATGAGGGAAAAAGGGGCCGTCCTCAAGCGCGTGAATCCATATTATAATATCCATATTCTTTTGTTTCAAATAAGAAACAGCAGAGCGTACAAAAAGCAGGGACCCTGTGCTTTTTTCCAGCTTAAAAAAAGGAGGAACGCTTAGGCAGTTTCTCACAGAGCTTTGAAGAAATTTTTCTGTCTGCCAGATTTTCCGGCCTTGTTTGTTCATAGAAGGGCATGAGAAGTGGATTTTAGTTTTTGAATTAAAATTCTCTCTCAAACTTTGATTCATCAAGTCCAAACTTTTAGATTTGAGCGGGTGTTTCAACAAGGACGTTTCAAAAAAACCTCTTTTTAAAAGTTTATAAAAACTCCACTGAGCCTCATCAACACTCTGGTTTTTAGAATACACTCCTGCAAGAAAAGCCCCCCACCCCATCCCTACAATATGGTGGACAGGGATCTTATGTTCTTCAAAAGCTTTTAAAACGCCTAGAGCGCTTAAAGTTCGGGCGCCCCCCGGTCCTACAATCACTCCCACTTTTAAATCAGGCTCTTCCAGAGGAAGCTTTTTAAGCCATGAACGGCACCCTCCTATAGCAAGAAGAATGAATGCGGCAAAAATCATTTTTAAAAAATATTTTTTCATCCCCGCTCCTGTCACTTACTGCCGCAGACGCGGGCCTGATTAAATAAAACAGCTTTCTCCAGTAAAGGCCGCCCCTTTATAGTTTGCAGGCTTTTTTGGGTGAGTTCATCCAGCCTCTGAAGAATTTGATCCCTGTCCAGCACATTGAGTGCATTGGATTTTTCATTGGAATAAGAATCTTCCAAATCATCTGCCAGCTGAAAGGCTTCACCTAAATAACATCCAAAAGATTTTAATCCCTGTGTGATAGTTTTGCTTTTTCCGGAGTCTAAAAACAAACAGCCTTCCACGCAGGCTTGAATCAAAGCTCCCGTTTTCATTCGATGCAGTTTGCTTAAATAGGACTCCTGAACAGGAGCCTGAATTCTAAGATCCAAAGCCTGCCCTCCCATCATACCGCTGAAAGAAGAAGCCTGAGCCACCGCCTGAATCACCGAAGATTTTTGATTAAAATGACAGAGAAGCACAAAAGCTTCAATCAACAAACTGTCTCCGGCCAGCAGAGCCATATCCTCTTCAAAGACAATATGATTGGAGGCCCTCCCTCTTCTTTGTGAATCATTATCCATGCAGGGCAAATCATCATGGATAAGGGAGGCCGTATGAATCATTTCCAAACCGGCCGCCAGAGGAAAACTTTTTTTATAATCTATGCCCAGTGTTTGACAAACACTGACAGCCAAAGCGGGTCGAAACCTCTTGCACGAGGAAAATAAAGTGTATTGAATGGATTTTCTTAATTCCAAAAGACCCTTCTCAGGGTTGAAATTTTCATCAAAACGCTTTGCTAAATAATCTTTTAGGAAAAACTCAAACTCTGAAATTTCCTGAGAGAGGTCTGTCAAATAAGAATGTGTCATGAATCTTTAGAATCCGCAGAAAGAGACAGATCTCCCAGTTTTAAATCTTCTTCCGTGTTGGAGTTAAGAATTTTTTGTATTTTCTTCTGTGCTTGAGCAAGCTCTTTTGAACAGCTCTCAGATAAGGACATCCCCTTCTCGAACAGCTCAATAGATTTTTCAAGAGTCAGTGTATTTTGACTCATCTGTTCCACAATAGACTCCAATTCTTTCATATTGGACTCAAAATTTGCTTTCTTCATACAGTCTCCTTTTTAGTCACTTGAGCTGCAGCCTGTCCTTTAAAAAGTTTTATACACACAGAATCCCCTTCGCTTAATTCAGCGGCGCTTCTGATAATTCGGCCCCTTTTCAGGCAGAGAGAGTACCCTCGGCTCATAATTTGTTGAGGGTCCAATTGAATCAAAACGTCTTTTAATTTGTGCAATAAATGTTTTTTTAATTCAATAAAATTTTTCACATTCCTCTCCACTCTCAAAGCATAATCATCGCATTTGAGCAAAGCCGTTTCAATTTTAGAAAGAGGAGAGGACAATGTTTTTCTGCAGTGATCCAACTCCTTCCCCTTCTGCTGAAAAATATTTGAAAAACTGAAAATCAAATTTTTCTTATTGTTTTGAATTTTGTCCAACAGCTCCACATTGTTTTTAGAAATAAGCTCAGCCGCAGACGAAGGGGTAGGAGCCCTTAAGTCCGCAATAAAATCCATGATTGTAAAATCAATCTCATGTCCAATGGCGCTGACCAAAGGAACAGGACATTTAAAAGCCAGACGCGCTAAAGATTCATCATTAAAAACCCAAAGTGACTCCGCACTGCCTCCTCCTCGAGTGATTAAAACCAAATCCAAATCTTTCAGCTTCCATGCCTGTTTCAAAGCCGTCTGAATAGAGGCGCTGGCTTGGCTTCCCTCCATGAGAGCTGGAGAAACTGTGATTTGAATCCCTTTGGATCTTCGGTTCAGCACGCTTATGACATCACGAAGAGCCGCCCCTGTAAGAGCTGTGACAATGGCAATATGGCGGGGCAAATAAGGCAAGGCTCTTTTGCGGTCAAAGAGACCTTCATTTTTAAGCTGTGTTTTAAGCCGTTCAAAAGCTTTTTGCAAGGCCCCGTCTCCAGCTCTCTCTATTCGATCTACAAGTATTTGATAGGAGCCCCTGGGCTCATAAACTGTGATACGCCCCCAAAGGGTCACTTCTTCACCTGTTTTAGGTTGGAAAGTCATTTTTTGATTGGCGTTTCGAAACATGACAGCTGAAATCTGAGAATCAGAATCTTTTAAATTAAAATACCAATGTCCAGAAGAATGGCGTGTAAAACTGGAAACCTCCCCTTTAACGCCGATTCGTGAAAATTGCGCTTCCAGAAATTGACGAATATTGCTTGTAATTTCCTTAACGCTGAATAAAGTCCGATTTTGAGTCACATTCACAAAATACTTAAAAATTTTCTGCAGTCAACAGGGCAAAAAAGTTTTTATTTTTAGCAAATTTATGTTATAAATTAGAAAGCTTGCTTAGGGTGATGTCGTAAAGAAATCCCTACGAGTAACAAAAAGGGAGTCGCCTCTGACGGCGGTGTGCAGGCCTGATCTAATTGAAGAAATCAGGAAGCCTAAAGCCTTTAACGTGACAACCCACCTGTAGCAAAAACGGGATTTTCTTGAAAACCTCTCCCCTTCTGCAGGCGTGTCTTTGTTCTCAAATGGAAATTTTTTTGACCTTGCGGTTTTTTTATTGAACACCGCTGCTGCTGGTTTTTCTGCTTGTCCCAGAGCGAGGGCCGCTGTCTGAACGAAGAGAGGGCAAAGAACGGACAAAAGCAAACTGAAAACGAGAGGCATCCTGCTCATACCTGCTCAACAAGGCGCACTGCTGAGCTGTCTGTTGCGCGCTTACTGAGTGACAACAGGAAACCCTCGCAACAATTAATTTTTCTTCAAAATGACGAGCAGGATCCCCAGCCAACAAACGTATCTTATCTCTTTCAAGCTGAAGGATGTTGTTTTCAGCCCTTTCTCGAACTCTCTTTAATTCATTCTCTGCTCTTTTGTGTCTTTCCTTAAAATCTTTTCTTGCCAGCCTAAGCTGCTCTTCAAGGTCTGCCAAAGCTTTAGCGATCCACACCTTGCCTTCCTCATGCTCCTTTTTTAATGTTTCAATTTTTTCTCCGGCCTGCTTTCTAGCTCTTTCCACTTTTACCTTGTCTTTTTCCACCTTTCTCAACTGTGCTAAAGCCTTTTGTTCAATAGCCTGCACAGATGGTTTAACGGGGCAAAACTTTCGATTATTGTTATTTTTTCTGCAGATTGCGGCTCTCTGTTCAAAGGCTTTGAGATCGCATGGAATTTGAACTGTCAAAGACTGCCCGGGGTGAGGCAGATTCTCACCGGTTCTTTCCGCAAAACAATGGGCATGAAGCGCATCCAAACGCCGTTTAAAAGTTTGATCAATATTCTGAGAGTTTATTTGAAAAAGATCATCTAAACTAACAGCTTCATATTGACCTGAATGGATTTGTTTGAAGAGATCTTCTCTTTCAGCAGTCACCTGCTTTAATTTTTCGTTGTAGCATTCTACGGAAACTTTTAAATATTCCATAGATCGGTTGGAGCAAATTTGCTCTTTAAAGTCAGCCATGTCCGCTAATGTGTCAGTGCTTTCAAGGAGAGTATTTTCGATTTCTTCTATTGCTTTGTCCAACTCTCTTTTCCCGGTTTGCTCAGCCTGCTCAAATTTCATTCTTTCTTGTTTAAATTGATTCACCGCCTGACGTTCATTTTGCTTTAATTTTAAAATTTCATCCTGCACTTGATCCTCTCCCTCAGAAATAGAAGAGTAGTGTTTAGTGATGGCATCTTCAATTTTATCCAATTGCTGTTGAATGCTCTGCACTTGAGATTCAATGCTCTGCCTTTCACTAACGACTTGATTATAAGAGGATGTGCATTCATTTTGAGCGGATTCAATCAATTTTTGCTGCTCTTTAAGGGCTTCATCCCTCGCTGATTCAGCCTGCTCAGCCTGCTCTTTAGCAAGATCTAACTGGGTTTGTTCGTTTTCTTCCTGTCTTTCTCTTTCGCGTTCCTGCTCTGATCTTCTTCGCTCTCTCCAGTCTTGGCACTTTTCCTTTCTTAGTTCATATTTTCGAAGATCGACACCGGTAAAATCTTCCCCCTTTGATTCACAAACGCCTTTATCACCACCGCAGTCTCCCCCTGCTTTTATTCCTGACGGGCAGTTGGAGTTATCTCCACTGCACCGTAGGATGGGCGTCTCTCGAAGACCTCTGGTTATTCCGCTTTCTGTACAGCTGGATTCACCGGCCTCCCAGCTGAAAGCAGAAAAATGAAAAGCACCGACAAAAGAAACTGCAATTATTTTTATTAGAAGATTCAAATTCATTATTTCCCACCCTTTGATTTTGTGTATAATATCAAAAATCTCTTGCCTTGCCTTTCAAAAACCGCCTCCCATACAAACGGAAGAAAATAAGTATTTCTAAAGCCTTTTTTATCCTCACTACAGCTTCTTTCCTATCAGCTTCCGCAAGAATGCCATACACACAGTAAGAAGCTTGTTCTGCTGCAAAAGCATATCTGAGCTTTGCAGATTTACGCTTACAGTATGCTGGTTTTTCTAAAAAATTCCTGTTTAGAAAAGTTTGTTTCAAGCCGATAGAGTACAGTATGAAAAAATCCATCTTTTTTATCATTTTTTGCATCTTTAGTGTGTTTATATGTGTTGTTTCTTCCCCAAGAAGCTCCGCAGAGGATCTTTTGGAATCTCCTGAGGTGATACGAGCCATAGAAGCTGCTCAAGAAGTAGAAGTAGACGACGTAATAGCTGATACGAACGCAAGTGACATAACAGATGCAACAGATCAGATGAATCAAACTGTGGAGAACTCCCGCGGGGGCAACACAGCTAATATTATGATGGGCGCAATGATTGGAAAAAATCTAGCTTCCCTGGCTTTCGGGGCAGAAACAGCACAGAAAATAAACGGTGCTATAGACATAGGTGTAGGGGCCTATCTAGTGCCTACAGCATGCCCTCCCTGCCCCCAAATTCCCTGCAAGCCTCTTAGGTGTATCTACGGAATATCCGCCCTTGCAAATGGAGCCGCTTCTTTCAAATCTTCCAAAAAATCAAAAAAAGCAGGAGAGGGATTGGGAGGAGATTCAGGAAATACAACAAGCGGTACACCATCAGGAGCATGTCATCCTTCAGACGATAATTGTGTAATAAATTTCTGCAATAACAATCCAGGTATTTGCCGTTGCTCTGACGGAAATCCGTGTCCCGCCGGCGATTGCTCTCAATGCTCCGACACCACCCCTGACAATTGCCCGGCAGGACAAACCTGTTGTCCGGGAACAAGCAATCTATGCCCCGCCGGCGATTGCTCTCAATGCTCCGACACCACCCCTGACAATTGCCCGGCAGGACAAACCTGTTGTCCGGGAACAAGCGATCTATGCCCCGCCGGCGATTGCTCTCAATGCTCCGACACCGCCTCTGACAATTGCCCGGCAGGACAAACCTGTTGTCCGGGAACAAGCAATCTATGCCCCGCCGGCGATTGCTCTCAATGCTCCGACACCACCCCTGACAATTGCCCGGCAGGACAAACCTGTTGTCCTGGAACAAGCAATCTATGCCCTGCCGGCGATTGCTCTCAATGCCCCGACAACACTGACCCCGGCAATAATTGTCCGGAAAACCAAAATTGCTGTCCGGGACAAAGCACTCCCTGTATTCCAGGCACTGCCTGCTCTGGCGGCTCTATCTGCGGAGACCCTAATCTTCGAATCCCAGGTCCGGACCCAGATCAGGATCCTTGCGTAGAAATGGGCTTGGGAGATGACTGTGACGTTATCATCCGAAACGCATGCCTGCAGATGCCTAACAGCTGTAGAATTGATCCGCCCAATACTCCTGTATTTTTAGATCCTAACGGAAACCCTATACCTCGCGGCAGTTTAGATGATACTGGCATACGCTTGGGGATGAATCCAGATCAAATCAAAACTGCAAAAAAGGCTATCCAAATGGCTCAAAAAAAAGCCTCAAGCGCGGTGGGAGCCGGTTCCAATCCAAAAAAGAGTAAATTAAAAAAAGGTTCTTCATCTTCTGCAAGAGGAAAATCAGATCTTTCTCTTTCAGAGAGTGCTGTAGAAAGTTTTAAACCTTCTTTGAGCGGAGGAGGAGGAGGACCTGCATCAGGCAGGCAAAATAAAAAAAGAGGAGGAGCCGGTTCTTCAAATCTTTCCAGACAGCTTCAATCTCTTTTGGATAAAAATAAAAAGTATCGATCTTCAATTAAAAAACATGGTTACGCACCAAAAAGATTAGGGAATCAGCCCATTGGAACTTCTCATGACAATATTTTCGATATGATGTCCCGCGGTTATCAAGAGCGGGAAAGTTCTCTGAATGTACGCAACTGACAACATTGGATTCCTTTTTTACGGGAATTACAGCCGTTGAAGTTTTTGATTTTTCTAAAAGAAAAAATCATTTGTCATTCCATTTAAACAGCACAGAGACCACTGTGAACATCACAATACTGAATACCGCCATTGCAGAGACGTTCAGCCACAGTTCAGATAAAACAGCTCCTTCCAGCATAATTTTCCGAGTGGATTCCACCAAGTGAGTTAAGGGCAGAGAATAAGCAAAGGCTAAAATCCAAGAGGAAGCTCCCTCTAGAGAAAACCACATCCCTGAAAAAATAATCATAGGCCAAGAAAAAAGATTCAAAACCCCATCTGCAAATTCTTTGCTTGTTGTGCGGACTGCAACAAACAACCCTACGGAAATCAAAGACAAAACTCCAAGAAGATAGCACACTGATAAATCCAAATAAGAGCCTTGCATTTCAAAATCAATAGCCCAAGAACCCACAATAAAAACGATGCCTGTTCCGCAAAAAATAATGAGCAAACGAGCCAGCATTTGTCCAATCATAAAATGATACACTTTCAAGGGAGTGGCGTGGAGTCTTTTTAAATAGCCGTCATCACGGTATTTCACCATGAGCCAGCCCACCCCCCAAAGACAGCTAAACATAATATTTAAAGCTAAGATGCCTGGAAACACCCAATCCACATAACTGACATCTCTATCTAAAGAAGGCATTTTTTTTATAGGCTTGCTGTAAGAGCCTTTCAAAATTTTTTCTAAAAAATAAGCTTTTCTGTTAGAATCATTCACCCAATATTTAAGAGGAGTCCCGGGTTCAACAAGCATATCTAAATTATGATTTCTAATTTTGTTCAACCCTTCTTCTTTTTCCTGCAGGATAAATTGAATATATTTTAATTGAAAAAATTCTTCTAACTGACCTGAGCTTTGAATATAAGTTTGCTCTGTCTCAAAACGTATGTCTGAGCTTTGAATCCCCGCCCGCTTGGCTTTCACAAAAACTGCGGGGACAACAGAAGATGCGTCATATTTAGAAAAGCCGGGCGGATAGAGATTCAAACGAGTTCGGCTTTGGGATAGAGCAGACGAAGTTTGCTCTGTCTCAAAACGCATGTCTGAGCTTTGAATCCCCGCCTGCTTGGCTTTCGCAAAAACTGCGGGGACAACAGAAGATGCGTCATATTTAGAAAAGCCGGGCGGATAGAGATTCAAACGAGTTCGGCTTTGGGATAGAGCAGACGAAGTTTGCTCTGTCTCAAAACGCATGTCTGAGCTTTGAATCCCCGCCTGCTTGGCTTTCACAAAAACTGCGGGGACAACAGAAGATGCGTCATATTTAGAAAAGCCGGGCGGATAGAGATTCAAACGAGTTCGGCTTTGGGATAGAGCAGACGAAGTTTGCTCTGTCTCAAAACGCATGTCTGAGCTTTGAATCCCTATCCGCCCGGCTTTTGCAACAGTTGTATACGTATTTTCTGCCTCAATAACACCTACTTTGTAAGAAGGATTTTGACTGGAGCCAAAAATAAAATAAAAAGAAGCGATAATAAAACAAGGCAAAAACAAGTGCCAATAAAAGGCCGCCTTATCCCGATAAAATTCTCTCAGACGCGCAATCAAAACTGCCCGCACAGATTTTACAAACGTCTTTACAAACTCCAATTCATTCCTCTTTCAACCTTTTGCCTGTGAGGTGCAAAAATAAATCATCCAAAGTGTAAGGGCGTATTTCTATTTCTTGAAGAGAAATTTTTTTGCTCACTAAATCTTCAAAAAAAGAAGACAAATCATCTGTTTGCGCCTCCAGCTTTGATTCCAATGGACTAAAAGAAAAACCATGCCTCTTCAAAGAATCTTCGCAGGAGAGGGGAAACCAAATTCTATGTTTGCTGAAATACTTGTCCAACAAAGCCTTCGGCCTGCCCTCAGCAATAATTTTTCCTTGATCTACAACAATCATCTCATCACATAACAAATAAGCTTCATCCATATAGTGAGTGGTTAAAACAATGGTGCGCCCCTGTTGTTTAATATTTTTCACTAATTCCCAAAACATCTTCCGCGAAGAAGGATCTAGACCTGTCGTCGGCTCATCCAAGAAAACCAACTCTGGATTGTTAACTAAAGACAACCCCAGCAACAGCCTCTTCCTTTGACCCCCAGACAGCTTCCTGTGGTCGCGCTCCCAAATATCTTCCAGCTGACACATTTTCTTAATGTCTTCAATTTTTGCCGGAGTTTTATAAAAAGAAGAAAAAGTTTCTAAGGCCTCCCCCACCCGCATAGAATCTTGTAAGGCTGTGTATTGAAATTGAATGCCAATTTTTTCTTTATAGTCTGAGGATCTGGATTCTTTATTAAATAAAATTTCTCCTGAACTCGGCTCCTTGACTCCCTCTAAAATTTCAATGATTGTCGATTTGCCGGCTCCATTGGGCCCCAACAGGCCAAAGCAAACGCCAGGCTTGACAGAAAAAGAAACCCCTCTAACAGCCTGAATGGGTCCATAATTTTTATGGAGATTTAAAATATCTAAGGACATAACTAACGGCAGGTGTGATCGTCTCTGCAAACACGCTCACATACAAGGGGTGTAATTTCACCTCTTCTGGAAGTTTCAATACCCAGGCCGTAATCAGGATTCTCTTCAGAGATATAATCGAAAATATCGTCATACTCAAGCACACTGGAAATAAAACTAAAATCACCCTGGTGGATATAACCCGCATCCTCATGACAATAGACCCTTAAGATGCAAGTTTCATTAAAATCATACAAATTAAAAAAGGAATATTGGTGGCGAATATCACATAGATCGTTGGCTATCACTTGGTGAACCATGTACACAGCATAGTCATTATTCTGCTCATTAGATATTTGATAAAAATCCCGCCCTCTTCTTAAAGAAGTGTGCAAAGCATACTCCATAACAACAGGGTCCGTTGAATTCATAAGATTCAAAAAAATATGCCTGTATTCATCCGGGCCTAAAGTAAAAAGCATTCTAGAAATACCTCTTTCTTCCGCCAGCCAGGCTAAAATTCTTTTAGCCTCAGGAATCGTATAATTAAAAATATATTGATTAAAAGTCTCTGTCCCCACTGAGATAAACGACTTAAAATTATCCTCATTAATGCGTCTTAAATCTCTAGACATTGGCTGTTGCAGCCGGAAGGCGACAGTGTATATATCTTCCACTTCATCCACACTGAGATCCAAACAACGCCCTATTTCAGCAGGATTCTCATAAACTCTGCTGCAAACACTCCGGCAGGTCGAGAAATTGTAACAATACTCCGCTCCTTGTCTGCGAGGAGGATCCGCGGGCCTTTCAACCTCTCTATCTCTTAAATTTGGACGCTCCCGCTCATCACTTAACGTACTGCCGCAGGAGATAAAAAAAATAGATGCAAAAAAAATCTTTAAATAAATCATGCTCACATTGTCTCACAAATTACAAAGTTTCGTCAAAAAAAAGCACTGGTTATAAATAACAATCATTGCGAGAGCAGAAGGTATCGCAGGTCTGTTCATTAAGCTCTAAGTTCGCTAAATCACGGTCTTTAATATCCCCATCATAGATGAGATTTTCAATGTAGCTCCAAACATCTGGACCTTGTATATAGCAATAATCCGCTCGGTCCCGCACCCCTAGGTAAGGGCATAAATCAGAAGACCTCTGCCTGGAGGCCCTTCTGGAAATATCCTCCCGTACGCAAAGCGCTTGTTTCTTGCAGGTGAAAGAATCCGAACATTCCTGACTCAAAATATCCAAGATAAACTGCATAGCTGTTTCATTGTCTGCATTTTTAATCAAAGCCGGAAGGGTTTCCCGATGCCTGGCGACGTTTAAAGACAAGGCTGTAGAAAAATGAGCAGTCTTATTATTGAGCCGGGCAAACTCCAGCAGCAGATCTTTAAAAATCTCCTCATTATCGCCGTATTGAAAAGCTTCCACAGCCAAGGGATTTTTAGCAGTATAATCCAATAAAGCGGAGACACCGCTAATCCCCCAGTCGTCCTTTAATGAATTAATAAATCTGTCATCCATATCCATAAGTACAGCCAGTGCAGAAGGATCTATATTTTCAAGGCTTGAGGGTGATGCTAATTTCAAATCTTCATAAGTTTCATAAAGAGCCTCTACCATATCTTCAGGGAAGTTTTCACACCTGTCCTGAAAGGATCTGGAAAATATTTCATCACATAGTTCTCGACACTCTTCAAACTCCTCACAGTCCTCCCCGTCAAACTGGCTTGCTTTAAGAGGTTGAAAGCGAATAGATGAGGATGGACTCACCGTTCTAAGCTCTGAATCATTTCGATGACGTCTGGAGGAGCCTCTATCATAACGGTCATCGTAGCCTCTGTCATAGCGGCGGTCATCATAATAATAATCATCTTCATATTGATTTCGGCAGTTGTTAAAAAAAATAAGAAATAAAATAAAAAGTGCTGGGTATATTCCATAACCCAGCACTTTTTTTGTGTTAAAAATCATTTTGTTACACTACAAAATTAACTGCCGCTGCATGTAGAAGGTCTTGTATTGCCGCTGCCAATCTTGTTGCCTGAATTACCGCATACAACTAAACAAACTTCTTCCAAATCATCGTAGTCTGAGGAAGTGATTCCCAGTCCGTCCCGATAATTGGAACCGCCGGAACTTCCCCCTCTAATAAAGTTATCCAATTCATTATCTACAACACTCTCAAAAACATCCTCAAAGATGTACTCGTCATCCTCCTGCTTGCAGTAAAGCTCTCCTAAAAGGCAGGCTGAATTTTCATCATCTTCTTCTTCAACTGCTGTATAAAGACTTTTTTTCGAAGAAGGAGCTTCATCCAGGCATTTCTCCCAAAGCAGTTCATGCACCAACTCTACAGCTTTATCATTTCCCTCCGCATCTGCTAGGTAAAGGAAGGTCTCATCATCGTCCGCGTCATCTCCTAAAGGCTCCAGCGCCGCTGAGATCAAGTTATTGTCCGCCTGCTTAAAAATGTCCGACATAAAACCCTGCATATCATCTTCATCAAAGCCGTCGTCTATGGCTTCATAGATGCACTCATCTGTGGCAATCCAGTAGAGAACATCACCAGCTTCAGAAGTGCCGTAATCATCAATGAAGTCGTCCCAAATACGCTCATCTATATCCAAAGCATTTTTAATATCATCTGGGTGAACATCTTCCAGATCATCTTCGTCAGGATCTTCTAAAATGCCGTCATCTTCGTCAAAAGCATTCCACATCCCCTGCACTTCATTCACAGTTAAATCCAAACACTCTTGATAATCTCTGCTGTTAAAAAGATCGTCGCATTGATCGTCACAGTCGTCATCGTTCTCGCAAACGCCTCCTCCTTCTCGAGTGGATCTCTCACAGCTGGAAGAACTCGTACTGCTTCCTCGATCTCTTCGCGTCACATCTCGATCTGTATCATATCCTCTGTCCCTGCGGTCTCTATCATCAATTCCTCTGTTTTGATTCCTTTGACAAGAAGAAAACACAGTGGATAACAAACCAATTGAAAACAGAATCACACACACTAGAACAATATGCTTTTTCATAAATCCTCCATTAGGCAGGGCCGTCTGTCAGGTTTCATTTTAGATTGACCTTAGTCATAAAGCAACCGCTTGACTTGCGGTGCAAATATATTTTTGAATAACTCAGCTCTTAGTCTAGTATTGTCTTTATTTGAAACATTATTCTTTGCGGCCCTCAATGAACCAGTCCTTCATCTTATACCCCTTTGATTCCTTTTTAAACAATGTTGATATTCAACATCCAAATCAAATAACCTTTTGCGAAGAACTGGACCGACACACACTTTTTAAAAGCTAAAAAAGAACATTTTGCATACGATTACGATTTTTGCTGGCGGCGGTCCAGCCGCCATTTTCGCCTGAGCTTTGCAGATTCAAACCTCTTTTTTTCATTTTCTGTCTGAGGTTCTAAGGGTGGAACTAAGGAAGGTTTTTTATTCTCATCCAAAGCCACAAAAGTAAGGTAGGCCGACACAATGTGACGAAACTGATTGGTGAGAGGATTTTCTGAATCCACACGCACCCCCACCTCCATAGAAGTTTTGTGAACAAAATTCACCGAAGATTTTATATTGATAATATCCCCTTTGTACGCCGGTGCAATAAAATGTACATCATCCACACTGGCCGTCACAACTGTTTTACCGCAATAGCGAATGGCTGAAATAGAGCCGGCAATATCCACCCAAGACATCACCACTCCGCCAAAAACAGTATCAATAGCATTTGTATGAGAAGGATAAACCACCTCAGTCATCACCACGCGGGATCGAGCTGGACTTTGGGCTTTCATCAATTAAGATAAGGGATCATTCTCTAACGTCGCTGACCACGCGCCGGCCTGTAGGAATGGAAATTTCCACCTCATCTTCTTCGCAGGAAGATCCGCCGGCGGGCGCCGCCGACTCGGCCGTTTTACCGGAACCAGAGTTTGTATTGTACTTAAATTTCTCTACAAAATCCCCCAGAGGCAGAGTCCATACAATTTGAGACCGCCTGGAAATTTTCATTCTTTTATAAATATTAGTCAGATGGAACTTGACTGTCTTTTCAGCCACACAAAGCTTGTCTGCAACCTGCTTGTTCGTCAGACCTTGAAGAACCAGCACCACGACTTCCGTCTCTCTTCGGGAGAGGCCTTGTTCCGACAAATGAGTTTTAAGGTAACTCATTCCTTCTTCTGAAAATAAAAAGTCTTTTTCTCCAGTTGTCACATTGAGCATCCGTGCTCCTCCTTGAAAAACTCCATTTGATAGTCAAATTGAATCATCAAATACTGAGAGGAGCAAGCCCTATGATTAGAAAACTAGACCTGAAGTCTGATGCTCCACAATAAAAAACAATTTAAGAAATTTAAAATCGAGAAAATTTTTAGAGTCTTAAATCCACACGCATAAAGATTTTTCTCTCTGTTTTAGGCAAGTGAGTGTATTTTTCTCATCTCTTCCAAAATTTTAAAACAATTTATTTTGCACAGGTTCTTCAGATTTTTTTTCAAATTTCTTGATCAATTCTCTGGCCCTTGCGATAACATCTTTCGGCAAACCCGCCTTTTCCGCCGCTGAAATCCCGTAAGAACGCCCGAAAGAGCCTTTCCTAAAAGTATAAAGAAATTCAATATCGTCTTTGACCTCTTGCACAGCCATGTATCCTTGTCGAATACATTCCGATTGAATATGAGTCAATTCATGGTAATGAGTGGAAAAAAATATATAACTCTTATTGTAAGCGATTAAATACTCTAAAACAGCTTGAGCTAAACTAAGACCGTCATAGGTAGATGTCCCTCTGCCCAGTTCATCCAAAATAATTAAAGATTTTTCATCAGCTTGACTCAAAATTTCAGCAGCTTCTTTCATTTCGACCATAAATGTAGAAAGCCCTGAATGCAGGCTGTCGCTGGCGCCGATTCTTGTAAAAATCTTTTTAAACAAAGGCAGTCTCATTTCACCAGCCGCCGCGTAAGATCCAGCTTGAGCCAGCAAAACATTTAGAGCTGTCTGCCTCATCAAAGTGCTTTTGCCAGCCATATTAGGGCCTGTGAGCAGCAAACATTCTCCACTTTTCATACCCACCGTATTGGAGGTGAAACTAAGGTTCTGCTCAATAACGGGGTGTCTGCCGTCTTTCAACATCAAGTGCTCACCAAAAATAGGTCTTGTGTAATTCCTCTCCACAGCCAAAAAAGCCAAAGAGGAAGAAACATCTAAGTCACTGACTGCACGGGCCATCTGATGAATTTCCGGCAAACAGACGTAGACATGCTCTAAAATCTCTTGGAACATTTCATATTCTTTAGAAACCCTTTTTGAACGGGACGTTAAAACTTCTTCTTCAAGCAGTCCCAGCTCTTTTGTTGTGTAACGCTCCGCTTGAGTCAAAGTCTGCTTCCTAAAATAATGAGAGGGGACTTTTCCAACATGAACTTTAGTCACCTCAATGGAATAACCGAACACTTGATTCCATCGGATTTTAAGAGAGGGAATGCGTGTTTTCTCTCTTTCCCCTTTTTCCATTTGAAGAATCATTGTTTTAGAATTCTCGGATACATTCACAAAAGAATCCAACTCTTCATCCACACCTCTATTGAACAATCCTCCCTCTTTCAGGGACAGAGGAGCTGAAGGACTTATCTGCATGACGAGTTTTTGACTTAAATTTTGCAGTGTTGAAACACTCTCTTGTATCCATTTCTTAAAATAAGGATCAGAGTCGGCAAGTTTCAAACCAATACCCAAAGCCCGCCCTAAATTCAATACATCCCTTGCATTTACAGAGGGGCCGCAAACTTTGCCCGTCAAGCGCTCTAAATCCCCCACTCCTTTTAAAAGCTCTCTTATTCGATGACAAACCTCTATATGATGAACAAAATAATCCACGCGGTCCCATCTTTTTTCTATGGCTCTTTGATCCGCCAGAGGGAGAGAAGCCTCTGCTTTAACAAGCGGGCTCCTGAACTGGTGATCGCGCGGTTGACAGCTGAAAACAGACTGCCTTTGGATTGAGCTGAAAAAGTTTGAAGAATTTCCAAGTGTTTATGTGTGGTTTCAGAGATCAATAAATTTTCACTTGTGTATCTTTTCTCAAAAGGTCTTAAATTTTTAAAGCTTTGTCCCCACCCATATATTGAACGTAAGATCTCAGCCTTTGAATGCTTTCCGGCGCTTGAACAGAAGAAAGCTCTTTATGAAGAGAAAAATGCGTTTTCTCTAAAGAAAAAGGCAGTTGGTTTTTTTGCCTGTCATCAAAAATAATTTCCACAGGCTGAATAAGTAAAATCAAACGATGGCATTCCTCCAAGGAAGAAAAATGATAAGTAAAAGCTTCACCTGTGGTGTGATCCACAAAACTAACAGTGCTTGAATCAAAGGCACAAAGATAATGGGATGTTAATTCATCCAAAAAGGAGGGATCATAGGTCATTCCTGGACTTAAAATACGACTGACTTTTCTTTCAACTAGACCTTTTCTACCGGTATTTCCCAGAGGATTGGTCACAAATAACAACCTTATAACCAGACGACAGCAGCTTCCCAACATTTTTTGGCATGGCGTGTAAAGGAACGCCGCACATAGGAATAGGGTCTTTTTTACTTCTGGACGTTAAGGCAATATTCAGGATGGGAGCCGCTGTTTCAGCGTCCTTATAGAACATTTCAAAAAAATCACCCATTTGAAACAAGACTATTTTATCAGGATGCAGGCTTTTTACTTCCCAATATTGCTGCATGACAGGTGTGAGTGAATTTTTCATTCTGCTTTTTTATGACGTCAAAATTTTAAGGTCAACTCACAAACTTATTTATTCATTTTTTTGCACTCCGATAAGGAATTAAAGGGAGTTGCAATGTTTATCCGCATATTGTTTTTAATGCAGTGGTCTTTATTCTTTTTAAACTGCTCTCCTGTCATGTCTGCAAATGTGCTTTACCTCTTCCAGTGATGTGCAAAAAATCACCTTAGGTTCTTTTTCTTCTCAAGATTTTACAGGGCTGAAAGATCCAACACTTAGAAGGCTTTTTGACAGTGTTAGTTGTGATGATTTTAAAGGACATATATGGAGCCATATTCACACCACGCTTTTTGATCAATCCCCCCCTCCTTCGCCGGCGATGGTGCAGAAAGAAATAAAATCTTATGCTCAAAATTATTTGCTGAATACAGGAGCCAGCCCAAAAACAGTGAGAATGTTTGCTCATCATTTTTCAAATATCTACAAACTGTCTCTTGAATTTTTTGCAGATAAACCTATAGATCTTATTCAAGAGGAACTCACACTCATTGAACTCATAGGCGACGATGAAGTCAGCAGCTATGAAAATGCTGAACTTGCAGAATTCATAAAAAAAATAAATCTTCTTTTTCAACAGTTAAAAAATCTGACCGCTCCTTTAAAATTAGAATGCCGTGTGATTAGACCTCAATCTATAGAAATGCAAACCCCTCACACTCCTGTTATAATACCTGCAGACAGCTCAGAAATTCACCCTTTGGTTTATGGAGCCAGGAAAGTCATGGCCACGGCTTACCAAAGCTGTAAAGTTTTGGACTTGAACTACACACCTCTCGTTCCTGATGAGACCCCTGATGTAAGGGGTATTGTTGAAACCTCCTGGCACGGCATTGGAGACGGCATTCGAAGAAATATTTCTTCTGTAGATCAAGTGAATGCCACACACTATTACCTGAAAAAATTACAGAGCTACTACCTCAATACA
Source organism: Bdellovibrionales bacterium (assembly GCA_965199935.1). Classification (GTDB taxonomy): domain Bacteria; phylum Bdellovibrionota; class Bdellovibrionia; order Bdellovibrionales; family UBA1609; genus JAPPLG01. The sequence continues at coordinate 475,004 of CBDATD010000001.1, forward strand.
CGAAATTTAGATATTCTGCCCACAAGCGGCCCCTCCTGCCCCAACATTTTCAAAACTCCCCTTATTTTTGACTTTGGAGGAAAACCTTACTTGACTTCAGATCCTTCCTATCCACAGGTCAATCTTTTTAAAAATTACGGTTCAGGCACTTCTGCTTTGGGAGTGGATTGCTCCGGTTTTGTCGTCGCGGCTCTTGCCGGTGCGGGCTTAAGAGTGAAAAGAAACAAACCCATAGGAAATAACATGGTGGGCCTCAGCTCCTGGATGCTCAAAGATCCAATAGGAAGCCATTTAAACTGCCTGCAAAAAATCACTTCTGAAAATTATAAACACCCTCTTTTACCCGGAGATATTATCGCGGCCAAAGGGCATGTAGTTATTATAGATCGAGTTCACAACGACCTTTTTAGGGGGCGTCTGGATCCCTTCGGACTGCTCCATACAAAATCACCTGCGGACTGCAGCAAATTAACACTCAATAATTTTCAGTTCAGCATTCTGCAAAGCACTTCAGAATTTAATGGAATGGGAATCAACCGCATTCATATCAGAGACACCGTGCATCCGGAGCTTACATCCGGATTGATTCAATATGCTGTCAATACTTGCCGGCTTAAATTCGGAAGACCTGCAAAATTCAAAAATATAAATGATATTACAATTTCCAGACACACTTTAGATTCTCAATGCACTGAAGAAGAGTGGTACTTCGTTGGAGAAGAGTGCATTCGAGACTGCTCCTAGCATACTATAGCGGAGCCGCTGGCTTTTTATCTTCATAGACTGCAAACCCATGTTTTCGCACCCATTTTTCACTAAACCCAACATGGGAAATTCTATTGCGGCTTCTATTTAACTGTCTTTCAGCTTCTTTTGATAAAATCTTGGGTTCTATTTCATATATGATCTTTATTTTTGTCTGATCTGTTTTATAAAACACAGCATAGTATATCTTTTTATTTCGAAGGATTCTATTTAAGGACAATTTCCTTTTTTCCCTTGGTTCTTTAAACATCCTATCAATTTGACCGGACCCTCCTTCTTTACAAGATAGATATTCATATTTTTCTTCAAGATCGTCTGAGTGATGAGCGTCAGAGTCGTTCTTGGATGTTATTAGAGTATGTCCTAAAGTATCTGCAATAATCATCTCTTTCACAAGACCAGGCTGAAGTATATTGTAAATACCTGCCTTGCGAGCTAAATTCGATGCTCTTTTAATAAGAGCAATAATTTTAGAGTAAATCTTGTATGCCATCTGAATACTGAAACAAACTTAAATAATCTTTGGATTTTTCTACCCTTTGTCTAGATATGGCGGCAAATTCGGACTGTATTTCAAATGCTAAATAATTTCTGTTATGTTTCCTGCACACCACCGGACAAGTTCCCACACCACAAAATGGATCAAGAACCAGATCTCCCTCTGATGAACTCGCTAACACAATTCTCTCTATTAGCTTTTCAGGTTTTTGGATAGTATTTAACACTTTTTTAGATATAAGCTCCTTAGATTTATAAGTTAGTTGTTTTATATCCCCCCAAACATCTCCTGGATTTTTTCCCCTTTGATTAAATTTTGTCTTTCCATACCGGCCATGTACAACTGAAGGAACCTTTTCACATCTCAAACGATGTTCCAGCTCGACAAGTTGTGAAACACGAATGGAATCTAAATTGTAGCACAAGGGTTTTTTCCCTTTTATAAAATAGGCAATAACATCGTAATTATTTGTATAAGAAACCCGCCCCTGAGCCAGCCGGCTGGGCTGATACCAAATAATTTTTGATTTCAAATTGAGATAGGGGCGATAATCAATAAAATCAATGCAGTCTGCTTTGCCAAACAAATAAAGTGATCCCCCTTTTTTTAACTTTGGAGAAAACGTACTTATTAAATTGAGGTTAAATTCTTGAATAGATGGTATCTGATCCCATTTATTTTGAGTTACACCATAAGGGCCGTCACATACAATTAAATCAATAGATTCATCTTCTACTTTCTTAATATACTCAAATGCATCCCCGCAATAAATTTTGTTTTTCGATAACATACTTGCGACCTTTGGAAAAAAACCTATACCTTGATATAGATGTGCAAGTTTACCATTTTTTTACCATGAGCAAAATACAAAAAACTTTCATCAATATCTATTATTTCAAAAATTAAATGACAATTACCAAAAACTATTCCAAATAAACTATAAAAAATATTAAATGACGCAGAGATTCTTTACTTCGTTGGAGAAGAGTGCATTCGAGACTGCTCTGAATAACTCAACATCGCACTCTGTTTTATCTATTTGCACGCGCTAAAAATTTTCAAAAACTTGAAGAGCATCGTTCAGTTCTGCCTATTAAGCGCAGGCCGTCTCCAGATATTTTCATTATCTGGCTATGCAGCCTCTCGTTTCCGAACAACTGCGTGTTTCCCGCCACCCTTGAATAGCCGGAGATACGCACATGACCAGACAGTTGTGAATGCCCAAATATCAAGGAATCACCACGTACTTTCACATGACCAGACAGTTGTGAATGCCCAAATATCAAGGAATGACCGCGTACTTTCACTTGACCGAAAATATTTGCCTCATCATACACCTGAGCATAGCCATACACGTGTACACGACCGTGTATTCTCGCACGACCGTATATCTTTGACCATCCATAGACCTGTGCATAAGCATAGATCCGCGCATGACCATAGACCTGTGCATAACCATAGACCATTGCATCCCCGGATATTATTGCTGAACCATACGCTTTGGCATAGCCAAAGACCGCCGCTGATACTCCAACAAAAACACTCTCTTCCACGTGAGCTGTCTCAGCAACAAAACCACCTCCATTCGGATGAATGCGCCCTTTTATTTTTTTTCCGTTTATTTCTCTAACAACATAAGCAAACACGGAGTTTGTGAATACAAAAAATAAAACTAAAAGAAAATTTTTATTCATTTCTTCCACGTAGAATATTTATTTCTAAAAAAGAGTTATTTAAACATAAAAACAGAAAAAAATATATTAATCTGAAAATTATGTAAATTTTTCACACATATCTAAGTAGTGTTCAGCCAGAGGCGGATATTTTCCTCAAGGATTGTGAGAGGGATAGATCCATTTTTCAAAACTTGGTGATGAAATTCTCTTATGTCAAATTGACCCCCCAGTGTTTTCTTTGTCAGCTCCCTCAGCTCTAAAATTTTTAAAAAACCAACAGTGTACGCCGCGGCCTGTCCGGGATTTAAAATAGAGCTCTCTACCAGGCTTGCCGCTGAATCATAAGAAAGATCTGAATTTCGAATAAGATATCCAATGGCCTGGTCCCGGCTCCATTTTTTATCATGAATCCCCGTGTCCACAACCAAACTGCAGGCCCGCCTTAATTCGTAAGCTAAAATGCCAAACTGGTCGTACTCCGTTGTATAAAAACCCATTTCGCCGGCTAATCTTCCCGCATAAAGCGTCCACCCTTCTGTAAAGGCAGAAAAATAAGCATGACGCTGAAATTCAGGAAGAGACTTGGAGCTTAAAGCCAGGGAAACTTGTAAATGGCGGCCCGGCCAAGTATTTTGAAAAGCCAAAGCCTTCAAAGCGTATCGAGGAAGCTCATTCATACGATTAAGACGGGTATAAAAAATCCCCGGATGACGGCCGTCTGCAAAAGGAGCTTGATAAAAGGAGCCAGCAGCTGATTTTTCCCTCAAATTTTCCATTGGTTGGACTGTTGTAAGGCTTCTTGGAATTTTTTTGAAAAATTTCGGCAGCGTCTTTTTGATCTCGGAAATAACTTTATTGGCATCAAAAAGATAAGACACTCTATTTTGATAGTAAAACTGTTTGTTATTTCGAAAATCATTAAAGAAACTCAACAAACTCCCTTTAAAATTCAATTTATTTTTGAGCTGTTTGATTTCCAAATGAAGACGTTGAACCTCTTTCAAACCTAGTTGATGAATTTCTTCAGGAGTGAATTCAGATCCAGTTTTTTTGCGAAGTAAAAAATGATAATACTCTCTTCCCTGAGGCCGCCCCCACAGCCCCTCTCGATTTTCGGATTTCACTTGAAACTTCAACCAGTAAGTCAAAAGATTTTCATAAGCCGGCTTGTAAAATTCCAAAAGAGCCTGCTCAAGCTCCTTATTTAATTTTCTTGCTTTAAAGGAGCTTAAATTTAAAGCTTCCATTTTTTTGTTAAAATCCTGAACAAGGATGTGTTCTCCCTGTGAATCCAACGGATGCCCCTTTAAAAGGGTTCTAATATTTTCCTCCACTTTCGAAAAGGCAGTTCTAGAGGGAGACAGGCCTCTTCGAGCAGACTCCTTAAGCAGCAGAATCATTTGATTAAAATAATTTTTAATACCGCGTACACGAGCGATATAGTTTTTAGCATCTTGCACATTCTCAATAGTGTGGGCATTGACTAAAAAAGAAGAGGCCTCCAACGGCCGTCCAAAAAAAGGATAGACCATATAGCGGTGAAATCGAAAATCAAAGTGAGTTTTTTCTTCTTCCAGCATCCATTTGAAAATTTTCCATCTCAACTGAGATTTTTCGGAAAAAGAAGAAATATCAAATTGTGACAGTGCTTTTAAATTTTTATTTACGGTGCTGTCATACGTTTTTTTTAGGTAAGCCTCCGATAAGCTGTTCCATCGGCCCTTACCGGATTTTTGGCCTAAAAGTGTACTCAGCTCCGGATGCCGCTGGACTTTTTCATCAAAAGCCCGTTGCAGAAACTGATTGAACTCCCTCTCCCCGCTCAAAAAAGCCCCTGAACAGGAAACCAAAAAAGGAAACAACAGAAATAAAAGCATTTTCAAAGGAAAATATAACTTTTTGAAAGGCAGGTGTCTAGTTTTTTTACAGTTTATAGATAAATATCATTTTTAGAAGCAGGCTTTTATAATCTGCTGAAATACGGAGTCTCCTTCTTCTTCCTTCTCAATTTCACAGGAAGAGGACATAATTTGCTTAGATCGAGTCCTCATCAACTGCACTAGGTGGAGAGCCAATTTCATGAGCTGTATGCGGTCTATTTGCACACCCCATAAGTCTAAGTACTGCATCCCTGATTCCACCACATAAGCATTTAGTTTTCCAAAACAGCCTAGATCAGAAGCCCGCGGAGGCAGAACAAGGTGCCTTATAACGTAATTATAGACAAAACCAATTTGCCCTTCAAAACTTTGAGGATCCCTGCAAAACAACTGAACTCCAAAGTACTTGATTAAACCATCATAGAGCTGAAAAACATTTTCCTCAGACCCGCCTTCTTCAATTAATTCTTCTTTATCCAACACAGTATTTTCGTTCAAATCATAACGGGTGATCGTGACTTCCTGGTAAAGCAGGGTAAAAACTAAATTTCTCAAGTGAACAGGTTCTAGAAACTCTAAGGTTTCTATTTGCTCCGGATCCACAACAGACATACTAAACAAAAGTTCTGCGTATCTTTCTTTTTCTTCAGCTGAGATAGAGCTTAAAAATTCAGACAGGTGGGGCATAGTTCCGGAAACACTTTGAATCACTGTTAAAATATTATCTACAAAGCAGGCGCGGCTGATAGAATCCGAGCAAATTTTATTCAACCCCTTCGACAAATCTTTCAGGGTTTTTATAATAAACCCTGTTAAAGCTAAAAATTCTGTCCCCTCTCTTTGAGAAATAAACTCTAAGCGGCTACCGTCAGAATCAAAAACCCCATCCGACCCATAAAACCCCTTTGTTTCATAGAGCAGTAAATGTCCGGCTATAAACTCTGTTCTTCCATAATTTTGTATTTCTTTTAGCGGCCCGGATTTCAGCCCTCCTAGATCAGAAATAAAACCTCTAAAATCTTTTATTAAAGAACCAAATTCATGCTCCGTTAAACCATATTCAGGGCGGCCCGCATATCCCGCAATGACGGCCTTAGCGGCGCTCCAGTAAAGAGAATACATACTTAAATTTTTATACTTGGACTCCTCTTCTTCTAAAGAAGGATAGGTTAGGTAAACATTAATCTCTGCAGATTCCCCTCTATATAAAGGTTTAAAATGCGACAGCTCTGCAATAGTTTGTTCGTTTTTTTCAGACACTTTTTTCTGCCAATGAGAGTCTGAGACAACTGAATCAATATCCTTTTGACGCCGGCTCCACTCTTGATAAAAATTTTCAAGACGCGCAAACTCCTCTTTGCCGAAAGAAAAATCTCCTTCTTTTTGGAAAAGAATTTTTCCAAAAATAGAATCAACAACTCTTTCTAAACCAGCATATTGTATTTTTTCCGGAATAATATTTTCTTCTTTCAAATTTTGAACAAGTCTTATCACCTCTGATCTTGTTATTATCTTCTGAGTCATTCTCTCTTTAAGAAAGTTCAAAAAAAATTCAAAGGATTGAGAATAATGAAGTATTTTCTGTGAAAAAGAAACAGCCCCTATAGATGTATTTACATGAAGCAGTAAAAATAAAATATCTGTTATAGAACCCATCAAAACAGGCCACTCTTCAGGCAGGATCACATCTTTCTTGCCGGAAGACGTTAAAATAAAAGGAGCAAAACCTCTAATACCCCTTAACCAAAAATGGTTTTGATCTGAGGAGAAATCCATCATTTGACCAATGTCCCGAAGCAGAAGATTTGCTGACCCTAAAGAATAAGGTTTTTGGAATATTCTATGAGAAAACTCTTCCACAGTTTTTTTTATGGCCTTGGCGCTTTCACTTAACTGCTCAAAAGAGGTATGCTTCCGGTGAAATAAGATATGATTGTAAGGATAAACATCTGCCATAATTCTCCCGATAATTTCAATACGCTGAATAATATGATCAATTTCATCTAAAGTCAGTGAGTCTGTATTCCCTCCCACTAAGGCTGTTTTCAACACCATGAGACGGCGTAAAAGCTCATCACTAATCTGATTGTCCTGCATAAAAAATTCATGGAAAAAATTTCTCAGCTCTTCAGGAGAATAACTCCCCCTCTCCTCACCCCAAACATGATGCTTAAAAATAGTGAAAGCCGTTGTAAGGCATCTGGACAGCATCCCTAACTCACCTTCTTGGAGGTTTTGTTGAACATAAGATTCAAATTGCCCTCTAAGCTTATTCATACACCCCAAGTTAGTCCCTGAAAAAACAGGATCTTTATAAACCTCACCCACACGAAGGCCGCAGCTCCCCGCAAAACACAACACAAAAACACCTATGAATATTATTTTAAATATTTTAAAATCCATACTGCACCTGTATAGACCATCGATCATTATTTCCATACCAGCTGAGAAATCCCTTTTTCTCATTCTTTTCAGATCCAACAACAATATATTCAAACATCAACTGCAGCTGAGAGTGAAAAAAGTAATTGAGATTCCATTTCAGCCATCCGCCTTTCTGATCAATGGCGTACCAATATCTTAAAAAGGAGTGAATCTTCTTCCGCCCGCCCCATAGAAAGTAAGCATCCCAGTCAACTGCCGCCGCTGTTTTTGTTTTGAACCTCATCAAAGAAACTAAAGTGTCAATATCTCCTCCTATCAGAGAAGGGTTTCGATTTTCTTTTTCCCAAGATCTTAAGTAAGCTGTCCGAAGAGAATGTTTACTCCACAAAAAAGGAGAAAACTCTGCAGATAGGGAGGCGGATGCAAAAAATACACTGTCTGGGACTTTAGGAGCCAGCCAATTTTTAGGCAAATCAATAGGATCTAAATTTTCATCTATCAATCCCAGCTCCACCACCCACCTGTTCCATTTCAAACCGGACTCTACATTCACCAAACGATGTTTAAAAGAGTGGTGATAAATAGCATTATCCAAAGAGGACTCTGAAGACTCGTCAATTCTGATGCCGCTTTTCACTCTATAAAAGTTTTGATTTAACGGCTTATGAGCATAAGAAAAAGAAACCCACTTATCCGCTTTATCCCCTAAGAACAAGTCAACCAGATAACTCCCTTGAAATAAAACGTTTGTTAAGTAAGGTTCTTGAATCCAATAGTAGGAATTTAATCTTTTATCTAATATAGAAAGATTTGAAGATGGAGGAGTGGCCCATCGTGATTTTGATTTAAAAGCCCCTGCTTTATTCTGCCCCATAGCCGACTGCTCGTTAGGCAAAAAGAAACCTCCAATAAAATTAGTTAAAGACCATTGACTGCCTTTAAAAACAACTGTAGAGCCTACAATGCCCAGCTCTTCTGGATTAAAATAATCAAAAACATTTCTGGGATTCCAAAGCCCCAGCTCCCAGTAGCGGTCCATCCAGCTCCAGGCTTTTTTATACCTGCCAATAGAAGCGTGAATAGAGTTCAGATAGGGCAAAGTTTGAATACCTTCCAGTTGATATCCCACATTGGCGTAAGGAATAGATATAAGGTACTGCTCACTCTCATCCAAAGAGATCAACATCCTCATATTGGCATTATAAAAAATATATTTATGCTCCTTATGAACAACAATGCGGCTTTGAATATTCCAATAGCGGTCCAGCTGATCCGGATAAGACTTAGGACTGATATATTGATCCCACTTAGAGCTAAAATTGAAATGCAGCTGCCCTGTTTCTTCTGCAAAGGGAAAAAGACAGGTCCAGCCAATAACAAAAATCAAAACTCTTTTAAACTTCATTACACTCACCTATATTATTTCTGAAAAACAGGGGGCATTATACAATAGTTCCAATTTTCTTTTTTCTTTAATTTCCCCTAAAAACCCTTTTTAAAGGCTCTATGAAGTGAAAATATTACACTCTTTTGGCAGGCAGGCCAGCCTTAGCAGAAATACGGTATAATCCATCCTTGTTGTTGTGGGGCCGGCGGATTGAAAGAAGACCAGTCTAGTTTCAAAAGTCTGGTTTTAAAAAAGCCAGTCAAGTATAATTTTTTTTAATTCTTACACAAAGCGAAAAAAGAGACATTGGACGGGATTTTAGGAACATTTATGTTTTCTATCTACTCTTTTGCGGCAAATACTATGAAAATATTCTGAGTGACGCAAAATTTAAGACACTGACTTCTTTTTTAAAACAACAGATACTCCCCTATCCGCAACACAAACGAAGGGCAGCAGGATATAATGACAGAACCCAGTATTGACACAGCCAAAAAATCTTCTTCTGAAAGCGATCAAACCACTCCAAAAATAATGAGTGTTAAAAAGAGAGACGGCTCCCTTGAGCCTGTCAATGTCAACAAGATCATCAATGTTGTATTGGCCTGCTCATCCGGCCTGGATGAAGTAGATCCTATGAGAGTCGCTACAAAGGCCATCAGCGGTTTGTATGACGGAGCCTCTACAAAAGAATTAGACCAGCTTTGCATTCGCACAGCCTCCCTTTTAATATCGGAAGACTCTCAATACTCATTGTTGGCTTCACGCCTAATGGACCGATATATTGAAGAAGAAGCCGCCAGCCAGCAAATTACAAACTTTTACAAATCCGCTAAAAAAGCTTTTGAACTAAAACTCATCTCCAAAAACGCTTTTTCTTTTATTAAAGAAAACAAAGAGGCTTTCAATATTGTTGTCAACAAACAGCAGTCGCGTCGTTTAGAATATTTTGGCATTCGAACCATCTACGATCGCTATCTTCTTAAACATCCAGAAACCCGCTTGGTCATCGAAACTCCCCAATATTTTTTCCTGCGTGTAGCCTGCGGGCTGTCCAAAACATTTAAGGAGGCTAAAGAGTTTTATGACCTTATTTCCAGTTTAGATTATATGCCAAGCTCTCCGACATTGTTCAACTCTGGTTCTGTGAGACCTCAGCTTTCATCTTGTTACCTGCTGGACTCCCCTCGAGACAGCTTGAATGCCATTTATGACAAATACAAAGACATTGCTCTCCTGTCCAAGTACGCAGGAGGCATTGGAGTTTCTTTCTCCAGAGTGCGTTCTAGAGGTTCTTTGATTAAAGGCACCAACGGCCACTCCAACGGCATCGTCCCCTTCTTAAAAACTTTGGATTCTTCTGTGTCTGCTGTCAATCAGGGGGGGCGCAGAAAGGGAGCCGCCTGTATTTATTTGGAAACATGGCACGCCGACATTGAAGAATTTTTAGAACTTAAAGACAATACAGGAGATGAAAATCAGCGTACTTATAATCTCAACCTGGCGAATTGGGTGCCTGACCTTTTTATGAAGCGGTTGGAAGAAGGCGGCAGTTGGTCTTTGTTTGACCCCAAGGACGTCCCTCATTTTGTCGATCTTTTCGGAGATGAATTTGAACAAGCTTACATTAAAGCTGAAAAAGAGAAGTTGGCTGTTAAAACGATTCCGTCCAGAACTTTATACTCCAGAATGATGAAAACTCTTGCTGAAACCGGCAATGGATGGATGACTTTTAAAGATCATTCCAACAAAAAGTGCAATCAAACTAAAGAAAAACCGCACACGGTTCATCTTTCCAATCTTTGTACTGAAATTTTAGAAGCCACCTCTGACAAACAAACAGCTGTCTGCAATTTAGGATCTATCAATCTCAGCAATTTTTACCACCGCCAAGATAAGGTCAACTGGAAAAAACTTGCTAAAACAGTGAAAACAGCATGTACTTTTTTAGACCGTGTAATTGATATTAATTTTTATCCTATTGAAACATCTCAATCATCCAACAGCCAGTGGAGGCCCATTGGATTGGGTTTAATGGGCTGGCAGGATTTGCTCTTTAAATTAAAACTGCCTTTTGACAGCCCGGCGGCTTTAGAGCTGTCTAGAGATCTTCAGGAAGAGATTTATTACCATGCTGTTAAGACATCTTGTGATTTAGCGGCAAAATACAGGCCCCACCCTGCCTTCAAAAAAACAAGAGCTGTGGATCTGATGCTGCAGTTTGATTTGTGGGGCGAAAAACCAAAAAACCAAAAAAGATGGACTAAATTAAAAGAACAAATTGCAGAGCATGGTTTAAGAAATTCTTTGTTGATTGCTATCGCTCCAACAGCCACCATTGCTTCTATTTCTGGAGTGTATGAAGCTATTGAACCTCAAATTTCAAATTTATTTAAAAGAGAAACGCTTTCTGGAGAGTTTATCCAAATAAACAAATATTTAGTGGAAAACTTGAAAGAAATAGGCTTGTGGAATGAAGCTATTCGAAATGAAATAAAGATCAATGATGGATCCATTCAAAATATTTCCTCTATACCTGATTCCTTAAAGAGGATTTACAGAACGGCTTGGGAGATTCCTCAAAAAGCTTTAATTGACCTTGCTAGAGCGAGGGGTCCTTACATTGATCAGAGTCAGTCTCTTAATTTATTTATTGAAAGCCCTTCCATTGGCAAGCTGTCTAGTATGTATATGTACGTGTGGAAGCAGGGTCTTAAAACCAGCTACTACTTAAGGTCCCGCCCGGCCACCCGCATCTCAAAAGTGACGGTGCAAAAAAACAGCTCAGAAGATTTGGAAAATCCAGAAATCTGCGAATCCTGTCAGTGAGCCTCCGAAGCTGCCAAGCGCAGGAGGCGAACACTCCAAAGCTGCCAAGCGCAGGAGGCGAACACTCCAAAGCTGTCAAGCGCAGGAGGCGAACACTCCGAAGCTGCCAAGCGCAGGAGGCGAACACTCCGAAGCTGCCAAGCGCAGGAGGCGAACACTCCGAAGCTGCCAAGCGCAGGAGGCGAACACTCCGAAGCTGCCAAGCGCAGGAGGCGAACACTCCGAAGCTGCCAAGCGCAGGAGGCGAACACTCCGAAGCTGCCAAGCGCAGGAGGCGAACACTCCGAAGCTGCCAAGCAGAATTAGAGGCCGCCTTACAAATACGACTTATTCCTTACATGATTGGGGTCCTGCTTTCACAGGAATGACTTTTATGTGGAAGCGATGGCGGTTCATCAGCTGTCAAAACGAAAGAAGCAATTCTCCTCTTTTTAAAAAACTAAAAACACTTAGAGTTTTTTAGAAAACTGTCGAGTGTTAGTACAGAGCAAGGGAGTGAAAATTTTACACAGATCGTAGAATTTACTTGAAAAATACCTTCTTACAGCTATTACTGGGTAGAGATTTTTTTTGAAATGAAAAACTGAACCCCGTAGAGATGAGGAAATAATATGAATAAAATCCATGCGATTATTTTTTCTTTATCATTGTCCACATCTTTTTCCTATGGCGCGGGCCTTTGCGAACAACAGTTTTCTGTTCAAAACCCTGGAATAGACTTAGAGGAAAAAGCGAAAGCATCAGGATACACAGAACCAGTGTTTTATGAGGGGTTGAATGGGATTCACTCATTGATAGAGTTGGGAAAAAACTTAAGAAGCCGCTCGATAGATCCGAAAACAACACATATTGAAGATTTGGAGCCTTTTATCCCTCTGCACATCCATCATATTCAAAAAGGACTTATAGCCTCTAACCAACTCGGGAAACTGACTGCTTTAGAAAAATTTAGAAAAGAAGCTGAAATTCGAATGAGAGACAAACAAGTCACTCTTTACTGGTGGCAGTTGTTTAACATAAGATTGTCAGCTTTTGCCACTCCATTTTATCACATCCCTCCTGAATGGATGTTTTTACAAAAATACAGAACCCACAATGAGCTTGTAGATTATATTGATCGTGAAGTAAAAGGAAACAGGTCACAGGCTAGTGCTGTAAAAAAAACTCTTGACTTGTTTCCGAAAACGATAGTCCTTCCCACATCTTCCGACCTTGGAATATTGGCATTAAATCAAGTGCCAAAAAGCTCTCAGAGAGTTGTTCCTGTTGGACTGTTCAATCAAACAACACTAATAGAAGGTGAATATATACATCCTATCTCAGCTCATCTTCATGACTATGATCACATAGATATTTTTCATTACGGCACTCCTCTCTTTCCAGAAAACCCGGAGTTCCACAAAAAAGTGATTCAAAAAATGGAAAATCTTCCTCCAGAGGAAAGAAAAAAAGCAGAAGTGGTGTATTTTATCCTTACGCATGAATTTTATCAAAATGAACGCCCTGCAATAGGTCAAATTACAAACCCCAAGAAACTCCTAAAAGTCATACAATTTTCCGAATCCGATGCTAACGTTGTCTCACAACACGTTTTTTCCAGCACTCAATTACTCAACACTTTAAATGAAAGCGGTGAGGATATTTACCTTTCAGATTTTGTGCCGGATACAGAAGTAGAAATTCTTAATCACAGATACAAACTCCTGCTGGAAGAAGTTGTAAATGTCTTCTCTCAAACAGCCCGCACAGCTCTTGAAATGAATTGATAATGGAAATTCAAACACAAGCGCCTTTAAAACAATTTACCGGCTGGAAAGCAGGAGGGTCCGCTGAATATTTTTTCGCTCCTAAAAATTTAAAAGAATTAAAACAAAGCTGTCTTTGGAGTAAAGAGAGAAAAATTCCTATAACTGTTTTAAGCGGCGGCACGAACAGCTTGATCAGCGATCAAGGAGTGAGAGGGCTTGTGATTCATCTCAGGCATTTGAATACTATCAAAGTAAATAAGGATAAAAATTACGTTTGTATATCCGCTTTATCAGGCGCTCCTAAATCTCAAATTTTTAAGATTTTTTCTGAGTTGAAATTGGCGCCATCTTTATTTCTGTGCGGTTTACCCGGAGATGTTGGAGGAGGAGTGGTCATGAACGCGGGGGTCAGCTATGATGTGCATCCCCGCGAATTTTCTCAAATCATTGAATTTATTGAAGTTCTGCCTTTTGACAGCAGTGCTTTAAAAACTTTTAAAAAGGAAGACCTGAAATGGAGCTATAGATCCTGTACAGGGTGGCAGGAGGGGATGATCTATCAAGTTCATTTTAAATGGCCCAATAAAACTCTGAGAGATTTTCATCAACAATTGCGTCAAATTAACCGCAAAAGATTAACTGCTCAGCCTCTCAACCACCCTAGCTGCGGATCTGTTTTTAAAAATCCGCCTGGCGGTAAAGCCGGTAAACTGATTGAAGATTCTGGGTTAAAGGGCTTTCGGATAGGCGGTGCTGAAATTTCACAAAAACATGCTAATTTTATTATCAACAAAGGCTCTGCCACAGCTCTTGATATTCATCAGATTATTTGCCATGTTCAAAAGACGATTAAAAATAGATTTAATATTCAGTTGGAGCCTGAAGTACACTATCTCGGTGAGTGGAGCAATTTATGAATTTTTCAAACAAAAAAATAGCTCTTATCAAAGGAGGCTTTGGCGTTGAAAAAGACATTTCTTTGATCACAGGCCACAGCGCAGCTCAAGCTTTCACTCGATTAAAATTATCTTTTAAAGAATTTGCCGCTGACGAAAATTTATTTGAAAAATTGAAAACATACCGGCCTGATGCGGCTTTTTTGGCAGTCCACGGCCCTTATGGAGAAGACGGCGTCCTGCAGGGAATCTTAGAATACTTGAAAATCCCTTATACAGGCTGCGGTGTTTTATTGAGTGCTTTATGCATGGACAAAATCTTATTTAAAAAATGGCTTTCTCTTCAAAAAATTCCAACCCCTGCTTTTACTCATCTGTCGTCAGAGGGAAAAGCTTTAGACCGCCCCCCATTTTTTCCTTGTGTGGTGAAGCCCTGCCGCTCCGGCTCCAGCATTGGCGTGCATATTTGCAAATCGAAAAAGGATTGGAAAAACGCTGTCACAAATGCTTTCACCATAGATTCAAATATATTGGTAGAGCAGTATATTGAAGGGGTTGAAACAGCTGTCCCTATTTTGAATGAAAAAATTTTAACTCCTGTTGAAATTCAACCGGCCTTTGGACATTTTTACGATTTCAAAAGAAAGTATGAAAAAAATCAAACTCAATATTTCACCCCCCCGCGCCTCAAAGAAAATACCATCAGCCAACTGAAAGAAATTACAAGTCAAATTCAAAAATTATTTCAAATAAAATCTTACGGCCGTGCTGATTTTATTATAGACAGAGCAGAAAATATTTATGTTTTGGAGTTTAACACTCTGCCGGGGCTGACCCCTTTGTCCCTTTTGCCGAAATCTGCCGAACACGAGGGTATCTCTTATGACGAAGTAATTTTAAAAATTCTTGAATCCGCCGGCCTTGATTACCCTTAAACTGCCCCGCCAAAAATAATTACTATAGAGTTATAGTATTATGTATGAAGTACAAAAAAATAACAATTATGATTTTAAAGGAGAAAATTATTCTACGCATTTCCCCAATCTTCACAGGTACCCCGCCTCCATGCTGCCTCAAATCGGAATTGAACTTTTTAAAGAGCTTAAAATCAATAAAACCCGCTTGCTAGATCCTTATTGCGGTACAGGCTCCTCTGTACTAGCAGGAATTTTTTCCGGCTTTTCAGAATTCCACGGTTTTGACATCAATCCTTTAGCTGTTCTTATTGCTCAAGCAAGATATACAAAACTAAATATGAAAAAACTTTTCAACTATAGAAGAAACTTAGAATACGCTGTTTATTATGAAGAAGAAAACATACCGCCCCCTCCTGTTGTAAATATTGATTTTTGGTTTTCTAAGAGAGTCATTAAAGATTTGTCTGTAGTTAGAAATTCCATATTGGAAGAGATTAGTTCTAAAAAATACCAAGCCTTATTTTGGCTGGCTTTTTCTGAAACTGTTCGTTTTGTTTCATACACAAGAAACAGTGAATTTAAACTGTACAGAATGACAGAAGAAAAAAGAAAGTCTTTTTACCCTGATGTATTTGAGTTGTATTTTAAACACTTAGATAAGATTTTAGAAGCTTACACGAAAATTTATCTGCCTTTATTGAAAAATCAAAACTTTCAATTTTACAATAGAGAATTTACGTACAAGAAAGAAAAATATGATGCTGTACTCACCAGCCCTCCTTATGGAGACAGCAGGACAACAGTGGCTTACGGCCAATTTTCTGCTCTTTCCAATGAGTGGATGGGTTTTTCTCATTCTAGACAAATTGATTCTATTCTTATGGGGGGAAAAAAGGTTAAAAATTTATACAACAAGGGGGTTCTCTCTGCATTCATAAAGAAAATCAGCAAAACTGATCTTAAAAGAGCTTTGGAAGTTTCTTCTTTTTATATGGATTTAGAAAAATCCATAAAAGAAGTTTCCAAAGCAACAGCTTATAGAGGTTTTGCTGTCTATGTTGTTGGAAATAGAACAGTCAAGAATGTGACTCTTCCCACAGATCAATTTATCGCAGAACAATTTGAAAAAAACAGTTTCCGGCATATTTTGACTTACGAGAGGTCTATTTCTTCAAAAGTAATGCCCTCTCAAAACTCTCCAACCAACATTGCTGGAAACAAAGTAAATACAATGCATAAAGAATACATTATTGTCTGCCAAAAACTATGATGTTTCAAATACAAACAAGGACAGTTCACACATACATTCACTGCCTGTCTTCTGATAAAATTAAATCGTGTCCTTTACAAACAAAGGAAATTAAGAAGAAAAGCGCTTAACTTTTTCACTTATAAAGAAAAATAAAAACCCAGATCAAATAAGCAGTAAGTAAATGAATCATTCTCATAACAAGAGGCGAAAGCGTTAATAAAGTTATCGCTCCCGTTAAAATCCCTAAAAATAATAAACCTGTCAATAAAAGCCTGCTGTTGGAATAGACTAAATCCTGAACGCTGTATAAAATTGATTTTTGTTTTTTAAAAAAACTTTTTAGAGGAAAAAAATCCTTTTTTTCAAAATTCCAAAGAAGATAAAGCAAAACAGCTCCTGCAATGAGAACAGCCGCCGCTGGATGCCACAAGCGAAACTGAACAATCCAAGGAGAGTGTTCATCAAAATCCATCAACCACCCTTCTTTTAAAGAGGAAGAAGGAAATAATGTATTGGACAAAGAAGCTGTGGAGCCTGTGAAAGCAATCAAAAGATAGAAGCCGGCTAAGGAAGTTATTTTTTTAAAAGGAATGGATACAGATCCTACAGCATATCTAAGGCACAGCACGATGGAAGCTGTTAAAAATAAACTATTCAACAAGTGGGCATTCAAAATAAAAAGCCTAAGCCCTGAGGTATTTTGGCCTGTCAGGCCCTTTAAAACCAAAAAAGCTCCAATAAGGGCCTCACTAATTGTAAAAATAAGAGCTGTTGATGACCAAAATCTAATTTTATGATTTTTAGGAAAATATTTAAAACTTAAAAATGCAAGAAACAAAATATAAAGTCCAAAGACAGAGGAGCTTGCCCGGTGCAGCCATTCAATCCACGTTTTTGACGAATCACTTTCAGGAATCCATTCATCATGACACAAAGGCCAGTTCATTCCGCATCCATCACCAGAATGTGAGAAGCGAACCCAAGCCCCCCATAAAATAACAAACAAAGCTAAAAACAATGCGGTTAAACAAAAAATATGGAAATATTTTTTCATACCTGTTTTTTACATTTGCCGAGCGGCTGAGTTCACACTCAAAGCGGCCTCCCTCACTACTTCAGAGAGAGTTGGATGGGCGTGAAAACTTTTGGCAATATCTTCGCTGTTGGCGCTAAACTCCATAGCTATGACTGCCTCTGCAATCATGTCCGAGGCCCTCGGCCCTATGATATGCACCCCTAAAACTTCATCTGTATTTTTATCAGAAATAATTTTCACAAAACCCTCTGTACAACCCAAAGCTTTGGCCCGGCCGTTTGCTGTGAAAGGAAAACGCCCCGTTTTTATATCTATTCCTTTTTTTTGTGCTTGTTCTTGAGTCAGCCCGACAGAAGCCACCTCAGGCCAAGTGTAAACAACAGAAGGCAGTGTTTTATAATTCACATGACCCTGTCCATTTGCAATAATCTCCGCCGCCGCCACCCCCTCTTCTTCAGCCTTATGAGCCAGCATAGCTCCTCCGATCACGTCCCCAATGGCGTAAATAGAGGGAACTGATGTTTGATATTTAGAGTTGACAGGTATAAACCCTTGTTCATTCGTTTCAATGCCGCAGGTTTTTAGACCTAAATTTTCAGTGTATGGAATACGTCCAATGGAGACCAAAGCAATGTCGCTGACAAGTTTTTGATTTTTTTTATCTTGCTCAAAGACAATCTCTGCCTTTTTTCCTTTATCTTCAGCTTCAGTGACTTTTGAATTCAAATAAAACTTCAGACCTTGCTCCTTTAAAACTTTTAAAAGAGCTTGAGAAATATCTTTATCTAAAGCCGGACATAAGCGTTCCGAAAATTCCACAACATGAACATCCGCACCCAGCCTTTTCCACACAGACCCTAACTCTAAACCGATATATCCTCCTCCAACAACCACCATAGATTTCGGAGGTTTTGAAAGACTTAAGGCCTCTGTAGAAGAAATAATTGTCTTACTGAAAGGAGCAAAAGGCAAAGCCTTCGGTTTACTTCCAGCTGCAATCATAATATTTTTTGTTTGAATTGTTTTTGATTCACTGATTTTAACTTTATAGGGACTGATGATTTGAGCGTGTCCCTGAAACCTTTCAATTTTATTTTTCTTCATCAAGTAGTTTACACCGTTTGTCAGCTCTGAGACAATTTTATCTTTTCTTTTCATCATGTTGGGTAAATTCAAATGAACTTTTCCTACGTCCACACCGTGGTTTTTAATCTCATTATCCACAAAGTGGTAATGCTCGCTGGAATCCAATAAAGCTTTTGAAGGGATGCATCCCACATTCAAACAAGTTCCTCCTAAGACAGAATATTTTTCAACAATACCTGTTTTTAAACCCAGTTGAGCAGAGCGAATGGCTCCTGTGTAGCCTCCTGGTCCAGATCCAATCACGATTAAATCAAATTCCATTTTTTCCTCTCTTTTTTTTAAATTGCCTGATCTTAAAATTGAAGCGTTTCGTCCATACTCTATAAAATTTCTGCCTCATTATAAAGAAAAATTACGAATTTATGCAATGATCCTCCTGCCGTGATTTATGACGTGAAATCACAGCAATTTTGCCGGCCCTTTCCAAAAAGCACCTCATCTTTTGCACGCACACCGCCCCACAACATCCGTCATCCTGCAATACCAGCCGCCCCTGCTGTCGCAAGGGTCTATTTTCTCTATTGTTATCAATGTAAACCTGTATTATACAGCCGAGAACAAAAGAAGAAAAAAGGTGTAAAATGTTAAAGTATTTAATAGGGGCGTTGTTTTTGTTTCAGGTGAGTTGTGCATCTATTGACAAAATTTACTCCTGTAAAACTGAATGTTTAAATAAAAAGAAAGAATTGTATAAAGACACTTACTGCCGGATTGGAATGACTCATAAATTAGAAAATCGCCTGGGGAAGTGGATAAGAGACTATAAAAAGAAAAATCACACTGTGATAAAATATGAAATTATCGGCCTTTTTGAATCAAAACAAGATGCTCAAAAGCTTGAAACAAAAGAAGTCAAAGCTCAAAGCTGTGAGGGGCATCCGGGAGGAGACGGCCCTGAAAAGGCAAAATGGTTTGTTTATAAGCTGACAATTAAAAACTTAAGTGAAGCCGCAACAATCCCTAAAAACTAGATACCTGCGTTGATTCTCTCCAAGCTATAAGCTCAGAAAAAGTTGAATTAAAATTAAATGTCTAAAAGAATGCGGGCCGGCTCCTCAATGCATTCCTTCACTGTCACTAAAAATCCAACCGATTCTCTGCCGTCCACAATCCGGTGGTCATAAGACAGAGCCAAGTACATCATAGGCCGAACCACAATGCCATCACCCAAAACAACAGGACGCTTTTCAATTTTATGCATTCCTAAAATACCGCTCTGAGGAGGGTTCAAAATAGGAGTAGAAAGAAGAGAACCAAAGACCCCGCCGTTGCTGATCGTAAAAGTTCCTCCCATTAAATCATCCGGTAGAATTTTACCGTCTCTGGCCTTTTTGGCAAAATACAAAACTTCTTTCTCAAGCTCTGCAGTAGATTTTAAATCCGCATTTTTAATCACAGGAACAATCAAGCCCTTCTCTGTGCTAACAGCAATGCTAATATGGCAGTGCTTGTGAAAAACAAGCTCTCCTCCCTCAATTTGCGCCCCCGCTCTTGGATAAGCCTTCATCGCTTGAATCACAGCTTTTATAAAAAAGCCCATGAAACCAAGTTTGATGCCGTATTTTTTCTGAAAAACTTCTTGATAGCTTTTGCGAAGAGCTAAGATGCGGGTCATATCCACTTCATTAAATGTTGTTAAAGTCGCTGTCCCCCTCTGAGAAGCCACAAGCCTTTCAGCAATTCTCTTTCGAAGAGTAGTCATTTTTTCGCGGCGAAATTCTGAACTCAATTCATCAGCCTCCGCAGAAGAAGATTTTTGAGACAAGGACGTTGAAGGGGCGGCTGATTGAGAAGTTTTTGTTTGTAAGTCCAATTTTTTTATTCTTCCCCCCTTGCCTGTGCCTCTAAGAGAAGATGGATCTATATCCTTTTCCGCTAAAGCATGACGGACAGAAGGAGCAAATTTTGAAAGGTCCAATTCAGCGTGAGGTTCAGATAAGGGTTCTTCTTTTTTTGAAGAAGGACCCACAACAGCCTGAGAAGATTTTTCAACACTTTTTAATCCTTCTTTGGACTGGGAAGGCTGAACAGAAGTGTCAATGGAGCCAATCACCTCTCCAATTTGGACTTCATCTCCTTCTTGTTTTAAAATTTCCAATCGGCCGGAAGCTTCTGCAGGCACCTCCATAGAGGCCTTGTCTGTTTCTAAAAGCAACAGCACTTCATCTTTGTTGATACAGTCTCCGGAAGATTTTTGCCAAGACCCAATCACTGCCGAACGTACAGACTCACCCACCGCCGGTACCTTTATATCCACTTTCATATTTCACTGCCTTATACAGTGAGTATGATAAAATTGATATTTGATAGAATCAAGAAGAAATACTTTATACATAGGCCCCCGCTTTCGCGAGGGTGACAAAAATACGGCGGTGACGTACACGAGGAAGCCGGGCAGATAGAGCTGTAAATGAGTTCGGCTTTGAAACAGAGCAGACAAAGTTTGCTCTGTGGCAAAACGTATGTTTGAGCTTTACAGCTTTGTCTGCTTGGCTTTCGTGACTGGACCTCCGCTTTCACTGGAAAGCATGAAAGCGACCGCTCTGAAAAAAGCAGGAGCGTCTCAAGTGTGGACTTTGGAAATTACATCCTGGATCAAGCTCTCTTGCTCTTCTTGATGCATGAGTGAAGAGCCTGTTGCCGGCGATGCTTTTTCAGCCCGCCCCGCATACTCCACACGGATCTTCGTTCTTCCTAATTCATACAACAGCTCTTGAAGGCGGGGGATTATAAAAAAAGCCGCCCCCATGTTCTTTGGCTCTTCCTGCAGCCAAACTACTTTTTCCAACTCAGGAAAGCCATTCAAATAAGGACCCAAAGCATTTTTCGGAAACGGGTACAGTTGTTCCACACGAATGAACAGCACATGTTTAAAATTTTTAGGAAACTTTTCCAAAAGTTCAAAATAGATCTTACCCGTACACAAAACAATTGAGCGAACAGAGTTTTTAGGTTTTTCTGCAATGATTTCTTTGAAGGATCCTTTAAACAGCTCTTCTATAGGCGACATCATTTGAGGGTGTCTCAATAAAGATTTAGGAGTCATAACGATAAGAGGTTTAAAAATACCCCTCTTTAACTGCCTTCTTAGAACATGAAAAAAATTAGATGGAGTTGTTGGAGAGCAGACCTGCATATTGTACTGAGCGCACAACTGCAAATACCTCTCCAATCTTGCACTGGAATGCTCCGGCCCCTGTCCTTCATAGCCATGAGGAAGCAGTAGAGTTAAAGCACAGGATTGAAGCCATTTTTCCTCCCCGCTTGAAATATATTGATCAATAATAATCTGTGCTCCATTTGAAAAATCTCCAAACTGCGCCTCCCATATGTTAAGTTTCGAATGATCTAAACAAGAATTGCCGTATTCAAAACCTAAAACGGCCATCTCTGACAAAGGAGAATTATAGATACAAAATTCCGCTTGAGTTTTATTCAAACAAGCAAGAGGAATATGTTCTTTCCCATTTTCAGAATCAAAATACACAGCATGGCGGTGAGAGAATGTTCCTCGTTTGCAGTCTTGACCGGACAAACGAACAGGATGCCCTTCCAAACACAGCGTTCCATACGCCAACAGCTCCGCTAAGGCCCAATCCACCTGTTCGGACCCCGCAAGTTTTCTTCTGTTTTGAATCAAACGCTTTACCTTTGAATGAAGATTCAAATCAGAAGGCTCTGAAATTAAAGCTTCCAGCACTTGAGTCACATTTTTCTCAGAGGAGCCGGTTTCAACAGATTCTTCCATTTCCTCCGTAGAAGGCTTTGGGTTGTAAGGCCATATAGCACCCCGAAGATCACTCTCTTTAATAGACACAGGAGTTTTTCTAATGCCGTCTAATACCGACTGCAGTTGATTTGTATATGTCTGGAAAGTACGATTCCTGTCATCTTGAACTGTTTTTTCTTTGATCAGCTGTTTCTTATAAATATTCATCACAGTAGGATGTTTTCTTATCCTTTCATACATCAAAGGCTGAGTGAAGGCCGGTTCATCCCCCTCATTATGTCCAAACCTGCGGTAAGAGATTAAATCAATAATAATATCCTGTTGAAACTTTTGTCGAAATTCCACAGCTGTATTTACTGCTTGAATGCATTTTTCCACATCGTCAGCATTCACCAAAAGAACAGGAGCTCCTATGGACTGCGCTAAATCTGAAGCATAAAGGGAAGATCTTCCGTCTGCCGGATCCGTCGTAAACCCCACTTGATTATTTACAATGATATGGATAGTCCCCCCTACCGTATAGCCGTCCAACTTGGATAGTTGAAGAGTTTCACTCACCACCCCCTGCCCGCAAAAAGAGGCATCTCCATGAATAAGAAGAGGGACCACTTTATTTCTCGATTGTGAATCTTTGGCTTTATTTTGAAGAGCTCTCGTGACCCCTTGTACAATAGGGTCAATGGACTCCAAGTGGCTTGGATTAAAACCTAACAAAACATTGCAGGTTTTTCCGGAGAAGGTTTTCTTTTTGCAGGAATATCCAATGTGATATTTCACATCCCCGGTGAAATCCATATCTGAAAAAACTTCACCTTCAAATTGAGATAAAATAGTTTCATAAGACTGATTCATAAAATTGGCCATCACGTTAAGCCTCCCTCTATGCGACATTCCCATGACAAACTCTTTTACACCCTGCAAAGCCCCCTGATCCACAATATGCTCCAGCATAGGGATCAAAACATCTGCTCCTTCAATGGAAAATCTTTTGGCCCCCAAAAACCGATTGTGTAAAAATTTCTCGAAAGCCTCCGTATATGTCAGTTTTTCTAAAAAATGATTTTTTTGCTCTAGGCTTAATTGAAAGGAAGTCTGTTCAAATTTTCTAAAGAACCAGTGTCGGACTTCAGGGGAACAGCCTCCCACGTGAAGAGCTGTCTTTGAACAGTAAGTCCTCTCTAAAAAAAGAATCATCTCTTTTAAATTTTTAAAATCTGTCTGAATGAGTGAGAAAACTTCAAATTTTTTATCCAAATCCCCACTTTCTAGTTCAAAACGGGCCAGTTCTAAATGGTCCATAAACGGCTCTTTTATTCCGAGAGGATCCAGTTGAGCTTTTAAGTGACCGTCTTCACGGTAGGTTTGAATAAGATTGTAAACCTTCAGCTCTTTTTTTGAAAAAGCACCGTACTCCAAAGAGCTTGCCGTCTCCACCCCGTCAAAAAAGAGCTTCCAGTCATGATTGACTGATTGAGGATTCCCTTTATACTGCTCAAATAGGACTTCAATATAGTCCAAATTATTTCGATCCATTTTTGAGGGCATTTCATCTCCTTTTTTTGACGCCTTAGCCAAACTTCTGCACTTTAAAGGTAGGATTTGTACCAAAATTTGCTCAAATCGTCATCCATGAATTAGACTCACAGCAATAAATATTTTTTCTTGATTGATACAACCGGCCGGTTTTAAAAACAAGACCCTTTTAAGATAGAATTTAGGAGTTCAGTGAAAAAATAAAATTTCTATGAGAAAAGCAGGGCCGTCAGAAAATAAAGTCCAGAAATAAACATTATGGGTGTTTTTATGGAGGCTTATTTTTAAAATTCATAAGAGGAAAATAAACGAGGAGGAAATCACACATGTTATTGGATCCAGGTTTTGAACTGACACTCAGGCCGATGAAGTACCCTATCTTTTTTGAAATGTATAAGAATGCTATTAAAAACACATGGACGGTTGATGAAGTGGATTTTAATTCTGATGTGATTGATCTTAAAACAAAATTAACTCCAAGTGAAAATTTTCTCATCAAAAGATTGGTGGCTTTTTTTGCCACAGGGGACACCATCGTAGGAAATAATCTGGTGCTAAATCTGTATAAACATATCAATTCGCCTGAGGCTCGGATGTATTTAGGCCGGCAGCTTTACGAAGAAATGCTTCATGTTCAATTCTATTTAACCCTGCTGGACACCTACATCCCTGATCATGACGAAAGGAGTGCGGCTTTTTCAGCAATCAATAACATCCCATCTATTAAAAAGAAAGGGGACTTCAGCTTTAAATGGATGGACTCTATTGAACAATTGGATAAATTGAATACACAAGAAGACCGCCGTCGGTTCCTCATGAATCTTATTTGTTTTGCAGGAACCATTGAAGGATTGTTTTTCTTTGCGGCTTTTGCGTATGTGTATTTTCTGCGCTCCAAAGGCCTTTTAAACGGGTTGGCCACAGGCACCAACTGGGTCTTTCGAGATGAAAGCTGTCATATTGATTTTGCTTTTAAAACAATGGAAATTGTTATTAAAGAGGAGCCTTCTTTGATCCAGCCCAATATGAAAAGCATGATTATCGCCATGTTCAATGAAGCTATTGATTGTGAATTGACGTTTGCGGAAGAGATTTTATCTCAAGGTATGGCCGGCATGAGTTTAAAAGACATGAAAACTTACCTGCGGTATATCACAGATCTAAGGTTGGAGAGAATCGGCATCCCCGCTCAGTTTAAAGTGAGAAACCCTTTCCATTTTATGGACTTGCAGGATACGCAGGAGCTGACCAATTTCTTTGAAAGACGCGTCTCGGCTTACCAAACTGGAACAAAGGGCGAAGTATCTTTTGATGAACCCTTTTAAAGAGTTAATAAGAGTCTAGTTCTTTCCGGCGGCAATAAATAAAATAAAAATAAACAGCCACACCGACAAAACTCACAGCACTCAGCCACTGACCCCGAGTCAACCCCAGAAGGTCAAATCCTATATGAGCATCCGGTTCGCGAAATATTTCCCCAATAATACGCATCGTAAAATAACTCACTCCCCACACCCCTGCAATCACACCTGTTTTTCTGGGTTTTCTCCACAACAGACTGACAACAATCAAGGGTATCAATCCCTCCAGCACAGACTGATACAGTTGAGAAGGGTGCCTGAGAGGCAAAGCTTCTTGAAGAGGAGCAATAATTTTTTGTTCACCGGCTTCAACTGCGGAGGTTATTCGATTTAAAACAGATAAAATTTCTGCTGTAAAGCGGTCCTTTGAGGCAATCCACACCTCCCAAAGAGATTCCGATATATTGAGATCCCCCCGGCCAAAAGGATTTTTAATAGATTTCAGTTGAACAACAGCCTGTTTTAACGAAAGAAGTTTTTCAGAATCCCCGTAGCGAAACCACGTATAAATCTCTTGAGGAAACTTCACTCCAAAAGGAGCAGAAGTTTGAATAACTCGTCCGTAAAGTTCTCCGTTGATAAAATTAGCGATCCGCCCAAAGAAAAATCCCACTCCCGCTCCCACAACACTTAAATCCAAGAGGTGCAGAAGGGAGTATTTTTTTCGATAGGAGAAAAGCCAAAAAGCCAACAGGACGCCTAAAATACCTCCATGGCTGGCCATGCCTCCTTTATGTATCTCTAAGACCCCCCAAAATGGAAAATGAGAACTCCACTTCAACCAGAGATCAGGTTGATAAAACAGACAGTGGCCCAATCTGCCTCCAGCAAGAACACCTAAGATCGCATAATTCACCAAACTAAAAATATCTTCTCTGGAAAGAGGAGTGCGGTTGTTTTTCAAAAGCAATAATAAAAAATAATTTCCCAGGAGAAAAGCGGTAATGTAAGCCAATCCATACCATCGGATTCCAAAATTCCCATAAATAGAGAGAGCAAAAGGATCTAAGTTATGCAAGTACACCCATTCAGCCATAAGTTATCCCTATAATTTTTCGTTTTAAAAGTAAACGATTATTTTTATGCAGGCTTGGCAGTATCATCACTTCTCTCCCTGTTGAACCTCCGTCTGCCTTTTTTCACGTAAAAGCGCCTCAGCTTTTTAAACTGCTCAAAAATTCTTCTTAAGTGGTATATCCAGGCTGTCATACTTCCAAATACAAAACTCAGCGGCCTCTCTTGCACGAAAGCAAAGGCAGACAAACCTTCAGACACACGTTTTTCGGCAAAGCCGCCTGTCCTTAGCTTGTTCCCGCCATCACTCAGCCTATAGGACCAACACCGATCTGACAGCACTGCTGTTTTGCTGACGTGAAAACAAGAATCCGAAGGCTGGAAGAAGGTCCAGGAACATATCAATCAATCAATCAATCAATCAATCAATCAATCAATCAATCAATCAATATGATATAATGCCCTCATATGAAACTTGTCCAGATTTTTCTTTTATGTTTTTTGAGCGGTTCTGTCCTCGCACAGAAAAAAAATTCTCCGTCAAAAAAACAAGAATCAACTCCGCCGCAGGAGATAAAACTAAAACCAGCCCCTCTTCCAATCCACAGCATGGGGGATCATTGGTCAGGAGTTCGGGAGGCCGATGGAGTTTCTACCTATAAATTAAAATCAAACCCTAAAGTCATCGGGACTTTTCACCTGCAAAAACAAGAGAAAATAGATTTAAAAGAGTTGAAACAAAAAGATTTTTTTAAAAAATTCACCTGGAGAAAGGAAGAATGGCTGAGAGTGATCGGCATCCAAGAGTGGAAGGCGGACTCACACAGTCTGAAGAAAAGAAAAGATTTTATGGAGTTAAATATCAAGGGCTCCTACAAAAGGTCCAGCGGCCGGCAGGTGTTTTTTAAAGAGCGTCAGTTATTCTTTCCAGACTCGGTTTATCAAATACTCGTGATTGGTCCGGAAAAGAAAACCCTTCAAAAAGGGAGTGTGAGGAGTTTTTTTAAGAAAGCCCAAAAAATAGGAATTCAAAAGAGAAAGGGGGATCAGCGTGAATCAAGGTCATAGAGCATTGTTATTTGTTTTTTTAATCTTTAGTTCGCCGCCGGTTTTTTCTAAAGAGGAGAAGTCAAAGACGGAAGCTGGAGCTCCTTGTCTGGATCAAAATTGTCCTTCCATTGAGGGATCTCTTCAAACACTGCAGGAAACGACCAGCGATCAAATGTGCAAAGCCACGCAAAGCAAACCAGAGTGCAAAGGAATAAAAAAAGATCACTTGAAGGGATGCTCCTCATCTAATATTGCTGTTACAGCAGGAAAAGGAGCCTTACAATGCGTATTAGGTGTATTCACTGGAATTCTAATGTTTCTTACATCTACATACAAAGGTATAAAGTCAGTATTTTCCGATGATGAAGACCCAGGGATGAAAGCTTACCTTCATGCAGAATTTGAATCTGCCAGTCAAGATTCTGGGACAGTATCAGCTTCTCTTGAAACAACTAAGGCCTTTTTTGGATTGCTCTTCAGTTCAATGGGAGATGTGTATTCTTGTTTAAATCCTATAGGTCTTTCTAAGAAAATGTGTGCATTCATCACCACTGGAGGGATAATCGGCATTTTCGCAGGAACAGCAGTAGCAGCACACACGCCGACTATTGGTGTGGGCACCATAATGTTAGGGACCGGCCTTGCCGTAGGATATGGATTTGGCAAGGTATTTGATCCCGACCTGTCCGGTTCTGCAGGTTTTCTTGCAAGTCTGGTCTCAATACGTTTTGCGATCAACAAGAAAGGAAAAATGATTAAACTTTTAAAAGCGAATTCGGCATTGGGTAAACCATTGGGCCTTACAATCGGCGTCCTTCTCGGAACGGCTGGTGGAGCGGCTGCTCATGATAAACAGGTGCAGGAACGCATCAAGGAAAAGATAAAAATCAAAATTAGAGAGTTTGAAGAACAAGAAGAAAGGTAGATCTAGCCGGCAGAGAGGATTTGTATAAGAGCAAGAAGAAAAGTGTCTTTAAGATATCCTATATAACTCAAAGAGCGGCACTGCATGGGCTGTCCTGCATAAGCGTAAGAAAAATTTCCTTTTTTTACGGGCTTTACAGAAAGATATTTTAAAACTTCAGGGTTTCTATTGTATTCAAGAAGGGTCTGTTTTGAAAAAGGGATTTGATATGCATATTCAAAATCTTTAGTGGACATATTATGATAAGCTAAGTATTTAGTGAATGTTTTTTGAGATAAATTCATCTCAAGTATTATGAACTGCAAAGTGTTGCTTTTGTGGCGGCTTAGAAAGCGGTCTTTATAAACAGCTATAATCTTATTAGGTTCATTGTATGTTTTTAACAAAGGCTTGTCGCTTCTCACGTAAGTGTTGAGTGTGTTTCCGGAAGGTGTTACAGAAATTTCAATAATCCTGTCAAAGGCGGACATTCTTTGATCTGAATAGGAATGGCAGTAATAATAATGACTTTCTTTTTTTGCAGAAAAACCAAAATTCAGAAAAAAAATAATGCTGAATAAAAAATAAAATTTAAAATGCATACACCCGCCCTATCCAAGATTGTATAGACAGCTAAAAAAACGCCGGCAATTCTGCATAATACTCCAATCCCATAAATTTGGAAACAAAAAAAGAAAAATGACCATAAATTACTGCAAACTAAAGATTTATGATACACCCCTACTACACTAGGGGAAGTTTATTTCTAAATGAATGCTTTCAGTTGATTTTGTTTAAATGTATAGACCGGCTGACGAAAAAAGAACACTAAATTCAACCCATTTTCAAATGGAAGGCTCCGTCTGTCTTACAACAGACTTCGAATGCTCTTTTTCTGCTTTTGCGAAATGCAGTCTTTGGACAGCAATGTCAATGTATTGTTTATTAATTTCTACACCTATAAATTTTCTTCCCAACTCTTTGCAGGCCACAGCTGTTGTTCCGCTTCCCATAAAAGGATCCAACACAATGCTTTTTCTCTTTGTCGTTAAACTAATGAGGTATTTAAAAAGTGATAAGGGCTTCACTGTTTTATGGTGGTTAAAGGGGCCTTTTTCATCTTTTTTTGGTTTGTCCACTAAAAAAACTTTATCTATTTTGTGATGAATTAATTGATCTGTCATAGCATTGGATACAAACATATCTTTGTGCAATCCTTGTTTGACGTTTGCATTGATCAAAGAAACGTTGTATTTCATCGTATTGTTCAAATAGGTCCCTTCTGTTGGTTTTTGAG
This sequence comes from Bdellovibrionales bacterium, assembly GCA_965199935.1. Taxonomy (GTDB): domain Bacteria; phylum Bdellovibrionota; class Bdellovibrionia; order Bdellovibrionales; family UBA1609; genus JAPPLG01. Next base: position 504,309 of record CBDATD010000001.1, read on the forward strand.
CCATGACGATAGGCTCGTAACAGGATTTTACTTGAGGAGTCTTCCACCCCTTGAATCGACTGTTGAGCTCTTCTTTCTCTTTTCTAGATATATCCATTTTGTTAATAAAATGGTGAAGACTCATTGCTTTAGGCTGATTCTGCATATAAAGCCATATAAAACAATCTCTAATCTCAAACTCAGCATCGTCCACAGCACAAGCCATCCTATGATAAAGTCTTGGACTGGAAAATGAAAAGAAAAATCCTCCCGGCTTTAAAAGCCTAAAAATTTCCTTTGATATTTTAAGATACCATGAATAAAAAAACACTCCCTGCTCTTTATCAAATTTCATACCTGCCGGTAAATGCTTGATTGCATAAGGGTTCTCAGGGCTTTTTACTTTATCAGCATTCCAATTGTGATCCATTTTATCCAGAAAATAAGGAGGGTCTGTGAGTACAACATCTATGGAATTTTTCTTTAATTTTGATAAAACATCCCAGGCAGAACCATGAATAATTTGATTAATATACTTCTTCATTTTTTAGTTGTTCATACAAGATACGCAACATCACAAACCAAATATGAAACAGTCTGTACTGTAAAGCTATTAAAATGGAATATTTCTGCTTTGCATTAAGGCCCTTGTTTTTCATAGACAAACAAAATTCTTAACTGCTTTCTATAGTCTGACCCCTGCTTTGTAGTATAGTTTTTTTCAGGAGAAAGTCGATGTCTGAATGGACGCCCTTAGCTGATTCTATCCAAATGACTGAAATAGACCGGTTGGCCGAAAAACAATATCAAATCAAGCCTGAAACTTTAATGGAATCTGCAGGAGCCGCAGCTGCAAAAAAAATTAACTCCTCCAATAAATTCAACACCCAGCAAGTAATGATTTTATGCGGCCCCGGAAACAATGGAGGAGACGGGCTGACTGCCGCCGGATGTCTGCTGTCTTCAGGAATCAAAACAATCATTTTTTGTCCTCACAACTCAAAATCCCCTCTAGTCCAAAAACAAAAGGAAAAACTTAAAAACCACGCTCTTTATTTGATTGAAGATTTAGAAAAAATTAAAAAGATCGGCGGTCAGTCCACTTTAATTGTCGATGCTCTCTTTGGCATTGGACTTTCTAAAAATATAGAAGGATTTTATTTCAAAATCATTGAATGGATGAACGAATCCAAGAAGCAAATAATATCTTTAGATGCGCCCTCCGGCTTGGACTGCAGTACCGGTCAAACCAGAGGCATTGCTGTAAAAGCCTGCTGTACTTTCAGCTTTGGCCTCGCCAAAGCAGGATTTTATCTTTCCAAGGGGCCTTCCCACACAGGACAAATCAGCGTTCTCCCTATTGGTTTCCCTAAAGAGCTTATTTCAAAACAAGCTCAATCTTATTTTCTCATTAGTGAGTCTTGGATTTCTTCAAAACTTCCCCAAAGAAAATCCGATGACCACAAGGCCAAGCAGGGGCATCTTTTAGTTTTAGCCGGACAGGCAGGTTTTTGGGGGGCCGGCCGGCTCGCCTCCCTCTCTGCTTATCGAATGGGTGCAGGGTATGTCACTTGGGCTGGAAAAGGAGAACATCCCCCTTTAGATCATGCCCCTGAAGTTTTAACAAAGAGCATATCCGACAAAGACCTTTTTGAAAATAAAACAGCTGTTGTGATAGGGCCGGGTTTGGGCGTCAATCCTGAAACTAAAAAACTTCTTTTAGAATTAAAAACAAAGGATCTGCCAGTGCTTGTAGATGCAGACGCATTTACTGTCTGTGTCCAAGAAAATCTTTTCCCTCTTCCCTCTCATTGGATCGCCACCCCCCATAGCGGCGAGTTAGCAAGACTCTTTAAAGTCAAAGGAGCAGATATTGACCAAGACCGTCTCTCATTTGCTCAAAAAGCTTTCCAAAAGATAGGAGCTTTGGTTTTACTTAAAGGACTGCACTCTATTTTAGTTCATCAGGGCAAATGTTTTATTGTCCCTGTAGGAAACTCCGCTTTAGCAAAGGCAGGCACTGGAGATGTTTTATCAGGCTTTATTGGGGGCTTAATGGCCCGCTCTCTTTCCCCTTTCACAGCTGGAGCTGTAGGTTCATTTATACACGGAAAGCTTGCCGATGAATGGGTGCGGTCTGGAAGAGATGCTGATACTTTGATGGCTCAGGATTTAAAAGATCTGCTGCCCTTCATCCTAACAAAACTCCGCAAATAACTTGGAGGCTGTGAGGGTCGTAAAACTGTTTTATATTATCTTCCAGCTCCCTTTTTTTCTTTCCGTGAATGCCCATAATTTTTTCAAACAACAAAGAGCTTGTTAAATTTTCCTCTAAAATCATCTCGACAGCCTTTTTTTCAAATAAGCTTTGAGCGTTTTTTACTTGATGATGATCTGAAGAAGAGGAAAGAGGAATAACAATCACAGCTTTGCCGCAGGCTGAAAGCTCTGCCAAAGTGACAGCTCCCGCTCGAGCAATCACCACGTCAGCCCACTGATAACAATCCCCCATATCTTCATAGAAGGAAGAACACTCCACACGCCCTTTATAAACAGATTGAATAGATTTCAAATCTTTTTCACCTGTTTGATGGCGGATCTTCCAAGTTTCCATTTTCTGCTTGCTGTACATATCTACAACAACTTGATTGATCGTATGAGAGCCTTGACTGCCTCCTAAAACTAACAAATGAGAGTATCCATCCGGCTCTCTTTTTTGAGAGCCTTTTTTTTGAATGTCTTTTCGAACAGGAAAAGAAACAAACCGTCTCTTCTTTTTTGGAAAATATTTTTCAGAAGACAAAAATCCCATTAAAATGTCTTTAACAAAAAAAGATAATATTTTGTTTGCAAAACCCGGGATGGCATTCAACTCCCAAATGACAGTGGGACGCCTTAACAAACACGCTGTCAACAAAACAGGGCCGCTCACAGCTCCGCCGCAGCCAATCACTTGATCCGGCCTCACTTTAAGAATAATGCGGCAGGCTTGAATGAAAGAATAGGGAAGAAACAACAAGGTTTTAAGCCGCTCTAAAAAATGTACATTTTGCCTCAACCGGCCTATACGCAAAATAGATAACGGAAAATTAGATAAAAATATTTTTTCCATTTTACTTCCAGAACTGACAAAATGAATATGATGACCTTGATTTTTAAGCTCTTCTGCAACTGCCAAAAGTGGAAAAATATGTCCGCCTGTGGAACCCGCAGACATCAAAAATCTTTTTCTATCTTTGGACATTTGAGTTCTCAATTTGCACAACCCAGGCAAAACTTAAAAGAGCGCAAAGCAAAGCATTGCCTCCATAACTTAAGAAAGGCAAAACCAAGCCTGTAGGAGGGAGCATTCCTAAATTCACGCCAAAATGCACCACTACAGCTGTTAGAAATAAAAAAACCATACTGAAAACTGTAATTTTTTTCGATAATTCTTCCGTGTGAAATGCCACTTTCATTCCCAAATAACCCAGGCAGGCATAAAGAAAAAGTACAAAAGAAAAGCCGATAAAGCCCATTTCTTCTCCTAGCACCGCTAACGTAAAATCTGTATGCGCTTCAGGAAGAAAAAATAATTTGCTTTGACCTTGACCCAAACCCCGCCCCCAAAATCCTCCAGAATGAAAACTCAGTAAACTTTGTATAATTTGAAAGCCAATACCCAAAGGGTCCTGCCATGGATCTAAGAAAGCCTGCATACGCGCCACACGATATTCCCTTAGAGTGATTAAAAAATAAAGCAAGCCAAAAGAGCCTGCCAAAAAACCAATGGCATACCTCCATCTCAAGCCCAATATAAAAAATAGAGAAAAAATAAGGCTTAGAAATAACACCACTGTGCCAAAATCCGGCTGACTCATTAAAATCAATATAGGAAGAATAATGGAAGAACCTACCATCAACCAATAAAGATGTGTGTGCAGAGGCCATTTTTCTTTGAGAGCCAAAAAATAAACAAAAGCAAAGGGGCAGGTAAGTTTAAACCACTCCGAAGGCTGCAGCCGCAAACCAAAAGGCATTTGAATCCACCTTCTGGACCCTCCTGCAGACACTGAAACCTCCGGAATAAGAGTTAAAACCAATCCCAAAACAGAAAGAAAAAAGAGGCTGATGCCGATAAAACGACTTTGTGCCCAAGAGAGATGTACAATAATAAAAAAACCAATAAAACCAATAACTGTAAACAAACACTGCTTCTTAAAAAATAAAAGTCCTTGTTCAAAAGTTTCTGTTGCAAAAATATAACTAGAGCTATAGACTTGAACCAGCCCTAATCCTGATAGAAACACAATGAGCAGTAATATTTTTTGACTCAAAGGGTTCATTTTTGAAACTTCTCCAATGAAGAATATAAACCCTCTAACAATTTTCTAAGAGACTCTGCCCGGTTCCTTTTTTCTTTTTTAATTTTTTCAGGCACCTTTTCATTAAAAGAAGATATTTGAGAATTAAGTTGATGTAAATCTTCTTCATATTTTTTTACTTGCTTTCGAAGCCTTCTCTTTTCACTCTCAATATCCACCAAACCTTCTAAAGGAACAATAACTTTAACGCCTGAAGACAGACCTAAATGTGCAGAGGAAGAATCTTTCATTTTCATAACGGCGCTTGGACGGGGATTTTCTTTATGAACTAGTTTTAAACTTTTTAATTTTTCTAAAAATAAAATATTAGATAGAGAACTTTTAAGAGTTTCTCTTATTTTCTTTAAATCTTGAAAATTTTCCACACACATTTCTACGTCTATTTGAACCGAAGGCTTGATATTGTTTTCACCTTTTAGTGTTCGAATGGCAGAAGACATATCCTTAATAAAAAGAGCTGGACCCTCTTTGAAAGACCCCGCTAACGAAAGAGGCTCTCCCTTAGGATAGGCTTCCAGCATAATGCTTTTTTGATTTTTTATCGGCCAGCAACTGTAAATTTCTTCTGTGATAAAGGGAATAAAAGGGTGAAACATCCTCAACAACCGATTTAAAACATAGCAAAGCACATAATAACCTGCGGAAAGCTTTTGAGAGTTCTCCAAAGACTCTTCTCCGGCCTTCCAAAGGATGTCTTGATTTTCAATTTTTTCTGAAAAAGTTTTTCCGTAGAGATCGGAGCGAACCCATTCCAAATACCAATCACAAAAATCAAACCAAGTAAAACGATAGAGCTTCATACAAGCCGAAGAAAACTTATACTCATTTAGATCTTTGTTCAATTCTTTTTCAATTTTTTCTAATTTTTGAAGAACCCATTTATCCATCAGAGAGAATTCATTAGGAAGACTTAATTCTATTTTAAAATTTTGATGGACAAAACGAGCTGAATTCCAAAGTTTATTAATAAAGTTGCGGCAAATTTTTAAGTACTGTCTTGAAAAACGAACATCCCTTCCTTTCACATGAGAATTCAACAAGCAAAGTCTCAAAGCATCAGCCCCAGATTCTTCAATTAAATCAATAGGATCCTCTCCATTTCCTAAGGTTTTAGACATTTTTTTCCCCTGATGATCCCGTACAACTCCATGCAGATAAACATGACGAAAAGGCACCTGATTTTGAAATTCCAAACTCATCATCACCATACGAGCCACCCAAAAAAATAAAATATCCGGAGCCGTCACTAAAACTGAAGTGGGATAATGACCATTGTTGATATTTTTATCCGGCCAGCCCAAGGTGCTCATTGGCCAGAGAGCCGAACTAAACCAAGTGTCTAAAACATCTTCCTCCTGTTGAATATTTTTCCCTGCACAGTGTTCGCATTGATCAGGAGTTGATTCATGCACTGTAAATTGACTGCAATCTGAACAAATCCAACAAGGAATGCGATGCCCCCACCAGAGTTGCCTTGAAATACACCAATCTTGAATATTCTTCATCCAATGCTCAAAAGTTTTAATCCAATGATCAGGAATAAATTCAACTTCTTTTTTTAAGACCTTATCCAGCCCATTTTGAGCCAGCTGATCCATTTTTACAAACCACTGCTGAGATAAAAAGGGCTCCACTACCGCCCCTGAACGCGAACAAAACCCCACTTGATGCTTGTAAGGCTCCACACTCTCCAAAAGACCTTGATCTCTTAGATCCTGTACTACTTTTTTTCGAGCAGATGAAACTTTTAAATTTCGATAAATACCTGCATTTTCATTCAGACAGCCTTTCGCATCTAAAATATTAAAATTCTTCAAATGATGTCTTTGACCTATCTCATAGTCATTAAAGTCATGGGCCGGAGTAACTTTTACAGCTCCAGTTCCAAATTCTTTATTGACATAAGAATCGACAATAATAGGAACAAGCCGATGGATCAAAGGTAAAAAAACTTTTTTTCCATGATATTTTTTATAACGTTCATCCTCTGGGTGTACAGCTACAGCTTGATCCCCCAAAAGAGTTTCCGGACGGGTGGTTGCAATCACTACATAGTCCTTTTTATTTTCCAGATAGTAGCGAATATGCCATAAAGAAGAAGATACCTCTCTATGCTCTACTTCCAAATCAGAAATGGCTGAAGATAAAGATGGACTCCAATTCACCAGCCGAGTGCCTTTGTAAATCCACCCTTTTTTGTAAAGATGAACGAAAACTTTTTTCACAGCTCTTACAGAGACATCGTCTAATGTAAAAAGATGTCTCTTCCAATCGCAGGCAGAGCCTAAACGCTTCATTTGATGAACAATACGATTTCCATATTCGTTTTTCCAATCCCAAACTTTGTCCAGAAATTTTTCTCTTCCAAGCAGATGGCGCGTTTTTTTCTGCTTGGCCAATTCTTTTTCTACTTGCGTTTGAGTGGCAATCCCAGCATGATCTGTTCCCGGAAGCCACACCGTCTGGTATCCGCTCATTTTCTTCCATCGAATGAGACTGTCCTGAATGGTGTGATTTAAAGCATGACCTAAGTGTAAAGAACCGGTAATATTTGGAGGAGGCAGGACAATAGAAAAGTGTTTGTTGTTCTCTCCGCCCTGGTTGGAAAAATAGCCCTCTTTCTCCCACTTCGCATAAAGCTTCTGCTCAATCTCACCAGGAGAATAGCGGTCTGACATTTTCATTTGGATGAACCTTTTTCCTGATCGTATTTCAAAAGACCTCCCTCTAAATAAAATACATTAGTCCATTTTTTTAAAAGTTTTAAGGATAAATTTCTAGAAAGGCATCCGTCTTCACAAATCAAAACAACAGGATGAGAGTTTAAAGAGAGTTTCAGCAGATCTTTTTCTTTGATGCTCCGGCCTAATTTCAATAAATTTTGAACAGCAGGGGACATACTTTGAGAATGACTGTTTTGAGAGAGGTAAAATAAAGAAAAAGGCACTTGATTTTGAACCAGATTATCCAACTGAAAGCTTTGAACAGCCCCGTAATCTTCAAGCTTGTCTGCAGATTTTTTCAAAACATCTGGAAGCCATTTACGAAACAAGAGAGACAAGGCAACACCTATAACTACAACCGCCCCCGCAAAGAAAAAGAGAACTTGAGAACCCCACCGGCCGTATATCCATCCTCCTAATGCGGGGCCTAAAATACGAGAAATAGAAGACACACTTTGATGAATGCCCAACACCCCCCCTTGATGGGTTTTCTTGGCTAATAAGCTAATCATCCCAGTCAAACAGGTATAAGAGCAGGCAAACCCCAAAGCTAGAAGCGTGACAGAAAAAGCAACACCCCGAAGATCGGGAATACATAAGCCAAACAGTCCAGAGGCCAACACAATCAGCCCCCACAGATTGATTTTCTTTTCACCAAAAATGGGAACCCAAGAACGAACAAAGACCCCTTGTGTGAGGGCTAGGATGAAGCCAATATAGGCAAATCCCAGGCTCGACATAGACTGAGACCAGTGGAATTGATCCTTCATCAATAAAAACAAAGGAGCTTCCACCAAAGTAAGACCTATGGAGAGAATAAAAAAAAGAAAGAGCAGTTTGCCAAGAGATGGACTCTTAAAAGCTGTGTAAAAACGATTCAGATAAGAGTTTCTTTTCTTTGGAAAAGCTGTCGGATAACTTTCTTTTACTTTAAACACCGCCGCCAGAAAGCCCAACAAACAGACTGCGGACGCCCCCAAGGAGGGACTGCCCTGCCCATAACTGCCGGCCAGCACTCCCCCCAACAAAGGACCAATGACAAAGCCTAAACCAAAGGCGGCTCCAATGAGAGCCATATTTTTGGAGCGGCTTTCTTTTTCGGTCAAATCAGATATAAAGGCGAATGAAGTGCTGACACTTGCTCCTACAGCCCCCGCAAAGGCCCTAGATAAAAACAAATGCAGTAAAGAAGGAGAAAAATAAAACCATATATAAGAAATAGAAGTGCAAACCATACTGAGCAATAAAACAGGCCTTCTCCCCGCATGATCACTGTATCGACCCCAAAAAGGACTCGCTAGAGACTGAACAGCTGAGTAAATGCTCATCAAAAGCCCTACTTCTAAAGCAGACGCCCCATAGTGCCTGGCTGTATATGGAATGACAGGAATAATCATTCCTAAAGCCGACAGCTCCATTAAGACCGCCAAAAAGACCCACATCATTTGAGAAGAGTTTTTCATATTCTTTAAGGATACCCGTCACACAACCCTGATGGATTGAAGAAAACCTAACATTGTTTAAGTCCAAAATAAATTATTTCCACCTCGAAACCTTGAAAAATATAGGACTAAAAGACTTTTTCTCCTCAAACATTTAAAAAAGTTTGAATTTACCTCCATCCTTCTGGATACTTAACGGGATGAATCTAAGATATGTACTTCTTATTGGAATGGTGTTTGGAGCCGGCTCCAGTTTTGCGGAGTTGCTTCTCCCTCAAAAACGCATACCTAGAAATCATTCTTTGTTTACTGATTTTTCCACTGAGTTATTTTACTCTCAAAGCAATTTTGACCACGAAGGTTTTGTAGAAAAACTGGAAGGAGAAAAAACTTATATTGCTTTTTTTAATTATAAACTCCATTTAATTTATACCCCTTTTTCATGGATTCACATAGAACCTTACGCCCATGCGCAAACTCACATCATTCAAACAGACACCCGCAGAGATTATCTGCCTTTTAGACCCACAAAGGCCGGGTTGAAATTAAGCTCTTTCATCCACAGCCCCTTTATTGTTTTATCTCCTGAAATAGATTTCTCCTATCCTTTAGACAGTCAAAGAAACGGCATTTCCCGCATCATCACTAACGATGGGGTTATAAAACTAACTCCTGCTTTGCTGGCGCATTTTTCTTTTTTAGGTTCTTTTATTCCTTTTGGAAAAATAGCCTATCAGTACAGACAAGACCTTTCCGGACTGCTCATCTATCATGGGGGATTTATGTACCAGGATAATATTTGGGAATTAGGCGCATTGTTGGGAGGTTTTTCCAGCGTTGTCAAAGATCAAAGTCCAAATAAAAGGCAAAGAGTTCTCAATCGATTCAATGAGGGCAGTTTGAAGTTTTATTCTGCAGATCCCAGCACACTTGGAGCTGTTTTATGGATTGATTTGAAATTAAGCAAGAAGACACAGATTTTTGCTCATTCTGGATTCAACTTTTTCGGCCTCAACTACGCTCAAGGATTTAGTTTAAATATCGGAATGAGAAGCGGTTTTATAAAAAAAGGATCTCCCTACAAATACAGAAGAGATGTCCGTCATTTCGAAGAAAAAACGGAAGACATAGAGTCGCTTTTTAATGAAGAAGGCGATTCCTCTGCGTTTGAGTAAATCCTTCTAAAAAGGGCAGAAATTAAGCAACAGACAGATTGGCAATGGATTTTTCTTTATAAGGAGAAGGGGCCAAGGCGTGTTCAAATACTTCATCTAAATTTTCGACAAATATAAATTCTATATTTTCTTTCAGCTCTTTTAAAGTTAAATCCACTTCGCCGTTTTCTTCATCTTCCAAATCATGCTGGTTATTTTTGGGAAGAATCATATGTTTAATGCCATGGCTGAGAGCGGCTAAGGCTTTTTCCTTGACTCCTCCCACCGGCAGAACCTGCCCCTGAAGACCGATCTCACCTGTCATAGCAATATCCCGGCGGACAGGAGTTCCTGTAATCAGTGAAATTAAAGAAGTGGCAAGCGTCACCCCAGCAGAAGGACCGTCTTTTGGAACTGCACCCGCAGGCAAATGTATATGCACTTCATTAGATCTAAACCAAGAAGGAGGGATGCCCAAACGCTCTGAATAAGAGCGAACATAGGAAAAGGCCGCCTTCGCAGACTCTTCCATCACTTTGCCCAGCTGGCCCGTGAGAGTAAACCCTCCCTTACCAGACAATTTGATGGATTCAACATATAAAATTTCACCTCCGACCTGCGTCCAAGCTAAACCCGTTGCAATGCCCACTTTATCCTCTTTTAATTGATCCTCTTTGAAAAACTTGGGTCTTCCCAACAGCGATTTGATGATCTCCGGTGTCACCACTGTAGCGTTTTTCTCACCCATAACAATCTTCTTAGCTATCTTTCTGCAAAGAGAGCTTATTTCACGTGTTAAATTTCTCAAACCCGCTTCTTTTGTATAGTGGCTGATTAAAAATTCAAGCCCTTTTCCGGTAAAAGATAAAAACTTTTCTTCAACTCCTGAAGTTTCCATTTCTTTTTTAACAATATATTTCTTCGCAATTTGAAGTTTTTCATTGGGTGTATAGCCTGGGATTTGAATAGTTTCCATACGATCTCTTAAGGCCAAAGGAATATTTTCAAATACATTTGCAGTGGCAATAAATAAAACATGGCTCAAATCAAAACTGGAATTCAAGTAATGATCTTTAAAAGAATTGTTCTGTTCAGGGTCTAAGACTTCCAGCATAGCAGCTGCCGGATCCCCTCTAAAATCGGAGCCTAATTTATCCAATTCATCCAAAACAATAATTGGATTCTTAGACTGTACTTGTTTTAAAGCTTGAATAATTTTCCCCGGCATAGCTCCCACATAAGTCCTGCGATGCCCCCGAATCTCCGCCTCATCTTTAATGCCTCCCAAAGCGACACGGGCGTATTTGCGGCCAATAGAGCCGGCGATACTCTGCCCTAGAGAAGTTTTTCCAACTCCAGGAGGACCTACGAAACATAAAATAGGAGCTTTTGCAGATTGATCTGGTTTTAAACGGCGAACAGCTAAAAATTCTAAAATACGCTCCTTTACCTTATTCAAACCAAAATGATCTGCATCTAAAACCTTTTTTGCATTTTCCAGCTCCAAATGGTCTTCAGTAAATTTATTCCAAGGCAAAGCACACATCCAATCCAAATACCCTCGAATAATAGAAGCTTCTGAAGCTTCAGGATGCATTTTTTCTAAGCGATATAAATTTTTCTTTACCTCTTTCTCCACATCTTCAGGCATTTGCGCCTGAGCAATCTTTTCAGATAATTCTTTAATTTCTTCGGATCTGGAATCTCGGATGTCCATACGGTGAGAGGAGTGCGGCAGTTGTGGATGATCTTGTTGAGTGTTCTGACCCAGTTGTTTATGGACCATATTTTTAATGCGGTTTTGCATTTGAGAAATTTCAATTTCTTTCACCAGGAAAGTATGAAGCAACATCATTCTTTCAATAGGATCAAATGTTTCTAATATCTTTTGCATATCCAGCACTTTAAGATTGAGATTGCCTGTAATTAAGTCTGTCAAACGGCCGGGGTCCATCACCTGATGCAAAATATTAACTAAATCCGGAGAAAAAGTTTGCTGTTCAAACTCAGAAAGCTGTTTAATGGCCTGCCTTACCTGTGCCATCAAACTCTGCGCTTTATCACTCATAACAGCGCCTTGTTCTTCAATTTTTTTAATGTGAACACTCTGACAAACATCATCTAATTCACACTTCTCAATAACCCCTCGACAAAGACCTTGGACTAAAATTTTCATTTTCCCATTTTTCAATTTCCTCATTCTCATCACAATAGCGGCCACACCTACTTTGTAAATGGAATCTTCCGTGATGATAGAAGTGTCGGGATCTTTTTGTGAAGTCAAAAAAACAATACGGTTGGTTTTTAAAGCTGTTTCCACAGATTTTTTTGAACTATTTCTTCCTATATACAGCGATAATAGCATATAGGGAAAAGGAGTGGTTTCTTTAATAGGCAGCAACGGCAGTGTTTTGGGGATATCTATCTTGTGATCCATTGAACATCAATCCTTTCATAAAATCTTCTTGTAGAACTATTCGGAAAATATGAAAGGAGTCTTTAGACCTTCTGAGCTGAAAATATATTTAAGGGTCTAGGTGAACGATTTGTTTATTCTTCACACTAAAGTTAGTAATAGGATAAATAAATTCCCGATTTTCTGATATTTTTATTCGTCCTATTGGAGAGTCTAGGTTTTTCAACTGGGCTAAAGCTGAACGTACGTCCTCTCTGGACTCTTTGCCAGACGAAATGACTTGCCTTAAGGTCAGAGCAGACTGATAAGATAAAAATTCAAACAAACCTGGATCATATTTAAACACTTCTCTAAATTTTGTGAAAAAAGAAGATTTTTTAAATTGAGGATGTGAAACAATCAAAGCATCTGCAAAAACAGCTCCTTCTATTTGCTCCTTTTTTTGTTTCAACAGTCTTTGAGAGTTCCATAAACCAGGACCCGCCAAAGTTACCCCTTCTATATTTTGAAAAGCCATATAAGGAGTAATGTGATGCAGGGTTTTTATTGAATCTGGAATAAACAGGACTGAAAAATCTACGATTGGAGCCAGCAGGTTTCTGAGCTGTTTTTGACTTCTCTGTGGTCTTTTTTTTGAAAACCAATTTTCCAGCTGTTCCCGATATTCTTCATCTCGATCTTCAAAATAATAGGTCCCTGCCAATCTTCTCATAGGATCATTGAAATCCACCTCACCTGGTTTATACGTTTGAACCCCGACAATCTCTCCTCCTTTCTTGACAGTGTATTCCCAGAATAAATTAGTGTACCCCGTTCCAAAAGGGTCATTAGGGTACAAAACAGCAAATTTTTTGTGGCCTTCATCCATTAAAGCAGAAACCAGGCTTTGAATAATATGCCGGGCAGACACCGCATTTTGAAATACGAAAGGTTTTTGATAGGTGAGTCCGGACTTTTGAGACAAGACAACAAGAGGAATCATAAAATCTTGAGAAAACTTTGATAAAGATTCTGCTGACTGAGACACCACTCCACCGACAACACTGATGGCCTTATGTTCAGTAATAATCTCTCTCATAGATTCTCGAATAAAATGAGCACTTCCTTTAGAATCAACAACAGCTAGTTGGAAGTCAGAGGGTTTTTCATCGTAGAGTCCTAAACCCATTTGCAGTCCGTTCAAACAGCGCACCCCAATTCTCTTGTGAGCGCCTGTCAAAGGCAGAACAGCGCCAATGGTGTTCTTACGGACTTTGGTTCGTGCGGTTAAAGCTTGAATATACTGTTGTACTTTTTCTTCCATCTGAACATTTTGATGAGTGTAATTTAACAGTTCTTTAAATTGGGAGAGAGCTTTCCCAAATTTTTTGCTTTTTACTAAATTTTGAGCTGTTTTGAAAAGAAGTAAATCATAAACTTCAGAAAAACGCTCCTCTTTCTTTAAAGACTGTGCTTCCGAATCACTAAGGTCTTGAATTATGGAAACAGCCAGCTCTCTGGCTTTTTGTTTTTTCTCTAGGGAAGAATGATGGCGGATCATCTGATTTAGGATGTACAGTTTTTCTGAGGGGTTTTTAATATTTTGAACATGAAATAACTTCCACTGTAAATACAAACTATTAAGTTGTACATTTGAAGGCTGCTCTTCCGACATTTTTCTTAATTTACCCAAAGCTTTTTGATAATCTTTCATCTTATACAAGGTTAGAGCCGCATAAAACTGAGCCTGGGGCTGTTCAATGTTCTTTAATTCTTCTTCTTTTTTAAATAAGTCTAGAGCCTGTTTATACTGCCCCCGTTTAAATAGCATTTTTCCTTTAGATAAGAATTCACCAGAACTTTTTGTGTCTGAAAGAGCGGCCTTTTTCACAGATTTTCTTTTATTTTCAACATTTTCTTTATACTGCTGTTTAAGCAGTGTGCATGAACATAAGAGAAAGCAGGCTAAGAAGCCCGTTTGAGCAATAATTTTTGCACTTGAACGTTGAACTGTGCAACAGAAGGAGGCAGAGCCTCTCTTATTTTGAATTCTCTGAACCATTTTCTATCTTCCTCAACGATGTTGGAAGGAATGTCAATACAGATTTCCAAAATGAGATCGCCTCTCCGAACTCCATCCTCTAAAAAAAGACCTTGGTTTTTCAAAATGAGCAGAGAGTTAGAGTGTGTATTGGGTCGAATTGAAATTTTCGCTCGGCCGGTTAAAGTGGGAACACTCATTTTCTTTCCCAAAAACGCATCACCTATGGAGATAGGAACCTGCATCACTAAATTTTTCTGATCGCATCTAAAGAGAGGATGTTTTTTAACTGCTATTTCAATAAATAAATCTCCTTTTCGACCCCTTTTTTGATGGCTTTGTCCTATCAGCCTCAATTTTTTTCCTGACTCAATCCCTTGAGGCACTTTGATAGTTAATTGTTTCTTTTCTTTGGAGCCATTGTGAATTCTGTTGAAAGAAATTCTTTTTTCACATCCCGTATGAGCTTCTTCCAAAGTTAATTCCATTAAAATAACGGCATCCAGAGATTCTGTTGAAGGAGCAGGCTTGGCTTTATTGGAGTGCTTTCTTTCATTGAAAGAGTGAGGTGGATCTATAGAAGTCTTTTTTCTGGATTGATCGTATTCCTTTCTTTTTTTGTCGTTAGAAAGCACATGATAGGCTTCTGCAATTTGTTTAAATTTCTCTTCAGCTGAAGCTGATTTGTTTTTATCCGGATGAAATTGGCCCGCCAAACTGCGATAGGATTTTCGAATGGCCTGTTTGGACGAAGCAGGAGACACATTTAAAATATGATAGTAATCCTTCATTATCCTTCGCTTTTCTCAGATTCTTTGTTGTCAAAATTTTTGCTCACAATGACCTGGGCCGGCTGAACCAGCCTGTCATGCAATTGGTATCCCTTTCTGCAGATATGCAAAATTGTATTCTCCGGCTGTTCTTTATTTTCTTCGACACTCACCACTTCATGTAAATGAGGGTTAAATACCTCTCCTTTGGGGGCTATCTCTGTCACACTGTTTTGCTTTAAAATTTTGACAAATTTAGAGTGAAGCATTTCCACCCCTTTCTTAAAGTTTTCAAAATCTTTATTTTCCCATTTTTTTTCCATAGCTCGATTAAAGTCATTCAAGAAGTTTACAATCACGTCCTGCAAAAAACTAAAAGAAGAATATTTAACCGCCTGCTCCTTCTCTTTCTGAGTAATTCTTTTAAAATTAGCAAATTCAGCCTGCAGATATTGATACCTTTTTTTCGACTCTTCCAGTTCTTTTATTTTACCTGCTAACTCTTTATTTACTTTTTGAGGTTTTTTCAAAATACTTTTTTTAAGTATAGAGCTTTTGGAGTATTTTTTCCGAATACGAGGTGAAGTGCGGGGGGCATCCTGTGCGGACACAGCATCCTTTTTTGAATTTTTCTGATTTTCCATAAATCAACCTCTGTATTTTAACCCCAGTGATCCACTTTTCGGTTTATTACTCTTCAAACATAAGCTGAGAAACAGCATGAAAATCCTCCCTTTTAGATCCGCCCGCATATCCATAAACCTGCCCTTAAGTTTTGATATTAGGACGTCTTCACATCTTATTCTAAAGAACAATGAGCTATTTTGAATAAAAAATGGTTATAATGCAATTTTATACAAGTTATGACAGTAGAAGCAATATTCAAATCTATTGTGCTGGAAGGTTTAAATCGGGTGCGTATTGAGGTTTCTCTGCCCGTTCAAAATTATCTCGGAAACCTGTTGTATTCCTATATCCAATCCGATCATTTATTTGAAACAGACAAAGATTCAGGCAGGAAAAACCTCACTCCCTTGGCCCAAATTTATTTAAAAGCCCAAAAAGTGCCGCTCTCAGAAAAACTTTTTTTATTAAAACAAGTAGGAGACCGCAGTCTCTATTTAGGAGGTTTTTTTAGAGAATCTCTGAACAAACAGCTGATCAGCCCCAATTACTATTTTCACATAGGGCAGGGAGCCTATGACAGCCTGGCGGACCATCATCCAGAAGAAGAAACATTTCGAGAGCTTTCTTACCACTTTTCTGCTCTTATGGATGTCCTCTCTTACATTGCCTGCAAACACTCCATTCGAACAGACGAAGATTTGATGAAGATTTGCGTGAAATACCTAAAAACAGGATCTAAAATTGCCGGCTTCCAACTGGAAGACCACGGCTTTTCTGTAGAAAAAGAAGATCAATCCCACTAAGATTTTTTATTTGCTTTCTTTTTAGAAAACCTATAATTTGCCGCTTATGTTTTCCATGGGGCTCATTGAACTTCTTCTTTTATGCGCTCTGGCCCTTATTGTTCTGGGTCCAGAGAAATTTCCAAAATTAGCCAAAGATTTTTCAGCATTTATCCACCAGCTAAGATCTGTCAAAGAGGATATTCAACGCAAAACATCCTCTATCCAAAAATCCCCTGCTGTTTCTTCGGAACAGTCTTCTCATTCAAAAAACAAAAATGCCAAATCCTAAATCTTCTATGAATTTCGTCTATCATTTGACTGAACTGAGAGCGAGGCTGATTTCCTGTTTTATTATTTTTATTTCCGCCTTTGGTCTTTGCTGGTTTTTTAGTGAGAATATTCTTAAGTGGGCGGCTCTCCCTATATCGCCTTACTTAGAGCAAAGCCAGGGGCTCCTTATTTTCACAGCTCCTATGGATGATTTTCTGGCCCATATCCGAGCGGCTGTGTTTGGCGCTTTAGTTTTGAGCTTTCCCGCTTTTATGCTTCATATATGGAAATTTTTATCTCCAGGGCTTTATAAAAAAGAAAAAATATTTTTCATTTCACTTAATATCATTGGCTCTCTTTTATTTTTTGCAGGTGTGTTGTTTGTTTACTTTGTCGTCTATCCTCTCTCATTCAAATTTTTGATGAATGTCGGCTCTTCTTCAGCTCTTATTTCTGTCAAAGAATATTTATCCTTTTTCATTTTTACCACTTTAATCTTTGGACTGCTCTTTGAAACCCCCCTCATTATCTTAGGACTGGTATGGGCCGGAATTTTGACTGTGAAACAATTAAAACAAGGACGCCGTTATGCCATAGTGATTTTAGCTGTACTTTCTGCAATGGCCACTCCCCCGGATATTCTCAGCATGATCTTCCTAATGACGCCCCTTTATCTGCTTTATGAACTCGCTGTCTTTACAGCAGGATTTTTATTCCGCCCTAGGAAGCATTCTTAATTTTTTTCATGTACAGCCGTTTCTCCCTCCTTCACAGATTTTTTCATATTTTTGCCCTTCTCACAGTATTATTTCACCTCAATTCTTTAAAGTTCAAATCGGATATCAAAAACTGCATACAAAAAATTTATGTTTACTCTTGCTTTTCAAAAAACCGGTAGTATGCTTTTTAAGCGGGGGATGCGTATGAGCTGTGCCAGATGTGTTTTTATTTTATTAATTTTCAGCTTTTCACCGGCAAATGCAGAAGTTTGTGAATCTGCCTTCCATCCCCTTGAAAGAGTCCATAAAGCGGAAGAGCTTTTAAATAAGCAGTTAAGCCCCAAACAAAAATCAGCTCTTGAACAAGCTTATCTTGCCGGTGCAGGAAAGCTGGACAAAGACGGAAAAACTCCTGCTGATCCAAACAGTTACACCCCTGCACAATTAAAAAAGAAAACAAGAATTTTAAAATGGGTTGGTTTCTCACTTGAAGAAATTCAACTGCTCATGCAAAAAAACATCATCTAATTTAGAATCTGAAGAGTACACTCCAGAGATGCTTCCTTAACTAATAAAGTTTACACCGCCCTGAGTTAAAAGGACTAACATCCGTCTGGATAAGCCAACCGCTCGTATTTTTTCACTAATTTTTCATTTCTATCAAGATACTTCCTCCCCAAATCCAAGTACCTCTTGTCTTTCTTATGTTTTCCAAATTTTCCTTCTTTTATTAGAGTCTGTAAAAGCTCCACGTTTTCTTTGGCTAAATCCTCCCATTCGTGAAAAGGGATGCATTTGTTTCCAAAATAAGCCACCTCATACATATACTCTTGAAAGTGCCTGTAAATAGGCAACATATTATCAAAATATTTTATCCCATCAGTTTGCACCATCAGTTCTGCGGAAATCACTCCGGCTAGGCGAAATAACATGATATTTTTTTTTTCGTTCCATTTTAGATCCAATAAAGCCTCTAACAGTTTTGGACTTTGAAAAATATCCTTTCCGTTTTCCCTATAGTAATCTCTAGATTCTTCATAATTTCTCCTTGAGTAAAGAATATCTATAAATTTTTGTAACTTCATGGAAACTCCTTAAAACTAATAAAATTGATTCCTTTGTTAGCTCTATCTGGAGCTGAAAGGACGATAATTCCTTTAAAGCCCTTCTTTTTAGCGATATGACCAATCACTTGAGTTATATCATAAGCATTTGTATCATCCACAATTAACTTAGCAATATCATCTTTGTTTACATCAAGTTGTTTTAAAATTTTAGGATTTGTTAAATCCAGCACCTTGCCTGTTTCAGCAGGGTCAATCAGCTTATAAAAAGTCTTATTTCCGGGTAGATCATTTTTCCCAAAACGGACTAAAAACTCTGCTCTAGAAGTTCCTTTTGTTAAAGAAGTATAAAGAGCATGATCCCCAACAGAGTATCTTCCTATATGTGACTTCATTCCTTTATGAAATAAAAAGGCAGTCTTTCACCCATCTTATTCTCAGGAAATACTTTTTTTAGCTGTATATGTCAATAAAGATTTTAAAAATTTAGCTGTGTAACAGTTTCATATTTTATGTGAATTTTACACACGCTTAAGGAAGAAAAATATCTTAATTTGCTCCACCAACAAAAGCAAAATTAAAGAGGGCAATTCTTCGTACAAACAGTGTACAACAGCATCTATACGGATTATTGCTGTTCAAAGAATTTGCGGCCGTAAACACGCGGAAAAGGAATGGCTTCACGAACATGATCTACTCCACAAAGCCAGCAAATCAACCGCTCCACACCTAAACCGAAGCCAGAATGATCGAAAGAACCGCAGCTTCTCAGATCTAAATACCATTTGAAATCTTTTTGGTCCAACTGATGGTGTTTCAGCGCTTTTATTAAAATATCTCTATTAGTTTCTCTCTGCCCTCCTCCCACAAGCTCTCCATACCCTTCCGGCGCAAGTAAATCACAACTCAAAGAAGAACCTTCCTTTTCATCTTGTTTCATATAAAAAGCTTTAATTGGAGCAGGATAGTGATGAACAAAAACAGGTTGTTCATACAAGGAGCTGATGAAAGTTTCATCAGCTCCTCCAAAATCAGAGCCTTTCTTAAATTGAGGGTTTTTCTGTATTAAACGCTCGCAGGCTGTTTCATAATGAAGTTTTGGAAAAGGAGTTTTAATTCTTTCCAAACAGCTCAAATCCCTTCCTAAAAATTTTAACTCTGCTCTGGCGTTTTTTAAAACGTACTCGATAATAAAGACAATAAACTCTTCAATTAAGTCCATATTTTTACTAAGATCACAGAAAGCCATTTCAGCTTCACACATCCAAAACTCCATTAAATGTCTTCTGGTGCTGGATTTTTCCGCCCGAAAAACAGGGCTGAGACAATACACCTGGTTAAAGCCGGCGCTGGCCGCCTCCAAATACATTTGTCCGCTTTGGCTTAAATAGAGGGAATCCATAAAGTCCGTCTGAACCTTAAATAAAGTGGAGGTTCCTTCACAAGCAGAAGGGGTAAAGATAGGAGGATCTATCTGTGTAAAATTTTTAGAATTAAAAAATTGATGAATAGCATGAATAACATGGTGGCGGACTCGAAGAACGGCATGAGGTTTTTTGGAGCGAATCCACAAATGCCTGAGGCTCATCAAAAAATCCACCCCGTGTTCTTTTTTAGAAAGAGGGTAAGCCTCAGCCTTGGAAATTAAATGAATATTTGAAATGTGTACTTCAAAATTATTTTTCCACTCTTTAACAACACCCTGCACTTGAAGAACACTTTCCTGGGTTAGTTTTTCATAAAGCTCAAAAGCATTTTTTGTTTCTTTGTTATATTCCAAAACGCACTGAACAATCCCTGTCCCGTCCCTTAGCAAGATAAACCGAATCTTGCCGCTGGAACGCAGGTTATAAACCCATCCATTTAGTTGAACCTTCTGATTGACAAACGAACCTAAATCTGAAATAAACATATTACTGTTTCACAGCCTTTTTTGGGTTGTTTCACTCCCGGCGAATTAAACGAATTGATAGTAAAAATCATGCTCATTAAAGTCAATAAAAGATGTTGTAAGAAAAACCGAGTTTTTTATGCCAGAAAAATCTAAAATTTTAATTTCATCCCAGCCTAGTCAAACCCGAGCCGTTCATCTCAAAGGAGATTCTATCATTCAGTTTACCGCCAACACCCAGCCTTCTTTGGCCGGTTCCATCTATAAAGGAAAGGTGACCAAAGTTCTGCCCGGAATGGGAGCTTGTTTTGTAGATATTGGCTTTGAACGAGACTGTTTTCTTTATGTCAAAGAACTGCTTCCGTTTAAATCAGAGGACGGCGTCCGGCAAAAGCCGAATATCCAGGACATAAAAGCCCATCAAATGATTTTAGTGCAAGTGATCAAAGATTCTATCTCCTCCAAAGGCCCCCGGCTTTCTATGCAAATCAGCCTGCCGGCCCCTTATCTTATCTATATGCCTTACTCCAGCGGCATTGGAGTTTCCAAAAAAATAGAAAATGAAGAAGAAAGAGACAGGATTATAAACAACATCAAAGAATTGAACTCAGAAGGAGGAATTATTGTCCGTACAAAGGCAGAAGGGCGTGCAGACTTCAAAAAAGATTTAAACAGTCTTCAAAAATTATGGAAAAACATTCAAAAAAAGCAAATGAGAAAAACTGTCGGGCTGGTTCATGAAGAAATTTCTCCTGAACTTCAAATGATCCGAGATGAATTGCATTCTCCGCAAGACCAAGTGTGGATAGACAATAAAGAACTTTACTCAAAAGCTGTATTATTTGCGAAAGAATGGATGCCGGAGTTTAAAAAAAATATTCATTTTTATGATAAAAATCCTCTTTTGTTTGAAAAATTCGATATTGAAAAAAAACTTTCCCATGCTTTAAACAGAACCGTTTATTTAAAATCAGGAGGTTCTATCGTTATTGATGAAAATGAAGCTTTAGTGAGCATAGATGTCAACACATCAAAATTTTCAGGAAGAAAATCCCAAGAAACAAATATTTTGAAAACCAACTTGGAAGCAGTCAAAGAAATAGCCAAACAGCTTAGAATTAGAAATTGTGGAGGCATTATTGTTATTGATCTTATTGATATGAACTCAAAAGCATCAAAAAATAAAGTTATGAAGCTGTTGCAAAAAGAATTAGAGCAAGACCGCGCCTATACCGAAATTGTGTCTCTTTCTTCTCTTAACATTATTCAAATGACCCGAAAAAGAACCAGACCTTCTCTGAGAGCCTCTTTATGCCGCCCTTGTGAATCCTGCGAAGGGCTGGGCTGGATTAAATCTCCTCATACTGTCTCTTGTGAGATTTTTCGAAATATCCAAAACACCTATGGGGATAACAAAGGTTTGTGGAAAACAGCCGTAAAGCTGCAAGTGATCTCTCACCCTGCTGTTTACTCCTGGATGCAGGAAAATGAGGCCCCTCAATTAGAATATTTGAAAAAAAAATACCGTATTACACTGCAATTTAAAGAAGACAAGGGTTATTCTCCCTCATATTTTGAACTTCATGAATTGTAAAAAGTTGACAAAAAGCAAATTCCTATGAGAGAAACAGCCCTCTCCAGAGGAGTGTTATGATTTCCACTGTTTTAATCGGCAATAAGCAGTTTTCAGTTCGTTTAGGCTCCCGTTTAAGGGTGGAAAAACTCCAACTGAATAAAGGAGATCTTTGGCTTGGAAAAACAGTTCTGGCCGTCCAAATGGACAATGGGGAGGCTGTTTTTGGAGAGCCGTTTGTCAAAAAAGCCCAAGTCAAGGCGCGAGTGGTGCGGCACGGGAAAGCTAAAAAAGTTTTGATACTAAAGAAAAATAGAAGAAAAGGCTACCGTAGAACCCTGGGGCATAGACAGCTGTTTACCGAAATTTGTGTTGAAGCCTTGTCGAACCCTCAAGGTCAGTGGACAGTAAAACAAACACCCAAGAAAAAAGAAAAGATTAAAGCAAAGGCTAAAGAAAAACCTCAAAAAAAATTGCAAAAAGGAAAGACAGCTAATATAAAAAAGAAAGAATCAATAAAGCAGGATTTGTAATATGGCATCAAAGAAAGCTTCAGGAAGCACAAAAAATGGAAGAGATTCAAAAGGACGCCGTTTAGGCGTTAAACGCTGTGGGGGAGAAATGGTTCTTCCTGGAACCATCATCATCCGACAAAGAGGCTCTCGCTTTTACGCCGGGCAAAACGTAGGTGCTGGAAAAGACTTCACTTTATTCGCTTTAAAAAAAGGGCGGGTTTTCTTTAAGTCATTCAATCGAAAAAAATCTACAGTTCATGTACAATAAAGCAGTATGATCCGCAAAATCCGCTTAAAAGTCAGCTCTGGAAGAGGCGGAAGGGGATGTCTAAGCTTTGCTTCTTCTCGACGTAAAATTCGAGGAGGGCCGGATGGAGGAAATGGAGGCTCAGGGGGGGACGTATGGATGCGGGTAAATAATAAGAAAACCTCTCTATCTCATTTAAAAACAAATAAAATTTATCAAGCCGGCAATGGACAGCCTGGAGGGTCTCGACGCAAAACGGGACGCAAAGGAAAAAATTTAACTCTTGAAGTACCTCCTCACACATGGCTCAAAACCAAAAATCTCGAAATTTTAATCAGTGAAGAAGAACCTTACCTTCTCCTTAAAGGAGGAAAAGGAGGAAAAGGCAATCATTATTTCAAAAACAGCGTCAACCAGGCTCCCCGCAAAGTAGGACCATTTGGAAAAACCAAAACTTTAGAAATTAATCTACAGGTGAAAAAATAAAACACGATATGAAAAAAAAAATTGGCATACTTGGGGGCAGTTTTGATCCTCCTCACAAAGGTCATAGATGGGCTGTTTCAACCTGTCTCAATCAACTAAAGTTGCACTTTCTTTACGTCATTCCATCTTATCAAACCCCTTGTAAAACCTCTTCTCACACACCCCCTGAGAAACGTCTGGAAATATTAGCAAAAACTCTAAAAGACATTCCTCAAGCTGAAATACTAGATATTGAAATGAAACGAAAAGGGGTCAGTTATACAGTGGACACTTTAAATCAACTTTCTCTCGATACAGATGAAGTATATTTAATTATAGGGGAAGATTTGCTGTTTCAATTTCACACGTGGAAAAACTTTGAACAAATTATCCAGAAGGTAAATTTAATTGTTTTATTTCATACTGATCTTAAAAAGAAAAACAATTGGCCGGTCGTTTTCCGAAAATATTTGAATAAATGGGACAAAAATACGGGATCATTCCACACGGGCAGGAAAGTCCATTTGATAAAAAACGACAGCCCCTTTAGAGATATTTCCTCAACCCAGATTAGAAACAGACTGAGATTGGCTCTGCCTGTTTCGGATCTCCTGCATCCTTCAGTTTTTTCATTGGTAAAAAAACATTACAAACATTTACAGAACAAATCTCAAATTTTTGAAGATATTATCCGTTTTCTCAAAGAAAAGGGAGCTTTGAATCCTCAATTTTTTCAATTTAGAGAAAAAATTTATGAATCTATTTTAGTCGCTTCAGGATTAAACACCCGGCACGTGCGGTCTTTATCTTCAGAAGTACAAAATTATATTTACAAAATGTATGGAATCTCCCCCCAGCATATCGAAGGAAACAGCCTCTCTCAGTGGATTGTCTTGGATTATGACTTTCTAATTATCCATATTTTTTATGATTATTTAAGACAATATTATCAATTGGAAGATTTGTGGCAAAAACACTCTTTTAAAAATAGATAATATCTATTTCAAGCCCCTCTGCAAACAAAAGAGAAAAGCCTACAGCCCTCTTTGGCTCAGGTGGAGGGACTCGAACCCCCGACAGGGTGGTTAACAGCCACCTGCTCTACCAACTGAGCTACACCTGAAAAATCCTTCAAGAATTTAAACAATAGAACTCTTTTATGTCAATAATACTGTTCTCTTATATTGATTTCAGCATCTATAGAGGATAACTTAAATGACCAGGCTATTTCAAGAGGAGAGGTGGCAGAGCGGTTGATTGCACTGGTCTTGAAAACCAGCAGACCTTCACGGGTCTCGTGAGTTCGAATCTCACCCTCTCCGCACGAAGATATATACTGCGCCTTCAATCCAAATACACGCTGTTGTTCGTAAAAAATAAGCTGAAAAGACCCTTAAATTAAAGCCTAAACCGGTTGTTTCAATTTTAGGAATCTCTTTTAAACAAGGTTCCGCATCTTTACAAAACTCCGCACAGCCAACCTGAAATAAAAGCAATGATCCCAGTAAAAAACCCAACATTTTAATCCTCTTTATTTTCTAATACTTCCACAACCCCAACATCACTGAAAAAAGGCAGGAAAGGGACACCCCAGTTTTTTCTATCCTGTTTTACAGTGAAAAATAAAGTGGTTATTAAAACAAAAATAATGCAGTTAAAAAGGTATATGTAAAAGTGACTTCTTTTCTCAAAACCTTTAGTCTTATGACGAAAAATGAATTGCACAATCAAAGCAATGGAAAGTGCAGCGGTTGCAAACCTAATATCCCAATGGATTAAACCCCCTATTACAACCAATCCTAAGAATAATTTTAAAAAAGCTGTTGATGCATATATAAATTCACTTTTTAGTTTGTTAGGTATTCCCATTTTTTAACTCCTAGAAGGGGACAGCAAACATACAATTACAAGCAAAGACTCCTGTCGCATCCATAAGATTTGAACCAAACTTTTGATCGTTGCGTATAGTACGCTCTACATCAGTAATCATATGATTATATGCAATTCTGTTGTCTATTGGATATTGAGAGTGAGAAATTTTATAAAAAAACTTCATTAGCCGGGACGGTAGTCCTCTATGATAGTAACTGTCAATATATTTTGAAATAGTGTAAAAAAATTACACTGTTTTTGACTATTTTAAGAGTTTTATCGGGTTTACCTTTAAGGCTTTGCTTATCAGTACAAGGGTTTTCAGGCTTATGTTTTTACGATTGCGTTGCTCTATATCCGTGACAGTGCTAAGAGACAGCTTTGTCTTATGGGAAAGATCAAGCTGTGTGAGTCCTCTCTGTTTCCTGATCCGTTTTACATTATGCTGACGATTGACAGTTTTTTACAGCTTGTCCAGAACGGCCAACATTATGAGTATTGTTTTCATTTCTTATCTCCTTTCTTTTCCTCTATACCAAGATGCTTTTCTATTTTTTTAAGCCTTTTTTGATTTTTTACGTCGTCAAAATAGCTAAGAAGCCACACAATAATAACAATTAGAAAATGATACTCAAACAACACTCTGAAAATTTCAATTAAACTTTCTTTCATTTTTTTGGATCCGGGGTTTTGTTTCCACAGAAGGGGTCTCCGGTTACAATCGCACAAAATATTGCAAGCAACGCAAGTAATATTCCAGCTACACCATGAGCGGGACCTGAATCAGGTTCTGAACCAAATTCGTTTGTAAAATCTTCAAAAGACCCTCCTTCATAACTAAAAACAACTTCATTTGTTGCGTCCTCTATAGTAAAACCATACTGTACCATTTCAATCACATACTTCCTCATAAGTTCTTTTTTTCCGTAAGTTTTGGAAGGGCCCCCAAGACGCCCACGTCTAAAGTAATTCGGATGTTCTTCTATAATATACACCGGTCCCATACGCCCCACAGACCCCTCATAATACAGGTGTATGGTGTTGCTTTTGTTTTCCATTCGGCACACCTGTTTGCTGTCACCACTAAAGGAAATACAAGCACCTTTCTCCGGCATAAAATCATTTAAAATAAAACTGTCATTTTGACTTGAGTAAGAATAAGAACTTGAGAGAATAAGCCCGATTGAGAGAAAAACTTTGAGAATAAATCTCATAATTCGGGACAATAGTCCTCTATGATTTTAAGTGTCAATATATTTTGAAATAGTGTAAAAATTACACTGTGTAAAGGAATGGCGTGCAAAGAACCCAGAAAAGCCTGCCCTGCCTTTCAGAAACGGCGTTATTATCTCAAAAGAACAGTGTAAATTTTAAATTTTACACTGTGTATTGATATTTAATATCATAGAGCCTTATATTTTCCTTGATTGTGAGATTTGTTTTTACAAAGAACAGGGGGAAAAATAATGAAGTATTTTTTTATTTTTATATTCAGTTTATGTTCTTTCAGTGCGTATTCTCATATAATGGATGAGGGAGTGAGTACAAATTATAGTGGAATGTGGTCAGATACCACTATAAGTGTTGATGAAAGACGATTTATCCACAATTATCCTGTTTACGGAGCGAGTATAAGTAAAGTGAGAGCATATTTATATTTTATGTTTACAGATTATCTTTTTCATTATCATTATATTGATCCCAATACCGATCATAAGCACAGATGGGTTAAAATAAGTGAGGAAGAATATAAATTCTTGGCAATCGAGAATGCACGCTTTTTTGTGAACCACTCAAATAGTTTTGGTTCAAAAATAGAAGCTTATTATTGAACATAAACCTGAAAACCATTGTACTGATAAGCCGAGCCTTAAAGGTCAACCCCGATAAAACTAGATTATTTTCTGAGAGGGTGTAAAATTTACAAAAAAAAAGAAAAAACTAGTATTTTTACATCTATGTGTAGTACTCTCACCCTTCAGACAGGAGGTTTTGTTATGGGCAATGTAAAATACATAATTTTGGCTTTATTCTCACAATTTGCTTTCGCAGGGATAGTTCATCTTGATGATGTGGACCACCCATCGCATGCAATCGGAGAAACAGCAGTTCATTGTGATCCAAATAACCCCCGGAAGTGTTTAAAAGTGACATCAATTGGAAATAATGAGTACCTCACCCAACCCATCTTTTACAACGAGACGGAAGCTGTACAAGAAGACTTACAGCAAAAAAACCACCCCATGGACTATGAGCCTTCTAAACTAGAAAATGAACATAGAAAAGGTGCAGATAGAAAAGGTGCAGATACATTTTACTTTCAGTAAGATTTAAATTTTATTGAAGGAGAACAATAGCCTTACTGTCAAAATCTATGTAGGATGGGGTTTTTTGTAGAAAATGAAGATCACTAAAAAGCAACTTTACTTATATGTGAAAATTAATTTTCTTATTCTGTCTCTCTTTGTTGTACTCATGTCTATGTACTCTCTAAGAAAACAGGGACTGCCCGATTCTGTCACAGAACCTCTTCATTTAAAAAACAAAAGAACTGCAACACTTCAAATCAAATAACATTCGAAATAAGGCTGTGCGTTATGATTTTTTTAGAATGACTTTTTTTCCATCCATATAAGGCCGAATCACTTCAGGAACTGTGACACTTCCGTCTTCATTTTGATAGTTTTCTAAGACAGCAATAAGAGTGCGGCCTACAGCCAAACCAGAGCCATTTAAGGTATGCACCAAAGAAACCTTTTGATCTTTCGATTTAAAGCGAATTTTAGCCCTCCTAGCTTGATAATCCTCGTAATTGGAACAAGAACTAATCTCTCTAAAAACTTTTTGGGAAGGAAGCCAAACTTCTAAATCGTAACACTTGGAGGCTCCAAAACCCAAGTCCCCCGTACAAAGATTAATCACTCGATAAGGGAGATTAAGATCTTTTAAAATACCCTCCGCATGAGAAGTTAATTTTTCCAATTGGTCATAAGAAGAAGAAGGATGTGCAAATGCCACCAACTCCACTTTTGTAAATTGGTGCTGTCGAATCAATCCTTTTGTGTCCTGCCCGTAAGCTCCTGCTTCTGAACGAAAACAAGGAGTGTAAGCAGTTAATTGTATTGGCAGTTTTTTCTCCGGCAAAATTTCATTTGCAAAAAAATTAGTAACAGAAACTTCAGCAGTAGGAATAAGGTATCCTTCATAATTTGACAGATGAAAAACATCTTCTTTGAATTTAGGAAACTGCCCCGTATGGATTAAAGAAGAATGATTAACAATATAGGGAGTGCTTAACTCTTCATATCCATTTTTTTTGATGTGTATATCCAGCATATATTGAGCTAAAGCCCGCTCCAGCCAGGCTATCTCTCCCCTCAAGAAGGAAAATCTAGCTCCCGCTGTTTTAGCCGCTCTTTGAGTGTCAATATGTTGAGGTGCAATTTCCAAATGAGAACGGACAGGAAATGAGAACTGCCGGGGGGTTCCAGCTGATCTAATCAGCCGGCTGTCTTCACCTTTAAACCCCACAGGCACACTGGAATGACAAACGTTAGGAAGATGAAGAAGGATTTCAGTAATATTTTCTTCAAGGTTTCTTAATTTTTCTTGGAGAGCAGCTATTTGATCTCCAACAGCTTGAGCTTTCAATAACAATTCTTTTTTTTCATCAAATTGAGATTTCTTCAAATCTTTTTCCAAAGATTTCCTTCTAACAATAGATTGATCCATCTGGAAAATAATCTTCTTTCTGGACTGATTGAGTTTTATAACACGATCCATTGAGGATGTATCTTCACCCCTATTTTTCAAACTAGTTAAGTATCTATTTTGAAATTCTGGATCTTTTTCATATCGTTTAAGATCAATCATAATTTACGCCGCAGACATACTAACATAAAGTTGGAATAAAAAAAATAAAGAGATAAATAATAAATTACATACAATAAGACCCATAAATTTATAATTCCAGACAAGCTTTACGAAAGCCAAAGTCATTGTTAAGGTGATAAAAATAACGGAAAACACTCCAGATTTAAGCAGTGTTTGAACAATAATAGCTATTGTAAACCCTAATATAAACCCAGAAAAAACTTTTAAAAACAATAATAAAAGCCATGAAATAAATTTTACATCAGTCTTAGAGTTCATCACAATCCAAATGTCTTAATACGCGCTTCAATTTCTTTTTTATCCTTAGCTTGAGGTAAAATGTCAAAATAAATAGCATAAGATTTTCTCGCACTATTATAATCATCTTTCATTTCATATAAGGCGCCCATTTCCCTGTAAACCTTAGGGTTTGAAGTTCTCTTCCGTCCATGAGAGATGCTTTTCAACATTTGCAGTGCTAGATCTAAATACCCTGATCTTCTATAACACTCAGACACCCTTAAGTAAAGTTCAGAATCCTCTGGCAGGAGTTCTATGGCTTTTTGAAAAGCCTGCGCGCACAGCATATATTTTTTTAAGCTAAAATAAATTTCCCCTGCGAGCTGATAAGCCTCCGGTAAAAGAGGATTTAATTGATTTTCTGCTGAAGTTTCCTCAAGGGCTTTATTTAGATTTTTCCTGCCTCCTTCTAAAAAATAAGTGCGGGCAATATAGTAATGCACCTTAGGATACCTAGGATAAGATTGAGAAATACGCTGTAAATATTCACGAGCATCACTATACCTGCCTCCTTGAATTAAAATCTGAGCCAAATAAAACATAATTATTGGGTTATTAGGCTCTAAGGACAGAGCATTGATAAACTCCTCATAAGCTTTCTGAATATTATTTTTTTTATTATAAATTTGACCTTTAAAGCTAAAATAACGAACGGGTTTTTCCTGAAAATCAGAAAGATTGTTGATAACATTCAAAGCTTGATCATACTTGCCGTTATCATATAAAAACTCAGACAGCCCTAAAACGTATTCAATATAGTTTTTGGATTGAGCTGAGGAGTTGGATATCAATTTTTCAAAATAATCAAAAGCAGCATCCACTCCATAAATATATCCTAAAACTGTTCCATACCTTAACTGCACCTGCCTGTCGTTGCTGTCAATTTCCAAAGCTCTTCGAGCCGCTTTAATGGAATCATCGTACTTTTCCATCAACTGATAGGCTTTTGACAAAATGACATAAGATTCCGTATCAGACTCATATAGATCCAGTGCTTTCTGAGCATAAGAGACAGCAGATTCAAAATTATTCTTCCTTAACTGCAGCAAAGCATATCCTTTAAAAACATCCAAATTATTAGGAAACTTCTTATATGCAGTTTTTAAAATTTTGGAAGCATTTTCAAAATCATAAATTTGGGAATAATAATCTGCCATAAGGACATAAGAAGATATGTAGCTGGGGTCTGCAATAACTGCTTTTTTCAACCACTCAATGGCTTCATTGGTTAGACCAAAATTCCACAAATTTTCCCCCATTTTGACAGCCGCGATAGAATTTTTTTCATCATCCACTTTAAAAGCCATTTTGTAATAACTGCGAGCTTCTAAAGCACGTCCTTCTCTTTCCAACTGACTGCCTTGTTCAACAAGACTTCTGCTTTTTATCTGTTTGTCTGAAATGACAGGTGTTTTTTTCTTTTTAAATTGATTAAGAAAATTTTTCAGCTCCACTGAGGAAGGATTCAAAACAAAAGATTTTTCTGCATATTCCCTAGCTTGTTCTACATCATTATTTTTCTGAGCTAGTTGAAAAAGAACAAAATAAGCTTCTGCCAAATCTTCTGAAGGAACTTCGCCAGGCCATTTTAAAACACCTTGGATAAGAACTTCACTTTCTTTATATTTTTTCAGAAATTTATAAGTCAGAACTCCTTTTTTGAGAGCTGATGACTTATGCTGGGGATTAATTTTTAAAGCAGAATTATAAAATCTAAAAGCTTCACTTAAGTTATTTAATTTTTCTAAAACTCTGCCTTTAAGGACATAAGGACGCACCCAATAAGGATGCGTTGTTAGAATATGTTCTAAACTCATCAAGGCTTGTTCATAATTCAACTTATTGATTTGTAGTAAACTTTTTATATAATATAAGAATATGGAAATATTTTCTGGATTTTTATTTTGTGAAAGCTCATCAATAGACGTCTGGATAAAACTCTCCGCACGCTCGTACTTTTCTCCCATCAACAACTCTAAAGAACGGCAAAGAGCGGAATAGACTCCTCCTTGATCTACTGCGTCAACCTTTTGAACAATAGACGAAACAACCTGCATCTCTTGAGAGCTTCTCTTTGAATAAGGCCAAAGTTCAAAATAGGCTAAACACAGATAAGCCATAATTAATTTATTTTTAGAATCTCCTTCAATAGCTTGCACAAATTCACTTTGAGCTTTTACATAAGACAAGACTTCATCTTCAAAAAAAAATTGTATGCCTTTTTTAATTTTTAAAATTACTTCATCTTGAGACAAACTTGGTTGATTTTCCCTTGGGGCAGTCAATTGTGTATAACTTGAAGAAGATTCCTCTTTCACAAATAATGTCAAAAGAACACCTACGATAAAAACTCCTGCAAAGAGGGGAGCCATCGCTTTCCTTATAAAACTTCTGGATATTTCTGATTGAACATCTCCCATTTCAATAATAGAGCTGTCTTTATTTTTTTTTCTGATTTTAATTTGATTAACAGGGGCTTGGTCTGAAGCAGATATATTGTTGACGGTCTTATTTTCTGAAGATCTTGCCGTTTGTTTCCCTTTGCCAGAGAGAATATCTTGAGGATTCTTTAGGCTGATTGTCGAATGCGGTGTATTGGTCTGAGGGGTTTGAGGTAAAACTTTTAACAACAATTCATAAAATGGAGGATGAGAAGAAAGAGGTTTCCAAGGCCCTGAAGAGCGGCTGGAAACAAACTCCTCTCCACTGAACTGAAAAGAGTTTATCTGCCGACAAATTTCTTCATCAGAAAAAGGTCCTAAAATTTGAGAGTTTTTATCTTTAACGAACCACATAAATAAATTCTATCATATTCTTTTAATATCTGCTCCTAATGAGGATAATTTTTCCTCCAATTTATCATAACCTCGATCTAGATGATAAATACGGCGAACATATGTTTCTCCTTCTGCCGCTAAACCCGCCAAAATTAAACAAGAGCTCGCCCTCAAATCAGTGGCCATCACGACAGCTCCTCTCAATAAACCGGGGCAAACCTTAGCCTTGTTTCCACAAATTGTGATATCCGCATTGAGACGCATCAATTCAGGTATATGCATAAAGCGGTTTTCAAAAATACACTCCTCAATAATACTCTCTCCTTCTGCTTGTGTCATTAAAGCCATAAACTGTGCTTGAAGATCTGTGGGAAACCCCGGATAAAAAGAAGTGGATATGTCAACAGCAGAAAACTTTTTGGGGGATTTTAAATCAATCCAATTTTCTCCTTTTTGAATGTGAAAACCACTCTGCTCCAATTTTTCAATAACATGGACCAAATGCAGAGGTCTGCATTTATAAACACTAACTTCCCCGCGAGTGATAGCTCCTGCCATAAGCAGTGTCGCCGCTTCAATACGATCTGGAATAATTGTATGCTCAGAAGGTTTTAATGAAGAAACTCCTAGAATCTTAATAGTGTTTGTTCCCTCCCCTTCAATAACGGCTCCCATTTTTTTTAAATAGCAAGCCAAATCAACAATTTCAGGTTCGCGGGCCGCATGCTGAATCTCAGTCCATCCCTTTGCAAATACGGAGGCCATCAATAAATTTTGTGTCGCGCCCACAGAAGGTTTTTGTAACACAATTTGAGCTGATTTTAAAGTCTGTGGACTTTCTCCGTAAATATAGCCATTTTTAATTTCAATAACGGCTCCCATTTTTTCTAAATTTTCAATATGCCAATTCACAGGTCTGGTTCCAATAGAACAACCTCCAGGAAGGCTGACTTGAGCTTTGCCATATCGAGACAAAAGAACTCCTAAACACAATATCCCCGCCCTCATAGTTCTCATCAATTCGTAATGAGCTGTAAAAGATTTAATTTTTTTGGGTACATCTATTGTTAAAGTGGATCCTTTCCACACGGCCTCACATCCAAAATTTCTCAACAATTGAATGCCTGTATCCACATCTTTCACCCGTGAAGCATTGTGAAATGTATGAGAGCCTTCAGCTAAAAGGGTGGAAAACAACAAAGGCAGTGTAGAATTTTTAGAACCCGAAACTACTGCTTTTCCTGCTAAAGCTTTACCGCCTTTAATATAGATTTGATCCATTTCAGCCTATATTTTTTTTAATAACACAATGGACAATGCGTTTATAGCCTTGATAATCTTTATAGACAGAAAAAGAGTCCACAAGATTCTTATTTTTTAACAAATTTTCTACCTCATTATATTGGTTGTATCCAATTTCAAAAAAATAATTCCCCCCTTCTGCCGACAAAATGGAACAGGCCTTGTCCAGCCATGTTTCTACAGCTTTCATACCCAACCATTCGGAAAATAATGCTGACTCAGGTTCGTATTTTTCAACTGAAGAATGGAGTCTGGAATCCCCCTTTGCAATGTAGGGAGGATTGGCTGTAATAAGTTCTACAGAATTTTTAATTTCTATACCCACAACATCTTGACAGCAAACTTGAAGACGGTCTTTTAATTGAAATTTCTCAGCATTTTTGGAAGTGAGATCTAAAGCCTTCTGATTTTTATCTACAGCTAAAAGACGAGATTGAGGCCATTTTCTAAGCAAACTTAAGCCAATGGTGCCGCTCCCGCACCCAAAATCAACAAAATAGGGTGGATGAGACATTTGATAATGATCTAAAACCGCTCCTACTAAAATTTCGGTCTCCGGTCTTGGAATAAAAACCTGCGGATCTGTCATAAATGTACAACCATAAAAATCAACTTCACCCAATATATAAGCTAAAGGCTCCCCCTTTTCATATCTGGATAAAATATGAGAACACCTCTTCAGTTGGTTCTCTGTAAGAGATTCTTCCCATAACAGGTAAATTTCACTTCTTTTTTTACTCAATACATGCCGCAGAATGTACTCACGATCATGGTGAGAAACAGCACTCAACCACTGCCCGACTGTGATATTCATATTTCACCTTTTTGTTGAGCTCGGAGAAGAGGTTCAATTAAAAAATCAAAATCCCCCTTCATCACACGATCCAGTGAATGCACACTTAAAGAGATGCGATGATCTGTCACTCGAGACTGAGGAAAGTTATAAGTTCTAATTTTCTCTGAGCGGTCTCCTGTACCTATTTGCTGCAGCCTCATTTGGGAGGCTTCTTTTCTTTTCTCTTCTTCTCGCAAAGCAAAAAGCCTTGCATACAAAATTTTAAATGCTTTTTCCTTATTAGCATGTTGTGATTTTTCATCCTGACAGTACACAGTCAATTTAGTAGGGAGATGTGTGATGCGAACAGCTGAATCTGTGGTATTAACATGTTGTCCACCAGCTCCGCTGGATCGGCAAACATCAATCCTTAAATCCTCATTCTTGACTTTCACTTCCGTCTGATTGGCTTCAGGAAGCACCGCCGCCGTGACTGTGGAGGTATGAATGCGGCCTTGAGATTCCGTTTTAGGAACTCTTTGAACGCGGTGAACACCTCTTTCAAATTTAAAATGAGCATACACATTTTTACCAGACACCTTGGAGATCACTTCCCTCACTCCCCCTGAAGGCAAAATGGAAAGAGATAAGGGATCCACCCGCCAGCCCTTTGAAGCAGAATATTTTTCATAAGCCTGAAAGAGCTCCTTACAGAAAAGCCCTGCTTCTTCTCCTCCAGCTCCGGCTCGCAGTTCTAAAATAATATTTTTTTCATCTAACTCTGACACCGGTTTAACAGTTAAAATTTTATTTAATTCTGTTTCTATTTTATTTATTTTTTTTTTAATAGATTGAATCTCCTCTTGAACCAGCAAAGCAATATCCTTATCTTCTTTTTCCAGCCGCCCATGAGATATGAGATCATTCTTAAGTTTTTTATACTCCCTGTACAATTCAACAGGTATTTTGAGCTTAGAAAATTTTGAAACTTTTTCGCTGTATAGATCTCTATTTTTTAACAGTTCAGGATTTTGTAGCTGCTGTTCTAGATCAGTGTATTGCCTTTCCATGTCCTGCAATTGATTCCACATTGGTGTAAGAAAACCCTCAGACTTAATTGCTCATATTGTCCAAAAACTCAGCATTGGTTTTAGCCGATTTAAGTTTATCTAAAATAAACTCCATGCTATCCACAACATTCATCGGAGCCAAAACTTTTCTTAAAATCCAAAGTCTGTTTAATTCTTTTTCTGGGATCAAGAGATCCTCTTTGCGAGTTCCAGATCTATTGATATCCATACAAGGAAAGATTCTTTTTTCCATCAATTTCCTATCCAGTTGTATCTCAGCATTGCCCGTTCCTTTAAATTCTTCAAAGATCACTTCATCCATGCGAGAACCCGTATCTACTAGAGCTGTGGCAATAATTGTAAGGCTCCCTCCTTCTTCAATATTTCTGGCAGAACCAAAAAATCTTTTCGGTTTATGCAAAGCATTAGAGTCCACTCCCCCTGATAAAATTTTACCCGATGGAGGAACCACTGTATTGTATGCCCTGGCCAGCCTTGTAATGGAATCCAACAAAATAACAACATCCTGTTTTTTTTCAACTAGCCTTTTAGCCCTTTCAATAACCATTTCAGCCACTTGCACGTGTCTGGAGGGAGGTTCATCAAAAGTAGATGAAATCACTTCTCCTTTAACGTGTCTCAACATATCTGTCACTTCTTCAGGTCTCTCATCAATAAGCAGCACAATAAGGTGAGCTTCCTTATGATTTTTCACAATGGCATTGGCAATATTTTGCAGTAATACTGTTTTACCTGTACGGGGAGGAGCCACAATCAAAGCCCTCTGCCCTTTTCCCATTGGAGCCATGAGATCGACCACTCTTGTTGTCACCTCCGATGGATTCCACTCCAACTTTAATTGACTGTTGGGATAAAGAGGGGTCAGGTTATCAAAAAATATTTTTTCAGAAATATTTTTTCGGCCTCCTTCAGATCCTTCTGCTTTTAATAGAGCAAAATATCTTTCACCATCTTTTGGGGGGCGTATAGTCCCATTTATAAAATCACCCGTTCTCAAACCAAGCCTTCGAATCTGAGCGGGGCTGACATAAATATCATCAATACCCGGCAAATAATTGTAATCTGGAGAACGAAGAAAACCATATCCATCCGGCAAAACTTCCAAAACCCCATTTCCGTAAATATCTCCTAATTGGGCCGCCCTTTTTAGAATTTCAAAAACCATATCTTGACGTTTCATAGCCGAAGGGTTTTCGATTTTTAATTTCTGCGCTAATTGTGTAATTTCTCGAATATCTTTTGACTTAAGATTTTTAAACTCCAAAGCTTCCTTTTCTTGCTCTGTGAGAGAAATCCCCGTAAGATCTACAGGCTCCTGATTCGTATTCAAATGTTCATAATCCACATCTCTTTTAGGATACCGGTTGTGATGATCTGCATTGTTATTTCTGTCTTTATGATATCTGCCCAATCGAGATTTTGTATTTCTCCTGGGGTGTTTAAAAGAGTCATCTCCTCTTTTACTCTTAAAAATTCTAGGCTGATCCTTCATACTGCCTGATTCTGAGTTCATTATAAGACCTTATATCCCATGGCTGTCTTCAAAGAAGAAAATTGAAACAATTCAAGAAACAACAAAAAAAACGAAAAATACTATGAAAGAGTATTCTAGATACATTTAACAGCTTTTGTCAAATTTTATTATATTGATTTTTCATAATTTTAAAAAATTGAAACTTTTTATGGATCAATTCTGCTTCTAAAAACTCTAAAAATCACCTAAAAAATTCGTATTTTCAAGTATTTATGAATTTCTACAAGAAGGCGGCATTTTCCATTGGATTCTCACCTTTTTCCAGGCTTATTAAATCTTAAGACTCACAAAAACTGGGCAAATAAAGCTGTAAGATTCAAACATATGTGTGTCACAATGCTTTCAAAATTTAACTTTTATTCTTCAATATTATCTATATCTATATGAGTTTGAGAAAAATCAAAGTCAGATCGATTTTTTCTATTTCGAATCATTCGAATGAAGAAAACAGCTAGGATTAATAAAATACCTGCAATAGCAATAACTTTGATTTTATTAGCATTTTTAGAAATAAAAGAATCCGCTTCGCTCTCACCTTCAATAATATCAGAAGAAGGAGAAGCTTCGGGCGGCTGTAATACTTCTTCCTCAATCAAAGCTGACGATTCTTCATCCCCTCCTCCATCCAAAGTAGGAGGTTCTTCAATCATGCTGTCTTCTTGGACTGCTTTTTCTTCTTTTTCAGCTGTTGCATCCGACGACAAGTCAGGCCCCGCCGCCTGTTCAGGTGCAGAAGGAGGCTGTTCTCCTTCCACAACAGCTCTTGAACCAGGCCAGTAATAGAGTGTGACTGTTTCATTCACATTTCCTTTAGATTCTATTTGAGGATTGGTCGCCCAAATTTCTTTCCAAGAATCTTTATGTCCTAAAAGATTAGAAGAAACAGTTCGAATATTTTCTCCAGCTTGAATATCATAGGTGGAGGCGGTTTGATTGTTATCCTCATAGTAGTGTGAAAACTTTACACGATCCTTAGGGCGATTCGGAGAATTGTAATAAATCTTATCACCCACCTTCGGATCGCGTCTTTTCAAAAATGGATTAAAGTTTTTTAACTCATCCACCAACTGGGTGTGTCCGTATATTTTTACACTGATTTGACTAAGATCTTCTTCACTGCGGGCGATATAAACAGCATTAACCCACTTGCCGTCTTGCCTCCATGGCTGAGTGGGAATTTTTTTCAGAGGCACCCAAGTTTTTTTGGGAGTTTCCACATTAACAAAATTATCTGAACTTTCTACCGGAACAGGATCAAAATCATCCGTTGTTTCATCTTCCATAGACACTTCATTTTCGATAATGCCGCTGTCCTCCAACACATCACTTTCCTCATAGTCCTCTTCTTCCTCATCTAAATCAGCAACCCTGCTTCCTTTGGACTCCATATACTCTTCTTCTTCTGCTTGAAATATTTCCTCGTTAAAGTTTCCAGAAGATGTGCAAGAGGAAAAGATAAACACAAAAATAAACTGCAAAAGAAAAACGAATAACTGTTTTAGAGTCATAAGACGGCACTTCCTCATCTAAAGTCTTTGATTGATCACAACATAGAGGAGGCGAAAGAGGCAAACACTCTCTAGACTTTAAGATAGACTATCCAAACATAAAGTTAAGTCGCGTCATATCATTAGACAGTACAGTTCAAGATTTCTCTAACATTTTCTTTAACAGAGCGTTTGTTTTCACAGGGTCCGCCTGCCCTTTAGATAACTTCATTATTTGGCCCATCAAAAATTTATAAACTCCGATTTTCCCGCTCCTATACTGTGCTGTCTGCATTGGAAATTCATCAAGAATCTGTCTCACCATATTTGACAATACTTTTTCATCTTCTAATTTTGTCAAATTCAAATCTTTAATTAGAGCATCCACTGACTTGCCTGTACTCCACATTTTAGAAAAAACAGTCTTCGCCATCTTTGAGGATAAAGTTTTATTTTCAACTTGATTGATGAAATCAGCCATTTGATGGGCTTGAATAGGCATCTCTTGAAGAGAAAGCTTGCATTCATTCAAGCGGGACATCACTTCATTTAAAAGCCAGTTGCATAGAGTTTTAGGACTGATAGTCTGCTGAACAGCAGACTCAAAATAAGAACAAAGATCCACTGTTCCTACAATAAGAGCTGACGAATCCAGAGGCAGTTTATATTCCGAACAAAAACGATTTATTTTATCAAAAGGAAGTTCTTTGATGGATAAATTTTTAGGTTTTTTTATGAGAAGAGGAGGAAGATCTGGTTCCGGAAAATACCTATAATCGCTTGCCTCTTCTTTTAATCTCATAGGAAATGTTTCATTTTTTTTTGGATTAAACAGGCGGGTTTCCTGAGGTACAGGTTTTCCATGATCTAATAAATAGCTTTGTCTTTTGATTTCAAAATTCAAGGCTTTCTCTATAAAACGAAAAGAGTTTAAGTTTTTTAATTCTACCTTCGTACCTAATGTATCAGCTCTTTTCGGTTTCAAAGAAATGTTACAGTCAAACCGCATAGAGCCTTCCTGTAAATTGCCGTCACAAACTTTCAAATAAAGCAGAATGTTTCGAATCATTCTTGCGTACTCAGCCGCCTCATGGGGTGAAGAAATTTCAGGGTAAGAAACAATTTCTAAAAGAGGTGTCCCGGCTCGATTAAAATCAATTAGAGAGTGGTTTTCTTGATGAATCAAACGTCCTGCGTCTTCTTCTAAATGAATTTTTTCAATGCCAATTTTCTTTGCCTCGCCATTTGAATAAAATTCAACAAAACCTCCTTTAAGCAGAGGTAAATCAAATTGAGAGATTTGATAGCCTTTTGGAAGGTCTGGATAAAAATAGTTTTTTCTCGCAAATACAGATCGTTCCTGAATCTGACAATGAAAGGCCAAACCCACCTGCAGGGCAGACTCTATAACTTGTTTGTTGAGACAGGGAAGTGTTCCCGGGAAACCTAAACTCACTGGATGAATATTGGCATTTTCTTCTGCTGAAAAAGACGCAGGATCTGGAGAAAACATTTTACTCTTGGTTTGGATTCGAGCGTGAGTTTCCAAACCAATGACAGCAGACCACTTATTTAAACTTGTTCCCATTTTCATCTTCTCCAAAAATCGGCCTTTTCTTGTAGGCTTGAAGCTCTTCCTGCAATAAATAAGCAGTATTAAATATTGTTTGCTCATCAAAAGCCCTCCCTATCAGCTGAACCCCTAAGGGAAAACCGTCAAAAATACCTACAGGTACACTAAGACCGGGAAGGCCGGTTAAATTTGCCGGAACTGTAAACATATCGCCAGTGTAATTTTTAATTAAATTCTCAGAAGGGGTTTTTAAAGGAGAAGGTTTATCTGGTGTAACTGGAGTCAAAATAACATCCACCTCTTTCAATAGGCGTTTAAATTGTTCTTGGATCAGACGGCGTGCTTTTTGGGCTTTTTTAAAATAAGCTTCGTAGTAGCCTTCTGATAAACAAAAAGTACCCATCAATATTCTGCGCTTCACTTCAGAGCCAAATCCCTCTCCTCTTGTTTGAGAGTAAAAATCCATTAAAGACTGAGAAGGTTTCCGGGAAGAAAAACCATACCTCACACCATCGTAGCGGGAAAGATTACTGCTCGCCTCACAAGATGAAATAAGATAATATACGTTAGCAAAATAAGAAGACAACGGCAGAGAAATTTCTGAAACTTGCGCTTTGTTTTTTATTAAAACTTCTTGGGCTGTTTCCAGGCTTTTCCGGATTGGCGGAGATATATTTTTTAAAAATTCTTTTGGAATTCCAATTTTCAAATTTTTAACATTTGCTTTCAAATCTTCATGCCAGGGAGGGACTTTATTATCACTTGTTGTGGAGTCTTTTTCGTCCCGGCCGCTTATTAAATAAAGAGTCAAAGCACAATCCTCCACCGTCATTGCCATAGGCCCCGCTTGATCCAAGCTGGAGGCATAAGCCACAATGCCAAAACGGCTGACCCGACCGTATGTAGGTTTTATTCCAACTAAATTACAAAAATGAGAGGGCTGTCGAATAGACCCTCCTGTATCTGTCCCTAAGGAGAGGGGGGAAAAGCCGGCAGAGACTGCCGCAGAACTGCCGCCGCTGGAGCCTCCGGGAATATAATCTAAATTCCACGGATTTTTAACAGCTCCAAAATAAGAAGTTTTTGTCGAATGCCCCATGGCAAATTCATCTTGATTGCACTTTCCTAAGATAACAGCTCCAGCTTGCTCCAATCTATCAACAACAGTGGCTGAATAGGGAGGGATAAAATTTTCAAGCATTTTTGAAGCCGCTGTGGTTCTCAAAC
Organism: Bdellovibrionales bacterium; assembly: GCA_965199935.1. Classification (GTDB taxonomy): domain Bacteria; phylum Bdellovibrionota; class Bdellovibrionia; order Bdellovibrionales; family UBA1609; genus JAPPLG01. The sequence goes on from CBDATD010000001.1 coordinate 545,144, forward strand.
CTTTGGTGCAAAACATATCTTTCAACAGCACAGGGACTCCAGCCAACGGCTTTTCATCCAAAGAACTCTCCTGAACTGCATTTAAGGCCTGTTTGTTCACTGTAATCACTGAGTTGATTTGAGAGTCTAATTTTTTAATTCTCTTCAAAAACCCAGAGACCACCTCAGAAGGAGAAATCTTTTTTTCTCGAATATTTCTGGCTATTTTTAAGGCAGAATCCATCATTAGGCCGCTCGTTTTCAATCTGTTTGCACCACTAAAGGCACTTTAACGAATTTTCCTTCTTTGGAAGGGGATGAATCTAATAGATCGGGTGTTTTACACATCTCATCTGCTCTAAAAGGCATGGGGTCCTCCGCAGGAGACACTAAAGGCTCCACTCCTTTTGTAGGGATCTGAGAAATATGATCAAAAAACTTCACAATATTTTGCACTTGAGGAAAGATATTTTCTTCTTCCTCCCTTGTTATTTTTAAGTGAGCTAATTTTGTAATTCGGCTCCATATATTCATTGTACAACTCTTTAAATTTAATTCATTATTGTTATAAGTTATGTTAGCCTAGTCTTTAATTTATAAAAGTGCAAATAGATGTCTAAAAAAATACTAGAAAAACTCAGGCAGGAAATACAAACTCACGATTATAGGTACTATGCTTTAGACAACCCTTCCATTTCTGACTACGAATATGATCAGCTTTATAAAAAACTACAGCAAATGGAAAAAGAAAACCCTCAGTGGGCAGTTCCAGACTCCCCCACACAAAGGGTTCCTGGCCAGGCCCTAGATCATTTTGAAAAGGCTTCTCATCGAAAAATGATGCTTTCCCTGGAAAACAGCTACTCTATTGAAGATATCCACAATTTTGTAGAAAAAACTTCAACTGCTTTAAGCAAAAAGAAAGTTATGTATTTTTGTGAACCAAAATTAGACGGTGCAGCTGTTGAGCTTATTTATGAAAAAGGTGTATTGACCTGTGCTTTAACTAGAGGAGACGGACAAGTTGGAGAAAATGTTTTAGAAAATATTAAAACTATAAAATCTGTTCCCCTGCTTTTACAAACACGAAAAACCCCTTCTCTTTTTGAGGTGAGAGCAGAGGTATTAATGTTCAAAAAAGACTTCACAGAACTCAACGAACATCAAAAAAGAAAGGGAGAAAAGATCTTTGCCAACCCGCGCAATGCATCTGCCGGGACTCTAAGAAATTTAGACCCTCAAACAACAGCTGAAAGAAAACTTCGTCTGTTCTGCCACAGTCCTGGAATTATTCCGAATGGAACAACTCAAAGCAAGTTTTACGATGTGCTTAAACAATTTAGACTGCCTGTGCTGTCGTACTCTCACTCTATTAATGCCTCCAAATGGAAACACCTGCACCACCCTTTGTGTTTAATTTGCAGCTGTTCTGAAGAGCTCATAGCTTACTACCACACCATTCAAAAACTTAGACCTTCACTGCCTTTTGAAATTGATGGAATTGTTATTAAAATAAACTCTTTTGCAGATCAGGAAAAATTAGGCTCCATTGCCCGAAGTCCTAAGTGGGCCACTGCGGTCAAGTTTCCGCCGGAATCTGCCTGCACTCAAATTCAAAAAATCCATTTACAAGTGGGACGCACAGGGATTGTTACCCCTGTAGCGTATATGACACCCGTTGCCGTCAGCGGAGTCATTGTAAGCCAAGCTACTTTGCACAACAACAGTGAAATCCAAAAAAAAGACATACGAGAAGGGGATTTTGTGTATATCAAAAGAGCCGGCGATGTCATTCCCGAAGTCGTCACTGTAGAAATGGCAAAACGCCAAAAAAATTCCACCCCATTTAAAATGCCGAAGATATGCCCCGTTTGTTCTCATAAACTTACAGAAGTAGAAGACCTGATATACTGCACGAATGTCAAATGCCCTTCTGTTGTTTTAAGAAAACTTCAACACTTCTGTTCTAAAAAAGCCATGGATATCGAAACTCTTGGCTCCTCTTTAATTGAACAGCTTTTTAACCACAAACTTATTCAGTGTTTTTCTGATATTTACAGATTAAAAAAAGGAGATTTGAACAATCTGCCGGGCATTGGAGATAAACTTGCTGATAAAATTATATGTTCTATTGAAAAAAGCAAAAAAACTTCTCTTAAAAGTTTTTTATTTTCCTTAGGAATCCGACATATCGGAGAACAAATTGCTCTAAAAATCAGCAGGCATTTTGGAGAAGGAATCAAAGGTTTAGAAAAACTGTTGAAAGCTAAAGAAGAAGAACTTATTCAAATTAATGATATCGGGATTGCAGCCGCCCAATCTCTCACGACTGAATTGAAAAATTTATCCCAAGAGATTCAAAAACTGCTTAAATTGGGGGTCAAACTATCTTCTAAAACCAGAAGTCGTAAATTGGAAGGAAAAATTTTTGTAATCACAGGAAGCTTTCCACAAAAAAGAGAGTCCATCGTAAATCTCATACAAACCAACGGAGGACACACAGCCTCTTCAATCACGCTCAAAACAAACTATCTGCTTTGCGGGAAAAACCCAGGATCTAAGTACGATAAAGCCAAAAAACTCCGTGTACCCTGTATAAGATGGCAGGAGTTTGAGCAAATTTTACAAAATTAAGAATCAGAACTCAACTGAGTATCTAAGTTAGGTATATGGCTACCTTTCACCGTCTTTAATTTATCCGCAACTACATTATCCGCGGCTCTATGGCAAAGTTTTTCAAATTGCTTATTCAAAACCTCCATAGCCTCTGCAGAAGTTTTAAGTCCTCTTTCTTTAAACAAATCTTTAGTTTTTTTAACTATAATCAACGACATAACATTCCCCCTTCAGTCAGAGATTGCTATCAGATAAAAACTGTAAAATCCAGAAAAAAATCACGTTTTCAGAGGTTTTTGTCGACTTATTTCAAAAAAGATGAGTATAATCAATACTTTATATAGATTAACTCAAAACAAACAACATATGAACTTACTGGACACCTTGAGAAGATTTCTTTTGCAAAGCCTTTGATCTTTTCGAATCCCCCGCAACAACATTACAGCTTGGAAGAGTAGATTTCACAACAGCATCACCGCAAATATTGGAATAGCTTCTATCGGTCGCATCAAAAGCAGAGTGTGCGTGGCTGGAATACCGGCACTCTTGCTTATCCGATAAAATACTAGCTTGGGATGAAACAGCACATAAAACCAAAAACAGCACAATAAAATATCTCATAATCAACCTCCTAAAAAAACAACTTCCCCGCGGCAACTCTAAACGTAACTTAGGCACCGCACCCTTTCAATGAATATCGGCATAAGCACACCTGCACTTTAGCCCTAAAAAGCTAAACTGGACCAAAAACAATAAAAAAGCCTTTTACTTATATTTTTACTACAAACCAGGCAGTTCGGGAGGGAGGGATGCTTTGAGATTTTTAAATACCTTCCAAATATTGTGAAAAGATTGTGCATTATGTTCAATATATTCGGACACTGGACCATTTTTTGAGTCAAAGTTCAACACTTCCATTGGATGAATAGGTTGAATCACGCTTAAAACAGAATTTGGATAAAGACGATCATACTCCACAGACAATACAGCAATTTGTTTTTGAATTTTAAGAATCTCCGCCTCTACTTCTGCCAGCCGAAGGGACTTAGCCCGCAATATAAAATACTGAGTATCTTCACCAATGCTGAAATTAAAATTAGGAATATGGCCGTAAAGGTTGATTGCAGATTGTTGTAAATTAACACCCATCTCTCCCTCAACTAAAATGCCAATCAGTTCTTCTGTTAATTCCCGGTGTCTCTGCTTCCATGCGTTGAACAGCTTTTCACGTTTCTGCACTAAATTCTGAATGTCTTCTCTCAAGAAAATCTGATGAAATTTTTCCTGCACTTCCATGAAAGTCAAATCTGCTTGTTCTTCCAGAAGGGGGAAAATAGCTTCGTACATTAAATCCGTCAGCTCATAGGTGGTTTTTTCTAAGGGAGCGTAATATTTGCTGTGAAATTCATCATATTTTTGAGCCATAGATGCTGGAGGATTTTCAACAGCATCTTTAAAAACATCACGAACCAAATGTATATCATGATCAATACTTTTCAAACCTTTCAATACCTTTAACAACTGTCTTTGCTCCTTGAATAAGCCCATCATTCTTTGCTCTAATTCTATTACAGTTTCCACGTTTTCTCTAATTTCATCAATTCTCCTGGAATACTCTTTTATCTGTTCTTCTGTTAATTTTTTTCCATTATGCAGATTTTCTGAAAAATGATATAAATCAGGTGTATGCCTTCCATCAATAAAGTAAGCTATCCTCATATGGTTATTGTAATAACCTATAATTTCCTCTCTAATATTTCCGGGAATAAAACTATCTTGAAGAACCTGATGAATATCCCCATCGCCTTGAAACACTTGATGCATAAGACTTTTCCTGCCGTAAGAAGGCCCTTTTTTCAAAGGATAATATCTTTTACTCCAAATTTCTTCAGCTGAAATTTCATCTGAAAGAATTCCTTTTAAAATTTGTTGATTCTCTAAGCCGGAAAAATACTGATCTCTTTCATTTTGATTAAAAAAAGGATGGTTAGGAAAATCTTTGCTAAATTCTAACAAAGAAGACGCCGTTGTTGCTTTTTTTAAAACCTGAATAATATTATCAACCAAATTAATCGGAGTATGTTCAATAACGAGATCCCTAACAGCAGGATAAACGTCCTTTCTCAACTCAGCATTCTTCAACATATCTATAATTTGATTCTGAATATCTTTAGGCAGTTGAAACCACTGCAAAACAGAGACGGCATCTTCTAATGGAAGGTCAGGGTGATTAATCTGCCGCTTCAATTTAGCTATAAAATAAGAATCTAATGTCACTGGAGGCACAGAATGCTCTTTGATAATAGAAAGAGCCTGTTTCATTATTTTTGAGATAGATTTTCCTTTTATCAAAGCAGATAAATCTTTATTCATCTCTTCATATTGTACAAACTGAGACAGTTGATCACTGTAAGATTTTAAAGTCGGCAAATACTGTTTGCGAAACTCTTTTAATGATAGAACAGAAAAATTATCTAAAATTCTAAACAGAATCCTCTGAGGGTCATATATGCGCAGAATGTTTCTTATGTCCTGTACGATCTTATCATTGACCCACTTTGGCTGATTTTCATTATTGTACCGTCTTAGGAGATCTAATATGTGAGTACGAACAGTAGGAGGAAAAGTAAATATTGAATACTCAGGCACTGGCACTTCGAGATCAAAAGGAAACACATCAAAATCCTTTGGAAGACCTTTATTATTTCGAATGCTTTCCACAATATTTGAGATAGAAGAGCTGTCTTTATCAGGCTCCCGAAAATATCTGTATAATATCTTTTTAGAAAGTTGTTTCGCCTCTGCTTTATCCTTGATTTTTTCCAAATCCTTCAAAACAGAGGAAAGAACAGAAGAAAAACTGACGTGTGATCTTAAATTTCCCAGTGCTGTCTGTAAAGCCGAAACCTCCCTCTGAGATGACGCTAAAACTATTTCCTTCAATAGAGAAATCAAACGGTTCTCAGGCAGATGCTGTTCATACAGCTTTAAAGCTGATGTATAATCAGATTTCCGAATATTCGCCAAATTTTCCATATGATTCGCATCCCGCATGAGCCTGCTTCCTGTAAAATGCTTCAACCAGTATCGAGCAGATAAATCATTAAAATAATTTTGTAATATGAAAACTAAAGAGTCGTTTTTTATATCATTGTGACCGCCAGTTTTTGATTTCTTCAATAAATCCTTTGGTGTTGTACCTAATTTTTCTGCTATAAACCGCACAATTGACTCTATATCTAAGGGAGAATCAACGTCTTTAGAGTACTGATACCTGTTCAATAAATGTTTCACTTCTACCAGCATATTTGTCATTTTATCAACTCTCTGATCAAAATACTGCACTTCCACATTTGGCAGGGAATCAAAGTATTTGTGGAAAAAATCTTCCATTCCCAAATATACAAGAGGGTCATGCTTTCCTACCATCATCAGAGTATGAATCAAATTTTTCTGCTGTTGTTTGGGAACAAATTGATTCATTTGAGCTATAATAAGTCCAAGAAAAAATTCTCCCAACGGGCTTATTTTTCCAACAACATCAGTCCATACTTTACCTTCCCCTGAATCAGACAGCTTTTCGGACATCTGTCTGGCTGTATTCTGACTTTTGATAAAATTTCTTATTTTTTCTAAAAGAGGTTTTCCAGGGGAAGGATCTAAAACAGGAGGAGAGGCTGTAATAACTCCCTTCAATGAGGGATGAAAAAAATCAGTTTTTCCATTATATTTGCCTGTCATTCTCATAAGCTCATCAGTAAACACAGCTCCAAAACTGTGACCATAAATAAAAAGAGGGACATTTGTTGGGATGTATTTCCTCGTAAAAGCCCCTAAAGAAAGAACTTCATCTTGAATACTGCCAAATATTTTTCGAGATCCTTCTGCGTGCATAGGAAGATCTATAGCAACACTTTCTATTCCATACTTCTCAAGATGCGTTAAACTGGGGGCAAAAGTTACACTGCTTGTCGTGCGCGTTCCCCCTCCATGCAGATAAAGGACAGCCGCCTTAGCATCAGAGCTGACCAGCCATTTTTTATTCCAACGCCTTATGCGGTCTCTAATGCTATTGACTCCAAACAAAACATTCGTAGAAATGTGAACTCCTTTATAGGTGTAATGAGCTCTTGCTACCACAGCCTCTCCCCACTCCTGTAGTCGAACAAAGTAAGGATGTGTGCTGAATTCCTCCCGGTGGTTGATGGGAAAAACTCCTTCTGGAACAAGAGCCTGTAAGAGAGAAGGAAACTCCGTATTCTGAAGATTCCATTTAAGCTCCAACTCCTGATCCCTTTTAAAATCCAAATGATCAGAGTGAAAATCCCCATATTTAACTATAGAGGCTTTGATCTGCGCTTCATACCGCGTGCCTGTTATAAAACTGCCCTCACAAAGGTCACTGGAAACAGAAAAAAAACTAAAAAACAATACAAAAGCTAGAATACCTGTTCTGCAAATCTTCCCAGCGGTTGATAAGGTTTGAATATCCTTTGCCGTCATGTACTTTCTCCACACAAAGTATAAGTCACAGAGTGATAGCAAAGATCAAATTTCCTTTCAAGATATACTTTTAGACAGACTTCTTTCTCACGAGTGTTCACAAAAACATTATGTGATTTCAAATGATATTCCAGCATAAAAAATAAATAGTGAAAATTTTACACACTCTAACCTTGAACTATTTAAGATTTCTACAGATTTATCAAAAGCTTTCAAAGTGTGGAGGAAGGGGATTCACCCACATCCCGTTCGCTCCAGTGCAGGCTCACTTCAAGCTCTAAGAAAAACATCCCCTTGCTTCTCTGTGAAACCTGCTTTCACAGATTACATGGATACATCCTTCATTTCGAACCCACCATGATAAAAAAGTATGAAACCTTCGGCCTCATACCTTTTTATTCTGCGGAGGGAGGGGGATTCGAACCCCCGGTATGGTTTTACCCATACAGTTGTTTAGCAAACAACCGGTTTCAGCCGCTCACCCATCCCTCCTTAATGAACTTCTTCTTATAATATAAATTATAAACTTAATCACTTAAAAAAAGACCCGCCCTTCATCCGCATCTTTAATGATGAAAAAAAAGAGAAAATAAAATTTAAGGAAGTAAATCCTTGATTTTTCCTACCGTTTTCAACAAGTATTAGGAAAGAAGTACCCGTAGCTCAACTGGATAGAGTACCTGACTACGGATCAGGAGGTTGTAGGTTCAAATCCTACCGGGTACGCGTGTGTAAAGAGGTCAAAAAACCTTTTCTCTGCCTCCATACAAAAAAACACTCTCTCAAAGACTTCATCCCTTTTGAGAGCAGGAGGCTTTTCATGCACTCAAAACCAGATTTCAAATACAATAGGAAATTATATAGGAGTAACACCATGGCAGTATATCCCATTATTCTTTTCAGAGATTTTCATTGCATTATTTCTGCCGCATAAAAAAACAGAATCATGGTCATCATTAAAGGGATCGTTGCAATGCTCTAAATATCCAGCTCCGTTGATTCTCCATGCATCAAGATCATTTGCATTTGATCCAAAATTTTTTGGGTCTAAAATATCACCCACCGCATAAGCTATAAATCTTTTGTAATATTTATCGTTATTTTCCGGATAGGAATCATATTCTGGTCTAAGTTTTTCTGTTGCGGAGTCACAATAATAGGTGCTTCCAGCATACTCAGGCACATGATCCTCAGAACTGCCGCCGCCGCAATAATGATCTGGAATATAATAGCGGATTGAACTTATATCCGTATAAGAAAGCCCGCTAGGCAGAGTATTGCCCCATTTATTTTTAAACCAGCACTCTTTTCTTCCATCATCTTCAGTGTCTCCACAAAGCTCATAGTAGTTATTCAAAAAATTCCCTCCAAATGGGGTGGCACAAGGATTTTTCTTGTAATCTACTGAACGGATCCAAAAACCTACGTTGTACAGCATATAGCCTTTTGGAAACATCTTGCCTTCTAAGTCAAAAGTGTATGTATTATGTTCTAGAAAATGAGTTTTTTCCATATTGTACAAATGTCCTAGTTGAGTTTTAGCTCCTCTTGTGAGTGATTTTGCTTTTGATTTATTGTACTGGGTGACGGAAAACACAGAAAGAATAGAAATGAGAGCTGACGCGCTTAATATCTCAATTAAAGAAAGCCCCCTCTGACCTGCAAAGCGGACTCTTTGGCTCTTTGGCTCTTTGGCTCTTCCAATCATCTAGGAGAGATTCTATCATATACAGGAGTAAAAATTCAACTCAAAGCGGTAATAGTCCCAAAAGAAAACACTATCTCTAAAAAAGAAACAAAACAGCCTAAGCGCCGAACAAGACTCACAGCAACTCAGGCAAGTGATTCAGAAAAGAGAATTAAAACTCTGTTAAGAAACACTGCACGTGAACCAAAACTAACTATCTGCTTGTTGATCTGCTATATTTTTATTGGCATTTGGAAGCTTCGGCAAATCCCCCTCTTCCAACATATTATGGGATGAAACAGACGCCGCATTCACAATACGCTCCTCCAAAGAACCTGCCGGCTTCCTTACCACAGAATCCTCTGCAGTCCGAGGTGTTTGCGAAGAAGAAATATTGGAAGAAGGCTTAAAAAGCCCTAATTCTGCAAGAAAATTAGACAGACTCCCGTCTCCTTTCATAATAATATTTTTCAAAATATCCAAAGGAACCGAACAAGAAGAGCGTTTTTCAGCACCAAAAATAATTTGAGTGAACGTAGAGTTGGTAATATCGTCTTTTGTCTCATTATCAATAACACGAACTTCTTCATTATTTTTAATCATTTTCGCAATGTCATTGAGTACAACATAAGAACTTTGCTCTGTATCGTAAAGTTTTCTATTTCCGTACCTCTTAATAATCTTTGGCTGATTTGCTGTCTTCTGCGATTTATTGACAATAAAATCTTGATTCACTTCCTACCCCCTTTTGAAATGGAGGATCATCGTGACCCCAAGCAACACCCCATCCATGTGTGCATAAACAATGGGACCTACTCTAGTGATGATTGAAAGATTCTGTCAATACTTCATTAAACATTTTTTTTCACATAGCAGATGAAAGGCGAGTGAAACTTCTATCTCATTGGTCCACAGTTGACTCACGATGGGATAAAAATACAATCGTTTTAGTGAATTAAGTCACAAAACAAATAAAGATACTTTAAATACTGCATCTAGACTTTCCGCCGAAATATCCCTTTCAAAAGAAGAAAATTCAAATCAAAAATCTTCTTTTTTTTGTCAAGTGTTTTGATGAAAAAATATTTTTCGAGTGTCGGACTCAAAAACATCAAGCTCCTTAACATTATTTCCGATTTATGGATTAATGGCATATAACAGTAAACATATTTTTTGGATGAGCTTATTTCTCCTCTGCTCCTGTGCGTCCAGCCTCAAATTTCCCCCTTATAAAAAACAACAGTTTGATAGACGCAGTCAGATAAATGCTGATTATCTTTACTTAGCAGCTGAAATATCTAGTCTTGAAGGCAGGGAACTCATGTCTATAGACCGTTTTAAGAACATTCTCCAGACCTCATCAAAAATTTATTCCTCTCATATCGTTCATTTTAGGCTTGCACAAGAATATTTGAAACAAGGCCTCATTGAACAAGCCCAAAAACAGTGTGAAATTTTTATTGACCAAAGCAGAAGCAAAACAGAAAAAATCAGAGGTTATCTACTGCTGGCAGAGATTCAAACCAGCATGAATCAATTAAAATCTGCTTTAAAACTGTACGAACAAATAATCAAAACAGATAAAAACCATAAAACAGCCCTCTTACACCACAGCTTGTTGTCAGAAGAGTTAAAACGCCCCATAGCCCCCTCAGTTTTACAAAAACTGAAATATCAAACCGAATTTCATCAATACAGAGGGGATTTCTTCTTATCTCAAGGAGAGGAATTAAAAGCGATCCGCTCTTTCAAGCAGGCTTTAAAACTTGAGCCTTCCAATCGCAGGGCTGCGCTTAAACTTTTTCAAATTTATGGATATAAGAACCAATATCATTTATTAACAAACTATATGGAAAAGTCAGATTTTCAAGATACTTACATTGTTTCCTTAATGGCCAGAGCCTACCTCAGACAGGGAAAACAAGAGAAAATGCTCGAAAAATTGGAGAATCTGCTGTTGGACCATTCTATGGTCCACAGATTGTAAAGAACCTATTTTTCAAAAACCCTCTATAATCTTGAACACACCTTTAGTGAGTAAAATTTTTACATATCTTTTTAGGATGGTCCATTGTAATAGATGACCATGTTTAGCAGATGGTTTAGGAAAATTTTCCTGTTATATTTCATTTTTCTGACCGCCTGCCAAATCATCGAAACAACAAATATTCTTTATTTCAAAGGATCTCTCAATGTGGAGCAAAATCAGAGAAAGCAGAGCTATCCTGTGGAAATTTACACGGATATAAGCCTGCCTGTTCTCCAAGTGAACTTTTTAACCCCTTTTGGGGGAGTTTTTGCAAGCTATCTATGGAAAAATCAGAAGCATCAAATAATCTTTCCCTCCCGCAGGCAATATTTCAAAGAGTCTAAGTGGCCCCCTCATTTCCCTTTACGAAGGGTTCTTCAAAACCCCTTATGGCTTTATCAGGCCTTATTGAAACAATTCCCCAAAAACTGGAATTGTGAAGAAACAAATCAAAAGTGTGAAATAAATCACCTCACAGTGGAGTGGGAAAAAAAAATTTTCCAAAAAGAGAAAATTCACATTCGCTCAAAAACAGAAAAACTTTCTTTAAACCTTAGTCCATACAAAAGCCCTTCCGGTGCTTCTTTGGACGCAAAAATACCTAAAGAATTTGAGCAAATTAAGAAATTAGATTCCATCCAATAAGTTTTCATATTGCATGAGCCCCCCTGAAACACCTTCAAACACTGGAAATATTAGACACCTCTGTATTCACAACAGCCTCCGCCCTTATTTGGCAAACCTATTCAATCAAATCTTGAAGCATAGTGTTCCTTTCAGGTAACCTGAACAGACTATGTTGGCTTCTTTACTCACTCGCATTTTTGGCACCCAGCACGAACGGGAAATTAAGCAGCTTCGCCCTATCATCAATGCCATTAATGATGTTGAACAGCAGTTTTCTAAAATGAGTACTGCTGAACTGCAGGCGCAAACCCCGTTTTTGAAACAGCAAATTAAACAGGGGAAAGACCCTGATGAACTGCTCATTTCTGCTTTTTCTGTTTGCCGGGAAGCCTCCAAACGAGTGTTGAATATGAGGCACTATGACGTACAAATCATAGGAGGATGGACCCTTTATCAAGGTCGAATCGCTGAAATGAAAACAGGAGAGGGAAAAACTCTCGCGGCGACTTTACCGGTTTACCTGGAGGCGCTCAAAGGAAAAGGAGTGCATGTTGTCACCGTCAACGATTATCTAGCCAAAAGGGACACTGAGTGGATGGGGCAGATCTATCATTTCTTAGGTCTTACCACAGGCACCATCACCCACGATCTAGGGGACCAAGAAAGAAAAGAAGCTTATCAAAAAGACATCACTTACGGCACCAACAATGAGTTTGGCTTTGACTATCTAAGGGACAACATGAAATTTCATTCTAAAGACTGTGTTCAAAGAGAATTAAACTACGCTATCGTGGATGAATGTGACTCTATTTTAGTAGATGAAGCTCGAACTCCTTTAATTATTTCCGGCCCCAAAGAAGAATCTGTCGGAAAATACCAGGAAATCAACCGCATTATTCCTTTTTTAAAACGTGATCAACACTTCACCATGGAAGAAAAATCCAAAACCATTTCTCTGACAGAGGAAGGTAATTCAAAAGTAGAAGAACTCCTAAAAATCAAAAACTTATATGATATTTCCAACATCAGCCGCCTCCATCATATTTATCAAGCTCTTAAAGCCCACCATCTTTATAGAAAAGACGTAGATTACATGGTGAAAAACAATGAAATAGTTATAGTAGATGAGTTTACGGGCCGTTTGATGCCGGGCCGAAGATGGAGCGAAGGACTTCATCAGGCCATTGAAGCTAAAGAAGGGGTGAGGATTAGAAAGGAAAATCAAACTTTAGCCACCATTACATTTCAAAATTATTTTCGCCAATACAACAAGCTGGCAGGTATGACAGGCACTGCGGAAACAGAAGCTGTTGAATTTAAAAAAATCTATAATCTGGATGTCATGGTAATCCCCACAAATAAAATCATTCAAAGAGAAGACCTTGATGACGTCATTTATAAAACAGAAAAAGTGAAATTTAAAAATATTATTGACGACATTAAAGATTGCCGCAAAAGAGGCCAGCCGGTGCTGGTTGGAACCATCAGTATTGAAAAATCCGAAGAAATTTCACAAATGCTTAAACAGTTCAAAGTACCCCATAACGTACTCAATGCTAAACATCATGAACGGGAGGCAGAAATAGTAGCTCAAGCAGGAAGAAGGGGAGCCATTACTATTGCCACCAATATGGCCGGCCGAGGAACAGATATTGTTTTGGGCGGCAATCCTGAATTTTTAGCCCAGTCTGCGGCTTCATCCGGCTCAAACTCAAAAGAAGCTTTAGAAAAACATCAAAAAATATGCTCAGCTGAACGAAAAGAAGTTGTTGAAGCGGGAGGCCTCTATATTATTGGAACAGAGAGACACGAAGCCCGGCGCATTGATAATCAATTAAGAGGCCGCTCCGGGAGGCAGGGGGATCCAGGAGCTTCTCGTTTTTATCTCTCTTTAGAAGATAATTTAATGAGAATTTTTGGAGGCGAGCGCATGAAGAAAATTATGAACACTTTGAGAATTCCTGAGGATGAAGTTATTACAGATCGAATGGTCAGCCGCGCCATTGCCAGCGCCCAAAGAAAAGTAGAAGGGCATAATTTCAGCATCAGAAAACATCTTTTAGACTATGACGATGTTATGAATCAACAAAGAACAGCAATCTATACATTAAGAAGAAAAATTCTTCGTATGGAGTCTTTGGAAAGAATGATTTTAGACTATCTCGGCAGCGTCACATCGGATCTTCTCGATTCTTTTGTTAATGAAAATGTCAAAAAAGAGCATTGGGACCTCTCCAGCTTATCTCGATCCCTGTTTAAGAGTTTTGGGGTTTCTCTTGAGCTTTCCAATACGGAAAGTACAGATGCCATCACACAAAAAGTGCAAAAAGAAGTAAAACACGCATACGACAGCAAAAAACAGGAGATGGGAGAACATTTTTCTTCTGTCGTTCAATTCATCTTACTTCAAACCATTGATTCCCTCTGGAAAGAACATTTGGAAAATATTGACTACCTCAAAGAAGGCATCAATTTAAGAGGATATGCCCAAAAAGACCCTTTAATTGAATATAAAAAAGAAGCATTTAATTTATTTGAAAAAGTCAATCAACAAATCGCTAATGAGTGTATTGAGAAATTATTTAAAATACAAATCTCCGAATCCTCCAATTACGACATCTCCTCCTCTTACAATGAGGGGCAGTTGGATTACAATTCTCCTGAAAATAATTGGCAAAATTTAAAATTGGCTCAAGAAGGGGCTCTCAGAAATCAAAAAGCTTTATCTCACGGAGAGCCGGAGAATACACAACAGCTCAACCGCGCCCAAAGAAGAATGCAGAAAAAAAAGAAACGCACAATCAAAATTTAGGTGTTTATGGAATGCCCGCATTGTCACAATAAAATTGAAGTTCCTGATTTATGGGAGTTTTTTGACTGCACGCACTGCGGTTCTTCTCTGCAGTTAGAAAACAATGAACTTAAAATTTTAAAAACCTCTAATGAAAAAACTGCCGCAAATCAACATCCGCCGCCTCAGGAAGCTGAGGAGAATCTGTCTAGTGAAATATCTCGCTTTGAAGAGCTTTCACAAAGCACGCAAGATGCGGAAAACCAAACTCGAAAGTCTGTATCAGATGCGGCAAAGAAAGATTTTTCAGAAATATCTCATGCCGAGGATCCCCAGTCTTCAGAAAACATTCCATCAAACATCAATGAGCAGGCCGCAACGGATGAAAGTGAAACTCACTCCTCTCCTGAGGAGGAGGATGAAAATTTATCCAACATACTGGATTTTGAAAACTCTCCCCATCCGGGAAACCATTTCACTTACTGTCTGAAGATTAGTGAAATCTCATCCAAAACTTTAATAGATAAAATTCATCGTATTTTTAAAAATCCGAGATTAAAAATAAACAGCCTTCCTCAAATTCAAAACAACACCTTAGCCGTCAACAATCTCAACGCTATTCAAATGGTGTATATTCTCCGCAAACTTTCTTCCCTGCCAGTGGGAATCTGCTGGCGGCAAAAATCAACATTGAAATGAAAAGAGGAGCTTTTGAGAGTGGACATTTGGAAAGAGCCAATATATGTTAGGAGCTCTGTTTTATGAAAAAATATGGTTATGCAAAAAATAGCTGATCTGGAGATGTGCATCCGCATAATGAAGAAAAGTTATTGTTTTTGCTTCTTTTTTTAAGAAGGAAAAGGGGTTTCGTGTCTGATTCATACAATAAATGGGGATGGATTATCCTTACAACCACTATGTTTTTGAGTGTTGTCTGGATATTGTATTTTATGATTGTTCAAGTCCCCGTGGACTTAGGGGAAGAATCAGACATTCCCCCCGTCATCGCCGGAGTTAGTGTAGATATCAGCCAAGTTCAAGATTACTGGTTGAGCGGGGAGCTTATGGTCCAAAAAGGGGCAGAGGTTTATAATGTTTACTGTGCTCTTTGTCATGGAGCCGCCGGCCGGGGAGACGGAACAGCCGGTAGAGGGTTGAAGCCGCCGCCAAGAGATTTCGTGGAAGGAGATTGGAAATATGGAGGGGGAAGCATTGATTTATTTACAGTCATCACTCAAGGGTCTGAAGGAACCTCTATGGCTTCTTTCTCCCATATTCCTAAGTTAGAAAGATGGGCGCTTGTGCATTTTATCCGTTCTCTCACAAAAAAACCGGTCCCCGAGGATCCAGATCAGATAAAGGAATTTGCAGTCAATGCTAAGTAATGCATATTTGAAAACTTTTATAACGGCTTTAGTCGGTTTCTTTGCCTGTTATTCAACCTCTTACGACACTTCTCGATCGCTGAAAGCCAGCCAACCGCCTCAAGAATTAAAAGGAATTAATATCACCGAAAAATTGGGAGAATTCATTGACCTCCAATTAGAATTTTTAAACGAACAGGGCAAAAAAGTCAAAATAGGAAGCTATTTCAATAAAAACAAGCCCATCTTATTTACTATCATCTATTACAAATGCCCCAATCTCTGCCAACTGCATCTCAACGGACTGATGGAGGGGATGAAAGGGCTGGATATCCCGGATGATTTTGAATTTATCGCTTTGAGCATGGACCCTGCAGAAACGCCTCATTTAGCTCAATCTAAAAAAGCGAATTACATCAAACAGTATAAACTGCCTTCACCTGACCGCTTGCATTTCTTAACAGGACAGGAAAAACCTATTAGCAAGATCAGCCAACAAGTGGGGTTTAAATTTCGATGGAATGAAAAACAAAAACAATTTGCTCACTTGCCCGTCGCTTATGTATTAACCCCCACAGGTCAAATTTCACGCTACTTGTACGGGGTGGAAATGAAAACTAAAACTTTGAAACTTTCTTTAGTAGAAGCCTCTCAAGGGCGTATTGGAGGTCTTATTGAGCGTATTTTATTATTTTGCTTTCAATTTGATCCAAGAAAAAATAGATACACCCTCTACGCATACAACATCATGAGAGCTGGAGGTGTTTTAACCATTGTCCTCATACTGGGATTATTGACCCCTGCCTGGATAAGGGCAAAAAGACAGGGCCGGTCCTTATGATTTACTTGATTCTGGTTATTTTATTTCTATATCCATTCTTAGCTTTTTCCAGTGCTTTTCCAAGTCCTGCTGGAGATCTCTCTACAGAAGTGGATCGAATGTATCATTTCATCCATGCTTTAAGCTTAATTTTTGGACTTCTTATTGTGGGTGCTTTTATTTTATTTGCTGTTCTTTACCGAAGAAAAAACAACGCACAAGCCGCAGCAACAGTTCATCACAACACTTGGCTGGAGTGGACCTGGAGTATTATTCCCTTTCTTATTTTTATGTTCATGTTTGCCTGGGGTTGGCAGGTCTATGATAAAATGAGAACCCCTTACAAAAACGCCCTTGAAATTCATGTGTACGGGCAGATGTGGAACTGGGACTACGCCTACAAAAACGGAAGGAAGACAGCGGGCACCCTTTATGTTCCAGTGAACACTCCGGTAAAACTTATTATGACCAGCCGGGATGTTATTCACAGTTTTTATATCCCTGCTTTTCGAATCAAACAAGACGTTCTTCCCAATAGATATACGGCTCTTTGGTTTAAAGCTGTTAAGAAAGGGCTTTTCAATGTTTTTTGTACAGAATATTGCGGCACTGGACACTATAGTATGCTCTCCAAAATTCATGTGATGTCCTTAGAGGATTGGGAAAAGTGGATGGCGACAGATCCCTATGAGGGGCTTAGCATGATAGAAATAGGCCAGAAAGTTTTCAGGGGCAGATGCACAGCCTGCCATCAAACCACCACACAAAAAATGATTGGGCCGGGTCTTGCCGGAATTTTTGGATCCATCCGAAACTTTGAGAAAAGTGAAAACAGAAAAGCAGATGAAAATTACATCCGTGAATCCATACTCAACCCTTCTGCCCAGATTGTTAAAGGGTTTCCGGACCAAATGACTCCTTTTGCAGGACTGCTTCAAGAAGAAGAACTGACAGGGCTTGTAGAATACATTAAATCATTAAAATTAGAAGAAAAAAAGTGAGGTTCTAATGAAAAATTATCTCAATGAAAAAACAGGTTTATGGTCATGGCTGTCCACCTTAGATCATAAGCGCATTGGCTTGCTCTATTTATTTTCTGTTCTTACTTTTTTCTTCATCGGAGGAGTATTTGCCCTCCTCCTGCGTTTAGAGCTGTTTACTGTCGGAGAAACCATCATGCAGCCCGATACTTATAATCAAATTATGACCCTTCATGGTGTGATGATGGTGTTTATGGTGATTATTCCAGGCATTCCAGCTATTTTTGGAAACTTTTTTCTTCCTCTTCAAATAGGGGCTAAAGATGTAGCCTTCCCTAGATTAAACCTGTTGAGCTGGTATCTTCTTATGACAGGAGCTTTAGTTTCCATAGTCTCAGTCATCCAAGGAGGAGTTGATACAGGCTGGACTTTTTATACTCCCTACAGCATCCGCACAGACAACGGGACAATATGGGTGGTGGCAGGCGCTTTTATTATGGGGTTTTCATCCATTCTAACCGGATTAAATTTTATCGTCACTGTTCACAAATTAAGGGCCCCTGGAATGGGATTTTTTAGAATGCCCCTTTTTGTCTGGGGCATTTATTCTACAGCCATCATTCAAGTCTTAGCTACACCTGTACTGGCTATCACTCTTTTGCTTCTCACTTTAGAAAGAATGTTTGGTATTGGAATTTTTGATCCAAAATTAGGAGGAGACCCCGTATTGTTTCAACATTTCTTTTGGTTTTATTCCCACCCGGCCGTTTATATCATGATTTTGCCTGCCATGGGCATCGTCAGTGAACTGATGGCTGTATTCTCCAGAAACAATATTTTTGGCTATAAAGCCATTGCTTTCTCTAGTATTGGCATTGCTTTAGTCAGTTTTTTTGTTTGGGGGCATCATATGTTTGTCAGCGGACAGTCTGATGCGGCCAACTTTCTGTTTTCGATCATTACAATGCTTGTCGGAGTTCCCACAGCTATTAAAGTTTTTAATTGGGTAAGCACCATGTACAAAGGATCTTTAAGTTTTGAAACCCCTTTTCTGTACGCCTTAGGTTTTATTTTTGTTTTCCTTATTGGAGGCATGACAGGGATTGTTTTAGCCACATTGGCTTTAGACGTTCATGTTCACGATACCTACTATGTTGTAGCACACTTTCATTATGTGATGGTTGGGGGTACTCTTTTCCCTTTGGTTGGAGCTATTTTTTACTGGTTTCCAAAAATGTTCGGTCGTATGTATAATGAAATTCTAGGGCAAACAGCCTTTGCTCTTATTTTTTTGGGTTTTAACGTCACATTTTTTCCTTTATTTTTTGCCGGCACCCAAGGTATGCCGCGCAGGTATTATGACTACATAAAACCCTATGAAACTCTCAATCAAATTTCCACTGTAGGCTCCTGGCTTATTTCAGCTGGATTTTTACTGGTTTTAATCGCTCTTATTCACTCTCTGCTTAAAGGAAAAAAAGCTCCTGCAAATCCCTGGGACGCGCGCACTTTAGAATGGCAAACTGAGTCCCCTCCTATTCATGAAAATTTTTCAAAACAGCCGGAAGTAACAAAGGGTCCTTATGAGCGTTAAACACTCTACAGCCCATCATTTTAAGGACGCTCTTCATGAGGCTGAAGCCAGTAAGCTTGGTCTGTGGATTTTTCTATGCACAGAAATACTTATGTTTGGAGGACTTTTTGCCGCCTATGCTATTTATCACAATCAATACCCTTCTATCTTTTTAGAGGGATCTAAGTTTCTAGATTGGAAATTAGGTTCTTTAAACACCCTGGTTCTGCTCATAAGCTCCTTCACCATGGCTTTAAGCATATATTATGCACAAAAAGAAAAATTTACACATTCTACCTCTTGTTTATGGGCGACTTTCTTTTGCGGCATTATTTTCATGGTTGTAAAATATTTTGAATATTCTCATAAAATTCATGAAGGACTTTTACCGGGAAAACTCTTTTCTCATACCGGCAGTGAAAATCTAGGCTTATACTTTTCTTTTTATTTTTCAATGACAGGTCTTCACGGATCCCACGTGATTGCAGGTTTAATTCTCATTTTCTGGCTGATTCTACGCTCCCACAAAAGGCATTTTGGCCCCGGTTATGTTCTCCCCTTAGAATGTGTTGGACTTTTCTGGCATTTAGTAGATCTTATTTGGATTTACCTGTTTCCTTTACTGTATTTAGTGGAGTAAGGATTTATTTTTTGACATTTTATCTGACCTGTGGGAGGCTCCCTTCAAGACCCGAATCTCTCTTTTTAGAGAAGATGCAAAAAATGATGACGAATGATTGATTATTTGAACAAAATAAAAGCAAGGGGATGAAAACCTCTATGAACCATATTGTGCCTTTTAAAATTTACTTTAATGTTATTTTAGCTCTCCTAGGGCTTACTGCCGCAACTGTTCTTGTTTCACTTGTTGATTTTGGAATTTTTAATTTAATTATCTCTATGGGTATTGCCACATTTAAAGCTGTCTTAGTTCTGATGTATTTTATGCACTTAAAATACGATGATAAGTCTTATCTTGTGATCTTCCTTGTGGGAGTCTTTTTTATAATGGTTATTTTCTTATTTTCCAGTTTTGATATTTTGACACGTATAATAGAAAAAAGTGTTTTATAATAAATGATCAAAAATTATTTAAAATTAAGTAAATTTGGCATTGTCTTTCTAGTCTTGCTCACTGCTGTACTTGGCTATCTCTTAAGTCCTTATTTTTCATATTCTACAATGTTTTTTTTGATTGCCGGCATTTATTGGGCGGCCAGCGGCAGTTTTATTTTAAATCAAGCAAGTGAATCTATTTTAGACTCCCAAATGAATCGAACGAAAAACCGCCCCATCCCTCAAGGATTTATTGCCCCAAAAAAAGCTTCTCTTTTAGGATGGATATTCATTCTACTGGGACTGATTCTTCTTTCCTATGTCAATATTTTATCTGTTCTGCTTGCCGGTATTACTTTGATCCTTTACAATTTTTTTTACACTTTAAGATGGAAGCAAAAACATCCTTACGGGGCTGTATTTTTTGGAGCCATTCCTGGAGCAATGCCTGTCGTTTTGGGATACACGGCCGGCACTTCTTCTATTTTGTCCATGGAGTGCGGATATTTATTTCTGATTATGTTTTTGTGGCAAATTCCTCATTTTTGGTCTTTAGCTCTTCACTACAAGAAGGACTATAGCCGAGCTAAAATCCCTGTACTGCCTGTATATTTTGGAGAGAGTAAAACATTTTTTCATATCGGCCTTTATACCTTGTCCTATGTAGGACTGTCGCTATTGGCCCCTCTGTTCCTTCATACAGGTTTTATTTATCTTGCTATATCCCTCCCCATAGGATTAAAAATCCTCTTTGAATATTATTATTTTTACAAACAAAAAAAATGGCTGCCATTTTTCTCATGGCTTAATATCAGTCTTCTTGTATTTTTATCTGTTCCTTTTTTAGATCAGAAAATAACTTCCTTTTATTTGAGTTTCTAAGTGGAAAAGCCGCATTTAGCTTTCTTATGTTCAGGAGAAGGAACCACTTTTGAATACCTTGCTCAACAAACATCTTTTCACGGGGTTTGCTTAATTGCAAACATGAGAAACGCACTAGTTGTAAAAAAAGCTCAAAATTTAAACATTCCCTCTTTTGTTATTAACCCTTCTCGATACAGCTCCTTAGATCTTTGGGATCAAGCTGTTTTGAACTGCTTAGAAAAAAGGAACATAGATTTTGTCGTTCTTGCCGGCTTTTTACAGCGTGTAGGGCCAAAAGTTCTTTCACACTTTAAAAACAAAGTGATTAACTCACATCCTTCTCTTCTACCTAAATTTGGAGGCCCCGGAATGTACGGCCTCCGTGTGCATAAAGCTGTCCTCAAAGCCCAGGAGAAAATAACTGGAATCACCATACACTATGTGAATGAAGAATATGATCAAGGCCGTGTGATTGCTCAGAAAAAAATAGATATTTTAGAAGATGACACCCCTGAAAGATTGGAAAAAAGGGTTAAAAAAATAGAAAAAAGATTTTATGCTGAAACAATTAAACAAATATGGAAAAAATGAAAGATAATCTTTTGTCTTCGGTTAAGGGAATTCTACTAGGAATAGCTTTAATCATTCCTGGTATTTCTGCCGGTACTATGGCTTTAATTACAGGTCTTTATTTTCCTTTGATTTCTTTTTTAGCGGATTCTCAAAGTATTATTTTCAAAAAAGAGTTTTCAAAATTCTACGGTCTTTTCCTAAGCCTTCTGCCTGTTTTTATAGGTATTTTTTTAGGTCTCGCCTTGTCTGTTCAATGGGTTTATCTTTTTATTGAAGCATTTCCCATTCTATCTTACTCATTTTTTACAGGTGTTATTTTAGCCTCTGTCCCTTTTTTATTAAAACAAACAAAAATTAATTTTTATAATATGTGGATTTTATGCCTAACAACTTTATTGAGTTTTGCTTTGTCATATCTTCACCCTACTGCTGTTTCTTCTCCTTTTTGGATTTTCCTATCTGTATATCTTGCCGCATTGGCCATGCTTCTGCCCGGTGCCTCCGGCTCTTACATTTTAATTCTCATGGGGACCTACTCTGATGTGTTGGAGAGGCTAAACAGCCTTTCTTTAAACGCATTTCTTATTCTTTTTACCGCTGTCTTAAGCTTGCTGTCCTGTTCAAGATGGATTCAATATTTACTCAACACACATAAAAACTATACTATGATCTCTCTGACTGGACTCACTTTGGGAGGAGGAATGGGAGTTTTTCCGTTAAAATCCACAGAACAATTTCAACAAAGCACTTTAGAAAGTTTTTCTCTCTTATTTATGGGGGCTTTTTTGGTTCTCAGCCTGCATTTTTTACGGAAGTTTTTTCACAAAACTACCAACTAAGAGTCTTTCAAAGAAAGCTATAGACACAGCCGAGCCTTTTAAACTTCATTATTCAATGTTTATTCACATTTTTCTTCAATTAGGGAGCGAACGTCTGTAAGGTTACGGAAAAGTAGAAGACATTTAATTTTTTTCAGAGATTGAAGCATTGAAATTATTTATTAAAAAGTTCGGAGGTACTTCTGTAGGCTCCATTGACCGCATTATGGCTGTGGCAGACAGAGTCCAAGAATGCCATCAGTCTGGAGAAAAAATGGTCATTGTACTCTCCGCTATGTCTGGAGAAACCAACCGCCTTATCCAAATGGCCCGTGAAATAGACCCCGCCTATACAGGGATGGCTTATGATATGCTGTTAGCATCGGGAGAACAGGTCAGCATCAGTCTTCTGTCCATAGCTCTAGAGAAAAAAGGACTGAGGGCTGTTCCTTTATTGGCCCACCAAGCAGGCATTCACACAGATTCTTTATTCTCTTCAGCAAGAATCCAAAATATAAAAACAGATCTTATTGTAAAACTCATCAAACAAAATAAAATACCTTTGATCGCAGGTTTTCAAGGGGTGAATGAAAACAACCACATCACAACACTAGGCCGCGGGGGGAGTGACATAACGGCTGTGGCTCTTTCAGCCGCTCTCAAACAGTCTGTTTGCGAAATTTACACGGATGTTCCTAATATCTACACCGCAGACCCTCGATTGATTTCATCAGCTCGAAAAATATCTCAGTTGAGCTTTGAAGAAATGATGGAAATGGCTATACTGGGAACAAAAGTTTTACATTTTAGATGCGTGGAGTTAGCCGCAAAATTTAATATAAAAATTCATTTAAGATCCACTTTTGAAAAAAAATCAGGAACTTGGATTCTGCCAAAGGAGGAAATTATGGAAAGTCCAATTGTATCTTCTGTCATCAGTGATATGGATGCCTGTGTTATTAAGCTTTTTCCCATCCCTTCAGGAATTGAATTCATCTCGACTGTGTTCCATAAGTTATCTGAAAAATCCATCCTTGTAGATATAATTTCTCAAAGTTACAACTCAGAAGGCCAAAGACTGGCTTTTTCCGTAAAAGAAGAACAGATAGACTCTGCTTTAAAAATCCTTTCACCTTTGCTTGATCCGGACAAAATCACCTTAATAAAAGACACTGCTAAAGTCTCTATCGTTGGTGTGGGAATGGCCAATCAATCCGGAGTGGCTGCCCAGTTTTTTAAAGCTCTTAAAAAAATTTCCCCCAGTCTTCACTTGGTAACAACTTCAGACATTAAAATCAGCTCCATTGTAGATAAAAAAAACGCTCTTCCTTTAATGAAAGAACTGCATCAAACATTTAATTTGGAATAGAAAAATGCCTTTAACGTACAATCAAAATCATCTGATCCTTCTTCAAAAAACTCACAAAATAGATTTATTCGAACTTGTCAAAAATATGGATCAAGCTTTTTATCTCTATGACATAGATGGTGCTGTAGAGAGGCTTAAACTCTTCCAAAAATCAGTAGATCCCGTAGAAATTTACTTCTCCTTAAAATGCAACCACAACAAGGTTCTTGTTCAGTCCTTCTTAAAAGAAGGAGCCGGCTTGGATATTGTTTCTAAAGGGGAATTAAATCACAGTTTAAAATTAAAATGCTCTCCAAAAAAAATCGTTTTTTCAGGAGTGGGAAAAACCAAACAAGAATTGGAACAAGCTTTACAGACTCAAATTTTTCAAATCAATGTGGAAAGCTTGGAAGAATTAGAGCGTATTGGACAATTATGCTCCTCCTTAAAATTAAAAGCTCAAACAGCCTGCCGCATCAACCCTAATATCACACTGGACACTCACAAATTTATTCAAACAGGAACAAAAGATCACAAATTTGGAATAGACGAAAATTCTATCCCCCATTTTATTGAAATTATAAAAAAATATTCTTCATTTATTGCTTTTCAAGGCCTGGCTATGCACATTGGATCTCAAGGGCTTTCTATCGAACCCATTATTCAAGCTGTACAAAAATTAAAAAATATTTATGAAGGTCTCAATCGCGAGGGGCATTCTTTGAAAACTTTAGATATTGGCGGAGGTGTGGGAATTGATTATAGAACTGACAATTTAAGGGATGACATAAGCAGAATTGAGCTTTACGGATCCAAACTTAAAAAAGTTCTTAACGATTTTAAAGGACGTGTTTTATGCGAACCGGGACGCATCCTCACAGCTAGATACGGATGGCTGTTTGGTGAAATTCAATATATAAAACGAACTTCTTTAAGAAACTTTACCATTTTAAATACAGGAATGCACCACTTGATCCGGCCCGTTTTGTACCAAGCCTATCACAATGTACTGCCTGTTAAAAAATCCAATAAAGAAAAGAAAAATTATACGATTGCCGGCCCTATTTGCGAATCTGCAGACATTTTGGCAAGAGATCGTTTTTTGCCTGCCCTATCCAGCGGAGACTGGCTCTGTTTTTGTGATGTCGGAGCCTATGGAGCTGTCATGTCTCAAACTTATAACATGCAGTCATTCCCTTTGGAAATGACCTGCTCTCAAGGAAATATAAGTTCCAAAGAAAAATTTCAATAAAAGAGTGTAACATTTGCTCTTTCTACAAAACACCAAACTTTTTTGTCTTACAGTTCTTTAATATTTCAAATAATGAACAACACTGCTTTGAGGGTTTCTCAAGCTCCTATGCAAGGATCGTATAAAATTTATTTCATCCGTACGATTTACAGTACGAAAAAAGGATTCTACTTCATAGAGAGTTTCTTCAAAGTCTTTCATTCTTTTTTCTAAGAGTTCTTTTGAAACTAGGTGTTTTGAATTCATTTTCAAAGAATTATTTAATTGAAAAATAGAGCGTAGTCCGAAATGATCAGACAAAGTTACATCATTATAGTGTTTAGGGAAAATAGAAATATCCACAGGTTCAAAAGAAATCTTTGAAGAAGATCTAAAAAAGATATAATCCTTAATGCTTTCACCAAAAAAAAGATGAAGCCAGTCATAGCCGCTGTCTTCGCATAAATGAGTGCATTCAAATTTCTTCCTTATTTGCTCATAAGGATCTTTAAATCTCAACAATTTTTTAACAACGAGAAATTCTAAACTAGTTGGTTCAAAATTAAAATCTCCCCCTGCAATAACAGCCTGGTCTTGATAAGGATTTTCCAACATCCATTTTAAATACAAAAGAAGCTGGCTAATCCTATTTGCTTGAGAAATATGATTCAGATGAAAATTAAAAACTAAAAAAGAGTTCCTATACAGTTGAGGAACACTCACCTGAACCACTCCAAAACCTTTGTCTATGAATTTGAAAAATTCATATAAAAAATCCAATCCGCTTTCAACAACAGAAGGGAAATAAACAATGTCGCTGTTTTGAACCCTGCCTTTAAACAACCCTGCCAACCCGCTTTTCTTATTGTCGTAAGGTTTTTTAAAATAGACGCTTTGCATACCTATATGTCGAGAGAGCTGAATCAAGTTTTGATAGTGATCATCCTTCCAAACTTCTTGCAGCAAAATAATATCACAATTATATTGCCTTAAAAATTTTAAAAGATGTGTATGACGTTCTTCCAAATTACCAGAATAAAACATTCCATATGTATTGAATGTTTGCACACACAATTGTTGAGTTGAAGGAATATCATCCATTCCACTCTTAGCATAAGAAATAAAAAATACAAATATAAAAAACAAAATTTTCTTCATTTTAATTTTATCAAACCAAAAAGTTTGGCTCGGGACGGAATTGAACCGCCGACACAAGGATTTTCAGTCCTCTGCTCTACCAACTGAGCTACCGAGCCTGATTTTTAATTTTCTTACGAAAAAAATCTTTAAGTCAAGAACTCTTATCCTAAGTGAAATTATCATTTCAAATACAAATATAAAAATAACACTAAACCCAAAGGAAAGAGATAAAATCCAAACCTATAAAGCTTAAAAACCCACTCTCTCATCCAATGCAAAGCTAAATATCCAAACCCAAATGCACTTACAAACCCAACCAAAAAAGACCACTGAAATAAAGTATTTGAACCATTTTGCATAAACTCCAAAATACAAGCTGAAAAAAGAGAAAAAATCCCCAGAAGAAAGCTGAAGTCAAGAGCCTGCCGAGGAGGCACTCCAAGATAGAGACCGGCTCCTGTCGTCACACCTGTCCGACTCACACCAGGGGCTAAAGCCAACACCTGAACAACCCCAATAAGAAAGGCTTTACTATAGGAAATGGACATAAAATCTACACTCTCTGATGAATCCTTCTTGTCAGCGGCTTGAGTAAAAAAAGTTCCTAAAAGGAACAAGGCTGTAAAAATAAAGCTAAAAGAAATGAAATATGCATTATGAAATAACTCCTTTATAGCACCATAAAAGAAAAGACCTGCCAGCATCACAGGCATTGAGGCTGTTGCTAACTTTAGAAATGTATTTTCTGAAGGCGAAGATAAAATATTTTTTATGAGTAGAAAACACCTTGATCTATAAAAAACCAATAAGGAGCATAAAGTTCCAAAATGAACAGCAATGGTAAAAAGAAATATTTGATTCCATTGAAAAAAAAATCCGGTGACAGCCAAATGACCTGAACTGGAAATAGGAAAAAATTCCGCCAGTCCTTGAAGCATTCCAAGAAAAAAAGCTTGTATCAAATGGACCATAAAAACAATTTAGACTAATTTCTTTAAGAAAGAAAGCTGTCTTTTTTAAAATTAAGCAATGCTTTTCTTTTCTAATTCATAGCTTTTTACTTTTGAAATTAAAGCCGCACGGCTAATACCCAGTTTTTTAGCCACTCTAGTTTTATTCCAGCTTTCCTCTTTAAGGCATCTGCCTATCATTTGCTTTTCCAGCTTCTTCACAGCCTTTTTTAAGCTGTCAATTTTAGAAAGAGCTGACATACCGTCTTCCGGCTCAAAAAACTTGCCGGAAAGAAGTTCTTTAGGAATCCTTTCATTGGAATGCGACAATATTACTAACCTCTGGATTTCATTTTGCAGTTCACGTACATTTCCAGGCCATGAGTATGAATTGAAGCGTTCAAAAATAGAGGGATCGAAAATTTTCTTCTTTCCTTTAGATTCTTGGAATAAAAAATACTCCGCTAGAAGCTTTATATCTCCTCCACGCTCCCTCAAAGGAGGAACTTTGATATTAATGACATTAAGACGATAATAAAGATCTTCTCTAAAAGAGCCTTGTTTCATCATCATATTCAAATCTTTATTGGTCGCAGCTATAATTCTTACATCTACTCTCTTAGGCTTTACAGAACCCACACTAAAAAAAGCCCCCTCTTGTAAAACCCTGAGAAGCTTAGCCTGCATAGTTAAAGAAGTATCACCAATTTCATCCAAAAAAAATGTCCCTTTGTCTGCTAATTCAAATAACCCTTTTTTGTCCTGAATAGCCCCTGTAAAAGCTCCTTTCACATGGCCGAATAATTCCGATTCTAGGAGATTGTCATTAAAGGCCGAGCAATTTTGAGCTAAAAAAGCTTCATTTTTTCTTTTAGAATTCTCATAAACAGACTGAGCAACAAGCTCTTTGCCTGTCCCGTTTTCCCCTTGAATCAAAATACTGCTGTCAGAATCTTTGATTTTTTCTAAAACAGAGTAAAGCAGCTGCATAGGCTGTGAACTTCCAACAAGTTCTCCGTACTTATTAGAAGAATTCAAGAATCGATCTCTTAAATGTTTCCTAGATTTTTCCACCTCATCCACAAGAATAATTTCTTGAGTGAGACTAGAGACAATGGTTTTCATAATCTCTAATTGATGAGAATCAACAACCTTCACAGAAAAATCTTGAAGGCCAAAGCTAGATGCAATAGATCTGAGGCGCGCGCTCTGTTCCTCTTGACTTACAAAACCTAAAACACCCACCAAACCCTGCCATTTTTGATTGGAAAAAACAGGGACAGCTAAAACGCTCATTCCCGTCTCCTCCCATTTTAACAAAATCGACTCCTTGGATTCTGAAGTCTGGCTTTTCAGAAGCTGAGATAAGGATTGATTGAGATGAGGGTCTTTAAGAGAAGCCGCCACTAGATTGTTGTGGAAATAATTTTCATTTAAAGGGTTCGTGAGCTCCCCCTTCTCATTAAGAAAAATAATATCACTTTTCCACAAACGCCCCACTAAACTTCTTAAATTTCGAATTACATGAAGATGGCCGTATTGATCCCATTTCAGCATAATAAAGTCCTCCGTACTGTAAACTAATCGTACAGTGCATATAAATTCTTTATGTTTATTTACTTTTCAATACTATAGTCTAAAAAACATCTCAATACGTCCTTTTTAGGACAGGCCGCTGGGAAATGCCTTTTCCATCCAATGTCCATTATTGGAAATTTTTAATTATGAGGGATGCTCCGGCAAAGGGCTAAAATCTGTTTCAATATTGTTTTCAAAAAGCCCAAATTCTGGATGCCACTTTAAAATAACTGTTCCCGTCGGCCCATTTCTTTGTTTGTTAATAATTAACTCTGTTTTGCCTTTTTTTGAAGAATTTGGATTGTAATAGTCATCTCTATAAAGCATCACAATAACATCTGCATCCTGCTCAATAGATCCAGATTCCCTTAGATCTGAAAGAAGAGGCCGGCGATTTGTTCTATTTTCCACCCCTCTATTTAACTGTGACAAAGCCACCACAGGCACAGAAAGTTCTTTTGCAATAGATTTCAAAAGCCTGGATATTTCAGACACCTCTCGTTCTCTAGAGTCTGTTGGTTTTTTCATGCTCATCAGCTGAATATAGTCCACAACAATCAAATCCAAACCCTGCTGAGCTTTCAATCTTCTTGCTCGAGACCTTACATCAAAAGGAGAAATATGACTGGAGTCATCAATAAAGAACTGAGTTTCACTCAGACGAGAGGCTCCATCCATCAGCCGATCCCAGTCTTTATTGATATTTCCAACTTTTAAAGAAGACAGACGAATTTGAGTCAACAGAGAAAACAAACGAATAAGCAACTGCTCCTTTGCCATTTCCACAGAAAAGAAAGCCACTTTTTTACCTGCAAGGGCTGATTTTACAGCTATATTTAAGCTGAGTGCTGTTTTACCCATGGAAGGCCTGGCGGCTACAATAACAAGCTCTCCAGGTTGAAATCCAGATGTGATGTTGTCTAATTCTTCAAAGGAAGTAGATAGTCCGGTGACGTTTAAGTTCTTCCCGTGGAGACTTTCCAAATGCTCTAAACCGCGGCTCACCAACTGGTTGATTGGGAAAAGATTTTGTTCTGTCTGACTTTGTGAGATTCTAAAAACATCTGCTTCCATTTGATCTAAAAACACTTCAATATTTTCAAACTCCTGTGTTTTTGCTTGTTTAATAAAGTTTTCAGATTGGCGTATAATAGATCTTAAAAGAGACTTTTCTTTAATAATACGAGAACAAGATGCAACACTGACTCCAGAGGGGGCATAGCTCATCAGCTCTGCCAAATAAGCAGAACCTCCAGATTGATCTAACTTCCCCTGTTTTTCCAATAGATCAGAAACCGTCATCACATCAATAGGGTTTCCCTTTTCTTCCAGCATTTGAGCCGCGTGAAAAATAAGAGAATGCGCCGGCTTATAAAAGTCTTCAGCAGATAAATACCCATGTATTTCATCCCAAACGCGGGAATCCCCTACCAACAGCTGGCCCAAAACAGACATTTCAGCATCCAAGTTATGAGGGAGTACTTTATCTTCCATTTTTCTCCTTCCTAAAGAGCCATTTTACTCATACCTTAAAGTCTTGATTTTGAAAACATATAACAACGCAAAAATAATCTCTTTTAATAAGCCTGTAGATAGATTGTGCATAACTTTTAAAGAAACCTCATTTTTAACTTCAGTTTAAAGCAAGGTTTTCCTAGAATAAGAATATGTCCTTTTTTGGAAAAACAGACGTACAAGGCACTATTTATTTAGCTTTAGCCTTATTTTTAGCGGCAGCTCTGATGAGCTATCACCCTCTAGATCCTTCTCTAAATACCCTGGGAGAAGAACCTGTGCGAAATTACTGTGGATACATTGGAGCTTTTTTATCCGATTTAATGTATCAAACTTTTGGCCTCACATCTTGGTTATTCGTCATTGCATCTCTAAAAATATCTCTTTCTTCTTTTGCAGGCAGAAAAAAGTCTAACTTGCAAGTTTATTTAACAGAGATTGTTTTACTTTGTTCCGTATGTGCTTTTGCTGTTTTACTTTGGCCGGACCTAAGATTTTTTGAAGGCCACATTACAACAGGAGGAATGACCGGAGAGATGATCATTGCTGGACTCATTCCTCTCATTCATTCTGCTGGAGCTTTTATTGTTTTATCCACAGCTCTAGTTTGCTGTTTAATTGCACAAAGCCACCGGCCTCTTCGATTTTATATTCAGGGTCTTATGCATTTGATGTCTTCTGCAGGCGTTAAATTAAAAACTATTGGGCTTGATGTTTTTAAAAATCTACAAAATAAATCCATTGAACTTCCCCCCGTGGCTTTTAGCCGGGAATCTGAGGAAGAACTGCATTTTGATGAACAAGACGTTTCACTACTGCCCAAGGAGGAGCCGTTAACTCCTGCTCAACCTGCCGAGGGCCATTGGAAACAGCCCCAACATAGCTTGCTGCCCGCAGTGCCTAAAAACACCTTTCGCATTTCAAATCAAGAAATCCGCCTGCAAACACAAAAATTACAAGACAAACTGGCTCAATTTTCCATTACAGGTGAAATGGTCGGAGTAAAAAGCGGCCCTGCGGTGACTTTATTTGAATTTCGACCTGCCGATTCAGTAAAAGTGGGAAAAATCACTCAATTAGCGGATGATTTAAGCATGGCTTTAAGTGCTGAATCACTGAGAATCATTGCTCCCATTCCAGGAAGGGACGTTGTTGGAATTGAAGCTTCTAATTCTTCTCGTGAAATGGTGTATTTCAAAGATTTAGTTAAAGATCCTTTCATGAATCAGTCCTGGGACCTTCCTCTAGTTATGGGCCGGCATGTAGAAGGTTCTATATGCGTTCAAGAATTGAGTCAAATTCCTCATTTGCTTGTTGCAGGAAGCACCGGCTCCGGAAAATCTGTCTTCATCACAAGCCTTCTCGCAGGACTTCTCATGCACCACTCACCTGAAACTTTGCGTTTAATCCTTATTGATCCCAAACAGGTAGATTTAAGTTCTTTTGCAGACATTCCTCATTTGCTTTTTCCACCCATCACAAATACATCAAAAGCTTTGGACACTCTTCTTTGGACGATCCAGGAGATGAATAAAAGATATAGATCTTTAAATCAATTCAACGTTAAGGGCATTAAAAGTTTTAATTATGCGGTATCTAAACTAAGTTCAGAAGAAAAATCACACCACGAAGAAGTTATGATGAATGAAACCGAAGATTATCACTTTGAGCCTTTGCCTTACATTTGTGTTATTGTAGAAGAGTTCGGAGACCTCATGGCAAGTCCTAAACGCAGTCAAGTGGAGCAGGCTGTTGTACGTTTGGCTCAAATGGCCAGAGCCTGCGGCATTCACTTAATTTTAGCTATGCAAAGTCCTAGAAAAGACGTCATTACAGGTTTGATTAAAACAAATATACCGGGAAGAATCAGCTTCAAAGTCTCCAGCAAGATTGACTCAAGAGTGATTTTAGATGAATCTGGAGCGGAAAGACTTCTTTCTAAAGGAGATATGCTTTTTTTAACTCCCGGATCAGCTAAAACAAAAAGATGCCACGGTCCCTTTATCAGCGAAGAGGATTTAAATTATATCGTCAATCACTGGAAATCTCAAGGAGGGCCGCAATATCAAACTATTGAAAAATTTGAGAATGAAAATTTTGATATTCACAACAGCTGGAATGAGTCCGATGAAGATATGGAAAAATACATAGAGATACGCTCTTATGTAGCTTCGTTGAAAACTGTTTCCACTTCCTCTCTGCAAAGAAAGTTTAGACTGGGCTATCCAAGAGCCGCCCGCATGATGGAAAAGTTTGAAGAAGAGGGAATTGTAGGCCCAGCTCAAGGAAGCAAACCCAGGGAGGTTCTACATCATAAATAAAGCACATCCCTCTTGTTTGCGTACACGTTGTTCACAGTTGGCCTTATATTATCCTGCATACACATCGCTTCCGCAAAAACAGGAGCCTGCTTGCAAAGAAGAATTTATTCATGATAGAAAAACCAAATGAAATTTAAAGGTGTTGTCACAGCTTTAATCACTCCTTTCTACAAAGGAGAGATAGACAAAACTTCTTTTATTCGACTGATAAAAAGTCAAATGGATGAAGGAGCGGACGGTTTTGTTCTCAACGGAACCACAGGGGAATCTCCAACTCTTAAAGAAGATGAAGTTTCCCAAATCGTGAAGTGGGCTAAAGCGGAAACTGCAGGGTCTGTTCCTCTTATTCTAGGCATCGGACACAACTCTACAGAGCAGGCTCAAAAAAATATTCAAAAAGCCAATAAATGGAAAATGGATGGAGCTTTAGCAGTGGCTCCTTATTACAACAAACCTTCTCAAAGAGGCTTAAAAAAACATTTTAAAAAAATAGCTGAATGCGCTGACATACCTATTCTGCTTTATAATGTTCCCTCCCGCACTCAAATTTCTTTGGATATAGACACTATTTTAGAGTTGTCTTTAGAAAAAAAAATTCAAGGAATTAAAGAAGCTTCCGGGGATATGAAGTTTGCTGAAAAGTTATTTTCGTCCAATATAAAATCAGAATTTTCCTTTCTCAGCGGCGACGACATTACCTGCCTGGACTTTGTAAAAAGAGGAGGAAATGGGGTTATTTCTGTTTCTTCACACTTTATGCTGCAGCCAATGAAGTTATTTTTAGATAAAGCTCTCAGAAAGGAGAGTGGAGCTGTTGAAGAATTTCAAAAAAAGTATGGAGGTGTTTTAAATTGTCTTTACAGCGTTTCCAATCCTATGATGATTAAACAAGTGATGTATTTAAAGAAAATTATTCAATCTCCTGAACTAAGGCTTCCTCTTTGTGAGCCTGAAGATCATTTCATTCAAAAAATAAAACAGTTCCTCTAATTTACCCTGCTGTGCTGAACGGCCTGTCTGCCTCAAGATACAACCAGCCATGCCATGAAAGTACGATTTTTTATAAAATAATGTTTACAGAAGCTGTAAGGATGACGGGACTGCCGCCATCCATGAAGTGATAACGCCCATAGTGGACGACAGCAGAACAGGGGAATAAATCCTCTTGATTTCACAGAAAATGACTGCAAAGCAGGCGTATCTGCATTTTTCAGCTTTATTCACACAGTTTCTTGTGTAAAACCCCGGGGAATGGCAAAAAGTATGGAAGTGACTTATATTCAGCAATGACTTATCCTCATAGGGAAGATATAAAAAATAATTCGCATACAGGAAAAGGAAATGACAGCCGGACAAATCAAAATTGGACTGAGTGGAGCTTCCGGAAAAATGGGAAAATCCATCTGTGAATTCATTAAAACAGAAGAAAATTTTCACATTCAAGCTTTCTATGATTCCAAAAACCCTTTAAGCCGATGGACTCCCAGCACACTGTCTGTGGTCATTGATTTTTCCACCCCTAAAGCACTTATGAATACACTGCATTGGTGTGAAGAAAATAAAAAACCTCTTGTCAGCGGCACCACCGGGCTTGTATCAACAGAAAAAAAAGAGCTGCAAAAAATTTCCAAAAAGATTCCAATTTTATGGTCGCCCAATATGAGCCTCGGCATCGCCTGTTTCAACGAGTGGTTGAAAAAAATACCCCAAACAGTAAAAAGCTGGGATACTCAAATTTTTGAAACTCATCACCGTTTTAAAAAAGACGCGCCCAGCGGAACAGCTCTTCTCTTGCAAAAAACACTAGAATCGCAAAACATTCAAGGTCCAAAACCTCACTCCACAAGAGGAGGAGGTGTTCATGGCATACACAAAGTTTCCTTTATGGGCATGGATGAAATTTTATCTATTGAACACATTGCCCAAGATCGAAAAGTATTTGCCAGAGGAGCTTTAAGAGCCTCCTCCTGGATTCTTCATCAAAAACCAGGCCTTTATGAAATTAAAGATTGTTTGTAATACAAATTTTATAAAAAAATCACATAAACCAAACTGAAAAATTTTGAGAATGGCAAATCATCAGCTGTAATTATGAGCGGCCTCTTTTGCTAGAGTCAAAAATCAGCATTAGAATAGATATTTTTGTTTTACAACGAATGCAAAGTATGTAAAATCAATAGCTCCCATAACAGCTTCCGCTCAAAAGCGGAGCCGAATAAAGCTGAGGCGGATAAATATGAAATTTTTTATTGATACAGCAGATCTAAGTGAAATAAAAAAACTTATACAGGTTTTTCCTATTGACGGGGTGACCACCAATCCTGCGTTAATTTCTCAGACAAGACAATCCACTCAAAGTTTAATCCCCAAAATTTGTGATTTAGTTCAAAAACCCGTCTCAGCAGAAGTGATTGAAACAGAAAAAAACAAAATGTATCAGGAAGCTTTAAGCTTGGCTCAACTGCATAAAAACATTGTTGTTAAACTGCCTCTAACAAAAGACGGACTCGCTGTCTGCCGCCTCTTAAAAGAAAAAAATATTCCTACAAACGTCACTCTTTGCTTTTCGCCTCTTCAAGCCTTAAGAGCCGCTCAATCAGGAGCGGAAATGGTTTCTATTTTTGTAGGAAGATTGGATGATATTGACCAGTCCGGAATGCAGGTTGTGGCAGACACTTTGGAAATATTTTCCAATTACTCTTTAAAAACTCAGGTCCTTGCGGCCAGTATCCGCCACCAAAAACATATTTTAGATTCTGCGCTGCTTGGAGCAGATATTGTCACAGCCCCTTATAAAGTGCTAAATCAAATTATTCAACACCCTTTAACAGATATTGGACTTGAAAAATTTTTAGCTTCTGCCAAATCCATTCAAAAAAAATGAAATTAAAAAAGACTTATTTATTAACAATGATTGTTTCTTTTATTGTTTTTGTGATCTTATTTTATCCTCGTATCTTACCCCCCATTGATGCTCGAAGCACCACTTCTGTTCTCATAAAAAACCCTGAAACACCTTAGCTGTTTAGAAATGAAATAGCTGTTTCTATTGCTTTTTTCATTGAAATAAAATTTGCTTTATTTTGACCAAAAATATCTTTTGCCGTCCCATGATCCACACTGGTGCGGACAAAAGGAAGCCCTAAGGTGGTTTGTATTCCATCTTGCGGATGAACCGCCTTAAAGGGAATAAGACCTTGGTCGTGATAGGCGCAAAGATAGAAGGAATACTTATCCCAATGAAAAGGCTGAAAAGCTGTGTCCGGTGTTAAAGGCCCTTGAACATCTTTCCTATCATATTGATTTAAAACAGGAGCAAAAGTATCCAACTCCTCATTCCCTAAAATTCCCTCCTCCCCCGCATGGGGGTTCAAACCTAAAACTCCTATAGGTTTTGTTAAGGAGAGTTTTTTTCTAAATAATAAAGTCTGTTCAATTCCTTTTTGCAATAAAGCGGGGGTTATTTTCACCAAATTTAGAGGCTGATGATCCGTTAAAAGAACAACATTAAATTTTTCACCTAAAAAACACATAAAAAGAAAAGGGCGGCAGGACAGTTCTTTCAACAAATCCGTATGCCCTTTAAAAGGAAAACCATCTTTTTTTATTTGAATTTTAGATAGAGGAGCAGTGACTAAAGCGCGGTTCTTTACATCTTCCAAACAAAGTTGAGCGGCTTTTTTGACCCACACAACAGGAGAGTCGGAAGAACAAATTTCTACTATTTGCGAGTCTTCAATCTCGCAAAACTGATCCACCTTGGAACAATGAAGCGAAGAATACAAATCTTTTTCTAAAAAAGAACACTCTTCTGAACTTCTCCAAAGATAGTATTGAACACCTTTTTTCCCGCCTATTGAACTTAAGGCCTTTAAGCTTACTTCCAGCCCAATGCCGTCTTTATCCCCCGTAACAATGTGTATTTGCGTCATATG
This sequence comes from Bdellovibrionales bacterium, assembly GCA_965199935.1. Lineage (GTDB taxonomy): Bacteria > Bdellovibrionota > Bdellovibrionia > Bdellovibrionales > UBA1609 > JAPPLG01. The sequence goes on from CBDATD010000001.1 coordinate 581,442, forward strand.
TATTTTTTAATCACAGAATCTTCTCTTTTATCCTTCATCCATCTTTCAAATTTAGACAAAAATCTTTCTTGAAAGATTTTTGATCTCAACTGACTGGCTTTTCTTTGATCACTCACAAGAAAAGACCTTTGCAATAGCTCAAAGACATAACAGTGGGATCCAAAACAAACAGGTTTAGAAAATTGTCCTACACTCATTTTGGAAACAACCTTTCTTAAATTTTTATTCATTTGACTTTCTGTGAGAGAAAGAGTTTGAGAAAGGGTGTTTTTTTTCTTTGTTTTTTGAGAAAATTTTTCAGCAGAAAGCTTTCCTTCTTCACTAAAATCAAACTTCCATTGATTCAAACCATACTTATATTGTTTAAAAAAATTTTTTCCCGTTTTCATTCTGTAGTAATCATTAATATCTGCTTCCAATATTTGAATTGCCGAGGAAATTTCTGTATGCACCCATTTCTCAAACAAATCATTATAATAAAGAATATCCTGGTATTGCTGTAAGGGAAGTCCTATTTTGAGCAGTTTCCTTCTTAAACTATTTTTAGTTATTTTCTTTTTTTTTAGCTCCTGTCTTAAAAGTTCTTCTTTAGAGGAAGAAATAAAATAATTTTCAGGCAGTTGGGATTTTAACACCGTTTCATCAATCATAAAATCAATCACTTTTTCTCTGCTTTTAAGCAACTCCTTTTTAGGCCATAACTGAAATAAAACACTAGAAGGAGCCAGCGGCGATGACAGTAATTTTCGATAAACCCTTACCTCAGATAGAAAAATCATTTCATCATTTACAACGGCAGAAGTTTTTTCTATAACTCTTGAGAAAACAAAAGTATTTACCAGAAATAATAAAACAAAAATAAGGCTTTGATACTGCATAATGACCCGCTGTTTTATCACGAACTAAAAGTTTAAGCAATATGATATTCTGTCTAAATAGATGGAATAAGCTTCTTCGAGATTTCGACTTTATACTTTTTCTGAATATTCCCAAGATATTGATTGAACACTTCCGTGCGTCTCTCAGTTCTCATCTGATTCTTTATATCCTCCACATTGGCCTCTTTAAAAGGAACCTTTCTATTTAATTTTACAATATAAAATCCATTTGGAGTGCGAATAGGTCTAGTGACTTGATTTTTCTTTAAAGATTTTACAGCGTCATAAATCAAAGGATAGAGATTGGTTCTTGAATAGTTAACACCCCCTTTTCCCACAAAAGTATTGTCTGAGTAAAGAGAAATAAGATCCAAAAAAGGTTTTTTACTTTTTAAAATTTGAGAATGTATTTTCACAGCTCGTTTTTTTATTTCCGCAATTTGCCTGCTATTTGAAGACTGAGGAATATCCAGCACAATAAAGTGGATATTGAAATAGGGATTGGACCTATAGAAAGATCTAAGTGCTTTGGAGTTTGCATTTCCAATTTCTCTATCAATTTTAGAAAGCTGAGCCTGCATCCTTTTGGAAATAAAAGATTTGTAGATAGACTGATCCAAAGTTTGCTGCAATCGAGAGTCTGTAACCAACTTTCTGATGTTTGCAGACCGCACTAAACTTTTATCACTGTAAGCTTCCTCCACAATAACACGGTACCGCACGTAATCCCTTACAAATTGATCCCTTGCGGGAGCATTCAAGGTAGAGTTTAAGACAACCTTATAAGCCTCTTGAACTTCCTTTAAAGAGATGTTTTGCACAGCACCGCCGCCCCTTGAGAAGGAGGCTATATTTTGCGAAAAAGCAAAAAAAGAAAAAAAGAGAAAAAAAACAGCTAAAACACAGGACATAAGACCTTCTAAATAGAGAGACTGGCTGAATATATCATTGAAATATCCATAAAATCAAGCTTTACCCAACTCTTTGATGAGAGCTGGTATAATGTCAAAAACATCCCCAACCAGACCATAGTTAGATTTTTTGAAAATAGGCGCCGAAGCATCTTTATTGACAGCCACCACCACCTGAGCCCCTTGTATGCCCACTAGATGCTGAACAGCTCCTGAAATCCCGCAGGCGATATAAAGTTTTGGAGAAACTACAGTCCCTGTCTGCCCCACTTGCATATGGTGAGGAACCCAGCCGGCATCCACAACAGCACGAGAAGCTCCTACAGCTCCAGAAATCACTTTTGCCAGCTCTTCTAAAAGCTCAAAGTTTTTAGCCTCCCCCAAACCTCTCCCTCCAGAAACAATTCTCTCTGCAGAATTAATTTGTTTTTTTATTTGAGGCGGATGAATTCGCGTGATCTTTTTTATCGGCGTTTTAAAAGGTTTAAAAGGAATGTCTTTTATTTTAGGTTTCCCCAGCGCACCTTCTGCTTCTGGGGCCTCCGGAAAGGCTGAGGGGTTTAAAAGTATAAAACAAGGTCTTTTTAAAATTTTGATTTTTGACAATAACTTTCCTGTATAAAGAGGTTTTTCAATGAATAAATCTTCTCCCTGAAAAGTGATGTCTGAAACATCATTAAAAAAGACAGCTTGTTTTGCACAGGCCGCGCCTGAAAGAAATTCTCTATTTGAAGGATGATCTAAAGCCAAGAAAATATCTGGATTTTCTTGATCATATAAATCCGAAACAATTTTTGAAAAATGACAGGGATGATAAGAAGATTCCCTCAGAACACGAAGAACTGGAGAAGAAATTTCAGGCCATAAAATATCCTCTAAACCGATAGTAAAAAAACGAACATTTTTATTTTTAAAAACATCTTGAGCATACCTAATGAGTTTCAAATACTTTGAAGAGGATTCAATAAAAACTAAAACTTTCATTAAAACCTCTTCACAAAACCCTTTCTTTTTCTTTTAAGAAATGAATTAATTTTTTCGCCTGTTCAACAGCCGTACCCTCAATCATTTGCACGGGGGGTCTTGCTTCTGGAAAGCTGAGCCTCTCTACTGAAAAAGAGGGGATAAAAGAATCCACAGAAAAAGTTTTCAGCGGTTTATTTTTAGCACGCATAATCCCCGGAAGATTGGGGTACCTGGGAGTATTAATACCCTTAGTGACGGAACAGACTACAGGGCCTGTCACTTCTAAAACCTCTATGAAACCTCCCTCAACAGATCTTTGCACCTCCAAGCAGTCTTCTTTCTTACTTATCTTCACCGCTAAAGAGATATACGGACGGTTTAACAGCTGAGCTAAAGCCCCGCCAAAAGCGCCAAAATTCCAATCCACAGATGATTTGCCGCAAAAGATGATATCTGTTTTTTTTAATTTCTCACCCAACAGCTCAAACATCACTCGAGCTGTTTGCAAAGAATCCAAAGGCTGATCTGTTTGAATATGAGCCCCTGAGGAGGCTCCCACAGCTAAAGCGGTTCGAAGCGCCTCTTTAGACCGAGCAGGCCCTACAGTACACACCTCCACTGAACCTGAGTTTTTCTCACTCTGCTGAACAGCTTCTTCCAATGCAAACTCGTCGTAAGGATTGACCACCCACTTTACAGCAGAAAAATCAATTTCTTTTTCCCCTTCTTTAAGGCGAAAACGAGTGGTCGTATCCGGAACTTGTTTAATACACACAAAGTAATTCATATTTTTCATTTTTTTTTACCTCATTTTTTTATATGATCTATAAGAATATGAAAAGCGTTTTTCTTCGAACTACTGTGTGGCAAAAGGTCTTTGTCGGCCTGACAGGGCTGGGGCTGGCCTTTTTTATACTTATCCATATGCTGGGCAATCTTCTCCTCTTTGTTGGAGCAGAAAGCTATAATATGTACTCTTATCAGCTCATCAACAGCCCTGTAACTGTCTTTTTTGAAATAGGTTTGCTCTTTCTTTTTATTATCCATATTCTTTGGGCCTTGGGGCTGACTCTCTATAACAGGAAAAGAAAAGGACCCTCTGCCGTAAAAGACTCTGCAAACTCTCTTATCCACAAAACTCTGTGGATACAAGGAACAATCATTCTCACCTTTGTGGTTCTTCATTTATTCACTTTTAAATACGGAACTCACTACACTATAATGTACGAAGGACAGGAGGTGAGGGATTTATTTAGACTTGTGAAAGAGGTTTTTCAAAAACCTCTTTATGTTGCATGGTATTTATTCAGCCTTCTGATTTTGGCGGTTCATCTCAACCACGGGCTTCAGGCTTCTTTAAAGTCTTTAGGATTTTATCAAGAATCCTATCTTCGGAAAGTAGGCTTCATTTACTCTCTTATTGTTACTGCGGGATTTATGGCGCAGCCTATCTACTTTTTAGGAGGTTTCAGTGGAATCTAAAATCCCTTCAAACTCTTTAGCTGGTCAATGGAGATTTTTCCAAAAAACTGCGGGATTGGTAAATCCCTCCAACAGAAGAAAATACAATATTATTGTGGTTGGAGCCGGGCTTGCTGGAGCTTCTGCCTCCTCAAGCTTGGGAGAACTGGGTTACTCCGTAAAAACTTTTTTCATGCATGACTCTCCAAGAAGAGCCCATTCCATCTCAGCTCAAGGAGGCATCAATGCCGCTAAAAATTATCCAAACGATGGGGACTCCATTGAACGTCTTTTTTACGATACTATAAAAGGAGGAGATTTTCGAGCTAGAGAAAGCAATGTTTATAGACTTGCAGAAATTTCCAATCACATTATCGACCATTGCGTGGCTCAAGGAGTTCCCTTCGCCAGGGAGTACGGAGGGCTTTTAGACAACAGATCTTTTGGAGGAGCTCAGGTGGCCCGCACCTTTTATGCGAGAGGGCAAACGGGCCAGCAATTGCTTTTAGGAGCTTATTCTTCTCTAATGAAGCAGGCAGACCGCGGGCGGGTCCATCTTTACCCTAGAAGAGAAATGCTGGATCTCATCTTAGAAAACTCCTGTGCAAGAGGTATCACGGTAAGAAATTTAATCACCGGTGAAATTGAAACTTTCACAGCCCATGCTGTTCTCCTTTGTACAGGAGGATATGGCAATGCCTTCTATCTCTCCACCAATGCTTTGCATTCTAACGCCACTGCTGTTTGGCGCTGTCATAAGAGAGGAGCCTACTTTGCCAACCCCTGCTTTACTCAAATTCATCCTACATGCATTCCCCGCTCTCATGAAGGGCAGTCTAAACTCACCTTGATGTCCGAATCTTTAAGAAATGATGGAAGAGTCTGGGTCCCTAAGAAAGAAAAAGATTTTAGAAAACCTCAAGACATACCAGAGTCCGAAAGAGATTATTATTTAGAGCGTATTTATCCCTCATTTGGAAACTTAGTGCCGCGTGATGTAGCTTCTAGACAAGCTAAATTCCAAGTGGACAAAAATAGAGGAGTGGGGCCGACTGGTGAAGCTGTTTATCTGGATTTTAAAGACTCCATTCACAGGGATGGAAAGAAAAAAATATCAGAAAAATACGGTAATCTCTTTCAAATGTATGAGCAGATTACAGGGGAAGATCCTTATCAAAACCCCATGAGAATTTTTCCTGCTGTTCACTATACAATGGGGGGGCTGTGGGTGGACTATGAGCTTCAAAGTAATATCTCCGGTCTTTTTGTTCTGGGAGAGGCTAACTTTTCTGATCACGGGGCCAATCGCTTGGGAGCTTCTGCTTTAATGCAGGGGCTTGCTGACGGATATTTTATTATTCCTGTCTGCTTAGCCCATTATCTCTCTCAAACATCTTTTTCAAAAGTTTCCGAAACAGCTTTGAAAAAATCCAAAGAAGAGCAAATAGAAAAAATCAACAAACTTTTAAAATTAAAGGGGAGTGCATCAGCTCAAAGCATTCATAAAAAGCTGGGGAATATTCTCTGGAATCATGTGGGTATGGTGCGAAACAAAGAAGGACTTTTGCAGGCTGTTTCGGAAATTCAAAAATTAAGAGAAGTATTTTGGACTAGCATTTTTATTCCCGGATCTGCAAATTATAAAAACGCAGAGTTAGAAAGAGCTTTGCGTGTTGCAGATTATTTAGAGCTGGGAGAGCTTATGGCTGTAGATGCTCTTCATAGAGAAGAATCTTGCGGTTCACACTTTAGAACAGAATATCAAAACTCAGAACAAGAAGCTCTGAGGGACGATGAAAACTTCTCCCATGTCAGTGTCTGGGAGCAGATTTCATCTTGCAAATGGAAAGAACACCGTGAAAAACTTTCCTTTGAAGAAGCCGCTCCATCTCAAAGAAGCTACAAATAGATTGAAAAGAACACCTTTTTATCCGATGATGTGGATATGGAATTAACTCTGCACATCTGGAAACAAGAAAATTCTCAAGCCAAAGGGAAGTTTGTTAGTTATAAATTAGAGAAACTGTCTCCAGACCTCTCTTTTTTAGAGATGCTGGACATTCTCAATGAGTCTTTAATTCAAAATAAAAAGGAGCCTGTAGCTTTCGACCATGACTGCCGAGAGGGTATTTGCGGTTCTTGCAGTTTAAGAATTAACGGAAAATCCCATGGTCCAAAATGCGGGCAAGCTTCCTGTCAAATTCATTTAAGACAATTTAAAGATAAAGATAATATCTGGATTGAACCTTTTCGGGCAAAGTCTTTTCCCGTCATTCGCGATCTTATTGTGGATCGAAGTGCTTTGGACCGTATTATACAGGCTGGAGGCTATATTTCTGTTAAAACAGGTTCAGCCCCTGAAGCTCACAGTCTTCCCGTGCAAAAATCAAAAGCAGATACGGCTTTTTCAACAGCAGCCTGTATTGGCTGTGGAGCCTGTGTAGATGCCTGTAAAAATGCTTCTGCTAATTTATTTGTCGGGGCTAAGTTAATGCATCTCTCCTCTCTGCCGCAGGGACAGGCGGAAGACAAAATACGAACGCTGAATATGGTTCGACAAATGGACAAAGAAGGTTTTGGATCCTGCTCTCATACAGGAGCCTGCACAGCTGTCTGCCCCAAAGAAATTTCTCTTAAAACTATCGCAAAAATGAACCGAAATTTCATAAAACACTCTTTTAACTCATAAGCACACGGATGTAGGCGGCTCCCACAATAATCAAATCCTTGTTTTTAAGCTGTTTTTTTCGCACTTGCCGATAGTTGAGCAAAACAATGTCCTCACAGCCGGTACAAAACATGATTTTTTCTTTTTCCAAAAAAATCTCAAAACTCACTTTTGAGGCGTGAGGGTCCAAGAGGGGGAGGTCTGCATCTGTTGAGCCAACTGTTCGAGGCAGATACATAATATTCCAAGCAACCCCTTTTTGCACACCTTTTTCAAACTTCAGTTGGACAGGTTTTTTTAAAAAATCAAAAAACCCCTCTTCATCTTTCAGTAGCTCTGTATAGGCTTCCAACTGATTTTCAAGTTTAGATTTTAAATCACCTTCACCCATCACATTCCCTTTGAGAAGCCCCCCGAAACTATTTTTAACCAGGAACTTAATACAATTTTTACAGTTTTTAACCTCTATCTCAAGAAAAATTGTTGCAAAAACCAGATTCAATATGATAGAGGCTTAACAGCTTGTTTTATCATTGGAGGTTTCTTTGTCTTTGCAGTCTTATGAAGTGATGCTGGCCCTGTCTCCATCTGTGGATGAATCTCAGCAAAAAAAATTTTTTGAACAAATTCAAAAAGTAATTAAAGAATTTGAAGGCTCTATTCATCACGTCGATTTTTTAGGTGCTCGGCCTCTTGCCAACGTGAAGAAAAAAAAGCTTTCTCGGCGCGCCTGCTATTTTCATTTTTCTTATCAAGCAAACCCTGGTGTCGTTCATGAAGTAAATCGAGCTTTTAGAATGAAAGATTTTGTTCTATACTCACATCACGAGAAGCTGGACAGCAGGATTTCTTTGGACCAGCATCGCAGTCTTTTCGAGAGAGTTTTGAAGGATTCTTTGGAAAGAGAAGAGGCTAGACAAGCCCGCATTCAGATAAAAAGGAAAAAATTTGAAAATTCTCGTGAGGCTGGTTTTAGGTGAAGATTATTTTAAAAGAAGATGTTCACCATGTGGGCCGCGCCGGCCAAATTTTGAACGTTAAAACCGGCTATGCAAGAAATTATCTTTTTCCAAGAAAATTAGCCGTTCCTGCAAGATCCAAAAGTTTAAAAGAGTGGAATTATAAAAAGAAAATGTCTGAGCTGAACTCCAAAAAAGCACAGTTTCTTCGAAACGAAATGGGCAAAAAAATAGAGGGTTTAAAAATTTCTTTTGAAAAACCAATGACTAAACAAGGAAAATTGTTTGGCTCTATTACCTTAAACGATATTTCTTCTCAACTGCAGTCCAAAGGCTTTAATATAGACAAAAAGTTTATTCAGCTGGACTCTCCCATCAAAGCCGCTGGAGATTATAAGTTGAACGTGGATTTAGGAGAAAAACTTGTTTCTATTGACATTTCAGTCCAAGGAGAAAAACCCAAAAATGAAAAAGCTTCTGCTTTTTCAAAATTAGTTCAATTCTCAAAATCCCTCACAAGATCCAAAGAAGACTCTGCAGATGACACGGATTCTTCTGAGAAACAATAGCAGCAGATCAAACAATTACAGCTGGCCGACAATCAAGATAGAAATGACTAAAGAAAAGATGACAATAGACTCTATAAAAACGAGTCCTAAAATCATAGAAGTGAACATATTTTTTTGAGCCTGCGGATTTCGGGCCAGCCCTTCCATTGCTGAGGATCCGATTCTTCCCTGCCCCAAAGCTCCACCAACAGCCGCAAGTCCTATTGCAAGAGCGGCCCCTAAAGCAAAGAGACCTTTATCACTGACAGCCCCCATTTCTGCGTAAGCTAAAGCCTGTACAAACATAATTCCTAGTAAAAATACTCCTTTTCTCATTTCCTCCCCCTTCAGTGATCATCCGATACAGCCATAGAAAAATAAATCATCGTCAGCATAGTAAAAACAAAAGCCTGCATCGTGCAAACAAAAAGACCTAAAAAATAAAAAATAACCGGAACTCCAATGGGCGCTAATTCTATAAAAGTGGAAAGTACTGCATGGTCCCCCATCATATTTCCATAAAGCCTAAAACCTAAGCTCACAGGACGCATAACATGGGAAATAAGCTCTAAACCAAAAAAAAACGGAGCAATCATCCACAGAGGGCCTAAAAATTGACGGATATAAGCCCATTTATGATGCTTTATCCCGTAAAAATTGTAAAGGACAAAAGCACAAACGCCAAAAGCCATCGTGGAATTTAAGTTGTCTGTAGCCGCTGAAAAGCCGGGAATAAGTGTAAAAAGATTTTGGATCCAAATAATCAAAAACACAGCCCCAAAAATAGGAACCATTTTACGGCCCGCGGGTCCAATAACAGAGTCGCTAAGACCTGCAATAAATGAAATAAATAACTCTATCACCGCCTGAAAAGAAAGGGTTTTGGCAGGTTCTATTGCTTTTTTTAAAGCCATCCTGCCAAAGATGATGAAAAGAACAATCACTAAAAAAGATATCAAAGCTGAAAAAAGATGAGCCGAATGCCCTAAAAAAAGCTGTCCCCAATTAAAGTGAATCATACTTGACAACCTCTAAACTTAAACCCAACAGGTAAAAAAACACTATAGATAAGCCTGCCAAAAAAGAAAGTCCATCAATATATGGGCTTAAAATATAAATGATGACAGCCAAGAAAAAATATTTCAAAATCAAAAAATATAAAGAAAGAGTTCTTGAAGGAAAAATCCAAAATAAAAATTCCATATTAAAAAAAATCAATAATACGCCGCACAGCATAGATGCCATAGATAAAGACCCATAATAAACAGCCGTCAAAAGAAAAGCTCCACCAACGGCTTGAGAAATCCAAAAACAAGGTTTTCTTTTTAAAATTGAAGTTTTTTCCATATAAAAACAATCCACAACAAAAAAGCTAAAATGACTCCCCCCGCTTGAAAAACTCCTTGTATTTTCCAAACCTGCTCCAGGACAGAGCCTATCAAAAACCCCACACTTACAAAACCGACTAATTCAAAAGCTATAACAGACCATCTCATAAATCACCTTGATTTTACGGTGTTTTCTTTTCGATACTGCCAGTGTTTGCTTTTCCCTTCTGAAAAAGGCCAGCGAATGGTTTTAACCTCCTCCATAGCCTCCTCAAAGCGCCCCTCTTCCTCCATAAGCAGAGCCGTGTAAAAAGTTCCCTGCATTTTATCAAAAAACAAGGGATTTGTGCTTCGTATTTCCATAAAGAGAGCAAGGGCCTGCTTTCTTTTTTGTGTTAAAACTAAAAGGCGTGCTTTTGTAAATTGAATTTCCAATTTTTTTTGACCATTCAACTTTGACTCTCTTAACAGCAAATCAGCTGTTTTTAAAGCTGTATCAAAAAGTTCTTTTTTTATTTGAGTTTTCATCAATCCCTGTAGGGCAGAGAAGTCTGCCGGCCGATCTTCTAAAACTTTTTTCCATTCCAAAGATGCCTCTGAATACAAAGATAAATGTTTTTGATAAATCTCCGCTTTCTGCCTCCAAATACTTATTTTCTCCTCAGTACTCAAGTTTTTTGCCTCCAAATAACTCAAAAGGCTGAGAACAGATGAGTATTCCTTTTTCTGCAAACAGAAAGAAAGACTTTCCTCTATTTCTTTTCTAGATAAATCATAAATAAAATCATTGCTGAGTTTTGAACAGTTTTTTGTATATAAGGCTGTTTTTATTTTTAGCCTTGATGCTAGAAAACAGCCGGAAAGGTTGAAACACGCCATCAAAGCAATAAATTTTACAGCCTTATTGTTGTTAGACAGAATCTGATATAGACTCTGAATCATCTGAAAGCTTCTCCATTTCATCAACAACACTTGCTCCTGTCACATATTCTTGTTCTTTCAACCGAATGATTTTAACACCTTGAGTATGACGGCCTTTTTGAGAAATTTCTTCACAAGAAAACCTTATGGTCTGCCCTTTATTAGTCACTAGTAGAATCTGCTGTGAAGGCAGAACCAAAAGGGCGTCCGCCAGATCCAACCCTGTTCTATCGGTGAGCTTATGCAGTTTCACTCCCTTTCCCCCTCGAGCAATCACACGAACTTCATCAAGGCCGGCAACTTTCCCGTACCCCCTGCTGCTGACAGTAAACAACTTTGCTTTTTTTTCAGATTGAATAGCGTGAACTCCTATAACTTGATCCCCCTTATTTAGGCGAACACCCGCAACACCATAAGAACTTCGACTTTTTATGGAACGCACAGAATCGACTGGAAACCGCACTCCCATTCCTTTTTTAGTCACGATAAGAATATGATCATTAGGGCGGCTGATTACTGCTTTCACCAGCTGATCTTTCTCTTTGATGCTCAACGCTGTCAAACCTCTCGCCCATTTTCTAGCAAAAAAGGAAAGCTCTGTTTTTTTAAAGACCCCCTGTGCGCTTACCATACAAAGGTGATGCCCTGGAGCTGAAAAATCTATAACAGGTGCAACAGAGCGAATCTGCTCGTCAGATTCGAAGGGAAGAATATTTCGAATGGAGCGGCTCTTTGATGTCCTTGTTCCAAAGGGAATTTTAAAGGCGTCTAATTGAAAAAGGCGGCCTTTATTGGTCAATACAATGAGGACTGTATGAGTATTCACACAGAGGGTTTTCCAAACCCAATCTTCATTAGGTCCCAAGTCCACTCCTTTAAGCCCCACTCCCCCTCGTTTTTGCAGTTTGTACTCATCCAGCAAAATTCTTTTAATTCCAGAATTTCGAGTCACAAGAATCACAACATCTTCTTTAGCAATGAGATCTCTATCTGTAAAATCGTCTTCTGCAGATTCAATTTGTGTAGCACGCTGTTTAGAAAATCTTTTTTGAACATCCTCCAACTCTTCCCGAATAACTTGATCAATAGCTTTGGGGTTTGCCAGCTTATTTTTTATATTTTGAATACGTTCTTTTAAAGTCTGCCATTCTTGGACAATTTTTTCTCTTTCCATTCCAGTAAGTTTTTGAAGTTTTAGATCCAAAATAGCCTGTGCTTGTCGATGAGAAAGTTCAAAGGACTGCATCAGTTCTTTTCTAGCTTGAGCTGTTTCTTTGGATTCTCGTATTAAAGCAATCACAGCAGACAAATGGTTAAGAGCTTTTGTCAACCCCTCTAAAATGTGCATATGCTCCTGTGCTTTGTTGAGTTCAAAAATCAATCGACGGGTTACCACGTCCCTTCTGTGCGTCAAAAATGCCTGCAAAACTTCTTTTATCGAAAAGGTGTGCGGCCGCCCTTCATGATCTAAGGCCAAAAGATTCATCCCAAAACTTGTTTGAAGCCTCGTTTGTTTGTAAAGATTGTTTAAAACAACTTGGGCGTTTTCCTGTTTTTTCAAAACAATAACAACTCTCATACCCTCTCTAGAAGATTCATCTCTTATATCTGAAATACCTTCCAAAACTTTGTCCCTCACCTGTGCGGCAATATTTTCAATCAACATAGATTTGTTGACTTGATAAGGTATTTCCGTGACAATGATCTGTTCTTTATTTCCTTCTTTTTCAATATCCGCCTTAGCTCTTACTCGAATAGCTCCGCGTCCTTCTCTATATGCCTTTAAGATGCCTGCCTGCCCCCTAATAGTTCCGGCAGTGGGAAAGTCCGGCCCGGGAATAAGTTTAAAAATTTCTTCCACAGTCAAATCCCTCTCCAATAAAGCAAGGCAGGCGGCTGTAACTTCTCCTAAATTGTGTGGAGGAACATTGGAGGCCATCCCAACAGCAATCCCAGAGCTTCCATTGACCAACAGATTAGGGATTTTGGACGGCAGTACTGTAGGAATGAGAAGGGAGTCATCATAATTCCATTCAAAACTGCAAGTATCTTTTTCAATATCCGCTAAAAGTTCTCCCGCTAATTCTGTCATTCGAATTTCCGTGTATCTGGAAGCGGCCGCTGTATCCCCATCAACAGAACCAAAATTGCCCTGGCCGTCCACAAGAATATGATTCATTGAAAAATCCTGGGCCATTCGCACAATACTGTCATAAACAGCCGCCTCTCCGTGGGGATGGTACTTGCCAATAACATCCCCAACAACCCGAGCAGATTTCTTATAAGGTTTATCGAAAGTGTTGTTTAAGTCTCTCATGGCGTAAAGAATTCTTCGGTGTACAGGCTTTAAGCCATCCCGCACATCCGGCAAAGCCCTCCCCACAATAACGCTCATGGAGTATTGTAAGTAGGACTCTTTCATTTCTTTTGAAATATCTACAGGAAAAACATTATTTGAAAGATCATCCATTTAAAACACCCTTAGATATCCAAACTTCCAGCTTGCAAAGCATTTTCACAAATAAATTTTCTTCTTGGCTCCACATGCTCTCCCATTAACACACTAAACATCTCATCTGCTGTGACAGAATCTTCAACAGTAACTTTTATTAAATTTCTTTTCTCTGGGTTTAAGGTTGTCTCCCACAGCTGCTCCGGATTCATCTCCCCAAGCCCTTTATACCGCTGAATGTACAGACCTTTTCTCCCTGCTTCAACAATCTGCTTCACAAACTCTCTATAATCATAAAACACGTGTTCCTTTTTATTTATCTCAGCTTTGAAAGGTGTCGGGATAATCCGCCCCAAATCCTGATACTGAGAATAGAGATTCTGCCAGGCTTTTGAAGATAAAACAGCCGCATCTATAACAGATTTAATTTTTTTAGAAAACCATGTAGAAGTAATTCCTACTGAAAAAGGTGTTTGGCTGTCGTCTATTTCAAGAGACACCGAAGAACATCCTTTTTTCTTCAGCAGTTTGGTTTTAAAAGATGAAAAAGATTGTTGAATTTTTTCTTTTGAACTTAAAAAGTCGGTGAGATTTTGTGACGCAAAAAACATTAAAGCATTTCTTTCAGGAAAATTTAAGTAATCTTCTTGTCTCTCCAAAGTTTTTATTTTTTTCACAATATTTTGCAGTTTTGCCATAGAAAAACCTTCTCTTTCTTTAACAGCCGTTTTAACCAAGCCCGCTTGTATCAGGTGTTGTTCCAATTCTTCATTATCTTTTAAATATTTTTCGTAAGAGCCTTTTTTCACTTTATACAAAGGGGGCTGAGCCACATATATGTAGCCTCTTTCAATAGCTTCTGGGAGATGTCTATAAAAGAAAGTAAGGAGAAGAGTGCGGATGTGGGAGCCATCCACATCCGCATCTGTCATAATAATAATTTTATGGTATCGAATTTTTGAGATATCCACCTGCCCTTTCCCTATACCAGTTCCCAGAGCAGAAACAATTGTTCTAATTTCCTCATTAGAAAGCATCTTATCAAATCGAGCTTTTTCAACATTGATAATTTTACCCCTAAGAGGCAGCACTGCCTGTGTTTTTCGATCTCTTCCTTGTTTAGCGCTTCCTCCCGCAGAATCGCCTTCCACTAAAAACAATTCTGAAAGGGCTGGGTCTTTCTCCTGACAATCTGCCATTTTCCAGGGCAGAGAAGATCGATCCAAAGCTGTTTTTCTTCGAGTGAGTTCTCTTGCTTTGCGGGCAGCCTGTCTTGCTCGGGCGGCATCCACACACTTAGAAATGATCTTTTTAGCCTCTTTAGGGTGAGAGTCCAGCCAGCTGGATAAATGCAAACCTGTAAAGTGTTCTGCCACCCCTTTAACAAATTGATTTCCCAATTTTGTTTTTGTCTGCCCTTCAAACTGGGGTTCCGGCACCTGCACAGACACCACAGCCGCAAGCCCTTCCCTAATATCATCTCCCTCCAGGGAAACTCCTTTTAGATCTTTCAAAAGAGAGTGTACTCCTGCATACTGATTGATGCTTCTTGTCAACGCCCCTCTAAAACCTATTAGATGAACCCCCCCGTCAATCGTATTGATATTGTTGCAATAAGTGAAAACAGATTCTGAGTAGCCATCATTCCATTGCAGAGCTATTTCCATTCGAACTTGTTTTTCCTCTCCTTTAAAGTGAAGAATTTCTGAGTGAAGCGGAGTACGCGTTTGATTGATGAACCGAATAAAATCTTTCACCCCGTTTTCAAAGAAAAAGCTTTCCTTTTCTTTTGTTCTCTCATCCTCAATATCAATTTTAACTCCTGAATTTAAAAAAGCTATTTCTCTGAACCTTTTTGAAAGAAGAGCAAAGTTAAAACTCAAAGAAGGGTCTTCAAAAATTTCTCTGTCCGGCTTAAAAGTTGTCTTTGTTCCTGTTTGATCCGTTGGACCTATTTTTTCCACCGAAGACATTGGACGCCCTTTTGCATATTTTTGTTTCCAAATATGTCCGTTTCTCCTCACCTCAACCGTACAAGAAGAGGAAAGAGCATTTACTACGGAAGCCCCCACCCCATGCAGACCTCCAGATATTTTATAGGAGTCCCCGCCAAATTTCCCACCGGCATGAAGTTCTGTCATAACTACTTCCAGAGCGCTTTTTTTACTTCCATGTTTGCCAACAGGAATACCCCTTCCATTATCTGTCACGGTTACAGAATCATCATCATGCAAAGTGATAGAAATATAACTACAGTGTCCAGCTAAAGATTCATCTATAGAGTTATCCACTATTTCGAAAACCAGATGGTGGAAACCTCTCTCAGATGTGTCCCCTATGTACATTCCGGGGCGCTTTTGGACAGCCTCCAGCCCCTCTAAAACCTGGATGGAAGAAGCGTCATAAGATGTTTGCAGGGCTTGTTGTTTGTTCGTCATTTAATTCATCCTTTTCTTCAAGACAAAACACAGTTGTATCTTGTAAAAGCCCCTTTGCTTCTGTTGTTGTGATAAAGCTTTGAGCTGGATTCTTCGACAAAAACTCTATCAAATTTTTACTGAAATGTTGATCAATTTCTGAAAAAACATCATCAAAAAAGAGGCAGGGAGGCTCCCTGCTTCTACTAAAGTTGTAGTCCCACTGCCCCAGCTTCCATGAGAGCAGTAAAGCCCTCTGCTGCCCTTGAGAAAGCCCCTCTCGAGCCTCATGCCCCCTCCAAAAAAAGCGGATATCATGATTGTGCGGCCCCGCCAGGCTGACCCCTCTTATACTCTCCATAAGAGCTGTTTTTTTCATCTCCTCTTCCAGAAAGGAAAAAGCCTGTTTTTTTTTCATTAGAAGGCGTTTATTTTGTTTCACAAAATAGTCCGCCCGAAAACCTCGACTTCTCAAAAAAACTTCGCCTCTTCTCTCCCAAAACGGCCTTATTTTTTCAAGAGCCTCCAGTCTTTTTTCCATAAGAGCTAAGGCTTTTTCAAAAAAAGCTTGATTAACAGACTGTAAATACTCTTTTCTATCTTTTTGACTGTATTCCCCTTTCTTGGATTTTTTAAGAAAGTTATTTTTTTGCAGTAATATTTTTTGAAAATCTTGAATGATCTGCTTTCCTGAGGAAAGCTCTAAAACAAGATCATCAATTAACTTTCGCCGGCATGAAGAACTACCTCGAATGGCGTTTAGATCTTCCGAGGTAAAAAAAACACCGCAGTTCTTTAAAGGTAAAAGCTTTGTTGTTTTTTCATTGAATAAATAGGTTAGAGGCCGCCCCTCTGACAAAAGCACCTGAACCCTTCCTCTGCCCGTTTTGTTTTCAAAATCTAAAGTTATACGCCCTTGATTATGGTTTTTTTGAATCCATTTTCTTCCTTGTCGAAAAGATTTTTTTCGGAAAAGAAGAGAGCAGGCTTCTAAAACAGCTGTTTTACCCGCTCCATTCCTGCCAATAAAGAGATTGGAAAAAGAGGAAGGAGAAACAAAGTATTTTCTGTGATTTCTAAAATTCTCAAGAAAAAGAGAAAGAATTCTCATTTTATAGTTTCATGGGCATAATAATGGAAGCCCCTTTCTCTTTTTTTGTCCGAACCACCCCCGGAGAAGAAGAGTCTGTCATTTCCCAAATAACACTTTCTCCCGTCAAGTGAAGTAAAGAATCTAAAACATACCTTGCATTAAAGCGTATAGAAAAGGAAGCAGACCCTTTGAGCAAGGGAACCTCTTCTTTGGCATCTCCAAAATCAGGATGGCTGGCCGTCAGAACAAGCTTTGTTTTTTCCCATTGAAACTTCACATTCTTAGATTGGAGACTGGAAAGAATAGACACTCTTTTTAGAGCCTGCACAAGTGCTTCCCTGTTTATTTCTACCTGAAATTTGGAGCTTTTTGGCAAAAGCCTCTGATAGTTGGGGTACTGTCCTTCTATCAAACGAACGCTGAGAAAAAAAGATCCGTATTGAACCAACATTCTAGGAGGGGCGACTGCAAGAGAGATATTCTTTTCCTCTTCTGTTGAAATGAGGCGTTGTATTTCCGCAAGCCCTTTTCTAGGAATGATGAATCCGTCAGGAAGCTCCAACGCATCCGCATCACCTATTTCAGCATAGCTCAGCCTATGGCCGTCCGTCGCAACAAATCGAAGATTTTTACCTTTTTTCTCACAAAAAACACCATTCAAGTGATAGCGGGTTTCATCATTTGAAACACAATAAAGAGTTTTATCTATCACAAAAGAAAATTCTTTTGATTTAAGAGAAAAAAAAGATGGGTTCTTCATTTCAGGAAAAATGGGGAAGTCGGAAGGTGAAACACCAACCATATTAAAAAGGGAGTTTTGCGTTTTTATACACAATCCTCCTTTTTTCTCCGTTTTTTTTAGTGTGATATCACCTTCAGGAAGCTCCTTAATAATTTCAAAGAAAGTTCTGGAATCAACACAGACCTCACCTGAGCTTCCTGTAACTTTTGTTTGGCCTTGTAAGCTGTTCTCTTGATCCGTGACAAAGATTTTTAAATACCCTCCCTCAACTTTAACAAGAGCTTTTGAGAGTATCGGAATAAGATTTCTTTTCTCAACAAGACTTTGTGTGGGGGTAAGAAGGTTTAAAAGAGAGTTTTTGTTGAGCTTAGCCTGCATATCTTTAATCCTTTTATATTTAAGAGTTGTTAAAGGTATAGTATTGTTCAAGCTGTTGAAAAACAATCTATCCTGTTGATTTTTCTAAAATAATTTGTTTCTGCAAATGTTTATACATAAGTCGGTATTTTGTTTGTTTTATTGTTGAAAATCAAGCTCAAAAGTAAAAAACAAAGCTTGAATAGTCTAAAAATTGTTAAAAAAACGAAGATTTTTCTCTTTTGAGTGCATGTAAAACTGTGGAATGACTGCGTCCTCCAAAAATTCTTCCCAGGTCATTAAGAGAAAGATGTGAGAATTTTTCGTGAACAAGGCGTATCGCTTTATTCCTGGCGCTAACGATGTTCTTTGATCTTTGCGGTGAGCAAAGTTGAGATGGAGTGATCTGATGAGAAACAGCGACATTCTTTATGATATTTTGAATATCTTGAGGGATCCCCTTAATGAGCGGTTTTGCAAAAAGCTGTCTTAAGGTTTTTAAAGAGGGTTCTTTATTTTGTATTTCACAAGACATTTTTATTTTATTTAAAGCCCCCTCCATTTCCCTCACAGAAGACAGGCTTTTTTTAGCAATAAAGGTAAGAGCCTCCGTAGAAAGAAACAATCTCTTCTCCTTCGCTTTTTTCTGTAAAATAGCAATGCGTGTTTCAAACTTAGGCTGCTCTATGTTTGCTGAAAGCCCTCCAGAGAGTCTTGTTTGAAGACGAACTTGAAGTTTTTTTATAGCTTTTGGCGGGCGGTCACAGGTGCAGACGATAAGCCCTCCTTTTTGATGAAGGACATTAAAAGTGTGAAAAAACTCTTCCTGACTGGCAGTGCCTTTTTCAAGAGTTTGTATGTCATCAATAAGAAGGATATCTGTTTGTTCTCGGTATTTTTTTCTAAAATCATCCATTTGATTGAGACGGATTGCTGTAATACATTCGTATAAAAACCTCTCCGCCGAGAGGTAGCAAATGCGGTGGTGTTCTTGAAGCACATGCCCCATGGAGTGTAAAAGGTGAGTTTTTCCTAAACCGGTTTCTCCATAAATAAAAAAAGGACTGTTGGGGCTTTGAAGTGGTTTTTGGGCCAGGTTTTTTGCTGTATGAAAGGCAAGGTTGTTTTCTTCGGAGTGGCCGGGAACAAAATTTTCAAAAGTATAAGAAGGGTTAAAAAAAGAGAGTTTTTTTTTTGCGGTAGAAGGCTCTTTTCTTTGAAAGTGTTGTCTCTTTTTGTTGTTTTTTTGTGAAACAATAATACTAATTTCGAAGGGTTCTCCGGAGAGAATTTTAAGAAACTCTCTTCTAAAGGAGGAGATTAGTTTTTTTTCCACACGATCTTTATGTAAAAAAGAGGGGACTGTTATGATAAAAACTCTTTTGTTTTTGTGAAGGGATGTTTCTTCTTTTAGTTTGAGTGCAGATAGGCAGGATAAAACAGGAGAAAAACCTTGATTTTGATCTTTTAGATTTCGTATAACTCTCTGGCAAACAGTGGACATAAAACCCCTTAAAAATAAACTAAAAAGAACACAAGGGCTAACATAAAGGAAGGGTTGACGAGAAGAGGCAAATCGTGTTTTATACAAACGCGTCAAAGTTTTTAGAGGATTTTGCCTTGAAAAGAACATACCAGCCTTCTCGAAAAAAAAGGAAAACCACACACGGTTTTCGCTTACGCACAGCAACATCTTCAGGAAGAGACGTTCTTTCTCGGCGTCGAAAAAAGGGGCGAAAAACATTGAGCGTTCAGTTTCGTGGCAAATAGCACTATTTCTTTAAGCTTAAAAAGAGATTTAAAAAAAATCTATAAGGATGGTTTGGTTTTTAGAAAAAAAGGGGTTGTTCTTCGTTGTGTGAAAGGCACAAAAGGATTGAGAATTGCTTTTGGGCTGTCGAGCAAAGTGATTCAAACAGCCGTCAAAAGAAATAAAATAAAAAGGTGGAGTCGGCAGATTTTAAGAGAAACAGTGATGTTGAAAGGGGTGTCTTTAGACATTCTTATTGCTGTTGCGGAAGAACAAAGTTGTTATGAATTTTTTAAAAAAAACTTTTCTTTTCTACTGGAGAAAGCCCTTCGAAAGACAGGTGCGAAAGACAGGGTTGTTTTTCATTGCTTTTTATAAGTGTCATTTATCTTGTTTTTTTGGAGGAGCCTGCCGCTTTACTCCATCTTGTTCCTGTTATGCAGAGGAAGCTCTTCAAAAACTAGCATTAGGAAAAGCCCTAAGGGTTATTTGCGGAAGGATTTTACGTTGCCGCCCTTTTTACAGGGATTATGGGTACGATCCTGTCAGGATGGAAGATGGACAAAAATAATTCTCATTTTTTAGATAAACAAACTTTGATGGCTTTGGCTGTTATTTTTATGTCTTGGTTTTTGTGGGAAAGGCATATGCAGTCTAAATACAAACACCCAGCTCCTGTTGAAAAACTGAAGACAGAAGGAGTAAATGCTGTTCAGAAACCGGTAAAACGCAATACGAAATTAAAAAAAGAGACTTTTTTTGTGTTTGAAGATGCTGTTAAAAAGGCTGTTTTTTCTTCAAAAGGCATGGGTATAAAAGAGTTGGAGCTTAAAAAATTCTTGGACAGAGAGAAAAAACAGGTCCGGTTTGAATCTTTCTCTTTTCAGCCTCTTTTTGAAATAAAAAAAGAGAAACAGCCTTTGTTTTTTCACATAAAATCTGTTGGAAAGGGGCAGATTCAAGGGGTGGATTCCAAAGGAGATGTTCAGGTTTTAATTGATGTGAAGGAGTACTCTTTTTCATATACAGTGAATATAAAAAACCCTGAAATTTCCTCTTTGGAGGTCCAGATAATAAACGAGCCTGCGGAAGGATCTGGGGGGCTGTTTGAAAGCCTCATTGCCGGAAGAGAGCCGGGGCTTGGCTTGTTTGTGAAAACATCTCAAGAACAAAAAAGAATTTTATACTCAAAGGAGCGTTCAGAACGGTTGAACCTTTCTCAAATGGAAATTTTAGGGTTGGGAAGACGTTATTTTGGACAGGCTTTTTTCAATCAATCTGATATTTTGCCTTTTTTGGAATTTGAAGGAAATGACCAGAGCTGGCGGTCTCAAATTGTTTTTAGCCTCCCAAGGGCCGGCCGGCAGGGGTTGTCCTTAAAGTATCAAACATTTTTTGGGCCAAAATCTTCAGAAGTTTTAAGAAAAATCCATCCTCAGATGGTGTCATGGATTGATTTTGGATTTTTATCTGGGCTGGCCAAAATTATTTTAGCTTTTTTGAAGTTTTCTTTTCTGATGACGAAGAATTGGGGGCTGTCCATCATTGTTCTCACTGTTTTTGTGAGAATTTTACTTTTTCCATTAAATCTTTCTGCATATCGTTCTATGAAAATTATGAAAAAAATACAGCCGGAAATTCAAGCTCTTCGAAAAAAATATAAAAAAGATATGAAAACCATGAACGAACAAATGCTGGCTCTAATGAAACAAAATAAAGCGCGTCCGCTGGGCGGGTGTTTGCCCATGATCCTGCAATTTCCTATTTTTTTTGCTCTTTACCGCGTCCTTGGGGAAAGTTTTGAACTCTATCAAGCTCCTTTTTTTGGATGGATACAAGATTTAAGCCTCAAAGACCCTTTTTATGTTGTGCCGTCTCTTATGGGTCTTTCTATGTATTTTCAGCAAAAAATCACCCCGACAAATATGGACCCGGCACAAGAAAAAATTTTAAGGGTTCTGCCCTTTATTTTCACTTTATTCATGATCAATTTGCCAAGCGGCTTAAATTTGTATATCTTGGTGAGTACTTTATTTGGGTTGGTTCAACAGTATTACTTTACAAGAAAAGATTAGGAGATTGTTGTGTCGTTTTTTAAAAAATTTTTTTCAAGCTCAATGGAGAATTTTTCTTTTATAGAAGAGTTTCTGGAAGACTTCTTTAAATCCTGTGGTTTTTCCCTTTCTTGCGATGTCGAGGTCCTCAAAGAGGAAGGCAGAGTATATATTGATCTTTACGGGAAAGATGAGGATGTGTTGATGGAGCGGTATGGAGTATTGCTGCATTCTTTGCAAATTTATCTTACGGGTGTTTTACAAAACCGCTTAAAAACAGAAGAGCCTTTTCAAGTGATTGTTGATTCTCAAGGTTACTTGGAAGACTTTGAACAAAATCTTATGGATCTGGCGAATCGGCTTAAAAAGGAGGTGTTGAGAAAAAAACGCTCTGTTGTCATAAGAAGGCCGCTTAGCGCTTTTTATAGGAGGAAGGTTCATCAGGATTTAACTAAGGATGGGCGTGTGGAAACAAGATCTATTGGCGATGGAGCTTTTAAGAAAATAAGAATTTCTCCTGTACGGAGGAAATATGATGACAGCTTTCGAAGGGCTTAGAGAGCAGGATCAAGACACCATTTGCGCCTTAATAACTCCTTATGGAGTAAGCGGGGTTGCGGGAATTCGGGTGAGCGGCTCCAAATCTTGGGATATTTCTAAGAAACTATGTCCTTCCCTGAAAAACCCATCCTCTCATCAAGCTTATGTGAGAAGCTTAGACTATCAAGGAAGGGAAATAGACACAGCTCTTCTATTATTTTTTGATCAAGGACGCTCTTTCACTTCAGAGTTTGTTGTTGAGATTTTTTGTCATGGAAGCCCTATTGTTTATACAGAAGTTTTGACGGCTCTTCAAGAAATGGGATGCAGAGCGGCTGAAAAGGGTGAATTTACATATAGAGCTTTTTTGTCCGGTAGAATTGACTTGGTTCAAGCCGAGGGAGTTTTACAGCTTATCGAGTCTCGCTCCTCTAATGCAAAAAGACAGGCTCAAAGGTATTTGAAGGGTGAGTTTTCCAGAGACTTAGAAGGTATGAAAAAAAAAATTCAGGAGATTTTAGCTCATGTGGAAGCTGAAATTGATTTTAGTGAGGAAGATTTACAAACCTTAAAACCTCAGAAATATTTACAGCAAATTGAACAAATTCAAAAAAAAATTGAAAAGCTGGTGAAAAGCTATAAACAAGGACGGCAGGTGAGGGAGGGTCTTAAAGTTGGTATTTTCGGCCCTCCAAACTCTGGAAAATCCACTTTATTTAACCAATTGTTAAAAGAAGATAAAGCTATTACCAGTCAACAAGAAGGGACAACGAGAGATCAATTAGAGGGGGAGTTTTTTCTTCAGGGAAATAAAATAAAAATAATAGATACAGCAGGTTTGAGAGAAACTCAGGATGTTGTGGAGAAAGAAGGTTTAAAAAAAACTTTTCAAGCCTTTGAAACTTCAGATATTCATCTTTATGTTATAGATGCTGTGAAAGATTTTAATAAAGCTTTAAAACCCTTTTCTGCTGAAAACAGCGCGTATCAAAAAAAGTTTCAGAAGCTTTGGTCTAAAGGAGCTGAAGAGAGGGTGCTGATTGTAAACAAGATTGACTTAAAACCTCAAGAAATGTTTTTGTCTGATCTAAAAAAAAACTCTCCTCAAATTTATCATCAAATAACAACGAAACGGTGTTTTTTTATAAGCGCTCAGTCTGGAGAAGGCATAGAGCCTTTATTAGATTTTTTCCTAACATGCCTCAATCGAGGTGTGGAGGCTGTTTGTCTGCCTCGACATTACGATCATTTAAAGCAAACGCAGAAGCAAATTCAAAACACTGTTGATTTATTAGAAAGGGAGCCGGATTCTATAGAGCTTATAGCTTTTGAGTTAAAAGGGGCCTTAAAAAATATTCAAAGTATTTTAGGACAGGACATTAATGTGGATGTTTTAAATCAAATTTTTAGTCAATTTTGTATTGGCAAATGAAGAGGTTTGAAAAATGAAGAATCAATGGGATGTGATTGTTATAGGAGCAGGGCATGCAGGTGTGGAGGCGGCTTTAGCCTGCTCTCGTATGGGGCTGGAGGTTTTGATCGCAACAACCCGCTTGTCTCGGATTGCTTTTATGAGCTGTAACCCCTCCGTGGGGGGGGTGGCCAAAGGAAACCTTGTGAAAGAAATAGATGTTTTGGGAGGCATTATGGGGAGAGCTGGAGACTTTTCTTGTCTGCAGTATAAACATCTTAATTCCAAAAAGGGTCCGGCAGTTAGAGGTTCTAGAATGCAGTGTGATAAGGTGTCTTACCAAAAGTATGTGCAGGATCATCTTCAAAACCAAAATAAAATCACTCTGGTTGAAGAAGAAATTGTGAGTTTGTGGATTCAAAGCGAAAGATGCAGGGGAGTCGTTTGCAAAAACGGGGATCGGCTTGCTTCTCGTGCTGTGATTTTAACCACAGGGACTTTTATGGGTGCTGTAATGCATGTTGGAGAAGAACAAAAAAGAGGAGGGCGTGTTGGAGATCAGGCCACATATGGACTTTCCCGGCAGATGAAAGAAATAGGTTTTGAAATAACCCGATTGAAAACTGGAACCCCTCCGCGATTGCATAGAAAAAGCATCTATTGGAAAAAACTGACAGCTCAAGCCGGGGATGATGTTTACCGTCCTTTAAGTTTTTTTAGCCCTAAAAAACCCCTTTTAAATCAAATTTTTTGCCATCTCACCCATACGAATTCAAAAACGCACGAAGTGATAAAAGAAAACCTTCACTTATCTCCTCTTTTTTCCGGGATTATCCAAGGGGCAGGTCCTCGATACTGTCCTAGTATTGAAGATAAAATTATTCGCTTTCCAGATAAAAGTTCTCATCAAATATTTTTAGAGCCTGAGGAATTTGATGGAGATTCTATCTACGTTCAGGGGCTTTCTACAAGTTTGCCTAAGGAAGTGCAGAAAAAATTTATTCAAACCATACAAGGTTTGGAGCAAGCTCAGTTTTTGCAGTGGGGATACGCGGTAGAATACGATTTTATAAACCCTATACAAATTTGGCCCACTTTGGAAACAAAAATTCTCCCTTCTTTATTTTTAGCCGGCCAAGTGAATGGGTCCAGCGGCTATGAAGAGGCTGCGGCGCAAGGGCTTATGGCCGGCATCAATGCCGGGGCTAAAATATTAAACCTCCCTGAATGTGTGCTTCCTCGTTATCAAGCTTACACCGGAGTTTTAATTGACGACTTAACAATTAAAGGAACTCAAGAACCTTATCGTATGCTGACTTCAAGAGCCGAATACCGTCTTATTCTAAGAGAAGATAATGCTGTAGAAAGACTCTTTCCAACAGCTGAGAAATATAACCTTCTCTCTAAGGAAAAACTTCAGTTTTTAGAAAATATTTTAAAACAGAGGAAGGGATATATGAAACAGCTGTCTCAGATCAAAAAGTCTTCTAAAGAGTTGAAGAGCAGATTGGAAAAAACAAGCATTCTTTCAAAAGACTCCCTTCAAGAAGGAAAAGTTTGGACAGCTAAAGATTTATTGAAAAGACCTGAGTTTTCATATAAAACTTTGGAGAATCTAGATTTATTAAAAAAAACTCCGAGGGAAGTGGCAGAGCCTGTGGAGATTGAAATAAAATATGAAGGTTATATTCAAATACAAAATCAAATGATAAAGAAAAATCTCAAAATGGGGCAGTTAAGTTTAAAACATGTGAATTACAGAGAAGTCCATGGACTGTCCTCTGAAGCCCGCGAAAAATTAGAAAAAATTCAGCCGTTGAATTTAGAGCAGGCTCAGCGCATCAGCGGGGTCACCCCGGTATCTGTCCAAGCTCTTATTTTGCATACACGGAAAAACTTTTCATCTGGCAATAAAAAACTCATTCCTGTAAAAACACCGCTTCTTAAGAAAATGGAGGAGCTTTAAAGAGAGATGTACAAAATTTTCTTTTCTAGATAAAAAATAAGCTTTAATAGAAAGGGAGGGAGTATCAAAAAGTTAGTGGTTTTTTTGTTTTTGTTGGGCTGTTATAATTCTTCTTCAGCTGTCTTTTGTCGAAACTTATCTGAGGAATACAGCGCTTTGTTGAAGAAAGATGAAACAGTACATATTTTTTCTTGGGAAGATCTCTATCACCGCCATGAACTGTTGGTAGGCCCTTTGATTGGGAAATGGAAACAAAGCTCTATTAAAGAAAATCAACTTTTTTCTCTCACGTTTTATGCTTTTTTACGTTCACAGGCTGTATTTGAATGTGGAACCGACCCAGAACAAAATGATATTATTCTGGAAGAAATGGTCCGTATGGAAAATGCAGGTCTTACAGAAATAAAAAGAAAAAAACATCCTTATTTTGTATGCTTGTTGGAGGAATGGAGAAAAACGGCGAAACCTTTAATTTTTAAATCCTGCAATTATTATTTAAATCACTAAAATGGATTTCACACAGTATGAGAAACTTTCTTTAAGTACAGAACAAAAGATTTTATTTCGAAAATTTTATGAAGAACTCATTTTTTTTAAACATTTATTTTTAACGAAAAAAGAAACAGAAAAAAAAGTTCAGAGGCTTATCAAAGAGAGTATTATTTCAGGAGTTCTTTTTTTTAAAAAAGTTCCTGCAAAGACGCTTGTAGATGTTGGTTCAGGGGCGGGGTTTCCGGGAATTATATTAGCAATTTTAGATAAGCAAAAACAAATTATTCTTGTGGAGCCTTCTTCAAAGAGAGCTGAGTTTTTAAGGCATATTTCTGCTGTTTTGCATTTGCAGGGTCGAGTTACAGTTCGCGAGGAGGTTTTTTCATTCATAAAAGAAAAGGTTGTTCTCTTCAAAGCTTTTGCTCCGTTAAAGAGAACATTACAAATGGTGGAGAAATATCTGCCTGAAGATGGAATTTCCTATCATTTTAAAGGCCCCTGTTATGAAAAAGATTGGAATCAGCTAAGTTTAAAAGAAAAGAGTTTATGGCAAATGAAAGTTATTATAAATTATCGTTTTGAAAATCAAAAAAGGGTCGTATTAGAAATAAAAAGAAATCTATAATGCAAAAGGGCGGTAATATATCGCTTCCGCTCCTGTAAAAACAGGGGTCTAGTCTCGTAAAATCAAACTTCAAATCATCTCAAAGAGAACATAGTATAGAATTAAGAGAAAGAGCCATGATGAAAATTTGTATTTTTATCTTTATGTTGACATCCTGTTTTGCGGCGGCCCATCCGGTCATTTACAAAGACGGCTTCGTTTATTGGGGGGAGTTTTCTCATCAGGAAAACACTCAAAGATTTTCTTACACTTTTCATCCCCATTTTGCTCTTCAGATCAGTTCAAATTTTGAGAAGAAAAATTTCAACACTCATCAATTAGGTTTAAACATTCTCGTGCAACGCTGGCTGCTGTCGGATTCACAAGCCAATATTTATACATCTTTGAAAAGCGGGTTTTATACGGATTCATTCGTTCATTCTTATGAAACAAAAAAAGGAGTTTCATCCTCGATTCTGGAAAGATTAACTTTTCAATGGGACTTAAGTGCAGATTGGGAGTCGAGGTTTATTTATACGTCAGGTAAAGCAACTCTGAAAAGAATATCCAGTACACCAAAAACTTTGTGGGGGGATTTTGAATACAGAATAGGTTTTGCACCATACACGGCAAATATGGATGTTTTGCAAACTTGGTTTGTTGTGATGTTTCAAAGCTCCGGCTTAGGCACAAAAAATTTAAAAAATACTCTTTTGACGGCAAAGAACCGGAAATTTCAATATCACCGTAAAACACTGAAGTTAAATTCGTCTGCCATAGTATTTGATTGGAAGATTACCCCTCTTCTTAGGTTTTTCTATAAAAATGTTTTATGGGAAATAGGAAGCAGTCTGCAAAATGATTTTTATTTAACGCTAATGGTTCACTACTAATTGCAGTAGTTTTTTTGCAATTTTTCTTTCTTTCACAAGGACGCTATTTTTGGTCCCCTTTTGATTTGTAGTGTTTTTTTGTCTCTTCCAGCTCATTTATTTGTCCTTTATGGAATTTAATACGCTCTTGAAGTGATTCCACTTGTTCTTCGTGAAACTTTGCACGCTGCACAAGCGATTTTGCCTGTTCTTCATGGAACTTCGCACGTTGTTGAATTCCTTTTGTCTCAGATTGATGGAACTTTATCCATTGTTGAAATTCTTGTATTTCTCTTTCATGCAGTATTAATTGTTTTCTTAAAATCTTTTCTTTGTTTTCTTTAAAATCTTTTCTTGCGAAGGATGTATGCACAAAAAATAATAATGCTAAAACAAAAAATTTCATCTTCACCCTCTTTAAGATGGCAAAAGAACCCATCGGCAAAAACTTTATATTTCCCGATTAGAATCCCTTAAAGACACCACATATTTCTCTTTTTCTATTGATTTCTGCTTATCCCTCCATATTACTTCTTTTTGAAGCGAGGGGTCTAGTCTAATTTGGGGCAAGGATGAAATTAAGCTAAAAAAGTGTTCCACGTGGAACATCAGGTTGAGAATAGACTTCTAAGGAGTCTGCAGGTACATAAAAATTATGGCTCATATCATTTCTATTACGAACCAAAAGGGCGGGGTGGGAAAAACCACAACTTCCATTTCTTTAAGCACTGCCTTGGCAAAATTTGGGTCTAAGGTCTTGCTTATTGACGCGGATTCCCAATTCAATACTACAAGTGGTTTAAATGTTCAGAATAACAACACTTTATATGATTTTTTTTGGGCTGAAAACCCCGACTTTAATCTCTATATTCAGTCTGTGAAAAACTATCCTCGCCTATTTTTAGTGTCAGCAGACCCTCGTTTATCGGGATTAGAGCTGGAGTGGTCGGGAATGAATCAAAATAAATACATTTTAAGGGAAAAATTGTCTGCTATTGAAAAAGAATACGATTTTATCTTCATTGACTGCCCCCCTAGTTTGGGTTTGTTGACTGTGAATGCTCTAACAGCCTCCAAGTATTTTATTGTGCCTCTTCAATGTGAATATTACGCCCTGGAGGGTTTAAGCTTACTTTTAAATACAGCCTGCTCCATTAAAGAGAACCTTAATTCTGACTTAGTGCTACAGGGTGTCTTGCTCACAATGTTTGATTCTAGAAATACTTTAAGTCATAAGGTGGCAGAACAGGTCCGACGTCATTTCACGGACAAGGTCTTCCAAACTGTCATTCCTAGGAATGTACGCCTTAGTGAAGCACCGAGTCATGGGATTTCTATATTTGATTACGCTTCTGAGTCTGCGGGGGCTTTAGCTTATAAGAAGTTAGCAGAGGAATTAGTTCAAAGATTAAATTTCAACAAAGGGACGTTTAAAGAAAATGTTTTACAATAAACAAAAAGGAGGATCAAAGTGTCTCCAAATAGAGAAGTGTTAGGTAAAGGATTGGATCAGCTGTTGGGGAGAACAGAAAGTGCTGGTTCCCTAGAAAACAGAATCTTACAGATTCCTATTGAACGTATTCACCCGGATACTCAACAGCCTAGGAGGTTTTTTGATGAAACAGCTTTGCACAACCTTGCACTGTCTATTAAAGAACAAGGGCTTTTACAGCCTATTTTAGTTTCCAAGGAAGAAGATGGTTCTTATAAAATCATTGCGGGAGAAAGAAGATGGAGGGCTGTTCAGAAATTAGGCTGGCCTCGAATGCCTGTTTTATTAAAGAATGATAAAAAACAAATGGACCAAAAAATGGCTTTGGCCTTAGTGGAAAACCTGCAAAGACAGGATTTAAGTCCTATTGAGGAAGCTCATGCTTTTCGATTTCTTTTGGAAGAAAACAGCTGGTCTCAACAAAAATTAGCAGAAACGATAGGGAGAGACCGCACCTCTATTGCGAACACTCTAAGACTTTTAAACCTGCACTCAGATGTGCAGAAACTTCTTTCAAAAAATAAAATTTCACTAAGTATTGCTAAACTGCTTCTTCAAGAAAAGTCTTTGGAAAGGCAGGTGATATGGGCTAGAAAGACAGTTCAAGCCGGGCTAACAGTTCGTGATTTAGAAAAAAAACTTCAATCCAGTATGATAAAAAATAAAGAAATAGAGGAATATCCGTACTGGCTTAAGGAAGCTTGTTCAGCTCTCTCTAGGAAATGGGGGCTTTTGGTTCAAGCTCAGAGGTCAAAAAATAAAACGAGGATTGTATTGTCTTTTGATAAAGATGATGATTTGAAGGAGTTTGTTGGACGTGTCTGAGAACGTACAGGCTATTTTAGATCAAGGGGCTTCATTTCAGGGGCAGTTGAGTTTTGATGGAGTGGTCCGGGTGGCGGGCTGTTTTGAAGGGGAAGTTCACAGTCCCAAGGGAACTTTAATTATCGAATCGGAGGGAAAGATGAAGGCCCAAATTCATGTGCAAACTCTCATACTGCATGGCTTTCTAAAAGGCGCAGTCAAGGCGGATGAGCAAGTAAAGATGCATCCTCCTGCTCATTTTATAGGAACGGTAGAAAGCCCTTCTTTGAAGATTGATGAAGGTGTGATTTTTGAAGGGTCTAGTCTGCATTCTAAAAAGAGTTCTTGACGAAACTTAGAAATTTGCACAAAAAAGATTTATGGAAACCTTGAACTCTGTTATACGCGTCTTACAGCTTGATGGAACTTTTTTTATTTATCTTGTTGTATTTTTTATCTTCATGCTGGTTACAGCTCAGGCTTTGTTAAAGCCCTACTATGAAAAATTTTTAGCTCGAGAAAAACAAACAAAAGGACAGGCTCTTCTCTCTGCACAGCTTCAGAAAAAAGAAGAAAAGTTAAATCAAGAGTATGAACAAAGGCTTTCAGCTTTTCATCAAAAGTTTCAAAAAGAGTTGAGTGAAAGAAAAAATCAGATTTTAAAAATGCATCAAGAACAAATGGGTCAAACTCACATACAGGCTCAAAATAAGATTGACAGTGCTGTAAATTCTTTTCAAAAAGACCTGACTGAGGCTGAAAAAAAGTTGGAAAGACAAGCGCCTGAGTTGGCTGAGAAACTAAAATTAAAACTTATTCAATAAGAAAGGCTGAGAAGTACCCATGTTTCTAATCATTTTGTTTTTAGTTGCAGCCCCCGTCTGTTCTTTATCAGCTGTTGGAGAAGGAATTCCCGTTTCTTTTATATTGTTTCAAACCTTTAATTTTCTGATTTTCTTGGGTTTTGTTGTTTATCTGTTTTTAAAAAAAGCTCCACCATATATTCTTCAACAATATAATGATTATATTTCCATGAAAAATCGAGCAGAAAATTTGTATCGGCAGGCTGAGGATAATATAAAAAAAACTCAACACAAGTTATCTCAAATAAAAGAAAAGTCGGGCAGATTTGATGAAGAGTTAAACTTTGAATTAGAGAAAATGTCAGTTCAGCTGGATCAGGATTTAAAAGAGCAGAAGGACGCCGTCTTGAGGACGGCTCAAAATTTTATTGATCAAAAGCTGATAAAGTTAAAGACCGGCCTCAATAAGAAATTTATAGATCAAGTGTTCACTTTGTGCCGAGAGAATTTAAAAGATGAAAAACAAGACAGCCGTCTTTTTGCTCAAAAACTGAGAGGATAAAATGCATTCTGTTGGAGATCTTTACGCGAAAACGCTGTTTGAATTAGAATCTGAAGGAGCTTTACAAATTTGTGAGCTTAGAAAGGCGTTGAGTTCGGAAGATTTGTCTTTTTTTTGCTCTTCATTAATTCCAGCCTCCGATAAGTTTAAAGTTTTGGAACAAATCCCATTCTCAAAACAAGTACTCTATTTTTTATATCAATTGACTTTAAAAAACAGATGGCCGTACTTTGATCAAATTTGCAAAAGTGTCGAAAAGATGGCAGACGAAAAACAAGGGATTGTTAAAGGCTTTATTTATACGTCAAAGGCCCTTTCAGAAGCAGAAAAAAAAGAGGTTGAAAATTCCCTTCAAAAGTTTTTTGGGGGTAAAAAAGTTTTGTTGGAGGTTCAGCAAAAAGAAAATTTAGTTAACGGCTTTCGAGTGGAGGCGGGAGGTATGAGCTTTGATGACTCTATCTCACATCATTTGCAAAACTTTAAGGCACAGGTGAACAAGCATGAAAACTAGTGGTATCCGAGCTGATGAAATCAGCCGTATTTTAAAGCAAAATATTCAGAATTATTCTAAAAATGTTTCTATCCGCGAAGAAGGGCAGGTTTTGAGTGTCGGAGACGGTGTGTGTAGAATTCATGGCTTAAAAAATGCAATGGCTGGGGAGCTTTTAAAGTTTTCAGATTCTCTCTATGCTCTGGTTTTTAATTTGGAAGAGGAAAGTGTTGGAGCTGTTCTCCTAGGCTCTTCTGAGGAAGTGAGAGAAGGTTCTCCTGTTCAAAGAACAGAAAAAGTTTTTGAATCTCCTGTAGGAGAGTCTTTACTTGGAAGAGTGGTGGATGTTTTAGGGAATCCTCTAGATGGTTTAGGCTCCCTGGATGTTCAACAAACGAAACCTATAGAAACAAAAGCTCCCGGAATTGTTCAAAGGCAGGAGGTTTGTGAGCCTTTACAAACAGGCATCAAAGCTATTGACGCCTTAATTCCCATTGGTAGAGGACAAAGAGAACTTATTATTGGAGACCGTCAAACGGGCAAGACGACTTTAGCCATTGATACCATATTGAATCAGAAAAATGAGGACGTAAAATGTGTGTATGTAGCTATTGGCCAAAAAAGATCTACTTTAGCGAGTGTTGTGGAAAGATTGAGAAAAGCAGATGCTCTTCGCTACACGACTATTGTGGCCGCGACAGCTTCTGATCCTGCTCCACTTCAATACCTAGCTCCTTACACTGGTGTCACTATAGCAGAATACTTTAGAGACAAAGGAGAACACGCTTTAATTATCTATGATGATTTGACTAAACAGGCTCAGGCTTATAGACAGCTTTCTCTTCTTTTAAGAAGACCTCCTGGCCGTGAAGCTTTTCCTGGAGATGTTTTTTATTTGCATTCCAGACTTTTAGAGAGAGCGGCAAAAATGAGTTCTGATAAAGGGGGAGGTTCTTTAACAGCTCTGCCTATTATTGAAACTCAAGAGGGGGATATTTCCGCTTACATTCCAACAAATGTTATTTCCATTACGGACGGTCAGATTTTCTTAGAAACAGATCTCTTTTACAAGGGGGTTCGGCCCGCTTTGAATATTGGAAAATCTGTCTCGCGTGTAGGAGGGAAAGCTCAGATCAAAGCCATGAGACAGGTGGCAGGCTCTTTAAAACTAGAACTTGCGCAATTTAGAGGCTTGGAGGCTTTTTCAGCTTTTGCGTCTGATTTGGATAAAGCATCCCAAAAACAACTCGCTAGAGGAAGACGTTTGGTGGAAGTTTTGAAACAAGGGGTTGGAGAACCTCAGGAAGTGGAACAACAAGCGGCCATCATTTTTGCGGTCTCAGAAGGTTTCTTGGATTCTGTTGAGGAAAACAAAATAAGGCAGTATGAGAAGGAATACCACGAGTTTTTATCCACTAGCCATAAAGAAATTTTGGACTCTATGAAAAAAGAGAAAAAAATTACAGAAAACACCCGTCAAAAACTTCTTCAAGCTTTGGAAGAATTTAAAATTGTTTTTAGTAAAAAAGGAGCTTGAGATTTGAGCCGGCTAAAGGAAATTCAATCCCGCATTCAAAGCGTGAAAAATACTAAACAAATGACCCGTGCTATGAAAATGATTTCTGCGGTGAAGTTAAAAAAAGCACAGGAAAGGATCTTAAATTTAAGAACTTATGCAGATGGAATATTATCCACCATGGCGGACGTAGCTTTAAGCTATCAGGTAGAGCATCCTTTGCTTCATTTGAAAGCGGAAAGCAAAAAACCTCTTTTAGTTGTGTTGGCTAGTGATCGAGGGCTTTGCGGCGGTTTCAATTATAATGTCTGCAAAAAAGCAGAGGAGCTTCTGAGGGAAAATGAAGATCAAGACTGCTTTATTATAGGCAAAAAAGCGGTGGATTATTTTAAGTTTAGAAAACTCAAGCCCATTGATAAAATTTCCGGACTGGACCGCGAGGTTTCTTTTCCTTTAGCCGCAAGAACGGCTCAGTTTCTAATGGATTCATTTACTCAAGGAGACTACGATCAAATTTCTTTAGTTTATCAAACTTTTTATTCTGCAGTGTCTCAAAAAGTAAAAGTAGAATCTTTTTTGCCCATTGATCTCACACAAACTTCCTGGGAAGGATCTTCTTTTGCCAAAGATTTTATTTTTGAAACTTCTCCTCAAAAATTGGTGGAGAATTTAATCCAAAAACATTTTGCCACTCAAATTTATAGAGCTATGTGTGAAAGTTTAGCTTCGGAGCATGGAGCAAGAATGTATTCCATGGAGAATGCTGTGAAAAATGCTGGAGATATTGAAAAGCAGCTGCAGTTGACATTTAATAAAATAAGACAAAGCTCTATCACTACAGAATTAATAGAAGTCACCAGTGGTGTCGAAGCTATGAATGCAGGTTAGAGAGAAAGGGGAAAACAAAATGGTTGATGGTCAAGTAAAACAAGTTATGGGTCCTGTGGTGGATGTTGAGTTTCCATTGGGGAGCATGCCTTCTATTTATACAGCTCTTAAAGTTAAGAATAAGTCTTTGATTTTAGAGGTGGCTCAGCACTTAGGGCATCAAGTTTGCCGTACGATTGCAATGGATTCCACAGAAAATTTAACAAGAGGCTCTGCTGTGGAAAGTACAGGAAAGACCATTCAAACTCCCGT
The DNA here is from genome assembly GCA_965199935.1 of Bdellovibrionales bacterium. Classification (GTDB taxonomy): domain Bacteria; phylum Bdellovibrionota; class Bdellovibrionia; order Bdellovibrionales; family UBA1609; genus JAPPLG01. The sequence goes on from CBDATD010000001.1 coordinate 615,639, forward strand.
AGGAGAGGAAGTTTTAGGGCGTATTTTAAACGTTGTGGGAGAGCCTATAGATGAAGCGGGGCCGATTCAGGCAAAAAAAAGGTGGTCTATTCATAGGTCTGCTCCCTCTTTGTCAGAGCAGGCCGCCTCTGTGGATATTTTGGCCACCGGAATTAAAGTCGTTGATCTTTTAGCTCCTTATATGAAAGGGGGAAAAATTGGTTTGTTTGGAGGCGCGGGTGTTGGAAAAACAGTGATTATCATGGAATTAATTAGAAACGTCGCCAAGGAGCATGGAGGCTGTTCAGTTTTTGCAGGTGTTGGAGAAAGAACCCGCGAAGGAAATGACTTATATGTTGAGATGAAAGATACGGGAGTTTTGAAAAAGACAGCCCTGGTTTACGGGCAAATGAATGAACCCCCTGGTGCTAGAGCCAGAGTGGCTCTAACAGGTTTAACAGTCGCAGAATACTTCAGGGATGAAGCCAATCAAGATGTACTCTTTTTTGTGGATAATATTTTTAGATTTACTCAGGCTGGATCAGAAGTTTCCGCCTTGCTGGGGCGTATTCCTTCTGCAGTGGGATACCAGCCGACTTTAGCGACAGAGATGGGAGATCTCCAGGAGCGTATTACCTCCACAAACAACGGTTCTATCACTTCTATACAGGCCATTTATGTTCCAGCAGATGATTACACGGACCCGGCTCCCGCCACCACTTTTACACACTTGGATGCAACGACAAACTTAGACAGAGATATTGCCGCCCTTGGAATTTATCCTGCAGTTCATCCGTTAAATTCCACTTCGCGCATTTTAGAGCCTCAAATCGTGGGACAAAAGCATTATGAAACGGCTAGAGGAGTGCAGGAAGTGCTTCAGCGGTACAAAGAACTTCAAGATATTATTGCTATTTTAGGAATGGATGAATTGAGCGAAGAAGATAAGCTCACAGTGTCTCGCGCCAGAAAAATTCAAAATTTTTTATCTCAGCCTTTCTTTGTAGCGGAGTCTTTTACAGGAATGCAGGGCAAATATGTGCAAGTGCAGGACACGGTGGAGGGTTTTTCCCGTTTGCTGAGCGGAGATTGTGATAAAATTCCTGAACAGGCTTTTCATATGATTGGAACTATTGAAGAAGCTTTTGAAAAAGCAAAAACTTTGAAATAAAGAGAGCTTTTTATGAATGATTTTTTATTTACTTTTGTCACACCTGAAAAAGAAATTGCAAAGCAGGTTAAAGCCCAGGAAATTTTATGCCCTTCAGAAACAGGTGAGTTGAATATCCTGCCTCAGCACGCTCCCTTGATGGCTTTATTAAAGCCGGGAGTGCTTTCCTATAAAGTTTCAAATAGATGGGAGAAATTTGCAGTCAGCTGGGGGTATTTGGAAGTACACTCAAAAGGAGTAAGGGTGCTGGCAGAGACTGCGGAAACGGGGAGGGAAATTTCAAAATTAAAAGCGGAAAAAAGGCTGAAAGAGCTTTCTAAAAAACTGGAAGATACTCTGTTAACTCAAGAGCAGATTAGAGAAATAAAAGCACAGGTGGAAAAAGAGAAAGCCCGCATTCACTTCTCCCGCATCCATTAAATCCTGGCAGCCCCAGGCCCGCCCGCATAAGGCAAATTCCTATTGTTGCTTTAGGTCTTTTAAGAAGCCTTCTTTGTGAAAAAGAGCAAGAGCTTTTTCTCTTAAAACTTTTTTTGATAAAGCTTTATTTAAAGCTCCTTTGGCAAAATGAGGAGGGCCGCCGCCCTTTCCTCCAAATTTTTGAATAATGCTTTGAGCTTTTATTTTATTCGATATTTCTTTTGGTACAGCAACAGCAATGGGAATATTTTCAGCGGAGCTGCTGCCTATAACAACCACAATAGACATAGGAAATTTCTTTTTAATTTGATCAGAGACAGCGCCTAAAAACTCATGACCAGCCTGTGGGTGAACAGCACAGTAAAAAACTCCTTTTTTGGAATTTAAAGTAAAAGTTTCAGTTAAATCCAAAGAGGAAAGATCTACAGCTGAAGTTTTTCTTGGCTTTTTTAATTTTTGAACTGCTTCCATCAGGCTGGAAGACTCTGCAGGGTAAGAGGGAAGGCTGAAAAATTTTCTTAATTTTAAATTTTCTCTGCTGAGGTCATTCATAAAATTTAAAGCGGTTTTACCGCAAACAGCTTCAATCCGACGAACCCCTGAGCTGAGAGAGCTTTCGTTTATTATTTTGAAAAATAAAATATCTTTTGTATTTTTTACATGAGTGCCGCCGCAAAGCTCGTGTGAAAAACTTCCTATTTTTAATGTACGCACTTTCTCTTCAGAAGGTTTTTCAAAAAAACTTAAAGCCCCGTCGTTTAAAGCTGTTTCGTATTTTTTATAAAAAACCTGAACGTTCAAAGCTAAAGTGATCTGTTCATTGACAATATCTTCTATTTGAATCAACTCTTTTTCTGTCAAAGATTTGTGAGAGGTGAAATCAAAGCGCAGACGTCCTGGCTCCACCAAAGAGCCTGCTTGTTTAGTTTGAAGCCCCAATACCTTTCTTAAAGCTGAGTGTAGAAGATGAGCGGCCGAGTGGTGAACAGCCGTTTGCTCACGGTGTTTTTGAGACACTTGAAGACTATAAGTTTCCCCTGTTTTCAGAACCCCTTCTTTAAGAAAAACTTTATGAAAATAATACCCATGTTTATTTTGGCAGTCTAGAATAACGGCTTTTACAGATTTTCCTGACAGAAAGCCCTGATCTCCTATTTGACCTCCCCCTTCAGCGTAAAAGGGAGTTTGGTTAAAAACAGCTGTCACTTCACTGTCAGCTTTAATCTCACTTATGCTTTTGTTGTTTTTGTCAAATAAGAGGGAGAGAACGGCTGAGTTTTCAAGAGTTTCATAACCTGTAAATTTTGAAGGGGGGGTGCGGGAGGGGATAAAAAACATCCCTTCTTTTTGAGGATCAAAGTTTTTCGGAAAAGACGTGTGTTCATTGTAAAAAGCAGAGGCGGCTTTAGTTTTTTTAAAATGGGATGAGGAGCGGCTTTTTTCCTGAGCTCTTTTTATATTGTTTTCAAAATCCTTTCGATGGACCTTAACATTGTTGTTTCTGCAAATTAAATCTATTAAATCGAAAGGAAATCCGTAAGTGTCATAAAGCTTAAAGGAGGCGTCTCCTGATAAGACTTTGCTGTCCTTTTTTTTAAGATCGAAAAGTTCTTTTTCAAGCATTGTTTTTCCTTGATCCAAAGTGTGGAAAAATTTTTCTTCTTCTGTCTGTAAAGACTCTAATATAATTTCTTTTTGTGAGTTCAACTCTGGATAAACTGAGAGGTAATTTTCTATTACAGCTTGAGTGATATTTTTAAATATAGATTTTTGGTGAGTTAAGGTGCTGGCGGAATAAAGAGCCCGGCGCAAAATACGCCTCAGTACATAACCTCTTTTTTCATTAGAGGGAAAAACTCCATCGCTTATTAAGAATACGCTGGCTTTTATATGATCTGCAAGGGTTCTCAGCGCGGCATTGGAAATAAGTTCTTTTTTATCTTCAGTTTCTTCCCTGTAAGGAGTTTTTGTTGTTTGAGAAGCTGCGGATAAAATAGGCAGGAAGAGATCTGTATGGTAATTGGATTTTTTGTTTTGCAGGACCATCGCTAATCTTTCCAACCCCATGCCTGTATCAATGCATTTGGTTTGAAGAGGTGTTTTTGTTTTGTCAAAATTTTCGTTGTATTCCATAAAAACAAGATTCCAAATTTCAACCATAGACTGGGTGCCGGAGCGAAAAGCTTTGCAATCGAAATAAATTTCTGAACAAGGTCCGCAGGGGCCGCTTTCCCCCATTTTCCAAAAATTATCTTTTTCATCAAAAATAAAAATTCTTTCCTCAGGAATGTTTATTTTCCTACTCCATATTTCGGCTGTTTTTTTGTCTTTTTTGAAAACACTGACAGCTAAGTTTTCTTTTGGAATGTTTAAAGTTTCTGTCAAAAAGCTCCAGGCCAATTGACAGGCCGTTTCTTTAAAATAATCTCCAAAAGAAAAATTGCCCATCATTTCAAAAAAAGTATGGTGGTGGTGGGAAGGCCCCACCTGTTCAAGATCATTATGTTTACCCCCTGCCCGCACACATTTTTGAATGGAGGCTATGGATCTATATTTTACGGCCTCTTTGCCTAGGAAAATATTTTTAAAGGGATTCATGCCGGCATTGACAAAAAGGAGAGAAGAATCATCAAAAGGGGTCAGGGAAGAGCTTTTAATCCAAGTGTGGCTGTGTTGATTAAAAAACTCTTTAAACTTTTTTCTAATCTCTGTATGCTTCATGACAAAACGACATTACCACGTAGAGACTTTGTTGTGAAATAAGATTTTTCTATTTCTTGAAAAAGAAATGATTTAAGAGCTTTCTATTTTTCTCATTTTCAAGGTGTCTGAGTCGAGATCACTGCTATCGGTTTCCATTTGTAAAGTTTTATATTGATCCAAAGAGCTTTTCTTTTGAGCGGGTTTATTGTTCATGATGGATGTATTTGTGGACTTCACCCCCCGAAGGATGAGTTTTACATTATTTGGCTTAGTGGCATGCTGTAATCCTACAGACTCTGAAATAATTCCTTGTTGAACTAAATTTACAATGTGTTGGTCAAAACTTTGCATCTCCCATGTCTGTCTTCCTTCCTCTAAAAGAGTGTGAATTTCTGCAAAAGGTTTATTGTCCATAAGGGCCTGCTTCATAATTAAATTATTAAAAAATATTTCTGTGATAGGTATCAGAGGGCCGGATAAAGAGGGAACCAACTGCTGGCTTACAATCACTTGAAGACTGTTGACCAACCGGCGTTTCACGCTTTCTTGTTCTGTAGATTTATTGAAATAAGAAAGAAGACGGCCAAAAGTTTCTAAAGTTGTAGATGTGTGAAGGGTGCTGATGACTAAATGCCCGGAGTCAGCGGCCTGAAGAGCAATGGCAACTGTTTCAGCATCCCTCAATTCACCGAAGAAAATCACGTCAGGGTCCTGTCTAAGCCCTCCCTTAAAGGCGTCTTTATGGTCGTTAAAATCCAATAGATACTCTCTTTGGGTGATACAGCTTTTGTGATCTTGTATGACGTATTCAATAGGATCTTCGATAGTGATAATATGGTAAGAGTAGGTATGGTTTAAAAGGTTGATCAAGGAGGCGGCTGTAGAGGATTTGCCGGAACCTGTGGCCCCTGTAATGAGAATCAAGCCGTTTTTGTATTGAGCCAGTTTTTCTAAAGAAGAGGGAAGGTTTAATTCTTGGAAGGTTTTGATTTTATTTGGAATAGTCCGTGCAACAACCCGTGTGGTGCCTTTTTGAGAAAAAATAGAAAACCGGAATCTTCCAATATTTTTGAAACAATAGCCAAAATCAATATTTTTCTGTTTTTTGTAAAGTTCTTTGAGTTCAGGAGCCAAAAGAGGATTAATAAGGTTTTTTACGGTTTCTTCTGTCATCAAGGGGAGTGTTTTATCCAGGAGATAGAGTTGCCTGTTTTTTCGAATGATAGGCCTGGAGCCTACTTTTAAATGTAGATCTGAAGCGTTTTTGCTAACCACAAGTTGAAGAATATGTTCAAATTGCATAGTAAATTCCTTTATTTGCTTTTCGGGGTTTTACATCAAAATCTTAAAGTTAAGAGGGTTTAAATTGGTGGATAATCCAGGCTTTTATGTAAAAAAGATTTTTGATTTTTTAAAACAGCATAATGAGACCGTCTGTGTAGCGGAAAGCGGTACAGGAGGCCTTATTTCAAGCTTTTTGACAGATCAGGAAGGGGCTTCTCAATTTTTTGTTGGAGGGCTTGCGGCCTACACCTGGCCTGTTAAAATTCAACAGCTTAAAGTGCCTTCTTCCCTTCTTGAAGAAGAAGGAGATATTCACCCAGAGGTTGCTCAATTTATGGCAAAGGGCGTTAGATCTTTACTAAAAGCAGATTGGTCTTTATCAATGACTGGGGTTATGGACCCCCAAGATTCCGAGGTGTGTAAAGCAGGGCAAATCTTTACAGCGGTGGGTTCTAGGGTCTTTTCTCCAGAGGAAGTGTGTTCAGCTAAAATAGAAGGTGCCACAAGAATAGAAATTAAAAGAAAATCCAGCATTTTCTGCTTAGATTTTCTTCTTTCACAGATGTTAAAGAAAAGGAGAATTCCATGAATGACAAACAAAAAGCTTTAGGCTTGGCCTTATCCTCTATTGAAAAGCAATTTGGGAAGGGTTCCATTATGAAGCTTGGAAATAGAGAATCTTTGTACGGAGATATCCCTGTATTTAAAACAGGTTCTTTGGGGTTGGATATAGCTTTAGGAATAGGGGGGCTTCCAAGGGGGCGTATTGTTGAAATTTACGGTCCGGAAAGTTCGGGTAAAACCACTTTAGCCCTTTCGACCATTGCACAAGCCCAAAAACAAGGGGCTGTGGTGGCCTTTATTGATGCAGAACATGCTTTGGACGTTCATTATGCCTCTAAACTAGGAGTGAAGGTTTCAGAGCTTTTAATTTCTCAGCCGGACACAGGGGAGCAGGCTTTAGAAATTACGGAAACTTTGGTTCGCTCAGGGGCTGTGGATATGGTGGTTGTGGATTCTGTCGCCGCCTTAACTCCCCGAGCTGAAATTGAAGGAGAGATGGGAGACTCCCATATGGGGCTTCAAGCTCGATTGATGTCTCAAGCTCTAAGAAAACTTACTGCCTGCATCAACAGAAGCCAAACTTTGGTGTGTTTTATCAACCAGATCCGTATGAAAATTGGCGTGATGTTTGGAAACCCTGAAACAACGACAGGAGGAAACGCTTTAAAATTTTATTCTTCTGTCCGCTTGGAAGTGCGAAGGCAGGGTGCGATTAAAAAAGCTGAAAACATTGTCGGTAATAGAACTGTGGTCAAGGTTGTTAAAAATAAGATGGCGCCCCCTTTCGCTAAAGCGGAGTTTGATCTTATGTACGGGGAGGGAATTTCACAAGAAATGGAGATGATTGATTTAGCTGTGAGGAAAAATATTATTGAAAAATCAGGAGCTTGGTATTCCTTTGATAAAGAAAAAATAGGGCAGGGCCGGGAAGCTGTTCGTGAGTATTTGAAAGCGAATACAACAATTGCTAAAAAACTTTTATCACGGCTAACTGCTTGTTATGGAATAAAAAAGGATTCTGCATCGACTCCAGAAAAATCTTCAGGAAAAAGCAAAACAGCTCGTCATTGAAAGAAGCCAATCATTTTTTCATATGAATCATGAATTTTATATGTCCTTGGCGTATGAGGAGGCTTTAAAGGCTCAGGCTCAGGGCGAGGTGCCTGTGGGGGCTGTTGTTGTGAAAAATAACGAAATCATCAGCCGTGCTTACAACCAAAAGGAGCAAACCCAAAATGCTTTGTCTCATGCTGAAATGCTGGCTGTTGCTTCCGCAAGTTCAACACTTAAAACATGGAGGCTTGAAGAGTGCTTTATTTATGTCACTTTAGAGCCTTGTTTGATGTGTAAAGGAGCTATAAGATCTGCTCGAATAGCAAAGCTCATTTACGCCTGTAAAGATTTGAAATTAAGAGAAAAACAAATTGATGAAGATGAGTGGAAGACGGAAGTGGTGTCTGGAGTCATGCAAACAGCCTGTTCTGCGCTTATTAAAGATTTTTTTAAAAATTTGAGAGATTTTTCAGCGAAGATGTAGAATGAGTCTTGTTTTTGGAATCAGCCTCTGTTAGTACGAGGGGTTGCTTGGGGGAGTTTTTATGCCGAAAATTCGAGTTCGAGATGGCGAGAATTTTGATATTGTTTTACGTCGTTTTAAAAAAGCTTGCGAAAGATTTGGAATTTTATCTGAAATCAAAAAAAGAGAATTCTATGAAAAACCTTCTGTATGTAGAAAGAAGAAAGCAATTTCAGCTAGGAAACGTCTATTAAAGAAATTTAAGAAGTAAGAGAGGCCCCCTCATGGGTATGAAAGAAACTATTCAATCAGACCTCAAGACAGCTCTAAAGAGTGGTCAGAAAGAAAAATTAGAGGCTTTAAGACTACTGGCATCTGAAATACAAAATCTGGAAATTCAGAATAATAAAAAACCCTTAACAGACGCACAGGTTTTAAATGTCGTTGGCAAACAAATAAAACAGTATCAAGAGACAGTTCAACAGCTGGCAGAAGCAAAGCGTACACAAGATGCAGAAGTGGAGTTGACAAAAATAGCTTATCTAAAAGCTTATTTACCTCCTCAGTTGAGTTTTGAGGAGCTGAATATTATCATTTCTGAAGTGATTCTTTCTTTCAAAGCCGGAGGCTTGTCAGATCAAGGGCCTGTTATCAGAGAGGTGCAGAAAAGAGCTGGAGGAAGAGCTGATAATGTTAAAGTGGCACAGGCTGTCCGAGAACAGCTGCGAAGGTTATAATGAAATGGTCTGCAGATACCATTAACAAAATTCGTGAGGCTCATGACCTTGTTGATTGGATAGGTCAAGATACAGTGTTAAAGCCCCTCTCAGGAGGGCAGTACTCCGGCCTTTGTCCTTTTCCTGATCATAGAGAAAAAACTCCTTCTTTTTCTGTGTCCGCCTCTAAGCAGGTTTATCATTGTTTTGGGTGTCAAAAAGGGGGGGATATTTTCACTTACTTCAGGGATCAAAAAGGGATGGGGTTTTATTCGGCCGTAAAGTATTTAGCACAAGAGGCTGGAATTATTTTGCTGGAAGTTAAAAAAGATACTGCTCAGCTGTCTGAAAGAGAGGAGTTTTTCCGGGTGAATGAGACAGCGGCTCAATTTTTCCAAGAAAAGCTTTTAAAAACTTCAGTCAGCCATTCTGCCCGCCGGCACTTAAAGAAAAGAGGATATTCTGAAGAAATCATCAAAAAATTTCGTTTAGGGTACGCCCCTTCTGTAGAAGGTTTGAGTACAGTGTTGAATAAAGAAAAAAAGGAAATAGCCTTGAAATTAGGCTTGTTTTCTAAAAATAATCAAGGCTGTTTTGAAATGTTTCGAAACCGCCTCATGTTTCCTATCATTTCTCCTATGAACCGGGTTTTAGGCTTTGGAGGAAGAACTCTAAGTTCTGCTCATCCAAAATATATTAACAGCCGCGACTCTGATTGTTTTCAGAAAGGCCGTATTTTTTATGGCCTTAAAGAGGCGGCTTCTTTCATTCGACAAAAAGGGTATGTTTTAGTTGTTGAAGGCTATACTGATTTTTTGACTTTATTTCAAAATGGCTTTCAAAACACTGTAGCTACTTTAGGTGTGGCATTGACTTCACATCACGCACGCCTGTTGAGAAGGCACACAGATAAAGTTGTTTTGTTTTTTGACGGTGATTCTGCCGGCAGGCAGGCGGCTTTGAGAAGTCTGCCCCTGCTCTTGGCAGAGGGCCTAAGGGTTCAAAGGGCGGAATTAGATAAAATGGATCCAGATGAATGTTTGAAAACGAAGGGAAAAGATTTTTTGAAGAGTGTTTTAAACCAAAGCCAGGATTTATTTTTAGATGTTTTCTTTAAGCAGTTAAAGCCCCTTCAAGGCCTGGGAAAGTTAGATCTTGTTAAAAAAATAGGACCTATTTTATCTTCAGCTAAAGATCCTGTGATTAAAGAATATTACACTAGAAAGATAGAAGACGTGTTTCTTCCCTCAGAACAAAAGGCTGTCAAAATGGCTTTAAGCGCGGCTGGTCCTGCTTTTTTTAAACAAAAACCTTCCTCTCAAGCAGAGGAAATAGACGCTCCTGTTAAAACTTTTTCCCTTAAAGAACTGCCTCAAACGGAGCTTTATTTGCTGGTTTTGGCCTTGTCCAACAGGAGATATTTGGAGTATATTATGACTCACTTAGATTTGAAGTGGTTGACTCGTGCTGAGCCTTTATTTAGCCTGATTTTTGGGGATTACTCTAAAAATCCTTCAAATTTTGATAAATTAACGGCACAATTATCAATAAGGGTGGAGCCTGCTGGGTTGTTGCAAACTCGAAGCCATACAGCTTTGATGAGTTTAGGAGAAGAGTCTGGTAAAAAATTTGTACAAGACTGTTTGTCGTGTTTGTCTTTGGATTACAGGGAATCTAAGGTGAAAGATCAAGTCCTGCAGATTAAGTTAAAGCAGGGCGATGCAAAGAAGTCTTTGAAAGATATTCAGCAGATGAAAAAAAATATTTTATCAATGGAGAGAAATAATGAAAAACAAACAACAAAATGAAATAAAAAACATCTCTTTGAAAGAGCAAATGCAGCTTATTCAACAGGAGGTCCCCCGCATTATTTCTATAGTTCAATCCAGAAAGAGTGGTTCTTTGAGTTTTGATGAGGTCAATGAACTGCTACCTGTAGAAGTTATAGATCCTCAGGCTGTGGACTATTTTATGCAGGCTATGGAAACAAATCAAATCCGGTTTCAGAAACAAAAGAACACTTCTAAATCCAATGGGCAGGAGATTTTTCTTTCAGAAGAAGATGAAGGAGAAGATGATAAGGAGGATTATAAAGATTATTCAGGCAATGACCCTGTTCGGCTTTATTTGCATAAGATGGGGCATGTTTCCCTGCTGGATCGGGAAGGAGAGGTGCGTATTGCCTGCTCCATTGAAAAGGGGGAAAGGGAGATTATAAGAGCTATGCTTATGTGTCCTATAGGAACACACGAGGTGATTGCTATTGGCGAGAATATGAGAAAAGGGCGTATAAAAATTAAATCCATTTTTAGAGGTTTAGAGGATGAAACTCACCAATACAATGAGCAGGAGTACGTTGAAAAAATTAATGAACTAATCAACCATGTGCGAAGCTATCAGACACAGGCTAAAAAGTATTTTATTCAAATTCGGGAAAACGGGTTGAATGAATCTCCATCAGCTCTATCAGAGCTTTCAAAATTGGTAGATGCTTTAATGGAGAAATTTGAGTCAGTGAATTTTAATAGGAAAATTATCAACCGTGTTTCGGTTAAATTTAGACATCTTCTAACAAGAATGGAGGAGTTAAAGAAAAGACAGGAAGAAGCTCTTCAAAAAACTTTTTCAGAAAACTATGAAGATTTGAAATTAAAATATGAATTAATGTTGGATGATCAGGAGAGAAGCGAGCAAATAAAAAGAGAAACAGGTTTGAGCTTTAAAAAGTTAAGAGATTTTTACATTAACTATAAAGATGCTGGGACTCGATTGGAGAGGGTTCGGGTAGAGACATGGATGGGCTTTCCGTGGATTCGCTCTGTTTGTACAGGAATTTGGAAGGGTGAGAAAATTGCGGATAAAGCCAAATCTGAGTTGGTGCAGGCAAATTTGCGTCTGGTAGTTTCTATTGCTAAGAAATACACAAATAGAGGTTTGCAGTTTTTAGATCTTATTCAAGAAGGCAACATGGGTTTGATGAAAGCGGTGGATAAGTTTGAATACCGCAGAGGTTATAAATTTTCCACTTATGCCACTTGGTGGATTCGGCAGGCTATTACGCGCGCCATTGCGGATCAGGCTCGTACAATAAGAATTCCTGTTCATATGATTGAAACAATCAATAAGCTTGTCCGCACCACTCGTTATTTGATTCAGGAGCTGGGCCGTGAGCCGACTCCGGAAGAAATTGCTAAAAAAATGGAGATTCCTGTCAGCAAGGTTCGAAAGGTTCAAAAAATCTCAAAAGAGCCTATTGGTTTAGAAACTCCTGTGGGTGAAGAGGAAGATTCTAAGTTAGGGGATTTTATTGAGGATAAAAATGTGATCAATCCATCTAAAGCTATGGTGAATCTGAATCTAGTGGAGCAAACTCGAAAAATTTTATCCACTTTAACTCCTCGTGAAGAGAAAGTGCTTCGTATGCGTTTTGGCATAGGAGAAGAAAGCGATCATACTTTAGAAGAAGTGGGTCAAGACTTTAATGTGACTCGCGAGCGTATCCGGCAAATTGAGGCCAAAGCTCTTCGGAAATTGAGACACCCCTGCCGTTCTTCAAAATTGAAGACGTTTGTAGATTAGTGTTTTTTTTTAGTATTCTTATACAGTTGGGGGCTTAGCTTAGTTGGTTAAAGCATCCGGCTCATAACCGGAGTATCGAAGGTTCGAGTCCTTCAGCCCCTACCAATAAAAAAGAGCAGAGTTGTTAATGCAGAAAAGATACTAATTTAAGAGATAGTATCTATCTCAGAAAATATAGATACTAACTTTTCAAATGTTGAAGAGGAAAAAGCCTGAAAAATTCATTTTTTAACTTTTAAGGATTTTTTCTCAAAATCCTATTTTTTTAGGGTTTTGAAATTCAAATAATGTGTAAAAATCAAAAAAACAGATACTAAATTGATATATAGATGATATATCCATGGCGGTATAGATTCTAACTTCAAAGATAGTATATATCTTATGTAAGATAAAAGGACTCCCTGTATGGATATTGAAATTGGTAAAAAAATAAAACAAAAAAGTGGGTTTTCTGCACTTGTGTTGTTTGAATATGACTTTTTTGGTCTTTTAATCCACTCTCCAAAAAAAGTATTATCTCATCTTTAATATTATTCTCATAGAAATCATAAGCTTTAACTAATTGATTTGATATTGAATCAGAACAATTTATTTCATACTTGGTTTTATCTTTTAAGCAATCTTCAATTTTTCTTCCTGATAATTCTATCAAAGAAAAAAGGTGTTATAATTAACTGAGTATCTGGTGTGATGTTTTGTTCTTTACAAAAATTGTTTGAAAAATTAATATTTTTACTAATTTTATCTGTTATGTTTTGATCAAAATAAATTTTCATAAAACTGCTTCTTTCCTATTTGCTTAAATTTAATGTTGTAGAGTTGGTTATGATTTTTGTAAGTTATAGATTTATTTTAATTCTTTCTAAATTCTTTATTTCCAGTTAAATTCAACTATCTCTCATCATTAAATAAGTCAATGGATTTATTTAAACAGAAGTATTTTTTCTGTATCATTATATTAATGAGATTTTTCAATGGCCCATTATAAATAGTTTATGAGGGTTTTGGTTGGTGAATTAATGCATTTCGAATCTGTCCAACGTCGATATGATTTTCCACAATTTTAATAGCAGATGTACTACTCAATGTATGCATATAAGTATGATGAACTGTAAGCACTATATCTTGCAGTTCGTTATCTTCTTCAAGTGGATTAATTTTCAAACCGATATGTTGAGCTTCCTTAATACCAATGTGCCTAAAATGAGTTTTCATTTGCTTATGATCTGATAGTTTATCCACTATTTGAGAAATATCTACATTTGTGTCTTTGTAAAACATTCCTGTCTTTAAATATTTTTTCACTATTTCTTTTGACCACTGAATAGCATTTTCACAAGACAATATAAGGCTTGGATGATATTTACTTATAATGACCTGCCACAAAGGAATTTTTTCCGGCTGATCTTTAATTTCTTTTGCCGCTTTTTCAAACTCATCTAATATAGCACTGGCTGGAAGACCTCCAATTTGAGGGTCAATTGGGCCTAGATTAGATTGCTTACCCATATGTATATACTTTGAAGCACAAGCAATCATAGTTCCTGCTGACATTGCAATTTGAGGAATAAATACTTCAATATCAACACCAAACATTTCTCTTAAGTAGTCAATCAAAGATTCTGTTGCGGCAACTTCACCTCCTGGAGTATGAAGTATTAAATCCAATCCCTTTTTTCGATCCAGACCATGAATAACTGTCATAAAAGCATTTTTATCATTATCGTTAATTTCCACACCTTTTATATTGGGTTTATCCAACCAACCTGAATAGTAAGCAATAATATTTCGTTTACGTTTTTGAAATAGTTTTTGGATATATTTTTGTCTTACAGTATGAAAAGGATCTTTTTTAGGATTAGCTTTAATTTCTTTTTGAAGCTCTTTTAAGATAACATTCCAGCTAGGCATAGTTAACCGGAATTACTTGTTGTTTTAAAAATAAGACCCGTTGTCCTTAATACAGAAAATTGCTTAAATGGCATATCATAGCCTTCAGATGGATGAGAATAATTTGGAAAATTGTCTTGATTCATTAAACCAAGAGTATTGAATATCTGCTCAACTTCCTTTTTTCTTTTTTCCGATATGTACTTCAAATTAGAAGTTTGAGATTTGTTTTTATGATTCATAAAATAAAAATCCCCCCCTACAATACTAGGCTACGAAAACCTACCTCTTATTTCAAGAGGTTTCTACCGATTTCAAAGGCTTAGAATAGAATTCGGCTATTTTTGACGGGAATTTAACGGGATACTCCAGTTATGAGAGGTTATCAGCGGTTGCTTGCGGGATTTAAGAGTGGGTTTTTGTTAGTTAGTTGAGTTATTTTAGCTCACTTTAAACTCTTTTATTTTCCTTCAGCCCCTGCCATTTCTTCTATAAGTATTTAAAATGATTTACTGTAATATAGAATTGCGTTGATGAGTCCTCTTGATTGGACCGTTTTTTGTCCAGCTGAGTTTGCTTTGCCACCTTCTGTTTTGCTCAATCATATAACCTCATACAGTCCATAACCATTAAAAAAGTCTGATCAGGAGTTCTCCAAATGCAAGCGTGTGAAAGCAGAGCTTCTTGTGGGATACATAGCTGGACTTTGGGATAGATGTTCTTTCCTCAGGATTTTTTTATTTATCTTTTAAATAAAAATTTCCGTTCCTTCAAGAGGTATGGAACATAAAAGTATTTTTTTATATTTATTAAAGAGTATATCCCTTGAACATGATGCAAATGTGAAGGGGGGGGGGTAGCTCATAAGAGATTATTTTATTCTCATTGCAAGAATAAAATTTTCTTTTCTTTCATTTGTGTTCTCTTTTTTTTATTGAGCAGTGTTTTTTCAAGCTGTCAGATACCAAGTGCTGTTTTAGCTTCTCAAAATGATGAATTTGAATCTGAGTGTGATATTTATACACAAAGATGTCCTAGAGCCGGAGAATGGTCCTCTGGTTCTTCAGGATCAAGAAGAAGATCCAGCGGGTCCAGATCTGCCCCTGAAGAGCCTCCGCCTCCGCCCCCTAAACTTTCTCCGGAAGTAAACAAAGCAAAAAAATATATGTGCTGTCAGTACGATGAAATGTTTGAAAAAATTACTGATGGATTGGATATTGATATAGATAAAGACGGATATTTGACTAGGATTGGTTTATCTTCCAAAGAAAAAAATACTGAATGTATTGAGTTTGAAAAGCATACCATCCTATGCCCGGATGTGGAATCTGTCAGAGGATGTTTAAGAGTGCAGGAAATAGACGATCCTTCAACAACCGAGAGAGAGTCTAATAGTTTTGATCTAGTTTGCATTGAAGAAGACAGAAGCTATCTAGGAGAAAATGAAAGTGATCAATTAAGAAATTTAATAGAAGATGATGTGTTTGATAAAAGTTGGATGAGTGAGATAAATAAACTCAGCAATGATGAAAAAGATCGTTTTTTCAGACAAGGTCTTCGCAGCTCTGATCTTACTTGCAATTCAAAGCCAACAATACATATAGATCTTCTGGAAAAAAACACTTGTCAGAAAAACGGCTTTCCAAGTTTATGTGAAATATATAATTTAAGGAAGCTTTTAAGAACATTGGAACGGGAAGTTTCTAATAATAATATTTTAAAAAGAGAATTAGGATATATTAGGGGTATAATATATACCCCCCCTAGTGGTTTAGAAATGTCGGAAAAAGAATTTATTGAATTACAGCTGCAAAAAGGAGAATGCGAGAAGGATTTAGAAGCGGCAGATGAGGCAAATCGTGGAGGCATTCAAGACGAAATAGATGAGATATCTGAGAGTATTGGAGAAATAGAAACTCGTATTGAGGAAAAAGAGTCCGAATTTGAAGAAATAAATACTGATATAGACATTGATGGCTACGACACCCTTGCTGATTATATTTATGCAGTGTTGAGTGATAGTATTTCTGAAGGTGGTAGAACTAAACTTATGGAGAGAGTTTTAAAAAGACAAAAAAGAGATTTAAGAAAAAAACTCATTCTTTGTGTCTATAATGAAAATGAGGATTGTTTGAGTTCTGATGAAGAAAACGCTTTAAGGCGAAGCGGGATTGTACATATAGGCGAGTTTAAAGCCTTCGCGGAGAGAAAGTTTATAGATCAACACATTACAAGGGTGGAATGCGAAAACGGACTTGAATCCGGCAGCAGCTGTAGAGGTGTTTCGCCAAAACCTAGAGCAGAAAGATTAACAGAGAGCGAGTTGGATACAGCTGTAGACAACTTTAAAACAGAGTTTAAGACAGAATTTTTAAAACTTAATGAATATTTTTCCAAAGTTCCCTATGGCTTGGCCTGCGGCGGTGAAAATCCTTCAAGAAACGCCTGTGAATATTAAAAATAATTTAACCAGCGATAACAGTCTTTGAAAAGAGAAAAGATCTATGAACCTTATTTCAAATTTTTTTCTGTGAACAGTAAATGGGAGTTTTCTTTAACAACAATTATTTTTTGCCCTGTTCGGCTGTTGTCTTTCCAAATAAGGCTGTACTTTCCAGGCTTTAGAGGTCCGGACTCAAAAGGAGTAAAACCTGACTTGCCCGCTACTTCAATATACATCCATTGATGGCTTCGGATGTTTATAGATCCGAAACTTGGAGATTTCAGCATACCGCTGTTCATTAAACCTAGTGCAGACAAACCCAGGAAAAATATAAGAAAAGAACTTTTTTTCCCTTTAAAATTTGTTTGAAGAAGCTCCGGAGGCTGGTCAGTTTTCGTATTCTCCTGATTTAAAATAAAATTCACTTTTTTTGCCAATGTATTTTGAGCTTGTTTGTAATAAATAAATTCTTTAATTCTTCTATTTTGAGGCAGAGGATCCAATAATGTATCTCCTTCTTTGGAAAAGTCTTTTTTGACATCCTCATTTTCTAATTCTAAAGTTTTTTCCAGTACGCCCAATGAGAATAAATCGGACTCGAAACTTGGCCTCTCTCCTTTTAAAATTTCCGGAGCTGAAAATCCAGGCGTATATGAAATGTTAGAACCCAAGTAATTGGCTTTTCCAAAAT
This sequence comes from Bdellovibrionales bacterium, assembly GCA_965199935.1. Classification (GTDB taxonomy): domain Bacteria; phylum Bdellovibrionota; class Bdellovibrionia; order Bdellovibrionales; family UBA1609; genus JAPPLG01. Next base: position 632,595 of record CBDATD010000001.1, read on the forward strand.
CAATGAGTCGAATACAGCCTTTTCGATCCACAAGCACATTGGATAAACTTAAATCTCCATGAACCAGTCCTTGTTTGTTCAAATCTATAAGACCTTGTTGGATTTTTAAGCAGATAAGAGAAACTTCAAAAGGATTTAAAGCTTGAGATTGACGAATCAACTGAAATAAATTAATTCCATCAACCCACTCTAAGACTAGGGCGGGTTTGTTTTCAATTTTCTCAAAATTTAAAACAGAGATACAAAAAGAAGATTGCACTTTCAGGAGAGAATCCAATTCCAATGGATAAGAGGGAGATAGAGTTTTAAAAACTTTAAGCAAGACTTTTTGCCGCACCCAAGGATAGTCCGGATTTTTTCTATGAGCCGTGCAAACGGCAACCTGTTCATTATCTGAGAGAACCTTCTGAACATCATAAACAGAGGATTTGGAGCGAAGCTTCATTAGACCATTTTTAAATAAGAATGATGTAACAAGTCAAATTGATTTGAAAAAATTAAAATTAAAAAAAATCAATATTTACAATGAATTTCTCTTAAGGAGGTCTTTTAAAGGAGAATTTTGTTGTTGATATTTCAAGATTTTTTCTTTTTCTTCTAAAACTTTTAAACATTGAGGGCTTATAGCTTCATTTTTCAGAAAATGAGAAATTTCATGAAGTTTTATGGATTCTAATGGGGCTTTCGTGCATTGTTTGTCCAAGTATTTTTTTAAATCTCTAGAAAGAGGGGTTATTCGATAGCAGGAAATGGGGATTTTATTTTTTTCCAGTTGCTTTTGGCAAAGGTGAGTCAACGTGCTTTTTTCTAAATGGCTTTGCTTTCTTTTTTCTATTTCCTGAATAGAAGATGCTTTTATCAGCTGTTCAGTCAAACCAAAAACAAAAAGCGGAGATATAAGAAGTTTCACCATACAAAGGATGTATGCAAATTAAGTGACAGGTCATGGAAGAAATGAAAAAAAGATTAAAAATTTCAGTGTTTTTATGTATTTAAATTAAAAAACCCTCTGTATTTGCAGTGCGTTAATACTGAAGCTCCCCCAACAATTTGGACAACAATGGACCAAAAATGATCAGCAGAAAGGCTGGAAGCTGAAGTAAAAGAAGGGGGATCATTACAATAAAAGGCAGTTTTTGCAGTTGATTATCTAGGTCTCTGTGAGAGGCCCTGATCATTTCAGCTTCTAAAATTTCTAGAGATTTCAATATTTGGTCTCCTTCTAAACCTTGAGCCAGCACTTCCACTAGCATTTTTCGAAAGGGATGAGTAAAGGGTTTAGGCGGATCACTGCTTTCTGATTCTATTTGGAAGAGCCATAAACCCAAATCTTGAGCAAAACTGCAGTCCAAGGTCTCCTTGACATATTCCTTAATGGATTCTCGTGTGGATGTTCCAGATTGAATTTTAAGTTTGATGTTCAGCAAAGCTCTTAGTGGAGGCGCTAAAGAGTCCATCGAATTTTTCTCCCTAAAATAAAGATTAAAAAAGATCCGCTCACAAACAGAAACAAAGAAAAAAGCATCAAAGTTAAAAACTCTGCATGATGATGCCAAAGAATAAAAATGAATAAAGCTAAGTAAAGAAGAGTCATAATAAGAGATTGCAGTCGAATTTGCAGTAAGACCTGATAGGATTTTCTGCGGAATAAATCTTCAATTTTCATTGCTGATCGAATGTAATGAAGGCGGGTCAGAGGCTGTGGATCTTGATCGGCTTGTTTAAAAGTTTTAAAAGCAAATAAAAACTCCTTAGCCTGATTTGGATTAATCTCCTGAGCATACATCATGCGGTCTCTTAATTCTTTTAAATCATCTTGAACCCATCCAGAATCTATAGATTCAATGCTTTGAGTAAGAGCTTCTCTGAAACTATTTCCCATTTTCATTCTGGTAATGACTGTGTCCAGTAAAAATAAAAACTGCTGGCGAAAATAATCCAGTCTTTTGTAAATCCAGAAGTATTCTGCTGTCATAAAAATGAAAATAGGAGCATAAATGCTAAAAACAAGAGGCAAGGCGCCTAAAGGCAAAACCAATATAATGAGGACTAAGTAGCTGAAAATACAAGATTTAATGGTGAATTCTGAAAAAACTTTGTGGGACTGCTGAGTGTAAGTTTGATAAGCAAACCACAATCCGAAAAGTAAGTGTAAAGATAAAATAATCGGAATCATCATGCCCTTTATACATTTTTATTTTGTTAAATTTTAGATTTAAAAAAAAATATTTGACGATAATCACAGTAAACAGGCAAACTTAAAAAATGTAGAAATCTTCAACAGGGAGGAAATCATGGCTGTGAAGAAAAAATCAGGCAGAAAGAAGAAAGCTGGAGCTAAAAAGAAATCAGTAGTGAGAAGAAAGAAGAAGGCTGGAGCTAAAAGAAAGAAGAAGGCTGGAGCTAAAAGAAAGAAGTCCGCGGGAAGAAAGAAGAAGGCTGGAGCTAAAAGAAAGAAGTCCGCGGGAAGAAAGAAGAAGGCTGGAGCTAAAAGAAAGAAGTCCGCAGGCAGAAAGAAGAAAGCTGGAGCTAAAAGAAAGAAGTCCGCAGGCAGAAAGAAGAAGGCTGGAGCTAAAAGAAAGAAGTCCGCAGGCAGAAAGAAGAAGGCTGGAGCTAAAAGAAAGAAGTCCGCAGGCAGAAAGAAGAAGGCTGGAGCTAAAAGAAAGAAGTCCTCAGGCAGAAAGAAGAAGGCTGGAGCCAAAAAGAAAGTAAGACGCAAAAGACGTTCTTCAAAAAAATAATTCGTTGAAGTAAACCTTGTAGTCTCACTTCTTGCACCTGAGAAGTGAGATGCAAGGGGTTTGATAGATTCTTTATTTTAAAAAATAAACTTGGTTTCTTAAGAGAGATTGGATATTTGAGAAAAACATGAAGAGAAAAGTTTCCATTATTGGTGCAGGTTTTGTAGGCACCACAGCGGCGCACTGGCTGGCTGTTCAGGGTTTATTTGACGTAGTGCTTCTGGATGTAGAAGAAGGGCCTGCCCAGGGCAAGGCTTTGGATTTATCTCAGTCTTTGGCTGTCGAAGGAGTGGATGTACAAATTCAAGGCACGAAAGATTATTTGAAGACTAAAGACTCTGATCTTGTTGTCATTACAGCGGGTTTTCCAAGAAGGGAAGGAATGAACCGGGATGATTTGCTGAAAATAAATTCGGATGTGATTACTTCTGTATGTCAAAAAATTAAGGAGTTTTCTCCATCTGCTTTTGTTATTGTGGTTTCCAATCCTTTGGATATTATGGCTTACCAGGCAAAAAGAGTTTTAAATTTTCCAAAGCAAAAAGTGCTGGGGATGGCCGGTATTTTAGATACAGCTCGTTTCAAAACTTTTATTTCAGAGGAATTAAATATCAGTGTCAAAGACGTGCATACGATGGTTTTGGGGGGGCATGGAGATACCATGGTGCCTGTTTTGAGTCAAACTTTTGCAGGGGGCCGGCTGATATCAGAAATACTGCCTGAATCTCGTATTAAAGCTTTAGTCCAGAGAACAAAAAAAGGCGGAGGGGAAATTGTTAAGCTGTTAAAAAAAGGTTCAGCTTATTTTGCTCCTTCAAGGGGAGTTTTAGAAATGGTTCAAGCTATTCTACAAGATCAGAAAAGAGTCCTTCCATGTACTGTCTATTTAGAAGGAGAGTATGGGCATCAAGATCTCTATATTGGGGTCCCTTGTCAACTTGGAGCAAAAGGAGTGGAAAAAATCGTGGAAATATCCTTAACAGACGAAGAAAAACAAGATTTTCACAAGTCTGCTCAGGCCATTCGAAAGGGTCAAACTCTTTTGAAGGAGATTTGCCCGTGAATATTCATGAGTTTCAAGCCAAATCTCTTTTAAATCAATACGGTATTGCTGTTTTGGATTCTCGTTTAGCCCGCTCCCCTCAAACAGCGCTTGAAGCCGCTCAAGAGTTAGGCGGCAGTTCTTGGGTCTTGAAAGCACAGGTGCATGCTGGAGGAAGAGGTAAAGGAGGCGGTATTAAAATTGCAAAGTCTTTAGATGAGGTGCAAGAGTTGAGTCAAAAAATGATCGGGATGAATTTAATTACACCGCAAACAGGAGTCGATGGTGAAAAAGTTCATCAAATTCTTGTAGAAAAGACAGCTGAAATAGAAAAAGAATTTTATTTAGCTCTACTGGTAAATCGAAGCACCTGTACAGTCAGCGTCATTGTTAGTTGTGAAGGCGGTGTGGATATTGAAGAAACAGCCCGCAAATCGCCGGAAAAAATCATTCGTGTTCATATTCATCCTCTTATAGGGTTGTGTTCTTTTCAAAAAAGAGCCTGTGCGAAAGTTCTAGGTTTAAGCGGTAAAACAGAAAAAGATTTTTTTAAAATCATAGAAACCTTATATTCTTTGTTCATCAAAGAGGACTTGTCCCTGTTGGAAATTAATCCATTTATTTTGACTAAAAATGAAAAACTGTGTCCTTTGGATGCTAAAGTAAGTTTAGATTCTAATGCTGGATACCGACATCCTTATTGGTCTGAATACCTTCTGGAAGAGGAATTAAAAACTCCCTCAGCTCAAGCACAAATGGAAGGGTTTTCTTTTGTGCCTTTAGATGGTTCTATTGGATGTATGGTCAATGGGGCAGGGCTGGCAATGGCAACTATGGATATGATTCAGCTTTTTGGAGGAAAACCAGCAAATTTTTTAGATGTAGGAGGAGATGCAGATGCAAAACGAATTCAAACAGCTTTCCAATTTATTTTACAGGATCCAAAAGTACGCGGCATCCTCATAAATATCTTCGGAGGTATTGTTCGTTGTGATTTAATTGCAGAAGGAATTATCCAAGCGGTCAGCAGGTTGGATATGAAAACCCCTTTGGTGGTCAGGCTGGAAGGCAATTCAGCAAAGGCGGCTAAGGTGCTGCTGCAAAAAACAAAATTAAATATCACTTCAGCACGGGGCCTCAAAGAAGCCACGGAAAAAATTATTTCTTTAACAGCTTGAAAAAGGGAACAATGTCTATATTGGTGGATAAAAATACTAAAGTGATTTGTCAGGGATTTACAGGGCGTCAAGGCACTTTTCACTCTCAAGGAGCTTTAGAGTACGGTACACAGCTGGCAGGCGGTGTGACTCCGAAAAAAGGAGGAACAACTCACCTAGGGCTTCCTGTGTTTGATACTGTCGAATCAGCTGTGAAAGAAACAGGGGCTGATGCTTCTATGATTTATGTTCCCCCTCCTTTTGCAAAAGATGCTATTTTGGAGGCAATATCTGCAAATATTGGGACTATTGTTTGTATTACGGAGGGTATTCCTGTTTTGGATATGCTGGAAGTGAAGCATGTTTTATCTCAAAGCAGAAGCCGGCTTGTTGGACCTAATTGCCCTGGTGTTATCACTCCAGGTCAATGTAAAATTGGCATTATGCCGGGGTATATCCACAAACCGGGGCCTATAGGGGTGCTTTCTCGTTCAGGAACTTTAACTTACGAAGCTGTTTGGCAGTTGACTTCTTTAGGTTTAGGGCAAAGCACTTGCGTAGGAATTGGAGGGGATCCCATTGCCGGCAGTGACTTTACCTCTATACTTCGACTTTTTAACCAGGATGAAAAAACGAAGGCTGTTGTTATGATTGGGGAAATTGGCGGCTCCGCAGAAGAGGAAGCCGCTTCATATATTCAAAAGGAGTTTAAAAAGCCCGTTATAGTTTTTATTGCAGGAATTAGCGCGCCAGAAGGGAAAAGAATGGGACACGCTGGAGCCATTGTCAGCGGCGGGGAAGGCACAGCGCGTGCTAAGATGGATGCTCTGAAGAAAGCCGGCTGTCATATTGTGCAGTCTCCTACAGAGATTGGAAGCAAAACTTTTCAAATTCTCAATACTTAGAATTTGATTCCTCTCTCATTTTCACGTATAAAAAGCCATTGTTGATTTTCTCAAGGGGTCTTGACATGGCGGTGGAAGCGACTTTTTGTATGATTAAGCCTGATTCTGTGAAAAATAAAAATATTGGAGCTATCCTAAGCCATTTAGAAAAAGAAAATTTTCGATTTTTAAAAATTCAACAAATGCAGTTAACCCCTGATTTTTGCAAAAATTTTTATCAAGAACATGAAGATAGGGATTTTTTTTCCTCTCTTATTAATTTCATAAGCTCAGGCCCTGTGATTGCCCTAGCCCTTAGTCGAGAAAATGCCTGCCTGCACTTAAGGGAAGCAATGGGAGCTACAGATCCCGACAAAGCTGAACCTTCAACGATTCGGGCTTTGTTCGGTCAAAATGTGGAGCAAAATTCCATACATGGAAGCGACTCCTTAAAGAGCGCTGTTCGTGAATTAGCTTTATTTTTTCCTGAGGAAAAATTTTGAAATACTTTTACTGTCTTATATATGTATTTGTTGTTTCCTGCCAAAGTACTTCTGTGAAGAATGAAAAAATTACAATGGATCATATAAAGATGGTTCGGAGTTATTTATCACAGTGTTTATACCCACAAGCCCTGCTTGAAATAAAAAAAGCTTTATCTCTGGATTCAGATTCTTATATCATTAATAATGTTGCCGGGGTCGTGTACTTTTCAATGAAACAATATGACAAGGCTCAAGCGCATTTTGTAAAATCTATGAACCAAAAGCCGGATTATACTGAGGTGCAGGTGAATTTAGCTCAAACATTGATTGAAAAAAAAGATTTCAAAAAGGCTTTATCCTATCTCAGAAAAGCAGAGAAAGATCTCACCTACATCAGCCCATCCAAAGTACACTCGCGGATTGGAGAAATTTATTACTATCAAAAAGAGTATTTTCCTGCGAAGAAATATTTGACAACCTCAGCTCAATTGGATTCAAAGAACTGTTCCGCTCCTTATTACCTAGGACGGATGTATTACGATCAAAAAAAGTATAAATCAGCTGTTTCACAATTTAATAAGATGAGAATCTGTCAGAAGGATTTTAAAAGAATTCACTCGGCCTGTCAGAAACCAACGTCAGATCATTACTATTACCAGGCAAGAAGTGAAATAAAAATGAAACGCTTTAGATCAGCTAAAAAGAATCTACAGCTATTTGTTGAAAAAAGCAATGACAGCCATGTTCATTTGGAGACAGCTCAAAAGCTGTTGGAGGGGCTCTAATGAGTTTGAGTCAAATTGGCCAAATTTTAAATCAGGAAAGAGAACATAAAGGATTAACGCTTAAGCAGATCTCTGATGAGACTTGTATCAGCCGTTCTCAACTGTCTGCTATTGAAAAAGGAGATTATTCTAAATTGCCGGCAAAAGCTTACATCAGAGGTTTTATTCAATCTTATTCTAAAATATTAAATATTGATTCAAAGCCTTTATTGGAAATGTTTGGAACCACTCATGGGAACGAAAGGGCGCGGCTCAAGGAAACTAAAGATTTGGGTAAAGATTTTGAGAGGATATTTACTTTAGGCCATGTGAGTTTACTGCTTCTTATTATGGTGTTTTCAGGATTGATTGTTTGGATGCGTTCGCATTTAGATCAGTATGAATCTACAGAAAGGGCCATTCAATCGCTGTCTGCCGGGGATATTTTACATCAGTTAGATTCAAAAACTGAGGAAATATTTTTTACGGATGTTAAAGAACAAACTGCGGATGAGAAATCTGAAGAATAAAAAGGATGTTATGAAATTTATAGCTTTAGATTTGGAAACAACCGGCACTCTGCCCTATGTGGATCACATTGTAGAAATTGCAGCAGTGCTTTTTAAAGACCGTAAAGTGGTGGATGTTTTTCAAACTCTCGTCAATCCTGGTGTTGAGATTTCTCCTGAAGTAACGCGTATCAATGGAATTACCAACCAAATGGTTCAGTCACAACCCATGGTTGAGGAAGTTTTGGACTCTTTTTCTCATTTTTGCTCGGACTGTCTTATGGTGGCTCACAATGCTACTTTTGATTTTCAGTTTTTAAAATCAGCTATTGAAAAACATAAATCTAAAGCTCCTCTAGGAGAGGTTTTAGATACTTATTCGCTTGCAAAAAAAGCTTTGCCGGGTCTGAACAATTATAAACTTGGAACTTTGGTAAAACACCTAAAAATAGAACATAAAACACTTCATCGAGCTGAACAGGACGCTCGATGCTGTGGGCAGTTGTTCCAAAGCATTATTGAAAAATTGAAAATGAGCAGTGTTAAACAGCTGGTTCAGTTTTCCGGAAAATCAGCTTTAAAGTTTCCTCAAGTTTATCATGCTCATCCACAGCTGCAGCTTCTTTGATTATTCCCGCATACTGGATTCCTGCTTTTGCAGTTTTTCCAATGGTTGGATTGCTGTTTTCGTAAATAGACGGAGCAGGGGCCGGCGTATCAGTCTGCATCAAGGAGAATAATCTACGCAGAGAGGATATCTGCGTCCTTTTCCAAAGGATTTGGAAGAAACTTTTAAAATAATGGGACTTTGTTTTCTTTTAAATTCAGTATTTATAATTTTAGAGAAAATTTCTTTTTCTAATTGTGTTTTTGGAGGAGCTTTTTTTTCAATGAATTTTTTTAATAGTGGATCAAGTGTTTTGTAAGGGGGTATGTCGTCTTGGTCTAGCTGATTTTTGAGTAATTCTGCAGATGGTTTTCTCTTCAAAATTTGCTTCATTACCGGCGATGAATAAAAAATTTTAGCCATTTTTTGCGCTTCTGATTTGTAAATATCTCCTATTGGAAATAAAGCTCCAGAAAGGTCTCCATATAGGGTGGCATACCCCAAAGACAGCTCGCTCTTATTGCTGGTTCCTATCAACATTGAACGATAAGTGTTGCTGTAAGCCATCAAAAATAAGCTTCGAAGGCGGGCTTGGATGTTTTGCCGGCTTGTGGAGGAGAGTTTTTTGTGCTGTTTGCATATATGCCGATAGGAAGAAATTATAGGTTTCTCAATCCACAAAATACCCAACTCGTTGGATAACTCCTTGCTGAGATTCTTGCTTAATTTAGGATTAAAAGGGCCTTCCAGAAAAAAAGCAGTCACCTTTTTCGGCCCAAGCGCCTCTGTTAAAAGGCACGCCGTCAGCGCTGAATCTAAGCCTCCGCTCAGACCTAAATGTACTTTTTTAAAACCGCTGTGGGAAACAAAATCTTTAATTCCAAGCTGTATTGCTGATTTTTTCATTTGTATATCGGAGGTCTTTTTCCTTATTTTTTTCTTTTCTAGCTCCCAAGGATGGATGGATAGAATTTGCTCCCTAAATGACAGCCCTTGTACGACAATTTCTCCTTTTTCATTAAGAACGAAAGAGGAGCCGTCAAAAACCAATTCATCTTGACCGCCAATACAGTTTAAATAAACTACAGGAGATTTTATTTTTTTAGATATGTCTTGGGCGCAGGCAACACGGTTTTTGATTTGCTCTGGAAAAAACGGCGATGCATTAATGCAAATCACAGCGGAAACAGCCGGCGGAATTTTTTTAATTTTCCACAAATCTTCACAAATAAGAATTAGGATTTTCTTATTTTTAAAATGAAGTATGTTTAGATTTTTCCTTGATGGTGAAAAAAATCTTTTTTCATCAAAAGTATCAGAAAGAGCTAAAAATTTTTTATGAAAGAATGTTGTTTTATCTTTATATTTAAAGACGGCGGAATTAAAAACACCGGCATTTTTTACGCAAGCTCCAAATAAAACGGCGGGGTCGTCTTTTTTCAATTTAATTTTATTAAGCTCTCTTTCCTGTTTTTTTATAAAATGTGTTTGTTCCAAAAGATCCTCTGGGGGGTATCCCATAAGATGCATTTCAGGGAATATTAAAAGGTCGGAGGATCTGTGTTTCTTGACGAGATTTTGAATATTTTTTCTATTTTGTTCAAAATTTCCAAGAGTGCTTCTAATTTGGCAAAGCGTCCATTTCATAATGATAATGTATGATGTCTTCTTTAAAAGGTTTGTCAAGTCTATTTAAGAGGCTTTTAGGTTTTCGTTGACCTGCAGCAGTTGAGATCCTATAAAAAATAAGACTCCTAAAATAAGCAGAGCTATAAATATGTATTTCATAAATTTTCCGAAAGTAAGAGGTTCATTGTCTTCTATTTGTACTTCCTGCTTGTTTTTGTTGTTCATCATAAATTCAGCTTTCTTCTCAGAGTTGTTTCTTTGATTGGATTTATCGGCAGAAACAGCTATGGCTGTTTGTCTTTTTTCATTTTCATCCTCATCTTCAAATTGGCTCCTTCCAGACATAAGGAATCTATCTCCTTGAGAAGAGCCTTGTCCAAATCTTCCCCCTCTGGTGGAGGTCAGTGTTGAAGAATCTTTCTTTTTTCTTTTAACTTTGAACCTTTTTTTATTTTTTTTCTTTTTTCTTTTTTCTAAGCTGTCATCTTCAGAATTGGCAGAAGACTGAACAAGAAATTGATTGTTGTTGGGGGAGCTAAAAGATTGTTTGTCTTTATTTTTATCTTTATCTTCCCCTTCTCCTCCTGAAATAGGAAAGCTGTCTTCAGGTGTATTGGAGACGCCTGAAGATGAGCTGTTGTCAGGATACTCCCCCCAGGGGCTTCCGCCTGTTGTATAACTTGAATCATAAGCTCCGCCGCCAGGTCCTCCACCGGGAGTTCCTCCGCCGGTATTTCCAGTTGTCAGTCCACTGCTGTTAGATCCTCCACCAGGAGTTCCCCCGCCGAGGGGTTGACCATTGGGGCCTCTGCCGCCAGGTCCTCCACTGGGAGTTCCCCCGCCGGTATTTCCAGTTGTCAGTCCACTGCTGTTAGGTCCTCCACCAAAAGTTCCCCCGCTGGGGGTGTTGCTGGGGTTTCTGGCTGTAAGCCCGCCGCTGGGAGTTCCGCTAACGGGCCATACCCCTGGATTTAATACAAGTGGTGTTCGACAGCCACCTCCCACCGGCATCCCGGGAAGAGCCGCATATTCTAAATAGCATATATATCGCTCATTGTAGTCTCCTACCAGTGCTTCAAATGGTTCAAAGAAAGTTGCTTTTAGGCCCATAGCTATAAAAACAAGAGTGACAAGAAGTAAAATATATTCAACGGTTGCCTGCCCTTTTTTTGAAGGTTTTGTAAATATATTTTGATGGATGAATTTTTTGTAATTTTTCAAAAAAATTCGCACTATGAGTATTAAAAATAATCTTATCTTAAACATGGAAAATATTCCTAAAAACTAAATTGTTCTAATTATTTCTTATCGGCTCATTTTGATTTATTATTGAGCTGACAATAAATGAATGAAAAGAAATATTTTGCTTTCTTTTTTTTAAAAAAGATTCAAAAAGGAGCCCAAGAGGGACGTACAAGCCTCTTATTTTTGGAAGTTAATTTTCTGATTCGACGTCTGTCTTCAGGGTCCAATTGAAAATCAAAGATCTTAAAATTGCTGGAGATGTGAGAAAATGTTTTGGCTTTTGGGATGGCTACGACATTTTCTTGGTCAATAAGCCAGCGAAGAGCCACTTGAGCTGTAGTTTTTTTATGTTTCTTTGCGATGCTTTTCAAAACGGTGTTTTTCAGAATTTCACCTCTGGCGAGAGGGCTGTAAGCTGTCAAAAACATTTTTTGCTTTTTCACCATTCTCATCAAAGGGCTTTGATCTATAAAAGGGTGGTATTCCACTTGGTTGCAAAGAAGAGAGGGGTAAATTTTAAGAGCTTTTTTTAACAGTTGAGGAGTGAAGTTGCTCACACCTACATATTTGATCTTTTTTGTTTGAACAAGCTCTTTGAGCGCTAAAAAAGTATCTTCCAAAGGATATTGAGAATTAGGCCAGTGAATGAGCAGGAGATCAATAAATTCTGTTTTCAAATAATCCAAACTTCTGCTGACACTGAGCAAAACTTCTCTGAAATCCAAATAATCCTTCCATACTTTTGTCACCAAGAAAATCTCTTCCCTGGGAATTTCGGAAGATAAAATACCCTCACCCACTTCTGCTTCATTTTCGTAAATTTGAGCCGTATCAATATGGCGGTAGCCTACGTCTAGAGCTTTTTTAACCGCTTTAACACATTGTGTGCCTTTAATTTTCCAAGTGCCGAACCCCAATTTTGGAATTTTAATTTTTCGTTTTACTGACCAATAGTCCATATCCTCCCCAAGAGAAAGGTGATTTTTTCTATTTTGGTGAGATAAGATCATAATCAATGGTAGAATTTTTTCCAATAAATTATTTGTGAGTGTTTATTTTATGCAGTTAAGTTGGATTAAAGTCTTTATCTTCTCCCTTTTTTTGGGGTGCGGCTCATCGAATTTATCTTCGCAGTCATCTAATTGGTGTTTCACAAAATTTGAAAATCGGGAGAATTTTTTTGAGTATCTTAATGCCCACGAAGAGTATGCGAATGATGAGGGGAATGTAGAAAGCATGAGGCTGACCGGCTGTGCTTACTATCAGAAAGGCGACTTGGATCTAGCGGAACAGTGGCTTAGCGCGGCCTACGAAAATGGACATGAAAATGTTCCTATAGATTTAATGGCCATTTATCTTAAAGAAGGAGACTTAGAACGCGCACTGAGCTGGAAGCAGGAAAGCACATTAAAACCCACGAATAGAACCCGCTGGCTCGATATTATAGCACCTGTCGAACGTTATAAGAAAAGCAGTCTAAGAATTTATTTGAATCAAGCACGGTCTATGTTGGAGAGGAAGATAAAACATGAAGGAGATACACCTATGACGTCGCAGTTGATGGAAATAATTGACGATCTTATTAAAGCGGAAAATACTTGCGCTTTAAAAAGTTCAGAGTGCTGGACGGCTCATACGGGCGAGAAAAAAGCTTATGTTCTTAATATTTTTCAAGGGATGTTGTTGTCTATGGTGCCGGATATTCCCCAGTCGTGGAATTACGAAGAAGGGGAAGTCGGTTTGGAGCCCGCCTCTCCGGAAGAAGATACAGCTTAATCAACTTCATGTCTTTTCAAACTGCTGATCTTCAACATATTAAGAAAGAACGGGCTAAGGCAAAAAAACTTCGATCCAGCCTGTGGTGGAGGAATAAGCTGGCAAGAGAACCTTGTTATTTCTGCAGGAAAAAGTTTTCTAGGGAAAAGTTGACCATGGACCACCTCGTTCCTTTGGCTCAAGGGGGCTTTAGTATAAAAAATAATCTAGTTGTGTCTTGTAAAGATTGCAATTCTAATAAAAAACATCAGACAATTATTGAGCAAAGACTGAAAGCATTAAAACCTTCATTGAAAGATGGGAAATAGGAATTTAAAGTGGCCGATAAAATTAAAGCAAGCAGTACGGCGGAGTATTTTGCAAAAAATTTACAGCAGGTGGGCTTTTCATCTCCCACAAAGGCTGTGCTGACAACTCTCAAAGAATCTATTGATAATTCGCTGGATGCTTGTGAAGAACATTCTATTTTGCCTGAAATTAAAGTTTCTGTGCAAAAAATATCTAAAGGTTCTACGAAAAATACGGATCTTATTGAAATTGTAGTGGAAGATAACGGCCCTGGTTTGGAGTTAGAAGATATGGCTCGGGTTTTTGGAGAATACTTGGCCTCTTCAAAATTTGGGAAAGGACGCTGTTCCAGAGGACAGCAGGGAATTGGAATTTCAGCCGCAACAACCTGGGCGCAGTTGACATACGCTATGGGAGTGCAGGTTGTCAGCAAAACCAAGAGGATGAAAAAGGCTGTGAAGGCTCAAGTGGATGTAGATATTAGAAAAAATAAGGGAATTTTAAAAAATAAAATCACCATGAATTGGAAAAAACCACACGGCATAAAAGTAGTTTTTCGAATTGACGGAAGAATTCAACTGAAAGGAGATGGAGGCCTGCTGACTTATTTAGAAGGCACTTCTATTGTTAATCCGCATCTTACTTTGGAATACCAGCTTTTAGACAATGAGTTAAAAAAAATTGAGAGGGTAAGTAAAGAAATTCCAAAAGCACCCCCAGCTGCTTTACCTCATCCTCATACCATGAAATTAGGGGAATTTATTTCTCATGCCCATTTGTATGGAGGAGTGAGTTTAAAGGTCTTTCTTAAAAAAGGCTTTTCTAGAGTTTCAGATCTTGTCATCCAGTCTTTTGTTTCTAATGGACTGCCGGCGTCTTTCCTAAAAAAGCGAGTGTCAGTTTTTAATGAAAAAAATTATAAAGAAATTTTTCGAGCTATACAAAATACAAAAATGTCCAACCCTTCAACTCAATCCGTATTGACTATAGGAGAAGAAAGTCTTTCTAAAAGCATTCAGAGGCTGGGAAATATAGATTTTTTTAGTGTGATGACTAGAAAACCTGCTATTTGCGATCATAAGCCTGTCGTTGTGGAAGTAGCTGTGGCTCGTTTTGCAGGGCTTAAACCAGTACAAGAGGAGGCAGAAGCGGCTATTCAGCTTTTAAGATTTGCAAATCGGGTGCCGCTGCAGTTTGATAAATCTTCATGTGCTATCACTAAGTCAGTGGAATCTGTGAACTGGAAAGCTTACGGCCTCAGTCAGTCTAAAAACAGCCTTCCTACAGGCCCCTATGTTTTTGCTGTTTCTGTGACGTCCCCTTTTATCAAATTTAAAAATGCTTCCAAAGAGACTATTGATGCCAGTGAGGAATTGGTAGATGAGATTCGAAGGGCGTTGATGCAGGCAGGACAAAAACTATCCCGGCACATTCGAAGAGAGCAAAAAGCTCATGAATTGGAAAGAAAAATTCAGTACATTGAAAGATTTGTTCCTATCTTGATTAAAAAATTGGCTGATATTACCTCAGCAGACTCCGCTCGAGTTAAGAGAGCTGAAAAAGGGATCACTAAAATTTTAGGAAAGGATGCCAAAATAGCAAAAGAGGCTTTAAAGGAGGCGCAGGGAAAGCTGGATCACTTAAAGTCAAAACAGAGTAATGGAATTTCTTCTAAACTCGCGGTGTCGGATTTAAAAAGTAATTTTAATCAACAGAAAAGACGTACAACAAAACAAAGGAAATCTTCCTGAAAGGAGAATATATGCCTAAACAAAAAGTCATTCGCATTCGGAAATTAGATAAAAATATTCCAAAAATATCCCGCGGGTTGTGTGATCGGATGCTTAAAGATTTGGAGCAGGCCCGCCGCCCTATTTTATCAGCTGTCAAATGCTCTTTGGATAATGCCTCTTACAACTCTAAGGAAGGTTACCTAGTCCCTTTATCTAAAAAAATTCAATCTGAATTAAACGTCTCTTCTATTCAAAAGTTATCCCGCACTGTTTTTATTTTAGAGATTCTCTTAAATAATTTAAAGTCGGGGGCTGTCAACACAAAAAGAGAACTTTATTATATTTCAAAAGGTTTAATAAAATCAGATAAATTTTATAAGCCTTTGGATTTTGATGAGCAGGCTGATTGTGACAGCATTATTGATTTTATTTGTGATATGCTGGAAGTATATCGAGAAGAAATGAACTGTTTTGCGAATGACCGCGGCGGGCAGACTTATTCGCAGCACCTGATTGTGACAGAATTTCTGCCGGACGGAGCTAAAGCTGTTGTAGATCTCAGTTCTTTGGGAACCACTCCTTTTCAACCCAAAAACAAACCTCAACACTTCAAAGTGCAAAAAAAAGGCTCTTTAAAGTTTGGATTGATTGTTGAATCTGAAGGCACTGCGAATACTTTGGTTTCCAACGGAATCACTAAAAGACATCCTTGTGTGGTGATTGGCGCTCAAGGTGTGCCGAGCAACGCTGTTCGAGGCTGGTGCAAAACACTGCAAGATCAGCTGAACATCCCCTTATATTTTTATGGAGATTTGGACGCTTATACTTTGCAAAATATTTTTAGGACTTTAAAAGCAGGTTCAGCCGCCAGTTTGATTAGAAATTCTGATTTCAGCGCTCCTCAAGTGAAGTTTCTTGGTTTGCTGCCGGACGATATTAAAGAATATGATCTACACTGTTACTCTGTATCGGCAAATGATCCAAGTGAAATGCGTTCTTTAAAAAAAGCAAAAGATGCTTTGCAAAATGATCCTTTTTTTAGAGATAAGAAAAATAAACCTTTAGCTAAAATTTTAAAATGGTTGATTAAAGAAAAAAAGAGATGTGAACAGCAGTCTGTATTTTCAACAAACCCTAAAAACCCTCAAGTGTTAGAAGAATTTTTAATGAAGAAAATTAAAGCTAAAAAATATATTTAGTTTTTTATTAATTTATATGTCTTTCCGATTTGCTCATAGTAATCGGGTGCAGAAAATGTTCAACAGAATGAGGAGGCTGTGATGCCGCGCCTCCTTTTTGTAACGAGGGATCATCTTGGCGGTTTTTTTCTTTTTTAACTGTTAAGGGCGGTGATAGACGCTTTTCTTTGGATTTATATTCAGAAGTTTGTATAAGGCCCTCCAATTTGAGTATTTTAATTAGCTTTAATTTTTGACGAATACTTATTGGTTCTGCATTGTATCTGATAGTATTGAATATTTCTTCCAGTTGATTAAGATCCTCAGTTTTAAGTACAGGCTGAAGAAAAGGTTTAGAGTTTTCTTTTTTTGTGTATGCAGGAGGACCCTTGAGAAAAGATTTATTGCTTTGAGAAGGTTTGTTGTTGAGATTTTGGCTGGAATGACTTTTTCCTTCGTGAGAAAGGGAGTCTTTCAGAGAAGGTTCATTATTTTGGGCAGGCTCACTGTCTGAGTTTTGATTGGAGTTTTCTTTTTTTTCGTAAGCGAAAGGGTCTTTGAGAGAAGATTCATTATTTTGGGCAGGCTCACTGTCTGAGTTTTGATTGGAATTTTCTTTTTTTTCATAAGCGAGAGGGTCTTTAAGAAACCGCGATATATCATTAATGGGCGCGGTTTGATCAAGCTGTTCTTCATTCTGATTTTCCTCTTTTTGTTGATTGAGTTCGAAGAAGGCCTCTGATGATTTTCTTTCGATATTACGAATAATTTTGTCAAAATAAAGTTCTGTAGTTTGTTTTAATGATCTTCTTAAAGGTTTTCCTGTGAAAGTATAGCCGTAGGCTTGATTGATAAATACATTTCCCTTTCTGGAAATAAATAAATTCATGCTTTCAGTGTAAATTCCTTTAAGTATGAAAAAGTTTTTTAAATCTGTGATCTGCTGAAGGGTGTCCTTGTTCTTCATTTCAGGACGCCACTCTGTAACAGCCCATATTATGGATACGGAAGCCCCTTCAATAGGTTTATAGACCAAGTACAGCTCTCCTTCCTTTGAATCTTTTCCAACTCCAAGGAATGTTGTAGGAACTCCCATCTCTTTCAACGTTTGTAAAAAGGCCGGCTGATCTAAATCTTCTTCAGTTATTTTTTTTAACAACACCTCTTGCTTATTTATCTCTCCGAGAGATTCGGAGCTTTCTCCTGTGGATTTTATTAGAATAGGCTCTTGGATGCTAATTTCAATTTTAGAAACTTTATTCACCTGGTGTCTTTTAAACATACTCTTAACCTTTCTAGGGCTTACAGGATTATCTCTAAAATGAAATTTTTTATAATAATCGGCTTCTGCCCGAACCATTTTTTCTTTCTCCTCAGTAGATTCTGAGGAGGAGAACTGCTGTTCACACGCATCTTTCGAGTGGGCCTGAAGAGCAAAGAGAAAAAAAAGCACAACAATAAGTAAATGATGATTCATAGAAGGCTATTTTATCAGTAATTTGGATGTTTAATGTAATTTTCGATATTTTCCCCTCTTAATATCTCGTTTTGATACACTTCTGGATTTTTTCAGAGGATATACGCTTATTTTCCCTGCAATTTGTGGATGGAAAGATCCCCCCTGCTTTTTGCAAGGTTAAAAGCTGCAAGTGTTTAAGGCCGGCGGGATGTCTTCCTTCTTTCTTGAAAGGCCGCCATTTTTGAAATCAATATGCTTACAGCGGTCTTGGCATTAATGGTTTGAAGGCAGATATCAGAGTGAAACCTGTTCACACAGTTTTCATTTCACACCTATAGACAGCTCTCCGCTTTCGAAGGTCTGTGGGAGTTTTTCTGATATCTTCAGTTTTTTATTCTGGACGAGTTTTGTAAATTTTAGTAAAGTGCGGGCGAAAATGGAAGGCTGTGCCGCTTATGGTAAATTATTTGCAGTTATTGAGTAAAATTTTAGATGAGGGGGTTCATCGAAAAGACAGGACAGGTACAGGGACTTTGAGTATTTTTGGCTGTCAAATGCGTTTTGATTTATCCGAAGGTTTTCCGCTTCTCACCACAAAAAAAGTTCACTTTCACTCCATTCTTCATGAATTGTTATGGATGCTCAGCGGTGATACGAATATTAAATATCTTACAGAGCAAAACGTCCGTATTTGGAATGAATGGGCGGATGCCCAGGGAAATTTGGGCCGTGTGTATGGAGCTCAATGGAGATCATGGAGAAGGCCTAACGGGGAAATCTTAGATCAAATATCTCATGTGATTCAGCAAATAAAGAAAAATCCTCATTCAAGAAGACATTTGGTGGTGGCTTACAATCCAGGTGAAATTGAGGAAATGGCTTTGCCTCCCTGCCATGCTTTTTTCCAATTTTACGTTGCTAACGGCAGATTATCTTGTCAACTTTATCAGAGAAGCGCTGATGTTTTTTTGGGGCTTCCTTTTAACATTGCTAGTTATTCCCTGCTGACAATGATGACAGCTCAAGTCTGTCGTCTAAAACCTGGAGAATATATTCAAACACTTGGAGACGCGCATCTTTATCTAAACCACATTCCACAAGCTCATATCCAGCTCAAAAGAGTTCCGCGTACTTTGCCGCAAATTAAAATCCAATCTCAATCTTCTATCTTTGATTACCGCCCTGATCACTTTGAGTTGACGCATTATGATCCCTATCCTCGAATTAAGGCTGAAGTGTCTGTATGAAAATTTGCTCTCATATTGCGGCTGTGTCAGCCAATAACGTCATTGGAATTCAAAATAAACTGCCTTGGAATATTCCTGAAGATTTAAAATTTTTTAAGGATAAAACCCAGGGTTCAGCAGTGATTATGGGCAGAAAACTTTTGAATCTCTTGGTTCTCCTCTTCCTCAAAGATTTAATATTGTTCTATCCCGAAGTCAGAATTTTAAAGGAGTTCTTATGGCAGTCACTCTGGATGAAGCACTGGAAAAAGCTCGAAAAGAAACGAATTCAAAAGAAATATTTATTATTGGGGGAGGAGATGTTTATAAACAATCTTTAGATAAAATTCAAAAAATTTATTTGACTCGTATTCATAGGTCCTACAAAGGAGACGCTTTTTACCCTAAAGTGCCGAAGGATCAATTTCATCTGGCTGAAAAAATAGACCACAAAGGGGATCCTGATTTTTCTTTTCTTACCTATGTTCGAAAGAAGAGGCTTTGAAAATGAACACTTTAGTCATTGGAAGGGGGGGGAGAGAGCATGCTATTGTTCGCGCTTTGCAAAAATCTTCTTCTTCTTGTTACTGTTTTCCAGGGAGAGAAGGGTTTAATGCTCCTCTGTTTCAAAGCTCTCAAGGGTCTTCTGCGGAGAGCTTGGCTTCTGAAATGAAAAAAAAACAAATAGATTTAGTAATCATCGGGCCGGAAGCTGAGTTGCATCAAGGTTGGTCGGATGTTTTTAGATCTTGTGGTTTTTCTGTTTTTGGCCCCAGCCGGAAAGCTTCTCAAATGGAAAGCAGTAAGATCTTTTCTAAGAAATTTATGGAGAGAGCTCGTATCCCGACAGCTCGATATCATATCGTGCAAAGTACAGAGGAAACTTTAGAAAAAGCTAAAAACTTTTTGCCGCCGTATGTTTTAAAGGCAAATGGACTAGCGGCCGGCAAAGGGGTTTTTATTTGCCCTCATGAAAAATCTTTAAAAGAAAATGCACGAAAAATGTTTGAGAAAAAAATATTCGGAAAAGCCGGTGAGAAAGCCCTGCTTGAGGAATTTCAAGAGGGCAGAGAGCTTTCTGTTTTTCTCCTGACAAATGGAGAAGGTTATCGCGTCTTGCCTTTGGCTCAAGATTATAAAAAACTCTTTGAAGGAGGCAGAGGCTTAAACACCGGAGGTATGGGGTCTAAAGCTCCTATTCATATTGAACCTGATGTATGGAGGAAAATTGAAGAAAATATTTTAAAACCTACTGTTACACAGATGAAAGAAGACAGCTTATTTTATCGTGGAGTTTTATATGTCGGTCTTATTTTAACTTCTGACGAAGTTAAAGTTTTGGAGTACAATGTTAGATTTGGAGATCCTGAGTGTCAGGCTATCCTGCCTTTATTGGATATGAATATTGAAAAGTTATTTTATGATGTAGCTCAGGGGGCGCTTCCTGCTTTGAAATTTAACCGCTTATTTTCATGTTGTGTTGTGCTGGCAGAGAAAGGTTATCCTGAGCATATTCAGAAAGGCCGGCCTCTTGAATCTTTTTCAGGAAAAGAAAATGACTATGCCTATTTTCTTCATGCAGGCACTAAGAAAATAAATGAGGAGTTTGCGGCGGCGGGCGGCCGTGTTTTAAACGCAGTCGGAATCGGTTCATCCAAAGAGCAGGCGAGAGATCGAGCCTACCGCTTAATTCATTCCTTTCCCCATCGTCTTTACTTTAGAAAAGATATAGGCTTATAAAAACCCAGTGTTAATGGGAATGCTGATAGAGGCCTGTCCTATAAAAATTGGGTTGGCTCTATTGCCGTCTTGCTCCTGGCACTCAGTGTCCGAAACGCCGCAGTTTAGAAGCAAAGCTTGGACTTCAAGATTGAGTTGTAGAAAAGGCAGGCTTAGATAAGAAACACCTAATTTAACACCTGGGCCGCTGAGAAAGAAAGATTGTTGAAATTTGTTTATTTTTTTATCCGCCCAAGACCATGTTAAAGCGGCGTAGGCATCTATAATAAGCGGCAGACCGAATGAAACGGAGGGGCCGGCCGAAATAATATTATACACACTGAGAGGATTTTTTTGTACACCTTCATCACAGGGAATAAGTTCAGTTTGGGCGACACCGTATTTTCCCTCATTGCTGTCGCATATAGTGTTGATGACTTCTTGGCCAATATCTAAAGGATGGTATTGAGAATAACTTATATCTGCACCCAGTGTAAGCCCCCAATTTGTATATCCAATGCGGCTCCCAACAGAAAAACCAGAGCGCATTTCAGCAAAATAGGACAATCCTCCCCCCACATAAGGTTCTAAGGAAAGACCTGCCTGCACAGATAAAGGAAGCAGAAACAAAACAAATAAAAATCGGAACACACGGCACCTCCCTCTTACTATCATTGGAGAATTTTTCTTCATTGAAGTCAAATGGGTATTTGAAAAATTTGAATAAAGAGGTATATTCTACTTGTATGCACTGGACTTTGATGAACTCTTTTGATAAACATTCATCCAGTTTAGAAATTGTGTGTCAAAAATATGCTAAAAGCAACATCTTTAGAAGTTTTAGAAAGTTATAAAAAGCAGAAGGTTCGATTAGAAAGCATAAGGGAAAAAATCAACCGCCCTCTTGTTCTTTCAGAGAAGATTCTTTTTTCACATCTGACTGCAGTTCCTGATCACTTTGATAGAACAGGATTTTTGTCTTTGATGCCTGATCGAGTGGCTATGCAGGATGCTACAGCACAAATGGCTTTGCTTCAATTCATGCTGGCGGGGAAGACAAAAACACATAAACCCACCACCGTACACTGCGACCATTTGATTCGAGCTGAACACGGTGAAAGAGATGATATGAAACAAGCTTTAAGTGAACATGGCGAGGTTTTTGATTTTCTATCTTCAGCTTCCAGCCGCTGCGGTATTGGATTTTGGGAGCCGGGCTCCGGCATTATCCACCAAGTTGTTTTAGAGAATTATGCTTATCCTGGAGGATTGATGATCGGAACAGACTCACATACTCCTAATGCAGGAGGCTTAGGGATGCTGGCTGTTGGTGTGGGGGGGGCTGATGCGGCGGATGTTATGGCCGGCCTTCCTTGGGAAGTTCAGTTTCCAAAAATAGTGGGAGTGCATTTGACAGGGCGGCTGTGCGGTTGGACCTCTCCTAAAGATGTCATCTTAAAACTTCTCAAGATTATGACTGTCAAAGGAGGCACTAATCGTATTATTGAATATTTTGGCGAAGGGTGTTTGGAAATCAGCTGTACTGGGAAAGCGACCATTACCAATATGGGGGCTGAGTTAGGGGCTACTTCATCTCTTTTTCCTTACGACGAACGTATGAAACGTTATTTAAAGGCTACGAAGAGGGAGGATATTGCCCGCCTTTCTGATCAATATGCCTCACTTTTAAAAGCCGATGAAGAGGCCGTTAAAAATCCACACTCTTATTTTGATGAGCTGATTGAAATTAATTTATCTGAACTAGAGCCTCATCTTTGCGGCCCTTCCTCCCCCGATTCCGGTTACCCTGTTAAGCAGATAAAAAAAGAGGCTAAAAAGCAGGGATGGCCTTGTGAACTGTCTGCTTGTTTAATAGGATCTTGTACAAATTCCTCTTATGAGGATATCAGCAAAGCTGTCCATGTGGCCCGTCAAGCTCGAAAAAAGGATTGAAAATGCCTCAGCCTTTTTTAATTACACCGGGTTCGGATCAAATCAAAAAAAACGATTGAAAGAGATGGAATGATGGAAGATTTTTCAGCAATTGGAGCAGTTGTTTTTAGCTAATGCCTGCGGTCCTTGTATTGGGCAGTGGAAGAGAAAGGAATACAAAAAAGGAGACCGCAACACTATTATCAATAGTTTTAACCGAAACTTTAAAGGCAGAAATGACGCCAATCCTTCTACTTTGTCTTTTATTGGCAGTCCGGAGATGGTAAGTGGCTATTGGTTTATCAGGAAAATTGGACTTTAATCCTGATACAGACACGCTGGAAGGGGGCCTTAAGTTAGAGCCTCCTACAGGGGATGAGCTTCCGCAAAAAGGATTTTGTTTCAACTCTTCCGGGTTTAAAGCCCCCAAAGGCTCTTCTACATCAGTGGTAATTAGTGATTCTTCTGAAAGACTTCAAGAACTCAAACCTTTTTCTCCATGGAAAGAGGAGGATTTTGAAAATTTGGTTCTGCTCTGCAAAGCTAAAGGAAAATGCACCACAGATCATATTTCTCCTGCGGGCTATTGGCTAAGATACAGAGGGCATTTAGATCGTATCTCAAACAATCTTTTACTGACAGCTGAGAACGCTTTTCACCCGTTTGTCGGAGAAGGGCTTCATCCGCTCACCGGTAAAAAATGGGAGTTTAACAAAATAGCCCGCGATCTCAAATCCAGAAATCTCCATTGGATTATTGTGGGCGGGCAAAACTACGGTGAGGGAAGCAGCCGCGAACACGCGGCTATGACCCCAAGATATTTGGGTTGTGCTTTTGTACTCACTCAAAGTTTTGCCCGCATTCATGAAACTAATTTAAAAAAACAAGGGGTTTTGCCGCTAACTTTTGCCCGCCTTTCAGACTATGATCAAATTGAAGAAGGAGATCAATTTACTCTACTGGATTTAGAATCTTTAGGGCCAAACAGTGTTCATCAGCTGTTGGTTCAAAAAACAAGCGGATCAAGGGTAAAAATTCCTGTCGCGCATTCCTTAAATGCTGAGCAGGTCCAGTGGTTTTGGAAAGGTTCAGCTCTCAATGAACTAAGAAGCCGACAATAAGGCTAAAAATTTAAAACAGTATTTATAAATTGATAAATCTTGATAAATCTTGTTAAATTGTGTTATTCAAGATAAATAAAGTAAGGTTCTTATGAAGAAAAAAGAAAAACACACGCCGGCAATTTGCAGCTTATCATAGGGTCTCAACACAAAAGCAGAGCTTAGGGATTCATGCCCAGAAAACAATGGTGAAGAATTATCTTAAATAGTATTGGCCCCCTTCAAAAAGCTTTACTGAAAGGGAATCCGGAAAATCTGATAAAAACCGGCCAGAACTTAAGAGGGCTTTGGAGCATTGCAGAAAACATGAGGCAACCCTTTAAAGTTTTAAGAACAGACGGACACAGCTATAGAGCTATTGCAGACAAGCTCAATGCCTCTGGTATGGCTACAAGGCAATCAGGAAAATGGCACACTACAAGCGTTCAGAGGATAGCCCACAGAAACGCTTAAGCTTAGCTCTGTTTTAAGAGTTTTATCGGGTTAAGCTTTGATGCTGTGAGAAATGACTTTTAAGGAAACATATCATATTTCAATTTTCCATGAAAGTTTTTGTGGCTCTCTTTGGTTTATTTTTTTGTCTCTCATGTGTTCCGGCTGTGGATGTTTTTTCTGAATTGACTAGTGATGAATATTGACGATCGGTTGTATATTAAATTCAATGACAGAATTATTATCTACGGACTAGCTCCTTTGCCTGAATACGAGCTTTCATCTAATGATGAAATTGGATTGATCGACTGTGGGATCAGATAAAGGGAGTGAATCAGTCGAGGATATTTATTGCACTTTAGATTTGAATGAGTCTGATATAGGAATAAAGGGACAAAGTAAGGAAACTCACAAGGGGATCAATTCAGCCGGCAGGGATCGCTTTACAAATCAACATATCCCTGAAGAAATGTGTGAATATGCTTCCGTTATGGCTCCCCTGGCATTGGAATCAAAGATCCGGCGAAGGTTCGCCGGGAATCCACATCTTTGTGAGATACCAAGTGTAGTGACAAGATGTTGGACAAGTAAGTTTAGGGGTTTGTGTGGCCGAGCCATTTGGGGGATGTTCTACAGCACATGATTGCTCTAGCTCTCCATGATGTCTGATGACTTGATCAAGACAGTAAATGTGTGGACACAACAAGTATTTCTGCAAATTTTAGCGATTGTAGGACAGCTTTTTTCTTACTGAGCATTTCTTTAGATATTTGCAGATAAAACTTGTGAACAAAGTAGCTCAAACTTTGTGCGGGGGGGGTGAATATATAAAATGGCAAAAGAATATAGGCGAAACAAAATGGGATCGTGAATCTGAAGGGAATAAAGAAAAAGAAACATTTTGTTCGTATGACTAAAAGTGAAAGCAATGGGTATGAAAATTGCTGTCTTGGAAAATCACTTGTTAGTAAATTTACAGCAAGAACATATGATGGGGGCGAGCAATCTTGTATAAATGACACGAGCGAAGAACCTGAAGAACAAGAATGGGGGACAGAAATAGGAGAGAAATGTATAGGCGGGACCTTTTAGAGCTGTGACAAGGGGAACTTTGCCGTAGGGTATCGGGTTTTTACTATTAAAAACCCAGAGGGGTCTTTAGATCTATACTGTGACATAGACTGGCCAACTAAAACAATTTTTCAAAGCTATCAATGAGAGCCAGAAAATTGATTTTCAAATAGGTCCTAGTATTTTCGATAGCTATTATACAATACACCACTGTACCAACTGCAAACTATTTTACAGGCATTGAAGACATGCCTTTCTCTGAAGGCTCATCTTGCCCTGATTGTCCAAAGTTTTTCTTTCCTAATCCCAGTCTTAAGGAAATTGGATCTCATATAGAAGTCCAGAGAAATACGTTAAAGTTTCTTTAAGGGGGTATCCATATTACTACTTTGGAATGTTTAGACTTCTGACCATGAAACTATACACAGAATCCATTTAACAATAAGAGAATGGAATACAGAGGAAGAATTTTTTTCATTCCAAGATTCAGACGGACGCAGTGGAGACCCAGACTTGGGAGAGTTTTTGTTTAATATCTTGGAGCCTGTGGAGACAGAAGGGAATGATTGCTTATACTATGAACCTGACGAAAATGATATTTCAAGACTCTCATGTAATGACTTTGCTGATCTTGATGATTATAAGAATGAAGGCGTATATCCAAACGTCAAATATGACTAACTCATTTTAAGAGTTTTATCGGTTTTCATGTTTCACTCCTTAATAAGGCTCATATTCTCCACGCCATAAATCCCATACCATAATCATTTGCTCCAATAATGGCTTGATGTTGTCATTAAACCACCAACGGTCTTCACGGCTCCAATTTTCAATAGCAGACTCAACAATAGGTCTGTTGTTTCTCGCACATTCTCTATGCTCCGCCAGTGCATTTGGATAGTCTTGAATAGTATATGTTTCAAGAAGATTAAACCTCTCTCTTGTTAAACGCATATACTTAAGGGCTAAAGGAACCAGTAAAATATCCCTGAATTTAACTGATTCCTTTGAAAAGAAAGTATCATCTGACCCTGTAGTATAGGAGTGGCCATCAGAACTGTATAACCAGCGTGATTCAAAGTTAATAAAACGATAATAACTTGGAAAGGACAAATGAACTTTATTGAAACATTCGTGGCAGTTTATATTTGTTTGAAAACGTCTCATAAGATGAAGACGGTGTGGCTTTGTAAAACTATCACGCGGTCTTAATTGCTCGTGATCTATATTCTCCAAATTTAAACCAGCTTGCTCCAGCGTACTGACAACTCTCATATTAAGGTCTTTCTCAAACACATTAAAATAAAAAGTGTTTGTATCTGTAAAAGCATATCTTAGTCCTTCAGGACCAGTGCCGGCACCGCACATATAATGACCGGAAAAATTGGCAGAAAACGCATTGAATCCAAAGAACACCAAACTGAATAAAAAAATCGACTTCATAAAAACCCCCTTTTAAAGCCAGACTATGAATTATCGGAACCCGTCCAAAGAGATTCAAGGTTTAATTCGATTGTGCTGTTTCTGATCTGTTTTGCTGTCTCATTTTAAGAGTTTTATCGGATTAACCTTTAAAGCTCGGCTTATCAGTACAATGGTTTTCAGGTTTATGTTTTTACGCCGGCCCTGTTCAATCTCTGCCACAGAGCTAAGAGCCAGCTTTGTCTTATGGGAAAGATCAAGCTGTATACAATTTTTACAACTTTATTCTTCATGTTTTCTTCATTTCTTTTTTCAAACTTCTCAAAAATCTGTTTTACTTCATTGAGAGTTTTTGCATCTTTGTATTCCATTTTATTCTTCTATTCCTGTACTTAAGTATAGCATCTTTAAAGACTTTTCACCAGCACAGCCGTTCCTTTCTTTTGAGATAATAACGCCGTCTCTGAAGGGCAAGCTTTTCTGGGTTCTTTGCACGCCATTCCTTTACTTTGGAGTACGATTTTAGGGGTATATTGGGGTATGGTGCCCCCAATATTTTCTTTTTCCATGATCTGCCTAACTTCCAGCATGGCATCTGTGTAGGGCGTATCGCGGCCCTCTCTTTTGTATCTTTGGGCAAGGTCTTCAGATGGCAGTCACTGACAGTTTTTTAGCTTTAGTTTTCACAGAATACAGCCGATTCCATGTTGAATGATTCACGTAAATACGGGAGCGGCATAAAAGCGTCAGATAAAAGTTGCGGAGGACTTTGAAAGTTGTATGAAATCTGTTTTTGCCTTGTTTTTTATTTTTGTGAGTTGTTCAGCTCCAAACGACAGGCCTCTCTCATGGGAAAATGATGAGGCGGAGGGGTTGGCTGAAAGAAATGATGATAGATATACAAAACGGAGAACCAGCGGGAAAAAAGGCAGAAGAAGCAGAGGCAGCCGCGGCGGAGGCGGCTCTTCTTCTTCCTCTTTTACGTCTTTATGCGATCGAAGCTCCTCAAACTTTCAACAAGCTGTATTGAGCCTGCTTCCTGATGACAACTGTAATTCTGTCTCAGCATCCGATCTCAATTCCATAATGGATTTGCAGGTTCGCGCGTTCTTATCTTCTCTCACTTTGGAGGATTTAGATGATTTTCATTCTTTGGAAAGGTTTCATTTAAACAATACAGGCCTTACAACACTGCCTGAAAATGTGTTTGAGCCTTTAAGGAATAATCTGAGGCTTTTAAATTTGAGCGGCAACAACTTTGATTCCCTTCCAACGAACCTGTTCTTGGGATTGTCTAAGGTGTTGGATTTAGATCTCAGTGACAACAATCTCACTGTTCTTTCTTCCAGTCTTTTTTCAGGGTTGTCTTCTTTAGAAGTTTTGTATTTGAGCGGCAACTCACTAGAGAGGCTGTCTGCAAATTTTTTTAACGGAATGCCTCGTTTGGAGGAATTGGATTTGAGCGATAATAATTTAACAGCTGGAGGGCTTCCCGCAGGGCTGTTCACCAATCTACAGACTTTAAGTGAGTTGGATCTTAGAGGAAATGATAGGGATATTTTAAATATTAAAAGACGCATTTGCTCAGAAGTTTCATCTGCAGAAACAGAAGTTATTTTCCCAGATAGCAGTAATTGTCCTTAAAGGAGAGAAAAATGAAAATATTACTAATAGGTTTGATTATTGGATATACATCTCAGCTCTTTGCGCAAGGGGCAGTTTTATTTCATGAATCCTCTCAACCCGTTGAAGATATGGAGATTTATTTGAATTTAAAAGAAGATTCTTCATACGTGAGGCACCGCTTTTCAGATATGAATTTAAACTCTGTGCGGTCTTTTTCTTCCGCAGGAGATAGGCTGATGACGGCGCAAGAGCAGTCTTTTACTACATGGGACCTAGAGTTATTCCCAGGAACTAAGTTTCAAGTGAAAGTGGAGTCCATTCATCCCACTCAATTCGGAGGCTCTTTCATCAAGGCTAAAATTATTGAAGGAGGAGAGGGATTTATGACTTTAATGCTGGGGAAAGAAGGTGCCATCCGGGGGGAGCTCCATTCCTCTGAAGGGGTCTTCACTATCAGCAATGGAAGCTCCAATCAAAATCAAGTTTTAATTCAGGAGGTAAATACTCCACCTCCTCATCAACTGAAAGATGATGTGATTGAAATTTCTCCTCCGGGAACCCTCCAAACCCCTTTGATAAAGAAAAGCTCTTCAGAAATATTGTCTGTTGAAGAAAATCAAGCTGATGAAAACCAAATAGATGTATTGGTGCTTTATACGCAGGCCGTAGCGGCTCTCAATGGAGGGGACCAATCAGCTCTTAGAAGGGATATTCAACAGGAGATTGTAAAAACCAATCAAGCTCTAAGGGATAGTGGAGTTGAACTCCGCATCCGTCTCGCAGGTGTTGAAAAAGTTTCTTATAGAGAAGACGATAATATGCAGCAGGATTTAGCAAATTTGAGGTATAAAGCAAGTGATTTGGATGAAAACGGTTCATTAGATCCTGAAGGGAAGCTGGATTCCGCTCATAAACTTAGAAAACAATATGCGGCTGATTTTGTTCATCTTTTAATTGCTGAGAGAAATAATAATCCTCCAGGGGCCTGCGGCATTGCCTACACCTATTACATAGAATGCATTGAGGGAAACAGTGCAGAGTGCAAAAGCAGAGGCGATCAAATCAACAGCCGCCTGGAATCAGTTAATCATGATTGGAGTGAAATCCGTTTTTCTAACGGCACCACTCTCTTGGATTTTTGGAGAAGCGGTGCAAGCTTTAGTGTTTCATGGTGGGGAAGCTCCTGCCGGTCCATGTACACTTTCTCACATGAACTAGGGCATAACATGAATTTATTTCACGACCGGTACACATTGTACCACTCTAGTGGCAGAGACTCCGGCATTCCTCTTTATCCCTATGGCTATGGGTACATTGATCCCTCAGAATCAAGTATATGTGAACGAACCATCATGTCTTATGATATACAGTGTGAAGATGAAGGAAGAAGCTCCAGACTGCGTTCTCTTTTTTCAAACCCTCATAAAAGATTTCAAGCGAGCAGAAATCCTGCAGGAAAAACAGGGTCAGATCTTTTCAAATTGATTGTAAACGGTCCAGCCGATGCCGTTCGATCTATAGAAAATGCAAACTCCAATTTAGTCCGTTTGAATCTTAGTGCAGAATCTTGTAAAAACACTGTACGCATAAATGACAAACTTACGCATACAGAAGATGCAGGCTCTTCGGGGGGGAATCTGAATTTTCGTTTGTCCCCTGAGTATTGTGATGAAAACCTAAGCCTTGGAGTTTCATACACCGGCCTCACTTCAGCCTCTCCTATGCTGAGCCGTCCAAGAATTGTAAAAGCCGATGATCCTTCTGTTGTGGATCGTATTGAGGTGAGTGTAAGTCCAAATACAGGTCCCTGCCCTCGAACAGGGGTGATTGATTTAAAAGGCTTAGGTTTAGAAGAAGGCAGTCAAGATATATTGATTCGCCAAGAGGCTGGACATTTTTTACGTTATCTCATTTATCAGCTCAATGAGGAAACAAAGGACTGCCGGAGCTTAATCACTTCCCGCCAGCTCAGAGCCATCACAAGAGTTTCATTACAAAATAAAGATATTCCAAGGGTGACACAGCATGATTTTTTGGGCCTTACAAATGTTAAGTTTGTGGATTTAAGCCACAATGAAATTTCTTCTTTGACAGAAAGAGTATTTGCAGGGGCGTCCGGCGCGGAAGGCCTGGTTTATGTAGAGCAATTGAATTTAGGCTACAACAATATTTCCTCTGTTCATGAAAACGCTTTCACAGGGCTGGCTCATCTGAAAGAAATTAATTTGAGTCATAACAATATTCGAGGCCGGCTCCCGCTTTTCCCAAATACATTGGAACAATTAGATGCGGGCCATAATCAAATGAGCAGTTTAGGTTCACATACAGCGCATCTTAAAAAATTGAAATACCTTTGGCTCAATCACAATAATTTGAATGTACTTCCAGATCAATTGATTCATGTTTCGCAAAATGCGCCTGCAGAATATCCTCTGCGTTCTTTAGCTTTAAATCAAAATGAATTAAACTCACTGCCCTCTCTTTTTTTTGAAAAACTAAAAAAGCTTAGGTATCTTTGGCTTAATGACAATAATTTAAACAACCTTCCTTCTGCGTCTTTCAATACAGTTCATTTGCCTCGTTTGAGATATTTGAATTTATCCGGCAATCAATTCACCAGCTCTGTAAGGCTGGGTGAAGCCGTTTGCAATTTGATAGAACGAGTTCGGTATTTAGTTCTTGATGAAGGAGTTACAAAAGAAAGTCTTTGCCCATCCCTGTCAGCTGACACTCAATCAAACTTATTCTTCCCTGCTGTCCGCCGGGTCAGCTCATTTTTCAAACCGCGTTCAAGCAATATGTTTTCCAGAGATTTTGAAGCGGAAGGGCCGAATCAAGAAGACGGCGGAGTTATAAACCAGTTGTTCAAGGACGGTCATGATTCTCAAATGATTTCTGAAATCACTCAAATGCCTTTAAGTACGGTTCACAGCGTTTTGTACGGGAAACCCTCCTCACACTAAATCACTGTGCAAAAAAGCTGTCGGGAATTGACGTGTATAGAAATTTGTAGTACCGAATGAAAAGACTTTGTATCAACAGCTCGTTTGTACAGAGTGTTTCTGAAAGCCCTGCATATGGGGAGATGAGTTGTGTCTTATGTGGTTATTTTTGTCTTTCTCACTTTCATTTGTGTTTGCCTCGGGTTTATTTGGAGTTTGAGCAGGAAACTTAGAGAGTCTAAGAAAAATCTTGAAGAATGTAAAAATAAATGCAGTCAATGGGAGCTTTCTTATAAGGAAAAGGAAGTGAAGCTTAGTCTTTCAGAAGAGCAGAAAAAACAAGACGATCAAAAGTTAGAACATTTATTGAAAACTATGGAAGCTCAATTTGAAAATTTATCTCAAAAAATTTTCCATGAAAAATCCTCTCAATTTAAAAAAGACTCTAAAGAGCAAATAGAGCAGGTCTTACGTCCTTTAGGAGAGCAGATTAAGTTTTTTCAGGAAAAGGCGGAAAAGCACTACGGAGAAGGCTTCAAAGAAATATTTTCATTAAAAAATGAAATTAAAAATCTTATGCAGGCCAGTCAGCAGACGTGGGAGGAAACCCAAAATTTAACATCGGCCCTTAAAGGGAGTGTCAAAGCCCAAGGAGTTTGGGGTGAATCTGTATTAAATCATATCCTTTCAGCTTCAGGACTTAGAGAAGGAGAGGAGTACGTAGTGCAGGGCAAGGGTATGAATTTAAAATCAGAGCAGGGTTCACATTTGAAGCCGGATGTAGTTGTGAAACTGCCTCAATCCAGGCATTTGGTGATTGATGCGAAAGTGTCGCTTGTCCATTACGAACAATTTATTCAAACTCACAACCAGGAGGACCAAGAGCGTCTGCTTAAAAGTTTTACAACCTCCATCCGGAAACATATTTCTGATTTGAGTTTGAAAGAGTATCAGTACGCTATAGGCCTCAATTCTTTGGACTTTGTGTTTTTATTTTTTCCGCTAGAGAGTGCTTTTTCTATTGCTTTGCAGTCAGACCGCAGTATTATGGATTTGGCTTGGAAAGAGTCTGTGGTCATCGTCAGCCCTACAACCCTTTTAGCCACACTTCGGACTGTTGCTTTTATGTGGCAGAGAGAAAGAGAAAATAAAAATGCTTTGGAAATTTCTCAAAAAGCAGGCTCTCTTTACGATAAATTTGTAAGGTTTGTGGAAGATTTGAAGCAGGTGGGGCAGAATCTGGAGAGATCTTCACAGAATTATAAAGAAGCTTATAAAAAGCTTTATACAGGCAAGGGCAATATTGTATCCAGCCTTGAAAATATTAAAAAATTGGGAGCTAGGACCCAAAAAGAGATTCCCCTATCTTTAAAGAAGGACTCTGAACATTTGTAGCGGTTTGAAAAAGATGTTTTGGGGCTTTTTATAATATACCGCAGAATAACAATCGTCTGGACATTAGTCATAAGGGCTTTCCTTTCCACGTGTTTCTCTTATAAAATTGTACATTGTATATTGATATTGAGATGCTGGTTGTATGCTAAAATATTTTCTTTTGTTGTTTTATTTAGTTATTTCTGTTTCTTGTTCAGAGAATAGAAATGATGAATTTGAAGATTATGATTATGACCGGCGGACAGACCGTTTCAGCTCTACGAGATCCAGCAGTATCCGATGTGACGACTTCAACCGCAGTTCTGACCTTTCTATTTCTAAATCAGATGATATTAACAGCGGCAATGCCGGGGAATACAGGGTGTCCGGCCACTGTGAACACTCTAATGAGCGTGTGGAAATTTCTGTCGAAAATAAAAGTTTAGAAATTTTATGCTCCGGCGGCAGATGGAATGTCACTTTAGATTTAACCAGTGTTGTTCAAAATAGAGAGGTGGTGAATATCTCTGCTGAAGGTTCTGGCTCCTCCGCGTGTGTTTCTGTTGAAAATAGATTTAACTGTCCAGAAGGGTATATCCCTGTTCCCAGAGACGATAATTATACGGAAAGAGATTTTTGTGTTATGCAATATGAGGCTGGCAGTGAATACAGGGGAAATAATAGAGACGGATATAGAAGCAATAATAGATACAGCCGCAGTTATCGTGATGATGAAGATGAGGGTTATTATTTCGATAAAGCTGTTTCTCGCTCTGGAAATGATCCATGGACAGGGTTGTCGCATGGAGAGGCTAAAGAGAAATGTCAAAATAATGGTATTGGATACAGTTTAATCACCAACGATGATTGGCAGACCATTGCCCGTCTGATTGAATCAGAGCCTGAAAATTGGTCTTCTGGCAGAGCTGTTGTACGCACAGACAACGTATTAAATGTAGGTTCATCTTCCAGGGGAGCCTATGGAGGCTCTAGAGGGGGCAGTTCTTCTCGATGGGAGGTCAACAGACGCACTCATATCCTGCCTAATGGGGAAGAAATTTGGGATTTTTCTGGAGGAGTTTGGGAGTTGGTGCTGGAAAGCACTGCTTCCCTAGGTGTTCGCAGTGAAGGAAATAAACATATTTCTGAGCTGTCTGGTGAAAGCAAAAGGCTTTTTGGCCCTAAAAATAATTTCTATCATCTGTCTGATAGGAGTGTTCGTGAAACTCCAGGAGGTTTGGGAGATGCAAAACTTTCCACAGTGAAAGATTATTTAGCTCGAGGAGGAGGAAACTCAGAAAGAGATATGGGGGTTTTCTCTGTAAGAGCAGACATTGACAATAAAAGAAGCGGGCCTTCTTTAAGAGATGTGGGATTTCGCTGTATTTTTCGCCCTTAAAAGCTTTTTGCCGCGGCCCATTCCGCACACAGCCTCCTTTCTGCAAAAGGAGAGGTTGTCTGCAGCCATTTCACTTTTATTTGGTTTTAGAGGATTTTAATGCTTTTTCCAAAGCGCCTGAAGTGAATCCCTCTTCAATAATATCACAGCCGCCAAAAAGCTCTCCCTGAATGTACAGCTGTGGAATAGTCGGCCAATTGCCGTAAACTTTAATACCTTGTCTAATTTTCTCATCGCTTAGTACATTGAAGAAGTGATATGCAACTCCTAAATGATCTAATATTTTAACAACTCTATCTGAAAATCCACACTGCGGCGCCTGAGGCTCTCCTTTCATAAAGAGCAGAACAGAATTTTCATTCAGCATTTTTTTTATTTTTTCTTCTGTTGTCATAGCAGGTATTGTGTCAGCAAATAAGTTTTATATCAAGCCGCTTTGAAAATCCGGCTCTTTTTTTACGGCTTCTGGACTGCTGCTGACAGGAAGGCTCTACAGAGGCTCTATGCACGTTCGATGCATCCTCTGCAAAATATCGCTTCAGCCCCTTAACGTTTTCGGCCGCCTTACTGCTTGATGTATTGCCAATATGGGATATTCTATGCAAAAAAAGGCTTTTTCGTCAGCTTCAATGAAAAAAAATCCCTGTTTTTTGATAAAAAACGGAGATTTTTGAACCGGGTTTGAAAATGAAAAAAGAAATTAAAATCACTATCAAAGATTTGTCCATTCCAGTGCATTTAGGAATGACTGTGGAAGAGCGAAAAGGTTTGCAGGAAATTCGATGGACTGTTCGCTTCAGCGTCTTAACGTCCATGGAGCCTCCTGTTTGTTATCAAGAAGTTTCAGATAAAATACAGCTTTATTCTCAAAGTAAGAGTTTTTCTTCTATGGAAGAGATGGCGGTATGCTGTTATCGTCAATTGAAGACAGATTTTCCGAAAATCACCTCTCTGTCTTTAAAACTGCATAAGGTCTCCCCCCCTTTAAAAGGACTTTTAGGAGGTGTGTTTCTAGAGTATGGAGATGAAGACTTTTAAATTATTTTTTGTATTCTCATTTCAGAAAGATCGTTTGCGGTATTTTGTTATTTCTTAATAAAGATGAGGGAGTATTCTGCAATGGATGTTTATTTAAGTTTAGGCTCTAACAAAGGAGATAGAAGGTGCAATATTTTCCGGGCTTTATCTTTGTTAAAGCCATTGATTCAAATAGAAAAAATATCTCCAGTATATGAAAGTCCTGCGCTGCTGCCGGAGCCTTATGATCTCCTTTGGAACCGTCCTTTTTTGAACTTAGCTTTGAAAGGAGCAGTTTCTCTGAACGCAAAAAAACTGCTTTCTATTATTCAAAATATTGAGCATCAGCTGGGGCGGGAGGAAAAGCGTCAGAGGTGGTCCCCAAGAACTATTGATATTGATATTCTAGCTGTGGAGAATATGAAGCAAAATAGTGAAATTTTAACTGTACCTCACCCTCATCTAGTTCAAAGAGACTTTGTATTATCTCCCTTGAGGGATATTGCTCCTGATTTAATAACTCACAATCATTCTGTATTGAAGTTATCCCGTCGTTTGAAAGATAAACTGCCGGCCTGGATGGATATTTTAAACTGCACTCCTGATTCTTTCTCTGATGGAGGAGATTTTTTTACGAAGAGAGCTGTTGGAAATATCAAAGATCAAATAAAAGAAAAAATTAAACTGAATATGGATTTTTTTGTTCAATATCTGGATGTGGGGGGGTATTCCACCAGGCCGGAAGCTTTAAATATTTCTGTGGAAGAGGAATGGCGCCGCATTGAGCCTGTTTTTAAAATAATTCAGAGTATGGATCATTTTATGAAGGTGAGTGTGGATACTTTCCGGGCGAAAATAGCAGGAAGAGCTTTAAAAAAGGGGGCGGATGTGATCAATGATGTGAGCGGTTTATCGGATCCCCAGATGATTGACGTGCTTAAAGATTCTCATTGCGACTATATTCTCATGCACAGTTTAAGTGTACCGGCGGATAAAAAGATTACTTTTTCAACTCGGCAGGATCCCGTACAGGAAATAAAAATCTGGCTGGAGAAAAAACTAAATGCATTGGAAAAAAACGGTATTCATCTAAAGCGTGTTATTTTCGATCCTGGGATTGGATTTGGGAAAACGGCTGAGCAGTCTTTGGATATTTTAAAAAATGTTGAGAGTTTTATGGAGTACCCAGTTCGTTTAATGGCAGGGCCTTCCAGAAAATCTTTTATGTCGGTTTTCTCTAAAGCACAAAAACCTTTTTTGAGAGATTTTGAAAGCCTTGGAATTTCTATGGAGCTGGCTCGAAAAGGTGTTGATATCATTCGTGTGCATCACGCCTCCCGCCATGCCCGCGCATGGCTGGCTCAAAAACACATTTCTTGATCAAAAGAGAGGTTTTACACACGTGTGTCGTTTCTGCATTCTTGCTCAGTAGTTTTGCTTGGCAGCGCTGAACTGCCCCGCTCCTGCAGAAACAGGAGGCCGGCAGTCATCAAAAAACTGTGTAAAAATTTATTGCAGTCAGAGCTTTTTGGTGCTAACTAAGGGACCGTGAGTATATCTCCTTGGCAGATTGCCCTTATTATTTTGCTGTTGCTGTTGCTTTTTGGACCCAAAAGACTTCCGGGTCTTGGCAAGTCCTTGGGTGAAGCTCTCCGAAGTTTTAAAAAAGGCTTGGATGATAAAGAAGAGTCCAAAAAGGAAGAGATTTCATCCAAAGACTCTTGATTTTATAAATTCAGTAAACATATAAGAGGGACGGCAGGGATAGATGACCACTTTATCTTCTGAATTTTTAGAAAAACCAAAATACTCCAAAGAAATTTTGCTAAGCTCTGGGGAAAAGCTTTTTACATCGGACCCTAAAGCCATAAGAGCTTTGCTGGCTTTGATGGATATGTCAGCGGTTCTGGGAGGAGCGGCGGCCCACTGGGGAGGCCCTTCTGCTCTTGTTGAAATAAATTCTGTGCTGTTTGCTTTAATGTTTCGAAAATCAAAGAAATGGTTTGATTATTTTCATTTTATTAATGATGCAGGACACTGCGAAAACGGCCTCTACGCTTTAAAAGCCAACTATAACTATGCTGGATTAAAAATAGAAGATTTAAAAAAATTTCGATCTCTTTCCAGTTTTCTCACAGGACACGGAGAGCATCATTTGTTTCCAAAAGGAGTCTATTTGAGCAACGGCCCTCTCAGCTCCACCATTGCTCAAGCTCAAGGTTTGGCTGTTGCGGATCGGATTAAAAATAAAGCCCGCACGACTATTTTGACAGTTTCAGACGGCGCCTTAATGGAGGGGGAAGCCCGTGAGGCCTTAGCCTCTATTCCGGGTTTTTCTCAAAAAAATCTGATGAATCCTTTTTTGATGATTGTCAGCAATAATAATACAAAACTTTCAGGCAGAATTGACGAGGATAGTTTTTCAATGAAAAACACTTTGTCCAGTTTGGAAAATTTAGGTTGGACTGTCCTCGCTTTAAGTAAACCTCATCATTTGACAGAAACAGCCTGTCTGATAGAGCAGGCTTTAACACAGGTTGAGAAAAAAAGCCCTGTGGCTGTGTTAGCTCAAACTGTTAAAGGCTGCGGAGTGAAGAAAACGCAGGAATCTTCCAGCGGCGGCCACGGATTTCCATTGAAAAACCCTCAGGAACTTAAATCTTTTCTGGAGGAAATTTATCAAGGTGAAAAAATTCCGAAAGAATTTATCAAATGGTCTGAAGAGCTTATTCAAAAATTTTCTGAAAAAAAAACTATTGTGAGCAGAACAAAAGAAGAGAAAGTGCAAGAGGGAGTCTCTAAAGCTTTAATTAAAAAGAAAGAACAAGGGTATCCACTGGTTTCTGTGACTTCAGATCTTCCAGGCTCTACGGGAGTGATGGGTTTTCGAAAAAAATTCCCTAAAGATTCTTTTGATGTAGGAGTGGCGGAAGCCAATATGTTCAGTATGGCCGCCGGCCTCTCTAAAGAAGGGTTTATTCCGATTGTGGACACTTTTGCCCAATTTGGAGTGAGCAAAGGCTCCCTGCCTTTGTTTATGGCTGTTTTGTCCAAAGCCCCTGTGATTGCTGTTTTATCTCATATCGGTTTTCAAGATGCAGCTGATGGAGCATCCCACCAGTGCCTGACATACTTTGCTCAAACAGGCAGTATTCCAAATACCTTTATTTACACTTTGTCCTCCAGTCAGGAAGCTGAAGCTCTTATAAGCCAGGCTGTGGATTGTTTTCAAAAAAAAAGAAGCAATTTTGTTTTCTTTCTTGGAAGGGAAAAATACCCTCCCAGCTATTATGACAAACCTTATGAACTGGGAAAAGCTCAAATTATTTTTTCTCATATTTTAGAACAAAAAAAATCCTGTACTCTCATTGCTGGAGGGACTTTAGTGAGAGAAGCTTTACAGGCGGCACAAAAGTTAGTGAAAGAAAATTGGGATATTATTTTAATTCACCCCAGTATTATCAATGTGCCGGATACAGAAACCATCAAAAACTGTCTCAGTCAAACTCAAGGCTGTGTGTTAACTGTGGAAGATCATCAGCTCAAAGGAGGCATGGGGTCTTTTATTGCACATGCTTTGTGTTTAGAAAAAGTTCCATTTCAAATGCACTCCTTAGGGGTTCAAGGAAAGTTTGGCAGAAGCGCTTATAAGGCTGTGGATTTATATCGTTTGCACGGCTTGGACAGCACAAGCATTGTTCAGGCTGTAAAATCTTACTTTTGAATTTTTCCATTTTGAATTTGAATCGTGTTTTGGGATAAATTTTTAATATCTTCTAAATGATGGGAAACCAAAATGGCCGGTATTTTATAGTGTGTGGTCATTTTTTTAACAAGTGAAGAGGCCTTCTTTCTATTTTCGTCATCTAAGGAAGAAAAGGGTTCGTCTAAAAATAAAATTCGGGGGTGAGTGATCAAAGAGCGGGCCAGAGCTGTCCTTTGAGCCTCCCCTCTTGAAAGCTCACTGGCTTTTTGATGGATGACACGAGATAAGTCTAAAGATTGAATGAGAAATTCTATGTCTTTTTTCCATGATGGGTTGGATATTTCACCAGCAAATTGAATATTTTTATAAGACGTCATGTGTGGAAATAGTTCAAGGCTTTGAAAGACAAAGCCGATTTTTCTTTTTCTGATAGGCTGTTTGGCTAAATCTTGGCCGTCAAAAAACCATTGAAGAGAAGGGCAGGAGTCTAAGCCGGATAAAATTCTTAAAAAAGATGTCTTTCCCGCCCCCGAAGGCCCAACAAGGCCTGTAATGCCTTGATCGGGAATATTGAACTCTGGAATATCTATAGTAAAATTTCCATATGTTTTCTTTAAATTTTTAACAATAGACAATTTTTTTCTCCCAGTATTACATTGCCGCTTACAGCCGTCCTGTTTTGAAGTCGAACAGAAAGGCTGTGTGGACAAAGCTGAAAACTGCAGACATGCGTTTTACAGCAGAGCGGACTTTCAGCCGCTCAGCTATAAATCCGAACTTGTTTTCAGCTCCGCCCCCCCAGCCTTTCCAAGACACACATTTTGCTGCACAACATCTGCAAGTTTACTCCCAGTATTACATTGCCGCTTACAGCCGTCCTGTTTTGAAGTCGAACAGAAAGGCTGTGTGGACAAAGCTGAAAACTGCAGACATGCGTTTTACAGCAGAGCGGACTTTCAGCCGCTCAGCTATAAATCCGAACTTGTTTTCAGCTCCGCCCCCCCAGCCTTTCCAAGACACGCGTTTTGCCGCAGAACCGCCCTGTGATTCTCATACATTTTCCAGAAAAAGTAAAAAAGAAAAAAGACAAACTCCCTACAAGCAGTACAAACCAAATCAAAGCCAACCCCTGCTCTATTCTGTATCTTTCTAATAATTGCTGAGCCATAATAGCCAGGTTTGTTTTTTCGTGTGAAGTAATCATAGTGTAGGCAAAATCCCCTGCGGCCCAAAAACCAGCCACTCCTCCTAAGAGAAAAAAAGATTCAGCACATTGAGGCCAGATGATTTTTATAAAGATTTTTTTCATATCGGCGCCCAAGGTTTGAGCTGTTTGAATTTGATTTTCAAGGCTGTGCAGAAAAGACTCTCCAGCCCATCTATAAAGGGATGGCAAAAACAAAATAACCAATCCGCATATCCATGAGAGATATACTTGACCATTTGTAAAGATGAGAAAAGAAAAACCTGTCAATACAATACTAGGGACAGCATATCCGATAAGAAACTTCTTTAAATAGGAAACAGAATGACATAAAGAAATAAGAATCAAGAAAAAGATTGTTCCTGCTCCGACAAATAACGATAAAAAGAAAGTGGATAGAACAGCTGTGATCAAGCCTGTTAATTTTAAAATTTCAGAGATGTAATAAAGCCCTTCCAGAAATCCCAAAGTAATAAAGAGCGCAGGAAACAGTCCAAAAATAATATTTCCCTTTAAAGAAGGAAAAGGAAGATTTTTTAAATTTCTTAAAACAGAAAATGGTTTAAAAATAAAAAAAGATAAAATAAAAATAAATAAAATTTCAATGGATAAAAGACCTAAAGCTATAGGCCATTCATCAGGATTTTTAAGATAATCATAAATAACCACCTCTAAAGTTTTTCCTGCATTTCCCCCAAGCAGTAAAGGAAGACTGAAACTGGTCAGGCAAAAACAAAAGACAGTCAAACTTATCAACTGAATATCCCTTTTTAAGACAAATCTGACTAAAATCGGCATCAACTTCCAAAATGAAACGCTGTGGACAAAAGCCCACTCACAGTAGGAGGCTGTTTTTGACATCAACAGCCGCGCTAAAATCACAGCCATACCCCCGGCGTAGGTGAAAGAATGACTCAACACAATAGGAAAAAGTCCAAAAGGGCTTTTTGTTATATGCTCCAAGAGATTAAGCATACTGCCGGCCATCACAAGAGGAGGAAGAAAAAGAGGCAGAAGATAAGCCCACTCCAAAAGGGAATAAACAGGGCGTTTATAGAAAGCAGTCAAACCCATAGAGGCCGGAACAGCTAATATCCAACTAAGTACAACGCTTAAAAAAGCTTGAAACAATGTAAAAGAAAAGCAGGATATTATTTTGGAAGACTCAGGCAAAGAGAATTCCTGAACTTTAAAAAGAAATACAATAAAGGGAAAACTGACACTGAGAATAATCAGACCAGGCAAGAGATGCTGTTGAAGTTTACAAATCCATTTCATTTTTTTATTTTACGATGTTTTTGTTCCCGTGTCATTTCCACCTCTTCCCGCAAAATTAGAGAGTCTGTTTTTATCTTGAGTTAAATATTCGATCCCAGTTTTTAAGGTGTTCATCTTTTTTTAATAAAAATGAATTGATCTTTTCGTATGAAATTAAAGGAAGCTCCTCCAAGTTTTCAAAGGGGGTGCCTTGTACAACACCTTGAGTAACGGGAAACATATAATTTTTAGTCATTAAAATTTTCTGAATGCTTTTTTCTAATAAAAAATTTAGGAAATTTTGCGCCAGATCACATTGAACACAGGTTCCGGGAATAGCTGCAAGCTCCACCTGGTAGGGGTGGCCCTCAGAAAAACGGGCTGAAAAGTACTGCTTATTTTCTTCAACTAAATGGTAAATAATTGAAGTTTGGTAAGAAAAAGCAAGAGGAGCAAATTCTTTTTGAAAAAGACCATAAGACGAAGACCATGAATGAGATAAGGTATAAACTTGTTTTTTAAATAAATGAAGAAATGGTTCTGTCTTTTTAAAAAGAGAGAAAATCCAGAAGTAAAATTGAAGTCCCACAGTGCTGGAGTGCGGGTGAGGAATCGAAATTTTTTTTCTTAAATAAGAATCAAGAAGTGATGGAATGTTTTTAGGAAGATATTTTTGTTTTTTGGCAATAAAAGTAAAGGGAGCCCATGAGATGGGCGCTGCTGAAGGATGAATCCATGGAAGCACCTTAGGTATAAACCTGCTGTTGGAGAGCTTGATCTCTTTCCATTTTTGATTTGTTGTATTAAATGTGAGTTGATCCAGCCCCAGCACTACGTCGATTCCCAGTCCATCGGAGCGAAGTTTCAATTTTTGAATCATCAAAGTGGAGTCCTCAGCTTTCATCCATTGGATTTGACACTTACAGTTCTTTTCAAATCGTTTTTGAATCTCATGGGCCGGTCCATAAGGAGACAAAAAAGAAGAATAGGTCATAACCCTGATTTTAGGGGAAGAGTTTGATTGTCGAAAAAGAAAAAAAACTCCAAAGAGTCCGGCGAGAAATGTCAAAACAACAATATTTTTTTGATTCATTTTTTGATCCCTAATTGAGGGCAATAATCAATGAGAAAACATTTTTCGCAAAGAGGTTTTCTAGCTTTGCAAACATGACGGCCGTGGTGGATCATTGCGTGAGACCAAAAAATCCAAGATTTTTTGTCAATTAATTTATTAAGTCTTTCTTCAATTTTTTCTGGAGAGTCGCTTTGAATTAAGTTCAGACGATTGGAAAGTCTCATAACGTGTGTGTCCACAACCACCCCTGAAGATATTTGGAAGGCATTTCCAAGCACGACGTTGGCTGTTTTTCTGCCGACACCTGAAAGTGTCAATAAGTCTTCCATTTGATACGGCACTTTTCCTTTATAATGTTCACACAAAGAAGCGGTACACTGTTTAATCCGTTGAGCTTTACTTTTATAAAAGCCTGTGGATTGGATGA
Source organism: Bdellovibrionales bacterium (assembly GCA_965199935.1). Lineage (GTDB taxonomy): Bacteria > Bdellovibrionota > Bdellovibrionia > Bdellovibrionales > UBA1609 > JAPPLG01. Next base: position 675,042 of record CBDATD010000001.1, read on the forward strand.
TTTTCTCTATTTCCTGTACAGGCGCTTTGGCATAATCTTTTGCCGTTTTATATTTTTTGAATAAAAAAGGAGTGACTTGATTCACTCTTTTATCCGTGCATTGAGCGCTCAAGATAGTTGCAATAAGCAATTCCAGGGGGTTTGAAAAATAAAGAGCGCAATCTGCATCAGGATAATAACGCTGAAGAAGATCATTAATTTTTTTAGCGCGATCAAATTTTTTTTTTAAAGATTCGTATGTCAAGCAAGCCGCCTTTTATTTTAAGTCAGTCTTAAGATTTTATCTCGAATTTCCATAATAAAAATGCTTTGATCTCGAGTTGCTTCCTGATCTTTATAAAAAGATTTTATAGAATATAAAATATTGTTTCTCATTAAGTGAGCTCCAGGCTCCTCTGTGTTTTGAATAATCTGCTGAAGCCGAGTTAAACCAAAAGCTTCTCCATGTTCATTGAAACATTCTACAATCCCTGGAGAGCAAAGTACGATATGATCTTTCGGGTTGAGATTTATTTTTTGGCTGCCGGCGGAAGACAACTGCTCTACAGTGAAATTTGAACTAAATGAGTTTAAACGATGCAGTTTTTTTGTGCTGAAGGAATATAAAAAACAATAAATAGAACCTGCCAGACAGTATGATAATGTGTATTTTTTTTGGTCGATCACAGCATAAAATATGTCAATTTTTGCGTCTATTTCAGTGTTTTTGTGTTGTTCATCCATTTCTTTGCTGAGAGCAGATAGAAAATCGTGCGGCTGTAGATGTTTGTAATCTGTGCGGGCCGCCAGCTTCAATCTAGATGAAAAAAGCAAAGAAGATACGATATGAGAAACACAGCTAGACATAATCAGTCCGAAATTTCTTTTTTTAAAAGGAATGACTTGATAAAAATCTTTTCCAGCTCCCTTTGGAGAAGATAAAAATTTAAAGCTAAATTCACAATCGGGAATATGCGGCAGTTGAGTGGGAATGAGATTTTCATAAAGCCTGTAAAGTGTTTGAAGGTCTGAATCTACTTGTCGAGTTAATTTTAAAATTAGTTTATCAGACAAGGATAATTGTTTTTTATATTCTTGAATGACAGCTTCTTTAAGGTTTAGATCCTGCATCATTTCTTTAATTGTTTTCTGTAAGTCTTCAGGCTTCTGTTTAAGTACATTGTCTGTAATGTTCACAGTAGATTTCTTTTTATTTGCCATAATTATTGATCCTCTTGTCTGCCCTATCTGAAATAAAGACTGCTGCACCAAGATTTCAGAGTGCTGTCGAGTCCTGCATAAGATGAAAACGAAGAGAGCTTGTCTATATCGCTTTCACATTCTAAAATCAATTTTTTGTTATGTTCATCAAATTTATTCACTTGTTTTATTAACTCCTGTTCTCCAAATAGTTTTTTTAAATCTTCTGTGTTTTGACAATTCCGCAAGGCTGTAACATTTTTAACAGGAGTGTTTTCTTTTAAAAAAACTCCGAAAAAATTAAGATACCCTTCTTTCAAATCTTTAAACACATCTTTGTTTTCCTTATTTCTAACACCAAAATCCATCATATCGTCAGAGCGTTGAAAGAGCCGGCCGAAAATACAGCCTATACGGTCTAAAATTTTATAAATGCTTGTGTTATTTTCACGACAGCACAAAAAAGGAGCCTTCAAGCACCACTGAAAGAGCGAAGAGGTTTTGAGGATATGCACTTGATTGAGTTTTTTTAATGTTTCTTTTCCAAGATTTTCGCTTTGGAGCCATTCACCTTGGACCATTTTTTTTATAGTCATAGAAGTTAATTTCAATAGCTCTACATTTCCGTATTCGGAGATATTAAATGAAATTTGAGCTAATAAGTAGTCTCCTGCTAAAATGGCTTTGCTTTTTGAAAATTTCACCCAAGCTGTTAATCGATTCCTTCTAAGGCGGGAGGAATCCAAAACATCGTCATGTAAAATAGAGGAATGATGAATCCCTTCGACGCTTTCTTCGAGAAGGGAGGATTCATCCCTGCTCAAACCCAAGTGTTTAGCAACATCTCTTGTCAAACTGGCTCGAAGACCTTTTCCTCCGTTGAACAGCTCTTTATAAATTTCGTTCAGTGTATTTACTTTTGGATCTAGTAAGTTAAAATTTTGCATTCCTCTTTCTACAAAAAAAATGGGTTCAATTCAAGAAATATCAAAGCCTAAATATCTTTTTAAAGTTAAAGTTTGAATTTTCGATAAGCGTCCTGCCGGCAAAGAGGGAATAAAATAACAGTTTTGAATTTTTTCAAAAGGCCGCACTTGGATGTTAAACTTTTTTCGGATAAGCTCCAACAGATGTAAATCATTGTTTGAAGATGCTAAAATTATTTGACTGCCTGTTCTGGGGTGGGGGGCATGAAGTAATTGGCAATTTAGCGCGCATTTTTGATCCATTAGAATTTTCATTAGGGTATTTTCCAATTCGTACAAAGAGACGTTTTCTCCATTGATTTTGCACATATGATCACGGTCAAAAACTGTCAACTTGGAATTTTCCAATTGTCCGCTGTCTTCTGAAACAAACCATCCTTGGTGAAAAGGCCGCTCAAATTTGTTTGGAGTTTTTGCGTTCATCCACCCCGTAAAAAGCGCTGGAGATTTAACAGCTATTTTCCCTTCTTGACAGATTTTAATTTGACAGTGCTTAAGCACTTCCAAAGAGGGGTAGTTTTTGACTTTCAAGGAATTTATACTTGCAGTGGCTATTTGAGAGGAAGTTTCTGTCATTCCATAAGAAGGAAGCAGGGGCCAATTTAAAGATCTGGCGAAGTGATAGAGATTCTTGTGAAGAGCCCCTCCTCCTACGACAACAGCTTTCAAAAAATCAGGGGCTTTTATTTTATGAAGGGCTAAATCATAGACTTGAGCAGGCACTAAGGATGTTAAAGTGATTTGGTGTTCTTCGAGATGAGAAAGAAACTTTTTTGGAGACCAAGAGCCCTCCATAATAAAAAGGGGGGATTGAGATAGAAAACTTCGAGCCAAAATAGAAAGCCCTCCAACATGGAAAAGGGGCAGGGCTGCCAGCCATTTATCCTTTTTGTGTGCTTGGAGATGATGATTGACGGATTGAGCAGAGTGAAGAAAAGCTTTTTTAGAAAGGGCGATGCACTTTTTTGCTTTTGTGCCGGAAGTGTAAAGAAACAAATGTCCTTTCAACTGTTCAAAAATATCATTGTTTTGGTTTTTTAAACTGTTTTCTTCTCTGGGGTTGATGAAAAAATAGTTTTCATCGTTGGTCCAGTGAATATACGTTGGGTTTGTTTTCATATCTTCTTATTTTTATTTTAATTTTTTCCAAATTTGTTTTTTAAGCAGTAAATCAAATCCGAGCCCCGGCCCCAAAGGAGCGTAAAAATTTTTCTTATAAAAACATGAAAAATCATTTTTTTCATAAAAATTCAAGGGATAATTAAGGCCGCAAACTTCTCTTTTTTGAGGGTGGATTTTATAAAACTGAGAGGCTTTTACCCAGCTGAGCCGGGCTTCCAAAGGGTGGCTCAATTTGTGGGTAAAAATAATTCTTTGAAATCGGCCTCTGGCAAGCTGTTTTTGTATAAGGGGGAGGCTGAACTGTGATGCCTTGAAGACTCGAACAGGAGTAAAATAAGGCCGGCTCCAATCTCCGGCCAGAGGAAAAACAGAAGAGGTATAGGAAAAATCTAGAAAAGGATCTTCAATAAAGTCTATAAAAGGAATGAGGTCTTTGTTTTCTCTTTCCCATTTTTTCCACTGACTTTTCGATAATTGTTCATTAAAATCCAATCTGAGCTGAATTTTTTTTTTGGTATTTTTAATCATCCGTCTTAAGTTTATTGTCTCTTCTCGCAATTGAGAGCCCATCTTTACCTTGAATACAGAGAAAGCGCGTCTGTCTAAATAAACAGGTTGTTTTATGTTGGAGATAAGACAGTGATTTTGAAGTGGAGGATAGCCGAACAAGAGGCTTTGATTTTTAGAGCGGGCATCAGCGTCCATATAAGCATCTTGTAAAATTGTATGCAGCAGGGCTGTTTGATCGTCTTTTGGAGCTATTTGTTGAGTGGATGTGTTTTTTAAAATTTGAATATAGTCAGACAAACTTCCTTCTTTAAAAGACGAAAGAGGGTGCAGGCAGTTGTAGCCTATTCGACCTGTGGAAAATAGAACTTTGATCAACAATCCCGGCCTGTCTTTTTTGCTTAACTGCTCTGTTAGTGTGTAAAAGCTAGTCCAAATGTTTTTTATCGGCTCCATACATATACTCTATTTTTTCATTGGATTGTATTTTGTTCCTCTCTTCAAAAGAAGGGATGTTCTGAGAGATCCTAACATTATGCATAAATTTATTTGTGAAAAATGTTGAAAAAAATGGGAAAGGACAGAATGAAACTGTGCTGGAAACTTTGTTTGACCATTAGAGAGATGTATGGCACCAAGCGTCCATGTGCGTCTTTCCCAAAGTTGTGGTTTATTTATTTCTAGGTTTGTTCTCTGTATTTTTCTCTCATGCTGTACTGTCGGATGTTGATCAAACTTCAGAAGAACAACGTATTACTGCGATGGTGCATTTAGCTTATTCATATGAAAAAGGAGATGGAAAGTTTCAACAAAATGTGGAGAAAGCCATTGAGCTTTACACTCAAGCGGCTGAGCTGGGGCATACCTCTGCAATGACTTCTTTAGCTCATTTGTACAGGTACGGGAGGGGTGTTCAAACAGACTTAAAAAAGGCTGTTGGGTTGTACAACCAGGCGGCTCAACTGGGATATGCTCCTGCGATGGCGAATTTGGCCTACTGCCATGAAAAAGGAATAGGTGTTTCAAGGAGCTTAAAAAAGGCTGTCGAGCTGTACAATCAGGCGGCTAGGTTGGGGTATGCCCCTGCGACAACTTCTTTAGCTTACTTATATGAAAATGGCGCCAGAGGGCTGTATCGAGATAGAGAAAAGGCTGCTGAGCTGTACAATCAGGCGGTTCAACTGGAGTACGCTCCTGCAATGGTCTCTTTAGCCCGTTTGTATAAGTATGGGAGGGGTGTTCAAACAGACTTAAAAAAAGCTGTTGAGCTGTACAATCAGGCGGTTCAACTGGGATATGCTCCTGCAATGACGAATTTGGCTTACTTTCATGAAACAGGAACAGGTGTTTCAAAAGACTTAAAAAAGGCTGTTGAGCTGTACAATCAAGCGGTTCAACTGGGACACACCCCTGCAATGACGAATTTGGCTCATCTGTATGAAAAGGGATGGGGTGTTCAAAAAGATGTGAAAAAAGCTATTGAGCTGTACAATCAAGCGGTTCAACTGGGACATACCCCTGCAATAACTTCCTTGGCTCATTTGTACAGAAGGGAGGGTGCTCAAAAAGATTTAAAGAAAGCTGTTGAGCTGTACAATCAGGCGGCTGGGTTGGGGCATGCCTCTGCAATGACCTCTTTAGCTTACTTATATGAAGAAGGATTAGGTGTTTCAAAAGACTTAAAAAAAACTGTTGAGCTGTATAGACGCGCGGCTCGATTGGGATATGCACTGGCTCAATCTAATTTGGCTTTTATATATGCCAACGGATCTGAAGAAATTCCCATTGATTATATTGAAGCTAAAAAATGGATTGATCTAGCCGCAGGTCAAGATTTTTCTAAGGTGTTTTCAATCCGTCGAAGCTCTATAATGAAACTGAGGCGGTTTATTTATTCTCGTCTCAACTTACGTGTTGAAGGAGCAAACAACAAGAAGAGAAGCTGTAGAAGCGCGATGAGGCGCTGACAGCCGGTTTTACGACAGCCAAGCTAAAGAGAGAGCGATGGAGAAAAAAAAATGGCTCAGGGAATTTAGAGCTAGAAAGCTATTGTATCTTCGGGAAGGTTTTTCTTTGATTATTTTTTTTGAGATGTAAAAATGCAGAGGCAGGACGGCCATTGGCAATATTCCTGCCATAACAAAGGAGTTTTCTAATATCCAGTAGATGCCTAAAATATATGCGGCCGCAATGCAGGCAAGCCATTGAATCAATCCAAAATTTCTGCCCCTTCTAACGACCCAAGTTTTTTTGCCGGTTTTTTGATCTTCTTGATGGTCTCTCAAATGATTGATAATTAATAAACTGGTGGATAGAAATCCCATTTGAGCTCCTGCCGCAAAAATAGCATCTATTTCTTGAATGAAGCTGGGGTGAGGGGAGAAAAAAGAAAATTCAGAAGACAGTTGAGCCGCGTTCAAATGGCAGCTGCCGCTGACGGCTAATATGCCGAAAAATAAAAAGACAAATATTTCAGAAAGACCTCGATCGGCCAGCGCAATAGGAGGAGCAGAATAAAAATAAGTCATAATCAGCGCAACGAGGCCGATAGAAAATATAAAAGCTCCTCCTTTTACAACAAGATAAACTCCCAGGCATAAAGCTAAGAATAAGATGAAGAATGAAAAATGGAGTAAAGAATCTGCTTGGATTCTTTGAGATTGTGTCATCCTTAGAGGACCCAGTCTTTTTTCAGTGTCTCGATTTCTTGTGAAATCCAAAGAGTCGTTAAAGCAATTGACCGCTGTTTGCAGGAGCAGCATACAAAGTAAAATGATAATATTTAAAATCCACTGCATCCGGCCCCATAAAGCTATGCTCAGTGTCCAGCTGGTCCACCAAATAGATACGGCAATGATCAGTGTTTGAGGACGCGCAGCTAAGATATAATTTCTTATTTTTTTAAAGGAGAGCATTAGGGGTAGCGGGGAAATTTTGAAAAATCCGGAGACCTTCTTTCTAAGAAAGCTTTATGCCCCTCTTTCGCTTCTTCACTTAAATAATAAAGAAGGGTGGCATTGCCCGCTAAATCCAACAGTCCAATTTGCCCGTCGCAGTCGGCGTTCATTGCAGACTTTAAACAGCGAAGAGCCAAAGGAGAATGTTTTAGAATTTCACGGCACCATTTGAGTGTTTCTTCCTCCAGATCTTCGCAGGGGACGACTTGATTGACCAGGCCCATCTTCAAAGCCTCCTGAGCGGAGTATCTTCTGCAAAGATACCAAATCTCACGAGCTTTTTTTTGGCCTATAATTCTCGACAAATAACTGCTCCCCAAACCCCCGTCAAAAGAGCCTACACGAGGCCCCGTTTGTCCAAAAACGGCGTTTTCTCCAGCAATGGTTAAATCACACACAACGTGTAAAACGTGTCCTCCCCCAATAGCATACCCAGACACCATTGCAACAACAGGTTTTGGCAGACTTCTAATTTGCTTATGTACATCCAGAATGTTGAGGCGGGCCTTTCCCTGATCGTCTTTGTAACCTCCTTCTCCTCTCACTTTTTGATCCCCTCCGGCACAAAAAGCCTCCTTTCCTTTTCCAGTTAAAATAACAACTCCTATAGAAGAATCATCTCTGCAGAAGTCAAACGCCTGCTTCATTTCAATTACAGTTTGAGGGCGAAAAGCGTTTCGCACTTCCGGCCGGCAAATGGTGATCTTGCCAACACCATCCTCTGTTTTTTCAAAAGAGATATCTTGATATTTTTTAACGGGCTTCCAGGTTTTCATATATTGTACTGAAGCCGCATTTGAGTGTAATCTTCCAAAAAATCCCTTTTAAACAAGGCAGATAACAGAGGAAGAGAAATAAAGCCGGTCAGTGTGACAATGAGGCCCCTTAAAGTAAAGCGAAGAGCGGAGCCTTCTTCCCACACGAGGTTGAATCTTTCTTCACCGAGGGTGGCTCCAATCGAAGATCTACAGATTATTGTATAGATTTGGTGAAACAAGCCAAAACCATAAACCATGAGAAATAAAGAAGGAACAGCCTGAATGTTGAAAAAAGCTCCAATCACAGCCCAAGCTGTTAAATACAAACCACAGGTAAAGGCAAAATCCACTTTCAGCACCTGCCAAGGAGGGAGGCTGACAGCGTTAAGAGGAGATTTTTCACCGCCTAAGATACGCACTTCGTGTTGTTTTTGAGGTTTTTTTAAAACAGGGAGTTCCTGTCGCACTGGATCTGAATATTTTTTTGGTTTCTGAAAAGCATCTAGAATAGGACGCTCCAATCTTTGAGTCAGCTGTTCGTAAAATTGAGGAGAAGAGGGATCCAAACCATGAAACAAAACTGAAGAATGGGAGGATAACAGCTGATCCTCGTCTTTACCTTTGTAGTAAGAATCCGCCTGAGGAATTTCTTGGTGAAACCCAACCCCGTCATGCACGGCCTTAAACGAAATATCCTCAAACTCATTCATCCCACCGTATGTATTGCAAAAGGCTCAAAAGAGTCAAAAAGAAATTCATTTTCTATACTTTACAAATTCGCACTTTGAACGGATTTAGCCTCTTTAGGCGGGCTATTTAGGCTTTTTTTCATATTCTCTAAAATTTCTTGTCTAAAAATTTTAGTTTCTCTTGGAGCATCAATTCCCAGACGAACCTGACACCCTTTAACGTTCACCACCTGTATTTTGATAGAATCACCAATCAAAATGGAATCACCTATTTTTCGAGTTAAAACCAGCATAAGACCCCTCCTAGCACTCAAACTTTGGTCCCAAAAATCGCACTACTAGGCGTCAAACTAGTTTTAAAGCCACATGATGTCAAGAACTCTAACAAATAGGACTCTTTTATTGTGTTGATATGTAAAGATCATCTCATAACATTGTATAAATTATAGTCAATGCACCTTTTTTTATCATTTTTTATTTCACTTAGTTTAAGACTTTTTAAGTAGTTGGATAATTCAAATCCGCTCCTCTCAATATTTTTTTCAATCAAAAAGATGTCTATTTTTTATACAATGCATAATTAAATACAGTCCTATTTTAAGACATTTTAGTAAGAAATTCGATTTGATGTCCTTGGGTGTTGAGCCATTTTTCTGCTTTTAAATAAGAAGGATAGTGCTTTGCGACATATTTCCAAAAATTTTTCGAATGTTTGAGGTGCTTCAAATGCGCCAGCTCGTGAACCACTACATAATCCATAACAAAATGAGGCCCGGTTACTAGAGTCCAATTGAAACTAATATGACCGTCTTCTGAACAACTGCCAAAGAGAGATTTTTGGGCGCGAAAAGAAATTTTGGAAGGATGCAGGTTCATCTGTTTAGAGTAAAAACGAATTTTTTGTGTGAAGATACGCTCCCCTTGGTGTTTGTAAAACCTATGAAGGGCTTGTGTTGTGTTTTTTAATCCTACATGCCCCGGCCAATGAAGATGTATTTCCCGGCCCTTCAATTCGACAAATACACTATCCGTATTGCGGATGATACGAAGTGTTTTTTTACTGCCGCAAAAAGGGAACAACTCGCCAGGTAAAATTTGCTTCTCAGGGAAGGCTTTTCTTAATTTTGTATGGTGTAAGAGTTGTCTCTCAATCCAGCTTTGATGCTTATCAATAAAAGCGCAAATTTGTTTAATAGAGGTGCTTTTATTACAGCTTGCGCGTACACGACCGTTCTTCATAACACTCAAATAAAGTGTTTTTTGATGTGGATTTCGAATGATATGCAAGCTGAAATTTTTGTAATAAAAGTCTCTGTCGGATCTTAAGGGTTCAGAAAAGAAATTCATCTGCTCCATATCGTTTTATTGAAACATATTTGAGAAAGAAATATTTGAGTTTTAGTTCAAATATCTCTATGATCAATATAGAAAAAGCCCTTAGTCGGGTTGAGCCGGGAAGAGAGGATGATTTGTCTTATAGGGTTTTGAGTTTAAAGTGGAGGCCTCAAAATTTTTCTGAATTAGAGGGGCAAAAACCTATACAGCAAATTTTGACCCATGCGGTTCAATCAGGTTCTCTTCACCCCGCCTTGATTTTTGCCGGTCCAAAAGGAACAGGAAAAACCTCTACAGCCCGCATTTTAGCAAAAGCTTTAAAATGCGAAAAGAAGACAAACTTTGAGCCATGCAGTCAATGTCCATCTTGTCACTCCATACAACATGGGTCCGATGTGGATGTCATTGAAATTGATGGGGCCAGCAATAACGGTGTGGATGCTGTTCGACACTTAAGAGATTCTGTTCAGTATCTTCCTTCCAGCGGTTCTAAAAAAATTTACATCATTGATGAAGTGCATATGCTGTCTCAAAGCGCCTTTAATGCTTTACTCAAAACTTTGGAAGAGCCTCCTTCGCACGTGACTTTCGTTATGGCGACTACTGAACTTAGGAAAATACCTCCTACGGTCGCTTCACGCTGTCAAATTTTTAATTTTCGACCTCTTTCGCCGGCTGTGATTCAAAAAAGATTACAAGTTATTTGTAAAGCTGAAAATATTCAAATTGATGATTCTGCTTTGTGGCTTATTGTAGAACAGTCAGAACGGTCTATGAGAAATGCTCAGGTGTTATTGGATCAGATGGCCTGTTTTGGCAATAAAAAAATTTCAAGCCATATGATTGTTTCTGCTTTAGGTTTAAGCCGCCGCTCTTTGTTAAATTCTGTACTTCAGGCCCTTATCCAGAGGAGGAGTGATCGTATTTTATCTTTTATGGAGGATTTATCATTAGTAGATCCTCAGATTTTTTTAAATAGTCTGCTCGTTCAAATTCGAAATATTTTAATGATCAAGCTGGTTGAAAATCCCTCTTGGATCTTTCTAATGGAATCAGAAAAGACTCTTTTGAAAAAGGCGGCTCAAGATATGTCAATAGAAGAGATTCATTTTTTATTTGATATGGCTTTAAAGGGGCGGGAGGATTTAGCAGGGAGTTTTGATCCTCATATCGCATTGGAAATGGTTTTACTTAGAATGAGTCAAGCGCCGCAGTTGGAAGAAGTGTTGTCCAGATCTGTTCAAATAGATCCATCTTCTGATTCAAAACGAGATGCAAAGCCTCATACAGCAGAAGGCATGAAAACAGCTGTTGAATCTATTTCAGATTTAAAAGAACAAGAAGAGGGTCACAAAACGTGGGCGGGGTTTATTGAATTTGCTGCAAAAAATAATGCACATTTTGCTTCTCAAGTGAAAAGATTTTCTGTCCGTGATTTAAGTCCTCAGAAAATAACGCTGGGCTATCCTTCTTCTGCTTTATTCATTAAAGAAAAAATAAAAGATGAAGTTTTCCTGCAAATATTGAAGAAATATGCTTGTGATTTTTTTGGAGGAAAAATAGAGTTTAATTTTATTTTGGATGATTCTTTCTCTTCAGCTGTTGATGAATCTCAGAAAAATGAGAAACTTTTGAAAGAAGCGGCATCACATCCTATGGCTCAAAAAATTGCGAACTTATTTCATGCACAGATTTTATCTGTAGATAAGCACACTCCGCCCAAGTAGGTTTTCCATGTCGTTTTCAATACGCTCTCTTCAAAAACTGCTTTACGAGATACAGAAATGGCCTGGCATTGGACCTAGAAGCGCTCAAAAACTTATTGTCCATTTGTTGAAGAGGAGGGAGCGGGATGTGCCTTTGTTGATTCAAGCTTTGGAAAACATTATGACCGGCATCAAAAAATGCCCTCGATGTTTTGGGTGGATGGAAGGGGTTCAGCTTTGTTCTATTTGTCAAAATTCATCTCGAGATCAAAGCTCTCTTTGTGTGGTGGAGAACCCTTTTGATGTTTTTAGAATTGAACGCTCTCAAGTTTTTCACGGCTATTATCATGTGCTTCACGGGCTTATTTCTCCGCTCAATAACACAGCCCCTGAAGATTTAACGATCCACTCTTTGATGGAAAAAGTAGATCAAAACCCTATTAAAGAATTAATTTTGGCTTTAGACACTAATTTGGAGGGGGACACCACCTCACTTTATCTTGTCAATAAACTAAAACCTTTACAGATTAAAGTTTCGAAATTAGCATCAGGGATTCCCTTGGGAAGCCCATTGGATTTTATTGACGATCAAACTTTAACCCAAGCTCTAGAAAACAGGATTGAAATATAATGTCATTTATCAACCACTCCTCTAAAGAGATTTTTTGCAAAATTATTTATGCGGGTCCTTCTAAATCCGGCAAAACTACAAATGTGCAGTGGCTTTATAAAAAAACCGCCGAAAAAAATGAAAATTCTGAATTACTGCGCCTCCCTTTAGAGTCGTCTCCTACAGTGCTGTTTGATTTTTTACCTTTGAGTATTGGTAAAGTGCGTGATTTTTCCACTCGACTGCATCTTTACACTATTCCTGGGAAAGAGCTTTTTAGATCAACAGGAAAAATTATTCTTAAAGGCCTGGATGGCATTGTTTTTGTTGCTGACTCCAATCCTTCCCGGATGGAAAAAAATACGGAATCTTTAAATCAGCTTAAATTGCAGTTGGAAGATGAGGGTTATGAGCTGAAAAAAACCCCCTTGGTCATTCAGTACAATAAGAGGGATTTGAGTACAGCGGAGCCTCTTTTTCGGCTCAAGCAGGCTTTAAATTATTATAACTCTCCTGATGTCTCAGCTGTTGCTGTGAATGGTGAAGGAGTTTTTGACACGTTAAAAATTATTTCCAGATTGGTTTTGACTGTATTAAAGGGTGGAGAACTTCAATAATTTATTATTTATAATCTTTCCCCTTCTGCCGATGGAAATAAAATAAAGGAATCTTATGTTGATCTCATTTTTGCAGTATTTTTTACCCTTCTCGCTGTTGTTGGGCACGCTTGTCTTTATTCATGAGCTGGGGCATTTTTTGGCGGCTCGCTATTTTGGCGTGCGTGTTGAAATTTTCAGTCTTGGTTTTGGTCCTAAACTTCTTAAATTTAAAAGAGGAGACACTCTGTATTGTATTTCATTAATTCCTTTAGGCGGCTATGTCAAAATGTTTGGAGACAATCCTAAACAGGTTTTAAAAAAGGAAGAGCGTCCTTTCGGGTTTCTCTCTCAAAAAACAGGGCCTAAAATGATTATTGCCTTGGGAGGCCCTTTAATGAATTTGCTTCTAGCTGTTGTTATTTTTATGGCTTTGGGATTTATTGGCGGTAAAAAGGCGCTGCCCGTTTTAGGCAGTTTATCTGCAGAAAGCCAGGCTTATGAGTATGGATTTCGATCCAATGATCGTGTTTTGTCTATCAACGGCCAAAAAATAATGTACTGGGAGGATGTAAGGAACTGGGTGAGAAAAAATCCAGATAACAGACTTGCTTTTCAGGTGGAAAGGTCCGGATCACCGCACAACATCTATGCGGCCCCTCAAAAAGTGGAGAATACACGGATAACAGTACTAGCTCAATTTGTTGGAGAAATTGAAGGTCTGTCGATCCGCTCCCGGTCCGCGCACATTGGGGTCAACAGCTTGGATTCCACGGCGTACAAGGAGGGCTTGAGAACTTTTGATGAAATTAAAGAAATTAATGGAGAAAAAATTGCAAATTGGAGAGAGTTGAAGAATAAAATATCTCGGACTCAAACGGGAACTCTTCATGTCAAGATAGAGAGGGACTCCAAAATGTTCAGTTTTGACATTCCTGCGGCCGGATCTCTCGAAAAACTGGGTGTTGAATCTACTGAGCTGTACTTAGACCGGATCAAGAAGAACTCTCCAGCAGAACAATCCGGACTGAAAAGAAAAGATCGTCTATTGGCTTGGAATGGAATTCTTTTAAAAACATGGGATGATTTTTCTGAGTTGATAAAAAATTATAAAAACCACCCTCAGCCTTTTGAGTTGTCTATTTTGAGAGAGGGAGTAGAAAAAACATTATTAGTCCATGCAGAAAAGATGTCCACAGTACATTCTGATGGAAATATTGAAGATCGTTATATGGTGGGTGTGGCCTCTGCTCAATATACTTCCCTGCCGGAATTAATAACTGTCAGAATAAAAAATCCCTTTAAAGCCTTCATGTATGGAATTGAAGAAACGTTCAAATGGACGGCTGTCACAGGCAAAGTGCTTTGGAAATTGATCACAGGAGATATTTCTCATCGTGTTATCGGAGGTCCTTTGTCTATTGCGAAGGCTGCTAAAAAATCTTTTTCAGACAGCATGGTGGAATTTTTAGCTATCATGGCTGTTATTTCTGTGAATTTGTTTTTGATGAACCTTTTGCCTATTCCTATATTGGATGGGGGGCATCTCCTCTTGTTTACTATAGAGTGGGTTAAAGGCAGTGCATTGAGTCCTCAAAAAATAGAACTTGTACAGCTTTTTGGATTCGTTTTGGTGTTGTTTTTTATTGTTCTCACCCTTATCAATGATATAGGAAACTGGAATCTTATCTGGTAAGGTCCCTTTTGATGAAATACTTGTGTATAGAAGCTTCTGGACGCTGTTCAGGTTTTACGGCAGTCTTTTCTAATTTAAAAAAGGAATTTGAATATCAATGGAAGGAAGAGAGGCATTCAGAATTCATCACCCAGTCTCTTCGGCCTTTAGCTCCCTATCTGAGGCAATTAAATTTTATTGCAGTGGATATCGGCCCTGGAAGATTTACAGGAATTAGAACAGCTGTGAATTTTGCTAAAACCCTATCCTATCATTTTAATCTTCCTGTGTATCCCTGCCATTCTCTTCGCATGATTGTTGAACCTTATTTGAAAGACTCTGTTCTTTGCATTATGGAGGCTTTCGGCCAAATGTTTTATACAGCTCTTTATCAAAAAAAAAGAGGTCGTGTGAAAACTCTGCTCCATCCTTCTGTGCTTTCTTTCAGTGAGCTGGAAGATCAAGTGAAAGAACCTGTGACAGCTGTTGGAGATGTGTTTGATAAATATGATTTTTCAAAGAGTTTGATGAAAGAATTTTTAAAGCCTGTTCGTCAATACTGCATTTCTCCTGATGCTTTCTCTCAAGTGGTCTATCAGGAGTGGGGCAGAGAAAAACTAAGATCTTGGCGGGATATAGAGCCTTGCTACCTGCGTGTTCCAGGGGTTATAAAAAAAACTAATGAATAAGAAGCAATTTTCAATCACAAAAGAGCTGGCAGGTCTTCGATTGGATCAAGCTTTAGCCCGGTTTTTAGACTCCAGGACACAGGCTTTGCGCTTCATTCAATCAGGACTCGTGCAGATGGAATCTATTGCAAAGCTAAAGCCTTCTTATCGTGTGGAGCTTGGAGATATTATTACTGTCACAAGGAAGGATGTGGAGGAAAAAGAAAATCCCTTAAAACCGTACAGTTTTCCAGTTCCTGTTATTTACGAAGATAAATTTTTAATGGTGGTGAATAAACCGGCAGGTTTAGTTGTTCACCCCAGTCCAGGGCATTGTCACGACACCTTAGTCAATGCCTTAATTCACAAATTGAATCCAAATGTAGGTTCTTCCAAAGGCCCCGGCCTTCTTCACCGGTTGGATAAAGACGTAAGCGGTTTGTTGGTTTTAGCTAAAACACAGCCCGCTCATAATTTTTTAGCAAGACAATTTGTAAATCGAAAGATTAAACGCATCTACTGGGCTTTATGTTATAAACCCATACTCTTTTTAGAAGGACGCGTGGAGTCTTTTATTAAAAGACATCCTGTAGATCGAAAAAAGTTTATTTCACACTCCAAAGAAGGAAAAAAGTCCATCACTTTATTTAAGGTTCTTGAAAAAAAGGAATTAGCTCTTGTTGAATGCCGGCTTTTAACAGGACGCACTCACCAAGCCAGGATCCACAGTCTTAACATCTCAAGAGGCATTGCCGGAGACTCTGTGTATGCGCATACACAGGGGATGCGAAACATTAAAGACGCCCGTTTATTAAAAAAAATTCAAAAACTCAACCGAATTGCTCTTCATGCTGTTTCCTTAAGTTTTATCCATCCTGAAACAAAAAAAGAAATGACTTTTCATGCGCCATTTCCGGATGTTTTAAAGGATTTGATGAGGGATTGATGATGAAGACCATTCTTCAAGGTGGAAAGGTCATGGCATATTCTCTGCCCCTTGAAGGGGGTCAAATAGTTTATGGGACAAAACATTTAAAACGAAGTGATTTAAGAGATTTGTTTCCGCAGTATCAATTTTGTTTTATGAAACAAGTTCATGGACGAAAGGTGGTGCGGGCGGCCCCCCGGCGGCTCATCACAGCGGATGCCCATTGGACAAACGAAACAAGCCAGGCTTTGGTTGTTCAAACAGCAGACTGCCTGCCCATTTTATTGAAAAACAGAGGGCGTATTTGCGCCGTTCACGCAGGATGGAGAGGAGTTGTGAATCAAGTTGTGCCGGCGGCTCTCAGCATATTTTCAGATTTATCCTGCTTGGAAGCAGGGATAGGCCCTCATATTACTCAGGAAAGTTTTGTTGTTTCTAAGGATACAGCGGTGCAGTTGTCGATGTCTTCTCCTCAGGGAAAAAAGAGCGTCTTTGAGGCCGGCGGGCAGAAATACCGGGCATCTTTAATAGACCTCGTGAAAAGTCAAATTGCACATAGAATTTCGGTAAAAGCGTGGTGGAATCTTCCTCTCAACACATTTTCTTCAAATTTATTTTATTCCTTTAGAAGAACTGCCGAAAAAAACATGGGGCAGTTTAGCTTTATCGTCTTGGACTAAAGGATTTCATAATGTTAAAAAAGTGGCTTTTAACCTTTTTGGCGCTGGCATTTCTTCAGGTGATTTCTTGGAGCTTGTTATTTTCCTATGAAAGGGAGCAAATTCATTCTGCTTGGAATTCAAGTCAGGACAGGCTTTTATCTACAGTTGTTGGGGATATCAGCGGAGAAGGGCATTATTTTAAAGTGTTAAAATTTAAGACTCAACGCGGAATTCGTTTAGAATTTTTGAAAAGACACTCTAAGGGAATGAAAGAACTTGTGAGAGAGGCTCATCTTCCAGATCCTTACAACGGATTTTTTGAATACAGAGGCCGCTCTGTGCAATTAGCTTTAGGGGATGTAAACGGAGATGGAGTGATGGAAGTTATGGCTCCTACCTTTGATAAAAATTTGGGAGCTCATTTAAACGTGTACTATTACCATGAGAATCTAGGGAGCTTTTATCCTTTTTCCCCTTAGATTTTCGTTTACAAAAAAAGTGTATAAACTTTTGACCATAAGAACAAAAAGTATTCATTTCCCGCCTCTCATATAGGGTTCAAAAGTGAGAATGACTTTTTTCTGTCGCAAGATAAGACATACAGCATTTTTTTGTTTTAGAAATTATGAGAATCTCCGATCCAGTGTTTGAAAGAGGGTGTTTCACAATGCATATTCTAAAAGAAAAAATGAGGATTTCTGAGTTTAGTTTAAGCGGCACTTCTAATCTTATTGCAAGAAGAGCTTTGCTTTTTCAGGTATCTCCTCAAGGGTTTTATCTCAAGATTCATCGAAAAGACCTTCCAAGATCTTTAAAATCTCATTTGAATTTGGATTCTATCTGCAACCAAGATGTAGAAATGCACCTGCCGAATATGAATTTGAATTTGGACGGCACTGTTATGAAAACTTGTCATGTGGGGGGGGGTATTTTTGAAATTTTTATTAAATTTCCGGACACTATCCCGCAGTATTGGTGTGATTGTCTTTTGGATGCTTTAAAGTGCTATCCAGATGGAGAATGCACTGATTTTACCCTTGCTTCAATGAAAGCTGATCCATCTTAATAATTTTCTTTTCATCTGTCTTTTTCATGCTTTTTTTGCAGTGAGTCACTTTAAAAGTATGTAAATTTTACACTTTTGATACGAATAGGTTGATATATTGACATTAAACGATATATTTTCTCAGCTTCCGAGAGAATTGTAGTTCTCTGACTCTAAAAGATGGACGAATTTTGAAAAACAGACATTTTCAAAGAAATGAGAGGCTGTTTCGTATGTGTAGATATTTTTGGATTATTTTATTGCTGAGTTCTTCCAGGTCCTTTTCTGCTCCTTGTGCAATGGCCTTCGGAAGATTCAATCCCGTAAAGTTCGATAGACGCTCATTGACAGATGCGGAAGAGACACTTCTAGCCCGTGGGTTTTCGAGGTATTACACGAATTTCTTTGATTCTGCTGTATGGATTGTAGAGTTGCAAAAACGATGGAAAAAGATTAAAGCAAATCCCGAAACAACGCACATTCCTTATTTTGCTCAGCAGGTCAATTCTCATATTAAACATATTCGAAAGAGCATTAATAATAGTGATTTACCGGATTTTGAGAAATATGGAAAACTAAGAACGCTTAAAGTTTTGGAAAGAGAAGCATTCTCTGCAAGAAAAAACCATAAAGTTACATCTACTTGGTGGAACATTTTTAATATTAGATTAATAGCTCTGACAACCTCTCCCGTGGAGTCGGCTTTTAGTTTAGAACTTTCCCGGGATCAGTTGAAAAGCTATCAAACTGTTTACAAGCGTCTGCAGGAAATGAGAGATTCTATTGTTCTTGGTCCGTATGTGCAATTGATGGAGAAATTCCCTGATGCTGTATTAGCTCCTTCCATTAGTCAAGTGGGCCCCATGGCTTTCAATCAAACAATGAGTGAAAATATTCATTTTATAGGAGTGTCCGGTACAAATGTAAAGGTGGATGGTAAAGTCTTGTCTCCTCAAGATTATTTTAAGCACGATGTAGAACATACACTTTCTATAGAGGAATATTTCACTAAACAGAATCCATCATTTTATTCTCAGTTGAGGCGTGAAATAAGCTCCCTTCCAAAAGATAAAAGAGAACAGCTGGAATTTGCTTATTTTTTACTATTACGGGAAAGAGGACCAATGATAAAAAGTAAAGACGAAATTGTTTTTCAGAGAAATTTAGATCGGTTTCTTAGAGACGTTCTTGATTGGAGCCTTCTGCCTGAGAGTATAAGAAACAGAAATTACAAAGATCGAGAGGAATATGAGAGGGTCTTGACGGAGTATTTTAAAAATATGAAGAATCGTTACAACAGCATTGTTCAGAAAGCAAGGATCTCATATTAACTTCCAAAGCGCCTCTTCATAGAAGAGTAATGTGAAATAGCTTTTTTCAGCTCTTTAGTGTTAAATTCAGGCCACAAAACGCTGCTGAAATAAATTTCGCTGTAGGCCGAAGACCACAAGTAAAAGTTAGACAAGCGCTGAACCCCTCCTGTTCGAATCATTAAATCTGGGGGGGGGAAAACACTAGATTCCAAATGTTGTTCAAAGTCTGTTTCCCTCATATTTTGGATGTACGATGTAAACAACTGCCGATTCATCTCTTTCTCTGGATTCTGATAAGATGAGAATATTTTTTTTATTCCTTTTAAGATTTCTTTTTGCCCTCCGTAGTTGATTGCTAAAATGAGATTAAGTTTTTGATTGTGTCTTGTTTTTTCACAGGCGGCGTGAAAAGCCTGCTTGAATCTTTGTGAAAAAGGACTTAGATCTCCTATGGTGAAGAGACGCACTTGGCTGGATAAGAGAAGATGCAGGTGCTTTAACACACTGGAAGCAAGCAGTTGAGAGAGTCCTTCGATTTCATCAGAGGCTCTCTTCCAATTTTCTGTGCTAAAAGCAAAAAGCGTTAGATAAGGAATATGGCGGTCCACACAATGGCGGACCACTTCCTTAATAGGCTCCACTCCCTGCAGGTGTCCTTCCAATGGAGTCCGGTTTTTTTCCTGCGCCCACCTGCGGTTTCCATCCATAATAATAGCAATATGCTGTAATGAAGTTTCCGGCATGAATTAAATTTGAGTTAACTCTTGTTCTTTTTGTGAGCTGATAGCATCGACCTGCTTATTGAAATGATTGATTTGTTTTTGAATTTCATCTTCTGCTTCTTTGCTTTCGTCTTCACTAATAGTTTTTTCTTTTAATTGTTTTCTGATGTGTGTAATAATTTCCTGGCGTACCTGTCTGAGTTCAATACGGCATTTTTCTACGTCCTTTTTAAAAAGACGAACAATCTCTATTCTGCGGTCTTCTGTCAGTTCAGGCACCTTTAGCCGAATGGACTTGCCGTCATTTTGGGGCGCCATTCCTAAAGAGCTTTTGACAAGAGCCTCTTCAATGCTTTTCAAAGCTCCTTGATCCCAAGGAGAGATGAGCAGAGTGCGTGAATCCGGGCAGGAGATAGAGGCAATGTGGGAAAGTTCAGATGGACTGCCGTAATAAGAGATATTCAGGCCGTCCAACAGAGAAACCTGAGCTCTCCCCGTTCTGATTTTTTTTAACTTGTCTTTAAGCCTGTCAACAGCCATTGTCATTTTTTTCTCCGATTTCTGTTTTAATTCTTCCTGCATAACGCCTCACTTAATCTTTGTTCCCACTTTTTCACCTTGAAGAACACGAACAATGTTGCCTTTTTTCTTCAATTCAAATGCGATAAGAGGCATTTTGTTGTCCATGCAGAGGCTGATGGATGTTGAATCCATCAGTTTAAGCCCCTTATCCAAAACTTCAATGTACTTGATTTCATCAAATCTTCTGCCTCCATCACCTTTGGCTGGATCTTGCTCATACACTCCGTCCACTTGAGTGGCCTTCAGTACAATTTCAGCCTCAATTTCCATTGCTCTGAGAGCCGCTGTTGTATCTGTTGTGAAGTAAGGGTTGCCGGTGCCTCCGGCAAAAATCACAATACGTCCTTTTTCCAAATGTCTTAAAGCCTTTCTGCGAATGTAAGGTTCTGCAATTTCGGCAATTTGTATGGCTGTCTGCACACGGGTTTTAATCTCTCTTTTTTCCAAAGCCTCTTGCAAAGCTAAAGCATTGATACAAGTAGCAAGCATTCCCATATAGTCAGAACTGACACGATCCATCCACTTTTCAGCAGAGGCTCCGCGAAAGATATTTCCCCCTCCAATCACGATCCCCAATTCTACACCCAATTTATGAGCTGATAAAATTTCATCTGCAATTGAAGACAATGAATCAAAATCAACACCCCCGCCGGGGCCTGATAAAGCCTCCCCGCTGATTTTAAGCAAAGCTCTTTTGTAGATGGATTTTTTACTACTCAAGAGCGGCTCCCTGACTTTCATGAGGTTTCATTATTTTCACTTACGCCTAGTTCATAACGGACAAAACGGCGAATGACAATCTTTTCCCGAATTTGAGTGGTCAGCTCTCCTAAGGCTTCTCTAATGGTGGTTTCATTTTCGTCTCCTCCGGGGCGTACAAAAATTTGATCCATTAAACAAACTTCTTTTTTCCATTTCTCAAGGCGGCCTTGAACAACTTTATTTAATATTTTCTCATCTTTTCCCTCTTTGAGAGCCTGGCCGCGAAATAGGTTCTTTTGTTTTTGTACAAGGGTTTCAGGCAGATCCTCTTCAGAGATACAACGAGGATTTGCCGCTGTAATATGCAGAGTTAGATCTTTAACAAATTTAGAAAAAGCTGTACTGCGGGCGGAAAAATCTGTCTCTGTATTAACTTCTACCAACACCCCTATTTTATTTCCTGTGTGAATGTATGAAGCCACCTGTCCTTCACTGGCAGTTTTGCCGGCTCTTTTTGCCATTTGGGACAGGCCGTTTTGCTTGAGCCAGTCCAAGGCTTTATCCAAGTCTGAGCGGCAGGCATTTAAGGCCTTTTTACAATCTGAAAATCCAGCACCTGTTTTTTTTCTTAGTTCTTTGATGTCGTCTATAGAAACTTGCGCCATTTTCTCCGCCTTTTTGAAAATAAAAACATAGTTCGCTCATTTAGCAGATGAAGTTTTATTTTCTTCTGTTTTCTCTGATGTGTTTTCTTTTTCTATTTCCATTGCAATCTCAACGTCTTCTGCGGTTCCAACAGCAACCAGCTTTCTGCTCCGGAAAACCTGCACAACACCTGAAGCACTTGTATTTTGCACAACATCTTTTGAAGTTTTTTTGTTTTTTTGTTGGATGGCGGCCGTTGTGTCTTGTTCTCGAGTTTTGGCTTGGTGTTTTTGCAAACCTCGATCACAAGCCATGCCAGCTTGTTCTACAAAAAATTGGATGGAGCGAATAGAATCATCATTGCCGGGAATGGGATATTGGATAAGGTCAGGGTCGCAGTTGGTGTCCACAATAGCAGAAACAGGCAGACCCAATTTATTGGCTTCTGCAACTGCAATATTTTCTTTATTAACATCTATGACAAAGAGGGCCTGAGGAATATCCTTCATTTCTTTGATGCCCTCCAGGTATTCACTAAGGCGGTTCTGCTCTTTATCTATCTGACTTCTCTCCTTTTTTGAATAACGGTCTAAATCCCCTCTTTCTTTCATTTGATCCATCTTCTTCATACGATCAATACTCATTTTAATTGTTTGGAAATTTGTTAAAGTCCCTCCAAGCCATCGTTTATTGACGTAAAACTGATGTCTTTTTTTTGCTTCTTCCTTCACTAGAGCCGAGGCCTGCTTCTTTGTTCCAACGAACAAGATATGTCCACCGCCTCCCACAACTTCTTCTATAAAATCTAGAGCTTTTTGAGCCATGATTCTGGTTTTTTCCAGATTGATGATATGAATGCCTCCCTTGGGGGCGTACACATAAGGCTTCATTTTAGGATTCCATCGGTGAATCTGGTGGCCAAAATGAACTCTAGCGTTCAACATATCCTCTAAGCTAATTTGAGACATAGACCCCCCGTTCTGTAAAAGACTCCCTTCGTATCATGCCTTTTTATGGAAGGCAAGGCCTGCCGGCGGATCTTTCACATGGGATCTCTATTTATCTGCCATTTTGTTGAGGGCTTTTGCTGAATGGATGCACAGACCTTGTGCAAGTCTCTTGAAGAGGGTGACTTAAGCAGAATGCGGTAGCGGTATTTGGAGCGCAGTTTAAATACAGGAGCTGGAGCAGGGCCTAAACATTGAACATTCCTGATGGTTTGAAGAGTCTTTAAAATGTTTTTATGAAGGGTTTTTGCGAGAGATAAGGATTGATTTTTGTCAACGGCGTTGGTTTGAATGACTGCCAGTCGAGTGTAAGGAGGGTAATGCATTTGCTTTCGCAGTTTTAATTCCCTGGCGGCCATTTTATCAAATTCCAAACAAACGCCTCTTTGAATAGCAGGGTGATTGGGGTTGTAAGTTTGGATAATAACCTTTCCCGGATGTTTACTCCGGCGCCCTGCCCGCCCCGCCATTTGAGCTATTAATTGAAAACATTTTTCATCGGAGCGAAAATCTTGATTGTTCAAGGCGAGGTCCACTAGTATAAAGCCGACCAAGTTTAATTTGGGAAAATCAAGCCCTTTAGCAATCATTTGTGTGCCTATTAAAATATCCGTGCTTCCTTCAGCCATTTTTTCCACGACAGATTGAAATTGGCCGGCGGAATGAATATGATCGCTGTCAGCCAGCTGTACACGAGCTTTAGGAAATAATTTTTTTATTTCTGAAAAAACCGTTTCAGTTCCAACGCCTACGTGAAGAATATCATTTGGAGGGTGGCATTCCGCCTGAAGAGCATGGGCAGAGTAATTGCAGTAATGACAGACCAAATATTTGTTGGAATGAAGCACTAAAGAAATATCACAGTGAGGGCATTTGAGGTGAGATCCGCAATGGGAGCATAGAGACAAGGGGGACTGCCCTCTTCGATTGAGGAAAAGAGCAGACTGCTCCCCTTTCTTAAGGGAGTTTTGCAGCTCTTGAAAGAGTTCTTTGCTGAGCCAAAAAGGCAGTTCTTTATTTTTTTGTTTTTTTAAATCCACAAGACGTATATGAGGCTGTGGATAGTCGTTGAATCGTTTTTTTAATTGGTGATATTGATATTTTCCTGTTTGAACTTTGTACCATGTCTCCAGGCTGGGTGTTGCTGAACCCAACACCACAGGAATATTGTATTTATGCCCCAACATAATGGCTGAGTCCCTTGCATGATATTTTAATTTTTCTTCTTGTTTAAAATGGCTTTCATGCTCTTCATCTATAATGATGAGGGATAGATTTGGCAGAGGGCAAAAGAGGGCGGAGCGGGCGCCCATTAAAATTTTTTTCTTTCCTTCTATCATTTGAGTCCATTCAATTTCTTTCTTTCGGAGGCTCATAGCAGAATGGATTAAAGCTGTTTGGTTTGGAAAACGCGAAGAAACTCTGTGAAACAGTTGAGGAGTGAGGCTGATTTCAGGCAGAAGAAATAAAACACTTTTATTTTTTTGAATAACAGTTTTTATCAAATCTAAATACACTTCTGTTTTACCGGAGCCTGTCACTCCGTGCAAAAGATGCACTTTAAATCCATCTGTTTTTTTTATCTCAGAGACGCACTTGGACTGTGCTGAATTTAATTTTAAGGGGGCTGAAGGTGACGCCGGCTGAGATTTTCTGGTTTTTTGGACAGCCCGCTTTTGGAAGCAGGAGCCGGCCACCAGACCTAAAGGATAAAAATAATATTGCGACAGCCAATTCAACCATTCCATTCTGACAGGGTCCAAAGGGGGAGAGTCATACACTGTTGTGATTTCTTTAGATTGAAAATTTGGTTTTTTTTTAGTTTGAGAAAGAACGAGGCCTGTGGTTTTTCTAGAGAGGATGGGGACTTCAACAAAACTTCCTGCTTCTATTGCTAGAGGACTGCAATAGGTGAGGGAGTGCGGGAGGGGTTTTGGAACAGCAATTTTATAGTAGTTCATCGGATGTTTTGGTAAAATTGCGCGATCATCTCAGCATCTCCATTTGAGAGCTTCCATTGATGGGGGGTTAAGGAGTAACTCCATTTCCTTTTAATTATTTCTACACTGGAAACTTGTATGGAAACTTCTATTTCCGGGTCTGTGTATTTTCTCTTTTTTGGGAAAAAAAGCCCTCCTGCGTATATATGGTAATTGCCGGCTGTTAGAACAGCTCTTTTTCCCATGACAGCTTTTCGGACCACGAAGTTGTCTTGTTCAATCCACAAAGATTGATCTTTTTTTTTGAACACATAATTCACCATACCCAAGGCCCGCCCTAAACTCACTTTTTCAACAAGTTTTAACCATGGAGGCCGCATGTTGTTTTGAAAAAAATAAGATTCAATGTAATTTTTTTCTTCGGATTTTTTTGTCTTTCCGGATATCCATGTTTTACGGGAGTTTTTATATATAAAGTTTAACTTTAACTGAGGGTGTTTTTGACTGCTCACTTGAAGATAAGCTCTATTTTTATACCTCCACCAAATTTCTTTTAATGGAAAGACATCGTCCAGCCTAGAGCGGTCTAAGAGCAGGATATTTTGGGAGATTTTATAATTTTTTGATCCTTGATTTTTATCCAAGCGATTTAATATTGTTTCTGGTTTTAGGATGTAGGCGGCTCCTTGCAGGCATAGAAGCGCTGTACAAAAAATGAGTGCGAGATGTGGGATGTTTTTCATTACAGCCGCCTTTTGTGGAAACAGATTTGTGTGCAAAATGTACAATTATTTGCTTCACTAATCAAATAGTCCTGAATAATTTTATTTAAAATGTGAAAATTTGA
Source organism: Bdellovibrionales bacterium (assembly GCA_965199935.1). Taxonomy (GTDB): domain Bacteria; phylum Bdellovibrionota; class Bdellovibrionia; order Bdellovibrionales; family UBA1609; genus JAPPLG01. Next base: position 700,223 of record CBDATD010000001.1, read on the forward strand.
TTTTTCTTTGTTTTTGTAGGAGAATCTTCTTTGTTTAGGGGTTATTTCTTTGTTGCGTTTTCTTCCATTTTTTCTTTTGCTTTTTGTTTGTTTAGGAATTTTTGCCTACTGCATCCCCCCTTCTCTTCGCCCCATTCAACTCAGTTCAGAAGGAGTGGGCGGTGAAGAGTATGACGACTACGATGAAGGAGAGGAAGAAGAATGTGAAGAAGAAGATGAAGAGGAATGCGAAGAGGACGAAGACGACGAGGATGAAGACATAGATGAAATGGATATGCCTTATGACATCACGGTGGATACAGCTTCTTATTTAAGCTGTAATGCAAAAAACCTTCCAGACGACGCTTTTAAGTTTCAAATGTCGGCTTTAATAGACGGGGAGCAGGGCGCGGGCGTTCGGTTAAGGCAAAAATTTGGAAAGATGGAAAAGGACGAAATTAAACAGTATCCTTACCATCGAAGCTATCCAGCTTTAATTCCTATACCCCGTCAGTGGTGGGTTTCTCCTTCAAACAATAATCAAAACCCTGTACCCAGCAGATATCTTTCTCTGCCCTCCGTTGAATTGGAAGGGTATCTCGATGAATTTTTAGAAAATGGAGAAGCTTTTATGAACGATTTTGGAAGAGATATCCTTCAACTAGGCTGGAAGGCAAATTATTCTAAGTCGAATCTCAGCTTTTACGCCATATTTAACAGCAGATACTTGTTGTTAAGTTTTTACCGCTCAGGACGAAGTGGTGATTTTCTAGGGTATAGAGATATAGAAAACAGCAGAGAAACGGTGCATGGAAGGTACTATAGGGTGGATATGGAGGAGCAAGAGGAGTACCACACTCTTGAAAATATTACAGAGAGGTATCCTCTTGGCCGAAGAAATTTGTCTCGAAAAGAAAACGAATGGAGCTGCGGCATTCAGCTGGAAGTGAGAAGGCATGATCGACATAGGTATCTTGCGAAAGCTCTTTCTGCAGAACCAGGCTGTGAAAATAATGATGATAACAGCAGCATCTATGAGCTTGTACACCGTATTCTTGGGGATGATTGGAACATTAATTTGAGAGACCAATGTGTTTCTCTTAAAAATCACCGGAAATCTTGTTATAAGTGGACGCATCAGCCGAATCGGGTTAGAGACGGCAATCAAGGCAAGGGAAGAGTGGATTATTCGGATTGTACTGGCAGAAATATGACCAGTTTATGTCCTCATTACTTCTCTGTTTGCACTCGTTCGAAACTATGAAATATTGATTTGAACCGCTGTTTTCTTAGGGAGTGTACACAGTTCTCGTCCGGCAAAGGTTGTGCTTATCAATCAAATCATTTAAAAAGCTGTGTATGAAAATTTTAATTCTTTTATGCTTTTCATTTATTGTATCAGCCGGCGGCGGCCTGCCCCTTCCTATCTCTTCTTCTTTGGGGGGGTCCGGCCGGGCTGGGTATGGCTCTGCGGATTATCATCTGTTGAATTCTGCTTTATTGCTCAACGGAAAAACTTATCAAGCGGGAGGTTTTTATTTTTTTAAAGGAACAAGCAGGATTTATGGAGGATCTCTTTCAAACAGCAAAGATCTTCCCGTAGGCTTTACATGGATTCAAAAAAGCTTAAAAAATAATTATCAAGTTTTTTCTATAGCCGGTAGATTGTCCCGGCAGTTTTTAATGGGTGTGGGTATTCACCGTGCTTCAGAAAATAATGAGTTTTTTCCTCACTTGGGCATCCTTTATAAGCCGACTGAAAAGTTAGCTCTCGGATTCACTGGAGACCTTATAGACAGCCGTATGAAATACGGTATGGGAATGAGATTTCTGTTTGAAAAGTTTTTTTTAATTCAAGGAGATGTCGTTTATGAACAGAATGTTTTCTCCTTTGGAGGGGGGGTGGAGTTTATTACAAAAGATCAATTTTCTCTTCGGTTGGGGCAGGTTTGGCCTGATCCTTCTTTTCGTATTGGAATTGGCTTTAACGGGTATCCTGTAAAATTAGATTATACCTGGATTCAAAAACAAGGACATACCGCAGGTTTTCGCATTGAAGCCGATTAAACTTGTTTTTAAAAAAGAAGCAAAATTTACAAAAACCGGACAGACAGAGTTGACAGCCTCTGCTCCTGGAGATTCTGTAGAGTAAGAAATTCTGTGTCAACATGGGCCGGACGGTATGCTGAGCTTTTGAATTTAAGCCTGTGAAAACAAAATCCATTCTTATATTTTCTGAATGTTTACAGAGTAGGATTTTTCTTTGAAATGAATTGGATTTTGATCTGAATTCTCCTCCATCTGTTTTTTAATTTTTGTAAAGTATTTGAATCTTCCCGTCCAAGTGTTCAAGTTTGACGGTTGCATCAAATTTTTTTCCAGACAAGTGAGAGTTAATGTTTTTTTGGCTCGGGTCATTGCGACGTAAAGAAGACGGTCTTGTTCTAAAAGGTGTTCTGATTTTTTAGAATTTTTCCACAACTTTTGCTGTACGGAATAAAAAGCCTCTTTGTTTTCATTGTAAAGGGAAAAACCCCATCTTTGATCCTCAGAGGAGACCACAAGCCGATCAGAGTCTGGAGGGATCAATGGCGCATCCACGCTGGGGATGATCACATGTTCAAATTCCAGCCCCTTGGATTGGTGAATAGTCATGAGCTGAATGAAGTTAAGAAGAGGTGAAGAGATGCCTCCCTCACTTGCGCTAAATGTTTTAAATTGGTGAAGCTTTTCTTCTACAAACTGGTAGTATGTGAAATGAATATTCTGTTCTTTTATTTTCATTTCTGTAAGAAGGCTCCATAGATTATTTTCCCGTTCTCCAGAAGGGTCTTGACGATGACAAAGGTCAATGACGAGATGGTCTTCCAGAAAAGAAGAGAAAGCTTCAGAAATTCCCTCTTGCCTGCTTTTTTTCATCAAGGTATTTAAAGCTTTAATTGTTGGATGAAGTTTCATCTCTTGATTCAAATTGACCCATAAGGGGCGGTCTTTTTTGGAGTGTAAAGCAATTTCCCAATCAGGGAGATAAAGATAAGGAGTCCTTAAAAGTCCAATAAGATTCATAGTATCCAATGGATTGATTAAGAATTTTAAAAAGAAAAGGGCGTCAATAATTTCTCTTTTCAGCGTATTTTGAGAATGAATTTGAACAGGGAGCTTGAGTTTTTTTAAAAAATACCCTGTGTTTATAACGTCTTGATTGGTTTTTTGCAAAACGCATATATGCCCAGGAGGGCTGTTTTTTAAAAGTTGTTGAAGTTTTTGAGCAACGGCGTTTTTTTCGTCTTGATTGTTTTCGCAAATAAGAAACTGTACAGCGCTTTCTTTTGTTTGACTCTCTTTTTTTCCGGGAGTCATTGGATGAAAATCTGCTCCAAAAAAATTATTAAAAAACTCAATCAGGTGAGTATGGGATCTAAAATTTTTATTTTTTACCTCCAAAACTCCTTGAGCTTTTGTTTTCTCCATTCTTCGCTTAAAGACATTTGGATCCGCCTTTCTAAATAGATAAATACTTTGCTGAGGGTCCCCCACCACCCAGAGTTTTTCAGCCTTTTGGGTGAAAGCGTTCAATATCTTTTCTTGAACGTGATTGATATCTTGGTATTCATCAATAAACCAGGCCCTCCATTCTTTGGAAAAGGCGGAAACAGAGGGTTCTTTTTTTTGTATTATTTGCAGTGTTTTGCTTTCCAAATCCTGCATTTGAATAAAACCCTGTTTTTCTTTAATCTCCCCCCAATGGCTGTGAAAATTTTGAACTAGCTTATGCAGAAGGAGAAAGTGATCTTCCAGTTTTTTAAAATTTTTAGGATGGCAGGCCGTAAATAATTTGTCAAAAAGAGAAGCAGATGTTTTATCTGGAATTTCTTTTTTGTATTTAATAAACTTCTCTTGAAGATTATCTAAATCAGAAAGGTCTATTGAAAAGTTCGTTTGAGTAATGGATTGAAATGTCTTTGACCATTGTTCACACATTTCTTGTTTAGATAGAGGCTGAAAATGAATCAGGTCTTCTTTATGCTGAAGAATCAGTTTTAAAATTTCATCATACTTATAATGCTCCATTAGGGGGATATAGGAGGGGTCCGATTCAAAAAGATCTTTAAGAGCTGTGCGGGCGGAAGATTCAATTTGCCTCTCATTGATGATATGAGAAAAGGAAAACCAGCGGGGATGGTATTTTTTTAAAAAATAATAAAGTATTCCATGAAGAGTAGAGATGAAAATTTGAGATGTATCTGAAACAGCATTCACCAGCTCCCAATTTTTTTCTTTAACAGCGTACTTCATCATTCTCTCCTTAACCTCTCCGGCGGCTTTTCTGGTAAAGGTGGTAATCATAATGCGTATAGGTTTTTGACTCTTTTCTTTGAATGAATGCATAGATTGAATCACTTGTTGAATTAAATGAGTGGTTTTCCCTGCTCCAGCAGCAGCCTGCAGGGTGTAGTGTTTTAATTGAGATGAGGGGCTCGGCATATATTCCTCCAATGGCAGTTTGTGCATATTTTTCGATTGAAAGGATTGGCTTGAAAGATATTTTTTTTAAGATTTAAAATGTTTTGCTGTATGGATTGGTCGATATTTTTTAAAATGACGTCCTTTTTCTCCGTTTCCACAGCCCCCCTAAAGGAAGGAGAGAGTTTTTTACATTCAGAATCTTTAGATATAAAGCCTTTTGATTTAAAATCTCTATAAGATAAATAAAGGGCTGAGGACACTTTTGCTTGATTTTTCAGTAAGGACACAGCTCCTATGTAAAGAGGCATTTGGAAATCCAGGTGCTTTTCCCAATGAGGGATGTTCACATAACCGGCAAGTGAAGATTTGTAATCAATGATTAGATATTCGTTGTGGAAACGGTCCACACGGTCTATTCTCCCCTCGATGAGAATGTCCCCTTCTAAATCTAATTTTTCTTTTTTCAAATTCCAATAGACTTTGAAAGGCCACTCTGTGTCTATAGTTTTAATTGAGCTTATTAATTGAGTTATTTTTTTTTCATTTTCTATGAATTGAACAGCTTTTTTGAAAAATTGTTGTGAATAGGACTGATGCAGATGCTTGTTTGAGGTGTTAAAATTTATGGACTGAATCAAGTTTAAGATATCTTCTTTATTTTGAATGTTGTTTTTTTTAATCTGATGAAACAGTTTATGTATAATTTTCCCATAGTCCTTATAGTCCAAATCTATGTCTTGATAAGACATTTCTTTGAGATGAAAAATATTTTTGGACAAAAAGATAAAAGGGCAAACAGCGTAATCTGTAATTTTAGAAGGGGAAAGCTGTTTAATGGGAATTTTCTGATCTGAAGGCCATTGTCTTTCTGGATGAAGGACGTCTATTGTTTCAGGAGAATACAAAGAAGATTTGTTCAAAATGTCTTTTATGGGCTGTTGTTGAAGGACACTCCACGCTGTACGGGCCGGCGGATTGTCTTTGACTTGAAAGTTTGTTTTAGAATGCTCCAAAAGCCAAATTCTTGAGGGAGTTAAACTTTTTCCGTCGAAACTAGTTTCGCTGTAACTGAGAGTCAGAGGTCCGTCAAATGCATTAAGGAAATGAACAATTTCATACTCTCTTTGGCTGGGGTCCAGGGTGAGACAGTGAAATCCCAAATCCTGCAGGATTTGTCTGCCTTCCTGTTCGCTTAAGAAGGCGTGAGGAGCTTGACGGCAGGACAGGTGGTCTAGTCCTATGAAAAACGCTTGTTTTGCGCGGAGACTTGTTATGGCATTGACACTCAATAATTCCACACCTTGATTTTGCCGGCTTGGAATATGAAATTCTTCTTGAATTAATTCATTTTCTAGAATTTCCATCCAATCTTCAATAGAAGATTTTTCAAATGTATTGTTTGAGGAAGATATTCTATGGAGTGTTTTATTCAAACATTCATTTAATGCTGGATGGGGTTGATTTTTAATAATGGAGCTCCAAAAGTGATGGATCCAATGAACAAATTCATTCACAAGGAGAAATTTTTTTGATTTATTTTGTTTTGGAAAAGGGAAATCTTTTATATCTTTATCTCGATCACAGTAATAATATTTTGACTTCATTTGAGATATATCTTGTGTTTTTTGATGGAGATTGAGGATTGCTGTCATATTTTCAAAAGAAATTTTTCCTGCGTAAAAATGAAGAAGAGAAAGCCATGTTTGTATTTGAGGAAAAGAGAGGAGAGGCGCTCTAACTCCTTTTTTGAGAGGGATATTTTCTTTTTTGAGATAGCTTTTTAGACAGGGCCAGTAAAGCTCAATATCAGGAGCAATGACAGCCAGCTCAGAAGGCTGTCTTCCATTTTTTATAGAGAGGCTTAATTGTTCGGTGATAAAACGTACTTCTTCCAACATTGTTTGAAATTTTCTCACTTGTTTTTGATGAACATTCTTTTTTTCAGCAAGAAGTGATTTTTTTTCGCGAGGGCTTTGAATGAGAGAATAAACATAGTGAGAGTTGGAATAGAGGGGGTTGTTGAGCGGAGGAGGCATTAGCAGTACGACGTCCTGTGTGGAGCTTAAAGCTGTTACAACTGCGGCCTCCACAGAATCTATAGTAAAGCTCAAATCAATGATGAAGGGGTTGTTTCCATTTTTTAAAATCTGATCGACAAGAAGGTATTTTGTTAATGATTTTTCAATCAGTTTGTTTTTTTTCAGTTCCGCCCAAAACTCTTTGGCAGGCTTGTACCAATGCACCCAACCGGCTTTCTTTGAGAACTGCTGTATCCACATTTCAAAGGAGGCGGGTCCCTCCGGATGATTGAAAAACGGCAGAAAAGTATGCAGACTGTGTAAAATTGTTTGATGGCTTGGAATATTTTTGAGCCACGTATAATTAGTTTTTTTAATATAGTTTTTAAAAAGAAGCTCCATCTGGGCTGAAGAGATGAACCGATAGTTTGGGTGGTTGGATTTAAACAAGCCGCAGTAGAGGTCGCCTGCCCTCCGAATAAAATCTGTGCGAGAACGAGGGTGTTTTTCGAGAAAAAAATTTTGAAACTGGATTTTGGATTTAATATCAGAAACTATATACAAACCTTTTGTTGAAGCAGTCTTCAAGTAAGGCACGCGGTCTTCAAATGTTGAAACCTCCACTTTTTTAAGCAAGACTCTCCTCCTTTATCAAAGAGAATTTTTTTAATATCTTTTCTGCCTGCCGCTCCAATTCAATTAAAGTGCCGTTATTTTCAACCACCATGTCTGATCTTTTAATTTTTGTCTTTGGATCTTCTTGAGAGTTTATACGCATTTGAGCGGATTTTTCGGAAAGATGAAGTTTTTTTGTAATTCTTTCTCTTTGCAATTTTTGGGAGCAAATGACTAAAATAATCCAGTTGAAGCGGGATGACGAATGAGTTTCAAATAATAATGGGATTTCATAAAAAATATGAGAGTGTTTTTTTAACTTTTTTTCTTCTTCTTGGATGCATTTAAAAATATAGGGATGCACGATAGATTCAAATTGCCGCTTTAGGGTGTTATTGGAAAAAATTTGTTGTGCAATTTCTTTAGAGGACAGGTTTTCACCGGATTTTTTTTGGAAGAGTTTCAACAAAGATGGATAAAGCGGTGAGTGTTTTGACAGAGCTTTTCGGGCTTGTTTATCTGCTGAAATCACAGGGTTTCCCCGATTTTCAAAAAAGCGGCATAGACTGGATTTTCCAGCTCCTATACCTCCAGTCACAGCAATTTTTATCATCGAACCCAACCCTTTTTGCATCCTTTTGCCGAATATAGGCTATTTTTGGCTTGAGTTCACTATCTTAGACTCAATTTTCTCTTTCGGAAAGCCGATCCTCTAGTGGGTGCATTTTGGGTTTTCTAGAGGATGTTATGTATGCCTACATCTTTTGAATTTGAAAAGTTTAGCAAATATATCTTAGTCAAAAAAATAGCCGTTGGAGGGATGGCTGAAATTTTCCTGGCTAAGACAAAGAAGAAAGAAGGTGTGTCTCAGTTTGTAGTGATCAAGCGAATTTTACCTCAGTTTTCCGCCAATAAAAAATTTCGAACCATGTTTAAGCAAGAGGGGAAAGTTACTTCCCATTTGCGTCATACCAATATGGTTTATCATCATGAATTTGGTGTTGAAAAAGGCATTTATTACATTGTTATGGAGCATATTTGCGGCCGCTCTTTAAAGGAGCTGGTCAGTCAGTCTAAAAAATACGGTCATAAATTTCCAACACCCATTGCTGTCAATATTGTGCGGGGCATAGCTTCCGCTTTAAACTATATGCATACCAGTATCGACCCGGAAACAGGGCAGCTGCTTTCTTTGATTCATCGTGATGTCACTCCTCATAATATTATGATTGGCTTCAATGGGGATATTAAACTTATTGATTTTGGCATTGCAAAGGTGTCTGGTATTGATTTGACAAACTCCGGGGTGGTTAAAGGTAAATTCAGTTATATGAGTCCGGAGCAAATCTCAGGGAAGGAGATAGACAATAAATCGGATATTTTTTCATTGGGCATTGTACTTTGGGAGCTTTTGGCAGGCCAAAAACTTTTTGCAGGCACTAATATTCAGTCCGTTTTTGGGAAAATTAGAGATTGCCATCTGCCAAGTATTTCTCAGATTAGATCGGGAGTCTCTCCTGATTTAGTTGTTATTTTGAAGAGGATGCTGGCAAAAGACAGGCATTCCCGCTATCAACGGGCGGATTCCATTGAAAGAGAGCTGCATTTATTTTTAAATAAAAAATATCCCAATTTTTCACAAGTTGATTTTCAAAATTTTATAAAGAAAATATACGAAGACGAAATTATAAAAGAAAGAAAACTTCTAATGGATGTCAGTAAGGAAATCAGTCAAACTGATTTAAAGAATTTATCTCACAGTCAGGCCGGCGAAGGACTGAATATCCCTGTTGTAGGAGGAAAAAATCAATCCTCTCATCCAACAGCTCTTAAAAAAGGCCAGTCTCAAATTTCAAACACAGTAAAGATGACAGAGAAAAAAACTGCTCCATCTTTGAAAGGAGAGCCTACAGTGGTGGGTTCAGAAGCTCCAATTAGCTACATGAAGACGAAAACTGCAAAAAATGATGGTGTGGGGAAAAGATTTTTAGATGATGTACACACTTATGATGCAGAATTAGTGGAGCAAACTTCGGATGACAATAAGCTTTCTTCCAGTTGGGACAGTTTGAAAGACGCTTACGAAGCAAACACTTTAAAGAAAAAATCATCATTTTATAAGGCTTTTGCTGTGATTTTTATACTCATTATTGGAGCTTGGCTCCTGATATCTACTCAAAATCCTACTCTGTCTGCGAAGGGTTTTTTGAAAGAAAAGGACTCTGCTGTCCAAAGGGATCGTGAAGCGGCTCCCTTCCAAGGTAGAGAAAAATCAATGAAGAGTTTACCGGCCTTTGATAAACAAATTGAAGGGCAGGCGCAAAAGGAAGAACCAGATCGTCATCTGGCAATGAATAAGATTTCAGCGTTTTTCAATGTTTACATAGAGACCAGCCCTTCCGGTGCTGATGTTTATTTGAATGGAGATAAGGTTGGACAGCAAACTCCCGTACTCATCAATGTTCCCAAGGAAGGATTTCATCGTCTGGAAGTGCGTCGAGACGGATATGAGCCGTACATACTGAACAATTTATCTTCTGCCAGCAATGTAGAGGTGCAGTTAAAAAAAATCAAAAAGAAAAAAAAGAGAAAAACAACCACACCATAAAATTTTATGAAAATTATCACTTGCCTGCTTCTGCTGTCTGCCTGCTCCTTAAGGGATCCAAACTCTCTTATGCTAAAAGACTTTGCTGCGGGTGAAGATTTGAGTTTATGCTCTCCAAAGGATGAAAACGATGACAGAAAAATTTTTCCATCGTTGAAAGGTGAATGTGATTACATCAAGAGGCCGTCTCCTTTTCATAAAGTAACCCGGCAAGTCATTAACGGAGAAGTTTGCTGTGTCATGGAGGTTTATATTGATCATGGAAACGGGATTGTAACTTCCGTTGCCACTGAAAGACAAAACATGTTAATTCCATAACCCATGAAATCTTTCTTTAAGAAAAAAGTACAGAAGGTTGTAATTATCTTCCGTGATTCTCAGATTCAGCCCGTCGGCAGAGAAGCGGTTCAATGGTTGAAAGAAAAAGGGATTAAAGCTTATCTGTTCTCCCAGAATCATCTAAACAATAAAGTGTTAAAAAAATCTGCTGATTTTATTTTGGTATTAGGCGGAGATGGAACTTATCTGAGCGCAGTTCGATGGATTCAAAATGCATCTATTCCTCTACTCGGTGTGAATATGGGGTCCTTGGGGTTTTTAACAGTGCATTTGAAGGAAAAACTGTATGAATGCCTTCAGCAAACTTTGGATGGAGAAATGATTTTGGACAAACGCTCTCTTCTGCATGTTCAGGCGGGTGTCCGTAAAGGTTATGTGTTGGCTCTGAATGATGTTGTCATAGAGAGAGGGGTGACGAGCAGACTGATTGATATTTCTGTCTATTCAGACAATAAGTGGATGTACAGTCTTAAGTCAGATGGTTTGATTGTTTCATCTGCTACAGGCTCTACAGCTTATAATTTGGCGGCAGGGGGGCCTATTCTCCATCCTAAAGTCCAAGCCTTCGTTGTAACTCCTATTTGCCCGCATTCTTTAACCCATCGGCCCGTGCTGTTTCCAGAGAATCAAATTTTAAAGGTTAAGATTGAAAATGCAGCTGCGGGGGCTTTATTGACTGTCGATGGACGCAGACAGAGCAAACTGTCCAAATCTTCTTCTGTTGTCATTAAGAAATCGACAAAAATGCATCAATCCCTGCGAGCTTCCAAAGACAGCGGTTTTATTTTCTTAAAAGATAAGCTTAAATTTTTTGAAAGATCGGGCTAATATGGCCGGAATGTGGCTTTTTTAGTTCTCTTTAGCGCTGTTGTCTTGTTAACCATTTTGCAGGCTCCCTTGTTTGTGTGGTCTGTCTGTTTTCTGCTCTTTCTTCTTATATTTCAATGCCACTGGATCTTCTTTTTAATTTTCTTATTTTATTTTATTTTTTTTGGTGTTGCTCCTATTCGACGTATAATAAGCACCCGCGCTTTAATGAAACTCATTGAGAAATTCAATGTTTTCCCTCGTATATCTGAAACAGAAAGAACAGCGCTTGAAGCTGGAGAAACATGGGTGGAGAAAGAGTTTTTTTCCGGTCGGCCTCAGCTTAAAAAGTTATTTACAGAACCTAAAGCTCAAATGACTAAAGAGGAAATTCATTTTCTAAATAATGAAACGCAAACTTTATGTTCTATAATTGATGATTGGAAAATCTATAAAACAAGGAAAATCCCCGTTCAAGTAGATCAATACATCCGGGAAAAAAAATTTTTAGGTATGGTCATTCCAAAATCTTATGGAGGTTTGGGGTTTTCTCATTCAGCTCACAGCCGTGTGTTGGAAACAATATGCTCGCGTTCTTATGCTGTTGGCATCTATGTGATGGTTCCTAATTCTTTAGGGCCGGGTGAATTGTTGGTGCATTATGGAACGGAGAAACAAAAAAACTACTATCTACCCCGTCTGGCTGAGGGGCGGGAGATTCCTTGTTTTGGACTCACTGAGCCTAGGGCCGGCAGTGATGCTGGAGCTATTGAATCTAAAGGGGTGCTGTTTAGAGGTGAAGAAGGCGATTTAAAAATAAAACTCAATTGGAATAAAAGGTGGATCACTTTGGCTGGTGTTTCCACTGTGTTGGGTTTGGCTTTTCAATTGGAGGATCCAGAGGAGCTGCTTGGACGCGGTAAGAATATCGGTATTACATGTGCTTTGATTCCCTCTCATTTGCCTGGGGTGCATCTGGGCCGAAGACATGATCCTATGAGTATTCCTTTTCCGAACGGCCCCACGGAAGGCCGTGATGTGGTTGTTTCTGCTGAGGAGCATATCATTGGCGGCATAGAAAAAGCAGGTTTTGGATGGTCTATGCTGATGGACTGCTTAGGCGCTGGAAGAGGCATTAGTCTGCCCTCCTCCTCTTTAGCCTCCTCTAAAAAAGTTTTGCGCACTGTTTTTCACCATTCAGCAGTTCGAAGGCAGTTTGGACTGCCTATTGGAAAATTTGAAGGTGTCATGGAGCCTTTATCTCAGATAGCAGGGCTTGTTTTTTTATCCCAATCTCTATTGAATTACACCTTAAGCGCTCTGAGCCGGCGTATTCCTTCTGCACTTTGTTCTGCCATTTCAAAATATCAGCTGACTGAATTTTCGAGGCAAATCGTTTCAAAAGGTATGGATATTATGGCGGGAGCCGGCATTTCTATGGGGCCTCGAAATTCACTGGCTTTGTCTTATATGGCGGCCCCCATCGCCATCACTGTTGAGGGAGCCAATATTCTCACTCGCTCATTTATTCTTTTTGGACAGGGGTTGTTCCGGGCTCATCCTTTTGTTTACAAGGAAATTAGAGCTTTTGAAGAAAGAAAGATTAAGGATTTTGACCATTATTTTTGGGGGCATATGGGGCATTTTTTTCAAAATTGTGTCAGGCTTGTCTATTTAAGTTTAACACGCGGCCTGTTTGTGTTTGTTCCGCAATGGAAAGGCAGAGGCTTTAGGGCTTGGCAAAAAATCGTCTGGGCTGTTTGCTTGTTTTCCGTTTTATCAGAGACAGCTATGTTTATTTTAGGGGGAAAATTAAAGAAAAAAGAACAAATCACGGGCCGCTTTGCGGATGTTTTACTCGGTCTTTATACAGCCAGCTCTGTGTTGTGGAATTGGAGGCAAAACGGAAAAGATCCAAAATTTTGGCCTTTTGTTCAATGGAGTGTGGATTATTCCTTTTATGGTATGCAAAAAGCTTTTGAACAAATTTTGCATAATTTTGAAGCTCCTTTCGTCAATGGGTTGTTTTGGCCTTTGAAAAAAATATTATTGTTTTTTATGAGGCTCAACCCCCTGGCCGGCCCTCCTTCAGATAGAAATTCCCAAAAATTAGCAAAAGCATTGATGGAAGATCCGAAGCTGTTGAAAACTCTCTCTCAAGGTGTGTACGAGGACAAAAACTCTCAAATGCATCAATTGGAGAAATGCCACGAAATGGCTTTAAAGATAAAACCTGTTGAGAGTAAAATAAAACAAGCAATACGCACCGGACAATTGAAGAAAAAACGCATCCATCTCATTAAGGATGAGGCTTTTCAAAAAGGCGTGATCACTCAAGAAGAGTTGAAATTGATTTCTGACTTTACGACCCTCCAATGGAAAGTAATTCAAGTGGATTCTTTTGGTGAAGAAGAGTATTTGGCTTAAGGATAAAGCCTTTGTGCGATCCATTGATCTCCTTTTTTGGTGAACAAGAAGCGGTCATGGAGGCGGTGGTCTCTTCCTATCCAAAACTCTATTTTCTCTATGAGGGTCAAATAACCTTTCCAGTGTTGAGGGCATGGGATTTTTTTATTTTTAAACTGCAGGCGGGCTTGTTGGACTTCCTGTTCAAGAGTTTTACGGTCTTTTACTGGGGAAGACTGTTTGGAGGTCCACTGGCTTAGCTGACTTTCAACAGATCTGGTCTTCCAATAGGAAAGAGTTTGTTCTCTGGAAGCGGGGCGGACTCTCCCTTGAAGGAAAACCTGGCGAAATAAAGGGTCCCAATAAAAATGCATGGCACACTGATTGTTTTGACTCAACTGCCGCCCTTTTCGGCTGTTTTGGCTGGTGTAAAAAACCAGTCCTTCTTTCAGGATGTCCTTAATGAGAACCACGCGAGATGAAATTTTTTGATCTATGCTCAAAGTGGATAATACTGCCGCATTTGCTGATTTCACCTCAGGGTGGTTATGAGCTGTATTCATCCATTCTTTTAGCAAGGCTCCAGGGTCATAAGGTTTTTTCACGTTCAAATGCTGTTCTATGTCTTTATCCATAGGAGTGTTTGCTCAAGAGGGTTTTCGGTAGTAGTAAGAGATTTCTGTTTGAGTGCCGGGAGGCAGTACTTCCACAAAAGAAATGGAGTTGTCATGAAAATTTTTTTCCCATTTGACGTTCATGGAGACTCCATTTTTATCGAAAACTTTTACCGAAACAGGAGTATTTTGAGTGATGACGGGTGTGAATTGAAGTGGAATTTGACTGACATATCTACGGAGTTGTTTCGAAATATCAGAAAAAGCGAACTGGTAGCTGTCTTGACAGATATCAATAGACATTCCTTGAGTGTAGTGGACCAGCTGATTGAGTTGTTGGGAGTAATTTGCTTCGACAGTGTGCTGTTTGTCTAAGCAAGAGGGGTTGGTAATGGAGACACCGTAAACAATCATTTTTTTATCTGGGTGATTTTGAAAAACTGTACTAAATGTATTTACGACTTCATGAGCTGTGGTGGCGTTTTTAGAATCCTCAGCTCTTTCTTCTTCATCCGTTACCACAAAGACAGCCAGTACAGCCTGCTGTCTAATAAAGGACCGGTCCGGATATTTAGTTCGTTCAATAATAGATTTTAAAACTCTTAGAGGCTGCTCGTGATTTCCTTGACAGTAGGGGGGCCATTGGCATGGAGATTGCTTCTCGTAAGAGTTTCTAGTGATGGTATCCCGAAAAATGTTTTTATAATTTGGCAGACTGCTGTCTAAGATGTTTTGATCTAAAATACGCCGGCCGTCTTGTATCGGCATAGGGATTCCAAATTTAGGATCTGTTCCTGTGTAATGGGTCCATCTGTCAGCAGATGGGGGAAATATTCTATGTTTTTTTGGACAAAATTTTTGAGTTTTCCCTGAGCCGTTTGTTCTTATTTGTATGTTTTTTTTGGGGCATTGGTATTGGGAGTCCCCATGGTCTGCAGTGGTGAAGGTTATTTGCCAATCAAGGTGTTCAATAGAATTAATTAAAGAGGATGAAGCCAGGCTGATTTTCTCTAAATTGTCTTCCATGGACCTGGAGACGTCCAAAATAAAGACAATATCAACAGGAGTGTAAGTCGTCTGATTGACTTTATATCTTTCGGTTCTAAAGGCTAAGCAGCGGGTGTCATCACAAATACTGGAAGAAGCCAGCCCCACGAGAGAGCTGTCTTCTTTTAATTGGATAGGGGACCCGCACCCCAAGGTGAGTATGCAATAAATAAGAATGCAAAAGGATTTATTCATAACGGAGCCAGTGTAACCTAAAATAGGCTCTCTGTCTTGATATTTTTGAAGCCTTTTGGAGGTCCTATCGAGGTATATAGCTGACTTGAACTTCTGAACCTAATTTTAAGGCGGGTCTGAAAACAATATGTCTGCCTTCCAGCTTCCACTCAGTATTCTGCTTTGGTGTAATTTTTACATGAATAGAGTCCTGCTTTGGAAACGCTGTTTTTAAATAAATGTTGTCAAGGACGCGGCTTCGAATCATCTGTGAGATGCCTTCAAGGGTGCTTCCGTAATCAGAACAAATACTGATATTTCTGCCGTAAGCGGCTTGAGCCAGCTCAGATACTTTTTTTCCATATTCCACTGACTGCCCTTTTCTTTTTTGAGAGTTGTAGCAGTTTACATCTCCTTCTTTTACCAAGATTCCAAATCCGTAAAAATTTTTATCGCTTGAAAATTGAGATTGAAAAGCATCAACCACTTCACGGGCTGTTGTGGCGTTTTCTTGATCTTCGACTCTTTCATCCTCATTGGTGATAATAAAAGCAATGAGATCTGAGTGGGGCCGGAAAAAATTTTTGTTTTCATCTCTTTCTATAGCGGCTTTTAAGGCTCTTAGAGGCTGCTCGTGGTCCCCCTGAGAAAAAGGAGGAAGAGAGCGGGAATTTTCATCGTGAATGGTTAAAGTATCTAAAAAGATAGTGTCATAAAATCTATTTGATTTACTGAGAATTTTATCTTTCAAAAGTTTGTTTCTGTGTTCTAAATTCATAAATAGGCCGAAGTGAGGCTCTTCCCCTCTATAATTTTTCCACCTTTGGCGGCCTACTTTGCCGTTTACTTTTTTGTGGTCCCCGTGGTCTGCGGTGGTAAAGGCCATTTGCCAGTCAAAATCTTGAATATAAGTTAAAAGGTCCAGCATGGAGGAGCCTAATTTTTTTAAATTATCTTTCATAGAGGAAGAGACATCCAACACGAACAAAATATCTACGGCAGTTTCTTGTTTATCCATTAAGAAAGTCTCTGTGATTGTACAATCTTCCTCGTTTCGACAGTCGAATGCAGAGGGTTTCTCTGATTCATTAAATAAATCATCATTGGGAAACCTGCGGTCTGCCTGCGACTCCAATCGAAGATGATTTGAGCAGTGAACAAGACATAAAATAAGCAGTAAATGTATGCTTCTCATGTCTAGTAGATCGGTTTTTTTACTGTGTCTTTTAAAGGGTTCTTTGGATTTTTAGGTGAACTTAGGATGAAAGGCTTGTGAATTTTTTTCACTTTTTTATCCTGGTTTCGTATAAAGAGTCCTGTATTTTGCTCTATTCACCTGCTCCTGCAGCAGGGGGCAGACAAAAATGAAAGCTCAGACATAATTTTTGGCGCAGGGCAGCCTCCGTCTGCCTTTTCTTTCTGTGTGAAAGCAGGGGGGCGGTCCTTCGGGAAAAATCGGGGGTGTCTTCCAGCTTGTTTCAGTTCACTTGGTATTTATCCATCCAAAAGATGGACAGACTGGAGTTTCGGTAAATGCCAAGGCCGAGACGAAACATTTCACCCATGTAATTGCTGGCTTTGTTATGTCCTGATTCGGCGGCTGATTTCATCCAGAAAAATGATTGTTGTGTATCTTGAAGAATAACATCATCGCCGTAAAGCAGGATAACTCCGACTTGAAATTGAGCGGGGGGGTACCCGCTTTGGGCGGCTTTCTCTAATAAAGAAAATCCCTGTTCTTTGTTTAAACTTCCAAGCTCCCCCGAAAAAAGGAAAGAGCCTAAATGGAATTGAGCCAGAGTGTTGTTTTTTAACACTGCTTTTTGGAGAATGGAAACGGCCTCAGAGTGAGATTGTTTTTCTTCAGATAAAATTAAGCCCATTTGAACTTGTGCTGACACATCCTCCTGCTCATAAGCCCTAATTTGCAAGTCAGTAAGCGTATTTTCAATTTGTATTTCTTCCGGCAAGTGATGATTTTCAGATGAAACTCGGTGAATTAGATATTGAATAGGCTGTTCGTGAACAGCGGAAATAATATGAGAGTCTGCATTTTCCACCATTCCAATAACTTCTCCGTCACTGTTGAGGACCGGAGATCCAGCACCGGCCTCCTTGCTTTGAATAGGACTCACAAATCCAAATTGGAAGGGGGGTATTTTTATAATTCTTCTCGCTTTTGTGAGTTCTATATCTTCTTTTGAAGATTTGAAAGTGTAAATATCCTGGTCTATGTGAAAAGGACTTTGAGATAAGTTCAAAAAATGCCCGTCATATCCTTCTACTTCCAAAACAGCTAGATTGTCTAAAGCGGACAGGGCTTTTACTCTTTTAACTTTAAACTTTAATTCTTCTTTTGAAATCACGATAGAATCTGTAAAAGGTTTATGAGGCAGAGTTTTGGCCAAGCTGTAAATAAAATGAAAAGTAGTTAAGAAAGTTTCTGAATCTTCAAGAAAAAATCCAGTGGATTGTCCAGAGGGATGGTTGATTCGAAATACAGCGTCCTTTGCTCTTTTTACAATCAAAGGGGAGTAAAAATAAGATTCAGCAGAAAAACAAAAAGCTGTGAGGTACATAGAAAAAGACAATAAGAAAGTTTTAAAATAAATTTGAGTTTTCATAATGGAGCGGATTTATACCCTAAAAAGCAGATCTAATAAAGTTTAATGAGAGGGGCTGTAATTTTTACAACCATGAAGCTTTAGAATTATTGTTTAGCAAAACTGCTGTTTCAATCTAGTCTTAGCTTAATACGTCTTTTTTTTAATAATATTTTTTATACATTTGATGAAATAAAAGGCTTCAGATTTAGCGGACTCCCCGGCTGGCTCCTTCTCCTCTTTGTTTGCACTTGCAGTGATCGCCGGGGTCTGGAGAGTGGTTGGCGGCGCATGTGGTGTGCGAGCAAGAGGGGTCTCTTGTTGTCCAAATCTAAGTTTTTTTTCTTTTATAAAGTTCACAGGCAGTTAGGGTAACAATCCATACAACAAAAACGTATTTTATTTTTTTTCCAAGAAAGAATTTTAAGGGGATGTATGTCAAAGGCAGGGGGGTTGAATAGGCCAAAGCATAGATCAGGTTGGAGGCGTACCCTGCTTTGTCTGTTGTTTGAACTATTTGAATAACTTGCTTTAAAGTGATTTTCCTAAGAAGGCCGGGAGTCTTTTTTCTTATTTTGCAGAGAACTCTATAGACGTCGTCTAAACTTAACGAAGTTATTTCTTTTTTATTTTCTTTTGCAATTTCTCTTATGCATTTTAGGCTGTATTCTTTGAGCTGTTCGTCTGTTTTAAGGTGAAAGGCTCTGCGTGTGTACTGATTGAAAAACTTGAATTTTCTGTTAAAAGAGCTTTCTAAAATTTTGTTTTTTATAAATTGGATCATAGGCCGCTCCAAAGGCTGTGCTGAGATTTTGAAATGGTGGAGAGAGTAGGATTCGAACCTACGTAGGCATAAGCCAGCGGGTTTACAGCCCGCCCCTTTTAACCGCTCAGGCATCTCTCCTCAAGCTGGGTAAGGGACTTGAACCCCCAACCTGCTGATTACAAATCAGCTGCTCTGCCAATTGAGCTAACCCAGCATTCAGGCTATTATACTCATAAAAACCTTTTGACGTGTAGTTTTATGAAATATTTTTCGTTCAAAAACTTAAAGCCTATTACTTATCCAGCAAATGCTTATAAAGATCTTCTTCTATAGGGATGCGAATTTCTTGGCTGGAAGAAGAAGAACTCCATTCTAAAACAGCATTTTCAATTAAAACCAAAGGTCTTCTTTCACGCCCCTCACCCATAAGCCAGACAGCGCTGCCGGCTAAAGCATCTACATTATTTATAGCAGTGACTTTTAATTCTCTGCCATAAAGATCTGGCTCTCCTCGAAGGTCTTTAACCGCCTTAAAACCCCAGTGTGCTACAGCCGCTCCGATGACCCCCCTTCTTAAAGGAGTGGTGTGGGAATCTGTCATTAGAAGCCCTAATTTTTTTAGAGACCAGCGCTGTGTTAAAGCCTGCCATAATTTTTTTAGAGACAAGTAAGGGTTTTTTGGAAAAAGCAGATACCCCCCCGTAGGGGAATTGGATTGATCTATTCCAGCGGAAGGCAAGAGCAGACCTGCTTTTATGGTGAGGTGATGTCCGTAAGAGCTTTCACCTAAATCTTTGTCTGCTTCTTGTTGAATTAATTGTTTTTTATCTGTGGTTTGCACCACACGTTTTTCAGCCAGGCTGAACAATTTAGATGAGACCGCCAATACTGATTTTTCTTTAATGGAAAAGCCGGTTAAAGAAGACAAAATAAACTTCTCAAGGTCTTCCCCTTGTTGGAGTAAAGCTGTTGTGATCGGGGTGATTTTTAAAGAAGAGTTCATAAGATTTTATTTGGTAATAAAATTTTTCCAAGAAGCCATTTGATGATAAGGCATTCCGGTTTGAATCAAAATACCCCCCTGGGACTGTTCTGTTTTGTGGATTTTAATTTGTTGAGAGAGAGAGTGCATCAGAGAGGCGTCGCTGTGGGGAAAAAACAGCTCTACTTTTTTATTTAGACTTGAGTAAGCCCGCTTCATTTCCTTCAAGAGGCAGGGAACACCCTGCCCTGACAGAGCAGAAACTTTTGCATGAAAGGCAGTAGGGGGGCGTTGAAAAGTTTTACAGACTTGGTCCATCTTATTGTACACATGAATAATTGGTTTTTCATTCCATCTAAACTCTCTAATCAAAGAATTGACCACACTCATCTGCTCCTTCATGTTAGGGTTGGAGGCGTCGATAACGTGCAGTAATACATCTGCACAGGCCGATTCTTCCAGAGTGGCTTTGAAAGCTGAAATAAGATGAGGAGGCAGGTCTTTAATAAAGCCCACTGTGTCTGTTAAAACGGACGCACTCAAGCCGGGAATAAAAACTTTTCTTGTTGCAGGGTCTAAAGTTAAGAATAATTGATTCTCTGTTTCTGCTTTGGATCGGCTGAGGCGGTTTAAAAGAGTGCTTTTTCCTGAATTGGTGTAGCCGATTAAAGCAAAGCTTCGAACTTGATTTCTTTGTCTGAGTTTCCTTTGCTGGGATCTGTTCTTTCTTAAAGTTTGCAGTTTTTTTCTTAAAAAGCGGATTCTTTTTTGAATTTGTCTGCGGTCTGTTTCCAATGCTTTTTCACCAGGTCCTCTGGCTCCCAATCCTCCCCCTTGTCTGGAAAGAGAGCCAAGCCAGGCTCCCTTGGTTCTGGTCAGCTCGTCCAATTTTTGAGCCAGGCTCACTTGTAATTGTCCTTCATAACTGCGGGCGCGGTCTGCAAAGATTTTTAAAATCAGCTGATTTCTTTCCCATATGGGTACTTTAAGTATGTTGTTCAAGTTGCGTGCTTGAACACCTGTCAAACGGCCGTTAAAAATAATTAAGTTGGCTTTTGTTTCAAGAATCATATCTTGAATTTCATGAATTTTGCCCGATCCAAGGTAAGTGCTGTGATGGATTCTATTTTGTTTTTGACTAATAGCTCCAAGAACTTCAATTCCTGCTGAGTCTGCAAGCTCTTTCAATTCTCTTAGTGGAGCTTTATTTTTTTGTAAGTCAGTAAGCACTAAAATAGTTTTTAAATTTTGTTTTCTCAAATGCCTCATCTGTCGTATCAAATTTGCATCCCCGTCAATAAAATACATCATTGATTGTACTTTAAAGCAGGGATTCTACCAAGCCGGCTTACCCTTTAGTCAATATTTTAAAGAAAGTAAAGAGATTGATCTAAAGCTTGATAAAAGGTATAGTCGCTGTCCGTTTGTTGGAGGAGGGGTTTATGAGTATTTCTGAATCAGATAAAAAAAATATTGCGGCGGGGCTGTTTCCCGTTTTAGCGGATCACTATGCTCTTTACTTAAAGATGCAGGGATATCACTGGAATGTTGTGGGGCCTTCTTTTTACGCTCTTCACAAGCTTTTTGGGAAAAAATATCAGAGTTTAGCAAAAGATGTGGACGAGATTGCCGAAAGAATTCGGGCGTTAGGCCCTAAGATTTCAGCGTCTTTTTCTGAGTTTCAAAAACTAAGCTCCATTCAAGATGGTTCAGCAGATTTAGAGGCTAAGGATATGATCGTTGATTTGGCGAAAGGATATGAAATTTTAATTCAGGGAATTGAAAAAGTTTTTGACATTGCTGAAAAAGCGGGAGATCAGGCCACTATGGATTTGTTGACGTCTCTTTTAAGCTCGCATGAGCAAACATTGTGGGGGTTTAAGAGTACATTGCAATAATTTGAGGTTAGCGGAAGTAGCTCAATTGGTAGAGTATCAGCCTTCCAAGCTGAGGGTTGCGGGTTCGAGACCCGTCTTCCGCTCCATGCAGGAGCTTGACCAACGCTTGAAGGTATCGGATACTGTGCAGGTATTCTCCTGTGTCTCAGGAAGGGACGCGTCAGGTTTGATGTGAAAGCGGGCGGCTGATTCATGATGAAATTTTACCTCCACCTTATCCTCATCTTCATCCTGTCCTATGTCTTGTTAAGCAATTGCACTCCACAAACACAAGATTCATATCAAGCATCTGAAGAAGAAGAAATCGAAGAGGAAGACAGCGAGATTGGAGCTAGGAGCAACAGCAGTAGAAGAAGCGCCAGAAGAAGAGGCAGAAGCAACGGGGGAGGAACATCATCTACGGGAGGAACATCTACAGGAGGAACATCATCTACGGGAGGAACGTCATCTACGGGAGGAACATCATCCACAGGGGGAACATCTACAGGAGGAAGCCCGGCATCTTGCGGTTGGAGTTTTGATTATTCAGATGTAGATTGGGATGCCTCATACACCCCTATAGACAGCTTTGAATGTGTTCGATGCGTTGATGACGGCCACTACCTTGGGACTTTTCATTTCTACAAATGCAATCAAAAGTTTTCCAGTAGAATACACCACTGTATAGACGAAGAACTAGGGCAGTCCACAATTGACAGTATTTCACGTTTTAGATGCAGTAAAACCAACAGCAGTTGGTCGTGTTCAGAACTTTCCAGCGACCGATATTATGACAGTTTTATCGACTGCTTAAGAGATGAAAGAGTTTAAAATCTTTTTAAATTTTGGCGGGTTTAGGGGGTCTTATGACACCGCCCGGATCTTTTTTCTGAGTCTGTCATATAAGGCAGGCACACTCTTATGAAATTTCCGTCCCCGTAACCTTGATAAACCACCATTCCCTGTTGATCGTAAACCGTTTGGGTGAAGGACACCACTCTTCTGTTTTTGTGCTGAACGATTAACACCTGGCCGTTGTCTAATTCAGCTGTAAAAGTATCTGTTGGAGTGTCCGGCCGGCTGGTGCTGATAAATGGAATGTTTTTTTGACTAAGAAAACTTACCGATATTTCATTATTGGAGTGAACAGTGATAGAGCAAGACTCTCCCGTGCTTTCTGATCCTACAAAGAGTCTTTGAAAAAAATCTCTGGCTGGTACAGAAATACAGCCGGAAACTGTTTCTTCCTTAAGCCTTTCTGTATCCGCCGGTGGATTTTGCAGCAAATTCCGGATTTTGTTTTTTGTGAGTGGAAAAATAGAGTCTGTAGAGTTTTGAGTTACAGAACTCGTACAACCGAGCAAGGACGCGAAATAAAAAAATAAAAGAAACTTCATACCCTTACATTCTACCGTATTTTCCATTAAATGTTAGTCTTTTATCACACTATATTTCTGCTTATTTGTTCATTTCTTGTGCGTCATTCTATTATCTTTCTCAGTATGTTATGCTCCTGACCTCTTAAAAAGAGGTTAAAGAGAGAAAAGCTCCTTAAAAGAGCATCTAACAAAGAGAGATTTCTTGCGCTCTCAGAGCATTTTGACAACAGCTTGAGTGTTTGGAGCCTCTCCTTGTGAGGGATGAGAAAAAGAATTTTTTGAAAGAGTTTGTTAAGAAGATGAAAAAAAGATCAGTAATATCAGTTAGTTGCAAAAAATATTGAGTTGGTGTCAACCTTTTGATACCAATGATGAAGATTTAAAAAGAAGAAGGGCCGTTCAGTGAATCAGCAAATAACAATTCATCTCAATAAAAAAGATATGGGATTCCCTTATCCGGTGACAGGAGGAGGCTCTAAGTCTTTGGAAAGTTTCAGAGGAAAAAATCTAGTTTTGTATTTTTACCCTAAAGACCATACTCCGGGCTGTACGAAAGAGGGGCATGAATTTACAGCCCTTCATAAAGAGTTTTTGAAACATAATACTCAGATTATTGGAGTCTCTAGAGACAGTCTTTCATCCCATGAGTCTTTCAAACTTAAACAAAAATACAGTTTTGATTTGATTAGCGATAAAGAGGAAAAACTTTGCAGGCTTTTTAAAGTTTTGGAAAAAACGGATGAAGGCAGGCATAGACTTGTTCGAAGCACTTTTGTTCTAAATTCTAAAGGGCGGGTGGTTTATGCAAATAGAAAAGTAAAAGTTCCCGGCCACGCCCGCTCTGTTTTAGACTTTGTAAAAGAAAACCTCACCTAAAAAAAATGAGCTGTTGAAAAATCACATAATTTTTGTTTTGCTTTAAGACGCCCGATTTTTGCCCTATCGTCTAGATTCATCAGGGAGCTTTGAAAAAAATGGGGGGGGGTAGAGTAGAATTATATCTCATCTTTGTCTAATTTGTCTAAAGATGAGGCTGATACTTTTGGTTTTTTGAGGAGGTTTAAAAAAAATGGATTTATTGAAGGCAGTAATTTTTTCTGTGATTTCGATGGCGCTTATCTCTTGCGGCGATAGAGGCGGCAAAGTAAAGGAAGCTGTTGAGATAGAAAATGGTGTATCTAAAGCAGAGGACGGGCGGATTATATTAAGCAGTGAATCCAAGCCTTTAGTGATGCCAGAAGGAGTCTTTAAAGGAGTCGAAGTTGACCCGAGAAAATTGGGTTCAGCTATAGCCGGCCGGCTCGATAGTGTCTCAACAGTATATGATATCTCTTTTGCATCCAGATTTTTTATTAGTGGTCTTGTTAGAGGAGGGGTATTTAATGTTGTATTTGCGGTTAGGACTCTCTCCGGTGAGGTTTACAGGAACATTAAGTGTATGGCTTACCCAGGAAAAGGAAAAGACGCTTTTTTGTGGATTGAGGACTGCAACAGTGGTCAAGTTAGGTTGGCATTTGCCTTAAAGCCTTATCGATTGAGAGACGTAGCTACTGATCTAGGACTGGAACAAATGCGGTCAATAGCGGCGAAAAAATTTAAAAGAACTCTTGATTAGGGGGCAAACCCTTATTTTTGCTCCTATTTAGAGTCTGTGGAAGATGCATACTTTTCGTTTGTTTATTTATGATCACTGCCCCTACTGTGTTAAAGCTCGGATGATCTTTGGTTTGAAAAACCAATCTTTGGAAAATGTCGTTCTGCTCAATGACGATGAGAAAACCCCTTTCTCCATGATTGGACGCAAAATGGCGCCTATTCTGGAAAAAGAAAACGGAGAATTTATGCCGGAGAGCCTGGACATCATTAAATACATCGACAATAAAACACCCCCTCCCCTAGTGGTTGAAGAAGAAGACCCGGTTCTTATGGAAATACTTTTTCAAGCACGCACGGATTATTATTCTTTAACTATGCCTCGATGGGTTCAATCCAGCATGGAAGAATTTAAAACTGAATCTGCCCGCAAATATTTTCAAACTAAAAAAGAACAAATAATCGGCTCTTTTTCTTCAGCTTTGGAGCAGACAGAGCATTTTAAGACAAATGTTTCTAAAACTCTGGAAATTTTAGCCGGGCGGCTCTCCCCGACTTTTGAATGGTATAAAGGCAGTAAAATCAGCCTTAATGACTTTCATTTGTTTGCTTTTCTAAGAGGTTTAAGCGTTGTCAAAGACCTCTCATTTCCAGAGGTTTTAGAAGAATATGCTGTACGCACGTCGCAAAAAACCAATGTACCCCTTAGTACAGATACAGCCTGCTGATTGTTTAAACTCGTTCCTAAAAATTCATAAACAAGCGATAATACCTGTACAATCTTGCAATAATGTTTCATACTGGTTTAGACTCTAATTTGATCAGGAGGATTTTCATGAAATGGATTTTTATTTGCGTGAGTTTTTTATTTCTTGCTTTTGGGTGCAGTAAACCGAGTGACAGCGAGTTAGAATCAGAAGCTGGAGAAGGAAATGATTCGTCTAATGTTGTTTCAGTAAACACCGGCTTGCAAAAAAGTACATCTGATTTGTTGGCGGAGGAGGAAACAGCTGGCGCTGATGAAGAATTATCTTCAGAAACAGATGGGCCGGTTTCAAATGACTTTGAACAGCCTGCCGGAGCTGTGCCTGCTCGTTTGGAGTTAAATTCTTGCAGGGGGGATTTAACACAATTAAAACAGTCTTGTGAGTTTATGCCGGAGTGGTTGAAAAATGTTCAAGCTTCCGGCGAAGATGTCACCATTGAAAGAAATAAACATGGTGTGACAGTTGTTTGGAATAGCGGAACTTTTGAAGGGGGCTCCTTTAAAGGGTTGTGGAAAAACGGCTCTTGCAGAGGAGGTGTCATGGAGTCTGTGGTTTGGGACCAAGGTGTTTTTGATACCGGCTGTGTATGGAAGAACGGTCTTTGGAAAGATGGTGTTTGCCAGGCTGAAGACTGCAGTCACACTGTGAATTGAAAAAAGCCCGTATAGCTCAGGGGTAGAGCGTACCCTTGGTAAGGGTGAGGACGTGAGTTCGAGTCTCACTATGGGCTCGGTTTCACGGGGGAAGTCTTGTGAGAGGCGGTAAAATGATCCACTCGGATCATTTCACCTAAGTTTTTTTTTGTGGATTAGAGTTTCATCCGAGTTGAGGATAAGAGAATCTGCGAGCTGTTTCGGCGTTTGCCTTCACAGCCCGCAGGGACGTGAGTTCGAGTCTCACTATGGGCTTAGTTCTACAGCGTCCTTGTAAAATTCTTGCAATAGCGTTTCACGCTGGTTTAGACTGTAATTTAATCAGGAGGATTTTCATGAGATTTCTGCTCATTTGTATAAGTGTTTTGTTTTTTGCTTTTGGGTGCGGCAAACCGGATGAGGATGAAACGCAGTCAGACGCCAAAGATCAAGAATCTCCGCCTAATCTTGTTTTTATAAAAACTGAACCGCCAAAAAATGATCTGGATTTAGAAGATCAATTAAGAGGCGAGGAACCTGCTGAAAGACCTACAGCCTCTGAAGAAGAGGAGCAGACAATCTCCGCAGTTGAAAACAGCCCATTAGAAGACGCGCGAACGCCGACATCTGCTATTGAAAATCCACCGCCGTCTGCAGTTGAAGAACAAACAATCACTGCTGCTGCTAAGGAAGAGCAGATAGATATTTCTATTGAATCAGAGCCTCCAGATCTTCTTGCAGAGCAAACTAAAGCAGAAACTGAAACAGCAGAGCAAAGCACTGAAGAAGAAGGGGCAGTTGAAGAAGATGGATTAAATGATGGACAAATAGAAACTGCCGCTGTTGTTGGAGAAACAGAATTAAATCAGGCCGGCAGTGTTAAACCGCCTGCTGTTCAAATAGAAACTAAATCCTTTTTCCCTCTGGAGCCTGCTGTTTGCAGAGGAAACTTGGAGTGGTTGAAAAATTCTTGTGAGTTTATGCCGGAGTGGTTGAAAAATGTCCAAGCTAAGGGCGAGGACATCACAATCAAAAGAAGCAGGCACGGCATCACCGTCATTTGGAATAGCGGAATTTTTGAAGGAGGTTCTTTTAGGGGCCTGTGGAAAAACGGCGCTTGCAGAGGAGGTGTCATGGAGTCTGTGGTTTGGGACCAAGGTATTTTTGATACCGGCTGTAGATGGAAAAACGGCCTTTGGAAAGACGGCATCTGCCAAGCTGAAGACTGCAGTCACACTGCGAATTGAAAAAGACTCGGTTCACATTACAAAGATGGAGCCTTTTGAAAGGTCCGGTTTTTTGGGACTGAGATTTGATTTTTTTGTTGATAAAAGGCAAAATTGAGCGTAGAGTGACGGCTTTTGCACCGCCAATTCTTAAGAGACGGCACGAAATTCAAGGTTTTTTTGCTTGTAATTGTTTGTGGTTGCTTGTCTTTTTACGATTTGGTCAAAAAATTAACGAAAAATCGGAGGTTCAGCTGTAATGGCAAAAGAAACATTTCAAAGGACGAAGGAGCATATCAATGTTGGTACTATTGGTCATGTGGATCACGGGAAAACCACTCTAACTGCGGCGATCACTGCTGTACTTGCCAAAAAAGGCGGCGCCCAGGTGATGAAATACGATGACATTGATAAAGCTCCCGAAGAAAAAGCGAGAGGTATTACTATTTCCACAGCTCACGTTGAATACGAGACAGAAAAACGCCACTACGCTCATGTGGACTGTCCGGGCCATGCTGATTATGTCAAAAACATGATTACAGGAGCCGCTCAAATGGATGGCGCCATCCTTGTGGTTTCAGCGACGGACGGGGCTATGCCTCAAACAAGAGAGCATATTTTGCTCGCTCGTCAAGTGGGGGTTCCGGCTATTGTGGTTTATTTGAATAAATGTGATCAAGAGAGCGATCCTGAAATGCAGGAAATTGTGGAAATGGAGCTTAAGGATTTGCTGAGTAAATACGAATTTCCAGGGGATAAAATTCCTATCGTTAAAGGTTCTGCGCTCAAAGCTCTTGAAGGGGACGAAAAATTTGAAAAGTCTATTTTAGATTTGATGTCCGCTGTGGATTCTTATATTCCTTCTCCAAAAAGAGACAAGGAAAAACCTTACTTGATGCCTATTGAAGATGTCTTTTCTATTTCCGGCCGCGGCACTGTGGTGACAGGGCGTATAGAAAGAGGAATTGTAAAAATCAATCAAGAGGTGGAAATTGTCGGCATCAATGAAACAAAGAAAACAGTAGTGACAGGAATTGAAATGTTCAGAAAGCAATTGGATCAAGGAGAGGCTGGAGACAATGCTGGTTGTTTGCTGAGGGGTATTGACAAAACAGATGTGGAGAGAGGACAGGTGCTGGCCGCACCCGGCTCCATTACTCCTCATAAAAAGTTTAAGTGCCAGTGCTATGTATTAACCAAAGACGAAGGAGGAAGGCATAAAGCTTTCCACAATGGATACCGTCCGCAGTTTTATTTCCGTACGACAGATGTGACGGGTTCAATTAGTTTGCCTAAGGGGACAGAGATGGTCATGCCTGGAGACAATGTCAGTATGGATGTGGAGCTTATTTCCCCTATTGCGATGGAAAAAGGTTTAAGATTTGCAGTTCGAGAGGGCGGACGCACGGTGGCTTCAGGGGTCGTTTCTGAAGTTGTAGAGTGAGTTTTAAAAGCACTTGCGCCCAAGCTCTTTTGATACAGTGAAAATTCATCAACAGGGCAGTGGCTCAATTGGTAGAGTAGCGGACTCCAAATCCGTTGGTTGGGGGTTCGAGTCCCTCCTGCCCTGCATTTTGCAGAAGGTGTTGAAAGAATGGACTTAAAGCGAATGGATGACTGGTGTTGAATGCGAAAGCATTCAATACGAGACAGGAATCTGGATGATTTTTTGAGTGAATAAGAAGGGCCTGTGCAGGGATCGGGCGTGAGGCAGGCAGAAGGATCAAACAGATGGGTAAGTACGCAAAAATTATTCAGGTCTCTGGTGTTTTATTTTCAATAACAGTTGGTTATTGCATAAAGGTCATTTTTGAGTTTTTTGCAGTTCTTTTCGGCCCCGCCGCCAAATTGTATGGGATGGAAGTATTTCGCCATGGGATTCCTCTGGGGCTGGGAGTTGTTTGCTTTTGTATTATTCAGTTTCATCCAAAAATTCAAAAATGGCTGATGGATGTGGTGACAGAAATTGACAAAGTTGTTTGGCCCACAAAAAAAGATACTTTTTCTATGACG
Source organism: Bdellovibrionales bacterium (assembly GCA_965199935.1). Taxonomy (GTDB): domain Bacteria; phylum Bdellovibrionota; class Bdellovibrionia; order Bdellovibrionales; family UBA1609; genus JAPPLG01. The sequence continues at coordinate 729,135 of CBDATD010000001.1, forward strand.
GCGGTCGTTTGCTTCATCTTGGTTTTGTCCGGAATCGTTCTGGGCTTGTTTGATTTAAGTGCGGCAACACTGATGCGGTTTATTATGAATTAGGGAGTTTGTGAAAAATGGTTGAACAAGAGAATTTGCTCCATAAGTGGTATATTGTGAAAACAAAAACGAATTGTGAGTTTCGGGCGAGGGATTCTATTCAAAATCTCGTTAAAAGCCATAAATTAAGCCAATATGTGAAGGATATTCTGGTCCCTGAGAAAGATGTGGTTGAGGTTGTAAAGGGGAAAAAGATGACTCGTTCAAAAAAATTCTATCCAGGCTACGTTTTTGTTCAAATGCACTTGACGGATCAAGTGTGGCATCTCATAAAGGGTGTCTCGAATGTTGTCAGTTTTGTAGGAGGCGGCAAAAAAGGATGGCCTCCGGAGGTTCCTGCAAAACAAATAGAAGTTATACAAAGTCAGGTGAAGGAAGACTTTGAAAGTCCTGTAGTGAGTGCCTCTTTTTCTGTTGGGGAGAGGGTGGCCGTGATTGACGGGCCTTTTAAGGGCTTCAGCGGTGTTGTTAAAGAGGTTAATCAGGAGAAGGCTCGCATTAAGATTGAGGTGAGCATCTTCGGGGGGCCTACACCTGTGGAGCTGGATTTTGAGCAAGTGCATTCTGAGAGTTAATTTTTTAGGTTGGTAGAATTTGGCAAAAAAAAGAACGATTTCAGCTCAAATAAAATTACAGATTCCGGCGGGAAAAGCCAATCCGGCTCCTCCTGTAGGGCCTGCTTTAGGTCAGCACGGTGTTAATATCATGGATTTTTGCAAGCAATTCAACGCCAGGACCGCCAAGATGGGGGACACTGTCGTCCCAGTTATTATTTCGGTTTATCAGGACCGTTCTTTTTCATTCATCCAAAAAACCCCGCCTGTTTCTGTTTTGTTGAAGAAAGCCTGCAATATTGCAAGCGGATCCAAGACCCCTCATAAGGAAAAAGTGGGGGTTTGCACTATGGAGCAAGTGAAAAAAATTGCGGAAACAAAAATGCCTGATTTGAATAGTTATAGTTTAGAAGGCGCTGTCTCTCAGGTCATTGGCACAGCACGCAGTATGGGTTTGGAAGTAAAGTAAGAATTTTGAGGCTCAAAATATGAAGAAAAAATCGAAACAATACCGTGCTTTTAAGTTTGAAAAAGACAAACTGTACCCTGTTGAATCAGCTCTTCGTCTTTTGGTTGAAAATAAAACAGCTCGATTTGATGAATCCATTGATGCTGCGGTTTCTTTGGGTGTGGACACCCAGCAGTCTCATCAACAGGTTAGAGGGGCGGTTCTGCTTCCGCATGGATTGGCTAAACCCATTCGTGTTATCGTGTTTGCAAAAGGGGAGCAGGAGCAAAAAGCAAAAGAAGCCGGAGCCTTTGCTGTGGGCAGCGGCGATTTGGTTCAAAAGATTAAAGACGGCTGGCTTGATTTTGATCGGGTGATTGCGACTCCGGATCAAATGCCTATAGTTTCTAAAGCGGCGCCTTTGTTAGGCCCCAGAGGATTGATGCCAAATCCTAAGTTAGGCACAGTGACAACTGACGCGGCTAAAGCTGTAATCAATGAAAAAAAAGGGAAGGCTGTCTTTCGAGCAGGGCAGTCTGGGAAAATTGGTTTAGTCCACAGCTCGATAGGCAGAAGGTCTCTCGGTGTTGAAAAATTAAAAGATAATTATCAGGCTTTTATAAGTGAATTAATAAGGGTCAAACCAGCTTCCAGCAAAGGTCTGTACTTAAGAAGAGTGTCTTTGTCTTCGACCATGGGGCCTTCATTGACCATAGACACCAACGAACCCCTGGCCAAATAGGAAAAGATTGTGCTGACAAAACAAACAAAATCTCAATATGTTTCTGAAATGTCCTCTTATTTTGAAAGAACTCAAGCGAGTTTTATGGTCCGTTTTCAAGGGTTGAGTGCGGCACAGATGACAGATCTTAGAAACCAGCTAAGATCCAAAAAATCACAGCTCAAAGTGATGAGAAATACTCTTGTCCAGAGAGCTTTGGAAGGCGGCCCTCAGCAGGAAAAGTTTAGAGGATTTTTATCTGGCGCGAACGCTTTTGTGTTTGCTTTTGAAGATGTTTCGGGTACAGCTAAGGTGCTTGCTGATTTTGCAGAAGACACTGATTTGGAGTTAAAAGTTGGGAAGGTGGGGGAAAAATTTCTGTCAGAGAAGGAAATTGGACGCTTAGCCTCTCTGCCTTCTTTAGACAAACTGAGGGCTGAACTGCTCTCCGTCTTGTCGGCTCCAGCACAAAAACTTTTAAGAGTGTTTAATGAAGCGCCTTCATCTTTTTTGAGGGTTTTGCATTGTTCAACAAAAAATAAAAAATAGGGGGAAGCATGGAAATCAATAAAGAATCAGTCATCGAGTATTTGTCTAAACTGCCTGTCATAGAGATGGCAGAGTTGGTGAAAGAATTGGAGGAAAAGTGGGGCGTCAGTGCGTCAGCTCCAGCAGCTGTTGCCGCTGTGGGGGCGTCTGCTCCTGCAGAAGCTGGAACAGAGCAAACAGAATTCAGTGTGACATTAGCAGGGGTTGGCAGTAATAAAATTGCGGTCATTAAAGAGATTCGGGCTGTGACTAGTTTGGGGTTGAAAGAAGCTAAAGATTTGGTGGACGGCGCTCCTAAAGTCATTAAAGAAAGTGTCAGTAAAGAGGAAGCTCAAAAGCTTAAAGAGGCTCTGGAAAAAGCCGGTGCTAAAGTTGAAGTGAAATAATTTTAAAAGGGAGACCGACGATGAGCATTGTTGCTTCCAGATTAAAGCTGAGGAAGTCTTTTGGGAAGATAAAGACGGATTTTCACATTCCTAATTTGATTGAACTTCAAAAAAAGTCCTACGAAAAGTTTTTGCAGAAGGATGTCGATCCTGCAAAAAGGAAGAACCAAGGGCTTCAATCCGTTTTTAATTCTGTATTTCCCATTGCAGACTACAAGCAGACCGTCAGTTTGGAGTTTGTGAAATATACTTTACAACACCCCAAGTACGATGTGGAAGAGTGCCGCCAGAGAAAAATGACTTTTGCTTCTCCTTTAAGAACAACTCTTCGTTTGGTGGTTTTTGATGTGAAAGAAGGGGCTGAGGAGCGTGTGGTGCGGGATGTGAAAGAGCAGGAAGTTTACCTTGGGGAAGTGCCTTTAATGACAGAAAGCGGTTCTTTTATTATCAATGGAACAGAGCGTGTTATTGTTTCCCAGCTTCACCGCTCTCCTGGTGTGTTTTTTGATCATGATGGAGGTAAAGGCAGTACAAGCGGCAAACTGATTTATTCTGCGAGGGTTATTCCTTATCGAGGCTCCTGGCTGGATTTTGAATTTGACAACAAAGACTTAATTTACGCCCGCATTGACCGCAGAAGAAAATTTCCCGCAACCATTATACTTAAAGCTTTAGGCTACAGTGTCGAAGAATTGCTTTCGGCTTTCTACAACGTTGATTGTGTGAATGTTCTTCGAAATGGAAAAATCTTTGTTCATTTAGATATGGACCGCATGATCGGACAAAGAATTTTGGCGGATATTAAAGATAACAAAGGTAAAGTTTTAATTCGCGCCGGTCGAAGAGTGACTCGTGCGGCGGCCCGCCAGGTGAAGACAGCTCAAATTAAGAAGATGGAGCTTACTAAGGAAAATTTAAAAGGAGCTGTTTTGGCAAATCCTCTGATTGATTCTCAAACGGGGGAGATTTTATCTGATACAAATTCTGAGATGAACACAGCTCTTTTTGAAAAAGCTGTAAAAGCCGGCATTCGAAATTTTAATTTGATATTTTTTGACGGCCTCACGGTGGGGCCTTATCTTTGCAACACTCTTTTAGTGGATAAAGTTTTCACGAGGGAAGAGGCTGTTCAAGAAATTTACAAGAGGATGAAGCCTGGTGAACCTCCTGCTTTGGAAATAGCTGAATCTTACTTTAAAAGTTTGTTTTTTGATCCTGAACAATATGATTTGGGAGAGGTGGGCCGTTTAAAGATCAACCATCGTTTCGATATTTCTTTTGAAAAAGCGCCATTATCGACCGGTACTTTACAGAAGGAGGATTTTATTCGTGTGGTGCGAACCCTTGTGGATTTGAAAAATGGCAGGGGGCAGGTGGATGATATTGATCACTTGGGCAATCGGCGTGTGCGGTCTGTAGGGGAGCTTTTGGAAAATCAGTACCGTATCGGTCTTGTTCGCATGGAAAGGGTGGTGAAAGACCGCATGAATCTGCAGGACAAAGAGACTGTCATGCCTCATGATTTGATCAATGCTAAATCGGTCAATTCAGTGGTTAAGGAATTTTTTGGATCCAGCCAGCTTTCTCAATTTATGGATCAAACCAATCCTTTAGCGGAGATCACTCACAAAAGACGCCTCTCTGCTTTAGGTCCTGGGGGTTTGACAAGAGATCGAGCCGGCTTTGAAGTGCGTGACGTCCATCCAACTCACTATGGACGCATCTGCCCTATTGAGACGCCGGAGGGCCCTAATATTGGATTGATCGCTTCACTGGCTACATTCGCGCGTATAGATGAGTATGGATTTATTGAAACCCCTTACAACTCTGTTGTGAATCATAAAATTACGGAAGATATTCGCTATGTTTCCGCTTTGGAAGAACAAAAACACTGTATTGCTCAAGTAAGCCCTGTGTTTAATCAACTCTCTGTAGATCAGCTTATTATGGCCCGAGAAAAAGGAGAGTATAAAACTGTGCGAAAAGAAAGGGTGTCTATGATGGACGTTTCGCCGGGGCAGTTGGTTTCTGTGGCTTCGTCGTTGATTCCTTTTTTAGAGCATGACGACGCCAACCGCGCTCTTATGGGCTCCAATATGCAGAGGCAGGCGGTGCCGCTGTTGAAAGCTAAAGCTCCTCTTGTGGGGACGGGAGTGGAGTATTTAGTAGCGAGAGATTCAGGGACTTCAGTAGTCTGCAAAAATGATGGTGTTGTGGAAGCTGTAGATGCCGGTCAAATTGTGATTCGAAGATTGGTGAAGGAGGGAAAACTTGGAGCCTCTGTAGATATTTATAATTTGACTAAATATCAGAGGACTAATCAAAACACCTGCTTTAATCAAAGACCTATTATTCAACAAGGAGATCGGGTTTCTAAAGGGGACGTCATTGCAGACGGCCCTTCGACCGATCAGGGTGAATTGGCTTTAGGCCAAAACATCGTTGTCGCCTTTACTCCGTTTGAGGGGTATAATTTTGAGGATTCTATTTTAATATCGGAAAGGCTTATCCGCGAGGATGTTTACACTTCTATTCATATTGAAGAATTTGAGTGTGTGGCGAGAGACACCAAATTAGGAAAAGAGGAAATCACTCCAGACATTGCAAATGTAGGAGAAGAGGCTTTGCGCAATCTAGACACATCAGGGATTATTCAAGTGGGATCCAGAGTGAAGCCAGGAGATATTTTGGTTGGTAAAATCACCCCAAAAGGGGAAAGTCAAGTTTCTCCGGAGAAAAAACTTCTGCTGGCTATCTTTGGAGAAAAAGCAGGCGAAGTGAGGGATACGTCACTGAGAGCTCCTTCTGGGGTGACAGGGACAGTTATTGACACCCAAGTTTATAGTAGAGAAGGCGTTGAGCAGGATGAAAGACTCAAAAGCATTATTGAGGAAAAAAAGCAGAAGCTGAAAAAAGATTTTGAGCTGGAAAAAAATGTGATCCGAAACGATGCTCTGGATAAAATTAGGGAAGTTCTTATCGGACAAAAAACAAAAGATATCTTTTTAAATGATGATGCTTCAGAAGAGCTGTTGAAAAAAGGCCAGAAAATCACAGAAGAAGACTTAGAAAAAATTCCTTTTGAGCTGTTGGGGAATATTCCTTTGGCCAATGATTCTGTCAGCGATCAACTCAATCAAATTACAGATTCAGCCCGTCATCAGCTGTCCGCTGTTGAATTGATTTACAAAGACAAAGTAGATTGTCTTTCTAAAGGCGATGATATGCCTCCTGGTGTTGTTAAAATGATTAAAGTTTACGTGGCTGTGAAGAGAAAATTGCAGGTTGGAGATAAGTTTGCAGGCCGCCATGGAAATAAAGGGGTTATTTCAAAGATTCTGCCGACAGAAGATATGCCCTATTTGGCAGACGGCACTCCAGTTGATATGGTTTTAAACCCCTTGGGGGTTCCTTCCAGAATGAACATCGGCCAAATTTTAGAAACTCATTTAGGCTGGGCGGCCTACAGTTTAGGTGTACAGTTGAAAAAGTATTTAGATTGTTTTAATGAGGAGAGTGCAAAAAAAGATCTAAAAAATATTTTTTCAGAAGATGAAAAACTGGTGAAGCAATTAGAAGTTTTAAAGGAATCTGAGATGAAGGATGTGGTTTCTTATTTAAGCGGAGGGATTCATGTCGCGACTCCAGTTTTCGATGGCGCTAAAGAGGATGAGGTGAAAAAACTTCTGACAAAAGCCAAACTTCCTGTTTCCGGGCAGACAGTTTTATTTCATGGAGGCACGGGAGAGCCTTTTTGTATGCCTGTGACTGTAGGTGTGATGTATATGCTCAAACTTCATCATTTGGTGGAAGAAAAGATTCACGCCCGGTCCACAGGCCCTTATTCTTTAGTTTCTCAACAGCCTCTAGGAGGCAAAGCTCAGTTCGGAGGACAGCGTTTGGGAGAGATGGAAGTCTGGGCTGTCGAAGCTTACGGAGCCGCTTACTGTCTGCAGGAGTTTTTAACTGTGAAGTCTGACGATGTGGCAGGCCGAACGCGTATGTATGAAAGCATCATTAAAGGTGAAAATGTATTGGAGCCTGGCATCCCTGAAGCCTTTAATGTGCTGGTGAAAGAACTGCAAAGTTTAGCTTTAGATGTCGAGCTGGTGGAATCTGATTTATTAACTGAGAAACCTAAAAAAATTATTTAGAAGGGCAAGAGTTATGAGAGATTTATTAAATTTTTTTGATAAGCCAAAAGACCCCCTTACGTACAGTCATGTGCGTATTTCTTTGTCTTCTCCAGACATTATTCGCAAGTGGAGTTTTGGAGAAGTTCGCAAGCCGGAAACCATTAACTATCGTACTTTCAAGCCGGAAAAAGACGGCCTCTTTTGTGCGAAAATTTTTGGACCTACAAAAGATTATGAATGTTTGTGCGGCAAATACAAGGGGATGAAATACAGAGGTGTGGTTTGTGAAAAATGCGGCGTTGAAATTGTTAAATCAAAAGTCAGAAGAGAAAAAATGGGGCATATTGAACTGACAACGCCTGTGGCTCACATTTGGTTTCTAAAATCTCTGCCCAGCCGCATCGCCATGCTTTTAGATATGTCTTTAAAAGACGTGGAGCGTGTTCTTTACTGTGAATGCTATATCGTTATGGATCCTTTAGACACTCCTCTGAAAAAAGGGGATCTTCTAACGGAGGAGGCTTATCTTCAGGCCCAAGAGGAGCACGGCCCCCATTTTAAAGTTTCTACCGGAGGAGAGGCTGTTCGGGATATGTTAAAAGGTTTGGATTTGGACTATGTGTCCCGCAAATTAAGAAAAGAACTTAAAGAAGCTACTTCAGACAATCAGCAAAAGAAAATCATCAAGAGATTAAAAGTGATAGAGACATTTTTAAATTCAAAAAACCGCCCAGAGTGGATGATGCTTGAAGCTCTGCCTGTTATACCTCCAGATCTTCGTCCATTGGTTCCCTTAGACGGCGGACGCTTTGCCACTTCTGACTTAAATGATCTTTACCGTCGTGTGATTAACCGAAACAACCGCCTCAAGAGATTGCAGGAACTCAATGCCCCAGATGTTATTATTCGAAATGAGAAGCGTATGCTTCAAGAAGCTGTGGATGCTTTGTTGGATAATGGACGGGGAGGTAAAACTTTTACCAGCCCCAACAAAAGACCTCTTCGCTCTTTAAGTGATATGCTTAAAGGAAAGCAGGGAAGGTTCAGGCAAAATCTTCTTGGGAAAAGGGTGGATTATTCCGGCCGCTCTGTGATTGTTGTAGGTCCTAGATTAAAACTGCACCAATGCGGTCTTCCGAAAAAAATGGCATTGGAGTTGTTCAAGCCTTTTATTTATCACAAATTGGAGCAAAAAGGGCTGGCCGTTACTATCAAGCAGGCCAAAAAGCTGGTGGATCAGGAAAGTGTAGAAGTTTGGGATATCCTATCTGAAGTTGTGAAGGAACATCCCGTGCTTTTGAACCGCGCGCCCACTTTGCACCGTTTGGGCATTCAAGCTTTTGAACCTGTCTTACACGAAGGCAAGGCTATACAGCTTCATCCTCTGGTGTGTACAGCTTTCAATGCTGACTTTGACGGGGATCAAATGGCTGTTCATGTACCGCTTTCTATGGAAGCTCAAGTGGAGGCTCGTGTTCTCATTATGTCCACTAATAATATTCTCAGTCCTGCGAACGGACGGCCGGTGATTAATCCTTCTCAGGATATTGTGCTTGGAATTTATTGGATGACCCGCATCCGGCCTGGAGCGAAAGGATCGGGGCAGGTTTTTGCAAGTGTACAAGATGTTATTTATGCCTATGATACAGGAGAGGTGGATTTACAGGCGGCTGTAGAATGCCGTGTACAGGGAGAAAGAGTGAAGACGTCTGTGGGAAGGGTTCTTTTAAACGATATTGTGCCGGAGGCCGTTCCATTTGAAAAATATAATAAAGTTATGAATAAAAAAGCTTTAGCGGAGCTTATTGACAGCACTTTCCGCGCTTCCGGAGGCAAGTTAACGGCAATCCTTGCAGATCGGCTGATGGGCCACGGTTTTAAATTTTCCACTATTGGAGGAATTTCGATTTGTTTGGATGATTTAAAAATCCCTGAGTCGAAACGCAAATTGTTGGATATTGCAAGAAAACAAGTCAATGAAATCCGTACTCAATATGATGAGGGGTTGATCACGGAAGGAGAGAGGTACAATAAGGTTGTCGATATTTGGGCTCAGTGCGGCGACCAGGTGGCTAAAGAAATGATGAAAAATTTGGAAAAAGAGTTTTTCAATGTCGGCGGTAAAAAAGTGGAGGGAGATAGTTTTAACCCCATCTTTATCATGGCGGACTCTGGGGCAAGAGGTTCAGCGGCTCAAATCCGCCAGCTGGCTGGAATGAGAGGTTTAATGGCTAAACCTTCTGGTGAAATTATTGATACTCCAATCATAGCTAATTTTAGAGAGGGGTTAACTGTTCTTCAATACTTTATTTCTACTCATGGAGCCCGCAAAGGATTGGCGGATATGGCGCTGAAAACAGCAAATTCCGGATACCTTACTCGGCGTTTAGTCGATGTGGTTCATGATGTTGTTATTTCTGAAAGAGATTGCGGCAGTGTGGAATGCATCACTGTCACTTCTTTGCAGGAAGGAGGCGGTGTCATTCAAGATATAGGAGAGAGAATTTTAGGACGCACAGCTTTTGGAGATATTGTGAACCCGGACTCTTCGGAGGTGATCTGTGCCGGCGGGCGGGAAATTGACGAGGCGGTAGTTGAGCAGGTAGAGAAGTTGGGAATTGAGTCTGTCAAGCTGCGTTCGACCCTTACTTGTAAATCCAAATGGGGTGTTTGCGTGAAATGCTATGGAAGGGATTTGTCGCGGGGCCAGACAGTCAATCTTTCTGAGCCTGTGGGTGTAATCGCCGCTCAATCTATTGGAGAACCGGGAACTCAGCTCACTATGAGAACTTTCCATTTAGGGGGGACGGCTTCTAGATCTGTTGAGCAGTCTGTACACACAGCCGCTAAAGAAGGAAAGGTGAAACTGCAAAACACTCACATAGTTGTCAATAAAGAAGGAAAGCGTGTTGTGATGAATCGGCAGGGGTGTATTGTTTTATTAGACAGCCATGGTCGGGAAAGAGAAAAATTCAAATTGGTTTATGGAGCTTGTTTAAGTGTTAAAGAGGGATCTATGGTTAAAAAAGGAGATGTATTGGCGGAGTGGGATCCTTACTCTAATACTATTTTAGCGGATGTGTCCGGCGCCATTCAATTTAAAGACATTGAAGAGGGTGTTTCCATGAGTGAACAGGTGGATGCTGTTACGGGGTTTTCCACTAAAGTTATTATTGCTTCAAAGTCTTCAAGCCAAAAGCCTACTGTTGCGATTGTGGATGATAAGGGAAAGGAAATAATTTTTACTGAAAGAGGCACTCCTGTGAAATATACAATTCCTGTGGGCGCTCAGTTGTTGGTGTCTCATGGGGATAAAATTGTCGCTGGAGATATTTTAGCAAAAATGCATAGAAAGTCTGCTCAAACCCGCGATATTACGGGTGGTTTGCCTCGTGTGGCCGAACTTTTTGAGGCCAGAGTTCCCAAAGAGGCGGCTATTATTTCTGAGATAGAGGGTTATGTGAGTTTTGGCCGTGATTTAAAAGGCAAACAAAGGGTTATTATTACTTCTAAAGAGGGGGAACAGCAGGAATATCTGATCCCTAAAGGAAAGCATGTGGCTGTTCGCGAAGGGGAATTTATTGGAGTGGGAGAAACTATTATGGACGGCCCCAGCGATCCTCATGATATTTTGAAGGTTTCCGGAGAACTGGCTTTAGCTTCTTATTTGGTAAACGAGGTGCAGGAGGTGTATCGTCTTCAAGGTGTCTCTTTGAATGATAAGCATATTGAATTGATTGTTCGTCAAATGATGAGGAAGGTGGAAATTGTGTCCGCTGGAGACACTCGCTTTCTGCCGAGCGAGCATTTGGATAAATTTGAAGTGATGGAGGTCAATGAGAAAACAGTTAAAGAAGGAGGGTCGCCAGCTCAATACCGGCCGCTTCTTTTAGGAATTACTAAGATGTCTTTAAATACGGACAGTTGGATTTCAGCGGCTTCGTTCCAAGAAACAACAAGGGTCTTAACCACAGCGGCGACGCAGTCTAGGATTGACTATCTACACGGCCTCAAAGAGAATATTGTAATGGGCCGGTTGATCCCTGCAGGAACGGGAATGTCCTGTTATAGAGATTTAAAACCTCAATTTGCTGAGGAAGAAGAGGAGGCGGTTTTGCTTCCAAACAGCGTTTCTGATCCATCGGCAGTGCGGGTTCAATAACTTATTGACTCCTAAGAGGGGTAGGAGCATATTGGCCTCGCTATGCCAACGTTAAACCAGCTGATTAAAACCAAAAGAACGGCTCCTAAAGTCAGGACGAAGTCTCCTGCTTTGACAAGATGTCCTCAAAAAAGAGGAGTTTGCACTCGTGTTTTTACAGTGACTCCAAAAAAACCTAATTCTGCTTTAAGAAAAGTGGCCAGAGTGCGTTTGTCTAATGGCTTTGAAGTGAACTCTTATATTCCAGGCATTGGACACAATTTACAGGAGCATAGTGTGGTTTTGGTTCGGGGCGGGCGTGTGAAAGATCTGCCGGGAGTGAAGTATCATATTATAAGAGGGGCTTTAGACGGCCAGGGTGTGGAAAACAGAAAAAGAGGACGCTCTAAATACGGAAGCAAGAGACCAAAAAAGTGATGCTGTTGTTGTCGAGTCGATGGTTGGTATGAGAGAAGGGTGCGGTAAGAGCTAACTTGGGATAGGTGAAATAATGTCTGGGAATGTTGTTGTCGAGTCGATGGTTGGTATGAGAGAAGGATGCGGTAAGAGCTAGCTTGGGATAGGTGAAATAATGTCGAGGAGAAATAGAAAGATTGATCGAAGGGAGCCGGCGGAGGATCCAAAGTATGGTGATCCTGTTTTGGGGCATTTTATTAACAAGCTTATGTGGGACGGCAAGAAGGAATTGGCTAGGAAGATTCTTTATTCTGCATTTGATGAGATTGGAAAAAAGGCTTCTCAGGATGCTCTTTCTGTTTTTAAAAAAGCTTTGGAAAATTGCAAGCCTTCTTTAGAGGTGCGTTCCAGAAGGGTGGGGGGCGCTACCTATCAGGTGCCGGTGGATGTGCGTCCTGTTCGGCGCGCCACTTTGGCTATGAGATGGATTATTTTGCACTCTAGATCTAGGAAAGAAAAAACTATGTCCAGCCGGCTGGCGGAAGAATTACTGGACGCTTATAATAATAAGGGGCAGTCCATTAAGAAGAAAGAGGATGTGCATCGCATGGCAGAGGCCAATCGGGCTTTTTCTCATTACAACTGGTAATCTGTCTTTCAACACAAGTCGTTCGTTCAATTCAAATCATGCCCTGACAAAAAAGAAGAGGACTTACAGCCCCCTTCTTTTTTATTATGATGGCGGCAGGATTCGAACCTGCGGCCTACGGCTTAGAAGGCCGTTGCTCTATCCAACTGAGCTACGCCACCATTAAAATTACATTCGATCTTTTTTTCCATAATAAAACAAAATTAAAAAACCCAAAAAACCTGAAAGTAAAGAAGCCAGAAAAATAGAAGCCTTTGAATAGCTTTCCAACACTGGATCATAGTTTAAACTTAAACTGCTGATAAATAAAGCCATTGTGAATCCAATGCCCGCCAGGCACCCCACTCCCAAAATATGAGGCAGATGCACGCCCGCAGGCAGTTTCACCCATTTCAAACGTACGGCCGCCCAGGAAAATAAAAAGATGCCAAGAGGTTTTCCCACAAAAAGCCCTAGAAAAATTCCGTCAAAGACAGAGCTTGAATAAAAATCCATAAAAGAGAATTTTGCATCAAACTTTAAGCCGGAATTACAAAAAGCAAAAATGGGCATAATAACAAAACTCACCAGCCCATGCAGACGGTCAATAAGCCATTGAACCGGCGGCTGAAAACTGCGAAGTTTTTGAGCTGTTTTTTCTAATTGATAAGAGGAGGGTTGATTTGTATCTATCAGCTGTTTTAACTCTTCGTTCGCCTCTGATTTTCGAAAAGGCAAAGGGCGGGCCGGAGTCATCAGCCCTAAAATAACCCCGGCAATCGTGGCGTGAATGCCGCTTTTTAAAACAGCAAACCACAAAATCGCTCCCAGTATGAGATAAACAAAATAACTATAAATACGAAGCTGTTTGAAACAAAAAATTAGGAATATTGCTAAACCCGACAAAGAAATCCAAAATCCAGAAAGCTCTGAAGAGTAAAAAGAAGCAATGACCAACACGGCTCCTAAGTCGTCGATAGTGGCTAAGGCCAGCAAAAAGATTTTTAAAGATAAGGGAATATTCAGAATAAAAGCCAGCACTCCGACAGCAAAGGCAATGTCTGTCGCCATCGGAACCCCCCATCCCACGATGCTTTCTTGACCTATATTGAAAGAAATATAAATTAAGGCTGGAACAATCATGCCCCCCAAGGCCGCCATAAAAGGCAGAAAGGCCTCTTTCCGAGAAGACAGTGAACCTCCTGCAAGCTCTCTTTTAATTTCTAAGCCGACAACAAAAAAGAAAATTACCATTAAGCCGTCATTCACCCAATGATGAAATGACATTTCCAGAGTGAAGTTTCCAAAGCCAATGGAAATTGGAAAGTAAAGCAGGCTGTCGTACCATAGCTTCAAGGGGGTATTGGCGCAAATGAGAGCTAACACAGCCGCCCCCAAAAGCAAAACACCGCTGCTGGTTTGCAGCGCCAGGAAACGTTCAATGGGACTTAGAATATTTTGGAGAAGCGATTTTTTGGACATATTGATCCACCCTTGTTGTTTTGCAATTATCTTAAAATTTTTTAAATTTGTCATCCGTTCATTGACAGTGAAAAACTGTGCTATTATGACTTGCAGTCAGTCACCCCTGTTAAGCCGTTTTTATTTTGGATTAGAATCATGAATAATAAAGTTCTTCTTGTTGAAGGCATTCACTCTCAGGCCCGAAAACTCCTTGAAAAAGAGTCGTTTGAGGTTGAGACTTTGACATCTTTTGCGGGTTGTGAAGAGTTGATTCAAAAAGCCCCCTTCTCGGCTGTAGGCATTCGCTCCCGCACAGAGCTGTCTTCTGATTTTTTCAATCAATCTCAGGATTTGTTGTGTGCCGCCGCTTTTTGTATTGGCACGAACCAGATTGATCTCGCAACAGCCGCTCAAAGGGGTGTGGCTGTATTTAACTCACCTTACAGCAATACCCGATCCGTTGCAGAGCTGACTTTGGCAAATATCATCAATCTCAGCAGAAAGATCACTCAGCTGAGCCATTGGACCCACTTGGGCCGATGGCAGAAAACATCTCAGTCCTCTTATGAGGTGCGCGGAAAAACACTGGGTATTGTTGGGTATGGACATATTGGGAGCCAGGTGAGTGTATTGGCTGAAGCTTTTGGAATGAGAGTTTATTACTATGATATTCAAAAGAAATTATCTTTAGGAAACGCACGGATGCTGTCTTCCTTGAATGAGATGCTCCCTCTTTGTGATTTTTTAACACTTCATGTGCCTCAAACCCCTCAGACGCAAAATATGATCACAAAAAAAGAACTGCAAAAAATGAAAAAAGGCAGTTATTTGATCAACACCAGCCGCGGGGGTACAGTTTGTTTAAATGATTTGGCTGAAGCCCTCAAAGAAAAGCATCTAAGGGGCGCCGCTGTTGATGTCTTTCCGGAAGAACCTTCCAGCAACGATGAGATGTTTTCTAATAATTTACAAAAAATGGACAATGTAATACTCACCCCTCATATTGGAGGAAGTACTGAGGAAGCTCAAATTGGAATCGCAAATGACGCTGCTCAAAGAATTATTGACTATTTAAAGAAAGGGGATTCCGCCGGTTCCGTCAATTTTCCTCAGCTGTCTCCACCTCCTCTTTTGGACAGAGAAAAAACTTTAAGAGTGGCCAATATTCATAAAAATACTGCAGGGGTTTTGTCTGAAATTAACAGCCTTGTTTCCAAGTGGAGCATCAATGTGCAAACCCAGTACTTATCGACGATGTCAGATATAGGTTACGTCATTATGGACATAGAGAATCATAAAAAAAGTTTAGACATTGTCCACGCCATTCAAAAGCTCGATACTTCAATTAAGACGCGTCTTTTGCCTTGAGATTAAAAACAGATGGTTTGGATCAAACGCTTAGCGACTTTGTAGGGGTCTGCATTGGCTCCCGGCCTTCGGTCTTCCAGATAACCGTAACCTTTTTGAACCACATGAGCAGGGATGCGAATGGAGGCCCCTCGGTCTAAAGGCCCTGCTCTAAATTCTTTGATGTTGCAGGTTTCGTGCAGACCTGTCAAACGCTCTCCTAATTTATCTCCGTAAACAGCAATATGCTCTTTATGGGTCTTAGAAAGTTTTTCGATGGCCTTATCAATTTCCTTAATGCCTCCCTGCTCTCTCATTTTAGAAGTGGAGAAGTTTGTATGCATACCTGCACCATTCCAATCTCCTTTGACCGGTTTGTTGTCAAAAGAAACGTGAACTGAATACTCTTCAGCAATTCGATGAAGGAGCCACCTTGCAGCCCATGTTTGATCTGCAATAGTTAAAGGATCTGCCTCCTCCCCTTCAAAGCCCCTGTGGCCTATTTGAAATTCCCATTGGCCCAGCATGACTTCTGCATTCACCCCGCAAAGATAAATGCCAGCGGCTTGGCAGGCGGCTAGGTGAAGCTCAACAATCTCCCGGCCGCAAACAACATGAGCTCCCACCCCGCAATAAAAAGGCCCCTGTGGTTCTGGAAACCCTTCTTCCGGCCATCCCAAGGGCTTAGAGCCTTCAAATAAGGTGTATTCTTGTTCAAAGCCGATCCAAACTTTTTCTTTATCCGCACCCTTGCTTAAGAGGTCTTTGAGTTGGCTTCTTGTATTGCTCTCATGAGGGGTTTTTCCATCCACATGAAGTACTTCACACATCACAATATAATTTTTCTCGCCCCGTATGGGGTCTTGAAAATATTGAACGGGACGTAAAAATAAATCTGATTTAGCGCCTTTTGCTTGAGAAGTTGAAGAGCCGTCAAAAGACCAAGAGGGAAAAGAGCTGAGCGAAATGGTTGACTTTGGAGAAGACAATACGAGCATTTTGGAGCGCAAACCTTGAGTGGGCTGAACCCCATCAAGCCAAATATACTCTGCACAAATCACTGTATCTCTCCGAGAGTGAGAAAGACTTTTTTTAAACTTAACTATAAAAATGAGCAAGTATTTTCAGAATTATAATGCATTGCTTTTTCTGTGATTTTTTGAAGGCATTCATTTTGAAAATATGTTACTCCGCCTTCGCTTTCCGGGATTTTTATGTGATTTTAAACAGAAGTTTTCTTTTTATTGTCGGGTTGTTCTTTCTGTTAGGCTGTACAGACTCAGGGCTTTCTTCAGATAGGGTGCTTGCAGAGAAGGAAGGGCGTCAGTATGGGGCAGTGGGTCCACAATTTTAGAAGAAAATTTCAATTCATCCTGTCCTATGTTGGGGGAAAATGAAGAGTCTGCGAATCCCATTAAAAGAAATTGAATAAAATGCGGCCGTTGTTTGTGTGGATGCTCTTTTCTAAGGATTCATTTTTTTGACTGATTTGACTTTGAAGTTGTCGTCCAGTTTCACTTCATAACCTCCTTTTCTGGCATTTTCTATAAATTCTTGGGCATAGGCTTTTCTTGGATCTATATCATCATCGGAGTCTTCTTCAGGTTTTCCTTGAAAATTTTGTATTTTTTTTTCAATAATGCGGTAACCGGCAATGCGTTCTTCAATATCGCCGCCCGATTCTTCTTCTGCTGTTTTCAGAATAGAGAGAAGGTCATCAAAAGATGGATCTTGGCTCAGATCGACACCGTCTTTGAGGGTGTAGTCTTCAGGTTTTGCAGACGCCGGCTTAGCAACGTATTGATTTTTTTTATAACGGGCTGAATCTTGAGCCATTTTTTGTTTTAACAAATTAGTTTTGTAGTCTTTCTGAATCTGTTTTTTTATGTTTTTATCCATTAGAGTAGATGTTTTTTTTTGCTGGGGCCGGCCTTCTTTTTCTGAAAAAATATCGGACTTTTCCCCTCTATTTTGTTTTTGGTAAAGAACTAAGAAAGCTCCTATAATGAACACAAACAAAATAAATTTAAAGAATAATTTTCTCTTCATCGTCTGCTGATTTTGGTGTTGAATCCGCACCTGATGTTTTTTTCTTTTTCTAAACATAAGAACATTATTGGTGAAATGGAGCCGTTTTTCCACCTATTTTTTTTATTTTGAGATGCTGAGATTTTCAGAAAAGAGTTTTTCTTTTGAGAGGCCGTAAACCGTCAGTTGGACATTCCACATATTGTTTGGACTCACTTGGCTTGTAATAACAGCATAATTAAGTTTGTTGGGGGCGTGATGAATATGTCTGGAATCCTGTACAAAATCCGCCTTTTTCGGGTAAGTTTTGGCATGAATGGGAGAGGTGGTCAGCTCATAAGTGTTGTATCCGGCCCATGATTCTGCTTTAGGGTCTATTTTTAAAAGTTCGCTTAAATGGCGGTCGCCGCTGAGAAAGAAAACCGGACTTTGTGCTTTCATTATACGATTCATCATCATTTTAAAGTTTTCTTGGAAGCCTCTTTCAAAAGATTCAAAGGGATGGTGCCGTCCTAGAATTTGTGTTCCACTGATCACCCAAGAAGGATTTTTAGAAAGATTTTGTAAAATCCACTCTTCCTGCTCTTTACCCCAAAGAGATGGTTTTTTTGATTGAGGGGGGCTTTGAAAACTTCTGCCGTCTGTAAATAAAAAATTTTGTTTTTGTGTTTTTAATGCAAAAGAAACGCCCGGCCCTTTAGAGAGATAAGGATGTTTTTCAGGGAGAGGGAAAAAGTCTCTAAATAGTTTTTGCATATCTTTCTTGTATTTAAAATTTTTATGCCCGTTGTTCATTCCATAATCATGGTCATCCCAAACAGCCAGTATGGGAATAAGTTTTGGAGTTTTGTATAAAGGCAGAGTTTTCAGTGTTTCCACATAGCGTTTAGACAAATTTTCAAAAGATATGTTTGAAATATATTCGTCTGCATAAACTATGTCTCCAATGAGGAAAATCATATCCGGCTGGAAAGAAAACAACTCCTTCCAGATATGCTGGTTGGGCCATTTGTCATCCATGCAGGAGGCTATAGCGAAAGTAAACTTTGTGCGATTCAAATCCAAAGTTCTGAATATTTTTTCAGATATGATTTTTGAGTCTTCATTTTTAATGATCAAACGATAAGTTTCCTTGGGATTTAGGTTTTCTAATTTGAGATGGTAAAGGTTCATTTTAGAAAATTTTCGTTTCAATTCAGGATGAAGAGGTGTTTTTTCATTCAAAAAGTAGAGTAGTTTTTCTTTTTTTGAAGCCAGAATGTTAAAAGAAGTTTGATCACTGGAACTGTAGTTCTGCCAAACGGATAAGGAGTTTTCAGTTTTTGACAGCCAATAGAAGCTGAAAAGAGAGAGAGGGATTAAAAGGGCAAGAATTTTCTTTAACATACTGCACCTGTAAAAAAGAGCAGGGGCTGTAAGCCGGATTCTGTCCAGTTTATAAAAACCTGGGCGGCTATTCATCTTTGCGATCAACCCGAAAGTTTAGCATAGGCGATGCACTTTCTTATTTGATCTTGCTCCGCATAGAGTTTAGCTGATTTCACTCCAGCAGTAAAAAATTTACTCTGGACATACTTTCTGTTCCACTAGTCCTCACCTCAAAGAGGTGGAAGAGATTTCTCCCTTTATGCCGCCTTGTGGAGTCCGGACTTTCCTCTTCCAAAATGTGAAAGCAACCGCCCGCCCCCGCTGTTCATATAAAGAGCATAAAACCGTTTTTTGAGCAATCATGTCTTCTGATGTCTTCTCAAGCCTTCTCAGGGGGTATTTCGCAGATTTTGAGCAAAAAGAGGGTCAAAACCCCTCTAAACTGCATTTTTGATCCATGTCTTCTGATGTCTTCTCAAGCCTTCTCAGGGGGTATTTCGCAGATTTGGGGTCAAAATCTCTTCAAAACCCTTCTAAACTGCATTTTTGATCCATGTCTTCTGATGTCTTCTCAAATCTGCCCACTCAATAATATCCATGCATCAGCTTTGGATATTTGTGTTTCAGGACATTCAATCTTAAGCTGGTAGGTATGGAAAAATATACAAAAGAACAGTTGCCTTCACTGAACGGCCGCGTATCATGCCTGATGTGAAAATTTTGATTAAGCTCCTTTTCTGCCAGTTCTGCTTCATTTCCTGCCAGACAGTCACTATCAGCCCCAGCGGCAGTCAGCACAGGCTCAGCAGTATGCCTGTGTATGAACAGTCTCAGAGTTTTTTTCTTTTTGGGTTGGCCGGTAAAAAATTCGTAAACGTTTCGTCCATCTGCGGCGGCAAAGAGGTTCTGCAAATGCAAACGCAATCCACTTTCGTTAATCAGCTGATAACTTGGATAACTTTAGGAATTTACACTCCAAGGACAGCAAAAGTGTGGTGCAGTAGATGAGGCGTTTATTTGTGACTTTTATATTTCTTAATTTAGCAGGGTGCTATACCATGTACTTTGTTAAAGACGGCAGTTCCTTTCCCGCACAATATACTTACAGCTCCTGGCACCACATCGGCCTGGCGGGCTTAATGGAATTTAGCAGTCCTGTGAATCTCACCGCCGTCTGCGGGGGTGGAGACAGATGGAACTCTGTTAGAGTTCAAACAGGTTTTCTGCAAGGACTTGTCAGAATGGTCTCTATTCCAACCGGCAGCTCCTATTACAACGATACATTAGGCCGAGATATACCTATTACTGTAGCGTTGGGAAATTTTTACAGTCCTGAGGAAGTTCAGGTTTCCTGTAAATAAAAGTACACACTCCTGTTTTTTTTGAAGAAGGCCGCGGGGTCCGTAAATAAACTAACGTCTTCCCGCTGCACTCATTTGTCTTTAATCAATCGTACAAACTGAAGCAGATTTTAATAGAGAGTAAACAAGCTGTTGCTGTGAAATATTTTAAGCTGAAAAGGGGCGTCTGCATCAAAAAATAACAATGGTTAAAAATCAGAGTCGAGAGCGATGTTGGCCAGCTCGTCTGCACGCGTGTTGCTTTCTCTTAAAACATGAACGCAGTCCCACTCAGGAATTTTCTTTAAAAGCGAAATGCATTGAGCATGGATGAGTTTTAAGGACGGGGATTTAATTTTATATTCTCCATTCAACTGCCTCACAGCCAGCTGGCTGTCTGTTTTGAGGATCAAACACTGCACATTATTTTGAACTGCCAGCTCCAAAGCGCGGTGAATGCCTTTATATTCAGCTTCATTATTGGTGGCGGCGCCCAATGTGCGGGCTTCTTCAAAAATTTTTTCCTGTTCTTCTTTGTTCGTGACAGTGAGGCCGAAGGAGGCAGATCCAGGGTTTCCCCGGCTGGCTCCGTCCGTGTATATGACCACCGTATGAGGCCAATGAGATGCACGGCCGATGGAGAATACAGCTTTGTTACTCATTTACAGCAGGTGAATCAATAGACAAATCCCCCTGAGGAAGATCATCAATGTCTATCGTTTGATCTTCTTTTGAAGAGGTATTTTCAGGCGGAGAGAGAACCAAAACTTCATCATTAAAATTCATCTCTGTTTTATCCACATTAAAAGAGCCAATTACCCAATTTTCTTTAGAGTCAGAAGAATGTTGAAAATTAATTAAAGCCGATCCCTCCACTTTAACATCCACCTGATCGCCTTCATCTGCACTGCTGGGGTCTTTAAAAGAATAGCTGAAGACCGCTTTTATCTGAGAAGAGTTGTTAGTTGTTTCTGTCCACAAGTTGTGAAACTGAATATTGTATGCAGAAGGATTTTTTTCCAATAATTTATTTCGAACAATATTTTGAAATTCTTCTTGAATGGCCAAGTGAGTCCCCTCAGGAAACACATTCTTTTTCTGAAAGAAAAACCAAGTGATCATCAACAGTAAAAATAGAACAGCCAAAGCAATAATCTGCAGAAAGTTCTTTTTGATAAAAGGGAGTATATTTAAACCGGCGGACATACCCCAATTATCGGTCATATATGTTTTTGAAACAATAGATATATTGAAATTATTCAGTTTTGCCTTGATTTTTCCCAAAGTTTGATTTTTTGTGTGCAAAAGGAAGGCTACGATGACAGTTTTTCAATCTCAAATTGAAGTTCAATCCTCTGTTTTTCAAGATCGTTTTCAAAAAATGGAAGGCCAGGTCAAAACTCTTCAGAATCACCTGGAAGAGGTTCGGCAGTGGGGTTTGAACTTTTCTCACAAATCAATTGAGAAGAATAAGAAACTTCCCGTCCGCGTGCGCATTCAAAAACTACTGGATTCTTCTTCTCATTTTTTGGAATTATCCCCTCTTGCCGGGCATAAAATGTATCCTTTTAAGACTCCGTCAGGGGGGCTGATTACGGGTATAGGTTTGGTGGCGGGGCGTGAATGCGTCATTATCGCCAATGACCCTGCTGTTAAGGGAGGGGCCTACTTGCCCATCACTGTGAAAAAACACCTCAGAGCACAGGAGATTGCCATGCAAAACCACCTGCCTTGTTTTTATCTGGTGGACAGCGGTGGAGCTTATTTGCCTATGCAGGCAGAGATTTTTCCAGACAGGGATCATTTTGGAGCCTTCTTTTACAACCAATCTCAAATGCAGTCGATGGGGTTGGAGCAAATATCCATTGTCTTCGGTCAGTGTACGGCTGGAGGGGCTTATATTCCGGCGCTTTCCGACAAAACTATTATGGTTGAAGGGCAGAGTGCTGTTTTTCTAGGAGGGCCTCCTCTCGTTTTTTCAGCCACTGGAGAAAAAGTTTCAGCAGAAGAGCTTGGGGGGGCCGCTCTTCACTCAAAAGAGTCCGGAGTTGCAGACTATACAGCTGAAACGGAAGAGTCAGCCATAGAAAAAGGCAGAGAGCTTTTGTTTGCACGCTCCTCTACGCAAACAGATTTTGTGTGTTCTAAGGTTCAAGAGCCTCATTATGACCCTAAAGAAATTTACGGTATTATCCCAGAAGACCTTCGAGAGCCTTTTGATATGCGGGAAATTTTAGCTCGTATTGTAGATGCTAGTTCATGGGAGGAGTTTAAACAGAATTATGGAAATACTTTGGCGGCTGTTCAGACTCAGATAGGGGGTTTTCATGTGGGTGTCTTAGCTAGTCAGGGTATTTTATTTGGGGAAAGCGCCCTAAAAGCGGTTCATTTTATTGATCTATGCGACCGGCACAAACTTCCTTTGATTTTTTTTCAGAATGTTATGGGTTTTATGGTGGGAAAAAAATATGAAAGTCAGGGGATTGCCAAAGATGGAGCGAAAATGGTTTTAGCTGTCAGCCTTTCAAGGGTGCCCCGCTTTACTGTGATCGTTGGAGGCTCCTACGGAGCGGGCAATTATGGAATGTGCGGTAGAGCCTATAGGCCCAGACAGCTTTGGATGTGGCCGTCAGCCAGAATAGGAGTTATGGGCGGCGAAACAGCACGCCATATTCTGTCTTCTATTGGAAAAAAGATCAGCTCTGAAGATCAAAACAAATTGGTTGAACAATACGATTTTGAAAGCAGCGCCTACTATTCTACGTCCAGGATATGGGATGATGGTTTGATTGACCCATTGGACACCCGAAAATTTTTAACCTTAGGGTTGAAAACGTCTATGAACGCGCCTCTTGCGGAGAGAAGAAAAGGCGTATATCGAATGTGAGGAAAGAATTTTATGAAAAATATTTTGATCAATAAAAAAGAACATTTTTTGGAGATTTCTCTAAACCGCCCGGAGAAAAAAAATGCTCTAAATTTAGAAATGATTCAAAGCCTCACTAAAGTTTTTTTGGATCATTCTTCTCAAACTATTTTTCTGCGGGGAGAAGGAGGTTGTTTTTGCGCCGGGGCGGATTTGAATTGGATTCGTTCAGCTCCCGCTCAAGAATTGGAATGTTTGTTTAAATTCTTTCAAACAGTACAGTCTCATCCGGCCCCTGTTTTAGCCTGCGTTCATGGTTTTGTGTACGGGGGCGGCATTGGACTGCTTGCTGTTTGTGATTTTGTTTTTGCTGAAAATTCATCGAAATTTTGTTTTAGTGAATTAGGTCTTGGATTGATGCCGGCGCTTATTGCTCCCTTTATTTTGCAAAAATCTCCTCAAATGAAGAAGTATATGCTGAGCGGACAGTTGTTTTCTTCTGTGGAGGCTTTAGATGCAGACCTTATTCAGTTTACAGGCTCTGCTGAGGAGGGCCGGACATGGAAAAACAAACAGTTAAGCAGACTGCAAAAACTTCATAAGGAGGCTTTTCGGGAAACAAAAAAATTTTTAAACGATCTTTGCTGTATTTCAAAAAAAGATCTTAAAAATTTTTGTGTGCAGGCTTTGGAAAAAAGAAAAGCGTCTGCTTCTGCGCAAAATATTATTAAAGAGTTTTTAGAAAAGGGTCTGTCTTGAAAACAGCAGTAGCCAACCGAGGAGAAATTGCGGTCCGCATTCTTAAAACCCTTAAAGAAATGCGCATACCTTCTGTACTGCTCCATTCTTCGGAAGATAAAGATTCTCTGGCTTATCGTTTGGCAGATGAAACTCTCTGCATTGGTTCTGCAGAATCTAAAGACAGTTATTTAAACATTTCTCATATCATTGAAGGAGCCAAAAGCGCTGGAGCAAAAGCCCTGCATCCTGGAGTGGGTTTTTTATCTGAATCCTCTCAGCTGGCTGAGGCGTGCCGGTTGGCTGACCTGCTGTTCATAGGACCTTCTGCGGCGCAGATTAAATTATTTGGACATAAAGTGAGAGCTTTAAAACACGTTCAGTCTTTAGGTCTGCCCACTCTCCCTTTTTACTCTTCTGTGGATTCGGATCAAGCTTTGAATAAAGCTAAAGAAATGGGATTCCCGGTACTGATAAAATTAGCTTTAGGCGGAGGAGGTGTGGGTATTAAAAAAGCGGCTCAACAAAAAGATTTTTTGCCGGCTTTAAAGTCTGTTCAAAACATGGGGAGGGCTGTTTTTGGCTCTTCAGAAGTCTATCTGGAAAAATTTTTAGAAAAAAGCAGGCATATAGAAGTTCAAATTTTTGGCGGGCTTAAGGGAAAAGTCCACCAGTTGTTTGAGAGAGACTGCTCCATTCAGAAGAGGAATCAAAAGATTATAGAGGAATCCCCTTCTTTTTTGGACGAAGAGACTCGAAAAAATATTTTAAGCACTGCTCAAAAAATTGCTGAGTCCGTTCAGTACCAGGGAGCCGGCACTGTAGAATTTTTAGTTCAAGACAAAACCTTTTATTTTATAGAAATGAACACTCGTCTCCAGGTGGAGCATCCTGTAACGGAGATGGTGCTGGGTGTGGACTTGGTTCGGGCCCAGATGCTCGTTAAGATGGGGAAAGAGCCTTTTGTACATCCTCTAAAAAGCAGAGGGCATTCTATAGAGTGCCGCATTTATTCTCAGGATTTTGAAAAACAAATTCCGGTTTCCGGCCATTTTGGAAAAATTCAATGGATGAACCTGCCTCACAGTCGCTGTGATATGGGCTATGAGTCTTATGACCGAATGCCTTCTTACTATGATGCTTTGATCGGCAAGGTGATTGTCTGGGCGGAAACGAGACCTCTAGCCGTAGAAAAGATGAAATGCCTGTTGGAAAACAGCATTGTATTCGGCCTTCCTACAAATATTCGTGAACATTTAAGCCTTTTAAATCACCCTCAGTTTGTAGAGAATACATTTCATTTAGGGTCTTTGCAGGCAGAAAAAGATTTTCCTCAGCTGGCTGAGGAAGAAAAATTATTGATCCAACAGGAAGCTGATCTTTTAAGTAATTATAAATCTTCTTCTTTCAATCCTTGGTTTCATCATTGGAGGCCGGGGAGGTGAAATTTTTCAAAGATCCTTCAGGGATGAAATTCTGGATAGAAAAAGTGGGTGAAAAGATATGGGTTCACTTCAAGGGGCGTACGTTTACTTTATCTCAACATAAAAAAAAGATGATTCGCCGAAAAGGATCCAATATTTCAAAAGAGTCTTATTTAAGATCGCCTATTCCAGGCAGAGTTCTTTCACTCAAGGTGAAAGAAGGAGATTTGGTTAAAAAAGGAGATGTGTTGGTTGTGGTTGAGTCTATGAAGATAGAGCATTCTTTGACGGCTTCTCAGGCGGGTGCGGTCAAATCTTTGTTGGTGAAGGAAGGCTGGTTTGTAAAATCAAATGAAAAGCTGCTGCTTTTTAGTTAATACTTAATTTTTGAGAATGTGCTGTGAGATAGATCTTAAAAGCTCAGATATGTACTTAGTCTTCATCTGACAAGTCATCTTCATTGTATTCTACTGTATTTTCTGACAGACTGTCTTCATTATATTCTTTTGTATCCTTTGACAGGCTGTCTTTGTTTGAAATGTCATACTTATTTGGGAGGCTGTTTGCAAGCCCCAGAAAATCATCCCAACTTTTCCACTCACCGGATTTTTTATAAACAGTTTTTGGGTTAAGAGGAAAATTTTCTGGAAAAAAATCTGATTCAAGTTTCAGCATTTCAAAAAAATTCTCTGATGTATTGAGTCCTGCGCGGGATATAAAAATTTTAGCCTCTTCATAAGACATATGTTTTTCTGAAGATAAGAAGCTTTTTGTGTTGATCCATTCCGGGTAAAATTTCTGAGGCTGTGAGGGAAAGTTTACAGGTCTGTCCTTAGATTTCAGCCACTCGATAAAATTTTTAGGATTGCTGATGCCTAAAGATTGAATAAAAGCTTTAGCTTCCTGATAGCTCATCCATTCTTGTGGTTTTGGTTTAGTGTTTCCGGTGTCTAAAAAATCCCCCCAGTCAATCCACTGATCTTTATAAATGATGTTGGGATTTGTTGGAAAGTTTACAGGTCTTTTCTCAGAACTTCTCCATCTTCGAAACTCTCTGTTAGTTTGAATACCTTGTTTCTGAATATAAGCTTTAGCCTCTTCAAAGCCCATCCATTTTCTTTTTCCTGGCGCGATGTTTTTAGTGCCTAAAAAACTGCTCCAACTCATCCATTCTTCTGCGTAAACCCGCCATGGAGCGGATGGAAAATTTTCCGGTCTTTTTCCAAACTTTTTCCATTCTTCAAAGTCTGCAATCGTTTGGATCCCCTGAGATTGAATAAAAGCTTTAGCTTCTTGATAGCTCATCCATTCTTGTGGTTTTGGTTTAGTGTTTCCGGTGCCTAAAAAATCCCCCCAGCTGCTCCACTGATCTTTATAAATTTCAGGGGGATGAGATGGAAAATTTTCAGGTTTTTTCTCAGAATTTCTCCATTTTCGAAACTCTCTAGTGGTTTGAATACCTTGTTTCTGAATATAAGCTTTAGCCTCTTCAAAGCCCATCCACTTTCTTTCTGTCCCGAAGAAATGCGGCCAACTCACCCACTCCTTGTTGTAAGTTCTCCATGGAGCGGATGGAAAGTTGTTTGGCCTCTGTTCAGATTTGCTCCACTTTCGAAATTGTTGAACTAATGTGATTCCTGCTTTTTGAATAAAGATTCTTGCCTCTTCAAAGTTCATATACTCTCTTTTTATGGGGGAAATGTTCTTCGTTTCTAAAAAATCCCCCCAGCTTTTCCATTCTTCATAAACGAGGTTTGGTTTGGATGGGAGATTTTTAGGTTTTTTTCTGGATTTTGATAATTCTTCAAACTGTGTGCTGGTTTGGATCCCCTGTTTTCGTATATAAGCTTTAGCTTCCTGATAGCTCATCCATTTGTTTCTTTTTCTTCCTGGAGTCTTTTTATTATTATGAGGCGAATTTGCCTGCTTAATTTCATCAACCTCTGCGGGTTCAGATTGAGAGATGTTGCGCGGTCGAAATCCTTTTTCACATTCTTCTTTTGCGTGAGCAAATGTGAAAACAGTCAATAATAAATATAAGATACTCCATTTCATATTCGACATATTTCTACATATACAGTATATTTGGCTGAAAGTCTGTAAAAAAGGGTTGTCTTTTGTCTAAAAAAGTTAAAATTTTGGAAGTGGGTCTTCGTGATGGAATACAAAATGAAAAAATAAGCTTTAGCGTAAAGGATCGGCTGTATCTTCTAAAAAAACTTATATCCGCCGGGGTTCAATATATCGAAATAGGCTCTTTTGTCTCTCCAAAAGCTGTTCCTTCAATGAGTCTAACTTCTGATTTGATGAAAAAAATTCACCGTAGTTTAACTCTTCCAAAAAATGTGGAGCTTTCGGCTTTGACGCCTAATGAAAGAGGTTTTGATACAGCATTTGATCATGGTTTGAAAAGTATAGCTGTAATGACTTCAGCAACGGAGTCTTTTTCAAAAAAGAATACAAACTGCTCTATTAAAGAAAGCTTGGATAGAATCCGGGTAGTGTGTAAAAAAGCGCTTCGCCTGAGAGTTCGCATCCGGGGGTATTTAAGTATGGCTTTTGTCTGCCCCTATGAAGGCAAAGTGTCTTTGAAAAAAGTTTTAAATATTGCGGAGCGAATGGCAGCTGCGGGGGTTGAAGAAATTGTTTTAAGCGATACTGTGGGAGGAGCTGCGCCTCTTCAAATCAGCTCCATGATGGACAAAATATCCAATAAAATTCCTCTCTCAAAAATAAGCCTCCATTGTCACAACACCACAGGAATGGCGCTGCCCAATATTCTAACAGCTTTAAATGCAGGCGTTCGGAGCTTCGACAGCAGTATTGGAGGATTAGGGGGCTGTCCTTATGCTCCCGGTTCTGCCGGTAATGTAGCAACAGAAGATTTGCTTTTGCTGCTGCAGGGGATGAAGCAAAAAACTTCTTTGGATCTCAAAAAACTTATATCCATCAGCTGTTGGCTTAAGACGAAAAAGAAAGTGCGTTTGTCCTCTTTTTCTTCTTCTTTTTGAAAAAGAAGCAAAACGTCTTTTTCTATTTTGATTAAGTGGAAATATCCAGGTATTGATAAAGAGCTGTCTTCAGCTCCTGGTGAATGGCGGGAATATCCTCCCGGCTGAGATCTGTCCGGTCATGCTCCTTGATGGTGTGTTTAAAAAATACAGATCTATTTTGCAGTTTTGCCGGCAAAACCCCTTGCAAAAATAAAAACCTTATTTCAAAAAAGAGTTTTAAACTTTCCAGGTCAAGACTTGTTTCTAGAGCTGTAAAGGTATTTCCCAAAAGATGAAAAAGCTCTGGGTTTTCTTCCATACCCTCCTGCCCGGCCTGATTGAACATTTTTAGAAAATAAAGGGCTAAACGCAGTCTTTCATAATCCTGCCTGATTTTAATAAATTTATTTAATGGATGTGCTTGGATCAGGCGGTTCCACCCTCCTTCTTTTTTGGAAAGGCGGTATTCCACTTGGATACAGCCTCCCGGCTCCAAAACACCGCTGGCAAATCTTTTTTTGCTTTTTAAAGCGAAGGAGGCAAAAAAAGACAAAGTCTGCCCTTTTTCGTTCAATCCTTTAACAATCAGGTGGGATTCAAGATGACGGATATTTTGCAGTACAATAATTTTATCTTTTTTTGTCATACCATATACAATTTAACTTCTTTTCTTCAAAGAAGAAAGACCAGCCCCCTGGCGGCTTTGTAAGAGTGTATAAATACTTCTCTCTTTTTTGGAAAAAAATTAAATGCCAGCTTTGTGTCGTTCTTTGTCATCAACAACTGACTTTACTCCTCCTTTCAAATTGTCTCGATAAGCCAGATGTTTAATGTCATAAACAAAGTTAGAGCCGTTGAGGGCGGCTGTCTGCCACTCCGGCCCCATGCGGATAGCGTCCACGGGACAGGCTTCCTCGCAATACCCGCAAAACACACAGCGAAGAATATCAATTTCATAAGAGATGGGGTATTTTTCTACATGAGGGTCTGCGTGTTCATCTGCTGTGATGCGAATGCAGTTGGCAGGGCAGTTTGTCGCACAAAGCATACAGGCTGTGCATCTTAAGGAGCCGTCTTTTTTGACAGTGAGGATATGATTGCCTTTAAAACGCGGGCCGTATTTGTAATGCTCTTCAGGGTAATTCAAAGTCAGCATCTTTTTCTTGGAGAATAAATTTTTAATCAATATTTTAAAAGTTAAAAATAAACCGCTAAAAATTGGAATTAAATATCCGGCCTTTTTAGGTTTTTCAATGACACTCATAGGCTTCCCTTCTCTTCTAAGAAATAGTTGGTTTTCATTTGAACATTGAGGGGAGGCGGTTTCTTAAAATCCTCCTGGCCCGTTTTCAGTATTTGCACTATTTCTTCTAAAGAGCAGGCGGATTCTACAACGGAAGCTGTTGCTTTGATTTTCTGGCGGATGCCTTGGTGATTCACAAATGTTCCTGTCTTTTCAAAGTACGTTTTAGACGGAATCACCCAAACTGTATTTTTTGAATTTTCAAGCAATGTATGAGAACGCGGTGAAATCCAAATAAGTTCTTTGCTTTTTAAAAATAAATTAATCTTTTCTTCTAAACAAGGGTAAAGCTGATGATTTTCCGGCGCGCACACAATCAATAGATCCAAGCGAGAAATGTTTTGTTCCAATAAACTTAAATCTTGTAATTGTAACTTTCGTTTTTGAATACTCTCCAAAAGTCCTTTTGTATTGGGGTTTTTATCTCCCCGGATCAAAAAGTCATCGAAATCCTCAAAAGTTTCTGGATAGTTCTTCCAATGATAAATAGAATCAAAGTGGAAAAAATCTAAAAAAGATGCATACTCTTCACAAGTGTAACAGCCCGTCAGAATGAGACCCATTTTTTTAGATTCAAATTTCAAAGTTTGTAAAGTCTTCAGCACTGGTATTTTCTTTGTATGTCCGGAAATACAGCGAAGACTGTTTTTTAAACGTCCGGGGGAATTCACATGTGTTAAAGTTTCTCTTCCTTTGTCGCACATCCAATGTTGATTGACAGAAGGATTGTACCTGGGGCGGATGCGCCACAAGCCTTCTTCATTGTAGTAAACATTGATGCTGCAGCCTGTAGAACAGCCTGTACAGATTGAGGGGGCTTTTTTTAAATACCATACCCTTTGTTGAAAGCGAAACTTTTTGCTTGTTAAAGCGCCTACAGGACAAATATCCACAGTATTTAAAGCGTAGTCATTTTCCAAAGGTTTGTCTTTGAAAACTCCAATCTCACTTCGGTCTCCTCGATTAAAAATACCAAGCTCTTTTGTTTTGGACACTTCATCTGTAAAACGCGTGCATCGAGCGCAAAGAATACATCTTTCGGTGTCCAAGACAATTTTAGACCCTAAATCCACAACCTTTCTTTTTTTAACTTTATTTTCAGACATCACAGGCTGGTAGGCTCCAAATTTCATGTACTGCTCCTGAAGGACGCACTCCCCTGCCTGATCACAGATGGGACAATCCAGGGGGTGATTGATGAGATGGAATTCCAAGCCCCATCGAACCGTTTCTTTGACTTTTTGAGATTGGTTGGTAACGACCATCCCTTCTTGAACCAAAGTATTGCAGGCAATTTCCAATTTGTTTCTGCCTTTAATTTCAACCATGCAGAGACGACAGACTCCAGCCGTAGAAAGCCCCGGATGCCAGCAGTAATGGGCAATTTCTTTTTCAAGTTTTTTAAAAGCTTGAATAATGGTTGAGCCTTCCTCCACTTCAACAGGGCAGTTGTTGATGGTGCATTTAACTGTCTTTTTCATTCTACACCACCTGATTGAAAGATTCCGAAGAACTCTCATTTTGATGAATATAGCGGATAAACTCTTCTTTGAATTTAGTGACAAAACTAATAGCAGGAAGAGCCGCGGCATCCGATAAAGCGCATATTGTTTTACCCATCATCTGCTGAGATATTTTTTGTATAAGGTCTATGTCCTGCAGACGCCCCCTGCCGTTTAAAATATTTTTTATTATTTGATCCAGCCAGCCTGTTCCCTCTCGACAGGGAGTGCATTGACCGCAGGATTCATGATGATAAAAATTCATAATCACGGATAAAATATCCACCATGCTGTTGGAATCATCAATAACAATCACAGCCCCAGAACCAAGCATACTGCCTAAATCCATCAAGCTTTCATAATCCAATCGGGCCTTTTGGCATTCTTCAGCGGTGAGTACAGGGGCTGAAGATCCGCCGGGAATACAGGCTTTTAATTTTCTTCCAGGAGGCAGTCCGCCGCAAAGCTTGATCAGATCCATCAGAGGGAAGCCAAGTGGAACTTCATAGTTTCCGGGTTTTAAAACATTGCCGCTGACAGAAAAAATTTTAGTGCCTGAAGAACGTGAAGTTCCAATAGATTTATACTTTTTGGCGCCATCTTTTACGATAGGTATAACAGCGGATAAAGTTTCCACGTTGTTGACAATAGTGGGTTTGCCCAGATAGCCCTTAACAGCAGGATAGGGAGGTTTGAGTTTGGGCTGTCCTTTTTTGCCCTCTAAAGATGAAATCATCCCTGTTTCTTCTCCGCAAATATAAGCACCGGCTCCGGCGTAAATATCCATTTCGTGGTCAAAACTTGAGTTCAAAATATTTTTTCCTATGTATCCGCTGTTTCGAGCCTCATTTAAAGCCTGCTCCATAATGGCAAGGCTGTCTGTGTATTCACCTCGGATGTAAATGTAGGATTTATGAGATTGAATGGCAAAGGCGGAAATCAACATCCCTTCAATAAGTTGATGAGGGGCTTTTTCCATCATCATACGGTCTTTGAAAGTCCCCGGCTCCCCTTCATCTGCATTGCAAAGAAGATACCTGGGTTCATTATTGTCAGGCAAAAAACTCCATTTGACCCCTGTGGGAAAGCCTGCGCCTCCTCTGCCTCTGAGACCGGATTCTTTGACCATTTCCACAAGCTCGCAAGGCTGTTTGCTTAAAGCCATCTTTAAAGTTTCATAACCTCCGTACAGCTTGTAGCCTTCAAGGCTTTTGTAATTTTTTTTATCATAATGTTCTGTGAGAAGCTTGTGTTCCATAAAGAGGTCCTTTTTTGCCGCCGGCATTTTCCACTATTTAGATACTCTTTCTTGAAGTGTTTTTGTGATTTTTTCCAGAGATGTTTTTTCTATGTAAGGTTCACGGTTGATCTGCAAAACGGGAGCTGTATCGCAAGAGCCTAGACATTCCACAGCGCTCACAGTTGTGTTTGGATGATTTTGTTTTTTCAGTTCCTTCAAGATTTGCCGGCTCCCCTGCATGGCACATGAAATATTACAACACACTTGAACATGAAGAGACCCCACAGGTTTTTTATTAAACATTGTATAAAATGTGAGGACTTCATAAATTTCCGATTCACTAAGGTTCATCAAACGGCTGAGCTCAGCCACACATTCTGGAGAAACCCAGCCTCCATTCTCGTCTTGGGCGCGGTAAAGGCAGGGAATCACAGCAGAGAGTTTGGTTTCATATCGAGTCATCTCTCTCTTAACGAATTGAACCCCTTCTGGAGACAGTTTGAACATAAAACTCCTTCCGCTTTTAAAAAAGAGTAACGGACGATTGGAGTTTTTACAATGTTTTTTTAGCTGCCGGCGGGGGTGCATCTGTGCTGAACTCGTTTGAACCTCTGTCCGCCTTGCCCATGCAGGCGCGGGACTCGGCAATTTCAATTGTCAGCTCCGCCGCCTCGCTCCTGTGAAAGCGGGGTCCGTCTTTGCAGGCTGTTGAGTTTTTTTCTTCGTTACACGGCACTGGCGAATTTGAAGAGGAAAACTTGAATCAAATCTGTTCATTGTGATACAGTGTCTCTCTAATATGAATATAAAAGAAATTGAAAAATATTTTCCTCAAACACAAACGGATTTGATCTATCTTGACAGCGCCTCCACCACTCTAAAACTTCAGCCGGCTATAGACCGTATTCAACAGTTTTACACTTATGAAGCCTCCAATGTTCATCGGGGAGCCTATCCTTTAAGCGGCCGCATGACCGATTTGTATGAAGAGAGCCGTCAAACTGTTGCCAACTTTCTATCTGCAGAGCATCCAGAAGAAATTGTATTTACAAAAGGCGCTACAGAGGGAATTAATTTGTTAGCTCATATTCTTCAGCCCCAGCTTAAAGAAGGGGATGAAATTTTGCTGACCCAAATGGAGCATCATTCAAATCTACTTCCTTGGAAGGTGTTAGCTCAAAAACACCGCCTCAAAATTAAGTACCTCCCTGTGGCTCCGAATGGAGAATTAGATCTGTCAAAGTTTGATCAATTTTTAACCTCAAAAGTGCGTATTTTTTCTTTTGTTCATCAATCTAACTCTTTAGGCACTTTAAACCCTGTTCAAAAGCTGATTCAACAGGCGAGACAGGCGGGTGCGGTGACCATTTTGGACTCTGCTCAAGCTTGTAATAATCAAAATATTGATGTGAAAAAGCTGGATTGTGATTTTTTGGTTTTTTCTGCTCATAAGTTGTTTTCCTCCTTTGGGGTGGGAGTGGTTTACGGCAAAAAGAAACTTTGGGAGCAGTTTGAGCCTTACCAAACCGGAGGAGGCATGGTTTTGGATTCAGTTAAAAAGATATGGGCAAAACCCCCTCATTGCTTTGAGGCCGGCACTCCGCCCATTGGGGGAGTGCTGGCATTGTCCGCCGTCATAAAGTTTTTAAGACAGCATACTAGTTTTGAAGAAATTGCAAAGTATGAAAAGCATTTGATGAACTGTGCTGAATCCGCCTTAGAAAAGATCCCTCAACTGCGGGTGATCGGCGCATCTCCCACGAGAGTTAATATTTTGTCATTTATTATAGAAGGTCTGCATTCGGATGATACAGCTCTCCTTGTGGGCCGGCAAAATGTAGCTGTTCGGTCAGGACATCACTGCTGCCAGCCTCTTATGGACCATTATGGCTTGAAATCAGGCACCCTTCGCGCTTCTTTTTCTGTGTATAATAAGGAGGAAGATATTTTATCTTTGAAAAAAGCTTTGTTAAAGGCTATTGATATTTTAAGAGGTGTTTAAAGTGAGTCATTTATCTCCAGAAGATGTTTTGATTCGTATGTGGAAAACTCCTAATCCTTACGCTTTGAAGTTCACTCTCAATGTGCCTTTAAAACAAACAGGAAAAGCGACTTTCCATTCTCCTGAAGAAGCCTCTCATCTTCCTCTTGTACAGTCTCTTTTTTCGATTCCAGGCCTTAAAAGAGTCTATTTGTTTCAAAATCAGATGACGTTGACTCACAGCGGGCAAATTTCTGAAAAGGAAATAGAGGAGCAGGTGGCGTCTGTTGTACACACTAGAATTCAAATACACGATCCTCACTTTACAGTGGAAGAGCCTCAAGCGTCTGCGCCTTCTGTGAAGAAATCAAACGATCCTGTTATTTCCAAAATAGATGAAATTCTAGACCGTACGGTCCGTCCGGGGCTTCAAGCAGATGGGGGAGATCTAGAAGTGGTCTCTGTGGAAGATAATCAAGTGAAAATTGCCTATCAAGGAGCTTGCGGCGGGTGTCCAAGCGCAATGGTAGGCACTTTAGAGGCCATTGAAAATATACTTCAACATGAAATGAACCAGCCGGATCTCACCGTTATACCTGTATGAAGAGAGCTTTATTTATTCTGTTCTTTTTTTTGATTCAAAAAAGTTTTTGTGAAGAACCTCATCAAGACGCCTACACTCCCTTAAAGGTATTTGCTGAAAGCCTTCATTTGATTGAAAAGCATTATCCTAAAAAAGTGAGGCGCAGGCAGTTGATTTCTGGAGCCATCAAAGGAATGCTTTTTGAATTGGATCCTTATTCTCATTTTATGACTAAGAAGGAAGCAAAAGACTTCCGCAGGCAAAGTCAGAGCAGGTACGGGGGGATAGGGATAGAAGCGGCTTTTCAAAAACAAAAAATTGTTGTCACTTCTGTGTTTGAAGGCTCACCGGCTTTTACAGCGGGAATTCAAGCTGGAGATATTTTAACCCATGTGAGAGGGGAGCCGCTTGAAAAATTATCTTTTGATACAGCTGTACAAAAAATAAAGGGAAAAATAGGAAAAAAAATTACATTACAAGTTTTAAGGAATGGAAAAAGAAAACAATTTTCAATGCCTTTTAAGCGCATCCGTATTGCTTCCGTGAAGGGGGTGAAAATTTCAGACCATTTTTTTTATGTACGCATTTTATCTTTTAGAGATTCAGCTTTCAGAGATCTGAAAAAAATTTTGAAAAAAGAATTTCAAAAAGGCCCTAAAGGGCTTCTCATAGACGTTAGGAAAAATTCAGGAGGCATTGTGGATCAAGCTCTTTTGTCTGCGGATCTTTTTATTTCTTCAGGTATTTTGACCATGATTCAAAGCCGCCGCACAGAGCAGAATAAAATTTTCCGAGCTAAGCAAATAGGAACTTTGCAAACTAAATTTCCTCTGGTGATTCTTATGGATCGTTATTCCGCTAGCGCCAGTGAAATTTTTGCCAGCGCTTTGCAGGACAATCAAAGAGCTGTCCTGTTTGGGGAAAACAGTTTTGGAAAGGGTTCTATACAAAGTGTGTTTGATATAGAGCCTTATGGAACTCTGAAATTGACTGTCGCTCACTACTACAGCCCTGAAGGTAGAATTATTGAGCGGAAAGGAATTGAACCGGATATAAAAATACCTTTAAAAGAGAATCGTTCAGCCATAGCAAAGTTTAAGAGTAAATTTCATCCGATCCCAAACGACAGTAAAAAAAGAAAGAGGTGGATTCAAATGGAAAAAGATGTTCATCTCAAAGATGCTTTCACTGTGCTATCTGAGCTTTCTGAACAATAAAATCTAAAACTTTGGACTGTTTTTTCTGCCAGCGGATAGAACTTTCTCGTTCTTCATTTTCTTTTTTACTATGATGCCTCCTTGTATCTTCTAAATTTAATTGTCTGGATAAAGCTTGGATCAAATAACCTGCTTGAGTGTTCCATTTGCTTCTTTTCAAAATATTTTGATCATGGTCTTTCAAGTATTTTTGAATCTGCTCCTCTGAGGCTTTTTGAAGCTTAAGATTTTGAGTAATATCCTTTTGAATCTGCTCCTTTTGCATTTGAACAACGGACTCAGGAAGCTCTAGGGGGTTTTTTTCAATGAGCTGCTCCAAGGCTTTTTTTCTCAATTCATTTTGATAAGATTGTTCGGCTTGGCTTTCCAATTGTTTTAAGATGACGGCCTTTAAATCATCTGCATTTTTCGCCTTTAGGCTTTGGGCCCATTGATCTGAGACCTCCGGCAGGATTTTTGAGGCTATTTTATTCAGCTGAATTTTAAAAATGACTTTTTTATCTGGAAATTCAGGATGTTCTTTGGGGAGGCGGGTCGTGATTTCTTTTTCTTCTTTGATTTTCATGGTGAACAAAGCCGTTTCAATTTCTTTAAGAACAGCATTTTGACCTAACTCAATGGAGATGTTTTTTTGCATGGGCAGAGCGGCTCCTCCTTCGACTTGGCCGGAAAGATCTATGAAAACTACATCTCCTTTTTGGCAGGGGCGCTCCTGCTCTATGGGTTTGATTTGAGCTGATGAATTTCTTAAGTTTTCGATGACTTTTTGCACTTCCCTGTCGGAAGGCAGGTGTTTTTCAGCTTTGATTTGTAAGTTTTCATAGTGTTTAACCTGTACTTCAGGGTGAGTTTCAAATCGGACTTTAAAGCAAAAGGGTTGATTCTCTTTAATGGATTGGACATCAAAGTGCGGGGATCCGGCGGGATTGAGTTTGTTTTCCTGCAGTCCAAACAAGTAGCCTTTTTCTATAAGATTTTGCACAACACCGCTTTGAACTCTTGAAGAATGAGTTTTTCTGATAGTGTCCAAGGGGGCTCTGCCTTTTCTGAATCCAGGCAAAGCAATTTTTCTTTGAAAACGTCTATATTCCCGCTCAAAGGCTCTTTGCACCTCTTTCAGAGTAATTTCGACTTGCATTTCATACCGCAAACCGCCTATTCTTCTGCATTGAATTTGAATATTGTCCACAATTGCACTATCTTTCTTAAAAAGATGGTTAAAATAGTATGAAGCAGATTAAAAGTAAATGAAAAACATTCTTCTCTTGATTTTTTTATTATTTCTGCCTTCTTGTTTTTCTTCAGAAAAAAAAATAAAGAATCAATGGCCCATACCTTCAAAATATAAACAAGAATTTAAGTCTGCTTTGGACAGCCTTGAAAGCGGCAGGTACCAGCTGGCCATTGAGGGTTTTGAATCCGTGGCTGGAAAACAAAAGACAGGCCATTTGAAATGGTCGGCTCTGTTTAATGCCGGTTCCGCTTATTTACAGCTGGGTCAATGTGACAAGTCCAAATCAGTTTTGTCTGAGCTTGCTCAACAAGTAGATGATGATTACAAATTTAAACCGCAGATTTTACTTCAACTGCACTACTCCTATGAATGCCTCAATGAACCTCATAAAGCCTTAGCTGTTTTAAAAGATGTGGACAAAAGGCGGGCCTTTTTAAGCGATGAAGTCAAGTTGGTTGAAATACCAGCTCGTTTTTCCATTTTATATGCACAGATAAAAAATGATAATCAGGCTCTGCGTTTCCAAAATCTAGCGCTCAAGGGGCTGAAAACAATAAAATCTTCTATCAAAGATTCTGCTGTTTTAGCTGAGACAGCCTCTAAACTGTTTTACGTCATGGGGAAGTCGAGGGTGCATGAACAGCATCTTAAAATTCACGAATATCTTCTAACTCTTCCTTATCATCAAATTTATTTAACTCAATCTTTTTTGCTGTCAGATTCTGTGTGGGCTCCTCAATCCAGAACAGAGCTACAGCGGCTTTATAGTAAATTGTGGCCGGCCTACAAAAAACTTCCGGCGCATCAGAAAAAAACGTACAAAAATAAAATTATGCAGTCTATAAATAATTTCCAGAAGATTGCCCGTGACAGCCAAAGTAAAGAGTTGGAAAATCTCTTATCTGCTATTGTTAAAAAAGCTTTGGTGGTGATGAAAAATGATTAAAGATGTACTTCATCAAAAAATTACATCTAAAAAATCCATAGTCATGGATTGGTTTAAAGAGAAAAGCTCTTCCCTGTCTTTCCCTTTTTATTCAAGCTTTGATTTGAGAGATTCAGGGTCAAAAATTGTCCCTGTAGATGCAAATATTTTTCCAGCCGGGTTTAACAATTTATGTGAAATAGATAGAGAAAATATCCCTCCCATTTTTGATCAATACATTCGCCAGCATTACGGAAAAATTAAAAAAGCTGTTCTTCTGGCAGAAGAGCATGAGAAGAATATTTATTATTGGGATAATATCACAGCATTAAAGAAAATTATGGAAAAAGATGAATTGGAAGTCGTTGTTTGTGTTCCGGGCAGGAGCATCCAAGAGGAAAGGGATGTCGAAAATTCTTTAGGACAGAAAATCCATCTTCATATACTCAGCTCCAGCTTGGAGGGTGTCGATTTAATCATCAGCAATAATGATTTTTCTCTGGATTATGATATTCCGAAAAACATTCCCTTAAACCCTTCTCCTTTGATGGGTTGGAAGTATAGAAGAAAGGATCAGTTTTTTAAAGAATATAACTTATTAGCGGCTCAATTTGCGGACTTGATTGAAGTGGATCCCTGGCATCTCACCATTAAAACAGAGCTTTTTGAACCTTTTGACCTTGAAGACCCCAGTACGTTGAAAAATTTAAAAGACAGGCTGGTTCTTTTTTTGAAAGATCTTCGCTCCCACACTAAAGATCATGAGCCTTTTGCGTTTCTGAAAAATAATTCAGGCACCTATGGTTTAGGCATTACATGGGTTCAATCGCCGGAGGAGGTCGATCATTGGAATTATAAAACAAGAAAAAAAATGAAAGCGTCTAAGGGAGGCAGAGGAGTCAGCAAATTGATCTTGCAAGAAGGGATTGCAACAGCTTTGAGTTCTGCCCAGGCCTGTTCAGAACCAGTGATTTATACTTTAGGCGCAGAGCTTATCGGAGGTTTTTTAAGAACACACAGTAAAAAAGGGGTGAGGGAAAATCTCAACAGCCCTGGAGCCGTTTACCAAAAACTGTGTATGTCTGATTTGATCATACAGGTGGAAGGGAAAGACGAAGAAAATGTTTATGGGTGGGTGTCCAGATTAGCTCTTTTGTCTTTAGCATACGAGATAAAGAATAGGAAATAACTTCTATTCATTTGCAGGAGAGGATGCTCCCTGTACTTGTGTGAGTTCTTCTCCTTGTGCTTGTGTTAGCTCTGCTCCCTGTACTTGTGTGAGTTCTTCTCCTTGTGCTTGTGTTAGCTCTGCTCCCTGTACTTGTGTTAGCTCTTCTCCTTGTGCTTGTGTTAGCTCTTCTCCCTGTGCTTGTGCCAGCTCTTCTCCCTGTACTTGTGTCAGCTCTTCTCCCTGTACTTGTGTGAGTTCTTCTCCCTGTACTTGTTGTGTCTGAATTTTTTGTTCCTCAGCTTTTGCTGTGAACTCAAAAAGCACATTGACAATTTCTACAATCTCCTCTGAAGAAAGCCCTTCTAAAGTGTAGCCGGAAAATTCTACAAAATCAGCTATACTAAGGGGTTGTGATGAATTGATTCTGTTTTGAAAAGCCTGATCTGCTGTATCTAAAAGATTCACTTGGTCAGCAGTTCGTTCTTCAGGGTTTCTAGGTATTTCCGCTATGTAAGCCTTGAGTTCTTCTAGATTTTTTATATCACGGGTTTGAACGGACTGATAAACGCTTTGAAGAAGCTGATCAATAAGCTGGCGGGCCTGTGCCTGCTCAGGATTATCAGATGTTTCTTCTGTTTCCATTTCAGCGTCATCAATGACAGTTTCTGATCTATTTATTACGGGGATGCCAGGCTCTACACTTGATTGAGTCGGCCTTAGGACATATCCCGCTGGATTGGCTAGAAAACTAGGTGTGATGGACTCCACAAATGAATCCCAGGCGCTAGCGGTGCTCGTTACAATCCAATCCCAACTCCATGGCTCCACAGAATCTTTTGCTGTGTTGGCAGTTTTTGAGGCGGCTGTATTCTCAGATACGGCGTCTGAAGTTTCCGCAACAGTTGTTGTTTCTTCAGAGGCAGGCTCTGCTGGTGAAGCAGACGCTGTGGGCGCTGAAGCAACAGCAGGTTCAACTGTGCTTTTGCCGGGAGAGGGAGGCTGTTGTTCTTCTACAGAATCTATAACGTCCGTTGAAGGAGCTGTTGCTGTTGAAAGATTTTGCGTTTCGAGGGTGCTGGAATCTTCAGTATTTTCTTGTTGAACGTCTGCAACTGCAGGGACATCCTGTGCAGGGTCAACAACGGCTGTTGTTTCTTCAGCGGCTGATGGGGAGGGATAATCTGCCGTCAGCTCTTCTTCAGCCGGCTCCTCCTCTGTCTCAGGAAGAAACGCCGCAACATCATACATAACACTCGGATCTGACTCAGCCAATTCTGCACGATTCAGACTTAAACTAATTCCTGAAGACAGTGTCTCGACGTGTACGTTGAAGCCTGCTCGCATCCTTTGGGCTTTTACCCTGTCTTCCGGGCGGGAAAATATCCCTTCATCAAGGAGCAATTTTTCTTTTATTTCTTCTATTTGAGCTTTTGTCGCAGGAGCTTTTTCTATCTCTTCTTGAACTTTGAGGAAGGGCGCTAGAAATCCAGGATTTACAGCACGGCTTATAATGTCTTCTATACGAGGCAGCTGTGCCTCCCAAATTTCTTTCAACTCAATGTATTCAGAATATTTGCTTTCTATTCCGGCAACAAG
The DNA here is from genome assembly GCA_965199935.1 of Bdellovibrionales bacterium. Lineage (GTDB taxonomy): Bacteria > Bdellovibrionota > Bdellovibrionia > Bdellovibrionales > UBA1609 > JAPPLG01. The sequence continues at coordinate 769,525 of CBDATD010000001.1, forward strand.
GATTTGATCTTCTGTTAGATTCTCCGGCAGGGGTTCTTCCATTGAGGTAATCTCTTCTTCAGAAGGGGAGGAAGCAGGGGGATCGACTGCTGGTAATTCTTCTGTCATGGGGGTGAGCTTCCGCGGATCAAGTTGTTGAGTTGTTTGAGAGGAGGGTTCGTTGGCAAGATCATCCGTTTCATCTGTATCTACTACGTTATTTACACTCAGTCCCGAGTTCTCCTCAGGAGTTCTTATAGGTTTCGGGAGAGTCTTGGTTTCTGGAGAGGAGTCAGAAACAGCTCCACCAGACGGCTGTGGTCTTTGAGTTGCGGGAGGGTCTCCTTTCTGGGGAGCACAAGACACAAACAGCACAGAGGCCGCTAAAAACTGAAATAATTTCATCTCTCACCTCTTTATACGTTATGGTTTGATGCACATGGTAACAAAACAGTTTTTGATAAACAAGATAAACATTTCAAAATGTAAAATTTTCATGTTTTTTAAGTAGAAACAAAAAAAAAGGCACCTTTTTTAAAGATGCCTTTCCTAAATTCAAACAAAATTTTACGAATCAGCTGATCCACCTTCTCCTTCTGAAGAAGGAGAGGATGTTGACACCGCTTGTTCTGCGGTCCCCGCAGTAGGAGCGGCACCCGCCTCATCACCATCTGATTGTTCCTCAGCGGCATCTCCCTGGTTCTCTTCTGCCCCCAACTCTTTAGTGCATCCTTGAGGATCACCGGTTGTTGCCAAAATTGGTTTATCTGGGTTTGTATCCTCGTCATCACCATCTGAACCGGAGACTACTAAGACATTAACAGGTTTACAGGGAGCAGCCTCTCTGTCTTTGTTGCTGCAAAGGACCTGCTTGCTTTGAAACCATGACGGCACGACGATTTCCAAGCTGCCAATCTGCTCTGATGAAACCAATATGCACTCGTTATTCCCTAAGGAGACTGTTGGCTGACCATCGACACTCACTTCCACCGTTGCCCTCACTTTAGAATGAATAGCATAAGTACCCGCTTCTGGAGCATCTTCTGTAGGGTCGCCTCCAGAACCCTCAAAACAGCCTGTGCCAAAAAGGCCCACCAGCACACTGAATGTTAAAAGATAAAATAACTTCATTTCAAAAAACCCCCTGTCGCATTTAAAATTTCCATTGATCCCTCGGAAGATTCCTATATCTCCCCCACGCTCAAATTATGTATATGCTCTCTCTGTAAATACAAGCAAAAAATAAGACACCCATGATCATTTTTTCAATAACTCAGTCATACAGTGTTTTTTTGTACAATGTTTAAACAGTATTTAAGTCTAAGGTCTAGATATACATGGTGCAGGATAAAGCTAAGGATATGGAAACAGCCAAGTTATAATTTCCTGATGAGGATTTTTGTGGGATGTAAACAAGGCGGTCGCATAATTTTTTTGTTGTTTGTTTTAATCCCCTGCCCTCAGAACCAGCGGCGAAAACGACCTTTTCGTTAAACTTTTCTTTCCAAAGAGAAACGGTGCCTTTTGGATCTAAACCATAAAGCCAGTATCCTTTTTCTTTTTGCTGTTTCATCCATGCATTGGGGCGGGAGAGAAATTGGATAGGAACGTGTTCAGCTCCGCCGCTGGCTGATTTAGAAACAACAGCGGTGATTTGGCGAATGGAGTTTTTTGAGGGCAAAAAAATTCCATCGACTCCCATGAGCCACGAAGTTCTCAAAATAGACCCTAAGTTTCTAGGGTCTTCCAATCCATCAATAAACACTAAGACAGATTTGTTTTTTGAAGATGGTTTGAACATGGGGCTTTCTTCTACGATCAGAGAGGCTCCTTGATTTCCTTTTCCCCATGAAGCCATTTGTGCTTTTGTTTGCTCTACCAAGTCAATGCGAAACCTTCGAGCTTGTTCTACGATAAATTTTAATTCGGAATTTTTCTTCCAATTATTTTGGACGTATATGGCTCTGATTTTTTTAGGGCGGACCTTCAACACTTCTTTGCAGGCATGCAAACCCATCACTTTTCTAATCTTGGAAGACACGTCTGAAAATAACTCCTAAAGCAGGGATTTGGAAATATCTTGAAGAGTTTTCACAGGGTCCTTTGCCTTTAAGAGAGGCCGCCCCATAACTAAAGCGCTAGCTCCTTGGCTTAATGCAAAGGCGGGAGAAGCCATTCGTTTTTGATCTTCATTGTTAATATTTTGGCTGGAAGAGCCGTCTGGTTCAATCATCCTAATTCCAGGGGTGACAATAAAGAAGTTATTGTATTTTTTTCTCAGCCTAGAGGCTTCATGGGCAGAGGAGATCAGACCGCTGAGTCCGCTTTCATAAACAACTTGCGCTAGATGAAAAACTTCTTGAGTCTGCGGCCGGCTGGTTAAAATGGTGACGGCTAAAATTTTTTGCCCTTTATAAGTTTTTTCGAGATCGGCCAGTTGGGACAAAGCTGTCTTCCCCGCCTGTGCGTGAACAGTGGCATATTGAACGCCTTTGTCAAAACAAGCCCGCACACTAGCTGTCATGGTTGAAGGAATATCATAAAATTTAAAATCTAAAAAGACGGAGCCCCACCGAGAAAGCTGTGAAATAAGAGAGGGGCCGGAGTTAAAATACAGTCTTGGACCTACTTTAAATCCCATCACAAGGTTATGCAGACGTTCTGCATAACTTAAGGCTGTTTTTTCATCATCAACATCAAGAGCTACGAAAAGAGGCAGTTTATTCATCTGTTAAAAAGGATCATCTGCAGGAATGGAGTTGAGGAGAGTTTTTGTATAGGTGTGCTGAGGATTAGAATAAATGTTGTCAGAACTGTTTTTTTCAACCACCTTCCCTTTGTACATGACCAAGACTTCATTGGACATAAACTTCACCACAGAAAGGTCATGAGAAATAAAAATATAAGTCAGGCTTAAATCCTCTTGTAAATCTAAAAGCAGGTTTAATATCTGCGCCTGAATAGAGACATCCAAAGCAGACACAGATTCATCACACACGATGAATTCAGGTTCTACCGCCAAAGCTCTGGCAATGCAAACCCTTTGCCTTTGGCCTCCGCTGAATTCATGCGGGTAGCGGTTGATCATCCCCGCCTGCAGACCGACTTTTTCAATCAGGTGAATGACGCGGTCCAAGCGGTCTTTCCTGTTTTCTCCTAAATTGTGAATTTCCATCGGCTCCATAATGGCGGATCCAACAGTCATGCGGGGGTTCAACGAGGCGTAAGGATCTTGAAAGATAATCTGCATTTTTTTTCTTAAGGCCCGCATCTCTTTGAAGTTTAGATCCAATATGTTTTCGTTATTGTAAAAAACTTTTCCAGAAGTAGGTTCTATAAGTCTTAAAATAGCGCGTCCTAAAGTAGTTTTGCCGCAGCCGGACTCCCCTACGAGGCCCAGTGTGGATCCTTTAGCAATTTTGAAAGAGACGTCATTGACAGCATGAATCCATGATTTTACCTGGCCAAAAATGTTTTTTTGCTGTGGAAAATGTTTTTTTAATGATTCTACTTCCAAAAGAATTTCAGTTTTGGATAATTTTTTTGATATTTTTTCCTCTTCATTTTTATGTTTTGTGGTGTTTTTTGATTCTATGAAATCTGAAATAGTAGGCAGTCTTCGGGTGTCGGTTTTCAAAGTGGGGCGGCAGGATAAAAGCCCTTGAGTGTAAGGATGCTCCGGACTCGTAAAAATTTCTTTTACAGGTTTGAATTCGACACCCAATCCTTTTTGCATCACTAAGACATCGTCAGCAACTTCAGCAACGACACCGAGATCATGAGTGATAAAGAGAATGCTCATTTGATATTGATCTTGAAGTTCAGCTAGTAGATGCAGTATTTGTTTTTGTATGGTGACATCTAAAGCTGTGGTGGGTTCGTCTGCAATCAACAGCTCCGGTCCGCAGGCAATGGCCATAGCGATCATCACTCTTTGCCTTTGGCCTCCGCTGAATTCATGTGGATAAGCAGAAATTCTTTTGTCCGGATTTTTGATGCCGACGCGTTTTAAAAGGTCAATGACTGTAATTTGTGCTTCAGATTTAGAAAGCTTTCGATGCAGAATCAAGGCTTCAGCAATTTGATCTCCAATGGTAAATACAGGGTTGAGGCTGGTCATAGGCTCCTGAAAAATCATTGACATCTTATTTCCTCTCAGCCGGCGCATTTCTTTTTCATTTAATTTTAATATATCTTTATTGTTGAAGTGAATTTGGCCTTCTGTAATGCTGCCGGGAGGCTCTGGAATTAAACGCATGAGACTTAAAGCAGTCACACTTTTTCCAGAACCGGATTCTCCAACCAAGCCGAGGGTCTTTCCTTTAGGAATTTTGAAAGATAGGGAAGAGACGGCTTGAATGCGAGAGGAGCCTTCTACTTGAAAATCAATAGACAGGTTTTTCACTTCCAGAAGGGTGTTTGACATTATACAGAGACTCCAAAATCAGGCTTGTACTTTGTAATTTCCAACAAAAAAGAGCTTTTGGCAACCTTTTTAATGCCTGTTCGTACGTCGTTACTGTGGAAGCAGGGGGGGTCCGGTTATAAGAAAGGCTGTGTGGACAAAGCTGTAAAGCTCAGACATGCGTTTTGCCACAGAGCAAACTGTGTCTGCTCTGTTTCAAATCCGAACTCGTTTTCAGCTCTGTCCCCCCAGCCTTTCTATGTACGTCGTTACTGTGGAAGCAGGGGGGGTCCGGTTATAAGAAAGGCTGTGTGAACAAAGCTGTAAAGCTCAGGTTTGCTTTTTGATAGACTATAAGAGTTTCCTTATATTATAAAGATACAGTCTTTGTTTTTTTAAAAGAAGAAAGGAGAGGGTGTGGATCCCAACAAAAGAGAGTATTACGAAAGTGTTTTTGGCCGGGAGGATGCCTTACTGTCGGCAGTACACAAAACAGCCGTTGAAGAAGGCATTGAGTATATGCAGTTGAGCCGGGCGGATGCTCATATCCTACAGTATCTAACTCAAATATCGAAAGTGAAAAAAGCTGTGGAGATTGGTGGTTTATACGGCTATTCCGCTCTTCATATTGCCAGAGGGATGGAGCCTGAAGGAAAACTTTTCTCATTAGATATAGATCCAAAGAGACAAAATATTTCTCAAAAACTTTTAAGGTCCTCTCCAGAATTTTCAAAAATTGAATGGATTTGCGGAGATGCTCATCACACTTTGAATTCTTTAAATTCAAAAGCCCCTTTTGATTTGGTGTTTATTGACGCAGATAAAGCAGGCTATTTAGATTATTTAAAGTGGGCTGAAATTCATTTGAAACAAGGGGGAATTATGGTTGCAGATAATGCCTTTCTATTTGACACCCTATACACCCCGGAGCCTAAGCTTTCTCTTTTAAGAAAACGGCATGGTGTTTCTCCTCAAGCAGAGCAAACACTGAAAGATTTTAACAAGAGGATCACATCCTCTGCGTATTGGAAGGGCGCTATGATTCCCACTATAGACGGCATGAGTGTTGCTGTGAAGGTCAAAGAGCAGGCATGAGACGGGTGCATGGATTCTTCTAAACTTTTAAAGTCCTTTCCTCATGAAGGGGAATTGTTTGAGCCTGAGTACACAAAGTTTAAAGAAATGATTGTGTTTGTTCACTGGTATGGGGGACACAAAAAACAACTGCGAAGACACGTTCAATTTGTTAATCAGCTGGGTTTTCGAGCTTTTGTTTTTAATTTATTTCCCCAGCCTTTTGAAGGTTCATGGAAGTTATTGAAAAATCCAAGTGTGTACTCCAAGACACTGATATCCAGATGGAGCCGGCAGGTTTTGGATGTTTTGCAATGCTTTCAAGAAGAGAAGAAAATACTGTTTGGTTTTTCGTTTGGCTCTAATGTTATCACCCAGATTTTCTCAAAATCCTCTCATGTGACAGCGGTTATTTTCGATGGAGGCCCCTTCGCAGGAGTGTTTGAAAACCCGTGGCGTTATCTTTCTTATCAGGAGCCGATCCAAAACCCTCTTTTAAGAAGCCTCATGCTCATTCCATGGAATTTGTTTTGCGGCTTTTTCACATTAACCTTCAAAATTCATTCAGCTTTGAAGACTTGGCCCTCCGGCCTGCCTGTATTAAGTTTTCGAGCCTTTGAAGACAAATTAGCGCCTCCATCTTCTATTGATAACATTTTGAAGCCCTACTCCCAATTGGATATGGAGGTCGTTTTTATTCCAGAAGTTCAACATCTTCAGGGAATCAAGTTTCAATCTGAATTTTATAAGGAAAAACTTGAAAAGTTTTTAACCAAATACGCCGCACCATTATCTCAGTAATTGAGCTGTTTCTTTTGAGAGCAGTATATGCGTCAAGGCTGAACTGCAAAAGTAAACTGCCGAATACCGGCTTGTTTCATAACGTCTATGATTTCCATAATACGCCCATGCGGCACACTTACATCTGCAGAGATCACCAACTGGGAAGGAGAGGAGTTTGCTTCTAGTATTTTTCTGACGTACAGGGACAAGCTGTTCAAAGAAATAAGATTTTCTTTGAGTAGAATATCCCCTGTGTTGGTGACTTCAATCTTTAATTTAGCAGAAGCCGGCAGTTTTTTTGTGGATGAGGAGATTTTAGGCAGGGTGACAGAGAAGCCCTCCCGGATAAGCTGAGGGGCTGTGATCATAAAGATAATCAGCACCACTAAAATAATATCCACAAAAGGAATAATGTTGATTTCAGCGATGGGCTCCTCGTCATAAGCGTCAGACATTTTTGGATATTCTTTAATTTTTGCAGCCGCCATTGTTTTAACTCACAAAATGTCCGGGTGATTTTTGACTGTCTTCTGCGGGTTTCTTGGAATGATGCTCTAAAGATTGAAGGTATATTTGATACCCTTCTTCAATATTCTCCAGATTTTGTAAAATGATTTGAACTTGTTTTCTGAAATAATTGTAAGCTGAAATAGCAGGGATGGCGACCAACAGCCCCACGGCGGCGGCCAGCAGAGCTTTGGAAATCCCCAGCATAACAATAGGGGCTGATGACCCCGAATCGACGCCTAAAGCATTGAAAGCTTCCATCACTCCAAAGATAGTGCCTAAGAGACCTACGAAAGGAGCGTTGGAGCCGATGGTGGCCAGCAGGCTGAGACGAGCTGAGAGCCGAACTTTTTGGAAGGAGATGAAAGATCGAAAAACTTGAGGAACAAGCTGGGAGTTTTTCTCCATATAAAGAGATAAGAATTGTGTGTTTGAATTTTTATCTATATCGGAAAAAGGCAGTTGAAGACTTTTAATCCACTCCGGCTGTCCACTCTCAATGGCCTGTTTGATTTCTTTACAGGCTGAGCCGGAAGCTTTTTTCCACTGCCGAAGGAAAAAGAAACGCTCTAATAAAACAGCAACGCTGACAATGCTGAGGAAAAATAAAAACCATAGTGTAATTTCGTGGCCGAACCTGGAAATAATAAGAAATTGATCTGTAAACATACCGGCGCCACGCTAGCAAAAAAAATTATCTTTGTAAAAGATTTTTTTCTTCGAGAAAGAGAAGAAAAGTCCAGCGGCTGTGAAGAGGGCCGGCAATTTCCTGACATAGACGGATGCCTTGTGGTAAAAAATTTTGACATTTTTTATGAGTTGTGAATATTGTGGCAGTTATTGGGATTGTAAAAATGTCTTTTAATCATAACGAAATAGATCAGAAGTGGCAGAAGAAATGGGAAGAGTCTCGTTGTTTTACAGCTAAGATTGATCTGAATAAAAAAAAATTTTATGCACTGGATATGTTTCCTTATCCTTCCGGGGCCGGTCTTCATGTGGGCCACCTAGCCTCTTATACGCCGACAGAGATTGTTTCCAGATATAAAAGAGCTTGCGGCTTTAATGTTTTACATCCCATTGGCTATGATGCTTTTGGCCTGCCTGCAGAACAATATGCCATTCAAACAGGGGTGCATCCTGCAAAAACAACAATGAAAGCTGTTCAAAACTTCAAAAGGCAGTTAAAGTCTTTTGGATACAGTTTTGACTGGAGCCGTGAGATTTGCACCTGTGATCCCGGCTATTATAAATGGACGCAAAAGATTTTTCTTTTGTTGTTTAAAAAAGGCCTGGCTTACAGGAAAAAGGCTCCAGTGAATTGGTGTCCGGCTCTTCGAACCACTTTAGCTAATGAAGAAGTGGTGGGAGGTAAAAGTGAAAGAGGGGGCCACCCTGTTGTTCAAAAGCACATTCAGCAGTGGATTTTAAAAATTACAGCTTATGCAAACCGCCTGCTCAATGATTTGAAGGATGTGGATTGGCCGAAAAGAACTGTGGAAGGTCAGACAAATTGGATTGGAAAAAGCCATGGACTTTTGATGGATTTTTCGATTAAAAATTCAGATAGAAAAATCCCCATTTTCACCACTCGTCCGGACACTCTGTTTGGAGCCGCCTTTATGGTTCTTTCTCCTGAGCATCCTTTGATTCAAGAGGAGTTTTCAAATAACAAAGAATTTCCGGAGATTCTAAAATATCAGGAGAAATGCCAATCCATGAGTGCTTTGGACAAGCAGAAAAATCTTTCATCTACGGGTGTTTTCTCAGGCAGTTGTGCTGTTCATCCTCTAACAGGTGAAGAACTGCCTGTCTGGATTGCAGATTATGTTTTGATGGAGTACGGTGCAGGAGCCATCATGGCTGTGCCTGCGCATGATGAAAGGGATTTTATTTTTGCAAACAAATTTAATCTGCCGATTAAGAAAGTAGTTCAGCCTGTATCAGCTTGCGGTTCTGATGATTTGCCTTTTGTGGGGGAGGGGGTGTCCTGCAGCTCTGAGTTTCTCAATGGTCTTTCGACCAAACAAGCCATCCAAAAAATGAATCGCTATATTAAAGAAAAAAAACTAGGGGTTCCAACAGTGCAGTATAAACTTAGAGACTGGATTTTCAGCCGCCAGAGGTATTGGGGAGAGCCGTTTCCCATAGCTTATTTGGATTCTAAGCCTCAGGCCGTGAAGGATCTTCCGGTGGCTTTGCCGGAAACAGCGGATTATGAACCTTCAGAAGAAGGGGAGCCTCCCTTGGCTCGTGTGAAAGAGTTTGTGGAATATACAGATTCAAAGGGTAATAAATTAAAGAGAGAAACAGATACGATGCCGGGGACGGCGGCTTCTTCATGGTACTTTTTAAGATATACGGACCCTCATAATGCTGAAGAGCCTTTCAGTTTTTCCGCACAGAAATACTGGATGCCGGTGGATCTATATGTGGGGGGGCCGGAGCATACTGTAAGCCATTTGTTTTACGCTCGGTTTTGGCAGAAGGTGATGTATGATGCCGGCTGGGTTTCTCATAAAGAGCCTTTCCAAAAACTGGTGCATCAAGGCTCCGTACTGGGCGCTGATGGTTTTCGTATGTCTAAATCAAGGGGAAACACAGTCAATCCGGACGCTCTTCGAGAAAAATATGGAGCGGACGCTCTTCGTCTGTATATTGCTTTTTTAGGTCCTTTTGAAAAAGACAAGCCTTGGGCGGATAAGGGCATTGAGGGGTGCCGGCGTTTTTTAGACCGCTTGTGGAGGCTTTGTTTTGATGAGAAAAATAATTTAATTACAGAAAAAGAATCTGCGGGGAAAGAATTAAATATACTGCTCAATCAAACGATTAAAAAAGTGACTGAAGATATAGAAAAAATGAGTTTCAATACTGCCATCAGCGCTATGATGATTTTAGTGAATGAAATGTATTTGAAAAAATCCAGAAACCACAATATTCTTAAAACATTGGTGCAGCTGCTTCAGCCCTTTGCCCCTCACATAAGCGAAGAGGTGTGGTCTCGATTTGGCGGGAAGAACCTTGTTTCCATCAGCCCTTGGCCGGTCTTCGACCCCCGGATGGTCCAAGAGGGTGAAATTGTGAATTTAGCTGTGCAGATTAACGGAAAAGTACGTGGAGTGATCAGGATTTCCAAAACAGCAGATGAGAAGACTGCTTTGTCTTTAGCGCAAAAAGAGAAAAAAATAGAAAAATTTTTAGAACACTCTCAAATACAGAAAGTCATTTACAAGCCCGGCCGCATCCTCAATATTGTCTGCCTCTAACTCTTTTTTAGAAAATCCCGTTATTATCGGTATGAGCTGTCGGCTCTGTTCCATGCTGGACTAAAGCCGAACTTCTGTAGAGAGCTTGAAAAAAAAATGGGGGGGGGTAGAATTGAAAAAGATTCTTTTTAAAAAGGGTTTATATATGAGTTTATTCATTCAAGTTATCACCATTGTCATATTTACGTCAGTAACGTCTTCTTGTGCTGAAAAAAGATCTACAAATGTAGAGAGTCAAAGCAAAATCGATAAAAAAACTGCTGATGGCGGGAGGCAAAACACAAATGCCGAAGAGAAAGGAGCGGCTCCATCGTCTATTCATGCACAAGCTTCACAGACTTCTCCGCGGGCCGGCGCCACCGCCGGTTCATCTAAAGATCATTTAATTATCCCGGAGGGAGTTCATGAGGGCGCGGCCGTCAGCAGACAGAAGTTGGAGAAATACCTTGCAAATAAATTTTTTAACGTTTCAGAAATTTCTAATATTTCCTTTTCATCAGAGTTGTACGCATATGAGGTTGTGGGTCTTGCTGTAACGTTCGGTATAGCGGCTCTTATGGACAGCGGGGATATATTTACCACCTCATTCACAGCTAAAGGCGGATGGCTGTCGCACGAGGACACTGAATACAGCAGTGTTCAATGTAAAACCAGATCCAGGGAGGCAAGCCTGCAGCTGAGTGATTGTGACAGTACAAATGATAGATTTATACCGATGAGCTACAGGACAGTGGGTGTGCATTTTTGCGAACATGACCCCCCCGGCAGACGCTTTCAGCCGTCTCCCCTTGGATTTGTTTCAGTGCCTTCTGTTTCGCATCCTGGATGCGATAGAGAAGGAGTTAGAGATGAAATTGATGTTGTGTTTGGTGCGGTAGCTCCTATGAGTGAAATTCTAATAGCTCCTTAAACGCGTCCATTTCAAAGTTCGTAGAAATTTCGAGATTGGGAGGGAGAATGAAACATCCACACAAGCTGTTTTCTTAAATGTCCACTCCGAGAACAAAGTGAATTAAAACGAAGCCCCGCCGGGAGGAGAGGGGGATTCATCATATCTTTTAAACAAAGAGCTGAGTTTGTTTCTAAAACCTTCTTTTTCAGACAAGCTGACGAAAATAGACGTGAGCAAAATAGACAAAGGGATAATTGAAAAAATAAGGTTTTGAATAAAATCTCCTCCTTCAATTCCCTTCTGCAGGGGCAGTGTCGCAAGCACTGCACAGGCCAGCCCCCTCGGCCCCATAGCCACAACAGTCATCGCATCCAAGCGCGGATAAAGCGTTCTTCTTAAAACCAGCCATGCGGAGGCATAACGGGTGACAAAAATTAAAACACAGAGAAGCATCGCCAATAAAAACATGGAAATGCTGGTGAATTGAATCAACAAACCCAAATAAATAAAGAAGAAGGTTCTGAGCAGGAAGGTGATGGTGCTGAGGAGAGAAAGCTCTTTTTGAGAAACTTCTGTATTAAAAATATGACCAAAAGCTGAAGGCAGTAAGTTGACGTTAGATAGAGTAAAGCCCAAAGCTAAAACACTGATGGCTCCATTAAACTGCAGCAGCTCAGCGGCCCCGTAGGTCAGGAGAGACCAGGCCTCCCCTGAGAAAGACAGCTGATCCACATTTTTCCAAAACTTTTTGATCATAGCCCAAAACAAACCAGCGCCAACTCCAATGCTTGTAGAAATAAGAGGAGTGGATCCCAGCCCTAAAGCAAATTGTACAATATCGTATTGCTTGGATTGAATACTGTCTAAAACACTTAGAAATATAATAATAGTTAAAACGTCAGTAAAAGCAGACTCTAAAGATAAAACAGTTTTCGTATTTTTATTGATAGAAAGAAATTTCACCATGGGGATCACGATAGCAGAAGAGGTGCTTCCGATACCCACACCCGTCAACAGAGCTAAGTTGAAAGGCAGAAAAGGCTTTAAAACGAATGTGGCGGCTGCAACAATGGAGGCAAAAGAGAGAAGAGATAAAATGAGAGCAGAAGAGCTGGATCGGATGAGGTCCTGCATGCTTAGGTGAAGGCCCCCTTCATAGAGAATGACAATCAAGGCGACTGTGGAAAGAACCGGCCCCACTTTTCCAAAATGATCTGCATTGATCCATCCCAATCCCATGGGACCCGCCAAGAAGCCCAGCATGGTCAAAATCAAAAGATCCGGGATTTTTGTTTTTATAAAAAACCAGCTGAGAGCATGGCCTATGAAAAATAAAACAGCGAGGCCGACAATAATCAATTCCATATTTCCATCCTAAAAATTCTTTTCTCTTTTGGCAATAAATAAGGCATTAAGCTCTGAGTTCAGAAAGATAGGTGTAGCTGGAGAGGCTTTTAAGGAAATTTATACAGCCCAAGATATTTTTCTCATTATCCCATTTGAATACCATAGAGCCTCCAGGTTTGGTAATTTCGCGTTGCACAAAAGTGTTCTTGTTCAACATATTGAAACGAGTTATTTTGAAGAGGGGGTTTGCCCATGACGTACGGTAGTAGGAAAATGGTTCAGTTTAAATATGGAGAGTTATTTTGCGGCCCCGGAGGTATGGGTTTAGGTGCAAAAAAAGCGAAAGTTATTCATGGCGGAGCTATTTATAAAATAAAACATATATGGGCATCAGATTATGATGAAGATAGTTGCTTGACCTATAAACATAATGTATCACCTCGCGTGATACATCAAAATGTCAGAAATTTGGGTATTAAATCTTTAAAAAAAGTAGATGTTTTTTCTTACGGATTTCCTTGCAACGATTTCAGCGTTGTGGGAGAGCAAAAAGGAATGAGGGGAAAGTTTGGGCCCCTTTATAAGTATGGAGTCTGTGTTTTAAGAGTCCATAGTCCAAAAATATTTATTGCGGAAAATGTAGGAGGTTTAATGAGTGCTAACCAAGGAAAAAGCTTTCTTAAAATTTTAGAAGATTTGCGGAGTGCTGGCAAAGGGTATAAATTGACAGTCCACAAATATAAGTTTGAGGAATACGGCATTCCTCAAAAGAGACATAGAATTATTATTGTTGGTGTGAGAAAAGATTTAAAATTAACATTTCAGATTCCTCAGCCAACACATGTTAGGAGGCATATCACCGCACAAGAGTCATTAGAAATTCCTCCGATAAATCTCAATACAGCTAATCACAATTTTATGAAGGTGTCTGATAAAGTGATTCGACGTTTAAAGTATATCAAACCCTGGAAAAATATATGGAATTCAGATATGCCGGAAGACTTAAGAATTAATTGCACTTCTTCACGTCTAAGTCACATATACAGGAGATTGTCTTCTGACAGGCCCTCTTACACTATTACAGGAAGCGGCGGTGGCGGTACTTATGGTTATCATTGGAAAGAACACAGACCATTGACCAATAGAGAAAGAGCCAGGCTTCAAACATTTCCTGATGATTTTGTCTTTACGGGAAGTAGAAATAGTGTGAGAAAACAAATTGGCATGGCAGTGCCTCCTCAAATGGCAAAAGTTTTATTTGAAGCTGTAATTAAAACTCTTCTTAATATTCCTTATTCTTATGTGCGTTCGGATAGTGATCTCTGCTTACGACTATCCACCAATACAGCACAAATGGAAATGAGTTTATAAAGTATGCCTAAAGAGGATTCCATCAAACAAATTTCTAACTTACTAGATACCACAATAGAAACCAGCGAAAAGTTTTACACAGCTTCTTCTAAAGCTGGGGAGTTTGCAAAGGATGACGATTTTATAAATTGGTTTGAAAATCGACTTAAAAAAAACGTTATATTTTTGAGTAAATCAGATTATGAAGAAATGTGTTTAAGCTCTTTGAAAGTGTTGCAAAATTTCCCCGGCACAGATTTTGGTAGTTCCAGGCAAAGGGATTTTAATCAAAAATGGGCCGACACTACTAGAGGGTACTTAGGTGAAAAAGCTTTTCAAAAGTTTCTTCTTCAGAAGAAAAAGATAGAGTCTAAGTTACAACACAAGCCAGGAGACAGGATACATTATGACAAGACTGATATTTATCAAATAAAAAAAGAACAAGAACAACAATTTAGAACTCCTAATAAAAATAATTGGTATAAAAACCACAAAATTTAATGGGATGTGGCTTGATATTCCAGGACAACATTTCAGACATTATGATTACCAGGTATTAGTTAAGCTCATTCTTGAAGTGAATCACATATTTTCTTTTTTCAAAGAAATTAGCATTTTTAAGGATAAGTTATTAAAACGAGCGGTGGAGAAGGGTTATTTTGAAAAACATGAAGCTGACCGTTTCTTTTCTGAAATTCCCAATCTTAAGGAGATTCCTGCTTACGTAGCTGGATTTGTAAGATCTGAATCATTTCAGGATGAAGAATACAAATATCGAGGGAAAAAGGGTCCAAAACACTACACCGTTGTATCCTGGGAAGGAAAATATAAATCTCATTTTTTAGAGAAAATTAAAAAAGAACACAATGTTAAAGGAAGAGTTGAGTTTCAAGGGATAAAACGATTTTCACACGGTGACGCTTTTGTTTTTAACACTGGCAATTTAGCATGGTCACAGGCTGATTGGGATAGCGTGATTAAGTCTCTATAACTATTGTCTGTTAAATAATAAAAATTTATGGTGTCTGATATCACAGGCATTAAGCTCTGAGTTCAGAAAGATAGGTGTAGCTGGAGAGGCTTTTTTCAAATTGCTTCAACAAAACGCCGGCCTCTTTTCTAGACAAAGAGCCGCTGCGAATGCCTTCTTCAGTGGAAATGTGAATTTGATTCATAAGGTCTTTGCGATGGTATTGAACATATTTCAACACGTCATAAATATTGTCTCCCTCTACACGATGGTCAATGGAGTAGCGGCCGTCTCCGTGAATGGAAATATGAACAGCCTCCGTATCCCCAAAAAGATTGTGAAGGTCTCCTAAAATTTCTTGATAAGCTCCGATCAGAAAAGCCGCCATAAAATAAGGCTGATTGTTCTTTAATGAATGAACTCGAAGGTGTTTGTGAGTGGTCCAGTCTTCATAATTCATAAACTGATGAACGGCGCCGTCCGAGTCGCAAGTCAAATCCACCAGGCGGGCATATCGGTCCGGCTCCTCTTTAAGCCTGTGGATGGGCATCACAGGGAAAGTATGTTCCAAAGCCCAGGAGTCCGGCAGACTTTGAAAGATAGAAAAATTACAGAAATATGTGTCTGTCAAAGCGGCAGTCAAAAACTGAAAAATATCTTCATCATCTTCTTTATGAGCTGTCATCTTTCTTAATTTTACACAGGCCATCCAATAAATTTGTTCTGCTTTTGCCGCTTGGTGTAGATTGAGGACCCCATAAGAAAAAAGCTGATGAATGTCCTTTTTCTTTGCGGCTAAATCGTTGAAAGATTCATTCACAGAAGTTTTTTGCAGGTTATTGTAAATTTCAAACAAGTCACAGACAAAAGGATGGTCCGTTTTTTCAATACGAAAATCCAGGGGTTTTGCGGCGCCGACAAGATGAGCATCGACCACGTTGAAAATCAATAGAGAGCTGTGAGCGACCAAGAATCTGCCGGATTCTGTGACGATGTCAGGATGTGGAATATTTTTCTCATCACAAGTGCTTTGGAGCTGAAAAACAATGTCGTTCGCATACTCTTGAGCATTGTAATTAGTAGAGCTGTCGCTTTGACCGGAGCCGTCGTAGTCAATACCCAATCCCCCTCCTGCGTCCATATACTCAATATGAAATCCTAAGTGGTGCAATTCACATAAAATGCGCGCGGCTTCCTTAATTGCAGATTTAATGGGATGGATGGAAGTGATTTGAGAGCCGATGTGAAAATGAAGCAGTTTTAAACTTTCTTGAGCTTTGTGCTCTTTGAGAATTTTTGCCCCCTGAATAATTTCCGTCGTGGTCAGTCCGAATTTAGATTTGGAGCCGGAGCTGTTCAACCATTTCCCTGTGGATTGAGTGTGCAGTTTGAGGCGAAAACCAATTTGCGGTTTGACTTTCAATTTTTTAGCCGTGTCCAAAACTATTTTCAACTCTTTCATTCTTTCAATGACAATAAATAAATTTCTTCCTGATTTTTGAAACATCAAAGCCATTTCAATATAAGGCTTGTCTTTGAAGCCATTGCATATAATGAGGCTGTCTTTGTTGGAGATCAGAGATAGGGCGATCAACAACTCCGGCTTGCTTCCCACTTCCAGCCCTAAACGAACCCCTCGGCCGGATCGAACAATATCCTGCACCACGTGGCTTTGCTGATTGACTTTCACGGGAAAAGCAATGTGATATTTCCCTTGATAATCGTGTTCTTTGACGGCCTGGCCAAAGCAGGAGTGAATAGAGTCAATTTGAGATTTGATAATATCTGAAAAACGAATCAATACGGGAAGCCTGATTTGTCTTTGTGTGAAATCTCTTACAATTTCATAGAGATCTACTTTAGGCCCTTTTTGTCCAAAAGGCGTGATTTCTACACGTCCTTTCTTGTTGATATTAAAATACTGCCCGCTCCATACAGAAGTGCCGTATAACTTCTTGCTTAAATCAATATTCCATTTTGTGCTCATTGAGGGGCGCCTTTGCAATCAAAGGTATGCACATATCAATAATTTGAATGGTTGACAATTATAAAGAGGGAAAAACTAATACTTGCTGAGTTTTTTTTCAGCTTTGCCGTAATATTCTCCGTTGGGAATATCTTGATCCATGATAGACAGCCACTGTTTTTTTGCAATTTCAATTTGGCCTAAACTTTCATTGAGAACGCTTTCATTGTAAATAGGCTTCAGAACATTGTTTATAGCTTCTATAGAGGTTTTTATATGAGCTTTTGCTGTGGGATGGGCGGGAGATACCGTGAAGACTTCTTGGCAGATCTTGTACGCTGTTTTATAGTTTTTGGAATCTATAAGTTGTTGACAGTTTTCCAGCAGGGTTTGAATTTTGGAGTTGAGTTCTTCTTCCATGGAGGTGAGTTCGGATTGGGCTGTTTGAACAGTGTCTTGGATTTCAGAGGGGTGTTTTCTATCCAAGAACTTTTTATAAGCGGGAATGGCTTGAAGGAGTTTGTTTTGTGATTTCAAATCTTTTGCCTTATTGTATGCGTTGAGTGAGGCGTTCACTCTTTTTCTCTGAGCAATGCGGGTCAGTTTTCTTTCTTCTTTCAGCATTTCTTTAGTTTCAAATCTAGAAATAAGAAAAGCAATTTCAGAATTTTCGGGGTCTATTGTTCGAGCCGCCTCCAGGCATTTTGTGAGTTCATCCATGCTTTGAAAAGAGTCAAATTTGGATTTACAAAGTTCAATATTTTCATTCATGGCTTTTTTATTTTCTGCTTCTTTGCGTTTAGAGGCTTCCATTTCTTTTTGCATCCTAACGCTTTCTGCTCCATTTTGGCAGGTTGCGATCAATGATTTGGATTGATTATAATAAGGGACAATAGCGTGCATTTTCTCTAAGCTAAGGTAGCAAAGTTCATACTTTTTCATGTGGTATTGCTGTTCTGCCAGCGTGTAAAGGCTTTTAACTTGCTCCTGAGTTTCTGGATCCAAAACTTGGAACGGGTTTGAAGAATCTGTTTCTTTCTGTTTTGCCGCGGTTTCTTCATTTTCTTGAGAGAGAAAGAGTCCTGCTCCGAGGATGGCGAGTACGACTGCAATCAGGACAGTTTTCTTCTTATTGGCGAAGCGTCCTGGGGGAAGAGGTGTGATAATTGTTTCGCTCATAATTACATTGGGAGTGGGTTGTTGAAGGGCCGGAGGCTGTGAAGGAGCAGCGGCTAAAGGAAGATGATCTGGGTCATTTTGAGGAGGAGCTGTACTGCTTGCGAGAACCGGAAGGTTGGTGATCCTTTTTTTAACTTTTGGATTTCTCACTTCAAAGTACATCTCAATTTCCAAAATTGAAATAACATCACCGCTTTTTAAAGGGAACCCTTGATGAGGCTTTAGAAGTCGATCATTGACATGGGTGCCGTTGGAGCTTCCTAAATCGGTAATAACGTACTGATCCCCTTTTTTAGTGATGCGAAAATGCTGTCTGCTAATGTTCACATCTTCTACACAAATATCGCAAGAGGGATCTCTTCCTACAATCCATTTGTCTCCGTGTTCCAAAGCGGCTGTTTGATCTTTTTCATCTTCAGAGAGAGAAATTACTAAGCAGGGCTTGAGCTGGTTCTGTAAAGCAGTCATAACAGTCTCAGCCTCTGTCATCATAGAAGGCTCTGAGTTGGCCCCTTCGAAAGAGTTGGGCCGGCTGTCTTCAATTTTTTTTTCTTCCGATTCCTTTTCATCTGTCTCAGAGAGTGAAGAGTTTTCTAAATTTTCTTCTGGTCTTTCTGCATCTTCTGGGGAGGTGTGATCCTTTCCCGCTGGGTCCAGAAGTTCTTCAGCCGGTTTAAGAATTAATTCAAAATGGTAGTCCTGCAGGGAAAAGGCGTCTCCATTTTTAATTTCACATTCAGAAGCTTGTTTTCCATCAAAAAGCAAACCTCCCAATTTTGACAGGCACTCCACCTTCCATAATTCTTCATTTAATTTGGAAAGTTTTAAGTGTTGTCTAGAGATGCCGTAGTCAGCTTTTAAGACAATAAAATTGTCTTTGTCTCTGCCGATCCAAAGCTCCTGATCTTCTGTGAGAAGGTATTCAACAGGAGGGCGGCCTTTGTGAGTGAGTTTTAGAATAAACATCAGTAACTTCCCTTTAAAGAGAGTTTGCAAAAGGATAAATTTGTTTTGGCTTCTTTAAACAAAGAGTGGTTGTTGTCATAAGACATCATGGTCATCACTTTCGTAAAGGAGGAAACACACTGGCGGTATTGTTTTTTTTCTCTGTACTGTTTGCCAAGCACTAAATGCTGTTGAGCCAGTTGTTCATACTTAATTTGAGCTTTTTTTAAATATCCACTGCAAAGCTTGTGCCGGGGATAGAGTGTTTTACACACGCGAAAGTTCTCCTTAGCCCTTCCAAAGAATCCTTTTCTAAAATCTCTAATTCCTTTCAGGTAAGCTTGTTGAGCATTTTTGAAAGCAATGCTTTCTGCTTCTTTCTTTTCTTTTGCTGTTTTTTCTCTTCTTTGATTGATGGACTGTATATCATCTTCCCTGTCTTGTTCTAACCGCAGTTTTGTCTGCTCTTTTTTTTGTGCTGATTGTTCGGGGGAGTCTGTGAGCAGCAGCAGTCCTGCTCCGAGAACTACAATAATAATCACCCATCGAATGAGGGGGGCGGAGGAAGATTTTCCCGGTGTTTGCGGCGTCTGTGGAGGGCGGGCGGCGCTGAGGTGATTTTCTTTTGAAGAAATGACAGCCAGTTCTGCTTTTTTAAGAATTTCCAGTTTGAATTTAGTTTGCCCGATAGTGACAACTCCTCCGTTTTTTAAAGGAAGTTCGTCTTTGACGGATTTTTTTCCGACATATAAGTTTGCTGAATCCGCGATTCTGGAAACTGTGTAGTGCGGGGATTTGGGATCCTTGCGTATTAAGGCGTGTTTTCTAGAGCAGTAAGGGTCATGGTCTATCACAATGTCATTAACTTCTGAGGCTCTGCCAATATAAATATGATTGGAAACCATTTTGAAGGATTTGCCTTTGAAGGGGCCGCTTAAAGCTCTTAATTTTGCTTTAACGGTGGGCTTGTTATGTTCGGATAAGGCAATATTGCTCATGCGGCTTCCTCACTTTCAGGAATAAAGGACACCAGAATGTAAGAAATGGATTCCACTCCAAACACACCTTGAGCGGTAATCTGAAAAGAAGTTCCATTGCATTCCAGAGAATCTCTATACATCTGTGACGGGTCTTGAGTGATTTGCTGTATGGCAGACTCCATCTGAAGTTTTAAAGAGTTGTCGTCAATTTGGCTGATTTGTTTATGCAGTAGATGGTCAGAGGACAATCCTGTTTGTTCTTCAAAATGCGAATTGACGGCCACTATGGATGACAGATCCATTCGAATGCAAAGGCAGGCAAAACCAACCATCTCCACCAAATTGTTCATTTCGTGTTGGCGGTCTATTTGATTGGATAGAGCATTGTCTTGATCTTGCACAGAGTTTACCCTTTCCAATAGGTTGTTGATGTTTGAACATAAGCTGTTTAAAGTGGGGAGCTGATAGAGAGTAGAAACACTTTTTGTATCATCTTTTAGCGCCTGATTTAATTGTTCATTTATAGATTCAAAAGGGTAAACAATCATTTTGTACATAAAAAAGAACATAATAGATCCTAGAATAAGAGAAATAAACAGGGACTGTATGATCAAGTTAATAGTTTGACTGCCGCCTACAGATAAAGACCCCATGTTGTACAGAACCACAGAATAAGCCATGACGGCTTGAGAGCTTGTATCTGGATTAAAAAATTTGATGGGAACCATAGCCCCTATTGTAGAGGAATCCAGTTTTTCTATTAATTTTTGTCCTGTCTTTCTTCCTCGATGAATAAAAGAATTCTTCGGATATGTGTGAATTTTTTCAACAGGAGCGATAATTCTGCCGTCAGCGGCATTGATAATAAGGGCTGATTTCACACCGGGCCTTCTCTGAGCAAGATCCACACTGACAGATGTAACGAGACCCTCCGCTAAAGCGGACTGATTGTCTCCAGCAAGAGACACGGCAATACTTTCTGCGTGATTCATACTTTCCATCTCAACACTGGATTTTAATATTTGAGTGAGGGGAAAAGCTGATAAAATAGTCACCAAACAGATGAAACCGGCGGCAAAAAAGACCACCACCCATTTAAACTCCATCCACTCCGGCAGTTTATAAACTCCCGGCAAAATAACTTTGTGAAGATAATTTTCCCACCAAGAGATTAAACTATTCTTAGAGGGGTTTGGAGAAAAGGTGTGGGGGGATTCTGCGTGGGGAGAAACTGCCTCTGGAGATGCATCCACTCTGGCGGGTGAACCGGATCTGATAATATCAAAAATAATATTATGAAGAGCAATTTGATCGCCCATTTCCACTGTTTGTCGATCAATTTTGATCCCGTTGATATAGGTTCCATTGCTGGAATTTTGATCTGAAAGAACAATTTCTGAATCTGTTACGTTGATTTCAGCATGTACTTTTGAAATGCCGGGGGATTGAATTTGCACAGCACAGGAAGAAGAGCGGCCGATTTTGTTGGACCCTGGGGAAAGCTGGAAGCAAGACCCTTTTTTCGGTCCATTTAAAAACCTAAGAGTCCACATGGAGCTGATCCCCCTGCTGAAGAGAATGGCGCGCTAAAACACCGGCTTGAAATTCAAAAACACTGGTGTTTTGAAAATAGTTTTTAAAATGGTATAAGTCTGAACGCATATAGTACTGTAAGAAAGAAAAAGTTTTTCCTGTGCTGTTAATGATTTTCCACGGGGATACGTTTTTGCAGACGCTTTTCACACATAGATTTTGGTCTGCGAATAACACGTCTATTGGAAATTTCATGAAAAAAGTATGGATGCCGGTGCAGGGCTTGATCCACATCACTTGTTGAGAGTTTATTTTTTTAAAGCCTAAAAGCCCTCGAATTCTTTTAAAAAAAGAATGGGAGTACAAAATCTCTTTGGCAAGAATTTGATTGGTCTTTTTGTGAATGAGGAAAGCCATAAGAATCACCCTCCGTAATAAAACTGAAGGGCAATGGGCGCAAAAACAGTGATCATTACTGCAGGAAGGATGAAGATCATCATGGGTATAAGAATCTTTTGTGAAGCTTTAGACCCTTCTTCTTCTGCTTTATTAAATCGTTGATAGCGGATTTGCTCTGACTTTGCTTTCAGTGTTTCGGCAATACTGGCTCCTGTTTCGTCAGCATCCCGGATCATAGTCACGAAACTTTGTATTTCGCCGGAACGAAGGCGGGCTGTTAAATTCGACAAGGCTTCTTTGCGGCTGCTTCCTAATGTAATCTCTTTGAGTACGGTATGAAACTCTTCAGACAGGACGGAGTTTTTATCTGCTTTTTCTGTGATTTTCTGAATGGAGCTGATAAAATCCAAGCCGGCTTCAGTGCTTAACGCCAGGAGATCAATGAAAAACGGAAGATCTCTTTCAACGGATTTAGATCTTTGTGCAATCAGAGAGTTCAAGTAAAAATGAGGGAAATACACTCCAAAACCGCTGATTCCAATGAATACGAAGAAAGGGTACCCCATTTGGAGTCCAAAATTTAAAATGAGTCCAAAAAGAGGAAAAAATATTCCCCATAAAATTTGAAGCCCAATAAACTCCTCGACGCTAATTTCTCTTGTGAGGCCGGAATGAAGAATTTTCTGCTTAATTTTTTTTCTATAATTATCGCTTTTGATCAAACGGGAGTGCTTCAATGTGAGTCTTTGCACCAGAGGCTTGGAGAATTGAATTAAAGGTATTTTTTTCGTTTCTTCTTTCTCGTCGGCCAAGGCCAAGGCCGCTTGGTCACTGCCCGCTCCCAGAATAGAGGAGCAAAATAAATAAACAGCTAAGGCGAGTAAAAACAGGCCGCTGATCAATAAAAAAATAGGAGGTATTGAAATCATGCTGTTCCCTTCAAAAAAACAAGTTATTTTAGTAAAATATCGGAATTTTTAATCCTAAACCTTAACAAAGAGGGGGCTGTTCCCAAATTTTATTTGTTGCAAAGAGCTAAAATTCTGTTTTAAGGTCCACTCGTGAGGAACTATCGTGTAAACTGGCCCGGCCGGTGTTTAAGAGTAGAGAGGTTATGTCATGAAGCTTACTCCAGATGATATTTCAGCCCGCGTCTTTTCAGGGCGTCTTGTAGGTGGTTTTCATCCAAAAGAAGTAACTGCTTTTTTGGAAAAAGTAGCCGCTGAATTTGATGAAATTTTGCAAGAAAATCAAGGTCTTAAAGCAAGGCTGAAAGACAAGGAAAAACAGCTTATGGGCTATAAAGAGAGGGAGGATCTTCTAAGGGAGGCCATCACGACAGCACAGCAGACGGCTAAAAAAATGCAGGAGCAGGCAGAGGTAAGAGCTAAGGAAACAGTGGAGGATGCTCATAAAAAAGCAAATTTAATTACCCAAGACGCCAGAGATTCTTTGAAAACGGTCTATCAGGATTTATCGAATTTGCGGCGTGTTCACATTCAGTTGAAAAACACGATGAAGGCTGTACTGCAGTCTCATCAAGATCTTTTGGAGCAGGATCCGGTGCATACTCTTCTCCCCGGTATGGGTGTTAATGAGGAAGAGATTGAAGACAAAGTAGAAAAAACTTTAGATGAGCTTTCAAGAGCTAAAGATATGCTCTGATTTCTATGTTCACAGGGATTGTCTCTTGTTTTGCGTCCGTTTTAGGAGTTGAAAAAAGAAATTCTGTAATAGAGATTGTTTTGCCTTCTCGTTTGTCGGGCGTTTCGCCTGGGGACAGCGTTGCTGTTGACGGGGTTTGTTTAACTGTTGAAAAGATAGACAGCGCGAAGATGGTTTTTGCTTTAGCTCAAGACACCTTAAGCACAACGAGCTGGAGTCTGCTTAATTTAGAAAATAAGGCAGTGAATTTGGAACCTTCTCTAAAGGCGGGTTCTTCTTTGGGAGGGCATTTTGTGACGGGTCACGTGGACGGCATGGCGGAAGTAAAAGAAATAGAATTTACCCCTTCTGAATCCTTGCCGCCTGCATCTTCACCGCAGCCGCGAAAGCAGGAATCCAATCCGCCGGAAACCGCCAATTTAATCCTTCAACTTCCGAAAGAATTTAAGTCTTTCTTATTTAAAAAAGCCTATCTCACTGTGAACGGCGTCAATTTAACTATTCAAGAAGTTCTTGGAGAATCTGTGGTCCGTTTGGGATTGGCGCCTGAGACTTTAAGGAGAACTAATTTATCTTTGTTGAAGGCTGGAGATCAAGTTACTTTTGAGGTTTGTTATCTCACTCGTGCTGTTTTCAATCATTTTTCACAAAAAACTTAGTTTGTCTTTTACTTTGCCTGCCCGCTCTACTAGCAAAAAAAAGGCGTTTACTACTATCGGGCTTCTACAACACGCGTACCAAACATACCATATGGCCTTATCTCTAGAGGTTTATCCGTGTTTACTACGAGATCGTATTCTGATTCGGATATTTCATAAATATCACTCCAAGTAACTGAATTTCTGCTAGAGTGAAAATGCACAAAATAATTTTCAAAAAACAATAATCTTGGCACTTTATATACCATAAATTCTTCAATAGAAAATCCTCTATAGACAACTCGTATTGGATCAATATCTATATGGTTCTCCACCTGTCTATCGTAAGTTTGATGACTAGTAACATGAGGTACATGAGAATATGCACTGAAGCTGAACAACACAAAAATAAAAAAATACTTCATTATTTCTCCCTTTGTTCTGTGTAAGAAAAAATCTCACAATCTGACCATAACACCCCCCCCATTTTTCAACATTTTCTAATAAGAGAATAGACTAAAGGCGTGTGATTTACACTGTTTTTGACTATTTTAAGAGTTTTATCGGATTGACCTTTAAAGCTCGGCTTATCAGTACAATGGTTTTCAGGTTTATATTCAATATTTAGGTTTTATTTTTGAACCAATCATTCCTCTTAGTCTCACAGAAAACCTTGCATCTCTGTATGACAAGAAATCATATTCTGACTCACTTATTTTAAGCCATCTGTGAACATGATCGGTATTGGGATCGATATAATGATAATGAAAATAATAATCTGTAAACATAAAATATGCTCTCACTTTACTTACAGTCGCTCCGTAAACAGGATAATTGTGGATAAATCGTCTTGCATCAACACGTGTGCAAAGCACCGTCATCATATTTCAAGGCACAAAAGAAAAACTTGGGCTGCTGCTAAGAAAATGGAATACTTACAAATGCACCTAGACTTGTTTATTGCTTATCAGAATGGTTATGATTGGGATATAGTTGGTTAATTGATACAAGACATATTATTTGTAAATAATTATTGGCATAATCTGTCGAGTTATGTCATACAAAGAAATATGGAATTATTGCAAAAGATTTTAACATTCTCTATAACACCAGTTTTGGTTTCTATATTTTATTTTCTAAGCTTGTCTGTTTATAGAAAAGATAAGAAGCTACTTCAAAAAGATATAGATAATATAAAAACAAACTTAACAAATCACGTGACAGGTACAGAAAAAAAGATAGATCAATTAAGAATAGATATGAATGCAAAGTTTGAAAAGACAGACTCAAAGATCGATCAATTAAGGACAGATATGCATACAAAGACTGAAAAGACAGACTCAAAGATCGACCAATTAAGGACAGATATGCATACAAAGATTGATTCCAATTTTAATAATATCCTAACAGTGTTGAATTTATCTAAACAAAATGAATCAACCTTTAAAAGAAATAATAAATAACATTTTAATTTTCACAAGATATTTCTTGAAATGTTTCCAAATATTCATCAGCTGCATTATCATAACATTCCAACATATTAGGAATATACGTATTTGATTCTATACATTTTAAGAGTTTTATCAGTATAAAGCTCCTCTTATTTCCATAACACGTCTACCAAACGCATCATAAGGCTTTATTATTACAGGCTTATCCGTGTTTACTAAGAGATCGTATTCTGATTCAGATATTTCAAGAACCTCAGAATGTCTGGAGCCATTTCTCTCAAAATAATAATGATAATGCAAAAAATAATTTGTAAAAAATAAATATTCTGATGTTTTAAATACAACCGCTCCCTCAAGGGTAAAGTCGTTTGCTTTATAAACAAATCGTGTTGGGTCAACCTTTGATGAATATGTATATGAATCAAGATATGAAGGGGGAAAATGAGAATACGCACTGAAAGAACATAAACTGAATATAAAAATAAAAAAATACTTCATTTTGAACCTCTTTGTGGTTATTGTTAGTTTTTATCCGAGACACTAGCCTTAACAGTGTGTTTGATATTTTCCAGCTCTGTGTTTATTTCCGTCATTTGTATCTTGTTATTTGTTACTTCACTATTGATAGTTTTTATTTCTGCCTTGATATTTTTTTCCAGAGAGTTTTGTCCTCTTAAAACAAAGCCAAAGCCAGCACTCCATACAGCAACCAAAATAGCCAAAGAAATAAAAAAGAGACCAGTTTGTTTTAAAACAGTTTTAGAAACCTTGTGATCTATAATCTGATCCTGTGCAGACAGAATCCGTTTAATCTCATCCAGAAGTATTTTTGTATCTTTATTTTCCACGAGGCTAGATTAACATACAGGCTCTTTTTTTTCAATTTTTTTCTGCGTCTTTTTTAAGTAATGACAGCGGTTCTGGGTGCTTTTATTTCCTTATCTTGATAGTTTTCAAACACGGTGGAGAAGCACAAAGTAAATATACCATGCATAAAACGTCAAAAATAAACCGGAAACCAGAGTTTTTGAAATTTTTTTGTAAGTCAAAAGAAAAACCAACAGCAAAACAGTGCCTGCCAGCATAACTATTCCATCCGTGTGGAGAAAATGCTGAGATACAGGCAGAGCAAAAATCAATGAAGCCGCCCCGGGTATAAAAAAAGTGTTGAAAGCATTGGATCCAATAATTCCTCCCAGAGCCATCTCCGATTCTTTTTTAAATAAAGCTGTGATTCCAATAGCCAGCTCTGGCAGACTGGTTCCCACGGACATTAAAAAAAGTCCGATGATTCTTGTGGAGAGTCCGAAATGATTTCCTATCTCCACGGCGGAAGAGACGGCCCACCTGGAGCCAAGAAATAAAAAACAAAACCCCGCAACAGTAAAAATGGCTAGAATAAGCGGAGAGTAAATTTTTTCTTCCGAGGGGATCTCTTCACTCAGCCCTCTGGACTGAATAAAAAATAAAGCAAATAGAATTAATAGAATCAGCCCGTCCATGCGGGATAGAGATAAATCCCACACCAACAAAACCACAGCTAAAGTGGCTCCTAAAAGAAGAGATGCGCTTTTAATCATTGTTTTTTGATTTGCTTTCCAAGCGGTGTTTAAGATCACCAAAGCCCCAACGATAAGAATATTAAAAATGTTGGAGCCTATAATATTTCCTACAGCAATATCCGGTTTTAGATCCAAATGGCTTTCTATACTCACAAACAGTTCAGGGGCGGAGCTTCCCATTCCCAGTAAAAATAAAGAAACAAAAAAAACTTTTGTCTTTAAAAGAAAAGCCAGAGCTGAGCTGGTTTGAACCAACAAGCTTCCTCCAAAAAACAAGAGAGCTAAGGAGGCAAAAAATTGCAGTAAAACTAAAAACATTGCACTTTCCTAATTTTTAAAAAGACAGGGCGGTTTGAAAGGGCTGTATATTAAAAAAATCTTACATACGAAAACTGCATAGTTTCTATACGAAAATTGAAATTATTCAATTAAATTCATCTAAAATTGCATTTTTTTTAGGTTTTATACTATTTTTTACTCTTTCCAGCAATAAATTTCCTTGTTATCGAAAAAAAAATGTTTTTAAAAGGCACTTTCAGATAATTTTTTACTAAACTACTGAAGAGGTTTTTCCGTTATACCATAACAGAGTTGCTAAGGAGAGTGTCATGGCGTTGTCAGGGTTGATAGAAGTTTGTCACAGGAAACTTTTGCAAAAGAAGAATGAACTGCTCAATAGGATGACCGAGTCTTGCGGTCAGCTGTCGGATTTTGTAGAATTGCGGGGCGGCGATGAAGGGGATCAGGCTGTTCGTGTTTTGAAAGAAGGCGAGTTTTTGAACATGAACGAAAGATTTCAACAGCAGTTGGCTGAGATAGAACGGGCCCTAGCCCGCATTGAAGAAGGTTCTTACGGGGTTTGTGAAGTCACGGGCGAAGATATTGAGCCTGAAAGGCTAAAAGCCATTCCTTGGACTTCTTGCAGTATTGAAGGCGCTGAAATAAAGGAAAGTATGGGGAAAAAATACGCCCGATATTAAATGACGTCTTTACAGTTTATTTTTGGTCAAAACTGCCCTTACGCTAAAGCCCGCTTGGTTCTGCTGGGGGTTCCTTGGGAGGCCACTGTTTCTTATGCCGGCGGTGCGGCAGAAGGCCCTAAATGGATTCAACAAGCATCTTCACAGTTGGATTTTTTTGATCCAAAAAATGAGAACAACCCCTCTGAAGAGGGCATCTACTTTCAATATCTTTCTCATCTGAAAGATCAGAGTGATCAATTCCGCTTTTTAGCTCTTAAAGCAGACAGCCCGCAGGACAAACAAAAAATCAACCAAGCCTGTTTTCAAATGGTTCAAGAAGTGAAAATGTGTGTGAAAAAAATTTTAGATGATAAAAAATTATTTGGTCTCGTGGGAGGAGATCACTCCATCAGTGAGGGGGCCTTATTGGAAATAGGAGAGCGTTTCAAAGGGGACTTTGGAATTCTTCACTTGGATGCCCATGCGGATATGAGGGATTCTTATCAAGGATTTAAACACTCCCATGCGTCGGTAATGCATAATATTTTGCAAAATAAGTACGCCCCCCATACATTAGTGCAGGCAGGGGTGCGGGATTTGTGTGAAGAGGAATTTAGCAAGATTCAGAAAGACTCGCGCGTTCATTGTTTTTTTGACCATGATGTAAAACATAAATTGTTTGAGGGAGCCCTGTGGGCTGATATTGTTTCTGATATTTTAAATAAACTTCCGGAAAAAATTTATATTTCTTTAGATGTGGATGCTTTGTCTTGGGAATATGCTCCTCATACGGGCTGTCCGGTTCCTGGAGGATTTAGTTTTGATCAGATTGTCTATCTAATTCATAAGCTTGTTGATTCCAAAAAAAGAATTATTGGTTTTGATGTTGTAGAAACAGCCCGCCCCATATCTGATAACTTTGGAGAATGGGACGGCAATGTTTCCGCCCGCTTGATTTATAAGCTGTGCGGTGCTGTTTTATTTTGAAAGCAGGGGGCCAGATGAGGTTTTGTCCGTTGTAAAAAAAATCTTTCTCATATAAAATAATGAAATGTGGGAAAGAAATAATAAACTCATGCAAATTTTTTATTTCGATAGGAGTTTTTTCCCGTGTCAAAAAAAAGCAAAACAGAGGGCGGTATATGGACTGTTCATTTTTTTATCTGCGGTTTTAGCAGGAACCTCTTCCTGTGATCAAAAAACAAAAAACCTCAAGCAGACGTCTTCAAATTCTGTTTTTTACCGCCGTCTTTCTGCTCAGCCGGAAACACTGCATCCCATAAGAGCCTCTGATGCTTTCGCCTCTCTTGTTCAAGGATATATTTTAGATAGACTGCTCATTCGCAATGTCGATTCCAATGAGTTAGAGCCTTCCTTAGCAGAAAAATGGGAGATCAGCTCGGATTATAAAATTTATACTTTTTATTTGAGGAAGGGGGTGTTGTGGCATGATGGAAAGCCCTTAACAGCTGAGGATGTACGCTTTTCCTTGTCTGCTTATCAAGATGTCAGCTATGGGGGAGCCCATTACCTCTCCTACTTTGAAAATATTGAAAGAGCTGAAGTCATTGATTCTCATACGATCCGGTTTTACGCAAAGAAAAAACATTTCGGAAGTTTTGAAAAATTTTCCCTTCTTTTAAACATCATCCCAAAACATATTTATCAGAACAAAAAAACAAAGCTCAATAGAAGCTTGTTGGGTTCAGGCCCTTATACGCTGGCTGAATATGATCAGAATAAAAAGATTGTTCTCAAAAAGAATAAAAACTGGTGGGGCAGTGAAATTAAAAAAGGTGAATATCGTTTTGATCAAGTTGTATTTCGGATCATTCCATCTGACAACGATGCCTTGCTTCGAATGGAGCAGGGGCGGCTGGACTTCATGGGTTTGAATTCTGAGTCTTATTTTAAGAAAACATTGAAAGCTCCCTGGGGGGATAAGATACTCAAAAAGAAAGTTCGAAATTTATCTCCAAAAAGCTATAGTTTTACTGCCTGGAACTTAAAAAATCCTCTCTTTAAGGACCGCCGAGTGAGAAAAGCTTTAAGCCATTTGATGAATCGTGAACTGATGAATGAGAAATTCTATAACAATTCTTACGCATTGACGTCAGGCCCTATACACACCCAAAGCAAGCATGCAGATCCTCATGTCAAACCTATCTTGTTTTCTATGGAGACAGCCTCGAAACTTCTCAAAGAGGCCGGATGGGCGGACTCCAATAAAAACGGGATATTAGACAAAAAAATCAACAACCAGGTGGTGGAATTTCAATGGACTTTACTGTTTCCAAGTAAATCTTTAGAAAAATATTTAACTCTTTATCAAGAGGATTTGAAAAAAGCAGGGTTAAAAATGTCTTTAAAATTGTTGGAATGGGTGTCTTTTACAAAAGCTTTGGATGAGAGAAATTTTGATGCAGTCACCTTAGCCTGGTCCCCAGGGGCTTCAGATGCGGACTGGCATCCCAGGCAGATATGGCACTCTGACAGCATCGCCA
The DNA here is from genome assembly GCA_965199935.1 of Bdellovibrionales bacterium. GTDB lineage: Bacteria > Bdellovibrionota > Bdellovibrionia > Bdellovibrionales > UBA1609 > JAPPLG01. The sequence continues at coordinate 799,882 of CBDATD010000001.1, forward strand.
ATAAGGGATCCAATTTTATTTCCTACAGCAATCTTACAGTGGATCAACTGATAGATTCTGCAGGATTGGAAATGAATCCTGCAAGAAGAAATATGATGCTGAAGAAACTCTACAGAATTATTGCTGAAGATGTCCCTTACACTTTTATGTTTAATCCCAGATATCATTTTTACGCTCATTCACGCAGAGTGAAAATGGTTAAACCGACTTATCGGTACAGCATCGGATATAAATTTTGGTGGTTTGAATAATTTCATGTTTAAGTATTTTCTTCGTCGATTAGCTTTGATGGTTCTGACTTTATTCGGCATCACCCTTGTTTGCTTTTTGATTGTAAATCTAGCTCCTGGAGGACCCATTGAAAGAAAAGTATCACAGCTCAGATTTGGAGGAGGCTCCCTGTCTGAAAATGTTACTTCTCACAGTGTTAATGCAGAAGTCGTTGAGGCTTTAAAAAAACAATATGGTTTTGATAAACCTGTGGGCGTTAGGTACTGGATGTGGCTCAAAAATGCTGTTACTTTAAATTTTGGGAATTCTTTTATTTATGAAGAGCCTGTATTGGATATTATTATTTCCAAACTTCCCGTCTCCATCCAGTTCGGGCTGTTGTCCTTTCTGTTGACTTATTTAATTTCTATTCCTTTAGGAGTCTATAAAGCTATTCGCGACGGGAGCCGTTGGGAGGGGCTGACCAGCATGGTTTTGATCTTTATGTATGCTGTTCCCCCTTTAGTGTTGGGCATTCTTTTAAAGACGTATTTTTCCGGAAGTGTTTTTGTGGATTGGTTTCCTGTAGGGGATGCTTACTCTGATGAGTACTTTGAGAAAAATTTTTGGGGGCGGTTCATAGACCGCGTCCATCATTTTGTTTTGCCTTTGACTTGCTACACTTTAGGCGGTTTTACAGTGCTGACTTTTTTAACAAAAAATTCCATGATGGAGTGTATTAAATCTGACTATGTTCGCACGGCCAAAGCTAAAGGTTTGAGCAATAAAGGCGTATTGTTGAAACACGCTTTGAAAAACGCTTTGATTCCCATTGTGACAGGTTTGGGAAATTTTTTACAGCTGTTTCTTGGAGGCTCTTTAATTGTTGAAAAAATTTTTAATTTAGACGGCATTGGCCTTTTAGGATATGAGTCAGCTGTTCAAAGAGATATTCATGTGCTGTTAGCTTTAATTTTAATACAATCTGTTCTCAGCGTTCTGGGCCGTTTGGCATCGGATATGTCTTTACCTCTTGTAGATCCTCGGATTACTTTTTCAAAATAAAAGGTGTGTATGAAAATTGAAAAAAATCAGCTGTTAAAAAAAAGATGGAGAGTTTTCAAAACCTGCCGGCGGGGTATGTATTCTCTTGTGATTTTAATTGGTTTTTTCTTATTCAGCGCGACTGCTGAATTTTGGGCCAATGATAAACCTATTATTTTAGTCTATAAAGATCGAGTTTATTTTCCTGCTGTAAAGTATTATCCGCCTTCGGATTTTAATTTAGATCAATCAGCCGTGACTGTTGATTATAAAAAACTGAAACTTGCAGAAAAAGATTTTGTTTTAAACCCTGTGATTCCATGGAACCCTTACGAGTCCAACACTCAGGTTAGTGAGTATCCATCCCCCCCTACCTGGACCAACTGGATGGGAACGGACAACCGCGGTAGAGATGTTTTCAGCAGGATACTTTACGGGTTTCGTTATAGTATGGGGTTTGCGGTGCTGGTGTGGCTGGGTTCTTTTTTTATAGGAGCTGTACTTGGTATGACGATGGGGTTTAAGGCCGGATGGGCAGACCTTTTTGGACAAAGATGTGTGGAGGTTTTTCAATCTTTGCCTCACCATCTCATTTTGATTACTGCCGCGGCTATTTTAGGATCAGATCTTTGGGTTTTGGTTCTGTATAGTGTTGTGTTTGGCTGGATGAATATTTCTCTTTACATGAGGTCTGAGTATTTAAAAATTAGAAATATGGACTACATAGAATCTGCAAAATCTTATGGATTGCGTAATTTTCAAATCATCTTCAAACATATTTTTCCCAACGCTTTAACTCCTTTAGTGACTTTTTCTCCGTTTAAAATAGCAAATGGAATTTCTTTGTTAGTGATTTTAGATTACCTGGGTTTTGGTTTAGCTCCTCCTACTCCCAGCTGGGGAGAGCTTTTGAACCAGGCAGAATCTTATTTTACAACGTCTTGGTGGCTGGCTTTTTTTCCCTCCTTGTTTTTATTTTTAAGTTTGGTGAGTTTGAATTTTGTTGGTGAAGGGGTTCGCAGGGCCTTTGACCCAAAAGCCGTTGTGGAATAGTTTAAAAGGTTATCCGTCCCAGCCAAAAAGACTCTGAACTTTGATCTTGGGAGAGAATTTCAGCCAGCTTCTCTAGGGAAGTTTCCGGGCTGTTTAAAAATTCAGGGGGGATGAAAGTGCGGCTGAGCAAAATAATTTGATCTTCCGGCTGAAGGCGGATGGATCGAACATGAATCGGTGTATCTGGAAATAAACCTAACAGAAGATGAGGCAGGGGGGCTGTTAAGGAGGATTTGGAATAATCAGCCCACGGAGAATTTTGGCCTAAGGATTGTAAAGGAAGATTTTTTCGAGCGAGATATACTTGAGGGTTTCCCACTTGAACAAAGCTAAACTCGGTGGGAGTCTTTACAGAAAAAAACACTTCAAAGCCTGCTTGGAATTCATTTTGATTAAATTGAGAAAAAACATTGCTGTTTATTTGCATACAAGTCACTCTTAAATTATTTTCATTGGTGGATAAAGAGATCATTTTTTGAAAAGGCTGGGTGCTGTCTTTATCCTGTGAGAGCTGATCATAAAGAGTATTGAAAGAGCGAATCATATTTTCAGCATTGCTTTGAGAGGTGTTCCAAGGAGTCGCCACGGCTGTTGTGCCGGAAGAACTTATTACTGCAGGGCTGGGCCTTGTGCCTTTATCAGAAAAAGACCGGCATTCTAATTTCAATATTCCCCCTTAATTTTCGATGAGGATGAGAGAGGGATTGGAAACCCGCTCTGTAAACTGCATGATAAATCTAGCGGCGGCGGCCCCGTCAATCAACCGATGATCGCAAGTGACAGAAAAATTCATTGTTTTTTCCGGATAAAAGGCATTGTTTTTCCATACAGGTTTGTCATACATACGGTACATGCCTAAGATGCACACCTCTGGAGGATTGATAATAGGAGAGGCCCACTGACCGGCAATACTTCCCATATTGGTAATAGTGACAGTCGCCCCTTTCATTTCTTCCAATGCGATGCTGGAACTGCGGGCTTTATCTGAAAGTTCTTTGATACTGCGGCTGATTTGTACAACACTTTTTTGATCTACATCATGCACCACAGGCGCCAACAGCCCTCTAGGGGTGTCTGCCGCAAATCCAAAATGAAAATATTTTTTATAAATAATTTCATCGTCGGTTATACAAGCGTTAAATTCTGGAAACTCTAAAAGACAGTTGTATAAAATTTTCATAATAAAAGCCAAATAAGTAATCTTTACATCCGGGTAAATCTCTTTTGCTTTTTCTCTCAGTTGTATCAATTCTTCTACAGAAGCGGACTCCATAACAGTGAAGTGAGGGATGGTTTGCTTGGACAAGGTCATTGTTTCAGCAATTTTTTTACGCACCCCTTTTAGGGGTTTTCTTTCTTCCAAGCCGGACAGCCAGTCGGCGCGCTGTTTTAGCTCTTGAGGGCGGGCTTGATTTTCTTTTGGAAGGGGAAGATCATCCAATGTGATTCTTCCAGAAAGGCCGGTGCCTTTAATTTGAGTGAGATCAATAGAATATTTTTGAGCTGTTCTCCGAACCAGGGGTGTGGCTAAAATATCATTGGATTGGATATTTGCGTTCACATCCGCTTTATTCTGAGTTGTTTGTGTAGATGCCTTTTGAGGCGCAGAAGGAGTTGACCTTGATGTGTCTTCTTGTTTTGATTTTTTTTTACCTTCCAAAGTCAGAAGAATTTCGCCTACTGGACATATCTCACCCTCCTTAAATTTTAATTCTTTTACTTGGCCTGAAATGGTGCTGGGAACTTCCACAGAGGCTTTATCTGTAGTGATTTCTGCGATAATATCGTCTTCTTTAACAAAATCTCCCTCTTTAACACACCATTTTTGGAGTTCTCCTTCAAGCACTCCTTCACCAAGCTCCGGCATCATCACATTTAATTTCATTGAACGGCCTTTAAGAGATCTGGTTTTCGGCCTCCTTTTTCCAACACCCCCTTTATAAAGTATTCACCGGCTCGATAAGAGCTTCTCACCAAAGGGCCGCCGGCTGAATATAAAAAACCCATAGACAGTGCAGCATCCCTCCAAAAGTCAAACTCTTTAGGAGTTAAATATTTTTGGACAGGCAGGTGCCTCCTGGAAGGGCGAAGATACTGGCCAAAGGTGACAACATCACAAGCAATTTGTCTTAAATCTTTTAAAGTATTTTTAATTTCTTCTCCTGTTTCTCCCAAGCCCAGCATAAGGGATGATTTTGTAAAAATATGTGTTGTTTCCTTCTTCACTTGTTTTAGAACTTGCAGGGATTGTCTATAGCCGGCTCTTGGGTCGCGTACTTGAGGAGTCAGTCTTTCCACAGTTTCTATATTATGTGAGAAAACATGAGGGTCTGAATCAATAATTTCTGAAACACAAGACTTTTTTCCTCTGAAATCAGGGGTTAAAACTTCAATCAACAAAGAAGGGGAGGACTTTCTTAAAAGACGGACTGTTTTGGCAAAGTGGCCGGAACCGTCGTCTTCCAAGTCGTCCCGGTTGACTGAAGTTAAAACAACATAATCCAGCCCCATAGAAGAGATGGCTGTTGAAACATGCTCCGGCTCCCTGGGATTTGGCGGCAGTTTAGGCCGGCCCGTTTTTACATTGCAAAAGCGGCATCCTCTTGTGCAGGTATCCCCCATTAGCATGATGGTTGCAGTGCCGCCGCCCCAGCATTCAGCAATATTGGGGCAGTTGGCCTCTTCACAGACAGTGGCCAATTTTAACTTGGAGGTGAGGTTTTTAATCCGGACATACTCGGCTCCGCTGGGGAGCCGAACTTTAAGCCACTCCGGCTTCATGGTCATTTCTCAACATCATTCTTTACATATCAGATTTTTGCATATCTTCTTTCATATCTGGTTTTTTCATATCTTTCATATCAGCCAGATGGCGGTCAATAATCTTTTTAAACTCTGAAAAAGGTTGAGCTCCAGAGAGAGAAACTCCTCCAACCAAAAACCCTGGAGTTCCATTGATGCCAAATTTTTTAGCCTCTGCTTGATCCGCATCGACGATAGATTTGACAGAATCTAAGTGTTGTTGCACCTTTTTCAGATCAAGTCCTATCTCTTTAACTATTGCTGTAAGAAGTTTTTCCTTTTTCTGCCCCAGCTCGCTTTGTTTTTCAAAAACTTTGTCGTGGAAAGACTTGGCTTTAGAAGGATCAACCTTTGCCACCGCCTCATAGTACTGAGCGGCGATTCCTGCTTCAGGGTGAAAGGGCAAAGGCAGATGTTTGTAAAGAATTCGAACCTTTCCTTCATATTCTTTAAGGACTTGCTCTACGGCTCCCTCACCGGCCCGCTTGCAAAAGCCGCATTGAAAATCAGAATACTCCACGATAGTAATAGGAGCTTTCATATCTCCGAAATAGACGCGGTCCTCACCCAGTTTCGGTTTTTTTGGGTTTGTAAATTCGTCTTCACGGGCCTTGGCTTTCTGCTCCTCAGCGGATTTCATCTGCTCCTGTCTGTACTTTACGCTGGCTTTGTTTAAGGCATCCAGGATAACTTTCGGGTTTTCCTCAATGACCTCAGCCAGAATATCCGGATTGTCTTTCAATACTTTTTTAATATATTCCTTTGAACAAGAAACATTGAATAACAGCACAAGCAATAAGGGTGAAAACCTGATAAACTTCATCAAAACTCTCCTTTTTAAGTTATTAAACAAAGCAGTATTATCACACCAATGGAATAGATTTTCAAACAAAAAACAACTCTGTGTATGAAATTCATGGAGATTGTTTTTCTTTGGGATATAATGGAATTTGCAAAGTGGAAGAGGAAAATATGGCACTATGTAGCATAATAAAACACTTGCCCGTTTGGGGGCTGACTTTGCTGTTTTTGCATTGTACGCACACATCAGATCGAGAATATTTGCCTGCTCAACTGCCTTATTTTTTCAATGAACTGCACGTTAAGGGCTATGAAGGGATGATGAAATTGATTGAGCCTTGGTTGAAAAAAGCCAGTGATATTAGGAAAGAAGAATTTTCTATAGGCAGTTCTTTGGAGATGGATCCAACTATTCGGCAGGCCTATATTATTGCGTTGTCTCGATCACACCATGACTCCGTAGTGGTGAAGCTGATTAAAAATATTCGCTCCAGAACTTCTGTGAAAACTGATTTTTTTTCTGTCATAACAACTATTGCCAAGCAGTCCTCTGCGGGCTTTAAAAATAAAGACCGCTCCCCCTTGGAAAGAGCAACATATCTCTATGTTTTAGAAAATATTATCACGGCAGTCAGCGCCTATACGACAAGCGATAAGAGGGCGGTTGACATCTTAAGAATCATTGCCTCAGCAGATATTGAAATTCCTGATCTTGTTCATAATGAGAGGTATATCCACGCTTTGGAGCCTCAAAGCCTGTCCCCTTCTCAGACGGCGGAAAATATTTTAGAAAAGACTGTTTCCGAATGAACAAAAGGACTTGACTCTGAAGTCCTCTGCTGGATTGAATAAGTTTTTGTAAACCTTAGCGCGTTTTGAGAATTTATGAACCACATTGCAATAGTAGGCGCCACGGGTCTAGTGGGGTCGAGTTTTCTGCGTCTTATGGAGGAAAAACACATCACTCCAAAAACGCTTTCTCTCTTTGCCGGCGAAAAAAGCAAAGGGCGGAGTTTGACGTTTTGCGGCCGGGATTACACTGTTCAGACTCTCAAAAAAGGTTGTTTTCAAGAAGTAGATTTGGCGTTTTTCTCTGCGGGGGGCCTGGTCAGTGGGGAGTGGGCTCCTCAGGCTGTTCGGGAGGGGGCTAAAATTATTGACAACTCGTCTGCATTTCGTATGCGTCCGGAAGTCCCCTTGGTGGTTCCGGAGATCAACGCCCATCATCTTAGAGGTCAATCGCTTATTTCCAACCCAAACTGCTCAACCATTCAAATGTGTTTGGTGTTAAACCCTCTGCATTCAGCTTTTGAGCTGGAGTCTGTTCAGGCCGCTACATATCAATCCATGAGCGGCGCCGGTTCCAGAGCTTTGGAAAAATTAAAATCGCAGTCTCTCTCTCATCTTCAAGGCAAAGCTTCACCATCTGCATTTAACTGCACCCCGCAAATAGGAGATATTGGAGAAGACGGCTTCTCTGCAGAAGAAGTTAAAATGCATTTAGAAACAAAAAAAATTCTGGATCATCCTGATTTGGACATCACGACAGCGGCTGTGCGTGTACCCGTTTTCTTCAGTCATGGGGAAGCCCTATGGGTGCAATTAAAAAAAACTCCTAAAAATCGAAATGACTTCTTGGAAGTGTTAAAAAAACAAAAAGGCCTCAGAGTCATGGAGGGTGTTGATGAATACCCTGATAATGCCTGCACAACAGGCAGGGACGATGTTTTTGTTGGACGCATTCGCCAGGCTCCCAATAATCCGCACCGGTGGCTGTTATGGGTGAGTGCGGACAATATCCGAAAAGGGGCCGCTCTTAACGGTTTGCAGATTGCCCAACTTTTAATGGACAAATCTTAAAAAAAAAATTAGAGAAGCACCATGTGTTTTGTTAAAAAGATTATTGTAGTAACAGTGGTGTGGACTGCTTTTCCCTCCGTATCAAAGGGCTTGTTGTCTTTGCCGCTTTTGTATCCTGTAAAGAACGCTAAGAAATTTGACGAGACAAGCCGGTATATCAGCGGTCTGCGTTATTCGCGGGTGGTGAGTTCTTATTTTCCAGAACATATTCAGCAAATATTAGGGGATTGGCATATTCAATTTGGAGGAGGGTGGCTGCATACCATCCCTAGAAAAAGTGCTTCAACTGCGGTTGAAAAAACAAAAAAGAAAACAAAAATCCAGACACTTATCAGCTATTATCCAGCCTTAGTGGAGGCAGGGGTGGTTTGGGAGCTTAACTATTTACATTATGTTCGGCCCATTTTGGGTTTTGGTTATGTTTGGCACAACCCTTTGGACCGTCAAGTTCTTCTTCAGCAGTCCTTTTTAGATGAAAAATTGTACTTTATTACAGTGGGGGCTTTATTGAGTTTTGATATTTTCGACTCCAATTTTTCAAGACGTATGAACTATGAATATAATATTCAAGACATGGGGTTGTTTGCGGAGTATCGAAAGTACTCTCCTCTAAAAGAGGAGGCAGGAGGCGGAAGCCGATGGGGATGGAATTTAGGTTTGTATATGGCTTTCTAAGATGCGTTTAAGAATTCTTCTTTCTTATGACGGAACTTCTTTTAAGGGATGGCAGAAACAAAAAACAGGATCAGATACTGTTCAACAATGCTTGGAGCAGGCTGTATCTACTATTTTTGATCAAAAAATCTCTGTTGTAGGCGCGGGGCGGACAGACGCAGGAGTGCATGCTTTAGCTCAAACAGCTCACTGTGATATTGCCGGCAGAACCATCCCTTCTTCTGTGACGGCCGGTTTAAATGCCTTAACCCCTCCATCTATTTCCTGCCATCAAATATGGAAGGCTCCTTGTTATTTCCATGCACAAAGATCAGCTGAAAGGCGTCTTTACACTTACTTGATTTTGAATACTAAAACTCCGAGTGCTTTGAAAAGAAATTACAGTTATTGGCATCCTCTTCCTGTTTTTTATGAAAATCTTCAAAAGATGAGTCGATGCTTAATTGGGGAGCATGATTTTAAAAGTTTTCAAAACTCTGGAAATCCTCCTCAAAATACATGCAAAATCATTGACCGAGCTGAATGGCTTTGGATGCAGCCAGGGGTTTTGGTCTTTCAGATTTTGGGCAACAGCTTCTTAAAACAAATGGTGCGCAATCTGGTCGGCACTCAGCTGGGTTTGATGAAATTTAAAGACAGCGTTCATAGATTTCAGGATATTCTGAAAGCAAAAGACCGCAAGAAGGCTTTAAAAACGATTTCAGCACAAGGATTGTTCTTACACCGTGTTTATTATCCTGCATCTCTTGACAAAAAATGCCAAAAAATTTAAGTAAGCAGGCTATGTCTGATAAAAAAGATATTCAGAGTGCAGGTAAACAGGCTTGGCATTTGATAGATGCTAAGGGGCAGGTTTTGGGCCGCTTGGCGGTGCGGGTGGCACAGTTAATTCGCGGCAAACATAAGGTGGATTGGACCCCCCACTTAGATAAGGGCGACTTTGTGATTTTGATCAATGCAGGTCAAATTCACTTATCGGGCAAAAAAAGGCAAAATAAATCTTATTATTCGCATTCACGCTACGTCGGTTCTTTAAAAACGGTTCAAGCAGAGGCTCTGGCTCCTGAGGTATTGATTAGAAAAACAGTGCAGGGTATGCTTCCAAAAAATAAGCTTAGAGCCAAGATGATGAAAAAATTGAAGATATACACATCCAGTGAGCATCCCCATACAGCTCAAAATCCAAAGGTTCATTAAAGGGTTGTGATGGCTAAAGTTTTTTACAGTACGGGCCGTAGAAAAACATCTTCTGCACGTGTGTTTTTAACTGCAGGAAAAGGAAAACTGAGGGTGAACAGCCGTCCACTGGAGAAGTATTTTCCATGCCAACAGCAGAGGGCAGCTTTAAAGGCTCCTCTAAAACTCACCGAAACTGAAAAAGAATTAGATGCAGAGATTACTGTAAAAGGAGGAGGGTTGACAGGCCAATGCGAGTCGATCCGCCACGGGCTGTCTCGGGCTTTAGTTCTTTATTCAGATTCGTATAGGGGTATTTTAAAGAGAAATGGTTTTTTGACTCGAGATTCAAGAAGCGTGGAGCGTAAAAAATACGGCCGCCACAAAGCGAGAAAAAGCACGCAATTTTCAAAACGTTGATTTTTTCATGAAGACGTAGTTTTGTTGAACTCAAATCCCTGTGTTTAAGCGGACTGAGACGCTTTTGTGTCAAACTCCAAAGCGAGGTCGTTTTTTTTGACCAGCACTTTGGAGCCTTCAGTAATTTCACCGCTGATGATTTTTCGAGAAAGAGGGTTGAGCAGTTCTGACTGAAGAGCGCGTTTCAAAGGCCTGGCTCCAAAGACGGGGTCATATCCTCTTTTGATGAGATGGCCCGTGACTTCGGGTTGAATTTCCAGAGTAATATTTTTTTCAGTGAGGCGGGACTTGATTTGCTTTAATTGAATTTGTATAATTTGATTCAATTCTTTTTTCTCCAAAGGATTGAAAAACACAAAATCATCAATACGATTTAAAAATTCCGGGCGAAAATTTTGATTCAACTGGCGCATGACTTTCTCTTTATGTTCTTGAGCAGAGCCGTTCAGTAAATCAGAGGATCCTATGTTGGATGTCATGATGAAAATGCAGTTTTTAAAATCCACAGTACGCCCCTGCCCGTCCGTCAGCCTGCCGTCATCAAAAACTTGCAATAAGATATTAAACACATCTCTGTGGGCTTTTTCAATTTCATCTAACAAAACAACGCTGTAAGGATGTCTGCGGACGTATTCGGTTAATTGACCTCCATCTTCATAGCCTATGTATCCGGGAGGAGCTCCAATCATTCTCTCAGCTTGATGTTTTTCCGCATACTCGCTCATATCAAGCCGGATCATCTTTTTCTCGCTTTCAAAGAGAAAGCGCGCCAAGCTTTTTGCCGTCTCTGTTTTTCCTACACCCGTAGGGCCTAAAAACATAAAGACGCCAATGGGCTTGTCAGGATCGGAGACGCCGGAGCGCGACCTGCGGACAGCATCTGAAATTTTATTTAAAGGCCTGGTCCTGGCCGACAACTTGTTTTCTCATTTCTTCTTCCATGTTTAGTAATTTTTGAGCTTGTTCTTGTATCATTTTTTGAACGGGAATGCCGGTCCACTTGGAAACCACTTCAGCAATTTCATTAACCCCTACTTCTTCTCTTAACAAAGACTGTTGATTATTTTTGGAGGTTTGTTTTTCCAATTCAGCCAGCCTCCGGGTTTTTTGAGGAAGATGAAGGTATTTTAATTCTGCGGCTTGATCAAGTTTCCCTTCCCTTTGAGTTCGGTCTATCTGCACTTTTAAGTTTTCAATTTCTATTTTTAAATTTTTTAAAGAAGCGCGCTGTGATTTTTCTTTTTCCCATAATTGAGTGAGTTCTTTGTCTTTCAGTTGAAGTGTTTGCATTTCCTTTCCCGCCTCTTGCAGTCTTTTTTTAAAAGTGCTGTCTTTTTCCTTTTCTAAGGCTTTCTTTTCTACTTTTAACTGAAGGATTTTTCTTCTTATCTCATCCACTTCTATGGGAACGCTGTTGACTTCCAAGCTCAGCCGGCTGGCGGCCTCGTCCATGAGATCAATAGCTTTATCAGGAAGATACCTATCTGTAATATATCTATGAGAGAGTTTGACTGCCTGAACTAAAGCAGAGTCTTTAATGCGGACTCCATGATGGACTTCATATTTTTCTTTAAGCCCTCTTAAAATAGTGAGGGCGTCCTCTATGCCGGGTTCTTCGACCAAAACAGTTTGAAAACGCCTCTCCAAGGCTTGATCTTTTTCTATGAATTTTCTGTATTCTTCCATAGTAGTGGCTCCAATAGAACGCATATCTCCACGGGCTAAGGCAGGCTTTAACATTTGTCCGGCATCCATAGCTCCATCAATCTTACCGGCGCCCACTAAAGTATGAATCTCATCAATAAATAAAATAATTTGACCCTGACTGGATTCAATAGCTCGCACGAGGGTTTTCAATCTTTCTTCAAACTGTCCGCGGTAGGCAGAGCCTGCGACCATGCCGGCCAAATCCAGCGAAAGAAGAGTTTTGCCTAAAAGGGTTTCGGGAACGTCTTTGTTGATTATGCGGACGGCTAGGCCCTCTGCGATAGCTGTTTTACCTACTCCGGGTTCTCCAATAAGGACAGGATTGTTTTTTTTTCGCCGGGATAAGACTTGTATAACCCTGCGAATCTCTTGATCTCTGCCTATAACGGGGTCTAGTTTTCCCTTTTCAGCCAGTTCAGTGAGATTCTGGGTGAACTGCTTCAGCACTTCCTGATCTGTATTTTGTGTCTTTGCTTGAGATGTCATTTCAAAGCCCCGTTTTTTTAACCTTATAAGAAAGGTGAGTAGGTTTTTTCTGTTGTCAAGAGGGGCTTTTTTTTCGTGAAAAGGGATGTTTTCAATCTTGACAGTTGAGACCAGCCTTCAGGAAAATGGAGTAGAGAAAAAAGGGAGGTTCCTATGACCGCCAAAAAAAAATCTGTAAAAAAACCGGCAAAAAAGAAAACGGCAAAGAAACCGGCAAAAAAGAAATCCGTTAGGAAGAAGGCAGTGAATAAGTCAGTGAAGAAGAAATCCTCTAATAAAAAGAAGACAGTGAAGAAAGCGGTGAAGAAGAAATCCTCTGAGAAGAAGTCAGTAAAGAAGAAATCCTCCAAGAAGACAGCCAAGAAAGCAGTCAAAGAACCAGTAAAGAGAAAAACCGGCAAACAAGCTCGTAAAAAACAAAACATTGAACAATTTCAAAGCAGCGGGGGCCAGCGAGCAGCAGCTCCTTCTGTGGAGAAAGTGGATCTTTCTGAAGAAAACTTGACACTGTCGGACCCTTTTGGCGAAGGACTCTCCGAAGAAGAGCCTTTGTTTGAAACTCACGAGAATTTTGATGAGAATGAGGAGAGTTCTATCAGCTACGAAGACGATCCTTTTGACTCTTTAGAGGCTGAAGAGGATTCTTTATTTGATGATCCTGAGAATAGTAAATCTCATAAAGATGATGACTCTGAATTTTTTTAAGAAATGCAGTTTAGCTGTTTTCTTTCTTATTTTTCCCTTGTTTGTTGAATCTTATTCACCCAACTGGTCTAATGATTTTTCTTATTTACAGAAAAACTACAGTCAAATACGCACTTTTGAAAATTATTTATTTCCATCTGAATTAGAGAACCGCCGTGAATACACTCATACAACGCATTTAAAAACGCATTCCACCCTTATCTTAAAGGACGGGAAAATTATTTATGAAAAATATGCTAAGGGGTATCACAAGAACCGCCCTCAAAGGTTATGGTCTGTCAGCAAAGCAGTGACTAATTTACTGATAGCTGTTGCAGTGAGAGAAAATAAAATTTCTGTAAAAGACAATGTGTGCGCCTATTTTAAGGGCTATGAGATTAATTTTGACTGCAAACAAATGACTATTGAAAATTTATTAGGCTGGTCCAGCGGTATTCATTGGAGAGAGGCCGGCGATCAGCCTTTAACATCCTCTGTTTTTAATATGCTTTATAATAAGAGGGGGTATGAGGATGCCGTGTCGTTCATTTTGAGCCACCCTTTGATAAGGAAGCCAGGAGCCAGCTGGCATTATTCCAGTGCAGACACAAATTTATTGATGGCTGTTTTGGCGCAGGTTTATAAACCTTCAGAGTATGTGATTCTGCCGTGGATTAAGCTTTTTAATGAGTTGGGGATTCAAAGTGCTGTGTGGGAGACTGACGGCAAGGGAGTTTTTCACGGCTGCTGCTCTTTGTATATGACCACTAGAGATTTGGCCCGCATTGGAGAGTTTATGTTGAAGAAGGGGCGGTGGCTGGGAAAAGAATTTTTTCCTAAGGGTTGGATAAGCAAATATGTTCAGGCTGTTGCTCCTGCTTTTTTGAAAGAGCCTGTGGCCATTCGAGAACAAATTGTACCTAGTTTTCAATGGTGGGTGAACAAGCCTTCCCGCCACCAACAAGTTGTAAAGCCGAGAGCTTTACAGTCAGCTCCGGAAGATTTGTATCTTGCCATAGGCTACTCCGGACAGCTTTTATTTATTATTCCCTCTATGAATATGGTGATTGTGAGGACAGGTTCTTTTGATGCAGACGTATATTTAGATACCAATGCACTAGTGGGTTTGGCTTTAGGAATCGTGACAGGGAGACAATATGCTCATCCCATACGACAAACTTTTGTTCCGTTTTCTATTGGTCAAGAGTATGATCCTCCCCGGCAGTACAAATTTAATTTAAGAGTGATGAACAGCTTTATGGCGAAAGAAATGTGTTCTTGTATGTTTGTGGAGAGAAGAAGTGAAGCCAGCTGTTTGGAGCAGCTGCGTCCTCTTAAAAACAGATGGCAGAACATCTCTGTTTCTGCGTCTGAATCTGGAAAAAATGTTAAAGTGTCCTCTTTTGGAATTTTTGCAGGTCATTCTTATTATTCCGGCCGCTACGGCTGTTATCTGCGTTAATTCTATGACGTGTGCTTTCCTTTCTTGTGTACTGCATCTCTCAAATCATTTTTGAAAAATCTTAAACAGCAGTATTGTAAATGTTGGATTTGGTCATTTCATCAGCAGTGTGTTCAGCTTGCTTTAAGACATTATCTACAGCCAGCTGTTCCATATCCGGCGGGTAGTTGTATTTCTTTAAGATGCTTTTGACCATAATTCTCATTTTAGCTTTGACATTTTCTCTAATTTGCCAATCTATGGACGCGTTTTTCCTTACTGTATTTGTTAAAGCGATAGCTAGTTCTCTCAGTTGCTCTTTTTCCATAAGTTCACGGGCACTCTTATTGTCAGCCACAGCCGTGTAGAAAGCGTATTCTTCATCAGATAATTTCATTTTTTGAGGTTTTTCAGTTTCTGACTGAATATTTTTTGCAATTTTAATTAACTCTTCAATGACTTCTGCGGCTGTAATAATTTTGTTATGGTACTTGTTTATAGCCCCTTTCAGTCCTTCCATGAGGGTTTTTCCCTGCATGATGTTCTTCTTTGTTTTTCCTTTAATTTCATCATTTAAAAGTTTGGTGAGCGTTTCTATGGCAACGTTTTTATGTTTCATATTCTTGATTTCCAATAAGAACTCGTCAGACAGAATGGAAATATCCGGTGTTTTAATTCCTGCTGCTGAAAATACATCTATCACTTTATGGGATACCAAAGCTTTGTCGATAACTTGGCGAATGACCGTTTCGATTTCCAGATCAGTTTTCCCTTCTCCTGTGCTGGTGAATTTTACAAGTCTTGCTTTGACAGCTTGAAAAAAAGCAACTTCATCTTTAATACTTATAGCCTGCTCATGAGGTACAGAGAGAGCAAAAGCTTTTGATAAAGCAGTCACCTCATCAATAAATCTTTTTCTTCCTTTTTCTAAACTTAAAATATGTTCTTCGGCTTGAAGAATGAGAGAAAGTTTTTTGGCAGTATCTGCTGTAAAATATTGTTTGTGGTCAAAACTATGAAACATTTGAGAAATTACTTCTAGTTTTTCGAGCATTAAAGAAACAGCCTTTTCCTGAGGCAATGCTGGTTCTCCTTTTCCTCCATTTTTGGAGTAGAAGGAAAGAGCTCTTTTTAAATTCGAGGCAATTCCTAAATAATCAACCACCAACCCTCCGGGTTTATCTTTATAAACACGATTGACACGGGCAATAGCCTGCATGAGATTGTGGCCTTGCATAGGCTTGTCAATATAAAGTGTGTGCAGGCAGGGAACATCAAATCCAGTCAGCCACATATCTACAACGATAACTAACTTAAGAGAATTTGCTGGATTTTTAATTCTATTAGCCAGGAACCGACGTTGCTCTTTATTGGTGTAGTGTTTGGAAAACTCCGGCCCATCGCTGGAAGAAGATGTCATAACTACTTTTATTTTTCCTTTATTTAAGTCCTCGTCATGCCACTGAGGGCGAAGTTCAGTGATTTCACTATAGAGATTCACAGCTATTCTGCGGGACATACAGACAATCATGCCTTTTCCCGCAAACACTTCTTCTCTTTTTTCAAAGTGATCTATAATATCTTTAGTGATATGTTTGATTCTTTTTTTACTTCCTATAATAGACTCAAGTTGTGTAAATTTTGATTTGCTTTTTTGAGTGTCAGAAAGATCATTTTTAAGTTCTTGATCTAAATCTTTAATAAGTTTTTCCCCTTCTTTGCTGAGTTCCACTTTAGCAAGACGGCTTTCATAAGAGATGGGTACCGTGGCCTTATCTTCTACAGCTTGAGCAATATCGTAAATATCTACATAGCTTCCAAAGACTGCTGGTGTATTTCTATCTGTTCCTTCTACAGGAGTACCGGTAAATCCAAGATAGGCGGCATGAGGCAACGCGTCTCTCATGTATTTAGCAAACCCATAAACTGTCCTTTGTCCGATAATTTCCCCTTTACTGTCTTTGTCTTCGACTATTTTTGCTTTGAAGCCATATTGGCTTCGATGGGCTTCATCGGCAATCACAACAATATTTTTACGATTGGATAATTGTTCGTAGACGTTGCCTTCTTCAGGGTGAAATTTTTGTATAGTGGTGAAGACAATTCCTCCGGATTTAACTTTCAATAGCTCCTTCAAATGCTCCCGGTTTTTTGCCTGCACAGGCTCTTGTCTTAAAAGAGTTTTTGAGGCAGTAAAAGTATCAAACAATTGGTTATCTAGGTCGTTTCTATCTGTGATGATCACAATTGTCGGGTTGTTTAGTTTTTGCACAATTTTTCCAACAGTGAAGACCATGGTGAGAGATTTTCCTGAACCTTGAGTGTGCCAGATAACACCGCCTTTGCGGCTGCCGGATTCAGAGCTGGCTTGAATAACAGACTGCAATGCTTTGTTAGCGGCGTAGTATTGATGATAGGCGGATAATTTTTTGATGATTTCAGTATTTGTTATACCTTTGTGTTCTTTTTTTATTTTTTCGAAAACGATAAAGTGCCGGATAAGATCTAGCAATGTAGCTTTATTTAGCATCCCTTTGATTAAAGTTTCTAGTTGGTTAATATTTTTCTTAGCTTCGTTTGTCCCGTCTATGGTTTTCCAAGCCATATATCGGTCTATACCAGCAGATGAAGAGCCGACTTTAGCCGTCAAGCCATCTGAAATAATTGAAATACTGTTGTAAGTAAAAAGTGAAGGGATGTATTTTTTATAAGTTTGCAATTGCTTGTAGGCGGATTGAAGAGTGGCCTTTTCATCTCTTGGATTTTTAAGTTCGATAACTACTAGAGGAAGGCCATTGATGAATAAAATAATATCAGGGCGGTAGTTTCTTCGATTTTCGACGATAGTAAATTGATTGACAACGTGATATTCATTATTTTCTGGGTTTTGAAAATCAATCAAGCGGATGTAGTCGCCCCGTCTCTCGGAATTTTGTTGCACTGTAACACTTACTCCTTCTATCATCATTCGATGAAAATTTAAGTTTCCGAGTTGTTCTGAATGGATACGTTGTACTTCAAGAAATGCATCTTCCTTAACGGAGACGGGAGCGTTTGGATTGAGGCGTGTTATAGCAGATTGAAGTATATTGTCGAGCAGTACATCTTCATAGCTGTTGCGGAGAGGTTGAGAGGAGTCTGGGGAGATATTTGAGCCGTGAAGATGCTTAAACCCTTGTTTTTCAAGCAGGTTAATAGCCAGCTGTTCAATATCATCTTCTGTAATTTTTTTCATGATTTTCTTATCGTCAGTATTCCCCAAATGTATGAGGTATTTATACTGATAGGGGTGGAATTTTGAGATTAAAATGTGCTATAAGAATCAAAATTTGTATTGGATATATCCATAGAAGCCAATTAAGAATATTAACTTCCATTTTTTTTCTTCATCTAGGAGGTAGCTTTTTTTGACAAAGAGCTGCATCAGGATTTACAAATTCTGAAATTTCTGCTCTTTTAGAAAAAGAGCAGTCAGCTCTTCGATGTCATCATAAAATGACAAAATATTGTTTTTCTAACTGTTGAGATAACAGCTAGTGTCTTATACGTCACGTGCATCTATAGAGTGGCGTGCCGAACTCAACAGATTTTTTTCGAGAGGTCTTGTTCAGTTTATCTTGTTAAATTAGATTATTTACCAGGCTGTTAATGGCTTCTCTGTATCTTCTCAATGGCATAGGATTTACTTGTGGTTCTATTTCGTGAACTTTGTGAGGGCCAGCCTTTAATTTACTAATAGGTAATCCTTGATGTGAACAAACAATAGCTGGTGAATGAGCATCAGGAATGTCGTAATATTCAAAATGGCTATAAAAATGCTCATTTTTAGATTTTTTAAAAGCATTCACTCTATTTTTAATTTCTTCAAACATAGCTCCAAAAGCTTTACTGGCTTTTTGATCATACTGAGTGGAACGATTGAGCAACACAGAATGTATCACAGGTAAGCTCATGCCGAATTTATCAGTTTTATTCGAAAAGCTAGTAGATTCTAACTCCCCCGGTAAATTATGCCCATATACAAGAGAGGCTAAATTATCGATGGCTCTAGCAGAGGATCCGTCACTGGAGCAAGGTACAATAATTTGATTGGATGTTAATAATGACAATTCTGTATAGGCAGAAAAGCTTGGATTACAATCTATAAAAGTCGTTGTATTTCCATATTTCTTTTCGCCTGCTATAACTAAATCTAAAAGCCAAGAGTGTACATTTTTCCATGCAACTTCAGGGAGAGTTTGGCTACTAATTTGATTCATAACCTGAGCTTGAATTTCCAGCTGGGGATCTCCCGCTATGAGATATAAATTTTTAGGTATTTCTTTATTTGTTTTATTAACTTCCAGAAAGAAATCCACTTCTTGGCCTGTTTTTTCATGGGGACTTTTAATCCTTAAATTTATGTATGCTCCAACTGTTTTCTTTTGTTTTATAAATGTTTCCAATGATTTCGATCCTTTGTTGTTGCCTCCAAGAAAAATCTCAGAAAGATTAGCTTGAGGACACATATCTACAACGATAACTGTTTTATCTTGATGCTTTAGGGCATACTCTGCTGATAACATAAAGGAAAGGAAAGTTTTCCCAACTCCTCCCTTGTTATTCCAAATAGCATATCGCATCGTTTCGCCCATGTGGGGCATCGTACACGATTAGGGTATAAAATGCAAGCTATTTTTTGTTCGTTTTATACAACTTGATCAAAGGTTTTACTCTTCATATTTTTGGCAGTTTATGTGTATATTTTTGGTCTTTTTCTTGATGTAATTTGTTGTCAGTATTTCCTTTTTTAGTGGGCAATGGTTCTGGTGTTGCTCCATTTTTATTCATAGTATCTTTGGTTACTTTTTGTTCATTATTGAACAAATTGATCCAGTTTTCTTTATATTCAGCAAGACAAAAAGATACCAGTATGAACAGTACAGATAATACCATAAACCCCAATTGGGTGTAGAAAGTCCACTTTGCAGCTTTGGTTTGTTCTTGTGCTGCTTGAACTTTACTTTGATTCACAATGTTTCCCGAATATTGGATTTTTCTACTCTTCAGATGGTCAAACCATGAATTTATAGATTTTATTCCACTTTCACACAGTGAGGCAATTTCATCTATTGTTGTGTCAAATTGCAGTAGTCCAATTCTTTCTGCTGGATGATTTTTGGGGAATCGCTTTATTTCCTCATTAGTTTTGGAGTTTATCATCACCAAAGTGGTCATTGGCATAATATGACTAAATATCTTCTTTTTAAATTGTATGATATGAGACATAAAAGATTGTACTCTGATCATGTATTCAGATATTTTTTCCATACTGCTCTCTTGATTGTGTATTGACCCTAAATCTTTCAAGAGTTTTCTATACTGTTCAAGGTGGTTAGAGATGCCACCCAGTAGTGATTTTTTCATTTTATCAACTTCGTTTTTAATAGCATTGTCCATTTTCTTCATATCAGCAGGATTTCTACTGGGGAATTTTGTTTGATTATACACTCTCAGCATCTCTATAAGATCTTTTTTAAAATCTTGAGCATCATCAGTGTTTTCATCTTGTAATTTTAGATGTCTTTCTTTCATCTCCTCAAACAACAGGGATATAGTTTCTATTTGATTTACAATTTGAGGTATAAGAATCTCCTCTTCAATAAAACTAGGTTTCATTTGATGATTTTTCACTTTCTCAATGCAATTTGTATTATTTCTATCATTTTTTCCTGAAAACATATAATTCCTATAGAGAACTACAAAATACAACCTTTACAGAAGTAAGGTGGGTTGGATTGGTGTTTATGTCAAGGTACTGAGATAAAAAATCTGTAATAATGCTGTTTTGACCTTTTGTAATAACTTGATTTGAGGATGGCAGATGGGGGTATATGAAAACCATAGACTGATAGGGAGGAAACAAAGGTTGTTTTGATTGTTTTATAGAAATACCCAGTAATATACCTTCGAGAGTGCTGCCACATAGAAAAATTGTTGCTAATGGTGATTTTGCTCTTAAACATTTTTTGATTTCTTCTACTCTTTGCTCAAGGGTTCTTGTGATTACACTGTCTAAGTTTAGCTTATGAATGGAGATATCTTTGAATTCTTGCTTTAAAAAACTCGTTTTCTTTTTCTTGTAAGTCTGTTGATTGATAATTTTGACCTAATAATCTACAAATAATTTTTTGTGCTTTTAAGTTTAGTTCTAGATCCATTTCTCCTATGGAACTAGCATATTTAAGTGGAGCTTGAAGTACCTTACCAACAATATCATCTGGTTCTATTTCCCAGAAAGTCCTGAGTCTTTTCATCTTAGACTGTCCGTTAAAATGATATTTCTGTGCTTCAATATCTATTCTATGCTCTCTAAAAAATTCTGCAAATGTACGATTAGTAAAATCAAGGACGTATCCTCCCCTATCAAATAATCTCTCAAAAATTGCTTTTTCATGCATCTCTAATGTAGACATTTTATTCCTACTTGGCCGGTGATTAGTTTTGGGAGGAGAATGTTGCGAAGTTTCTCGAGTTTTGAAATAGATATAAGGTTTAAAATAATTTTTTCAAATTGTGGGTTCATTAACTTATTCATCTTTGACAATTCATCTTTTGGTGGTGCTAGAGTTATTGAGTGAGATAAATCCTTTCTTTTTATATGTCCCATAGTGGTTGCTTTGCTTTCTGCGATTTTAACAAATTCTTTCATATAATATTTTGTCCAAAAATAATAAAACCACTTTGGATAATGCTTTGATGTGATTTTGAACAAATGTTGATTTAAAATGCATTCCTGTCCATCCCATACTTTTATTAATAAACTTCCAGACCATGAAAAAATTATATCTCCCAATTTTATAATATATTTGTCATCCACTTCAGAAGTTGACCAATCTGAATTGTCTGTAACACCGTCTTTCAGTTCTTTAATTTTTAGAACAGGCAATTTATCAGCGTTATTTTTTGGAGGATATTTTTGACAGGCTAAACCATTTAAATAGTCTGCTATTTCGTCTAAAGGTTTTTCTTGCCAGTTGGGTTTGGCGTCTTCTATGAACCACTGGCGGAAAAGGGTTTGTGCTATATTTTCCAAAGTTTTGTTTTGCTCATGCAATAGCTTGATTTTGTCATCAAGGCTGGACAGCACTTCAGCAATAGCCTTTTGTTCAGGAAGAGGAGGGAGAGAAAACTCATAATCTTTAATTCTTTCAGGAGAAGTATGCCTTACTGAAGTTCCACTTGCAGAACTAACTACAAACCAATGATAGTTGTACGTACGCATTAGCCAATAGATAAAGTCTTTGTTTATTTTTTTTGATCTGAATTGCACTAATCCTATTCTTTGATTATGTAGATATATTTCATTCTTTTCTTTTTTTGGAATTTTTGTTGCATAACCAAGCGTGTCACTTTCTTTACTAAGATCTGTCATTGTAATAATTAAATTATTTTCTGTCAGAATATAACTATTTGGAACATCTCCCTTGAAATACTTTAATTTTGATGATTTAAAACCACCTCCTATACGAAAGTTTCCAGGAGTCACAAGAATGTTGTTTGTGGGTTTACTAGTGATACTTTTACCTTTAAAAGCATAACCGTGTTTTACATCTATCAAATTACCAAGTTTTACTGTACGCCAGCCTTTGCGGTAGATAATGATGCCATGCTGATCAATATGTTTTTTTAAATTTTTGCTATCAATATGTGGATACGATAAGACATCTACAAAATAAGGTAAATTTGTTTCTTCTTCAAAATAACCTTTTAAACTACCGGCGAGTGTGTTGCTTACCTTTTTCCCTTTAAGAGCGATGTCAATGTCCGACGCTGTTTTAAAAGTATTGATGGCTCTTGAACCAAAAAGCACCGCCTGTTCTATTTCAGGATGAACAACAAGGGTCCTTTCTATAATTTTTAACTGACCGTCTAATAATCCGTATTTCATAATTCCTTTTTAAGATGAAAATAAAGATCTCTTACAAGATTATAAAAATCTTTTTGAACAAAAGAAATGACTTCCTTCAAAATATCTTCTTTATAGATGTGAGAGGTTTTATTTCTTTTATCTGTTGAATCCATCCACTTTTCAGGATCAGAAATTAGTTCCGCCTCAAAAGCTTTTCTAAATATGTTTTTGGGAAGACTGCCGCAGTCCACCCCTTGATTTTCCAGATAATCTTTTAATGTCTTCCAAGATAACCCAAATATAATTTCAAAAGCCTGAATCAAAGCCATCTGATACCCTTCACTCTTAGGATGTTGTTCCAGATCATTTATTCGCCTTTGAAGAACTTGAAAAGATTTTTCAAAGTTTTCAAATCTTTGCTTCCATCTTTTTTCATTGTTCATATTTTTCTCCTTTATTTGTTGTAATCAATTTTAGATAGATTTTTTAAAATGTGCTTATTCAATATTGCCTCCTCTTTCATTTGTTTTTCCAGAGTACTTTTTAATTCATTGAATTTTTCTGAAAAGTTAAAATCATCTTTTTCCTCTGGAAGTCCTACATATCGTCCTGGACTTAAGACGTAGTCCAATTTTTTAATTTCACTCAAAGGAATTGAACTGCAAAAGCCAGGGATGTTTTTATAAGATTTTTCTCCTTTTTTCCACTTATGGTAAACACTTGCAATTTTCTTAGTATCTTGATCCGAAAATTCCCGGTTTTTTCTGTTGATCAAATGCCCTAAATTTTTGGCATCAATAAACAATATCTCTTCTTTTCTTTCCGTTTTACCTCTTCTTAAAAACCAAAGAGATGCAGGGATTTGTGTATTTAAAAACAGTTTTGAAGGCAGATTCACAATGCAATCTACTAATCCCTCATCTATAAGGTTTTTTCGAATGACGTCTTCATTAGAAGATTTGGAAGTCAGCGAGCCTTTAGCCATAACAAAACCAGTTGCACCCCCTTGAGGAGTCAAGTGATAAACAAAGTGTTGAATCCATGCAAAGTTTGCATTGCTTGCAGGCGGAATGCCGTACTTCCATCGGCCGTCTTGTTTTAATGAACTCCCGCTCCAATTGCTGTCATTAAACGGAGGATTGGCAATAACAAAGTCTGCTTTCAGGTCAGGGTGTTCGTTTCTTAAGAATGAGCCTTCATTGTTCCACTTGATCTGTGAGCTATCAATGCCTCGAATAGCTAGGTTCATCTTTGCAAGCCTCCAAGTGGTTTGATTGCTTTCTTGTCCATAAATGGAAATATTTTTGACTAAACCCTGATGCTTTTTGATAAATTCTTCAGATTGAACAAACATACCTCCAGTGCCGCAACAAGGATCAAAGACACGCCCCTTATAAGGCTCTAACATTTCCACAAGCAGTTTAACCACAGAGAGGGGGGTGTAAAACTGTCCTCCTTTTTTACCCTCAGCTATTCCAAATTGGCCTAGAAAATACTCAAACACATGGCCTAGAATGTCTCCATTTCGATTCTTTGCAGACTCCATGTCAATATTATTAAATTCATCAATGAGTTTACCTAAATTTAAGGGGTCGAGATTTCCTCTAGCATAAACTTTTGGAAGCACATTTTTAAGAGAGGAATTTTCTTTTTCAATAGCATCCATTGCTGAATCAATATCTTTGCCAATTTCCGGTAATTTAGCACGGGAACATAAATAGGGCCAACGAGCGGAAGGAGGCACATAGAAAATATTTTCTGCTATGTATTGATCACGATCTTCTAGATCAGTTTTTTTTCTTCTTTTCAATCTATTATAAAGAGCCTCAAAAGAGTCAGAAATGTATTTTAAAAAAATCAATCCTAGGACGATGTGCTTATATTCTGCCGCATCAATATTTTTTCTCAAACTGTCCGCGGCCTCCCATAGTTTTTTCTCTATAGGAGCTTTATTCTTTATGATCGTTTTTGATCTATTTTTTAGCATATGTTCTTAGGGTACGCAGAAAATTTCGATCTGCCAAGCAGAATCATTATTACAGTTTAAATAATAGTCAGCTGGCTATATTGATGCATATTCAGTAGAGGCATTCATTGCATACGTTGAAAGAATGAATAAAAAGATTTTCTGCTTGCGTTTAAAAAGGTGTGTAAGGTACTGTTCAAGCCAGTGGTCGAATGTGGACACTGTCGTTCCCGTAGGTATGGGAATGAGATCGTATGGAGGTGGATTCTCATTTTCGTGGAGCAAGGTAATGAGGTGTTAGCTGAAATTGTCGAGCAAAAGAGTTTGGAATGCAGATCGTGTAGGACTGGATTCCTGTTTTCGGGCTTGACGAGTGGTGTACTTCTTGAGTACGTCATTCCTGCGGAAGCAGGAATCCAGTGTGCAAAGTTGATGGTTAGTGTGGAGGAATTGTGGTATAAAAAATAGTCTTTTGAGACTATTTTTTATAAGAAACAATGAAGAGGGCTGGGGGATGAGTTATTTGGAATATAAGAGTTTCTTCAATAATTTAAACTGGCGTTCAAATTATTTCAGGGCGAAAAAATGATTAAGAATGTTATTGCTGTCGAGCCGGTGGTTGGTGTGAGAGAATTGTGGTATAAAAAATAGTCTTTTGAGACTATTTTTTATAAGAAACAATGAAGAGGGCTGGGGGATGAGTTATTTAGAATATAAGAGTTTCTTCAATAATTTAAACTGGCGTTCAAATTATTTCAGGGCGAAAAAATGATTAAGAATGTTATTGTTGTCGAGCCAGTGGTTGGTGTGTAGGAAGAATGTTAAGAAAAGTTGACTTGGGATAGGCGAAAATATGGTTCAGATTGTGATTGGGGCTTTGGTGATACCGGCTGTTTTGTTTTTTGTGTTGAGTTTGTCTGAAAAGATTTTAACTCTTAAAAGAATATTTTCTCAGAATCATATTACATCTTTAAGCGCAGGGCTTTTAACAGGCCTCATTTTCTTTAAATTTCTGCCTCACAGCTTAGAAGATATTTCCCCTTTTGTATTTTCTATAACCATTTTGTGTTCTCTCATTTTACTTCTTTTGATCGAAACACACCTCACAGGGGTGTTGGCTCGGTTGTTTCCGAAATGGGATCAAAAAGAATCCGGCGATTGCAGCCATTACCACCAACACCATCATCATCTTGCCAGCGGCTCATTTTCAGCGGTAGGCTGTCTTCTTATTTGTTCTTTTTTTGACGGCATCCGTATGGGTTCGGCTTTATGGATTGACTCCGCCGCCAGTGTAATGACCATTGTGGCTTTATTCGCTCATATTTTACCGGAAGGTTTGGCTGTTTTATTACTGGCTCAAGGCTCCGGCAGTAAGAACAGTTCGTTCATTTTAAAACTTGTTCTCTGTAGTCTTTTTGGCATAGGGATTTTATTGACTGGCGCAGGCCATTTTGGAGTTTTTGAAAAAGTGATTTTGATGTTTTCAACGGCATCTCTTTTTTACGTGGTGTTTATTCATTTACTGCCTGCGGCCTTTGAGAAGAAAAATCAAAAATGGTTTTTCTCCGCTCTGCTCTTTTCCACTTTGCTGTTGATTCATTAACCTCTTATGTAAAAAGAAGCTCTTGCTTTTGTGGAGGGGTGTGCAAAAACAGGAGTTCAGACATACACAAGAAGCAAGTCATATGTGTAAGGCGGATTCCCGCTTTTGCGGGAACAGCGTTCAGAAGATTTTTTGGACCTCTTGCGGTGCTTTCTTTATATTGACATTATTTGTTTCGTGAATTATAATGATAATTCACGAAACAGTTGAGGATAAAAATATGAAAAAAATCATTCCAAGAACCATCCTCCCATTTAACTTGTTGAAAAAGTCGTCTTATTTTCTTTTTGGCCCCAGAGCCACAGGGAAAAGCACATTGATTAAGCATTATTTAAAGGCTGGAGGGATTCAAACAAACATAAAAACGGACTATATCAACTTGCTTGATTCAAAAATTTACCTTCGCCTTAAACATGATCCTTCTCTATTGAGCTCCATGATCTCTCAAAAATATATTGTCATTGATGAGATTCAAAGGGTGCCGGAGCTGTTGAATGAGGTTCATCGTCTTATAGAGGATCAAAGAAAAAAATTTCTCCTAACAGGAAGCAGCGCTAGAAAATTGAGAAAGAAAAATACGAATCTGCTGGCCGGGCGGGCTTTGAAAGCTGAATTTTTTCCTCTGACTTGGCTGGAGCTTAAAAACGCTGGTAAGTTTAAACTTAATCATTACCTGCTTTACGGCGGCCTGCCCTTAGCTTATCTTGGTTCTCACGGAAAAGACTACCTCTACAGCTACGTTGAAACTTATCTTAAAGAAGAAATTCAGTTGGAATCTTTGGTTCGGAATCTTCCCAATTATGTCCGATTTTTACAAAGCTCTGCTTTAAATAACGCTCAGATAATCAACTACACAAAAACAGCTAATGACGCTCAATTATCTCCTAATACAGTTCGTGATTACTATCAAATTCTTGAAGACACCCTTATCGGTTTTCAAGTTCCCCCTTGGACAAAGTCAAAAAAAAGAAAATCTATCCAAACATCTAAATTTTATTTTTTTGACACAGGCACAGCCAACACGCTCAATGAAGTACAGCACTTGGATATCAAAGGCAGTTTATTTGGTGTTTCTTTTGAACAGTTTATTGCCTGTGAGATTAGAGCCTGCCTTTCTTACAAAAATGTACATCTCCCCCTAAGATTTTGGAATTCAACGTCCGGGTTTGAAGTGGACTTTATTATTGGAGATCAAACAGCTATAGAGGTGAAATCTAGTAAAAAAATTACAAAGTATGATCATAAAGGCCTCTTAGCTCTTAAGGAAGAGAAAAAATGGAAGCACCTTATCATCGTCTCTCAAGACACTGTGTCTGCTCGTTTTAGGAGCGGCATTCGGCATATTTATTGGGAAGATTTTTTGGACCTCTTGTGGAAAGGCCGTTTCTTTTAATACATTCAACTTGAAGCCGCGCCTTCACTTCAAGTCACATACATTGAAAAAATAAACACCCCTCTTGCGAGGAGTGTTTATTTTCTCATGCGCCTGGAGTGACTTGCCTGCTTTGGTCACTCGCCTCACGCTCGTTCCCTGCACAGGCCCCCTTCAGGCACTCAGAAAATCATCCAGATTTTCTGCCTTGTATTGAATGCTTTCGCATTCAACACAAGTCGCACCTTCACTTCAAGTCACATACATTGAAAAAATAAACACCCCTCTTGCGAGGAGTGTTTATTTTCTCATGCGCCTGGAGTGACTTGAACACTCACGTTTTTGCAAACACTAGGCCCTCAACCTAGCCTGTCTACCAATTCCAGCACAGGCGCTTTTTCGCTTATCCTAAATAACACTCTTCTCCCGCACCAACCACTAACTCACATAAAGCTACATATTTTTAAGCTTAAAATCCACCCGATGCCTATACCAGCCGGACTGACCAGGCTGATAACGCTGACGCGCCATAATTCTAAGAGCTTCATTGTCCAATATAGAATACCCCGAAGACTTCAACAATTTAATTTTATCCACGAAACCCGTATCATCCACAAAATATTGCAAAAATACAGAACCCTCATTTTTGTTTTCCTTAGCCCGCTGTGGATACACCCAAGAAGGGTTTCCGGGCGCCGGAGCCAATAACCGGCTATTTTTGATTTCTGCTGGATCCTCCTCCTTAATAATATTCTTGAGAGCCTGGGGATCTGTATTAATCTCTTCAAAGTCTCTGCTCTCTGTCCATTCCGCCTCCTCAACAGTTATGAATTCAGACACATCTTCTTCTTGAGTTGTGGGAATTTCAGAGTTTCCAAGAGGAGAGTCGGCCCTTTCTTGTTCAACGGCGGTTAAATTCTCTGCAGGATTGTATTGAACTTCTGGGATTTGATGGATTTCTGATGAATCCACCGGGTTCTTTTGAACAGTTTTTTCAGTATTTGAATTTTCAGTGTCTTTTTCTCTAGGTAATTTTTTTTCAGCTGTTGGTTCAGCCGCCGGTGCTGTCTTTTGAACAGTTTTTTCAGTATTTGAATTTTCAGTGTCTTTTTCTCTAGGTAATTTTTTTTCAGCTGTTGGTTCAGCCGCCGGCGCTGTCTTTTGAACAGTTTTTTCCGATTGAACAACAGAGATTTTCTTTTTCAGCTGTTGGCCGACAGTCTTCTTTAATTTTTTCTTCTTTCTTGCAACAGCTTTTTGAAGAGGCTCTTTTTGGATAGATTCTTCCTCAAGAGATTTTTCTTGTTTTTCTATTACAGGCTCTTCTATTACAGGTTCGATAGGCTGGTCTGCGTTAAAGCGGTTCAGTAAATTCTGAGTCCATTCGGAAACAGAAGCGCCAGACCCGCTGATTAAGACAGCCCCGATTCCAATGTGAATCAATAAAGACAAAAAAATATATTTTTTCATATCTTCTATTTTTGTCGGAGCAATAACCTAAGGTCTTGAGTTTTTTCTCATACTTGCAGGCGGCCGTCCGCTTTTGCAGAGATGACATATGCACAGCAACAGCATAAAATAACAATATTCTTATGGCGGTGAAAGAGGGGACTCTATGAATGCAGGGCCTTTACTGATGATAGGTTTAGAGGGAGAGTCTCTCACTCATCAGGAAAAAAAGACTATCCAAAAAGAAAATATCGGAGGAGTTCTGCTCTTTAAGAGAAACTGCCGGTCCTACAAAGCTTTGAAAGAGCTTATTTCGGAGCTTTACTCTTTGAAAGTGTCATCCCCTCTGATTATAGCCATAGACCGCGAAGGAGGAGCGGTGGACCGTCTGACTCAAATCAAAGAGTTTTTCCCCTGGCCCAACCCCAGTGTCTTATCCCGCTGTTTAACTTTGCAGGAAATAGAAAAAACCAGTTACCACCTTCACCGTGAGTTACAGCACTTAAGAATCAATATGAATTTAAGTCCTTGTTTGGATCTTTCCCATTCTCACAGCCAAGTGCTGAGAGGCAGAACTTTTTCAGAAAATCCTCTGCGTGTTTCTGAAATAGGAAAGTTTGTTATTCAGGGGGCTCGGCGGGCTGGAGTGTTAGCCTGCGCCAAACATTTTCCAGGGCATGGAGGAGTGAGTGAAGACTCGCATGAAATGACTCCCATCGACTTGAGAGTAAAAGAACAAATTTTAGCTTCAACTCTTCCCTTTCAAAGAGCTTTTGCAGAGCACGTTCCCAGCGTGATGATGTCTCATATTTTATACCCTGCTTTGGACCCGAAAAACCAAGCTCCTTTTTCTCATATTATTGTAGATCAACTGCTCAGAAAGAAAATGGGCTTTCAAGGTCTTGTATTAACAGATGATTTAGAGATGAAAGCAGTACCTGCTTCTAATAAGGCAGAGCCGGCGGAAAAATCTTTAACAGCGGGTGTGCAGATGTTGATTTCATCGAAAAAGTCTTTTGTGGAGATTTTAAAGGGAATCAAAAATAAAACTCTTGTTCAAAGGCGTGTGAAAGAAGTGATGAACTTCAAAAAGAAATATTGTACGATTTTGACAGACTCTTCACCACAGCCTCTTTCGAGTGAAAGGCAGAGTTGGTTTGAGGAGCTTGAAAAAAGAAAAAGGTGATTTTATGCATCGAATAGCCCGCCGCCTGCTTTTTAGCTGTATAGCTTTAATCGGTGTTGTCAGTTTTAGTTTTCTCTTGGTTCATTTCGTTCCTGGGGATCCTGTAGATTTAATTTTAGGGGAGCAGGCTTCCGCTCTAGATCAGATGGAATTAAGAAAACAAATGGGATTTGATCAGCCTTTGTGGCGGCAATATTTTCACTACGCAGGGCAGGCTTTTCAATTAAATTTAGGACGCTCCGTCTATGATCAACAGCCTGTCACTTCGCATATTCAACAGGCTTTTTTCCCCACATTGTTTTTGACTTTAAGCGCTCTTTTTTTCTCTGTGCTGTGGGGAATCCCCTTAGGAGTGTTCAGTGCTGTTTATAAAAATTCTTTTTTAGATCGTTTGGGCTCTTTAGTCAGTGTGTGCGGTTTTTCCCTCCCTGTGTTTTTTTCAGCTCCTTTATTGATATGGGTTTTTGCTGTCTATTGGCCGATTTTTCCTGTCAGCGGACAAGGAGGTTTTCTTCACTATATTCTGCCTTCAGTGAGTTTGGCTTTGCCTTTGGGATCTGCTCTTTGTCAGATGAGCCGCTCCTCTTTACTTGAAATTATTCAAAAAGATTACATCCGAACGGCTCAAGCGAAAGGTTTGGGGAGGAAAAAAATTTATTTTAAACATGCATTCAAACCTGTCCTAGTGCCTATTATTACAATTTTAAGCTTGCAGTTCGCGGCTCTTCTCTCCGGTGTTATTATTGTTGAAACTATTTTTGATTGGTCTGGTTTGGGGCTGTTGCTTTTTCAGTCTATTTCTCGAAGAGACTACCCCGTGATACAAGCCTGTGTTTTGGTTATTGCTGTTATTTATTTAACCGTAAATGTGTTGGCTGATTTTGCCTATGCTTTGGTTCATCCGCAAATGAGAAGCTAAATTTGGAAAAACTATGACTTTATTGCAAAAATATTCGTGGAGAGTGAAAGCGGGCGCAGTTTTAGTGTTTCTTTTGTTTATTTTGTCTCTGCTTTCTTGGCTGTCGCCGGTGTCCGAAATCAATTTGTCCCGCAGTTATGAGTTTCCGAGTTTGGAGCATCCCTTTGGCTTGGATGAAAATGGGAGGGATGTTTTTTGGCAGATTTTACAAGGCTCCCGCGTGAGTTTTCTAGTGGCTTTGAGTGTGGTGTTGATAGGTTTGGCTGTGGGTTTGGCGGTAGGCTCCTTATCCGGTTATTTTAAAACCTTGGACCCCGTGTTGATGCGTATTGTGGATATGTTTTATGCTTTTCCCAATTTTTTGCTGGCTATGGCTTTAATGGCTGTTTTGGGTTCTTCCGTTTTTAATTTAATTTTAGTCATGAGTTTGAGCACTTGGGCTGTTTATGCCAGATTGGTGAGGGGGGAGGTTTTACATTTGAAGGAAAAGGAATTTGTACTAAGCGCCGGTTCTTTAGGAGCCGGCTTCATTCGTAAAATGACCGGACATATTTGGCCCAATCTGATTCCTGTTTTAACAGTGCAGACTACTTTGACTTTGGCGGGTGTAATTCTCTCTGAATCGGGTCTTAGTTTTTTAGGCATTGGCATTCCTCCGGAGGTTCCGACCTGGGGGTCGCTGATGAGAGCGGGCCGTTTGGCTCTCATAGAGGCTCCTCATTTAAGTTTTTTCCCCGGCTTGTTTTTATTTTTATTAATTTTGGGTTTTCATTTATTGGGAGAGGGGCTGAGAGAGGCCTTGTCCCCTCATGAGAGGAAGGGATGATTAAGTTTTTGTACATACTTTTTATTCTTTGTGTTTTATGCGCCTGGGCTTTTTTTGTTCCCTCTTACGGTTCTAAGGAGTTTGTTCAACGTTTTGAGATTGCAAAGGGAGACTCAACGAGGAAAATTATTCAAAATTTAAAACAAAGTCAGTTTATTTACTCTTATTTTCCGTATATTTTGTTCTTAAGGCCGGTTCAATTTAAGGCAGGTGAGTATTCTTTGTCTTCCACATACAACTCTTATGAAATTTTTCGGATTTTATCTTCCGGGAAAGTCATCTCTTACGATATTACCTTTCCAGAGGGATTTAATATGTTTGAGATGGTTGATCTGTTAAGCCAAAATAATTTAGTTTCTAGAGAAGAGTTTTTAAAATGGAGCCGTGACCCTGATTTTATTTTGTCTTTGCTGGGGGAGAAACTAAGGAGTTTAGAGGGTTATCTTTATCCGGACACTTATAAAATCACAAAAGGCATGCCGGCTCAACAGCTGATAAAACTAATGGTTGGCGAGTTTTTGAAAAACTATCAAAGTATTTCTTCTTCTTTTGATGCCGGTTTAACCCGTCATCAGTTGGTGATTTTAGCTAGTTTGGTGGAGAAGGAGACGGGTGCCGGCTGGGAGAGGCCCCGGATTGCTTCTGTGTTTTACAATCGTTTGAAAAAAGGCATGAGGCTTCAAAGCGATCCGACGATTTTATACGGGATGATGATGGAGCTGGGTTATATGCCTCAAAATATTCGAAAGAAAGATATCTTGAAAAAAACGGATTACAATACATACACTGTGAAGGCTTTCCCCAAAGGGCCTATCGCCAACCCGGGCCGTTCTGCTTTAGAGGCGGTGTTGAATCCTGAGAAGACATCTTTTTATTATTTTGTGAGCAAGAACGACGGCACTCACGTTTTTTCTGAAGATCTTAAGTCGCATGAAAAAGCAGTAGATCTCTATCAACGAAAAAAGAAGTAACTTCGGCATTCCTGCGGCAGTAGAGGGCTGTGAATATACTTGCGTGTACGAGAGCAAAGGGAGACAGAGATTCAAAGCTCAAACATGCGTTTTGCTACAGAGCAAACTTTGTCTGCTCTGTTTCAAATCCGAACTTGTTTTCAGCCCCGTCCCCCCATCCTTTCTACGTTCTGCATCTCAAATCCGAACTCGTTTGAACCTCCGCCTGCCCGGTTTCTCTAAACCTCTCACATATACAACTGATTATTCGCACCCTCATTCAAGCACTCAAAACTTTTTTAAGAGCTGTTTTCCAATGGTAGTAATGTATTCCATTAGTTTTTCTATTTTTTGGATCATTAGACCACAGTTGAGCTGTACAGGGAAGATTCCAAACAGCTGTCATTTTTCTTAATGTCTTTCCATGCTCTTGATTGACAATATCAGAGGATTTAATTTCCACCAATATCTCCTCTCCAGAAGGTTTTTGAATAATCAGATCTATCTCCTGTCCATTGCTGTCCCTTAAGTATGAAAACTTTAAATTTTTTTCATAATAGGAATTGAGCCTCATCAGCTCTAAAATAATAAATTGCTCAAAAGCCCGGCCGTATTCGTAATTTCCCTTCTCCAAAGGCATTTTTGTTTTGTTGAGTAAGGCCCGCGTGACTCCTGTATCAAAAAGAAAAAATTTTGGAGCTTGATTTTGTTGTTTTCTAACGGAGCGATGAAAACTTTTTAAGTAAAACCCTAAATAAGTATCTGTCAAAATGTCAAAATAACTTTGTACTGTTGTATAATCTACTCTTAGTTCTCTTGCAATTTTTGAATAATTGATAATTTGGCCGCTGCATTGAGCTGATATTTCCAAAAAATCTTTAAAAGGTTTAACCTTCCTAATCAATTGTTCTACAAGCACTTCTTCTTTTAAATAGGTTTGTATGTAGGACTCTAAGTATCTGGATTTTTCCTTCATGCTCTTATATTGGATAAGCATTGGAAGGGAGCCTGCTTCCAAAACAGACTTTAGATTGAAAAAGTTTTCCCATTCAAGATGAGTTAAAGGATGAAGTTTAAAAGTGAAAAGGCGGCCGGCCAGCATATTGGCCATGCCTTTTTTTAATTTTCGAGCGCTGGAGCCTGTGAGTATGAATTGTATGTTTTTGTTTTTTTCAATCTCCAGATGAACAATATCCAAAAGTTTTGGAATTTTTTGAATCTCATCTATAATAACTCTTTTGTAAGGAGTTTCTTCTATGAGTTGTGTGAGTAAGTCCGGATCTTGTCTAAAACGGCTCTCTTCTCTGAAAGACAATAAATTGATCCATAGGTTTTGTTTCTTTGAAAAAGTCCGCTCCAACAGGGTGGTTTTTCCCGTTCCCCTGGCGCCAAAGAGAAAAAAACTATGTTTTCTATCTAGTTTTTGAAGTCTTTTTATCATAAATCTTTATAGAGTATAGATAAATTAAGGGTATAGTCAAGGAAATATCGGATAAATAAAGGATATAGTCATGAAAATATTCGTGAAATAGTTAAAAGACTTTGTTTGAACCTCTGCCTGCCTTTGTTCTTCGTGTGGCAACCTGGGTTTGTGAATATACTTGCGTGTACGAAAGCAAAGGCAGACAGAGATTCAAAGCTCAGACAGGCGTTTTGCCGCAGAGCAAACTTTGTCTGCTCTGTTTCAAATCCGAACTCGTTTGAATCTCCGCCTGCCTTTGCTCTTCGTGCGGCAGCATGGGTTTGTGAATATACTCGCGTGTACGAAAGCAAAGGCAGACGAATCTTCAAAGCTCAAACATGCGTTTTGCCACAGAGCAAACTTTGTCTGCTCTGTTTCAAAGCCGAACTCGTTTGAATCTCCGCCTGCCTTTGCTCTTCGTGCGGCAGCATGGGTTTGTGAATATACTTGCGTGTACGAAAGCAAAGGCAGACAGAGATTCAAAGCTCAGACAGGCGTTTTGCCGCAGAGCAAACTTTGTCTGCTCTGTTTCAAATCCGAACTCGTTTGAATCTCCGCCTGCCTTTGCTCTTCGTGCGGCAGCATGGGTTTGTGAATATACTCGCGTGTACGAAAGCAAAGGCAGACGAATCTTCAAAGCTCAAACATGCGTTTTGCCACAGAGCAAACTTTGTCTGCTCTGTTTCAAAGCCGAACTCGTTTGAATCTCCGCCTGCCTTTGCTCTTCGTGCGGCAGCATGGGTTTGTGAATATACTCGCGTGTACGAAAGCAAAGGCAGACGAATCTTCAAAGCTCAAACATGCGTTTTGCCACAGAGCAAACTTTGTCCGCTCTGTTTCAAAGCCGAACTCGTTTGAATCTCCGCCTGCCTTTGCTTTTCCTGCAAAAGCAATTCTTATGCCTCAAAATATGATCAAAAATAAGATTTTTTGAGCGGATGATTGATGATATGATCAAAAATAAGCTTTTTTGAGCAGATGATTGATGATATGTTCAAAAACAGGCTTTTTTGAGCAGATGATTATGACCCATTTAGAGTATCCTACCTTGCAAAGTTTAGAAACTCCTCAGATTTTAAAGGAGTTGATTCCCGCTCACAAACATTTAGCTGAACTTAAAGGAATTATTCACAGCATTCCAAATGAAAAAATCCTGCTCAGCAATTTAACACTTCAAGAAGCCAAAGACAGCTCTGCTATTGAAAACATTATTACAACCCAGGACAGCTTGTATAAACACAATGCTATTCCTGATTTAAAAAATAAACCCAATAAAGAAATCTATCATTATAGGGAAGCTTTAGAGTTTGGATACAAAAAAGTAAAATCAGATCAAGGAATTTCACTCAATACTATTTTAAGTATTCAAAAGATTATTGAACCCGATAAACCTGGTTTTCGCCGGGTTCCTGGAACAGTTATAAAAAATATATCCGAAAACAAAATTGTCTATACTCCTCCTTCTCCAGATCAGCTTCCCAAGTTTATGAACAAGTTAGAAAAATTTATAAATACAAACTCCCCAATGGATCCTATTGTAAAAATGGCTGTCATACACCATCAGTTTGAAAGCATACATCCATTTTATGACGGCAATGGAAGAACAGGGCGTATTTTAAATATTCTTTATTTGGTTCTAATGAATCTCTTAAACAGTCCTGTGCTGTTTCTCAGCCGGTACATTCAAAATAATAAATCCGATTATTATCGTTTACTTCAAAAAGTCAGAACAAAAAATGTTTGGAAAGAGTGGATCATCTATATCTTAAAGAGTGTTTCTAATACTGCGCAAAATACCACTGATTTGACTAAAAAAATTGACCGGCTGTTCAAAGAATACAAACATGTAATCCGCTCTAATCACAGATTTTATTCTCAAGACTTAATCAACAGTATTTTTTCTCACCCTTATACTAAAGTCAAATTTTTACAGCAAGATATGAACATATCTCGAGCCACCGCCGGCCGCTACTTAGATGCTTTATGCGAAAACGATATACTTGAAAAACATAAACAAGGCAAAGATATCTATTATGTCAATACAAAACTTTTTGAACTGCTCAAAAATTCTTCTTGAGCAGTAGATCCAGGTTGTCATATTTCCAAGTGCGAAACTCGGCAGTTTCTCTTGGCAGTTCCATCATCTTGCTTGTACGAAGAGCAAAGGCAGACGAATTTTCAAAGCTCAAACATGCGTTTTACTACAGAGCAAACTTTGTCTGCTCTGTTTCAAAGCCGAACTCGTTTGAACCTCCGCCTGCCTTTGCTTCTCCTAAGTCCGCTGTCTTTGCAGTCAGCTAGGCAGACAGAGATTCAAAGCTTAAATATGCGTTTTGTCGCAGAGCAAACTTTGTCTGCTCTGTTTCAAATCCGAACTCGTTTGAATCTCCGCCTGCCTTTGCTCTTCGTGCAAAAGCAATTCTTATGCCTCAAAATATGATCAAAAATGATAGTGTCTGACCATTTTTGATTCGTCTGCCTTTTTTTGACAACCTTTTAACTCGGTTATTTTCGAGACCGGATTGAGCTGAGAAAAAATCTTAACTCTTTGAAAAAACTTAGAAAATAGACAAGCACCGCCCTATAAAACAAGCTCAAAACCTCTTTATCTCAAGAGTTGGACATAAATTTGCACGTCTTTTTTATGAAATTTGAATGTGGGTCAAGTTTCAAGTAACCTATAGGGGAGGAAATTATGTCTATGCAGAAAGAAAAATCGTCTCAACAAGAGATTGCTGAGATTTGGAAGCTGTTTCGGGAAACCCGCAAACAGATCCAGCTTATGTCTGACGAAACAAACCGCCAGATGAAAGACACTGATGAGCGAATGAAAGAAACCGATGAACGAATGAAAGACACTGATGAACGAATGAAAGAAACTGATGAACGAATGAAAGACGCTGGTGAGCGGCTGAAAGAAACAGAACGAATTTTAAAAGAGGGGGCAAAAGAAACAAGAGAGCAGATGAAAGAAACCGACCGCCGGCTGCGAAAGCTCGATTATTTATTCACCGGTCATTGGGGAAAACTCATGGAAGCTCTAACAGCAGGGGGGTTGAAGACCGCTTTGCAGGAAAGAGATATTCAAGTCACAGGAGTTTGCTCTAACGCAGAAAGAATCTACAAGGATGAAAGAAGAGAGTTTGATGTTATAGCGACCAACGGAGAAGAGCTTGTTGTGGTGGAAGTCAAAACCACTTTAAAACTAGAGCAAGTGCAGTATTTTTTAGAAAGTATTCGGGATTTTAAAAATTATTTCCCTGAGTATAGAGATAAAAAAGTTTACGGGGCTATGGCTTATTTGAAGTCCAATGAAGGGGCCTCTCAGTATGCTGAGAAAAAGGGTTTGTTTATTTTAAATCCTGTGGGGAATATCATCAAAGTTGTCAACTCTGTCCATTTTCGCCCTGTTCAAATAGATTAGATGCTCCCAAAGCTTTATCATCATCCTGGGTTTGTGAATATACTCGCGTGTACGAAAGCAAAGGCAGACAGAGATTCAAAGCTCAAACATGCGTTTTGCCACAGAGCAAACTTTGTCTGCTCTGTTTCAAAGCCGAACTCGTTTGAACCTCCGCCTGCCTTTGCTCTTCGTGCGGCAGCCTGGGTTTGTGAATATACTTGCTTTTCCTGCAACAGCATGGGTTTGCTGAATATTTGCAGGTGTTTGGCACAGCCGCTTGAAACGCTGGATCAGGCAATGTATGGGAGCAGTATTTTATTATGTTGTTTTAGAAGAGGCGGATTTTTCTGGGTTTTTATAAAGAGGAGAAAAAGTCTGTTGTATTTTGAGACACTTTTTTGTTCTGAGCTTTAAGTTTTGTTTAAGGGAGCTTGTTTTTCCTTAAGTTTGCAGGGGCCGTGTCCGATTGTTGTTTTAAGAATAATAGTGGAGGTTCTTATGAAAAAACGTATTAAAAAACATATTACGGATCTGCTCAAAGATGAGTCCGGGCAAGGCACCACCGAGTATATCCTCATCCTCGTTGGAGTTGTCGCTTTGGGTTTTTTGTTCAAAGACAAAATAGTGAGTGTCGTTAGTGGAAAAATGGACAGTTTGGGAACAGACATCAGTTCTTTTACACCATAGGTGAAAAATGATTATAACACAGTATTGTTATTGAAAAAATAAAATGATTACAGAATATGTTCTTTTAATGGTGCTTTCTGTGGCAATGGTGGCGACTGTTCTTACTGGCGGTACCCCCCTCCTGTCCGGCCAGCCGGCCGGAGGCATCCACGGCATCTTCACTGAAGGTATTCCCCAATTAGCTATTCGTATGGAAAAACATTTGATGACCGGCTATCCTTTTTGCGTTCAGTATCCTCAAGGAGGATCGAGACAGGGTTGTTCTTGGCAAGACTAGATATTTCACCTCTATACATAATGCCGCCACCTATGGGACCACCGCCGATTTGACAGTATTATCATTCATCATTATTCGTCTGCTCTGCCTCAAATCCGAACTCGTTTGAACCTCTGCCCGCCTTTGCTCTTCATGTTGCAGCATGGGTTTGTGAATATACTCGCGTGTACGAAAGCAAAGGCAGACGAATTTTCAAAGCTCAAACATACGTTTTGCCACAGAGCAAACTTTGTCTGCTCTGTTTCAAATTCAAACTCGTTTGAATCTCCGCCTGCCTTTGCTCTTCGTGCGGCAGCATGGGTTCGTGAATATACTCGTGTGTACGAAAGCAAAGGCAGACGAATCTTCAAAGCTCAGACATGCGTTTTGCCGCAGAGCAAACTTTGTCTGCTCTGTTTCAAATCCGAACTCGTTTGAATCTCCGCCTGCCTTTGCTCTTCGTGCAAAAGCAATTCTTATGCCTCAAAATATGATCAAAAATGATAGTGTCTGACCATTTTTGATTCGTCTGCCTTTTTTTGACAACCTTTTAACTCGGTTATTTTCGAGACCGGATTGAGCTGAGAAAAAATCTTAACTCTTTGAAAAAACTTAGAAAATAGACAAGCACCGCCCTATAAAACAAGCTCAAAACCTCTTTATCTCAAGAGTTGGACATAAATTTGCACGTCTTTTTTATGAAATTTGAATGTGGGTCAAGTTTCAAGTAACCTATAGGGGAGGAAATTATGTCTATGCAGAAAGAAAAATCATCTCAACAAGAGATTGCTGAGATTTGGAAGCTGTTTCGGGAAACCCGCAAACAGATCCAGCTTATGTCTGACGAAACAAACCGCCAGATGAAAGACACTGATGAGCGAATGAAAGAAACCGATGAACGAATGAAAGACACTGATGAGCGAATGAAAGACGCTGGTGAGCGGCTGAAAGAAACAGAACGAATTTTAAAAGAGGGGGCAAAAGAAACAAGAGAGCAGATGAAAGAAACCGACCGCCGGCTGCGAAAGCTCGATTATTTATTCACCGGTCATTGGGGAAAACTCATGGAAGCTCTAACAGCAGGGGGTTTGAAGACCGCTTTGCAGGAAAGAGATATTCAAGTCACAGGAGTTTGCTCTAACGCAGAAAGAATCTACAAGGATGAAAGAAGAGAGTTTGATGTTATAGCGACCAACGGAGAAGAGCTTGTTGTGGTGGAAGTCAAAACCACTTTAAAACTAGAGCAAGTGCAGTATTTTTTAGAAAGTATTCGGGATTTTAAAAATTATTTCCCTGAGTATAGAGATAAAAAAGTTTACGGGGCTATGGCTTATTTGAAGTCCAATGAAGGGGCCTCTCAGTATGCTGAGAAAAAGGGTTTGTTTATTTTAAATCCTGTGGGGAATATCATCAAAGTTGTCAACTCTGTCCATTTTCGCCCTGTTCAAATAGATTAGATGCTCCCAAAGCTTTATCATCCTGGGTTTGTGAATATACTTGCGTGTACGAAAGCAAAGGCAGACGAATCTTCAAAGCTCAGACATGCGTTTTGCCGCAGAGCAAACTTTGTCTGCTCTGCCTCAAATCCGAACTCGTTTGAATCTCCGCCTGCTTTGCTTTTCGTGCGGCAGCCTGGGTTTGTGAATATACTTGCGTGTACGAAAGCAAAGGCAGACGAATCTTCAAAGCTCAGACATGCGTTTTGCCGCAGAGCAAACTTTGTCTGCTCTGCCTCAAATCCGAACTCGTTTGAATCTCCGCCTGCTTTGCTTCTCCTAAGTCCGCTGTCTTTGCAGTCAGCTAGGCAGACGAATCTTCAAAGCTCAAACATGCGTTTTGCCACAGAGCAAACTTCGTCTGCTCTGCCTCAAATCCGAACTTGTTTGAACCTCCGCCTGCCTTTGCTTTTCCTGCAACAGCAGGGCTGTGTGAACAAGTCTGCAAACTGCAGATATACTTTAGATCAAGTCTTTTCAGACTTGAATATCGTTGCTATATTTAATTTATGACGGGTGAATCTTTTCTTGTTCTAGTCTCTGGTTTGATACTGGTGCTGGCTTTAGCGGCGGATCTGAAAACTAGAAAGATTCATAATAAACTGTTGTTATGCCTCATTCCTGTAGCTTTAACCGCCGTTGTTCTCACTCAAGGATGGACAGCTCTTTTCAGAACCAGCCTTCTCTCCGGCCTGGGTGCTTTAGCGTTTTCTATGCCTCTTTACTTTTTTAGAATCATTGGAGGGGGCGATTTAAAACTTTACGTGACCGTCGCCCTTACTTGGAATTTATCCACTGTTTTCTGGTCTTTGGCATTGGCTCTCCCTTGGGGTGGATTTTTAGGTCTCATCCGCTCCTGTCTTCAGGGCCGAGCTTATATTATCTGGACGAATATGCTGAGTTTGATCAAATTTAAAAAAGTAGAGAAAACAGCCCTTCAGACTTTTCCCTTTTCTGTCGTTTTATTATTAGGGTGGCTGAGTTATCGGGTTTTGAATAAAATAGGCAGTCTGTGATGTTAGCAAGCAGACAGTTGTGCCGGCCTTCCGCTGTTGCGGGAGAGGCGTGCAAAGTGGAGTGATTGCAAAAACGGTGTGTATGAAAAGTCCGAGGGACAAACGGAAGCAGGAACCCAGTGTGTAAACGAGCCGTATATAAGGAGCAGTCTCTGATTTTGCAAAGGTGGCGAGAGTGCGAGGCGGCGTGAAAACGCAGGGTTCTGCAAAAAAGCAGAAGTCCAGTTTTGAAGAGAGAACAAAGAATGTGCAGGTATAACAATATACGGAAACAAAAAGGGCAGGCCACTGTGGAGACTGTTTTGCTGATGGTGATTTTGTTGGGTATCGCAAGCCTCATCCTCACAGAGGGTGGGAATCCAAGAAACTGGATGGAAACAATAGTGGGAGCCCCTGGGAAATACATACGCGGTATGTCCATCGCTGGGGTTTGGAAAACATGTGAGGATATTTCTGGTTTCCCTAACAGCATAACATGCTCTGCTATGGACGAACATCCAAATCAAGAAGCAAAAATTTTGCAGGTAGAAGGGGAGGTGTCTAACCGATGAAAAAAAAGAGAGGAAGTCTTTCCGTTGATTTTTTGATTGGCATGACAGTTTGCTGTCTGCTTTTGGTTTTTGTCATTTTAACTTCTTTGACTTTTAGCTTAGTAGAGACTGCTCAATACGTCGCCTATGCAACAGCCAGAGAGTATTTTATCGGCCATGAAAATGATGGAGAAAGAGAGAGCAGAGCAAGAGACAAATACATTGATTTAAAGAACACATTTTTTCCAAGCGGCAAAGCTTTGTCCAGTTGGTTCTGTCTTTCCAATGATCTGGCATTTGGCGGTTATGATGTTCTTGAAAGGGGTAACAAAAGAAATTTTGGAGCGGCTTTTAAATTCATTTCACATGTGATGACTATGGATATTCCTTTTTTAGGGCAGACAAGAGATAGCACAGGTCCAGCAATGCAAGATGGGTGCGGAGGCAG
This sequence comes from Bdellovibrionales bacterium, assembly GCA_965199935.1. Taxonomy (GTDB): domain Bacteria; phylum Bdellovibrionota; class Bdellovibrionia; order Bdellovibrionales; family UBA1609; genus JAPPLG01. The sequence goes on from CBDATD010000001.1 coordinate 841,701, forward strand.
ACAGGGTGGTTTTGTTTTTCCTATCACAGCCTTGTTAGGTAAAGAGTCCGCCAATGCAAATGATTGCGGGGGATTGAAGTTGGATGTTTCAGGAGGCAACGGATGCTAAGGAAAAAACGCGGGATCGCTATGATAGAGTTTTTATTTTTCTTTTTTGTCTTTATTTTCTTTTTTGCCCTGATGTACGGATCTTGGGGCATCACTCATTCTGCTATTTTGCATTCCATTGGAGCCAGAGCCTACGCTTGGGATGTGATTCGAAATCGCAGCAACCTGGCTTTTCTAAGGGATTACCTTCTAGCAGGCAATCTACCAGACACTATACTACAACATAACTACTGGCAAAAAAATTCAAGGGTTTTTGCTGTGACTGAAGTACGAACTAGTGGCAACGATTTTCTCCCTCAGAAATTAAAAATAGATATGGGCGGTGCAGCTTGGAACACTACCTCTACGCAGGGCTTTACCAAAATAGATGTACAAGACAGACGATCTGGATATGATGACAGGTTAAGTACTTATGAGGATCCTAATAATCCCCTTGCGCTAACAAAACCAAATCCACGGGGTGGTTATAAAACCGGGGTGGTTCACCTTAAAATGGCGTACGGCATCTGCCTTAACAGCAACTGTGATGCCAATTAAAAGGATTGCTCATGCGTTTTGCTGTGGGCTTTCAAAGATGGAGGCTCAGCACAACGGCTGGCCCCCTGCTTCCGCAGGGGCGGTGCGTGTGTAAAGCGGAGTGATTGCAAAAACATACATGAAAAGTCTAGGGGGGGTAAAACTGCAAACAAGTTCGGCTTTGAGGCTGAGCGGGCCGACAGCTTGCTCTGCTACAAAAACGCATGCCTGCAGTTTGCAGGTTTGTTCACACCAGATGAACTGCTCCTACAAGAGGGGTGTTTTGACAGCGGTCTTGGAAAAGACACCCCTTATACAAGGGCTTTGAATCCGTAAAAGAAATTAATGAAAACGTCCTAAAATTCCGAAAAATCATAGAGGGAAAAGCACAATTTTCAAGGGGGTTTTCAGGATGAACAAAAACGAAACTTTAGTCCTTTGGCTGAGTGTGGGTTTGGCAATATTCGCAATCATGCTGGTTTACAGCTACACACAGGAGAAAAGCCAGGCTTTAACAAAGCGTTTTGGGGCTAAAACCACCTTAGTTGTTTCAAATCGAGACATCAATGAAATGGAAACTTTGGATGAATCCATGCTGGAGCTTTCAGAAATTCCTATGGACTTTGCCCAGCCCGGACACATCAGCAATATCGAAGACGCTATAGGACTTGTGGCCCTCGCTCCCATCCAGTCTGGAGAGCAGGTTTTAGATAACAAAATTATTAAGCCCGGCCCCGTCACCGGCCTTTCTCTGCAAGTCACCCCTAAAAGCAGAGCCTTAACCATCCCTATTGATGAAATGAGAGGAGTGGCCAAACTGATTAAACCAGGAGACCGAGTGGATATTCTGGCGGCTCTTGATGTCAGAAGCCAAGGGGGAAGCACCCGCCACGTGAAAACCATTTTGCAAAATGTGGTGATTTTGGCGACGGGCCTCAACGTGGTCAACGAACTGCCCCGCCTGCATGAGCAGGTCGGCTCTAGTGATTTTATAAAAAACATTCGATCCAATTCTGATTTTTCTTCTATTACTATTGAGGCGGAGCCGGATGATATTCAAAGGCTTGTTTATATTCTCTCCACAAGTCCGGGTTCTTTATTTTTATCTCTTAGGCATCCGAACGATAGTTTGGTTTCTCAAAAAGTTTCTTCAACAACAACTATTGAAAATATTTTAGGAATACGAGCTGTTTCCGCCTCCCGGAAAAAAGGCGTCCAAACCAGAGTGAAAGTTAGATAAGGCGGTGTTTCTTTGAGATGGATTTTTCTTTTACTCATTATTGGACTGCCGGCATGGTCGATTGAAGAGTCGATCCCTCTTTCTGTAGGTTTAGATAATGATTTTCCCTTAAACCCTGAGTGGAAAGGGAAAGTGTTAAAATTTCAAGGCACTTACAGCAAGAGAACCCGGTTGGTTTACAACAAGAAAAAACATATTTTAAGATTCACCCCCATTCGAAAAGGGGTGGGTTCTTTAATCATTAAAGAAGGAAACAGCATCTTAAAAAAATACACAGTATCTGTTCGGGAGACAGACCTCACCCGTGTGGCCCACGAAATTCAATCTCTGTTGGGTGAGATTAACGGCATCAGCATCTCCATTATTAACGACAAGGTTGTGGTGGATGGAGAGATTTTTGTTCCCCGTGATATGAAAAGAATTTACAACGTAGTTAAAGAGTACGGAAATAAGGCCACCTCTTTAGTGACTCTCAGCGCTTCTGCGCAAAATAAAGTGGCTCAATTTATTGAAAGAGAAATTGGAAACCCTAATATCACAGTCAAAGCCGCCAATGAAAAGTTTATTTTAAGAGGCACTGTTTCCACAAAAGACGAGCGGGAAAACGCCAATATCATTGCTCAGCTCTACGCCCCCGGTGTGGTGACAGATGCGGCCGTGCAAAGCGGAGTGGTGCGCGACCGCAATGTCAAAAATGTGATTATCAATCTCATTAAAGTTCAGCCTCCCCCTGCTAAAAAGAAAACTCAAAATAAATTGATTCATATGGTGATCCACTATGTAGAGCTTAATAAAGAATACACGGATCAGTTTCGTTTTCAGTGGGCCCCCGGGATGGCGCAGGCTGATTACACTATTGGAGAAAAAATTGGAAAAGTGATTACCGGAACTATTTCCAATCTGCTTCCTAAGCTCAACTGGGCCAAAAATTTTGGCTTTGCCCGTATTTTACACAGCTCCAATTTGATTGTGGAAGAAGGAGAGCGGGGCAGTGTGACATCCGAAACGCAAGTTCCCTACGGGGTCTTGGCGGGAGCGGCTGGAATGCAGATACAGACAGCGTCCTACGGAGTGAGTTTAAACATTACACCTAATATCGTAGGGGCCAGAAAAGACGGTGTGCGTTTGCAAGTGGCGTTTAAGGTCTCTGATCTGCTGGGGTTTTCGTCCGGCAATCCTGTAACCACTTCAAAAACGCTGAACACTTTAGTGTATGTTCGAAGCGGACTCAGCGCCGCTATTGGAGGAGTTATATCCCATTCCAACAGCAGAGACTTTAACCGAGAGCCGGCAAAAGATTTGTCGGGGGAGGAAGCAGATCCTATTATTAATTTACTGTCTTCTAAAAGTTTGAATAGAAGGAAAAACCAGTTTGTTGTTTTTGTCACCCCCTTCATCAAAAGTTCAGCCAGTACAGATGTAGAAGAGATTAAAAGAAAATTCAGGATTGAGGATTAGAGGAATTTCAAATGAGTTCTATGAATTATATTATTGGAGTCATTGGAGGCAAAGGCGGAGTGGGCAAAAGTGTTTTCACGGCGAACTTGGCCTTGTCTGCGCAAAAAGAGCTAAGAACCCCCTGCCTGCTGATAGATCTAGACAGCAAAAGCTGTGGTGATCAAAATATTATTATGGGGCTGAAGCCTCTGAAAACAGTTTCTGAGTTTATCAATTACAAAGGGATTATTTCACAGACCTCTCTGAAAAGTATTTTATCTCAACACAACTCAGGCCTGGCCTACTTGGGGGCTGTCAAAAGTCCGGAGCAAACCCTCCACGGAGACTCTCGTTTATTTTCTCAACAACTGATGAGCTTGGAGCAGAACTACAAATATATTTTTGTGGATTTGGGCTGTGAGATTGGAGATTTACAGTTAGAAGCTCTGAATCAAGTCAGTGCTTTACTGGTGCTTGTGACGCCTGAAATTTTGGTGATTAACCAAACAAGAAGAATTTTAAATGAACTCATGACTGCCACTCTCCCCACACAGCTGTTGCAGATTATTGTGAACAAACATACATCTTCGGCTGTTCAAGCATCGACGATTCAACAAGCCCTTAAACTTCCCATTTTAAATTTTGTTCCAAATGATGAGGCTGTTTCCGCCCAAGCTCTCTCTTCTTCAAGGCCTTTTGTTTTATCTCATCCCAATACGGCAGTCGCCCGCTCCTATCATCAGATTATAAGGCAGTTGACAGGGGGCATTTTGCAGAAAAATAAACAGCTGTCCCGTCCGAAGATGAGTCCTCTCAAAAAAACATCGGAAAGCCTGCAAAAAGAGGATCTTTCGGCGGATGAAAATTTGGATTCCAATACTCTTTTAAAATTACAAGTGCATTCAGAACTCATTCAAGAAATGGATTTAAACAAGGACCTGACGAAAGCAAAAACTAAAAAAGCCACAGACGAGATTCGCACAAAAGCCGGACGCATTGTGACCCGCCTGGTGGATGAGAAAGCAAAACACCTGGCCAGACAGGAGCGGGGGCAGATCATCAAGCAAGTCTTGGATGAAGCTGTGGGTCTGGGGGCTTTGGAAGAGCTGTTGGCGGATCCTTCCGTTACAGAAATTATGGTGAACGGGGCTTCTCAAATTTACTGCGAAAAAAGCGGTAAAATTCAGCTGTCCCCCGTGACTTTTACCTCTAACATGCATTTGAAAAATGTGATCGAAAGAATTGTCACTCCCTTAGGAAGACGCATTGATGAAAAAACTCCCTATGTGGACGCCCGTTTGGCGGACGGAAGCCGTGTGAATGCTGTCATTGAACCTCTCTCTATTGACGGGCCTGCGGTCACTATTAGGAAGTTTCCCAGTGAAAGAATTGTCATTAAAGATTTGGTTCAGAGGTTTGGCTCTTTAACAGAAGCTATGGCGGATTTTTTAAAAATTTGTGTGGAGCAGGGTTTGAACGTCATTATTTCCGGAGGCACAGGTTCGGGTAAAACAACATTGTTGAATGTAATGTCTTCTTTTATTTCCGACAAAGAGAGAGTTATCACAGTGGAGGATGCGGCAGAATTACAGCTGAAGCAAACACATGTGGTGCGTTTGGAAACAAGACCCGCCAACATGGAGGGGACAGGGGCCATCACCATCCGGGATTTGATTCGAAATTCCCTTCGTATGCGCCCCGACCGAATTGTGGTGGGAGAGTGCAGAGACGGCGCGGCCTTGGATATGCTGTCTGCAATGAATACAGGCCATGACGGCTCTATGACAACTGTGCATGCGAACAACCCCAGAGAAGCTGTCGCCAGACTGGAGACTTTGTGTTTAATGGCCGGAATGGAGCTGCCGGCGAAAGCCATTCGAGAGCAGATCGCCGGCGCCGTTAATTTAATCGTGCAGATCAGCCGTTTAAGTGATGGGAGCCGTAAAATTAAAAGCATTACAGAGGTGGCGGGGATGCAGGGGGATGTCGTGACTTTACAGGAAATTTTCAGGTTTAAAGAATCCGGTTTCGATAAGAACAGAAAAATAATAGGCCAGTTTCAAGCAATGGGCAGGATCCCTACATTTATCGAGCGTTTTGAACAAAGGGGCATTCATATTCCAAGAGATTTGTTCACCACTCAGCAGTCTGTGAAATCCTCCGGTAAAGCCGGAGCCGCCGGCATAAAACCTAAGCCGGCCCCGGCCAGAGTGATTCGCCCTCTTCCTCCCAAAAAGGCGGCCTCATGAGTTTTTTAGTTCAATATGATTTGCTGTTGTATGCGGTGTTTGGCGTCTGCGTGTTTTTTGTCAGCTATAGATTTTTGCCGTCCTTTTTGCGTTTTGCCTACGATAAAACCTTTTCTTCTCAAAAGGAAATTATAGAAATTATAGAGAAGATGAGGATTCAAAAAGATCATAAAAAAACAGTCATGTATTTATGGTTTTTAAGCCTGGCTATGGGGGTTTTGCCGGTGATTGTCCTTTTGCCTCATTTCTTGGCAGGGCTGGTTGCTGGAGTGATCTGCTTTTTTATGACATGGATTGGAGTTCGCTCTGTGGTCCGCTCCCTTTGGGGCCGCTATTGCAGTCTGGCTGTCGAGCAAATGCGGGAGGGCATGGTTTTAATGGCGAATGGAATGAAAGTGGGCCTTAGTGTGACGCAGGCTATGGAAAGAGTCATTGAGGGAATGAAAGGGCCTCTCAGCAGTGAATTTACTTTGGTTTTGAACAAAATTAAATTGGGGATGAGTGTGGAAGAAGCTATGACGGAAATGGCGGAGCGGGTTCCTATGCCGGATATGATTATGATGGTGACTTCAGTGAATATTCTGAAAGAGACAGGGGGAAATTTGGCGGAAACGTTTGCAGTTATTGCGGAGACCATACGCTCCAGACAAAAAGTGGAAAGTAAAATTAAAGCTTTGACCGCTCAGGGGATGATGCAGGCAAAAATTATCTCTGCCGTGCCTGTAGTGATTCTAGGTTTGCTTTATTTTATCAACCGCTCTTACGCAGTTGTATTATTTACCACAGCCTTAGGGTGGGTTTGCCTGCTTATTATAGCTGTTTTGGTAATTATTGGTGGAAAAGTGATGAAGAAAGTGGCTACAATAGACGTATAACTGATGGAATTTGTTTTTTTGAAAGTAAGGAGGAGAGATGAGGGTTTTAATGTTTCTAGCGCTGGGTTTTGCTTTCTCAGCAGGGGCGCTTGTAGATACAAAAAGTGGAAACTATAAAAAGACATTTGTTGACTTTGATCTCAAGGGGCTGTGTTTCCTCTGGTTATGGAGAGGACTTACAACTCCAGGTCTTTGTATCGGGGGCTGTTTGGCATGGGATGGTGTTCAAACATAGAAACAAGGGTGCATGTGCTTCCAGATAATTCTGTTCAGTTGACTGAATGCGGGGGCGGTCAAGAGATTTTATTTTTAACTAAAAACTCCAGGCAAAATGTCTCTGCGCAAATAGAGCAGATTGTACAAGCGGTTAAAAAGCAAAATAAAAAGCTGTCGAGTGCTTATTACAAACAGTTGAGGCAAAAATTAACTAAAAGCCACGTTCTAAGGAATGAATTTTTAAAAGCTTATAAAGTCAGCGGGGAGGCGAAACCGGGAGCGGTGTACTTTGCTGAAGGCCGAACCAGCGACTCCCTTTCTTTCAGCAAAAAAGGATGGTTTAAAAGAACACTGTCCAATGGAGTTCAGCAGTTTTTTGCAAAAAACAGCGGGAGGCTGATTCAAATTTCAGATAAATCCGGCAACTACATTAAAATTGTATGGAAAAAAGACCAGCCTCAATACATCACAGATAATAAAGGGCGAAGGCTCGTCTTCAGCTACAAGCAGGGGCAGATTGCTTCTATTAAGGGGCTGGGGAAGGTTCAGGCCTCATACGAGATTAAAGGTGAAAATTTGGTTCGTGTAGTCAATAAAGACGGAAACTACAGCCATGCTTACGATGATCTTCACAATTTAACTCAGACTGTGTATCCAGGCGGCACGAGGAAAGATCCGGCAGTGGAAAAATTAAAATACAACAAAAAGAAGGACTGGGTGACTAGTTTTGAAAATCAAAGAAGGTGTGTGGAGACATATAAGTATGAGACCAATCCAAAAAATCCAAACCACTATTGGACGGATGTAGAAAAAAAGTGCGGCAAGGTGGTTACAAATATCAGCAGGTATGAATTTTGGAATAAAAAAGGTTCCGACGGAGTTATGTACCTGCACCGGGCCAGGCAAAAAGTTAATGGAGAGATTCGTGATGTGACTTACCATCCTAAATTTAGAAGGGTTTCTCATCTCACTCAAAATGGAGTGCGTACCCAATACAATTACTATGGTGAAGGGGTGTTCCAAGGTTTGCTCAGGGAAAAGGTGAATCGCAGTCAAAAAACTTCTTTCGCAAAATACCATCGCAAATGTTTAAAACCTTTGTCTGTGGGAACTCAAAGGCTTTCCAACAAGAAAGTAGTGAATCAGGAGACTATAAAAATTCAGTATGATTCAGCCAGCTGTTTAATGAGCAGGGTGTCCCGCTCTGACGGCCGCTGGGTGAGTTTGTCTCATGATGAGAAAGGGCGTATTGATCAGATGACGGATCAGTCCGGCAAAGTCATTCTGGTGTCTTACAATGATCGGGTGAATAAGCCGCAGAAAATCACTCAAAAAGGCGTGGGTTCTATCGAAATTGAGTACGACAAAAAAGGAGTGTCTAAAGGCTGGAAAAACAGCAACGATCCTGTTATCATGAGCCAGGTGATGTCGATGTTTAACGGGCTTATGGAGATTATAACTCCTGTGGCTCAAGAAATGAATATCTGAGGATGGCTTATGAAATTTCTTTTGGTCTTAGTTGGTTTGTGGACTGTTTCGGTTTTTGCCAAAGGAGACAAAGCAACTGAGGCGGAAGGCCCCGGCAGGTGTGCTTATTGCGATGAACATACTGTGCGTATAGATGAAAGGGATATAGAGACAAACCCCTCTGCTTTGACTCTTCTTCATGTTGCTCAATCTGCTGAATCGGAGAAAGCTCCGCCGAAAAAAACAAAATCCTCTCAAGGTGTTCAGTAAACACCGCCCCTGAGTACGTGATAACGTCTTTTCCATAAAAACGGGGCAGATAGATCTGTAAAGCTCAAACATGCGTTTTGCCACAGAGCAAACTTTGTCTGCTCTGTTTCAAAGCCGAACTCGTTTACAGCTCTACCTGCCCTGTTTTTCTATGTACATATGCCGCTTCCACATTGACACTGTTTTCATAAAAGCAGGGCAGGTAGATCTGTAAAGCTCAAACATGCGTTTTGCCACAGAGCAAACTTTGTCTGCTCTGTTTCAAAGCCGAACTCGTTTACAGCTCTACCTGCCCCGTTTTTCTATGTACATATGCCGCTTCCACATTGACACTGTTTTCATAAAAGCAGGGCAGATAGATCTGTAAAGCTCAAACATGCGTTTTGCCACAGACAAATTTTGTCCTTAGGTGTTTGAGTGATAGACAATTTTTCTCATTTTTGCCCTGTCAAACACAGGCCCCCTGGAAGATGGCAATAACTCTAACTCATTGATTTTTCTAAATTATTTAACATTTTTCTCAAACGGTGTCTGCTTTGTCCCCTGATTTGCAGGTAATAAAGCAGGGGTTTTTTGCACAAGGAAGTGAAATATGTCTTATGATTTGTATCAGCAGACAATGAAAAGATTAAGCCAGACTTTAAGCGATAAGTTTTCAATTCCTATTCGTTATTTCAATCGGCCTGGCCCCCAGAGTACATCTATAGTGATTCCTCTCATTCTAAGCAGACAGACTGCTGGTCATCTTCAAGTAGATTCTTCTGTTTCTACAGAACTTCTGGATGAAATCTATCACCACGTTCAATGGACCCTCAGCTCTTTGGAAGATTTATTTCAGAAACACGGGGTTTCTTTTCAATCCCGTGAAGAAAGCTTTCCGGTGTGGATTTCTGCTTTGTCCGATCAAAGAGCTTTAAAAACAGCTTTGGATTTTTACGAAAGATCTTGTTTAAGATCTTTTGTCCATATCCATGCCTCCGTGTTTGACGCTGGACTCTTTTCCTCTGATTTAAAGAAAACTTTAATTTTTATTTCTTCTGCAGAACAGCTTTCAAAAGAGAGCCAACTCTTCTTAGCCCACTATTTAAGAACAAACAAAGAAGGGCCTTCTTTGATTTTTTCTTCTCCTTTATCTCTGGAGCCGGCTCAAAAAAAGATTGTCCCTTCGCTGTTGGAGTGTTTTACTTCTCATTGGTACAGCTCTGATGAACGGCTTAATAGATAGCATATGAAACAATTCTTAGATCAGCAACTCGGCTCCGCCTGGACGATCAAAAAAATCATGGGTGACAGCGGCGAGCGAAGATACCATCGGGTGGCTGTAAAAGACGGCACCTGCATCTTAGCGTCTTATCCTCCAAGCGCAAAAAAAAGCTTGAAATCTTTTTTGGATGTACAGGGCCTGCTGTATCAAAAAAACTTCTCAGTCCCAAAAATATTAGCCCAAGACAACAACAAGGGCTTTGTCTTGCTTGAAGATATAGGTTCTTTAAGTTTGGAGCGGTATTATTTGGACCGCCGCCGGCTGAATTTTCATAAAATGGCTTTGGATTTTCTCTGGAAGATGCAAAAGGAGATTCGCTCCGAAGACTTAAAAACAGCCTTTACATGGAATCAAGGACTGCATGAAATGATTTTTGCTTATCAACAGCTGAACCAAGCTTTTTTAGAAGATGATAAGAAAAAATTATTTGAGGAGTTTAAAAATATCAACAATACACTGGTTCAGCCTCCTTTGACTTCCAGCCATAGGGATTTTCACTCTAGAAATTTATTTATTCATAAAGATCAGATTTATATCATTGATTTTCAGGACGCTGGTTCCTATCCTATTTACTATGATGCAGTCAGTTTGATGGAGGATCCTTATGCGGGCCTCTCCGATCAGGAGAAACAAGGATTGATGGATTATTATCAGAAAAAATGGAATCAAGAAATCAATAGGAGGCAGTTTCAATTAACGACGATACAGAGGCTGTTTAAAGCTGTCGGCAGTTTTATGAGTTTTTTTCATCTTAGAGGGCAGAACAGTCATTTGAAATATGTCCACCCCTCTCTGAAAAAAGTAGAGTCTGTGCTTGTTCAGATGGATGAGCACCCTTATTTTTTAAAATACATTCAGTCGATCTTAAACCATAAAGTACTTTTGAGTTATTCATGAAAGCTCTCCTGCTATGCGCCGGCCGAGGCTCCCGCCTGCATCCTTATACAAGAGCTTGTTCTAAAATAGCTCTTCCTTTTCTAAATATTCCGATAGCAGGCTACCCTTTAAAGGTTTTGGAGGATATAGGAGTTCGTCATTTGCTGGTGAATACTCACCATTGGCCTCAACAGGTTGTAAACACCATCGAGTGTCTCATCTCTTCTGTGCGGGAGAGGGCTGAGCCGGCTTCACGTTTTTCACACATGAAAAAGCCGAGCAGACAGACCTTCAAAGCTCAAACATACGTTTTGCCGCAAAACCGCCTTCCTATTCACCCTGTACCCCCGCAAAAGTCAGGCAGAAAAGTTCATAGTGCACCCTGCGCCGCCCCTGCGAAAGCAGGAATCCAGAGTCTTTCTTTTTCTTATGAACCGCGCTTGCTGGAGGGTTTGGGCTCTTTAAAAAAAAATAAAAGTTTTTTTGCAGGAGAAGAAAATTTGATTTGCTTCAACGGGGATTCTGTTTTCCTTTGCGGCGGTTTTTTTCCTCAAATGCTGGCTCAGCACCGGCAAAAAAAAGCTTTAATGACTTTTTTGTGCGCCCCTTTCAAAGAGAGAGCCGGTCATTTATGGGCGGATAAAAAAGGAAGAGTCATTTTGAAAGGGCGAAGCCCCTCCGATCAAAAATGTTTTTTTGCAGGTTTTACCTTGATCCATCATCAGTGCTTTTCTTTATTCAAAGATACGGACAACCATTTGTTTAGAGATTTTGTAAAGAGGCATCACCAAGATTGCTTTGTTTATATGCAGAAAGATTTGAAATTTTTTGAACTTGGCTCTTTGTCCAGTTATATGAAATCGCTGAACACCTGTGCGGAGTATTTGAAAGACCCTTTGTCTAAAGAGGGAAAACTTTTGCGTCAAATATTGGAGCACTGCCTGCCTGCTGAGTTTATGCAGGACGATAGTCATTTTCGTCTGGAATATTTACGCAGGCAGTTCTTTTCACAGGGTGGAATTGTCAAATAAAATAAAGAAACAGGGATGGTTATGAAACAGCGTTATTTAATCAAAAGAAAAAAAGGGCAGTTGATTGTTTTCGGTCTTTTGGTTTTTCCGGTTATTTTTTTCTGTCTGGCGATGGTGATCAATGTCGGCATGGTCGTACATGATAAAATCAATCTGCAAAATGCAGTGGATTTAGCGGCGATCTATGCGGCTCAAAAGCAGGCGGAGGTCATGGATGCTATGGCTCATATCAATTATCAAATGAGGCAAAACTACAAGCTGTTTGCCTGGAGATACTTGATTTTAGGAAACATCGGAGCTTTTACGAATCCTGACACTTCATCTTCAGGAAGACAGCAAATGAATATTTTGAGCAGAACACCTGTCGCAGGCAGATCTTTATGCCCCAATGCAGGCCCTGGCTGTCTTCGTCAAAACTGTGCAGGAAATTTCACAAACTGCCCCCATGCGGTTTGCACCATACATCCTTTGTTCTTTACGACATGGCAATCGGATAATACTCATGTTTGCCAGCAGTATTTAGCCGGAGTGAGCGCAAAGGACTTGCCTCCTCTTACAAGAACCGCAGGTCCTGTGACCACTTATTCTGTCTTAGCGGGGAATGACCAAGTACGAAGACTTCGTGAGCGATTAATAGAAAACTGCTCTGATGTGGGTTATCAAAATTGGATGGTCACAGCTTCTATGTACTTGGCCTTTCTCAGGGATCAAAGAAAACGAGCCATATTTGTTAAAGATAATTTATTTCCTTTGTTACAAGGTGGAAAAGAAATTGGAGGGCAGGGTGATATTAGTATTGCGGAAGGTGTGAGGAAAACTATTCAAAAAAATCTCACTTATGTTAATTATAAGAATTTCAATCGTGGTGATTATCTCAGTTTTAGTATAGTTCAATCAAACACAGGAGGAGACCCCGCACCTGTAACAACATCAACAGGATTTGACGATTTTTTTGAATGGGATGAGACTTCATCAATCCCTTTGTATGTTCAAAATACTAAGTCTGATAACAACCCTCTTGGGGATGGTACAAATACTTTTTGTGAAAGGACTGTTCAAACTGTGTTTCAATGTGACCCGGGGGGATCAAATCCACATTTAAGCCCACTAACTAATGTTGACTCAGGCGCTATGCACAAAATTGCAAATCACCAACCTGACCCTGATGATCTGAAGTGGTGTGAGATATTAAAAGCTGTGTGGAGCGGGAGTTCTGATCCAGAAAGGGTTGCCGGCTTTCACAAGAAGGCTGCAGCAAAACATTTAGGTGTTAAAGTGGAAGTTGCTATACCTTACAGGGGACAGTTGTTTTTTCCTCTTTTTGGCGAGATGGAGCTTAAGGCAAAAGCTTACGCTAAACCTTTTGGAGCTACTTTTGGCGGCAGTAAGCTGGATCTCCTCATTCCCCGCATTCCTCCCGGTGGAGGAGGAAATGCGTTTAACTTATTTCCTAATTATTCTCGTTTTTCTGGTGATCGATACGGATTGACCGATGCACAAGTTCAATGGGCCTGGGGTGTTTTGTTTGCTGAGAATCCCATGCGAAGAGGCAGAGATATGCGTGATGTATCAGAGAGGCAAGGCCGGACGTTTAACAATTACAGTGATCTGCCTGACAGCATGGATGCTTATCAGGACCCTATGTTCTTACACTATGACGACCCTGGTTCAAACCCTAATGCTAACGCTGTTCAAGTTCAGTTGAGTAATCGTGAAATTTTTAGAAAAACAATGAGAATTTACGAAGAGATGGCGATAGCTCCAGATCCATTTGATGTTGCCAATTACACAATTTTACCCAACTATATGCTGACTCTTTATCCCAAACTAAAAAAAACTTTTAACAATCAATATGTGCCTGCAGATTTAGGTCATACTCAAAATTCAGGAGTTGATTTAACAGAGGATAGGCTATTGCCGCCTATTTACATCAACAATGCAAGACCTGGTATGGCACCGAAATTCCGTTTAAATTATATTGAAAGACAGATCATCTACGCCCACCGGCTCCCTCGGCAGGTATCCCCTTTTCCCAGCCTTGGAATAAATCAGGTATTGCCATATCGTGATAGTCAAAACGAGATGGTAAAGAGCGTGAATGGTCTTTTAACTTCTTGGGATCCTGAAGGCTCCGCACAACCATGTAGCCTGGATGATAGAGAAGTGAAATTGACATTCACCCTACAAGGTGGCCTTTCAGATGGCTTGGAGAGAAAGCTGATTCCTTCTCATTGTTTAAAGGGCGGACGTACAGGTTTTTCTGTGAAGATTGTTCATCCTAATGCTCTCTAAAGAGAAAATCCTCCTGCTCTTTCCTTGCATGCAAGCCCTTTCCTTGTACGTGTGGGTCCGGCGTTTTGCAGGGGCGGCTGTGCGGGTGACCTGAGTTGCATCATGGCTCTTCAATGGAGCTAAAGTTGATTTTAAAAAATTCAAGTGAGAAATTTTTAAAGAAGAGGAAAAAATATCAAAAAAAGGCGAACGCTCTTTTTTTCTTAATTCACTTATTTTAAACGTTCCAAGCTCTAAAATGGCTATTCGCCCGGCCAAAGAATCATTGGCTTTTGCGATAAGTTCCGGAGAACCGGAGCCGGTAAGCCATATCTTATGACTCTACACTAAGATTTTACTGGTTTCAATAATTTTCTGCAGATGGACTCTCTTTCTTGTATAGGAACACTTATGCGCAGGACAAGATTGTGAGATGTTTGTTGAAAATAAAGGGAGGAGCCTGGCTGCGAAAGGCGGCGGAAAACTACAGCCACTTTCTTTTTTTGAAAAATACAAGCATAATTCCGCTGATCAAGAGTATCAAAACCCAAATCAATGGGTAGCTGTACTTCCACTCCAGCTCCGGCATAAATTTGAAGTTCATTCCATAAATTCCCACAATAAAAGTCAAAGGGATAAACAAAGAAGCAAAAAGAGTCAGCACCTTCATCACTTCATTCATTTTGCTGTTGACTGTGTTTTGATAAAAATCCATGAGAGATGTGGTCAATTCATTGTAGTAATCAGCCACCTCAATAATTTGAACGATATGATCCTGAAGGTCTTGGAAATAACGGATATTTTGCGGATCAATCCAAGGGTGCTTGTGGTCGATTATTTTGTTTAAAGCTTCTTTGATAGGAAAAATGGTTTTTCTTAAATAAAGAAATTCTCCCTTCAAAGAGATAATATCAATGGGTTTGACTTTATTGATATTGGCGGTCACGCTGTCTTCCAGCTGATCAAAGTAATCCTCCATAGGCTCTAAAACGAGATAGTATTGGTCAACCAAAAAATCAATCAGCGCATAAAACAAATAATCAGCCTGAAGTGTTCTGATTTTCCACACTGATTTTCGAATGCGTTCTTTAACAGGAGAGAAAAAATCATCTTTTGTGTCGTTAAAAGAGAGAACAAAACCCTGTCCAAAAAATAAACTGGTCTGGCCGACTTTTAATTTAAGCAGTTCTTTTTGGGTTTCTATATTCACCAGTTTGATGATCGCAAGAAGCATATTGTCCATTTCTTCTATTTTAGGTCTGTGGTCCATGTTCAAAACATCTTCCAGCCATAATCTATGAATGCCGAATTGGTTTCCAATTTCTTCGATCACATTTTTATCTCTCAAACCTTGAAACTCAATCCAAGTCACAGTCGAAGTGTCTTTGGCGTTTTTCACGCATTTCTCCAGAGTGGAGGAAGTGGATTCTTCAAGAGAGTCTTTATTATAATTCATCAAATTAATTTGAACAGTTTCCGTGCCGCCGGATTCATCCACGTAAACCAAAGCTCCGGGATGAAGGCCGATCACTTTTGTTCGAGTTTTAAGCAGGCGGGCCATAAAGAACACCTTTCAAAGCAGTACCATTTGATTATAGAAAAGTACGAGGAAATTCCAACTTGAGAGCTTGAAGACTTAGACCAAAGAAGGATAAGAAAAAAGATGACAGGCGTTGGCCCACGTCTGCTCTTTCAATTTCTCTGTAGAAACTTTATGCAAGTTCGCGGCCATTTTTGCTGTATGCAAAAGCCATGCCGGTTGATTTTCTTTTCCTCGATGAGGCAGAGGAGCCAGGTAAGGAGCGTCTGTTTCGATATGCAGGCGCTGGATAGGAATTTTTTCACAAACACGCCGCAGGCCCTCAGCCTTTTTAAAAGTAATGATGCCGCTGAACGATATATTGTATCCAATGTCCAGAGCTTTTTTGGCCATGCCGTAAGAGCCTGTAAAACAATGAATCAAGCCCCGAACCCCCGGATACTCTTTTAAAATTGTGAGTGTGTCTTCTTCTGCATTTCGAGTATGAATCTCAACAGGGAGGCCCAGCTCATCCGCAAGAGCCATTTGCCTTCTAAAAACTTCCTTCTGAATTGAGCGGTCTGAATGCTCATAATAATAGTCCAAACCTATTTCACCCAGGGCCTGAATGTTTTCATTTTGCAGGCTTTGTTTTAATTTTTCTTCACTAGCGTCATTATAGTCTTTGGCCGTGTGGGGGTGCTGTCCTAAAGCTCCAAAAACAGAAAATTTTTTTACGTCTTTTAAAACTTGATCCCAATCTTCTGCGGAAGTGCCTATGGTCATCATTTTTTGAACACCGGAATCCAAAGCTGTCTGGACCGCTTTGTCGGGGTTTTTTAACATATGCAGATGTGTATGAACGTCAACCCACATGATGGCTTGTCTCTGAGAAATACCTGCGGGCCTGGCTCCAGTAATTTTCAAAACATAAAAGAGAATCTAAATAAGATGAAATATCCTGCTCCAGACGGCAGGCTTTTTGGTAAAGCTGATAAATAACTGTTGGAGAAATTTTGAGCCATTTTTCATAGCAGGAGGTCTGGCGGGCATGAATCAGATCCCGCCCCCCTGCCTGCAGAATTCGAATGTCCCTTAGTATTTCTTGAAGGGTGCGGGCTGTCAGCAAGGCTGTTTTTCTCTCTCTTAAACGAACACTTAGATCATTGGAAATTTTTTGATCTTTTAATAAGCTGAAAATATCTTTATAAAGTTTTTCTTCATCCTTCCATTGGTTCACTCGGTTGAGCTGGCCCCGGCTGGCCTTAAGCCTCCAGTCTTCTTCTTCAGGAAGAATTTTTGCCATTTCCTGAAAACTTAATCTGTTAAAACGAATCAGTTGAGTTCTGGAGCGGATCGTGGACAGCAATTTTGCTATTTGACTGCAAATCAAAATGAAATACACCCCCTGAGGAGGCTCTTCCAAAGATTTTAAGAGAGCATTTTGTGTTTGATGATTCATGGTGTGCGCTTGATCAATGACAACAACACGGCGGGATGAAAAACTTTGAAGAGAAATAAAGGATCTAATTTTTGAAATAACTTCTATCTTGATGCTGAGGCTCTCAGGTTCAATAAAGAACAGAGATGGGTGTTGTTTATTTTTAATTTGCCGGCACACTTGACAGTTCCTGCAGGATGGAAATGAAGAACAAATCAGTGCTTGAAGGGTTTCAAAAGCCGTTTGCGTTTTTCCAACACCGGGGGGGCCGTAAAAGAGCAGGGCCGGACCTAGATTTTTATTTTGAATAGAGTTCAACAGGGTGTTTTGGATGTCTGTACGGCTTTCGATGGAGTTCACTTACAGCCACGCTCTTTGCTTTAATTCTTGAATGAGCCTGCTGACTAAAGTTTTGGTGGGTTGAGAGGCATCCATGATCAGCCAAGGCCCGTACTCTTTGCTTTTAGTCAGTTTGTTATAATAATTTCTCACTTTTTCGTGGAAAGGCAGTTTTTCCATTTCAAAGCGGTCCAAAGGGTGGAAAGAGGTGCGGTTTTCCCAGCGTGTTTGAGCTTCTTCTAAAGGCAGATCCATGAACACCCATAGATCCGGATTGAGGCCGTCTGAAGCCCACTGATTCATCTGCAAAACTTTTTTTTCATCCAAATCTCTGCCGCCGGATTGAAAAGCTGAAGTGCTAGCCCAAAAACGGTCACAAAGAACCCAGTGTCCTTTTTTCAGAGATGGTTTAATCACTTGCTCCACATTTTGTCTTCGGCAGGCTTCATAGAGGAATAATTCCGTCCAGGCGGTGGGTGCATTTTCATCATTTCTCAGAAGAATTTTTCGTATCTGCTCTCCAAGAGGGGTCCCCCCCGGCTCCCTGGTTGCAGTCACAGGAATGCCTTGTGATTTCAGTTTTTGAGAAAGACCTTGCAGTAAAGTGCTTTTCCCTGAACCATCCAAACCTTCGAAAACTATAAACGGCATGATTCATTTTTAGACTGAAATTTTCTTGCCGTAAAGAACTCTTTTTACTGCACTGTTTTATTCTAAGATCAATTTGTTTCGACCTCATTTTTAGTGTATGAGAGTGGCATGTCTATTCGTGTGGGAATCAATGGGTTAGGGCGCATCGGCCGCTATTTTTTGAGATTGACCAGGTTTTCCCCGGACCTGGATGTGTGTTTCATCAATTCCCATGGGAGCATAGAGTCTTCAGTTCATTTGATTCAGTATGACAGCGTCCACGGCCCTCTCAATGAAAAGTTGGAGGTTTTTTCTAAAGATTCTTTAAAAATAGGAGAAGATCTTGTGGCTTACTCCAGAAAAGATCATCCGAAGCATATTCCGTGGGAAGGCGTTGATTTTGTTTTAGAGTGTACAGGCCGGTTTAAAAAGAAAGAGGACCTGGCGCAGCACTTCAAAGGCCCTGTGAAAAAAGTTATCGTGGCGGCTCCGGCAGAGGGAGCTGAGTTTACAGTGGTTTATGGAGTCAATCACAAAGATTATAAATCCTCCTACAATATTATCAGCAATGCCTCCTGTACGACCAACTGCCTGGCCCCTTTAGCTTTTGTTGTACACAAGACTTTCGGCATTGTGAACGGCTATATGACCACAGTGCATGCTTACACGAGCGATCAAAAACTTTTAGATTCTTCTCACAAGGATTTGAGGCGCGCCCGCGCCGCGGCTCTTTCTATGATTCCGACGACAACAGGGGCTGTAAAGGCCATAGACCGCATTATTCCTGATTTGAAAGGAAAGCTTCAGGGTCTTGCGGTTCGAGTTCCTGTCCCTAACGTCAGTTTATTGGAATTTACAGTGCAGTGCCGGAAAGATATTTCATTAAATTCTCTTAATGAAGTCCTTGGGCAGTACGCGGAAGGTGATTTGAAAAATATTTTGTCCATAGAAAAAAAACCTTTAGTGAGCGCAGATTTTTTAGGATCTTCCGCCAGCCTTGTTGTGGATCAAGCCCTCACTCAAGTTTGCGGTAAAACGGCGCAAATATTTGCCTGGTACGATAATGAAGCAGGGTACTGCAGTCGTTTGTTAGACCTTATGAAGTATATAGGCCGGTGAATATTGTGATTTCTCATATAGAAGATTTTGATTTGAAAGATCAGCGTGTATTTATCCGAGCGGATTTGAATGTGCCTGTAAAAGACGGCAAAGTGGCGGATGACTATCGTATTATGAATGCTCTTCCCACGATCCGTTATGCTTTGGATCAAGGGGCCAAAGTGCTGTTGGCCAGCCACTTGGGCCGGCCGGACAAACCAGACAGCAAATGGTCTCTTGCCCCAGCGGCGTCTGTACTCAGTGAAATTCTGGATGTGGACGTGTTCTTTTCCCCTAAATTGTTGAGTGATGTGCCTTTAGTTGTTTCTCCTTCATTAAAAAAAAACCAGTTGATTTTACTGGAAAATCTAAGATTTCATCCAGGAGAAAAATTAAACGATTTAAAATTGGCTGAAGAGCTTGCAAAAAATATTGATATTTACGTCAACGACGCTTTTGGGGTATGTCATAGAAAACACGCCAGTTTGTCCGCACTCCCCCGCCTTGTGCCAAAAAGATGTATTGGGTATCTGATTCAAAAAGAGATGAAGATGCTGGATCGGCTGAAAAACAACCCTGAACATCCTTTTGTCGTGGTTTTAGGAGGGGCCAAAGTGCAGGATAAATTTAACACTATTCTCAATCTCATTGATTATGCAGATTGTTTGGTGGTTGGCGGCGCTATGGCTTATGTGTTTCTCAAAGCACAAGGACGTTCCTTAGGAAATACGAAGACGTCTATAGAGGATGTTTCTCTAGCTCAAGAACTGATGGAAAGAATGCGGATCAGAAAGAAAAACCTCTATTTACCTGTAGATCATGTTGTCGTTCCAGATATCCATCGTGTGGATTTATTAAAAATCACAGATGGTGCGGATGTGCCGGAGTCTTGGTGTGCTGTAGATATTGGACCTCAAACCTGCGTCCTCTTTTCAAAAGTTTTTGAAAAAGCAAAAACTATTTTTTGGAATGGGCCTATGGGGCTTTTTGAAATGTCTGAGTATGCGAAAGGCACTCAAACTGTTGCGGAAAGTATTGGAAAACGCCAAGAAGCTCTTCGCATTGTCGGCGGGGGGGACTCGGCTCGAGCCGTTTTCCATTTTTCTTTAGAAAAAAGTTTTGATCATGTTTCTACAGGGGGAGGAGCCTCTTTAGCTTACATTCAGGGGAGTGTTCTGCCGGGCCTGAAAAGCCTTGAACTGGACCGCAGAATGGAGGCTGTGACATGATTTACGCCGGGAATTGGAAAATGAACCAAAACTTTAAGGAAGGGTTGGAATGTCTTCGCTCTTTAAAAGAGCGGGTGCCTCAGCAAAAACAAAAATCCTATATTATTTTAGCTCCTGCTTTGCTTTTTGGTTTATTGAGAGAAGAGCTGTCTGGAACAGGTTTTCAGTGGGGGGGGCAAAATTGTTTTTATAAAAATGAAGGGCCTTACACGGGGGAAAACTCTCCTCAAGTGATGTATGAAATGGGGGCTCGTTATGTTCTCACAGGCCACAGCGAGAGGCGTCTGCTGTTTGCTGAAACCCATGAGATGATTTTGGAAAAAACCCGCCTCATTATCCAAAATAAAATGACGCCTATCTTATGCGTGGGAGAAAGCATTGAGCAAAGAAGCCGGTTTCAAGAAGTTCTGAAAGCTCAGCTTGAGGGTTTTTCAAATTTATCTCCTTTAATTGTTGCCTATGAACCTGTGTGGGCTGTTGGTTCTGGAAAAGTTCCTAATCACTTGCAGGTTCAGGAGGCTCTTTCTGTGATTCGGAAGATTCTGCCTCAGTCTGTTCTCTTGTATGGAGGCAGTGTCAATGCGCAGGTCTTTCGTTCTTTGTTGTGTAAAGAGCTTGGCGGATTTCTTATGGGAGGGGCCTCTTTGAAAGCAGATTCGTTCATCCTGGAGGAGAGCCGTGTCTGATAAAATACAGATGAAGACGTGTGTCGTCAGAAGAGATGCGGGATTGAAAAATCACATTATGATTTTGTGTTGCGAGATTTTCTTGGATGGCTGTTAAAAGCTCTCTTCTTCGGTTCGCAGCGGGTGGATAAGGTTTTTGAAACTCTACTGTGTAATAATGCTCCACAAATTCTTTGTTGAAAAAGGGTTGATACGGAGTGCAGTAGCTTTGTACACGCGTGCTGACTTTGGCTTGTATTTTTAGCACCGGCAATAGAGGTTTGAGCCAGTCATAGTTCTTTTGAAAAGGAGAATTATTCTGATCTACAAACTCAGATATAAAGTCTATAAAAGAAGGGGGCAAAAGCGTCCATGAGATAAAAGGGGGGCGGCCCGAGGTGTGGTGGAGTGTTTGGGGCTGAAAGGAGTGATAAAGGACATACAGCTGTTGAAAGAGACGCAGTTGATCATCGTTTATATTTTGAGATATGTTAAAGACAACCTCCTGCAGGAGAGAGTCTAAAGGATTTAAGAGGTGTTGGAATTCCTTTGTGTTTTTGCAGATGGAAAGAGGGCTGGAAAATGTTTGAATTATTTCTCTCACTCGAAAAGCAGAGTTGGCCAGCCTCTGAAGGTTTTGTTTTTCCGTTATAGATTTTTTAGCGTGATAGCTGGGGAAAGTTTTGAGTACAACTTCTTCAGTTTGCAGTTTCTCTGAAAATGCCTCCAAAGGATCAAGAGAAATTTTTTCCAGGGATTTCATGTCCGGCGGAGGTGTTTCATTCAACAGAAACTGAACGGCTTTGTCCAAAGGCTCTAAAGCGGCGGGCAGGAGGGGAATGTGCAGCAGCCAGGAGAATAATTTTTCATAAAATAGAAATTTGTTTTCTATAGGAAGCCGGCACTCTTTTAAATGATTCAAATAAATAGAGGTGTGGCGGTCGTACATTTGAAGCTCTGACTCCAATTTTTTGTCCAGGGCCGCGCAATGTTCAGCTTGAGACCAGGTTTGTGCAAACAGTAAAAAGGAGCCAAAGGCCGCTAAAAATAAAATTTTAATTTTAATGAGATGCACAGTTTTCCCTCTCCACAGCTCCGTAAGCCTGCGTTTTTAAAATATTCCACTCAGTTATATATTCTTGTATCTCTTTTGTGTCTGGTGTTTTTGACTCCTTAGGGTTGGGATAGCCGGAAATCATACCGTCAAATCCCTTATGAAAAAAAGTGTCTTCTTGTTTTTTTATGAAGTGATCTGGAGTCAGCTCCACTTTGCCTCCTCCATTGGGCAAATCCATACTCAGACGCGGAACGGCCAGTCCGGAAAAAACACCCCAAAGCTCCTTTTGAATCCATTTCGAATTTTCTATAGTGGTTCGAAAATGCTGAGTACCCTCAGAAGGATCACATTGAAACATATAGTAAGGCCGAACCCTTATAAAGAGCAGTCTTCGATTTAAAGCCTGCACGACGGCTGGATGGTTGTTGACGCCGTTCAGGAGGACCATTTGATTGTAAACGCAAATGCCGTTGTCGCATAAATCAAGCAAATGTTTCACGCATTCTGCAGTGAGTTCTTTAGGGTGATTGAAATGGGTCATGACAAAAACGGGCTGGTGTGCTTTGAGCAGCGCCGTCAACTCCGCATCTATTCTAAAAGGACAGACCACAGGCAGACGGCTTCCTATCCGAATAATTTCAATGTGAGATATAGAGCGCAGGTCTTTCAGAATATTTTTTATTTTATTATTGGATAATGTTAAAGGGTCGCCGCCGGATAAAATCACTTCACGGATGCCGCGGCTGTTTTTGATGTATTGCAGAGCTTTTTGATAATCTTTAGAGGAGATCGTGTAATTTCCTTGAGCTGTGAAATATTTTCTTGTGCAGTATCTGCAGTAGATGCCGCAAAAATCTGTAACTAAAAAGAGGACTCGGTCCGGGTAGCGGTGAACAATTCTGGGAACAGGGCTGTGTTTTTTTTCTCCAAGAGGGTCCTCTTGATAAAAGCCTGAAGAGTCCATCTCTTTTAAATGAGGCAGGGTCATGGAGCGGAGGGGCGGGTGTCTTTTGCAAAGCTCTAAATAGTAAGGGGTGGTTTTTGAGGCAAAACGATCTTTTAAAAGGTGTACGGCCTTCTTTTCTTCTTCTGAAAGATCTAAAAATTTTTTAAGCTCTTTAGGAGTTTTGAGAGAGTGCTGTATTTGCCACTTCCAGTCCGTCCATTGCTCAGTCGGGATGCGGGGAGGGGGTGGGATAGATTCAAAATGAAACATTTAGGTATTTCCTTTTTTATGAAATAAAGTTTTATAGAAATTGAAAATCACCGCCCACTCTGATTCGTATTTGCTTCTTGCGCTGTTTGAATGAAAATTATTCCATTGAATATTGGACTCCTGTAAACTGCGGAGAGGAGTGTTTTGTTTAAATGAAGACGAAAAATGAGGCGTGTATGAAGCCAGTTCATAAGAAACGTCAACGCTGGGCGGGGCCTCGGCGTTTTCTTCGTTCAAGGGTGCAGAAGCTGTATAGGAGAGCCATATATGCTCTCGGAATATTTGCGGGAGGCATTTTCTATACTCAAAGTATAAGTTTTTCATCCAGATGTATTTTCTCACCAAGTGCATCATGTGAGTGAGACTGTCTTTCTGTTCTAATGTCATGCTGTTTAATACAAACTCTGGTATGCTGCTTATGTCCATATTGTAAGAGGCGAGGTCGAATGTGGGGTGGCTGTTTTGTAAATTCAGCCCTTCTTGATTTTTTTCTAAATGGAGCCATTTCATGATATTGGTATAAAGAAGATCCGTATGAGCGCTGTTGTCGGCAAAATCGGTGACGGCATTTTCGTAAATTTTTAGAACAGAGGAGAATGTTTTGGCCGCTGTATCCACGGGCTGCACACATACAACAATTGATGGAAATTCAATATGGAAAGTTTCTGTCCAGAAATATTCTTTTTGATCTGTCTCTTCAGGTGTTGAGTAGAGATTGACTGCTGTGATGTCCACCGGCGGGGAATTTTCTATGCCCTCATTGGAGGCAGGAGGCGGCTGTTCTAGAGAGGATTCTTCAATGGGTGCGAGAAAACCGAGATAAGGATTTACAAATATAGAGCGTTGAGGCTGAGTTTGAAATTTTTTTATTTGTTTTTCCATTTGAGAATGTTCTTTGTCGTCTGTTTTCAGAGGCCGGCCCGAAAGAGATCTTGTTTGACGAACGTGTGCAAAAGCGGCCTTGACTAAAAAAAGGCCTTCCTCGTAAAGGGCAGGATGCACCCGCGGGTTTATATCTGCAATGTTGTCTAGATTTTTCGATAGAAGGGATACCAAATATTCAATGCGCTCCATATCTTCCCTGCGGTCGTGTTCGTAAGGCAGGAGGCGGCTGTTCTTTAGATCGTCTGCTTCAGGTGTACGCACAGGGGGAGGATTCAAAAAAGCTTTAAGCATACTGAAACATAGAAGACCCTGCTCTATGTTCATAGAGTAAATTTTTTCCATTTGCTCTACGATGTGAGAAGGCTCTTTGTTGTCAAAAGTTAAACCGCAGTCTTCCCCAAGGGCGCCCCACTGTGTGAGAACACATAAAAAAATCAGTACAGGTTTCATAATGGAATAACCTTATAAGGTTTTGGAGAGGAAAAGTCTATTTTAACTCAGTGAGTTAGTTATATTAAGTTTGAAAATCTATGTGATAAGCAAGGGCATGTTTTCTTCTAAAATATTTTTACTGCTTTCTCTATTGTTCACTCAAATGGTTTTCGCTCAAAAAGATTCTTCGTGGTCTGCTCAATGGACGTCTTTAACGCTTCGCTCTCTACCTATTTACTATGACCATCAAAATTGGAGAGAGCTGACAGTACAGCATCAAGCGGGTTTGAATTACCGTTTTTCAAAGGCTCAGACGGGTTTTCAGGAAGTTCAAGTACAGCTGGCTTATACCCACCCTTTAAAACTTGTTCCAGATCCGGATTTGTTTGGTTTTCAAGATTTGACGGCTGTTTTGGTTTACGCCTTTAATCCATTCTTGCAGGTGTTTGCAGGCAGTCTTCTGCCTTTATCAAGGTCCTCTATCAAGAAACCTCTGACGGCCGCGGGGTCTGCGGGTGTCTCTTACTTTTTTTCATTTCCCGAAGAACTGGGGGAAGTTTTGCGTTTAACACTGCACTTCAGGCATTTTATCTCTTTGAATGCACACCATAATGTGTTGAGAAGTTTTTTGGAAAGCTATATTCACAACGATTTTATTGTGTTGAATCATGAGTTTCATATAAAGGGGCCTTCTTATGCGGGGTTTTCTCTGGAGTCTTCAGCGGGGTTTCAAAATTTTTACACTCACTCTCACAAATTGTACAACACATGGAGCGCGGAGATGCGTCTGCTTTATTCCTGGAAATATTTACAGCTCTTTGCCTCCTTCGCGAGAAAATGGAGTTACTACGATAGGATTGTACTCAGAACACGGCATATCCAGCCTTATCTTTTTTTGACTGGCGCTGTGTTGAAATGGAAATAATACAGCAGAGCTTGTATTACATTCAAAAAACTGTTAGACGGAGCAGAATTTACACGAGGAAAAATTGACGCTGAAATTTGCTTATTTAAATATTTTTATTTTACTGTGTACATCTTGTGTGGAGATGCTGCCGGATCAATTTTCCCCTGACGATGTTAAACAAGATCAAATTTTTTCTATCGAACAGCTCACGCAGGCAAAATGCAGTATAAAAACACTTGAACCTGTAGAGCCGGGCAGCTTTATCAGTCAAGCGCAGAAGATAGTATTAGAAAGCAACCGCGCCGATTCTGTGGTTTTTTCTGATTCATCAACAGTCCATCCCGTCATCAATAATCTGCCTGTTGTAAAATATGAGGTGGGAGGGGGTCCTGCGTTTTGCAGGACTTTGTTGAATCAAAAAGACATACGTCTAACAGCTCTTCCTCATTCTTCTTACGATGTTTACTTTCAAATAACAGGGGCTCATTTGAAAGTTTTGATGTCGGGGGGGCTGTATGAACTGCCTTATCAAAACCTTTCTCAAGCGATCCCCCTCGAAAACGGGCAGTACGCCATTCCCCTTGGAGGGTACGCTCTCCAGCAGGGTCAGGTTCGAAACAGATTGAATGTGGATCATCAGAAAACTCATATTTTAGATTTTTTCCCTAATGAAGAGTCTTTGCAGACGGTGCAGGGCCGCGCAGGCATTCCTCAAAAAATCCGCGAGTCCGCCGGCCAAATTTATATTCCTGAATTAAGCTCCGGTTTTTTTCCCTTTAAGTATCAGGAAAAACTGGATGTTCTGCCTAAGGCGTATTTTGAGGGTGTGTGGTATTCCGGAGTCAGTGTTGTTTCTACAAAAATTTTAAGCAATAACAGATTGGTGGGGTCCGGGTACGTTTTATCTGGAGACAGTTATTCTAAGTACACACCAGGCCAGAAGGTCTCTTTTAAATTTGAATCAGGACGGTTGACGGCCGTCAATGAGCACTACAGAAAACAAAGCGATGATTTGGATTCCCCGGTGTCGGCGGAAGCGCTGTCTATCCCTGTGAAGCATTTTGACTACAGAAATACCTTATCCGCCGTCTTTCCAGAAGAGGGTTTGGAAGAGCCTTTAAACAATAGTTTATCCTGGAAAGACAAACGATATGTTTCTTTAAATTTTTCTCAAGTGGATGATTTTCATAACAAAAGGATGCGTTCCATAATCCGAAGGTATTCAGAGGATTCGCTGGAATCAGCAGAGCAGGCGGTGTCCCGTCCTGTTGTGACCGTCAAAGAACTGCGTTTTGCGCCTAATTACTTTGATTTCATTATTGATGATGGAGCTATGGAGTATCGGTTTTCCTTTTTTAAAAAAGATCCGTCTAACAAATCCGCATATCAGCCAAAAACAATGTCAAAAGCAGACCCTAGGTTTGAATTTTTCAGCCTCCGATACAATAGGATTTTTCCGGATCCAGTACAGTCTTTCCGGGAAGATTATGAAGATCACGTTCGTTTATTGAAGGTGCATCCTAATGATCAAGGGCGTGTTCCGATTCATTTTTCGAACGCCACTCCCCAGGATGATCTTATTAGGAGTATTGGGCGGGAGGCCGTGTCCTTATGGAATCAAGCTTTATCTATGGCGGGCATTTCGTGGAGGCTTTACCTTGATGAAACAAAGGACGTCAATATTGGGGACAACCGCTACCACATTCTCAATATGCCCAATGAAAGAAACAGGCGGTATGCCGGCGTCGCTCAGTTTTATGCAGATCCTGAAACGGGAGAGCTTATTGCAACAACCTCCAATACTGTGATGCCGGATATTAAAGCGATGTTGGAGCAGACAGTGATCAGCTACGCTTACGAAAAATACGATTTGCTCAATCCGCTTAGACACACTTCCGTGTCTTACCCTGTTTCAATAGGAAAATCTTTTATCTTTCATCCAAAAGAGAAGATTGATTTGTCGTATTCTATGGAAAACCTGCGCTACCTGATGTTTGACAGCTATATACGCCGCTTGTCAGAAGCCTCTTTTTTAAAAGCCCCCCGTTCATTTAATGAGGCTCGTTCTTATTTTGAACAAATAGCACAGCAGAGAAATGAAATGAATCCGCTGATTTCACGAAGTTTTTCAAATTATTTTACAGATGCATCTCCAGAGTTAAAAGACTGGCTGAGAAATTTTAAAATTGCATACGCGTTAAAACAGGGGCGGTTTATGGAGGACGATCCTTTTGATCAAATTCAAAATAACGTTAGACATTGGGGGCTGGAAGATAGACGCGGGTACGCTGAACATGACTCCACATTAACCCGCATTTTGGATCAAGTGTGCCACGATATGCAAAACCCCGTCTTGGACAGAGATGTCTTTGAAGTGTCTGTGAAAAGCTGTGTTCAGAAGATTTTTCCCATTTACGCTCTGGGGGTCACTGTGCATGAGCTGGGGCATTCTCTTTTTTCACTGCGGCACAACTTCGCGGCCAGCACAGATTACAAACTGCATAGAAATAAAGGCAGAAAATATCAGATTAAGCACTTAGCCCCCTATCTCACTTATACGAATGCTAAGGGTGATTCAGCTCGTGTGGATTCCTGGTTCAACAATAATATTTCTTCTTCGGTCATGGATTATATTAGATTTTCAGATGGAGAGCAGTGGGGTCCGGGAGCTTATGATATTGCCGCCATCCATTTCTTATTTGATGGGGATCAAAAAAAAGCAGAAGAATTAAATGTGAAAGAAGTGATTGGTTTTTTACGCCCCCATAACAAAGAGCGTTTAGACAGAGATCATTTTAAAAGATGCTCGGATGGAGATTTGGGCAGTTCTGCATACTGTTTGGCGCATGACCGAGGCTCTAAACCCGAAGAGATTGCCTTCAACGAGGTTAAAAGTTTGTTTTCCGTAATGGATCAGTATTTTTACAATCAGGATCGTTTTTTTCCAAACAGCGCATTTTACTCGTCTATCTTTAGAAAAATTTGGAACTTGATGGTCATCTATCAGGATTGGAGAAAGCGTCTGGATGATTATTCCAGACGCCGTTTCAATACAACCATTGAGCGTCTCAATAAAAGCCAGAGTGATGAGTTGTTTTCAAAATTTTTGTCTTCCGGTTTAGGCAAGACGAAGCAGGAAAGAGAGCTTTTGAGTTTTTATAAAGCGAGAAATTTGATCTACCATACACTGAGCTATCTGGCTTTTCTGCCTAATCGCTATTGTCTTTTGCAAAAAGACTGGTCCTCTTATGAGAAGAAAAGGTGGAAACCGGATTCTTCCTATATTTTGTTGGAGCTTTCAAAAGTTATTTCTGCAGAATATTCTTTGAATGAAGATCAGCAAATTTATCCGTTGTTGTCTTGTTGGAAGGATTCTGCTCAGATGGAGCCTCATCCGGCAGTAACTCAATACATAGAACAGCATTATCCGGATTACTCTTTGAGCAAAGAAATTGGACATTTTTTGAACTTCCACTCTCTTCCTCAATCGGCTCCCTACAAGAAGTTCCATGGATATCCCCACAAAGCGTCTTATCCCATCCGGTTCATGGCTTTTTCAGCATTGACTCTGGCTCAGGCCTTTTTCCCTATACCTTTAGCCAATGGAGCTCCGGTGGTTTCCATGATGGAGGAAAAAGATATTCAACAAGGTGTGGAGCGTTTGCTCCTAGCGCGCATGACCCGCGGAGTTTTCTACCCTGTCTCTAAATTTTTTAAATCATTTGATCCGTCTAAACTACAGCACCTTCATCCGGAGAGGTCTGCAAAACATCTTTTTGGCTTCCCTTTAATTGAAGACAAAAAATGGGACCTTGTATTTAAAGATGAGTTTATACAGTTGAATCAGCTCACACCTCGGTATGAAATATCTCCTCAAGCCAGGACGGATCAATATTCTTCCGGCAGCGGCTTTTACCAAAACTTCTCAGAAGAAAAGCGCCTGTTGAACCTTTTCAGCCGTCTGTACTCCACGGCCTATATCGTTTCCGGAGGGCTGTCCAATGATTCTATGAGTGAGAGAGCCGTGGAAACTTCTTCAAATTTCCGTGTGGCCAAACATTTGCAAACTTCCAACTTGTTGGCAGAGAAAGCATTGAATTATGGAATGTACCGGCACTATCCGCATTTATCCATTCTTTATTATTTTGAGTTAGGAGGTTTTTTAGTATTGCCGAACCTCAATATTTCTTTAAATAGTTTTGGAAATCAAATTTTAAGCGAACTGGCTAAAAATTCCGCCCGAATGCTGTGGACAAAGCCTTATAAAAAATTATTTGAAGGGGAAAATATCTATACATCCGCGAGTGATTTGAAAGAGGGGGGATTTGGCTATCATCTCTACAACTACTTGAGCGGTTTTCTGAGCCGCTTTCAACACACACGTTTAGGCCGCTTCTATTTTATCTATGCTTACTCATTGGTTTTGAATTTGTTGGACGGGTACGAACAGGCGTTAACTCTCTCTGAATCCTCTTCTCGAGAATTTCATAAGCAGGCTCTGTCCTCCAGCCGTTTGCTGGAGCATACAGTGCTGTCTCTCTTTGGGTTTTCTTATTGTAATGTTCCAAGGGCTTTTGAGGAATTTCAGAGAAATATTGAACACAATGCGCGTATGAGGCGTGAAGTTGTAAGAACCAAAGACGGCAAACAGCAGGTCAAGTGGGTGCCGGAGGAAGTTTTTGAGGATATTTCAGATCAAGCGGCATACCGCAGAGAATTTGAGCAGTGGCTTTTTGATAATTGCTCCATAGATTCTTCAGAAAAAGGAAAAATGCATAGATTGTTTATACGGGAGGAGCAATTGCTCAACAGAGCAAGAGCTTTTGGCTTTAATAATTTTATTTTGGACTCCCCATACATTCAAATGCCTCCTGTTTTTAAGAGCCTTTTGAAAAACAGGCTGGATGTGTCAACAGAGCGTTTTCAAAACGAGAGACTGCGCAGAAACGTAAGAAATTTAGAAAATTATTTAGCGGCGAAAGGCGGTATGGCAGGCATTCACACGGCGGTAAAGATGCTGTTTCAAATGACTTTTCCTCCTTTTCTTGAAGACACCCGCCTGGTTAGACAGTGGATTCAGTCCAACCGGCAGCTGCTCATAGATATTATTCCAAAGCTGATGTTGATGTATTCTGAAGACCGCAGTTTTGTTGGAGAGTTTATGCTTTTAACGTCTGTGATGCACCGGTTTTGTTCTAATACACAAACATCTCCCAGCCGGTGCAGGCTTGCCATTGAGAAATTTGTTGGGCATTATTTTAGAGGCTCTGACTATGAGTCTGACCCCCGCTTGGACTTCTTTTTTAATGTCATGTTTGACGGACGCATGAGAATCAAGGATTTTTCCAATAACGAGATTCCCTGGCCGATTTTATTTACACCTTCCCCTAAGGATTATCAAGACCGCAATATTACTCCTTTAGTTTTGGAGATAGAGCCTATATCGGATTATCTTTTTTACGAAAGAGGCTGGGATGCCATGCACTCTGACATGGAGGAGTTGACAGCTCAAAGAGATTTGCTCTTTACCGTTCTGCCTTTAGGAAATTTGAGATTTTTAGATTCTTCTAATTTCGTTTTATCAAATAGGGCGGATTTATTTAGAGAGAATGAATAGCTTTGCCTGCTGGAACAGCTCTTTTGCGCCGTCTGTGAGAAAGGCTGTTTTCGAGGGCTTTGTTTTAAAATCGGAAGATTCTTTGTTTTTTATAAAAAATAAAGAAAAGGACTTGCTGTTTAAGGGGTTCTCATTTACCCTTATGAGGAGAAATAAAAATATGAGAGGTTTTTGCCCTTTTTATGATTCCTGCAAAAAGAAATGCCGCTGCTGTTGTCTATTGTTTATCATTCAGGTTTTATCCGTACAATAATATGATTTCCACGACAGATTAATGTCTATCTCTGTTCGTCTTTCTGATTCTTCAGTGAAGGAGTTTAATAAGGAGCCTAGTGTTTTGGCTTTGGCTCAAAGTATAAGTCCGGATTTAGCAAAAAGAACTTTGGGGGCTTTTATCAACTCACAGACAGAAATTTCTGATTTAAGAACGCTGTTAAAAGATCAAGATCGGGTGGATATTATCACACCCTCCTCTCCTGCTTCTTTGGAGGTGGTGCGCCACTCAGCCGCCCATGTTTTGGCTCAGGCTGTACAGGAGCTGAGGCCCGAAACCAAAGTGACAATTGGACCCGTCATTGAAAATGGATTTTACTATGACTTTGATGTTTCCCGTCCTTTTGTGGATGAGGATATGAAAATCATTGAAGACAAAATGAAAGAAATTTTGTCTCGAAAATTATCTATTACTAAAGAAGTGTGGCCGGCCGAGAGAGCTGTCAAAACATTTGAGAAAATGGGAGAGTTTTATAAAGTGGAAATTATAAAAGACCTGAAAGAGCCTTTTGTGAGTATTTACAGGCAGGGGGATTGGATGGATCTATGCCGGGGGCCTCATTGCCGGCATTTGGGGCAAATTGGAGCTGTTAAAGTGTTGAGCCATTCTGGATGCTATTGGAGAGCGGATGAAAGCAAGCAGGCTTTGCAGAGAATATACGGCACTGCTTTTCACACACAAAAAGATTTAGATGATTACTTAAAGTTAATGGAACAGGTGAAAAAAAGAGATCATCGAAAAATTGGAAAAGAAATGAACCTTTTTTATTTTAATGAGGGAGCTAAGGGACAGCCTTTTTTTAAAAAGTCTGGAACTGTTGTTTACAGACAACTGCAAAACTTTTTAAGAGAAAAATATGAAGAACACGGCTACGAAGAGGTGATCTCTCCTCAAATCTATTCAAGAGACGTTTTCAAACGCTCCGGGCATTTTGATTTTTATCAAGACAATATGTATTCTGTTCAAGATGAAAACAATGCTTTTTTAAAACCGATGAACTGCCCCGGCCACTGTCTTCTCTATAAAAGCAGTAGATGGTCTTATAAGAAACTGCCTTGGAGGGTTGCTGATTTCGGAAGGCTTCACCGCAGAGAGCGCAGCGGGGTTTTGCATGGGTTGACAAGAGTTTTGGGTTTTTGCCAGGATGACGCGCATATTTTTTGCTCCATGTCTCAACTGAAAGGCGAGATTGAAAATTTTATTCAAATGCTTAAGAGCATCTATTCTTCATTGGGTTTGGAAAATTACAAGATTGATTTATGCACCCGCCCTGCTCAGCGTATGGGTGAAAATCAGATGTGGGATAGAGCTGAAAACGCTCTTTCCTCAGCTTTAGAAAGTATGAAAAGCTCTTTTCATGTGAGTGAGGGGGATGGAGCTTTTTACGGGCCGAAGATAGATATTGTATTTGAAGATTCTTTAAAAAGAAAATGGCAGTTAGGAACTTTGCAGTGTGATTTTAACCTCCCTGAAGTTTTTAATCTTTCTTTTTCTACAAAGGACAATAAGCTTGAACAGCCTGTTCTGCTTCATCGAGCTGTTTTAGGGTCTATGGAAAGATTTATCGGTGTTTATACGGAGCATGTATCCGGGTGGTTTCCCGCCTGGCTGGCCCCGCTTCAGGCGGTGTTAATGAATGTTTCTCAAGCTCAGGAAGAATATGTTCATTCTCTGTATGAAAAATTTTGTTCTGTAAAAGAATTAAGAGTTCAAAAAGACCTTAGTTCAGAAAATTTATCTTATAAAATCAGGCAGGCTCGAAATCTGCGTATTCCTTACATGGTGATCGCCGGAAAAAAAGAAGCGGATGCCGGGCAGATCAGTGTGCGGTCCGGAGCCGGTCCTACAGTTCAAATAAATGTTGATGAGTTTTTGTCAAAAATAACAAATGAAATTACTGAAAGGAAGGTGGGTTATTCGTCGTTCTAAGAAGAGATTTAAAGGTATTGTAAAAAAAGAAGAGAAATTCAAAGTGAATGATAATATCACCTCTTCGGAGGCGCGTGTGGTGGGGCATGACGGGAAAATGCTGGGTGTGATGAGTGTGTCTCACGGCATTGAATTGGCTCAACAGGCGGGCTTGGATTTGGTGGAGATTGCGCCAAAGGCTCAGCCTCCAACTTGTAAAATTATGGATTATGGAAAATGGAAGTTTGACGCTAAAAAGAAGGAAAAGTCAGCCCGAAAAAAACAAGCCAAAATTGTCATTAAAGAGGTTCAGGTGCGTCCCCGTACAGATACTTTTGATTTAGAGGTAAAGATCAGAAAGGCCAGGGAGTTTTTATTGAACGGCTGTAAAGTAAAGCTTCATTTAAGGTTTTCGGGACGCGAGCTGGCTCATACTCATTTGGGTTTGGATATGATTGACCGTGTGGCTGAAAG
The DNA here is from genome assembly GCA_965199935.1 of Bdellovibrionales bacterium. Lineage (GTDB taxonomy): Bacteria > Bdellovibrionota > Bdellovibrionia > Bdellovibrionales > UBA1609 > JAPPLG01. The sequence continues at coordinate 875,212 of CBDATD010000001.1, forward strand.
GTTGAAAGATTTATCTTTGGAAGACGTTGAAAAATCTAAAATGGAGAGACGTTCTGTCTTTGCAATGTTTTCTCCGGACCCTGTGAAGTTAAAGGAGTATTTAAAAAAGAATCCTCCTAAACCGAAGGGTGAAGAGGCTGTTCAACAAAACAGCTCTTCAAAAGTAGAAGTTTAGTCGTCAGAGAGGCTGTGTGAACGAGTCTGAAAACTGCGGATATGCGTTTTTATGTGCTATCTTTGCAATCAGCTGTGTGAACAAAGCTGTAAAGCTCAGACATGCGTTTTGCCACAGAGCAAACTTTGTCTGCTCTGTTTCAAATCCGAACTCGTTTACAGCTCTGCCCCCCAGCCTTTTTTAATTTGCTTTTTAAAGACAGGGGTGATTGAATGGGCTTTATGAAAGTCAAACATGAATCAAAACTCAGTGCTGTGTCTGAAATTTTAAGAACTGCTGACAGCCAGTCAAAACAAAACTCCCCTCTTTTTAAATGCATCCAGCTGAATCAGAATTGGGTGAAAATCACCGGAGCAAAATGGGGAAAAATTTCCAAACCTGCGGGGTACAGCGGCGGGTGTTTGACTATTCAAGCGCCCAGCTCCTGCCATATTCAAGAGATGAGTTTTGATAAAGAAATTATTGTGAAGAAAATTAATAAATTTCTTGGTTCTAATTTTGTGAAGGATATACGATGGACCTCTTGCTAAAGCAGAGGTGTTTTTTATTTTTTTAATGGGCGGCGGTCCAGTGATTTTTCCACTTCAGCTGACGGAACATTTCCAGAGGGTTTTCTTCAAACAAGTACCTCTTTAGGTTGCTGACGTTTTTGTAAGTGTTCATTTTGTTTCCTGAAAATATTTTATCAGCCACTCGCTGAAGCCCCTCTGCTCCTTGATGGTTTCGAGGGTAATTCTCCTTAAAATCTTTCAGCAGCTCCTCCAATTGAGCGGTATTTCCTCTAAATATATTCCATTGAAGATGTTCTGTGATCCTATCAGAAGATACAGCTGATACAAGTCTAAAAGCTTTTTCCATATTTCCTTCAAAGTGTTGATTAGCAAATCGTCTATAGCCATCCAAGAGTTGAAATTCAATTCTCAGCAGACCATTTGCATTAAATAAAATTTTACGAATATTTTGTAATTTTTCTGTAGATCCATTAAACAATTTCCATCCAAGTTTTTTTAATGCATTCAGCCCTAATACTATAGAAACGTTTGAATAAGCCAGGCCCATATTGCCTTTGGCATATTGATTAGAAAAACGAATGTATCCAGAAACACCCATATATTCCTTTCTCGGCCTGCCGTATTCATCTAAAATAATATCAATGAGATTCTCGTATTGAGATGTGGTTCCCTGATATTTTCTCCACCCTAACAGCTCAAAAGACTCATCGTCCATTAAAGCAGACACCGCCTCATAGGCTGTTCTCATATTTCCTTCAAAGTATTCATTGGAGACGGATAGATAGCGGTCAAAGCCATGCAGGTTTATTTCATTTGGATTTTTCTGATCGGTAAAGGTGTTTTTCAGTTTTTCCAGTTTTACAGCGGAAACAGACAGTGATTTCCATTTCAGCTGTTTGAATAAATTCGGACTCAACAAAGTTCTGGCCTGGTTATAAGATCTGGTCATCCTGCCTTGCTGGTGTTCAATTGAAAATTTTATTTGTCCGTTAAGTCCAATATATTCTGGATAAATCCTCCCATGATTGTCAAGCAGGCGGGATGAAAATTTTTTAAAATCTTCAATAGTTCCCGGAAAAGCCTTCCATCCAAGTTTTTTAAAATCATTTTCAGAAAGCACAGCTCTTGCATTTTCATAAGTTTTTTTCATACTGAGGTTTTCTAATTTGCCACCGTCTAAATGTGACGCCGAAGTCTTCTTTTTCTTTGATTGATCTGCTGTAAATAACTGCTCTGTGAGAACGGCCAGCCCCGGCATCCCCTGATATCTTGTATTTAATATTCCATTGTCATCAAGGAGGATGTTTTTTAAATTTTGAAGCTGTGTGGTGGATCCTACAAAAAGCATCCATTTTAGCGATCTAAAAAGCTGTGTATTGAGGGCTCCGGAAACATACATAAATGCTGTAGTCATGGTTCCGTTAAAATATTCATCGGCAAAGCGGATGTATCCCTGCCGGCCTCTGTATTTTTCATGTATCTGGTTTTTACTGTCAAAAAGAGAGTTAATGGTGAGAAAAAACCGCTCCGTCGCGCCGTCAAAATAAGTCCATTCCAACTTGTTAAAATAATCCGCATTGAGGGTGTTTTTGGCATAAAACCAGGCTCTTCTCATACTGCCGTTAAAATGTTCATCGGCAAAGCGAATATAACCCTGCATTCCTTTTGATCGATTGAGAGATACACTCGGAGGCAGTATAGTTTTTAGAAATTCTGATATGTGTATTTGATTGAATTCATCCCATTTAGAATAAGCTAATTTTTTGAAACTTTGCCTCATGATTTCGGCAGTTCTTTCTGCGCCTGTGTAGGCTTTAATTTCGTTTAATATACGGGACAGATCTTCTGGATTGATGTTAAAGAAAGCAGAAGGATCCATTTGTATAAGATCAATAATTTCTTTTGATGTAAAATACTTCTCTGCCAATGCGAATTGTTTTTGAAGCAGATTCTTAGTGAGTTTATTAAAAATAATTAAGTTTGTTTTCAGAAGTGTGTTGGCGCGCTTCTGTCCTATTTTTGTTTCCAAAAAATTTAAACTCTCCGATAAATCGTCTGGATTCAAAATAGAAAAAAGCTGAAGATGCATTTGTATGATTTTTGCTATTGTTTGTTTTATCTTCTCTATATTCATTGGGTTCAAACGCGAGGATAAGATGTTCAAGAGGGATTGAAATGAGGCCGGCCTTAGAGAAGAGAAATGCGTAAAGGATTCTGTGATTATTGCGATGACTTCATTTTTTTGAAAATAATTTTCTAAAATGTTTGAAATAGGTTCGTGACTGCTTACTTTTATATTGAAAAGTAAATAAATGCGTTCTTTTATAAGTCGGACAGCTCTATCCTCATCCCCTATGTATTTTTTTAAAAATCTTATAGTTTGGCTCATCTCCTGGATATTGCCTCTTGTAAAAGGAATTAAAGATGTTTTTAACTGCTCATTGACGGCTGATTTTCCAATGTGTCTGTCAAAAAACCAAACCCTCTTTTTAAATTTTTCTAAACTTGTGCTTCTTAGGGTGGATTTATTTTGAACTCTCTCCAAAGTTTTTACTGCTCCTATTCTTTTTGTCAGAAATGCTATGAGTCTTTGAGTGTCTTCATACGACCAATATTTTACAACAGTTTTAGAACTGCTTATGCGATCTATATGTTCATCAAGGTTTTTGTAGCCGTTGACAAGAGATAAATGAGGGTTTTCTGTTAATGTTTTTTTAGTAAAATGCAAGATGGCTCTTTCACAAGGGGTGAGATATTTTGGAGGCTCCGCTGAGGCCGGCAGGAGGGGTGATAAAATACAATGCCCTGTAAACAAATAAGCGAGTGTTTTTTTTAAATGCATATTTATTCCATTTTTTGCGAAGATATAAACTTCCCTTTAACAAACAATCTTCCCTAGCATTCTTGGACTTTGACAGAAAGCTCTGTTTTTAAGAATTTTTTAAAACAGCGGCGTACAGCAAGAGGACCTTATTACTGAAGAAAATAATAAATGATACCTCCATAAAGAGCAAGACCCGAGGCGAAGGCTGCGCTGGTTAGCGCGCCGGCTGTGATTTTCTCAGAGAGAGGTATTGCCATAAGCTCATCAGGAATTTGGTTTACAGCTGATTCTGAAAGCCCCTCTTTCCTGAGAATTTCCCTCTTTTCTTCTAAAGTGAAGCGGTTTGTATTTAAAAACCTAGGCCGGAAGGCTAACTCAAGGACATTTGCTTGAAGAATTGTTCTTATTTGAGAGTCATCCAGCCCCGCTTTGAGCAATGCAGCCCTTCCTGCCTCAAGCTCGGGTCTAGCGAAGTGGAAAGGAGACGGTTGATTGTGTACTGAACGAACAAGAAACTCAAAAGTACTGTCTTGAGAGAAGCCAAACACATCTTCTAACATATGTTTTTTCTTTTTCATTTCTTTTATTTCGAAATTACTCAAGACATAGGGAAAATTGTTGGCAGTCTTCGCCCTCGGCTCTGATGGAGCGTTTTTTTGAAAGAAATCTCTTATTTGAGAGTCATTTAACCCCAGTTCCAGGAGTACACTCCTTACTGCTGTAAGTTTAAGGGAGTCGAGGCGGAGAGGAGATGGCTGACCGCGCATTTCACGAACGAGGAATTCAAAAGTTCTGTCTTTGGAAACGCCAATAACATCTTCTAATATTTCTTTTATTGCTTCTACTTCTTTTATTTTGAAATGACTCCAGATGGAAGGACTTTTAATATTAATCTGCGACAGCTCAGTAATTTGATCGTTAGAAAGCCCTAGATCTTTTTTGAAGGCTGACAGCCCGTGAGCGGCCTGGATTGAACTGTCCGTTGACAGCTTGTGAGCATTAATGTTCATCAGAATTTTTGTGAAATTTCTGCTGCTTAGAATTTTAAAAATATCTCCTTCAGAAAAACCCATCGCTAGAGCTTCTTCCCTGAACAGAAACATTTCCTCCTTATGATGGAGGAAGCCATTTGCATTTGAGTTGGCATACTTTTCAATCATTATTGTGCTGCGTACTGAGTTGGGAATTTTTCCGCTGTCAGCAAGGTGTTCTAAGGCGGCGTCTGTAGAATAGGGGAATTTTTTGAAGAATGCTTCGGCGCAGGAGCCGGCTGCAGCCATCCCCGGAATAAACAAAGCGAAAATCAGCGCAGCAAACCTTATTGTTCCCTCTTTCATGACAGCCTCCTTTTCTCAGAAATCAACTTTCGGCAGAGTAATGTACTATTTTGGTTGTGTAAAGATTTTTTTAAGACGTAATTTTTCTTATGGAAGTAAAAATTTCAATAGTCAGGTAAAAAATACAAAGAAGGAGGCGAAGAAGATGAAGAGCCGGGCAGACAGGACTGTTAACGGTCCAGTTCTCCGGCAATAACGTTCATGCTTCCTAAAACAGAAATGACATCTGCGACATAGGCTCCTTGAATTTGTTCGGAAAAAGACTGATAAACAGCAAAGCAGGGGGGCCGCACTTTTAATCTGTAAGGCATGGGTCCGCCGCCGCTGACTAAATAAAAACCCAATTCTCCATTAGCGGCTTCTGTTCTGTCGTAGAGCTCCCCCTGCGGGGGCCTCAGACCTTTCATCATCAGCATAAAGTGATTCATTAAACCTTCAATGTTTCCATAAACGTCTTTTTTTTCGGGAAGAACAATATCCTTATCTCGGATAGTGTAGTCTCCTGATGGAAGATTTTGAGCCAGCTGTCGTATAATTTTAATAGACTGTTTCATTTCTTCAACGCGAACAAGGTAGCGGTCATAGACGTCCCCTGTTGTTCCTAAAGGAACTTCAAAATCCATCTCATTGTAGAGATAATAAGGCTCCGCCTTTCTTAGATCTAGATTGACGCCGCAGGCGCGAAGGCAGGGACCCGTGTAGCCCCACTCAATAGCTGATTTAGAATCAATAGCCCCCACTCCTTGAGTCCGGTGGATCCAAATTTTATTACTGCTTAAAAGAGATTCCAGCTCGCTGATTCCTCTGCTCATTTCACTGCAAAACTCCAGAACCAGCTTCGTCCAATTTGGAGGAGGGTCTTGAGCCATGCCTCCGATGCGTGTGAGGGAAACTGTCAAGCGGGCGCCGCACAGTTTTTCAAACAAGGTATAGACTTTTTCTCGATATGTAAAAAGGTGAAAAAAACCCGTCAAAGCGCCCAGGTCCACCGCATTGGCTCCGATGCAAATAATGTGGTCGATGATGCGGGAAAGCTCGCAAAGAATCATTCTCAATGCCTGTGCTTTCAAAGGGATGTCCACCTCTAAAAGCCTTTCTACAGCTTTGCAGTAGCCCGCGTTATTCATAGGGGCGGAACAATAATTGAGCCGGTCCGTATAGGGGATGACTTGATTATAAGGGTGGGTTTCAGCCATTTTTTCAAAACAGCGGTGTAAATATCCCAGCTCTACTGTGGAGCGGTGGATGCGCTCCCCGTCCAGCTGTACCATGATTCTAAGGGTGCCGTGAGTGGCCGGATGGGAAGGACCGATATTTAAAGGCACTAAGTCTTTTCCTTCATCGCTGACAGCTTCCTTAGGAGTTCTGGGTTTGTCAAAGTGAACAGGCAAAGCTTCAGTACAGTGCTGTACACGGTCCGCCGGATAGTCTTTTCTTAGAGGGCTTCCTTTAAACTGGTGGTGTGTCAAAAGCCGTCTTAGGTTGGGATGATTTGAAAATGAAATACCGAACATATCATAAGCTTCCCTTTCAAACCAGTCTGCTGTTTTCCATATAAATTGAGCTGTGGGGACAGACTCTCCTTCACCGGCTTTTGTTTTCACTCTCAGCCGTTTGTTCATCGAAAGAGAAAATAATTCATAGCAGACTTCAAAGCGTTTTTCTCTTTCCGGAAAATCTACTCCTGAAATGCACATCAAGAAATTGCATTGGTATTTTGTTTTTAAAAGTTGTAACAGCTTATTTAAATTTTTTGCTTCACATACAATCACTTCATCTCCGAAGGATTCTTGAAACTCAAAAGATTCTGCGGGAAACTGCTCTAAAATGTTTTTTTTTACAGCATTAAAAAAAGGACTCATTTCCAGACCCCTGGCTGCCAATTCTCTTTCCAAGGTCTTTTTTTGTGGTCCTTTATCATTTTTTGAACCACCATCACTCCGTCTAAAACAGCCTCAGGTGTTGGAGGACAGCCAGGCACATAAACATCTACAGGAATAATTTTATCCACCCCTTGTAAGACATGGTAAGCCCGATAGAAGCCTCCAGAACTTGCACAAGCCCCCATGGCAATCACAAATTTTGGCTCCAGCATTTGTTTATAAATTCTTAAAATAATAGGGGCCATCTTCTCTGTAATAGTTCCCGCAACGATTAAAAGATCTGCTTGTCTGGGAGAAAATCGAACCACTTCAGCGCCAAAGCGGGCCAGATCATAACGAGGCCCCATCACAGACATCATCTCAATACCACAGCAAGCTGTGCCGTAAGGCATAGGCCAGAGCGAGTTTCTCTTCCCCCAGGAGGCAATCTTAGAAATACGCGTAGTTAAAGCATAGGATCTGCTTTCTTCAACAAGGCGGGACTGAACCTTCGATTGATATTGAGGGCTGTTCAAGTTTGAAACTCCTAGAATTAACAGGGATATTCTACTAAAGGCAGGGTGAATTTGTCAAAAAATCCACATTTAGAGGAGTTTAAGGTCAATAAGCGATGAGATTTTGAAAATAAGTAATGACTTAAAAACGCAGCCTGATGTAGGCTGGGGGCGTGCAAGGGGGCTTTGTCCGCGTCGTGTTGCTTTGTCATTGTGTGCGGCGGGGCTGTTGTCGTATTGCTGTAATGAATGGGAGGAAATGTTAAGATGAGAATTATTGTTTTACTTGTCGTTCTAGCTTTTTTGGGCTGTCAAGAAAGCATTGATCGTCCTCCGCAGGCGGATCCTCCTGACCCCCTGTCCACAGACATCACAGCGGCGGACTACACCATTTCTATTGATGAAGACGCAGGAGAGACTGTTTTCATTTATTACTCTTTGAGAAATGCGTCCCCTATTAAGGAGGAGAGGTTTTTTTCTGTTGGAGAGGGCGTATGTGTTCGTTTGACAGCGGAGCAGTTTAATAATATTTCGATTTTTGCTTCAAGGGGTTCATTTTCTATTCCATTTTTTGGAGAAGACGAGAAATCACTTCCGGCCAAGACTTTGATATTAGAGGATGATGATTATATGCCTCTTTGTAATGCACAGTTCAAATGCACTCCAAATAGCTATGTTGTTTCTTCCAGAGAGTCTGGTGTGATGGACGCAGAACAACTGGTTATGCGTCCTGTTGAAGATGTGAAAGTGTTTGAGGATCAATGCGACTATTACTACAGCATTGACAAATGGATGGAGTTTAAAGTTCAACGGTACGCCTTGGGGTCGGAGGCTAGGAAAGGGAATGCAGACGATTCCTTAAAAGCTCAAATTGCAGAGTGGCCGGTTTCCCGGTAACGGGGCGGTTTTGAGTTTGGTTGAGAGTTTCTTGTTTTCAAAAAGAATGTTTCATTCAATGAATTTTTTTTCTCAGAGTTTCATAAGTCAGACTTTTCTGAAATGAAAGACCCCCGTTTTATGTCCAGACAAAATATATTGAGAAGGGTGCTTGCTGAAGCTCAACAATTCAGCGGCAATTGTGTTTGTGTTTTTGACTTGGATTCCACGCTGATTTGTGTGCGGGGCAGAACTCAAGCTATTTTGAGATCTGCGCCGGATGACCCTCCACTCAAGCAGATTTGCGCTGGACAGGTGGATTTATTCAAAACTATTGAAGTCCATCCAACAGATTATGGTTTAAAGCAAATATTAATTCGAAAGGGGATTCGGTTGAGCTCTTCATGTTTTTATAACCTCTCCGGGTACTGGACTCATTGTTTTTTCAGCGGTGATTTTTTAAAACATGATGAACTTTATAAAGGAGTTTGCTCCTATCTTTCTCAGTTGAAGAAAACAAATGTGGATATCATGTATCTCACTGGCCGAAGTCAAAAATCTATGGGAAAGGGTACTTATAAACAACTTAAAGGGTGGAGCCTGCCTCTAAAGAGAAAGGAGTTTTTGATGATGAAACAAAACAATTTCACAGAAGATGCGGTTTACAAAGTAAATTGTTTAGAGAAGTTATCTCAGCGGTACAAAAGGATTTGGTTTTTTGAAAATGAACCTGCAACAATGAACCTAATCAGCCAAAAACTCCCTGAAGTGCAGCTGGTGTTTGTGAACAGTGTTCACAGCGGCCGGCAGACTCTTCGCAAAAAAATTCCATCAATAGGCATGGATTATTCAATATGAAAAGGAGGTGGAAAAAGCTGTATTTAAAAAAAAGAGCTGAAACATCTTCTCCAGAAGCTTCTGCTGTTTTGGACAGCTCTAAGGACAACGAAAGAGTTCTTAAGTCTTTTAACATTCCTTATGAGTTTTACTCTGTGGATAAAGAGCAAACTTCACAGGGGCTGAGTCAAAAGGATTTTAAAGGGAGAAAGGATTTGCGACATCTGCCTTTTGTCACTATTGACGGCATCCATGCAAAAGATTTTGATGATGCTGTGTACATAGAGCCTTTGAAAAAAGGGTGGAAGGCGTTTGTGAGTATTGCGGATGTTGGATGGTATGTAAAAGAAAAAAGCCGCTTGGATAAAGAAGCTTACCTAAGAGGCAACAGCACCTATTTTCCGAATTTTTCAGCCCCTATGCTGCCTCCTTATTTGAGCCAGGGTCTTTGTTCCTTAAATCCTCATGCGCCCCGTCTCACAATGACTGTAGAAATGGACTTTGATTCAAAAGGACGTCAAAAAAAATCTTTTTTTTATGAATCTGTTATATGCAGTCAGGCCCGCCTCACTTACGAAAAAGCTCAAAGAATCATTGATGGCAAATCTCATCTTTCCGAGGATATTCAAGGCTCGATAAAATGCGGAGCTCAGTTGGTTCAGCTGTTGATGGAAGACCGCTTTAAAAAAGGAGCTTTAAATTTAGAGTTGGATGAGGTTGAAATTTTTGTAGATTCAAAAGGCCGGCCTTTGAATATTGTTCAAACACAAAGATTGTTTTCTCACAAATTCATTGAGGAGTTGATGCTGGCCTGTAATAAGGCTGTTGCTGAATTTTTAAACAGCAGAAAAACTTCTTGTATCTATAGAGTGCATGAAGATCCTCGGAAGGAGGATTTGTCTCATTTGAATAAATTTGTTCAGTCCGTGGACTCTACAGCAGATCTTTTTGGAAAAAGGAAAAGTTATTTTAAAAAACAAAAATCTCTGGCTTTTCAACTGTCCCAATTTATCTATAAAATGAAGGAGCATCCTAAAAAAAATATTATGCATTATTTAATTTTAAGAGCGCTTCCTCAAGCTCGATATAGCGCTTACAATAAAGGACATTTTGGACTGCAATTTGAAAAGTATTTGCATTTTACTTCACCTATTCGGCGTTATTCAGATTTAGTTGTTCATCGTATTTTAAAAAGGATTTTAAAGAAGAAGTCCTATGCTGTTTCCAGCAGGGAGCTGGAAACAACGTCTCAGTTTTTAAGTCAGTGCGAACAAAGATCAGTCAAAGCCGAGAGGTTTATGGAGAATATTAAAAAAGCGCGGTTTATGAAAAAGTATATGGGAGAAGAGTTTTCAGGCGTTATTTCTTCTGTCACAAAATTTGGTTTTTTTGTTTCTTTAAATGAGTACAGTGTCGATGGATTGGTGCATATTAATAATCTGGGAGGGCGTTGGAGGTTTCATCCTTCTCAACTAATTTTGAAGGCTCATCCTTCTGGATACACCTTTCGCCAAGGGGATGAGGTGTCTGTTCGGGTGGCGGCGGCTCATATCGAAGAAGGGCAAATTGATTTTGAATTAACAGAGCATCAACATAAAAAGTTTTACCGAAAAGAATCTTCTCGTTCTAAAAAACTTTCTTTCAGGCGTCGAAGTAAAAGAAAATCCTTCTAAAATTAACGTTTTTGGCCTTTTATCTAGAAAATTCACACTGGCATTTTTTTGAAAATGGTGGTATAGTCTGTCTGTGGCTTTTTTTGAAGCCCTTGCATGAGGGCGTCAAGTGGACTGTCATTGGGGTACGTTATGTCTTTACAGCACTATGGTGAGAATACAAGCATTCACTTCGAGAGCTCCAATGAAGAAGATTTTTTGGAAGCTAAAGATAATTTAGATAAATTGCTGAGAAAGGCTCCTTGTGACTCCAACTGCCGTTTGAATATTACCTGTGCTGAAAATATATTTAAAGGGGTGTTGGAAATAAGATCTCCAGAAAAATCTTTCCGCGTGGAAGATCAATCCTCTGCTGTCAAAGCTCTTCAAAAATCTTTGTTCCTGAAAATCAATAAGGAATTGAGCCAGTGGAAAAAAGACAGGTCGCTTGAAGATATTACCGGTTCTATTAAACTACGTTCTTTTTCTATGGAAAAAAGTAAAATTAAAAGACGTTGAAATTGCATCTCATTGAGAAAGAGCCTCTCTTAGGTTCTTTATATGTGTATTGAATGTAAATATTACATTGTGTGAAAAAAGGATTGCATTCAAATTGGATTCTTGTGAAGGTGGGGCTGTTGCTCGTGAGAAACAAGAGGCAGTGGACATGGCAAAAAATCTTCACTTTTTTTGGATGTTCAAAGTTTTTCTTCTTTTTTTGTGTGTTTTTTCCGTTCAGGCTGATGATTCATGCAAAATTCATTTCATTGAACCGAAACCATCGAATTCCTCCAATCGTCTCAGTGTAAAAAATCTTTTGGCTTTAGCTAAAAGCAGAAACGAGCAGGAGAGAAAATCAGCGGTGCGGCAGGCCGGAGAATTGAAAAGCAAAAAAAGCCTTGATGTTCTTAATTTTTTAAAAGATGATCCTGATGTCTCTGTCCGCAAAGAAGTTCTTATTTCTTCAGCTTACAGGTCTGAAAACGGCGGCCTTCGCGTTCTCACTTTTTTTAAAGAAGACTCTTCCGTCTATCTTCGCTTTTTGGCTGAAAAGCTTTTGAAAATAAGGACAATAATTATTTCTGAATTTTCTGATAAAGAAGTTATTCAGAATACATTCAAAGAAGCAACAGAAGATATATCATCCATAGAATGGTTGGAGCCTTTTGCGGTCTTAAGGGAAAAAAATAAAAACTCTTCTGCTTCAGAAAATGTTGAAATTTTTAATGCTGTTGGAGATTCTATGGAGATTGCCAGGGGGATTCTTGGAGGCATGATGCATGAAAATCCTTTTGTGAGATTGTCCTCTATTTACTTTTTTTACTCCCTTGTTAAAAGAGCAGAAAAAGACGCTGCTGAAATACATTTTTTGACTCGGTCTTTTCTCCTGAATTTTTTTATAGAAGAGCAGAATCCTCATGTGAGTTTGGCTTTTTTGGATGTTTTTAAGAAAATGGGCGTGGAAGATCCTTATATTTTATCTATCATCCTTGAAAAAGGAATGAAGGATCCCAATAAAGACGTTCAAAATGCCGCAAAATTAATGGGGAAAAAAGATTCCAAGAAAAGCAGAGAATCTCATTTATCTCTTGTTAAATAAAACACACAAAATCAACAGAATCTAAGTCCCAGCCCGGTTTTCATTTTTTTAGGAGTTTGTCTAATTTTTTATTGATTTGAGTATTTTGGGTTTTCAGCTGTTTCTTTATTTGGCTGTTTTGGGTGTCCATCTTTTTATTGATACGCCTCGTTTCAGCTGTGAGTTTTACAATTTTTTTATTTGTATCAGTGACGTGGTTCGAAAGATGATGCTCAATTCTGGAAACATCATTTTTCAATCCAGAAATATCATTTTTCAATCCAGAAATATCATTTTTCATTCCATGAATGTCATTTTTTACTGTTTTAAATTCTTTGTTTGTGTGTTCAATGTGGGAGAGGAGGCTGTTTTCCACAATGTTCAATTTTTCTTTTGTGGGGCTGTGAACTTGCTCCATCAGCTCCACCATCTCCTTTTTGAACTCCGCAAAAGGAGGCCATCCTAATAAAATTCCATTCTTCTTTTGGCCTGGTTTCATAAATGACATTTTGTTATTATTGTTGGATTAAGTCAAGTGTTAAAATGCAGAGGAAGTGAGAGTTCAGCTCGGTTAAAGCTGCATCTCGTGGGGAAAGAGCCTCTTCTTAGCTCGGTAGTAAGCGCGGGGCGATAAAGACAAAAAATCAATAAGATAAGCCATGTAAATACACGAAAATCTTTCCGCTTGGGAGGCCAGCAAACTCTCCTCCGCGCCCACTCGCAGCAATTCTCCCCAAAAAGGGTTGAAAGCTTGATTGGCTGTTTTAATTTTTTCAATAAGCCGGCGGTCTATTTTTTCCATTTGCCTCAAAAGAGAGTGAATTTTTTGGCTGTGATTTTTATGATTGTTTTCTATTTGTTCAGAGAAAAGATGGTGAATTTTATCTTCTATAGGAGTTTTTTCTTTCATTAAATTTTTAATATCTTCGTAAAGGTTTTGATTTTTCTGGAGGTGCTTTCTTTCTTCAGCCAATTCTTCGATCACGAGAGCTGTTCTCCAGCCGCATTTCTTTTTGAGCAGAACAACATCTGTATAAACTTGATCTCCTATGTATAAAATGTCATCTTCTACAAGCTGAAGAGATTTTGTAAGATTTTCAGCACAGCCAAATTGATATAAGCCTCCTTTTGAAGGAATCAATATATTTGAGGCTGTTTCAAAAGTATTTTTATCCAATTCTTGAAAATCTTTTTGTTTATAAAAAAAACTAGGCTTATGGGCCGAAGTAATAATGATCTCAAAGAGGTCCATCCATGAAGAGTGGTTTTTCAAAAAAGGCGTGAGTGTAAAATTCAAGAGAAAGTCCGTGTAATCTATGGGGGAGTTGGTCAGCAGAAAGAGTCTTTTGCCGTGCTTGATGAGTTTTTCCAGAGCGGGGGCGATTCTTGGATTTTTATAAATGTAGTGATCCGGCTCCTGCATAACTTTTTTTTTAATATCACTTTGGATGTGAATAGCTTCAACAGATTGACAAATGTCGGAGAATATCTGCTCTGTTGTTGGTAAATAAAGACCTTTGTTTTTTAACTCAATCAACTGCATATAAAGTGATGTGTAGGCTAATTCAAAGTGAGATTCAATAAATGAAAAATGCGGATGGTTCAAATCAAAATCAATATAATCTGCCGGATAGATTTCTCTCCTATTGGTGTAATTAATTTGAGTTTGGCCGTTAAAGATGGTTCGAATAGAGCGATAGCGGGAAAGTTTTAAAAAGTTTCCTTTTTGAGTGTCAATGACCAGCCCCCGAATGACAAGATTTGGATCAAATTTCAGTTTTAAGATGTCCTGAGGATATTGTTTTTCTGAAACTAACTTTTGAACCAGAACCTTGTGAGTTTCATTTTCAAAGTTATGAGTGTTGTAGCGCACCAGAGTATAATCCATATCAAAGCCAATGGCTTTGATTTTTCTCATGTTTAAAGTTCTATTGACAAAAACTTGATTAGGTTCATTCATAACATTCAGGGTCCTCAGTCTAACAATATTTAAGATGAACAATCAAGAAAGCTTTTAAAAGAAGAGTTCTTAGAGTTGTGAAGAGGCTTATTATCTGCTACACCCCTTATGCCGTGAATGTATTGAACAAAGAACAAGCCATGATGCTGGCCATTGAGCAGGCTCGACGAGGCTTAGGGAGGGTTTCTCCTAACCCTCCAGTAGGGGCTGTCATTTTAAATGCCCAAGGTCAATTGCTGTCCACAGGCTATCACCGGGCTTTTGGATCGGATCATGCTGAAATAATGGCTGTTAAAAACAATAAGCACCCTTTACAACAGGCTGTTCTACACGTGACCTTAGAACCTTGCTCTCACCAAGGGCTGAATCCTTCTTGTGCGGATCAGCTGATTCAACTGCCTTTTTCTAAGGTGTGTGTGGGCGTTAAGGATCCCAATCCTAAAGTCTCCGGACGCGGTATTGAAAAACTAAAGCAGTCAAAAATTGAGGTAGAGATGTATGAAGGCCCTTTAAAAAGCCAGTTGGAGGAATTGATTGAAATTTTTTCTTACAATATGAAAAATAAAAAACCTTTTACAGCTTTGAAAATTGCCTCTTCTCTGGATGGCAGTATAACTGCTTTCAATAGGAAATGGATTACAAATGAATCTTCCAGAGAATATGTTTCTTTACTGAGAGGACACTATGATGCCGTTTGTATAGGAGTACAAACTTTTTTGACAGACAACCCTCGTTTAAACTCACGCCATCCTCATTTTTTGGATCAAGAAAACACAGTGATTATATTAGATCCAGACGGCCTGAGTTTTTCTGCTTTAAAAGACTCCCAATTGGTTCAGGTGAGAGCTCCCTCAAAAGTGATCATAGCCGCTCGACGGCCGCAGGAAGGTTTGCCTTATTGTATGATTCAACAAGACCAAAATCCTTTTGATTTAGAGGATCTTTTGCGTAAGTTATTTCACAAAGGCGTTTATTCCATTTTGGTGGAGGGGGGCGGGGGAGTTTTTTCCTCGTTCTTAGGACAATCTCAAAGGATCTATCTGTTTCTAGCCCCTTTCTTAGCAGGGGGAAAGAGTCGAAAAAAGTGGTGGAGCGAAGAGTTAAATGTTCCCGCCTGCTTGTCTTCCGTCCGTACTTCAAATTTTAAAGAGGATATTTTAATTACAGGGAGGCTAGAAAACTCTTGAGGTCCTTTTTCTTATTCCGATAAAGAAGGTATGAGCTTTCACAAAAGACATATTAAAATTTTGATCGTGGATGATGATGTTCATTTCATACACAGCCTCAACAATATGCTGGGGACCTTAGGATACTCTGTGTCTGTAGCTTTTTCACCCTTAGAAGCTGAGACGTTGATTCGACAACAGCCTTTTCATATTGTGTTTGTAGATTGTTTAATGCCTGAGATGGACGGCTACTCTTTTGCTAAAAATATTGAAAGGGATTTTGGCTCTTCTATTAAAGTTCTGCTGATGAGCAGTGTTTTTAGCTCCAGTGATATTAATTATATGGAACATAAGAATATTTTGTCCATGCTTAAAAAACCCATTGCGGAGGAGGCTTTAAAGAGAGAGGTTGAATCTGTCATGAATCAAATTCTCCAGCCGGCAAAAAACAAACTTTTAACACCCCTGCTTTGTGAAAAATTTGTTCAATGGAAGGATATTTATAAAGAGCTTAATCCGTCCGTGTACATCAATGAAGGAGATGTATTATTACTATTTTTCTATCTGTTGTATTCGGAGTCCGAATCGACTTTATCTTTATCTGATGGGAAGTGTTCTGTGGAGATAGGATTTTTAGATGGGAATGTTGTGTATTTTTCTGAGCAGGAGCGGTCTAGAATCGTTTCCTATTTTTCTAAGAAAAATGTTTTGCAGGAAGAAGAGCTGATTCCGTTTTTGGAGGCGAATGGAACAGAGAGTTTACACCATTTAATCTCACATGGAATGATCAGCCCGCATCACTATATTCAGTATGTGAAAGACGGTGTTGAGTGGGGGTTGAAGTATTTTTCAAAGAAAGCCCGCGTGCAGGCGGGATTAAAGCAAAATCCTTTATCCGAAAGCGCAGATGTTGAACAAAATTTAGAAGTGAATCTGGATGCCAGTGTATTTATTCAGAATATGGCGGGGTTCATAGAGACGGATCTGTCTCCTCGATTTTTAAAAGGAATGATGGAGTCTCTGGGAGAGTATCGGATGGACGTGGATCACAGCAGGAGGAAGTCATGGAAGCAATATACCATACTGCCTTTTAAATTTGTTTATGATCAAATAGGTGATTTGAACTCTTCTGTGAGTTTAAAGGATTTGTTGAATATGTATCCTCGCGAAAAGGACGCAGTTCATCAGGCTGTTTTTTGGCTGTTGTCCCAGGGTGTTATAACTCTTAAACAAGATTTGTTGGCTCAAATTGGTGAAGTCTATGCGCAAAGGTACCAGGCCCTATATAAGATTATACGAGGTATGGATGTGGTGCAGATATTTGAGTTTTTAGGCTGTAGAAATACTTCGGATCCAAATCACATTAAAAAGATTTTTTCTGTCTATACAGAACATAACCATGTGGATTTGTTTTCTCAATATTCCACAGCCGCGCAAACATGGGTTCGTCAATGCCATCAGATTGTGAACAATGCCTACAATATTGTTAAAGACAGCAAGAAACTAAAAAGTTATGATCACAAAAAACAAATAAAAGAGGCGGCAGATATTATTGAAGTGGAAAATTTAAAAAAGCGTGTACAGAAGCTGATTCAGCACAAGAAATATGAAATGGCGTTAAAACTTGGCCGCAAAATAAAATCACTGAAAAATATTTCTCAGACGATTAAAGACGAAATCTTTTTATGGGAGGTTGTTATTGAAATGGAGCGAAGCTCATTCTCACTTTCGACCCACAGGCTGAAAGCTGTTGCTGAACAGATTCAAATCGCCGTCCAACAGTCTAGTCTCCCTATGTATCTCTACTTCTATGTCTCTGGTTTGTTGGAGTTTTGTGAGGGAAATGAAGACAAAGCAGAATTTTTCTATGATAAATCCGTGAAAGAAAACCCTCAATTTGCTCCAGCAAAAATCAAACAGCTTATGCTAAAAGACACCGGTAAGACTAAGTTTTTAAACCTTGAAAAAGTCTTGAAGAATAAAAAGAAAACAGCTTAATCACTTGATCTGCACAAGGCAGAATCCTCCCAGAGGGGTTTGAAAATTGGTGGCCTGCCCCTTATAAATTCTGCCGCCGATCAGCTGTATTTGATTTTGGTAAACGTAAGCTCGAATGTCGAATTTCCATTTTTCTTGGTGAATGGGATCCTTCCATATTCCAGGAGGAGTGTATTTCTGTACAATGTAATTTTTCAGCTCTGAGAACTTCTTTTTTGTGATGGTTTTTCCCCGATAAGAGCCTCTGCCGCCGTAGCTTTCAATAGGTTTAAAAAATAATTTTTTTCTATTTTCCCAAGCAGATGTTTCTGAGTCCAGCATCCAAGATGGGATGCAGGCTTTCTGGAGCAGTTCATTATTGGAAACTTTTGACAAATGATAGAAGAAACAAAGATTTCTCTTATCTGCGGAGCGGAAATACTCCTTTGGGTGAGGGCTGAAACAAACTGTTTGTTTTTGGCAGGCCTGCTTTAAAAGAGGCCATCTGTTTAAATAAAAATCAGTCAGTCTATTGTAGATAAAATCTATTTCAATATTATGAGGGTCTATGAGCCTGTTTTTTTTATTGATCTTCAGATTTTTTGCTTCTAAAATTTCGTTTTTCCAGCCCCATGTGTTCATCAGGTCGTGGTACATAAAAAATTCAAATTTCATTTTTTGCTTGTCAATATCATCATCTACAATGGCTGTCTTCAAAGGAGGGGCGGTTTGTTTTGAAAAGAGATTCCATTCTTCGAAAAAAGATTTTTCCAAAGACTTCAAAGAATTTGTCTTCAGCCCGTGAGATTTTTGAATCAGGTCTATGACAAGGAAACCGGAGGCATTGGTATTAATTTCAATAAGCTGAGGAGTGTTTTGCTCATCCAAATGAAAGTCATAAGCCATGAGGACAGAACGATTTTTTATTTTAACAGCCGCCGTTTTTGAATCTTTCATAAAAAAAGGTTTTTCTTTACGGCTCCACTGATCAATAGTCTGTATAATGACTTTCATTTTGGAGAGGGAAGATGAAGGAATCTCAATAATGAAAGGGGAAACTGCTTTTTGAATTTGCTCTTTTATAATGGGAGCTGACGGATAACACTGTCTTAAATTTTTAATAAATTTGTTGTAAAAAGAGTGTTCCATATCTGCTCTGCTTGTGTCCTCAGGTTTTACAAAGATATTTTACTTGAGCTGTTGTTCAAAAACAGCTAAAAAGATGTGTATGGATATTATTTCGTGGAATGTTAATGGTATTCGGGCTTGCGCTAAAAAGGGGTTTTTAGATTTCGTTCAGCAAAACCAGCCGGATATTTTGTGCATACAAGAAACCAAAGTACACACAGACCAGCTGGAGTCTTCTTTAAAAAATCTTTCCGGCTACCATGGTTTTTGGTCTCTGTCAGAGGTGAGCGGTTATTCTGGTACAGCTGTTTTTTCTAAGAAAAAACCTTCAAATATTTCTTATGGAATCGGCATTCATAAATTTGACCGCGAAGGGCGTTTTGTTGCGGCTGACTACGGTGATTTTATACTATTTAACATTTACTTCCCCAATGGGTCTAAAGATGAAATTCGCCACCAATTCAAACAGGAGTTTTTAAAAAAACTTTATTATCATTTAAGCCGATGCATTCTCAGGGGCCGTCAGGTAATCGTTGCAGGAGACTACAACGTGGCCTACTTAGACATAGATGTTTTTGATCCAAAGGCCCTCTCTCAGGCCAGTGGTTTTTTGCCGGAAGAAAGGCAGTGGTTTCGATCTTTTTTGGAATTAGGTTTTGTGGATGTGTACCGGCATTTTCACCCCCGCCAAAAAGGGAGTTATACATGGTGGTCTTATCGTGAAAACGCCCGCAGAGATAATAGGGGCTGGAGGATTGACCATATTTGCGCAACTCAGAAACTGGTGCCCTGCTTAAAAAAATCTGAGATTTTTAAAGATGAAACAGGCTCCGATCATTGTCCTATTTTGCTTTCTTTATGACCTCGCTTTTGTAAAACAGAAAAGACCTTTTAAACTTGACATGGGTTCTTTTTTGAAAGAATTTACGTCTTTGCCTTGAATGCGGGGCGGCCCCTAAAGCAAGGTGGGTTGAGTTTGGAAAAAAGGAAAGACAATGTTTCGTAGGGTTCATCGTGTGCTGTCTTCTGTGGAAGAAATTATTTCTGAATTAAAAAATAAAAAAATGGTCATCCTTGTAGATGATGAGAACAGAGAAAACGAAGGGGATCTGGTGTTCCCCGCTGAGTTTGCCTCTTCTGAACAGGTGAATTTTATGTCCCATTATGGAAAAGGCTTGATTTGCGTTTCTCTGGATTCTGAAATTGCGGACCGCCTGCATCTGCCTCAAATGATTCCAGAGGATGTGAACTCTTCTCCCAATAAAACAGCATTTACAGTAAGTGTGGAAGCCGCCTATGGAGTCAGCACAGGTATTTCTGCCTCGGACCGGGCCCGCACCATTCAAATTCTGTCTTCTCCAGAATCCCAACCTGAAGACTTAACCCGGCCGGGCCATGTATTTCCGATAAAAGCCCATAAAGGGGGAGTTTTAAAGAGAGCGGGACACACAGAAGCTTCTGTGGACTTTTGCCGTTTGGCGGGCCTTCGCCCCTCTGCTGTTATCTGTGAAGTTATCAACTCTGACGGCACTATGGCGCGGCTGAATCAACTGTCGGTTTTTGCAAAAAAACATCAACTGAAAATTGGTTCTATTGAAGATTTGATTCATTACCGAGTGCAAAATGAATCTTTTGTGGAAAAGAAAGATCAATTTCCTTTTCCTACCGTTTATGGAGAAGGTTTTGATGTCCATACTTTTTGGGATCCTATCCACGAAGTCCAGCATTTAGCTTTTGTTAAAGGGGCTGTTTCGGAGGAGCCTCTCCTAGTTCGGATGCACACAGAATGTGTGACGGGGGATATTTTTGGAGATTTAGTCACTCAAAGCGGAAAATATTTGAAACAGTCTTTTGAACGAATTAATCAATACGGCCGGGGTGTCATTGTTTACTTAAAAACTCCTTTGGAGCCTGGACGCTCTTTAAAACGCGTCCGAAACCCCCAGGGTGCTTCTATGAACAAGATGCTTTCATTGACTCATAAAATGGGAATGGACGCCAAAGATTATGGAATAGGAGCTCAGATTTTACGCTCTCTGGGGGTGAAGAAAATGATCTTGTTGACTTCTTTCCCTGTAAAGAGGGCCGGTATCAAAGGCTACGGTTTGGATATTGTGGAAACCCGGTCTTTGCATGGACGCTCTGACGAGAAGTTCGATAAGAATACTGAATCAACATATACCAAAACACAATAACTGAAGAATCCATGGAAGCATATTACAAAATTGGCTTGGCTGTTTCAAATTTTTATCCTGAGTTGTCCCAATCTTTGGAAGAGGGAGTGAGGCGGGTGTTTTCTCCTTTGGAGAATCAGGGAAAGATTGAAGTCACAAAGCCCTTTGAAGTACCGGGTTCAGCCGAACTGCCCCTGGCTTTGGATTGGCTTTTTCAGCACCAGGGCTGTGCAGGGGTGATTGGTCTAGGAGCGGTGATCCGGGGGAAAACTTCACATTATGATTCTGTTTGCCGGATTGTAGATCAGGGTTTTCTTCAACTGCAGTTGAAGTGGTCGAAGCCTGTTGTTTCAGGAGTTCTTATGACAGAGTCTTTAGAGCAGGCTGAGGAGAGGCTGTCTCTTGAACATCATAAAGGAGAGGAATCTGCCAAAGCCTGTTTGAATCTGCTCCATCTTTTTGATGAAATAAAAACTTCCTAAAAACCCTTATACTTCCGCCCCCTCAAGTGTGTATTTTTGCGAGAGCTGTGCAGACAGTACTGAAAAGCTCAGGCATACGTTTTGCCGCAGTGCTGACTGAACAACCGCACTGTGTTCAAAGCCGAACTCGTTTTCAGCGCTGTCTGCCCCGCTTTTGTATGCATACTGCACTCTTGATTTGAGTCTGCGAAAGCAGGGCAGACAAATCTGAAAAGCTCAAACATGCGTTTTACAGCAGAGCAGACTTTCAGCCGCTCCGCTATAAATCCGAACTCGTTTTCAGTGCTGTCTGCCCCGCTTTTTGACGTGTGTACGTTGTTTTTGTGCGTAGCCCGCCTTCGCACACAAACCATCTCCGTAAAATCAGGAATCCATCCGCGCTGTTCAAAAAGTAAAGAGGTAAAATTTACGCAAATCAGGATTTTGTTGCTTTCTTCGTCTTTGTTGTATATCTTGACGAAGGTTTTTTGAGAGTATAATGAGGGAGTTAATGTGTTTTACAGTGATTCTAACATCATCTTTTGCTCATGCGGCCGATATCTGATTTTCCATAAAAAAGGTTTTAAAAACTGATATGAGATGGCGAAACACACCTATCCGCACTTTAAGGGAAAATCCTGCTTCCACTTCTATTAAAAGCCATACATTGATGGTGAGAGCTGATTTTATTCAGCCCTTGTCCTCTGGGCTGTTCACTTACGGCCCCCTTATGGTGCGTTCTCTTCATAAGCTGGAGAAGATCATTCGAGATGAGCTGGAAAAGCAGGGATGTGTTGAAATTTATATGCCTATGGTTCAGCCGAGAGAGCTTTGGGAGGAAACAGGCCGCTGGGAGGATTTTTCAGAGATTTTGCAAAAAATGAAAAATCGAAGCGGTCAGGAGTTTTGCCTTGGCCCCACACACGAAGAAGTAGTGACAGATTATGTACGCCATCGTGTTAAAAGTTACCGTGATCTGCCTTTTAATATTTATCAAATACAAACAAAATACCGAGATGAATTTCGGCCGCGCTTTGGACTGCTTCGCGCCCGCGAGTTTTCCATGAAGGACGCTTATAGTTTTGATTTAAACAAAGAGTCGGCTTTGATCAGCTATAAAAAGATGGAAAAAGCCTACCATAATATTTTTTCTCAATTAGAAGTTCAATACTGCTCTGTACAGGCGGACAGCGGGGCTATAGGGGGAGACACCTCTCAAGAGTTTCATATTTTGGCAGATGAAGGCGAAGATACACTGCTCATTTCCAAAGACGGCAAATATGCGGTCAATAAAAATTTAGCAAAGGAAGAAGATTTGAAAAAATATGAAATAGAAGAACGCCGGGGTATTGAAATAGGCCATATTTTTTACTTAGGGCAAAAATATTCTCAAGCCATGAAAGCCGGCTGTTTGTCAGCTGAAGGAAAAATTCAGTGGATGGAAATGGGATGCTACGGGATTGGATTGTCCCGTACGCTTCAAGCGGCGGCGGCGCAAAGCCATGATGAAGCGGGGATTATTTGGCCTTTTTCTCTTTCGCCTTTTACGGTCCATATCAGTGTTTTGGACATTCAAAACTCTGAGGTACACCGGCAGGCTGAAAAGCTCTATAATTCTTTGTGGTCTCAGAATGTCGATTGTTTCTTGGATGACCGGGACTCAGCGCCTGGAGTGAAATTCAAAGATGCAGATTTGTTGGGGTTTCCTCTTCGCATTACCATAGGAGAAAGAGATTTGAAGCAAAATCAAGTGGAGGCTGTTTTTAGGAAGTCCGGTAAAAAACACAAATGGAGTATTGATGAAACAGTAAAAAGAATCCTTGAACATATTGGAGGAAAATAGCTCAGCTCCGCATACAATAGAATTTTAGATGCAAAAGCAGGGCAGACAAATCTGTAAAGCTCAAACATGCGTTTTACAGCGGAGCAGACTTTCAGCCGCTCCACTATAAATCCGAACTCGTTTACAGCTCTGTCCGCCCTGCTTTCTTATGTTGCTGTTTCTTTGAATCTGAGCCTGCGGGAGCAGGGCAGACAAATCTGTAAAGCTCAAACATGCGTTTTACAGCGGAGCAGACTTTCAGCCGCTCCGCTATAAATCCGAACTCGTTTACAGCTCTGTCCGCCTTGCTTTCTTATGTTGCTGTTTCTTTGAATCTGAGCCTGCGAGAGCAGGGCAGACAAATCTGTAAAGCTCAAACATGCGTTTTACAGCGGAGCAGACTTTCAGCCGCTCCGCTATAAATCCGAACTCGTTTACAGCTCTGTCCGCCCTGCTTTTGTATGCATACTGCACTCTTGATTTGAGCCTGCAAAAGCGCGTCTCGCTTCTTTGCACGGATTGTATTTTGCGTGACTAATCCCTTTAAGAAAGAGAAAAAATGTAAGTTTTACATTATTTTCAATTTAAGTTGATTAAATGTTGAGATAAAGCTATGTTCCTCTCCATAGGGAGTAGGGAGTGTTTCTTATTACAAGAGAGGCAGAGAGTGGTGCTAATTCCATTGAATGTTGTGAAACTCAAAAGGCTCAATCAAAGGGATGGGGATGAAAGTTTTTAATAAATTAATCATTGCTTGTGTTTTGTGTTTTTCTGCTGTTTTTGCATCAGCACAATTAGCGCAAAAAGATTTCAGTAAGATTATTTCAGCATTAGATACTTTGTTGACAGATGACAGCGATTCTTTGATCAAAAATCGGAAAAAAGAGAACTTACTGCATTTAGCAGTTTGGGTGGAAGACATGGAGACTATTCAATGGCTTGTCGATAAAGCTCCTATCCTCCTCAAAGGCAGAGACAAGGATGGAGATACTCCCTTTTTACTCTCCTGCCTGAGGGGAAATATGGAGATTGCCCATTTTTTTCTTTCATACGAAGAATTTGTCGATATCAATGAAACCAATAAAAAGAAAACGTCTTGTCTTCATTATCTAGCCTCCCACCTTCATCTGAAAGGGATTACTTCAATGGTCCAGAAGGGAGCAGATCCAGCGTTAAAGGATCAGGACGGAGACACCCCAGCTCATATCTTGTTGATAAGACTGCAACAGATCGCGGATTATTCGAGGACTCCTGAAGATATTGGCGCTGTTCTTGATTCACTGAGGAATACAATCTAATAAAAGAGCGAGGCGATGGAGCTGCCAAGCGGAATCGCCGAGTCTCGTACTTGGGATATGCGGTGTTTTTATGTGTTTGGTTCCTATTTTCATAGGGGCAGGAAGGCGATGGAGCTGCCAAGCGGAACCGCCGAGTCTCGTACTTGGGATATGAGGTGTTTTTATGTGTTTGACTCCTATTTTCATGGGAGCAGGAAGGCGATGGAGTTGCCAAGCGGAATCGCCGAGTCTCGTACTTGGGACATGCGGTGTTTTTGTATGTTTGACTCCTATTTTCATGGGAGCAGGAAGGGCGGCTCCGCTGTTTCAAAGAGCGAAGAAAACTTATAAAAGTGGATTCTTTTTTTACAAAAAATATAGTTTTTTTGTCGAAATAACTGTAATTACTGGGAATTTTTGAAAGCACTTGATTTTTTTTAATGCATTGCTTGACAAAATTGGGTTTTGAATACAATTAACGCTATGAAGTAAATCATCAATGAGGAGGTTGAGTTCCAATGGCACAAATTCGTCCATTACACGATCGCGTGATTGTTCAGCGGTTGGCTGAAGAAGAAAGAACCAGAGGCGGTATCATTATTCCTGATACAGCCAAAGAGAAGCCTCAAAAGGGCAAAATTGTTTCTACTGGAAAGGGGAAGGTTACTGAAGACGGAAAACTTCTTCCTTTGGAGGTGAAACCTGGAGATGAGGTGTTGTTTGGTAAATATGCCGGCACCGAATTTAAAGTGGAAGGAGAGGAATTTCTTATGATGAGAGAGGATGATATTTATGGAGTTATTAACAGCGGGGGTGCAAAATGAGTAAAGAATTATGTTTCAGCAGTAAAGCGAGAGATTCTATCGCTAATGGCGTCAATGTTTTAGCAGACGCGGTTAAGGTGACATTAGGGCCTAAAGGACGCAATGTGGCTATTGAGAAGTCTTTTGGCGCTCCTTTAATCACCAAAGACGGTGTGACCGTTGCCAAAGAGGTGGAGCTAAAAAATAAATTTGAAAATATGGGCGCTCAAATGGTGAAAGAAGTGGCCAGCAAAACCAATGAGGAAGCTGGGGACGGCACCACTACAGCCACCCTTTTGGCTCAAGCTATTTATTGTGAAGGCTTAAAATACATTAGCGCCAATCAAAACCCCACTAAGGTTAAAAAGGGCATTGATAAAGCCGTGCAGGCTGTTGTGAAAGAACTTGGGAAGCTGTCGAATCCTGTCAAAGGGGAAAAAGAAATTGCTCAAGTGGGGACCATTTCGGCGAACAATGATGCAGAGATCGGAAAAACCATTTCTGAGGCTATGAGCAAAGTCGGCAAAGAGGGAGTGATCACTGTTGAAGAGAGCAAAACTTCGTTGACAGAGCTGGATGTTGTTGAAGGCATGCAGTTTGACCGAGGTTATTTGTCCCCTTATTTCGTCACGAACTCTGAAAGAATGGAAGTGGTGCTGGAAGACTGCTATCTTCTTATCCACGACAAGAAAATTTCTTCCATGAAAAATATTATTAAGGTTTTGGAAGCTGTAGCCCAAGCCAATAAGCCGTTCTTAATTATTGCAGAGGATGTAGAGGGAGAAGCTTTGGCGACTTTGGTGGTCAATAAACTAAGAGGGACTCTTCAAGTATCTGCTGTTAAGGCGCCCGGATTCGGCGACCGCAGAAAAGAAATTTTAGAAGATATTGCTGTTCTGACTAAGGGTACAGTGGTGAGTGAAGACATGGGTACAAAGCTGGACAGCATTGGTCTGGAAAACTTGGGACGCGCCAAAAGGGTGGTGATTGATAAAGACAACACCACAATCATTGGAGGTTCTGGGGATAAAACGGCCATTCAAGCTCGTGTCAATCAAATTAAAGCGCAAATACAGGAGAGCACTTCAGATTATGATAAGGAAAAACTTCAGGAGCGTTTGGCTAAAATAGCCGGCGGTGTCGCTGTGATTCATGTTGGAGCTCCTTCTGAGGTGGAAATGAAAGAGAAAAAAGCTCGTGTTGAGGATGCTTTGAATTCCACTCGTGCGGCCGTAGAAGAAGGCATTGTACCCGGAGGCGGTGTGGCTCTTCTTAAAGCCTCTCGTTCTCTGTCAGAGCTTAAAGTGAATGATGATGAGAAATTTGGAGTCAACATTGTTCAGAAAGCCTGCGAAGCTCCCATTCGGCAGATTGCGCTGAATGCCGGTTTGGACGGCGCCATTGTTCTGCACGAAGTTCTTTCCCACAAGGGGGAGAATCACTTTGGTTACAACGCTTGGACAGGTCAATACACAGACTTGGTTGAAGCCGGCGTTATTGACCCTAAAAAAGTGGTTCGCTGTGCTTTGGAATATGCGGCAAGTGTGTCTTCACTGATGCTGACAACAGAAACTATGATCGCTGATGAACCAAAAAAGGACACTGGCGCTCCAGCAGGGCCTCCTATGGGGGGAGCCGGCGGAGGGATGCCCATGATGTAATAAGCAGAATACGCTTTTTTAATCATTTCAAAAAACCCGGAGCTAAAAATTCCGGGTTTTTTCTTGATTCCTTGAGCAAATAAGCCGTTTGTTTTGATACAAGGGGGATGTCTTGTTCATCTTTAAAATGCTTGATTTTGGCTTTCGCCTGCTTGCCTCTGTCATTTTTGTTTTAATGCTGCAGATTTCTGTTGGGGGCAGAACTTTGGAGGATTATTTGATGAGTTTCATTCACAGGTCTGATTCTCTGGCCCCTGTCCGAGATATTGCTTATTCCAGCGTTCGAAGAATCAATCCGAATGTGCAAATTAAATCAGCGGAAGAAAGAGCCCCCGCTTCTGTTCCGCCTTCTGCGAAAAGTCCTGCGGGGCTGTCGGAAAATATGCTGGGAGATATTTTGAAAATAGTTTTATCTCAGTATCAAAATATTTTTAAAAATGTTCTTCGTTCTTCGGAAAATTCAGAAACTTCTCCTTTATCTTCAGAGGAAATGACAAAGGCATTTCCGTCTGAGAAGAAGACTCAGGGGGCTTCTGAGGCAGCAAAATCAGAAGAGCCTGCCACAGTAGACCTTCAAGAAGAAACACAGTAACATCAGGGGTTTTCTTGACAAAACCTTTGGCGCTCTCTAACAAAATAAAGTGTGAACTTGGAAGACATATATATCTCCATTACAGAGCAGGCGGCGCTGGCTGTTTTTCCGCATATTGGCCGAAACAACTCAAAAGAGGCGGATCGAGCGGCCGCAGAGGCTATGAGGCAGGCTTTTAAAAAAGCTCCTATTGACGGAAAAATTGTGATTGGAGAAGGGGAGCGGGATCAAGCTCCCATGCTTTACATTGGCGAGAAAGTCGGCAAAGGAGAGGGTTTTCTTAAACAAGATATTGCTGTGGACCCTTTGGAAGGCACCGGTCTTTGCGCCAAAGGCGAAGAAGGCTCTCTTTGTGTTTTAGCCGCGGGTGGAGATGGAAAACTTCTTCACGCCCCGGATGTTTATATGGACAAATTGGCCTGCCGGCCGAGAGGCGTCTTAAATATTCAAAATTCTATTTCTGAAAATATAAAAATTCTTTCAAAAAAATTAAACAAGCCTGTATCTCAAATAAGAACAGCTGTATTAAAAAGAGACCGCCACAAAACTTTAATTCAGGAATTGGAGTCTTTGGGTGTGGATTTAATTTTGTTTCAAGATGGAGATGTTCTTATGTCTCTTCTGACCTGCATTAAAGGTTTTAAAGAATCTATTGATTTGCTTTTAGGCTCCGGCGGAGCGCCGGAAGGAGTCTTGTCTTCAACCGCTCTTAAAAATTTGGACGGGGAGTTTCAAGGGAGTTTGTTATGGAAAAACTCCGCTCAAAAACAAAGAGCTTTGAAAATGGGCCTGAAAGATCCTGATCAAATTTTTACAAGGGATCAGCTGGCTCAAGGGGATTGTATTTTTTGCGCCTCTGCGGTGACCTCCAATCCTCTTTTAAAAGGGGTTCAGAAAACTCAAGATCGGCTGATGACGGAAACTTTGGTTTTAAGCCCCCGTTATGGAAAGACTTATAAAGTTATTAGAAACGCGCACCCCTTAATTTAATTGTTTTATTGTGAAACAGTTTAAAAGTTTCAGTTCAGAAGGCTTTAGGAAAATCCGAAAAGCTATAAGGTTTCTCTTTTCCGTAAGGATGATTATGTTTTCAGATCGAAGAGGTTTCACTCTTGGAGAGGTTTTAGCTTCTCTGATTGCGCTAGGGATTATTGCCTTAACGGTCCAATCTTTAATATTGGTGGCCAATAATTTTCTGAGCCAGCAAGGCTCCAGTATATCTAGTTTGCAGGAGCAGACTTTTGTGAGCAAGCTCATGTGTCATAAATTTCGACGGCCGATTTTTGTAGAGGAGGATGCAAGCCGTTCTTTCATTTATGCTCCTGGCGAGGACTCTTATAAAAAAAGACATGAGGCTAATAACAGGACAAAAAAACCGGCTACTTTAAGTATTCCTCTACTGGAAGATTCTCAGAATTTTCCTGGAGGCTTAAAGGTGGATACTGAACATCCAGCTGTTGAAACATTTTTACAAGGCAGTTGGATAACAAAAGATACAACTATAAATGCAGGTCATTCAAATAATATTCTCAGAGCACATATCAATGATAAGGCTCCCAATTTTAACAGCATTGACGGGGCCGGCGGCAGCCGCAATTATCTTTCTCTATTTTATGATATCTATGCAGACAGCCACACACTGCCTACTTTTATGGTTCATCGGACAGAAGAGGATCAAGATCTAGACAAGAAATTAGGAACAATTTCAGAGGGTTTTATCTACGCGGCCCGATGTGTGAAAAATATCGGCGGTGATAAGGTCACCCCTAACCACTTCATTGAAATTGAAGGAAAGTATCCAAAGTATTCTATTATAGACCCTTCGGACAAAAGTGATATGACTTCTAAGGAAATGACAGCAACAGCTTTGTATGTTTTGGAGCAGGGATGGAGGCCTTTTTATTTTCCACGTCAGGCGGAGGTTAAAAATCAAGTGTTGTGCTGTGATATTGGTTCGTTTAATACATCAACGCCCATTAAATTCAACGGCTCCGTCAAACCCTCTCGTTGTGAAACCCTTGAAAAATACACTCCTATTGTCTATGTGATGAAAATTTCTTCAGGAAGCAATGATGATTATGTTGAAGACGAGATTTTAGAAGGCGCAGGTAAAAATGTGGAAGCTTATGCCGAAAATGAGGTGTCGTCTTCGAATTCAAAGTTGGAATCTCATTCAGACTGTGAGTGTCCTGACACATCCCCCTGCAGCCCGGGCGAAGTCATTAAGTGGGGCCCTAACTGCAAAAGAGCGGCCGGAGAAAGTTATCTTAGAAAATTAGGAAAAAACATGGTCCATCCTGTAAAAATTGAGAACATAGAAGAACTGCCCTTAGTGAAAAGGGATCGGGTGAACAGCTGGGCTTATGCCTTTGTGGCTCCGAGCTTTAAAAATCAAGATTTGCATAAAGAGTTT
This sequence comes from Bdellovibrionales bacterium, assembly GCA_965199935.1. GTDB lineage: Bacteria > Bdellovibrionota > Bdellovibrionia > Bdellovibrionales > UBA1609 > JAPPLG01. Next base: position 904,815 of record CBDATD010000001.1, read on the forward strand.
AAAATAATAAGCATTGAGAATAAATGCCATACTTCCATGCCCATAGGTTTATGCGGCAAAGTTGTGCCGGGCAGGGATCTACTGGATCCAAAAAATAAAATCAACGGCAAATCGGCGGCGGATTTCTTTATAGCAAGGGTCAGAAGCTGTCCTTTTAATTATGTGAGTATGAGCAGCTCCGGCGGCCCCCTCCCTTTAGGCATCGATAGAGTGCAGTAAAAAGCCTCTCCCGCAAAGGCGGGAATCCAGTCATACAGGTAAATTGCGAGAGCGGATTTTTTCTATTAAATCTATAGATATTTCATTCTTATTGTACTCTAAAACTCTGTCAGAGACGGTGAGTCCTATCAGCATACATCGGACTGAAGATCTAAATTTTTCTTGTTTGTTGAAGATCGCTTTTGCGTGTGTGTACTGGGCCTCAAACTCTTCTTTTTTGTCTGAAGAAACTGTGACAATCACTTCGTAAAGCCTTGTTTGAAAAGGATCTAAATCAACCTGCACCTTTGCCCCCACCCCTTTTTCAGTCATTTGCGACAAAGTGTAGGCCAGTCCTAAATACCCTACCGCTTTGGCGTTTTTGATTTTGCTGGAAATAGAAAGAAGAAATTGTGTCCATTGGCGGATCTCTTTAGGGTTCAATCTGCCGGAAAAACACTGAGTGTCTTTTGAAAGTGTGAGAAGGTGTTTTGTTATGAGGTAAATATGTTCTCCTTTATTTTTAAAGCGGGCTTTCGGCCAATCCACAGCGGTTGTGAGACCCGTCATTCCAACAGCCGGTGTTGGAATGATATTTTTCTCGGCAGATTCATTATAAAAACTTACGTTGCCGCTGATGACGGGAGTGGAGAGATTCCGAGCGGACTCTGCCATGCCTTCCACGGCAGAGACGAACTGACTCATAATTTCTTCTTTTTCAGGGTTGCCGAAATTAAGGCAGTCTGTGACCGCTAATGGTTTAAAGCCTCTCAAAGCCAATTGAATTGCCGGGTAAAGAATGGAGTCTTTTCCTCCTTCAAAAGCATCGACCTGCATGAGAGCCGGCCGCCCCCCTAAAGCCAAGCCTAGAAATCTTTTGCTGTAAGGAAGCTGTACAATCCCAATCGGAAAGGAGCAGTCACCAGCTGTTTTAGCCCCCACTCTCTGGTCGTACTGAGTGTAAATGAACTCTCTTGAAACATTTTCCTTTTGCGATAACAGGGCTGTTAGTTTTTCTTCAAAACTTTGATTTGTTTCTTTAAAGTTTTTAGACCGTTCAACAGCGGCGCGGTTGGGAAAAGACCATTTTTTAAAAGGCCGATTTAGTTCAGGGGCTTTGTCTGTCAATAACAAGGGGTCTATGCTCGTGAGAAGCTTGTTTTTCCAATAAAGCTTTACCTTTCTTTCTTCTGTGGTTTCACCCAGGACAGCTGTGGGCAGACTCCATTTTTGAAATATTTTTTGTAATTGAGGATAATTTTCAGGGGAGCAGATTAAAAGCATTCTCTCCTGGCTCTCTGAGAGTAAAATTTCCTCCGGTTTCATACTTGAGTCCCTGAGAGGCGCTTTGTCCAGATGAAGAGTCATTCCCATATTCCCCTTTGAGGCCATTTCAAAGGAGGAGCTGATCAACCCCGCGGCTCCCATATCCTGCGCCGCTAAAACGTCTTTTTTCATAGCTTCCAGGCAGGCCTCCATTAGAAGTTTCCCGTAAAAAGGATCTCCCACTTGCACTGTGGATTGTTTTTTTTCTTTTTGATTGGAAAATGATTCACTTGCCATAGAGGCTCCGTGGATTCCGTCTCTGCCTGTTCTGGCCCCTGCATAAACAATATAGGCTCCGCTTTGCCGGGTTTGGGATTTCATAATATTGTCTTGAGGTCCATAGACTCCAAGGGCTAAAGCATTGACCAAAATATTTTCATTATAAGCTGGGTGAAATGTTGTACGCCCTGTAATGGTGGGTATTCCAATGGAGTTGCCGTAGCCTCCAATGCCCCGAACAACTCCATTCACAAGATGTTTTGTAATAGGATAATCCGCCTCTCCAAAACAAAGGTAATTGGCTAGAGCGATCGGCCGCGCATTCATAGCGAATATATCTCTGAGGATGCCTCCCACCCCTGTCATAGCTCCATGAAGAGGTTCAATGCGCGAAGGGTGGTTATGGCTTTCCATTTTGAAAGCAATTTTTTCCCCCCGGCCAATATCTATCACGCCTGCATTTTCTCCAAAGCCCGCCAATACTTGAGGGGATTTGATTTGAGAAAATTTTTTCAGGTGTGCTTTAGAGCTTTTATAAGAACAATGCTCGCTCCAAAGGGCTGAGAACAAGGCCAGCTCCACCTTATTAGGCTCTTTGCCGAGAAGAGAAATAATTTGTTGGTATTCTTTTTTTGGAAAACTTAGAGAGGGCATTTTTCTAGCTCCAATATTTGAAAAAGTTGAGGCCGTCTGTGGAACCCATCCATTTTTCTATAGCTCTTTCTGGATGAGGCATCAGTCCGGCAGTGTTTTTGTTTTTATTTAAAAGACCGGCAATGCTGCAGATGGAGCCGTTTGGGTTTTGTTGATAGCTCAGCCATATTTGATTGTTTTCCTGAAGTTCTTTAATGGTGTCGGGCTGTGCAGTGTACCTGCCCTCACTATGGGCAATAGGAAGCAGAAGCGTTTTTACTTTAGGAGCGAAAACAAGAGAAGAGTTTTGGCATTTCAGCTGAACCCATTGATCTATGAAACGAAGTTTTATGTTTTGGACCAAAGCTCCCGGCAAAAGCCCTGCTTCGCAGAGTATCTGAAAGCCGTTGCATATACCTAGTATGGGCCAGCCTTTTTGATCGGCTTGAATGAGGCTTTTGACGGCAGGGGATCGAGCCGCTAAAGCTCCCGCCCGCAAATAGTCTCCATAGCTAAAGCCTCCGGGCAGAATAAAACCCGAAAAACTTTTCACATCAAAGACATCTCTGTACCAAATAAATTGAGACGGCCTTCCGGAGCTTTTACAGGCTTTTGCAGTGTCTTGATCACACTGTGTGCCGGGGAAAACAATGATGCCTATTGGTTTCAAGAGAACCCCTATGAAATGATATTGAGTTCATAAGTTTCAGTCAGAGGATTGTAGAGAATGAACTCGGCTATTTTTTTTACTTGTTCTTTGGCTTTTTCTTCATTTTCAGCTTGGACGGAAAGTTGAATGCACTTACCGTAGCGGCAGTCTTTTACAGGTTGGTCGTTTTGCTCCAAAGTTTGCATAATGGCCCGCCCTTGAACATCTAAAATTTCAGGGCGGGGGAGTACTTTGACTTCTACAAGTATGTTCATAACACCCTCTGTGAGATGAAGATTTATCATATATTGAATTATGTTGATCTTATTTTTGCTTTGCATTAAATATAAAAATCATGATTCAAAGATATACGAGAAAAGAGATGGGCCGTGTGTGGTCTATTGAGAGTCGTTTTGTGCAAATGCTCAACGTGGAAAAAGCTGTGGCTTTTGTTCAAGGTTCAAAAAAAATTATTCCTCAAAAAGCGGCTCAAGCGATCCAATCCAAGGCTTGTTTTTCTGTTCAGGCCATCCAGAAGAAGGAAGAGAAAACCCGTCATGATGTATCAGCTTTCGTTCAAAATGTTTCTTCTTTTGTGGGAAAGCCTTGGGGGGCTTATGTGCATTACAGCCTGACTTCTTCAGATGTGCTGGATACAGCTTTGAGTTTGCAGATCAAAGAGGGGGCCTTGCTGATTCAAAAAGAATTGTCGTCTTTGAAAAAAGTTTTAAAAAGTTTAATTCAAAGGCATAAAAGCACTTTGTGTGTTGGCAGAACTCATGGGATGCATGCGGAGCCGACCACTTTTGGTTTTAAGCTCTTGAGTTTTTTTTCTGAATTAGTTCGAGCAGAAGATTCTTTTAAACAAGCCGTTTCAGAAGGGGCTTTAGGGGTGATAAGCGGACCTGTGGGGAATTACTTAAGCTCCTCTATTGAAGTGGAGAGGGCTGTTTGCCGCCGTTTAGGGTTGGCTCCCGAAGCGGCCTCTACTCAAGTTTTGCCTAGGGACCGCCATGCCCGCATTATTTTTTCTCTTTCTCTCATTCTCACCTGCTTGGAGCGTTTGGCCGTAGAATTGAGGCATTTGCAAAGAACGGAAGTCTCAGAGGTGTTTGAAGGTTTTTCTAAAAATCAGCAGGGTTCAAGCTCTATGCCTCATAAAAAAAATCCTATTTCTGCTGAAAATGTGACCGGATTGTCGCGTCTTTTAAGATCTTATTTACAAGCTTCTTTGGAAAATATTGTGCTATGGCACGAAAGGGATATCAGCCACTCTTCTGTGGAGCGTGTTATTTTTCCAGATTCTTTTATTTTGTGCGACTATGCCTTGTTTAGGATGACTCAGCTGTTGAAGAATTTAAAAGTCGATGCAAAACGTATGCAAGACAATCTTTTATCTTCAGGGGGAGAAGTTTTTTCTTCTCAGATTTTATTGGCTTTGATTCAAAAGGGAGTCGATCGGCAGGAAGCCTATTCTTGGATACAAGAGTCAGCTCATCAGCAGGGTTCTTTTGAAGCGTCTTTGAAAAAAACGCCGGCCGGTAAATATATCAGCCCCAAACTATGGAAAGAAATTTTTTCAGGCCGCGCGGTTTTGAAAAGGCTGGAAAAAACTTTTCACAAAAAATGGATAAAACTCTGACCTGTTTTTGATTTCTGTGGATATTTTTTCTTATTATGCCGCGGAATTGTAAATTTTACACTCCTTCTAGATAAATTTGAAATATCGTGTATAGTATGTTTGCAGATACAGTCAAAATCTTAAAAAAGGAGTTTTATTATGATGAAGGTATTTATTGCTTGTTTTGTTTGTGCAGTTTTCTCATCGTTTGTTTTTGCAGAAGATATGGTGAGCACCGGGTGTGATGCCTGTGAGTCTGGAAAATCTGTCTATGATCTTGCTGGGAAGGCAGGCGTTGCTGAAGCGCTGGCCAATGCTCTTGCAGAAGATATGATGAGAGTCGGATTTGACGTTGAATCTGCAACCACTGTCTATAATCTTGCTAGGGAGGCAGGAGGCTCTAAAGGACGCGCTTGGGGTCAACTTACGATAGGAGAGACAGAAAATTCCACACCATTTCTATTAGAAAATGAGAATATTCGTGGTTCTCTTGAATGAAAGCAGATGTTATTTCACGGTAAAGAGGCCGCCCTTAGTGAAGAAATTATTTTTATGGATCCTATTGAGTTTTTCTCTTTTCATAAAGGCCGATGAAGGAGCGGTTTTTGATCAAACATTTAGATCTATTTTAAAAGGGGAAACTGAACTGGTTTCTACATACTTGACAGCCGGTCTTGACATCCACGCCTCTGACAAACATGGGAACACTCTTCTGCATGCAGGAGTCATGGTGGAAAACAGCCTCATTGTTAGAATACTTCTTGAATACCAAGCTGACCCTCACAAAAAAAATAATTTTGGATCAACACCTCTCAGTTTGGCTGAAGAATTAGGGAGCGGCAGCATCCTTGAAATGCTGACTTTATCTGTTAAAAGTGATTCTAATCAAATACCTCATGACAGAAGAAAAAAAATGGAATTGCCCGATTTGGAGGAGATTAAGGAGGAAAAACAAATAGAAGAATCATTTTGGCGGGCAGTGGAAAAAGAAGGCCCCCGGAGAGTCAGTACACTTTTAACAGCAGGTGCGGATAAATACATTCACAAGACCAGGAGAGATATACATGTGTACTCATCAGTTGAGACGCCATTGCTCTTAGCTATCCAACGCAGAGGCAGAGCTGGAGATGACAGTGTGAGAAAACTGATGGCTTACGACAACAAGTTCGAGGACTTTGAAACATACGAAGAGGGAAGTGAAACAGATCAAGAACTGAGATATGCAGATGAAATTGTTGATATTTTAATACAATATTCAGATGTTAATTTTATTCCGGAAAAAAACCATTTGGCTCTTCCCATTAATTTAGCCATACACTACGGACTGCCCGATACTGTAGAAAAATTGGCTAAGGCCGGAGCTGATCTTTCACCGGCATTGTTCCACATAATGGCACACCCTCTTTCTGTAGCTATAAAAAGAGAGCATTTTGAAATTATTGCAATTTTACTTAAATACAAAGCGCCTTTTACTCATGCGATAAATAATCTGTTTAAGGAAAAGCCCAAGCACCTCAAAGCACTGTTGTTCATCCGACAGCACGTTGGAAGCCCTATTCACTTAGGAGAACAACGTGAGAAAAAACATAATCCAAACAATATGAGTGGACAAAATGCTGTTAGATCCCGGGTGAATGAATTATGCAGACGTATTTTTTCAAAACCATCCTGACAGATACGATTAATCGCACTTTGTGTTTTAACTAGATTTCAAAATCTCATCTATACTACAACAATTTTCAGCTTTGCTGTTTTTATGTAATTTTCGATTTTGTCAACAGCTTCTCTTTTTTCTTGAGCCGCAGCATCTTCTACCCTCAACTATGAAGCACAGATCCGCCTCACCTCTGTTTAAGCCTTATGAAGCAATTTCACAATAGATGAAAGAGTGTAAAAACGAACAGAGATTAAAGAAATCAAATAAGCCAATACACTTGCTGAAATAAACACCCCTGCAAAAACCTCTGACTGCAGAACCACAGGAATCTTTCGATCCACGTAAATGGAAGGCAGTATCTCTATAGGCACAAACTTTAAAAAAAGACAAATTAAGCACCCCAAAAGCACCCCCCCTGAAAGCCCTAGAAAAGACATCACGAAAGCCAGATGAACGAAAAGCCTTCGCACTTTCTTTACAGGATACCCTATCACCATTAAAATCCCAATGTCCTGTCTTTGCTGAGTCATTAAAAGCTGAATCATCACAGCAATAGAAAATCCGGCAATCAAAGACGCTAAAGCTAAAAACAATGTCATAATAATTTTCTCAATCTTCAAGGCAAAAAATAAAGAAGAGTTTTGCTCCCTCCAAGACTGCACGTCAAAACCTTTTTTACTCAAAACATCTTCGTAAGGTTTATATTCTGACGGATCCTTTAAAAAAACTTCCACCCCTTGAGACAAAGAAGCCGTTTCTGTAAGCGAAGAGATTGAAGACGCCTCATAAAGAATTTTCTTATTGTCAAGGTGCGAATGCGGAGAAATAATGAGAGAACTGACTTGAACTTCTTCCGGCGGAGCCATTTCTACAGGGGGAGTCAACAAATTTTCTGCAGGCATGATAAATACAAAATCCCCCTCATACACAGAAAGCTGGTTCGATAACTCCATTCCAATATGAATAGAATTTTTATTTTTTTTCTGCTCTGTAATATTTGAAAAACCCCACTCCACCTTAGAGTTAATGCCCTCGAAATATTTATCATCACTGTCTCGAGTGAGTGCATGGAGGTCTTTTTCAGAATATCCTCTAGCGGCGCCCCCTGCGAAATATCCTTCAGAATTTTTTAAAATAACATCTTGTGTTTCAAAAGCTCGAATGGAGTGAATGCCTCTCTCCAACTGCTCTTGAGTGAAAATATCTTGAACCCGCCTCAGTAAATCCTTTTTGGAAGAATGATAAATAAGCAAATGAGGCTCATGGCTGAGCAGACGGTCCTTTAAAGAAGACCCAAAACCAGACATCACGTTGATCACCACAATCAAACTGGCCACACTAACGATCAAACCGAAAATACAAACAATGGAAACAGGACGAATAAGAGAACCGGCCCTAGGCGATAAAATATATTTGAAAAAAAAAGAGAAAAACATTTTCATCGTTATTGAGAGGCTCTGACAGGACGCCCGAACAAAGTCAAATATATTAAATCGTAAATCTCTGTGTTGTCCAGCAAACCCGCGGCATGATGGGCGTTCAAACCATGAGCTTTGACCACAACACCCCCATGAGAGTCCGGCCCCCCGGAACCCCATTTCAGTGAGAAAGGAACTTTTTTATGAGTTTTCTTTGAATAAGTGTAAAACACAGGCTCTGTTTGATCTAAAACTTCTGAAATCACCAGACCTCCTGCATTGCTGTCCGCGGTTGTCAAAAGCAAAGTGTTTGGATTCTTTTGAACAAAATCCAACCCTGCGCCTAATGCATCGTCAGCCCTTTTTCCCGCCGTTAAAAAACCTTCAATGTTTTTCCTATTAGAAAAATTGTCTGTGCCTTCCTCTTCAACGATAAGCAGAAATCTCTGATTTTTTTGTTTTAAAAAATCCAAAGCAGATTTAGTCATCTGAGCAATTGCAGGGGCGGATTTTTGATAAAAACCTTTTTTCTTTGAGACTGCCGCTGAATCGCCGTCATTATAGGTGTCGTCATGTGCAAAAACTCCCAGAATTTTAGAGCTGGAAGAAATTTTTTCAAAATCCTTCAAATCATAAATCACTGTGTATCCCAAATTCCCGGCTTTTTCGATTAAGTTTATCTTGTCTTTTCTCTCCCCCAAGCCAAAACGCCCCTGAACCCCTTGAGGCAGTAAATATTTTTCTCCTCCGCCAAAAATCAGATCGACGCCCGATTCAATCAATTTTTTTGCAATGTCGTCTTTTTGTCCGCGGCTTTTCACCTGCACCGCAAAAGCAGATGTTCCCGGCTCCACCAGAATCCCCGACTGGCAGAGGGCCGTTTTGATTCCTTTTTTTTGAGCGGAGATTAAAATAGAGTAAGGCTTTCCGCTCTTAGATAAAACAGTCTTTCCATCGTCCATTCCAAAACTATCTTTGCCTGTTTTAACTCCAAAGGCATGAATGGTGGCCCCCGCGTTGGAAGTTGCAGTGACTTGATTTCGAATCGTCCCCCGGTAAACCGCCGTATTTGAAAACCGATCAAAGTTCAAACGGCCCTCATACCCTGCATGAATCAAACGAACAGCATCCCAGTGAGTGAGAGACATACCGTCCGGGTGGATAAAAATAACACTTCCCTTTTGGCTGACGCTGGAAGGCAGAGAGATACAGGCTGTATGGATAAAACAAAACAGCAAAAGCAAAATTCTCATTGAACAAACCCTTCTTTTCAAAAGAAGCGGATTGTAAACTGAACCAGCCGCACTGTCACTGTGGTTCCTGCAGGAAACAGGGCATAACTTCTCATTTTTTGTTAAGAACAGCTTGAAAAAAAATAAGGGAGGGGGGTAGAATGAACTCAGATAGTTTTTAACAGGAGGCTGGCAGTATGAAAAAGTTGTTGTTTGTTTTGTTATTTCCATTTCTTTCTTATGGACAAGGGTTTGTTTCTGTATGCGGCAGGACTCCGCAGGTAAGGGATGCAATTATGGAAGCGGCCGCTGAAATAAGCTCCAGCATAGAATGCGGCGACGATAATTTATTTTCCTTAATACTTCCTGAAATACGCGCTCTTGCTGTACGAGATAGAATGACTTCTTTAAAGGTTGGAGATTTCTCCGGTCTTTCTTCTTTGACGTATCTTGAGCTTAGAAACACCGGAATAACGACCCCGCCTGAAGGCGTCTTCTCCGGTCTTTCTTTTTTGACACATCTTGATCTTCTCGGCAACGAGATAACCTCTCTGCCTGAAGGCTTCTTCGGTCTTTCTTCTTTGACGCATCTTACTCTTGCCGGCAACGAAATAACCTCTCTGCCCGAGGGCGTCTTCTCCAGTCTTTCTTCTTTGGCGTATCTTGATCTTGGCAGCAACGAAATAACCTCTCTGCCCGAGGGCGTCTTCTCCGGTCCTTCTTCTTTGACGTATCTTGAGCTTGGCGGCAACGAAATAACCTCCCTGCCTGAAGGCGTCTTCTCCGGTCTTTCTTCTTTGGCGCATCTTGGTCTTGGCGGCAACAAAATAACCTCCTTGTCTGAAAGTATTTTCTTAGGTATGCCTTCTTTAGGATTCGTTTACCTGGCAGGCAACCCTCTGAGCAAAGAACTAGTGGATAAAATAAGGAGCTCTTTATCAGCTGAAGATGCAACCGTTGTTTTTGAAAAGCAGTGTTCTCAGTGCAGAGACGGCGTCTGTGTTGTTGTTGAGTGCGCTGAATGAATTATGTTAGAAAGATCATTCTATATTTATCTTTTGGAATGTTATTGAATGCTTGTGGCGGCAATAGACGCTCAGAAGTTGATTGTCAGAAATCACCTGGCAATCCCTGGTGCGTTGAAGAACAGAGAAGCAAAGAGGAGAAAAAACAAGTTGAAACTCAACAAAAAATAACGTTTAAGAATTTAGGAGATTGTTTAAGACAAAAACAAATTGAAGAGGGTGCAGGTACAGACTCTAAGCCGACACCGCAAATGGTTCAGCAGTGTCTAGCACTGCAAAGAAGATGAAACTTTCGAGGCCGGCCTAAGGTGCTTTTTCCAGAATTGGACATGTATTCAAGAAGCAGGCCCTTGTTTTAAAGGTCTTTAAAGCAGGGCGTGGTTTTCCGGCAGTTCCAAGATCCAATGGGGAAACTCGATAGTATGGTTCGGAGCATTCAACAATTTATACATAATAAAATTTCGAATAATCAAACGCACATAGGTGCGTGTTTCTTTGTATGGAATATCTTGAATAAATTCAATGGGGTCGCGCATGGGAAATTTTTTAATCCAGTTCATTACAGGAGTCTGCCCTGCATTGTAAATAGCTGTGTTTAAAATAAAATACCCTCCATGTTTGCTGAATAAGTCTTTTAAGTGAGCAGTTCCAATGAGTATATTTGTTTTTGGGTCGTAGAGATCGTATTTACGCCGATAAGAAATGCCCTGTCTTCCGGCCACTTGCTTGGCTACAGAAGGCAGGACTTGCATAAGGCCCACAGCGTGAGCCGGGCTGAGCGCGCGCGGGTTGAAAGCAGATTCCTGGCGGATAATAGAATAAATAATTTCAGGAGAAGTGTTGAAGAGTGTTTTTGCTTTTTTGACTTCTTTGCCGTAAACAACAGGAAAGAGTATATGAGCGTATTTTTTTATAAAAATACTTTTTTCTTCTGCAGGAAGCTTTCCAATAAATTGAAAAAAGGGCAGATAGAAGCCGGCCTTAGTAGAGCTTTTGAATAAATAAAATAATTCTTTTTGATCCTTGGGAGGAGATTTTTCATATTTTGCAATTTGATATTTTACAAATTTTAAAACTAACTTTTTTTCACCAGCTAAAATTAAATCATCTACTAATTGGTAAAGATTGTTTTTTGGAGCAGGATCTTTCACTAAATCCAACTCAAGAGGTTTTTCAATTTTTGCATGAGAGATCAGCCCATGAAAACTAAAAGGAGCTGTTTCAGCCAGCGTATGATACAAAGAAATAGAAGAATCTTTTTCCCCCAGCTCCTCCATCAAACGGGCTTTCCAAAAAATGTACTGTGCAGAAAAAGTGTTGGTGTTTTTTTCCAGTTCATTGAGCGTGTCTAAAGCAGACCGCCGTTGTTTGAGTTTTTTAAGATTCCATGCCAGACTCCACGTCAGTTTTTCATACCACTCTCCTGATTTGTTTTTCGTAAAAGATATTCCTTTTCTAAATGCCGAGACCGCCTTTCCATGCTGAGACATATCTTCATAAATCTTTCCCTTCAGCCAATAAATACGCTCTAAAGGAGCTTGTTTTTTTGTGTTTGCTGTTAAAATGCGGAGGGCTTTGGAAAATTGATTTTCATTCCAATAGTTTCTTGCAAGATCAATTTGATCATTGAAATAATTTTGAGCGGCGATTTTATTTTTATATATGTGTTTTTGTTGAAAAGCATTGTACTGCCGAACAGCCCTTAGATATTTTTTTTTGTTTTTAGTTCTTTTATAGAGCCATCTGAGCTGTCTAAAGCTCTCCTGCTTGTCCTCAATGCCGGCTGTTTTGCTGTTCAAAGCTTTTCTATAGTGATAAATAGACTGCTTATATAAATTTCTCTTTTTGTAATCACGGGCTACAGCTAAATGATCTGAAGATTTTTTGTCTCTGCTTGGGGAGACAGCATAAAGCTCTTGACGCAGTTTTTGAAGATTCGGCTGTTTGTGTTTCTTGGCCACTTGAATGGCGTGAATCATATATCTAACCTTCTCGTCATAGTGGGGCGTCCGCCGGCTGATGGCCTGTGCATATTTAATAAACCCTTCTATATCTTCTTTTTTAGAGGCTCGATGAAAAGCCGCTTCTAAGGCAGATCTTTTAAGCCAATCTGGAAATTCACTCCAATCGAAACCAGGATCCTCATCATCCGGACAAAGTTTATAAGCTCGAATACGAGCCGCATCTTTGAGGCGGAATTGTTTTTCTTTAGAGAGCGTTTTGAGAGTTTGGCAGTTTTTTTGTGCGAGAGCTGTTTTGTAGTCAAACAGCCATTGAGTGTGTAGATTGTCTGTGCCGAATATGAATCCACAGGAAAAAGGAGAAAGAAACAACCCTAGCTGAACACCCCTGCACAGGAGGTAAATTCTCTTATTTTTGGCAGCATCCTTGAGCCGAATCTTATCCATATCAATAACGCGAGAATCTTTCTAAACGCTGGATTCTTAAATGAAGAGGGGGGTGTGTGGAAAATAAAGTCTGCATAAAACTTTGATTGCGCTTCTGATGAGAAATTTTAAAGGCATTATAATTAGCCGTTTGAGCGGCTGTTTGAGGCAGTCGAACGGACCCTAGTTTTTTCAAAGCTTTAATAATTTTTTCTTTACCGGAAAGGCGTGCGGCTCCATGATCTGCGCGGTACTCCCTCCATCGTGAGAACACATTCACCACTAAAATAGAACCTAAAATGTTCAGCACCACTTGAAAGGCCATAAAAATCATATACTCCATGAAGAAGCTCCGCCTGTTCATTCTGGAGGTGACAACCTGAGCGGCCAAGCGGGCCAAAATCAACACCATAGTATTAACCATACCCTGCACTAGGGCCATTGTGACCATATCTCCATTGGCAATATGAGAGATTTCGTGAGCAATCACTCCCTCCACTTCGTCGTCATCCATGTTTTTTAAAAGCCCTGATGAAACGGCCACCAAAGATTTTCTTTTACTGGGGCCTGTGGCGAAAGCATTGACTTCGGGGCTGTTGTAGATCCCCACTTGAGGGATTTTTGGAAGCCTTGCTTTTTGTGATAGATTAGACACCATTTCGTATAATTTTTGCTCCTCACCGGAAAACGGCTGAGTGAGCAGCCGCACTCCAAAAGCTTTTTTAGCGAAAAAAATAGATAGGTAAAGCGAAAGAAAAGACCCTCCCATTCCTATAATGGAGTAAAAGACGGCGTAAAACAGTATGGGGTGGTCATTGATGGAAATGCCGAAATAGGAGAACACAATGGAAACAACAAACACGGCCGTTGTCACAATCAGCACATTCAGAATAATGAGAATGAATACTCTCTTGCATAATGTGAAAAATCCTGTCATTTTTACAACCTCAACCCGTATGCTATCATATTCCCGCACTTGAAGACAAATCACTTTGGAGCTTTTTTATATCATGGATGTATGAAAAATAACTGCAGGAGAGGCTGAAATTAAGCCTTAAAGGGGCTTTAAACAGCCCCCCCTTTAATATATACTCTTTTGAGTGCTTGACGTTTTAAGAAAGCACTGCATATTGCTGAAGAAAGAACGGGCGGGGTTCGATGTATGAAAAGTATGAAACATCAGTCTTATAAAGTTTTAATGATTTGGGGGGCTTTTATCCTTCTGGGTCTGCTCTTTTTTAGAGTTTATGAAATGAACAAAAATCTTCAGGTGAAAGAATTCAACTATCCTAAATTTTTGAAAGCCTTAGAGGCTAAGCACATTGAAGCGGACAGTGTGGTTTTCAATCTGACTCAGAAAAAGATTAAGGGGAAGCTCAACGAAGCAGGGCAAAACGTTTATTCTGGAGAGATCTTTGAGATTGAAGGCAATGTGGATGACAAAGGTTTTGAGTTGGTGCGTGAATTTGGAATCACTCCCTCTTATTCCAATACGGACCGTTCTTTTTGGGCTTCTTTGCTTTTAAATTGGCTTCCTTTAATTATTTTTGCCGGCTTGTTTATTTTCTTTATCCGGCAGTTGCAGGTGGGCGGTGGAAAAGCTTTGGCTTTTGGAAAAAGCAAAGCTCGTCTTCAAGTGGATAAAGGCAAAACAACTTTTAAAGACGTGGCCGGCGTCGAAGAAGCTAAAGAAGAATTAAAGGAAGTGGTCGAGTTTTTAAAACACCCGAAAAAATTCACGCGTTTGGGGGGAAAAATTCCTAAGGGTGTTTTATTGGTAGGTCCTCCGGGGACGGGGAAGACTTTATTGGCTAAGGCCGTGGCGGGAGAGGCCAATGTTCCTTTCTTTACTATTTCCGGTTCTGATTTTGTTGAAATGTTTGTAGGTGTTGGGGCTTCACGGGTGAGAGATCTATTTTTGCAGGGAAGAAAACAGGCGCCTTGTTTGATTTTTATTGATGAAATTGATGCGGTCGGAAGGCATAGAGGGGCCGGTCTCGGCGGAGGCCATGATGAGCGGGAGCAAACTCTCAATCAGCTGTTGGTGGAAATGGATGGTTTTGAAAGCAAAGAAGGCATTATCTTAATGGCGGCGACAAACCGCCCGGATGTTTTAGACCCTGCTTTATTAAGACCGGGCCGCTTTGACCGAAGAGTGGTGGTCAGCGCTCCAGACCTCAACGGAAGAGAAAAAATCTTGGAGGTGCATTCTAAAAAAGTCCCCACTGCTGAGGATGTTAAATTAAAAATCATTGCTCGAGGCACTCCTGGTTTTTCCGGGGCTGATCTGGCAAACCTTATTAACGAGGCTTGTTTGAGGGCGGCCCGGCAAAATAAAAAACAAGTGGGTATGGAGCATTTGGAATACGCTAAAGACAAAGTCATGATGGGCGCGGAAAGAAGATCTATGATCATCAGCGGGAAAGACAAGAAAATTATCGCTTACCACGAAGCAGGACATACGATTGTAGGCAAAACACTGGAGGGGATGGACCCTATCCATAAGGTGACCATTATTCCGAGAGGAATGGCTTTGGGTTTGACTCAAACGCTTCCTGAAGATGAGGCTTTGAATTTGTCGAAAAGCAAAGCTGTTAATACTTTAGCATTTTTACTGGGAGGGCGTTCTGCAGAAGAATTAATATTCAAGGATTATACCACAGGAGCGGGCAACGATATTGAAAGGGCGACGGAGCTGGCTCGGAGAATGGTTTGTGAATGGGGCATGAGCGAAAAACTGGGTGTGGTTTCTCTGGAAAGAAGGGGCCATCCGGTTTTTGTAGGCATGCAGTCTCAGCAAGGGGGTAAAGATTACTCAGAAACTAAGGCCGCGGAGATTGATTTGGAAGTGGACCGGCTGTTGAAAGAGGCTCATAAAACTGCCTTTGACATTTTAAAGAAAAAAGAACCGGTGCTTCATGCAATGTCTCAAGCTTTATTAGAGTACGAGACTATTGATGGAGAGGAAGTGGATTTGCTGATGAAGGGGATAAGTTTAGAAGATTTGAAGAAGCATAAAAAAGAGGGGCTTGTCAAAAAAGAAGAAAAAGAATCTTCTGTTGATAAGAAGAAATCCACCTCAGTGCCTGACCCTGTTATGGTTTAAGCAGGCAGAGACTGGGATGAAAAAATTATTCGGGACTGACGGGATCAGGGGGCAGGCAAATACATTTCCCGTCCTGCCTGAGATTATTTTGAAAGTAGGACAGGCTCTGGGATTTATTCTGACTCAAAAAGCTGCAAAAAATAAAAGACAGATGGTGTTAATTGGAAAAGACACCCGCTTGTCCGGTTACATGCTGGAGCAGGCTTTAGCCAGCGGCCTCAATTCCATGGGGGTGTGGGTTCAGCTGACAGGGCCTTTGCCGACTCCCGGTATTGGATTCTTAGCTCAAAATATGCGGGCAGATGCGGGGGTCATTATTTCCGCTTCACATAATTTATACCATGACAACGGCATTAAAATTTTTGGTGCTGACGGTTTTAAAATTTCAGATGAAATGCAAAAACAAATTGAAGATTTTGTTGATTCAAAATCCGTACAGCCTGTTGGTGAAGTAGGCAGAACCCGGCGTATTGACGATGCTTCCGGCCGATATATCGTCTTTGTGAAAAGAACTTTTCCTGCTCAGTTGTCTTTGGATGGCTTGAAAATAGTTTTGGATTGTGCAAATGGGGCCGCTTATCGAGTGGCCCCTGCGATATTTGAAGAGCTGGGGGCCGAGCTTGTTGTGATCGGCAACAAACCTGACGGCTACAATATCAATAAAGACTGCGGCGCCACTGTACCTGAAAATATTCAAAAGGCTGTGTTGGAGCATAAGGCTCATGCAGGCATCAGCTTGGACGGAGACGCGGACCGAGTGGTGATGGTGGATGAAAAAGGCTCTGTCCTAAATGGAGATCGTATTTTAGGTTTGCTGGCTGTGTATTTAAAAAAAACACGGTCCATTAAAAAAGTGGTTTCTACTTACATGGCCAATACAGGTTTGGAGAATTTTCTTAATAAAAATGGGATTGAACTGATGCGGGTGGATGTAGGGGACCGCAGTATTACGAAGTGTATGCTTTCCGAAAAGATCGTCTTGGGAGGGGAGCCTTCAGGTCATGTTATTTTTTCTGAGCATAGCCGTACAGGAGATGCCTGCATTGCGGCTCTTCATGTCTTGGCTGTGATGGTGTCGGAAAATAAAAAGTTAAGTGATTTGACAGTGGGAATTGAAGATGTGCCGCAGATTTTAGCCCAAGTGCCGATTAAAAAAAGAATACCGATTAAAGAACTGCCGGGTTACTCTCGTTTAACGTCGTGTTTGAATGAGAAACTAGAAGGAAGGGGGCGTTTTCATATTCGTTTTTCCGGCACAGAACAGCTGGCGCGTGTAATGGTGGAAGGGGAGGATGAAAAAATCATCCATGTTTGCGCCGATGAAATTTCTCATTTTTTGCAAAATCATTTGAATTAAAAATTCTAGGGGGTGTTTTTGTCTTCTTCCATATACAAAGAACATGATGTGAGTCAAAAAAAAGATTTTTCGGCATTGGCGGAGGCTTTTGTTTCCTGCTTAGGCTCTAAATCAGCAGTTCTTATGGAGGGGCCTTTAGGCGTCGGAAAAAGCGAGTGGGTGAGGTGCTGTTTAAAAGCTTTGGGCTATAAGAGGGAAGTGCCTTCTCCTTCCTTTGCTGTTCATCATGTGTATCATATAAAAGATCGGGTGATTGATCATATTGATCTTTACCGCATCAAAGAAGAAGATGAACTGGAGTCCATAGATTTTTTTGATTTGTTTTTAAGAGATGAGGGGTTGATTTTTATCGAGTGGGCGGATCGTTTGTCATGGAAGTCCCTGCCTCAGGATTGGAGCTGTACTTATTTGAAGTTTTTTTGGAAAGGCTCCCGCCGCATGGCAGCCGTTCGCTCCGCACAGCCCTGACGTATTTGATCCTATTAGAGAGTCAAAGGACTTGTATAAAAACTAGAAATTTGTGATGATACAACCCATGCCTTGTTTTATAAAAATATGTTTGTCAACGGCAGGAATATTAATGTTTCAAGCGGCGGCGGAAAACCTTAAAGAGGGGAGTATGAACAGCGGCACACAAAAAACATCCGACGGGCAGGCTCGCTCTATTCAAAATACTGAATTACAAAACTCATCGGCTGAATACCGGAAGCCAAGTGATAAAGTTTTAAAGCAAAATTTAACTGATCTTCAGTACAAAGTGACTCAAAAAGGAGGTACAGAAACTCCTTTTAAAAATAAATACTGGGATCATAAAGAAAGAGGAATTTATGTGGACATTGTATCCGGGGAGCCTCTTTTTAGCTCCTTAGACAAATACGATTCCAAAACCGGCTGGCCCTCTTTTACAAAGCCTTTAAAAGAAGAATATATTGTGACTAAGGTGGATAAAAGCATTGTACTGGGAGAGCGGATAGAAGTGCGGTCCCTGTACGGAAACTCCCATTTAGGCCACGTTTTTGATGACGGACCTAAGCCCTTGGGCAAAAGGTATTGTATCAATTCCTCAGCCTTGCGTTTTATTCCAGAAAACAAGCTTAAAGAAGAAGGCTATGGAGAGTTTCAAACATTATTCAAATAATATTTTTTTAAGATCTTCATTTTTTCATAAAAAAACAGAACCTGTAAAACCTATGTTCTTTGAACAGGTTCTTTACACCGTTTCTAGGGAGAGCGGCATTTAAAAGAGGTGATCATTTTTTTCTTTGCCGGTGGTTTCGGCTGTCCGGGCTCCGGGGTGTCTATTCTCATATAGATTAACTCAATTTTTGTTATTGGATTATCTTTTAGTTTTTTATTCCATTTGCGGCATAAATATCTAAGATAATTGTTTCCAGTCCTTCTATATCTCTTGTAGGAAACAATATTTTCCAGCATTTTTCTAAATCTAAAAACAGGAAAAGTTTCATCATATCTGTACGGTGACTCGGAGGTGACAACTTCGGGTTCTCCATTTCTCCAAAGGTCTATCTTTGTGTCGTCTTTTCTGGAAGCTGACAAGATAATATATCCTCCTTTTTTTGAAGGGTAGGGGGCAAACATACTCCAATGTTGTGTGAGATGCAGAAAAAATCCTGCTGAATTATATTTTTGAGGGAAGTATTTCTCCCAATATTTAAAATCTAAAGCGCGTATATTCCATGCTGCTGTGTAAAGAAAACAAAAAGAGTAAAAAATATAAAGTAGAAAATTCTTTTTGCGAAGTGGAGGGAATTCTTCGGGGACATCCAAATATACACGATGTCTGTTTTTGGCTGTGAGATTGTATATTTTATTTCCCAAAAAAGAAATGAACCTCAATCTGAAGAAGGGGGAGAGATAGAAAAATAAAGGAGACCTGGAAATAATTTCTGCAAAAGCAGAGAAATGACTCTGCCAGCCTTTTTCTTGATCCCAAACCAACCATGAATTTCTCTTGTTCATTTCTGATAAAGCTTCTGGCTTGGACTGCGCCGCCGCCGCAGTCACATGAGGCAGAATTAAAAATGTTTTAAGCAGGTGAACAGATTTTCTGCAAAAGGAGCATGAATCGTCAAAATAAACAATCAAAGGTTTTTGAGGAAAATATTTTTTTAAATGATCCCAAAACTCAGATGGAAGCAGAGCAAGCCACATTAAAATACAAAAGTATGAAAACATTCCCAGGTGCAAAAATACGCTTAAAGAGAGGTGAAATGCGGCCATTATGAAAATAAGAAATACTCTCGCTCGAGGAGCAAAGCCAAAACAGAGCAGGAGCAGGGGAACAGCCCCCTCAATAAACCTATAAGTCATGAAAGTTAAAAACTTCATAAGGTATGGATATTGAAGTAAAAT
Source organism: Bdellovibrionales bacterium (assembly GCA_965199935.1). Lineage (GTDB taxonomy): Bacteria > Bdellovibrionota > Bdellovibrionia > Bdellovibrionales > UBA1609 > JAPPLG01. Next base: position 924,016 of record CBDATD010000001.1, read on the forward strand.
ATCCCCCCAGTAGGTTCTAAAACTGTCCAGCATGAGAGCATAGTAAACAGCATCTCCATTTTTCCAAACAGGATGGTTTTTAAACAGAAAGGTGATCCAGTAAACCAATAGAATCTGCCCTATAAAATAAATAGAAAATAAAGAAAAATGTTGAGAGGGTTTTGGTTTTTTTACAGCAGAATCAAAAGAAAAATGTTTATTGGAGGGCAGAGGCAAAGACCAAAACAAAAGAAGACAGCCCAAAACATCTCCAGCGTTTACAATCATGTCGTTTTTTACATGCATAGAAACAACCAAAGCCCATGCAGTGAAAGCAGTGTATTTTGTTTTATAACCAACAATCAGCAGGCAAAAACAAAGAACAGCAGACAACATCAGCAGTAATTGAAACCAGTCTGCAGAATAGATAAAGGCTAAAGAACTGGCATGGAGTCTGGGAGAATTTAAGCCGTTTCTAAAGTAAAACAAATCTGCGTAAGGCCATCTGGTAAAAAGATAGTCTGTTAAAAGAGTCAGCCCCAGACCCACACGAAACAGTGCTAAAGACCTTGAGTCCAAAGAAAAGTTCTTTATAAAAATTTCTTTTATCATTTTATACGAGTATGAAATGATTCAAAATTAAAGACAACACACAACACCCGCCAATCACATAAAGAGCTGTGGACACCCTCCTCCTCATACAAATTTGGATGCAAATATGGCTTAAAAACCCCCATACGAGGCCGTTAGTAATGGAAAAGGTCAGGGGAATAATCAGCAAAACTAAAAAAGACGGAATGGCTGTATCCAGTTTTTTCCATGATATATCCACAATAGAGTCCATCATTAAGACTCCAATGATAACCAGAACGGGTGCTGCTGCTAATTGCGGTACAATGGATACAAGAGGGGATAAAAACATAAAAGGCAGAAAGGCAAAGGCTGTGACTAAAGAAGTCAAACCCGTCCGCCCTCCTTCCTGAAGGCCGGCTCCTGATTCTAGATAACAAGTTACGGAGCTTGAACCTAAAAGTCCGGCGAAGGTGGTGCCTAAAGCATCGCAAATTAAGGATTCTTTAAGTCTTCTGGGGCGTGTGAAATTTTTTGTTTCAGAATCATCTGCTTTAACAATAGGTTCTGTGAGATTAAAGCGGCTGAGCAAGGACATATACGTTCCAAGACTTTCAAATAAATCTACGAAAGCCAAAGAAAAAATAGACGGCAGGACGCTAAGGTGCAAAGATCCGAGAAGATCTAGTTTTCCAATCAGAGAAAAATCAGGCCGGGAAAACAGACCCTTGTATTGAACCAAATCAGCAGTTGTCAAAAGAGAGCAAAAGGAGCAGATTAAGGTTGTTGTTAAAATAGAAATGAGGAAAGCTCCTTTGATTTTTTTGATGACGAGCAAAGAGAGGATGAACAAACCGGAGATAAAAATAATATTCTCTAAATTCCATGAGGATTGTTGAAGGATGGTCACAGGGGATGAAGTAATAAAGTTTCCCTCTTTGAAGCCTATGAAAGCAATGAAGAGGCCAATGCCTCCGGCGAGAGATTTTTTGAGGTGGCTGGGGATGCTCAGTACAATTTTTTCTCTGACTTTGAAAATGGATAAAATCAGAAAAATAATCCCAGACCAAAAAACAGCGCCAAGAGCTTTTTCGGCAGGAATGTTCATTTGTAGAATCATGGTGAAAGTAAAAAAACTGTTGAGGCCGAGTCCCGGGGCCATAGCAAGGGGATTTTTAGCATAAAGGCTCATTGAGAGAGTGGAGAAAAAACATACGAGGACTGTTGAGGTGACGAGGCCGTTAAAAGGAAGACCGGCCTGACTTAAAATAGAAGGGTGTACTTGTATAATGTAGGCCATCGCAAAAAAAGTGGTGAGTCCTGCTTTTGCCTCTTGGGCCAATGAGCTTCCGCTTTTTGTAATTTCAAAAAATTGATCCAGCCATTTCATGAGTTTGGAACAATAAACGTTTCAGAGAAAGAACACAATTTCTTTTATGTTGCTTGAACCGCTTATATAGAGTAAAAATGCGGTGTCCCTTGAAAATAGAGGTGCATACCGGGCCGTAAAAGGAAGAATATGAAATACACCTACTCAGCACAAATGCGGGCGGATCTCGCTGGAGGCACCTTAGATATTTGGCCTTTTTATCTAATGACGGAAGATGTAATCGTTGAACACAACGCCACTGTGCAGATGGCTCTAGGTTTAATCTGCTCCTGCAGTTTGACTGCGGGCAAAAACACTGCCCGCATTACTTTAAAAACGGATGGGCGGTCCTTTGAATATGCTTCGCTGAAAGATTTTTTAAATATTGAAAATGAAAAGCTGTCTTTGCTGAAATCCGTAGTTGGTTATTTTAATCCGTCTCTTGGCTTTCACTTAGAGTGGTCTTCGGAATCTCCTGTAGGAGGGGGGCTTGGAGCCAGCTCTTGCTTAACAGTGTTATGGGTAAAATGTTTTTCTGAATGGTTGGAGCATAAGTTGGATTTTTTGCAGTCTCTTTATTTGTGCCGCGACTTAGAAGCTCGATCTTTGAAAACATTCACAGGCTTTCAGGATTACATTGTTCCTCTGCAGAGTGTTTCAAAGTCTTTGAAGACAAAAAAAATGATCAATATTATTTATTGGGGGGTTTTAAAGCCGCGCATTGTAACTTTGGACTTGCCTGAATCTGTGATGAAGCAATTGGTTTTGATTGATACGGGAGTTTCCCACCACTCTGGTCAAAGCAACTGGAAAGGAGTGCAGTCTTACTTAAAGAATTCAGACTTTTTAAATCGGTGCCGCGATACAGCTCTGGATATGGCAACAGCCTGTACGGAAGGGGACTTTCAAAGATGGCCGGAATTGTTTGCCAGAGAGTATGAACTGCGAAAAAAATTTCATAAGGGGTATATTCCCGCCGAGTTAGAGGATTTTCAGAAACATTGGTTTTCTAAAGCTGGTGTAAAAGCTTTTAAAATGATGGGGGCTGGAGGGGGAGGCTGTGCTTTATTATGGACAGAAGACCTTCAAAAGACTTTAAAAATGTGCTCAGAAAAAAACATCCGAGTGCTGTCTGTTTAATATCTACAGCAGTGCTGTTTGACAAAAGGGCTGTCTCAAAATACAAGTAAATCTCTATATGCAAAAAGAAGAAGATGAGCTTTCTCCTCTTTTTCTCAAAGAAGGTGAAAAAAAATGTTGAAAATCAGCGGTCGAGTGACCAATTCATTTTTTCGATTTTTAGATCAACGGTATTTTGATACTTCTCGTTTCTATGAATTGAGCAATATGGAAATGCATTTCATTAAAGACCCCAGCGTTTGGATGGAAGTTGATTTGGTTGAAAATTTTCTTAAAGAGCTGTCGGAAGAATTTGGCCGGCATTTTGTAGATAAGGAGCTTACGACTGCCGTAGGCCACGCCGCCTTAGAGCTTGGAGCTTGGGGGGAGCTGGATCATGTCTTGAAGTTAGGCCCTGTTTTTAATATTTATCAAAAGCTGTCAGATATTTTGCAGTGGTTTGTATCTCCTCTTCATTTAGATCATATTCAGTACAAATACAATTTAATCACTTGTGAGTGTGAGCTTTCTTCGGATGATTATCCGTACCTTGTGGAGTATATGAGATCTGTCTTGGAGGTGCTTCCCACCTATAAATCGGAAGCAATGACGGAGGTGGAATGGAAGGGTAAATGTATTTCCATTCGATACACTCCTTATGGGCAAATGTCTTTTTTTGCAGAAAAACATGAGATGAAGAATCTTATGTTGACTTCTCCTAGAATTACGAAAATTCACGGCAGAGAGCTTTTAGACAGCAGGGGGTTTCCGGCCTTAGAGGTGGAGGTGTGGAGTTCCAGCGGCGGCTCGGCCAGGGCGATGGTTCCTTCAGGAGCTTCGACAGGGCGTTTTGAGGCTTTAGAGCTGAGAGACCATGATAAAAAAAGATTTCATGGGAAGGGGCTGCTTAAAGCTTGTGAAAATGTTCTGGAGCTTTCTCAAAAACTTCGCGGTGTTTATTTAGACTCCCTGGAAGACATAGACCAGAAATTGATTGAGTTGGACGGCACAGAAAATAAAAGAAAATGGGGAGCCAATGTTATTCTAGGTATATCTTTGGCTTGTTTACAGCTGTTGGCCCAAATGCAAAAGAAAAGTGTTTATTCTTTTTTTAAAAGCGGGGTGAGCCGACTGCCTATTCCTTTAATCAACGTTTTAAACGGAGGCTCTCATGCGGACAATAATTTGGATGTGCAGGAGTTTATGCTGGTTCCTCATGGTTTTTCTTCTTTTCGTGAGGCGATAAGGGCCGGTTCTGAAATTTTTCACACTTTAAAAAAAGATCTGCAAAATAAAAATTACAGTACGTCTGTGGGAGATGAGGGGGGTGCGGCTCCTTCATTAAAATCCAATGAGGAGGCTTTAGAGCTTTTAGTTTCGGCAATAGAAAAGGCCGGGTATCAGCCGGGCCGGCAGGTGTCTTTGGCTTTGGATGCGGCGGCCAGCTCCATTTATAAAAATGGTTTGTATTTGTGGGAAGGCGGCAAAATCAATGCTGATGATTTAATTGAAATTTACGACGGATGGATCAACAAATATCCCCTGGTGAGTATTGAAGACGGCTTGGAGGAAGAGCAGTGGGAGGATTGGAAGAAATGGAGCAGGCTTCACAGTAAAAAAATTCAGATCGTTGGAGACGATCTCTTCGTGACTAACTCTAAGAGATTGAAAAAGGGTATTGAAAATAAAATTGCGAATGCGCTTCTGGTAAAAGTCAATCAAATTGGGACGGTGACAGAAGCCCATGAGGCTGTGAGGCTGGCGCATCAATCAGGGTATCAAACAGTGCTTTCTCATCGAAGCGGCGAGACAGAAGATTCCGTGATTGCAGATTTGTCTATAGCTTTTGAATGCCAGCAGATTAAAACAGGCGGAGTCAGCCGCGGGGAGAGAACGGCAAAGTACAATCGTCTTCTTCGCATAGAGGAAGAGCTTGGCGGCAAAGCCAAATACCATCAGTGGCTCAAGGGCTGACTCCACCCTTTTTTTGCTCCCGTGAAAGCGGGAATCCAGTTCGCATAAATGATTTGTTAATTATTTTTTAGATTTGAAAAAGATTTCTGCAAACTTTCTTTTTCGGTCATTGATTTTCACTCCTGTTTGTTTGATTTTTTCCAAAGCTGTATCCGGAGATTTGTAATAGTCAGCTATCCTTTTTAAGATGTCTCTTCCGCTGGTTTTATTATTTTCAATTCGGTAAATGGAGGCAAAAGAGACGTCAAAAAGAGCGGCAAAATCTCTAATGGAGAGTTTTAAGTCTTTACGAAATTTTTTCAAATCTTTTTTTGAAAAATTTTGATCTTCATATACAGGAGTAAAAATAAAGGAAGAGGGGCCTCTTTGACCAATTGTAGAAAGCAGGATGAGGGGATTTTTTTCAGAGGGTGCAATGTCAAAGTATTGGCAGTACTCTTTGTAGGCAGGGTTTCTTTTAGAGGGGATGCGGTCTTCAAAAGAGGGAAACAATACTGTAGAAATATGTCTTTTTTTTGTAAGGGGGATATCAGGTCCTAAAGCAATGGGATTTTTGCAGTGTCTATAAGCCTCGTCATATTCAAAAATAAATTTTTTATTTTTTTGTGTCAGCCGGCCCGCGTATTGCCTTGTTTGTCTTTTTTCTAGATAGACATTGACGGCTTTAATCATTTTGAAAATCCTCAAATCTATGATCTAAAAATTGAATAAAAGATTTTTTTCTTTTTTCTGATATTTCAGAAATTTTGACTTCTTCTATGATTGCTGGAAAGATGTCTTTCAAATTTTTAACGAAGAGTGTGCAAATATTTTCAAATCCTAATTTCTTAAATTCTTTAAGGTAATCTTTGGCCTTTGGTTCTTTTGAATCAGAGGTTTGAATGCATCCTCCGATGCTAAAGTGGGCGCCGAGAAGCGGCTCTGCAACACCTCCGATGTAAGAGGGATTGTCGTACATGGGGGCCAGTTTTCTACTTTTTCCTGTGTTTATGATTCCTAAATTTCTGCCGTGTCGGTCATTGTTTCCAATCAGTGCATCAAAAAGGCAAATTTCAATAAACTTTTTTGTTTCAGTTAATGCTGAAGTTGTTTCAGATATTACATTGATTAAGTTTTTACAGTTGTAGTTTTCATACCTCTTTGGAAGAAATTTATAAATATGATTTAATGTTCCGGTGATGTTTTGCATAAAATTTTTTGTGATAAAAGTCATTACGCCCTTTTTGGTATTTTTTATTTCTTTTTCGTGAAGTTCTCCCTTAAATTTAATCAGATAATAATCAGGGACGTTTATTTTCAATAAGGAGGCGATCTGATTACAAGTGTACTCCATCATGGGCATATCTGGAAAATCTGTTTGTTGAACTTTTAAAATATATTTTACATCTCCTAATTGAGCTGAATATTTTAAATACTGTCCGTGATAAAAAGTGTCTGTTGTTTTTTTAATATCCGGCAGGCTTTTGGCAGAATCTTGTTTTTTCGGGTTGAGGCGGCTGAACTCAAGAGTGTCAGGCAGATCAAACCAATTTTTGTAACAAGCTGTATGCAGTCCATAAACATCTTCTTTTTTTATGGTTTGCCTGCATTTTAAACATTTCATAATGTATTCAATATACTACAATTATATTTATATGCAATAGATTGCATAAAATATTCACCATTTTTCAAAGTACGAGATACAGAGGTTTCGGCTGGCCCTCATCACCTCGTTTCTGCAAAAATGGACCATTTTTGGACGTGTGTGACCAAAAATGATCACTTTTTCTCTGAAAAACTCATTTTTAACTGCTTTTGGGTGTCCGTCTATTTGCAGTGAGTATTCAATGGCCTTTGAAAAACAAAGGATGTTTAGATAAAATATGAGAGGAGGTTTTTATATGTCCACACAACAAAGAATATCTTCATCTGAGCGGGAAGTTGCTGAGCTTTGGAAGCTTTTTAGAGAGACGGACCAGCGGATGAAAGAGACAGACCGGCGGATGAAAGAGACGGATCGGCGGATGAAAGAGACGGACCGGCGGATGAAAGAGACGGACCGGCAGATGAAAGAGACGGATCGGCAGATGAAAGAGACGGATCGCAAGATTAACAAGATCAGCGGTGATTTTGATAGAAAATGGGGGAGGCTTGTGGAGTCTTTAGCGGCTGGCAATTTAGTTAAGTTATTGAATGAGAGAAATATAGATGTAGAAGAAACTGGTGAAAGAACAAAGGGGGCTAGAAATGCTAAGGACAAATACGGCAATATTTATGAAGGCCGCTGTGAAATTGATATTGTTGCCAGAAATGGTGAAGAGCTTGTGGCGGTAGAAGTCAAGACCACTTTGAATGCAAAGGATGTGGATGAGTTTTTATACAAACTGGATAATTTTACTTGTTTTTTTCCGGGTCAAAAGGACAAGAAAATTTATGGAGCTATGGCTTATTTGACAGTCTATCAAAATGCAGATGTCTATGCTCGAAAGAAGGGTTTGTTCACGATAAAGGCGGCAGGGGACAGTGCTTATATTACCAATCCAAAAGATTTCAGACCAAAAATTTTTCCTCTTTAAATCACACACTGCTTGTCTTCTCTACACACGTGTCTTTCCCGCACATAAGAAGGAATCCAGTCGTTCAAATCCACCATTTCTCTAAGTACGAGACTTGGTGATTCCTCTTGTCAGCTTCACCTCCTCGCTCCCGCAAAAGCGGGAATCCAGTTCATGTATATCCTTCACTCACGCGAATAAAAGACTTGATGATTTCTCTTACAGGATCACCGCTGGACGAAATCTACAATAGTAGAAATTTAAACGTCCCTCCAAACTCATAAATAAAGTCAGCATAACGCTCCAATCTACAATAGTAGAAATTTAAACGTCCCTCCAAACTCATAAATAAAGTCAGCATAACGCTCCAATCTACAATAGTAGAAATTTAAACGTCCCTCCAAACGGCAAAAGATTGATGTTGGCAGTGACATTATCTACAATAGTAGAAATTTAAACGTCCCTCCAAACCTTGCCACAACTAAAGGCTTTTTCCTATATCTACAATAGTAGAAATTTAAACGTCCCTCCAAACCATTAAACTCCCTGATTCCTGCTCCAATCTACAATAGTAGAAATTTAAACGTCCCTCCAAACATGTGATTATCGTCTGTAGTAAATTGATATCTACAATAGTAGAAATTTAAACGTCCCTCCAAACAAAACGCAAAAAAGGTGAAGAAGAGTTATCTACAATAGTAGAAATTTAAACGTCCCTCCAAACTCAGAATAAGGAGAACGAACTTTGTCCATCTACAATAGTAGAAATTTAAACGTCCCTCCAAACTCCAAAACCAGTTGCAGAGGCTATTTATCTACAATAGTAGAAATTTAAACGTCCCTCCAAACAATGAAAATACCCGCAGAATTATTAGTATCTACAATAGTAGAAATTTAAACGTCCCTCCAAACGGTCTATAATCTGTCAATAATCTGTCAAATCTACAATAGTAGAAATTTAAACGTCCCTCCAAACGCTAGCATAACCATAGGAGGTTTGAGATATCTACAATAGTAGAAATTTAAACGTCCCTCCAAACCTGACATTCACGAGATAAAAGAGGATATATCTACAATAGTAGAAATTTAAACGTCCCTCCAAACGGAGACGACATTGAAGTTGTATTTATATCTACAATAGTAGAAATTTAAACGTCCCTCCAAACTATCGGGCTATTCACAGCTTTGGGCCGTATCTACAATAGTAGAAATTTAAACGTCCCTCCAAACGAGGAAAACCATGAAGTTTTCGAGCTATCTACAATAGTAGAAATTTAAACGTCCCTCCAAACTGTTGTCGTAATCTACCCAGCGTGCAATCTACAATAGTAGAAATTTAAACGTCCCTCCAAACGTTGCGGTTAGGAAGTAATTGTAGCAATCTACAATAGTAGAAATTTAAACGTCCCTCCAAACCCTTAAACTGCCTATTTGAGCAGTTTTAAGAAAGATGACCAGGACAGGACTTAAAATATACGCTGTTTTGAAGGGACACATCTGCACATTCTAGCATATACACTGAGGTTTGCAAGTATTATTTTTAATTTATCACTATTAAATCTTTTTCTTCATTTTGAGCATAGCCATAGGAATATACCTTGCACTGCTTGCTCATAAAGAATATTATAACGCTGTCTGTTTCTACAAATTCTTTAGAAAAAACACCTTCAATACCTGCAATAATATTGCTCAAAATTCGTTTGCTGTTTTTTATTTTAAAAACTGAATACTGCAATCGGTATCCAAATTTTTCTAAAAATTTAGAAAATTTTGTACGCAATTTATCATTCGAAATATCGTAAGATACAACTAACATACAGCCTTTTTCCGTTCTGGATCCAGATTAAAATAAGGATACTCTAATATAGATTTATCTCTGATAAAAGATCTGTAATAAGTTTGTATGTATTTGAATATTTCATCCTTATTAAGAATAAGCTCCTCAATGAAAATCTTAAGATAAGGTAAACTTTTCTTTCCGAATAAATGGTATTGTTTATTGACAAGGGTGAAGTCCTCCTTTTTAATTTGTTTTAATTGGTATGCTTTTCTAATTCTATAATCCACCAAGGGGCGGAAAGGCTCCACCAGATCGCATATTAATGATTTTCTTTGATAAAAGTTTTTGTGATATACGCCTTGATAAATATCAAATCCGTACAAACCAGTCAGTCCTTCTATGAAATTAAACAATAAGGTGTAACCTATATCTTGCAAAGTGTTTGTAATGTCCATCTTCACCCTTGGGCGGCGTGCTTTCCACTCATAATTTTTAAATAGATTTTGAAAATAAATTTTGGAAGAGATGCCTTCTAATCCCAAAATTTCTTTTATTGTTAGATTTTCTCGTTCCAATTTGTTTTTATATTCTTCTAGGGAGTGTATATGGCTCTGTGATATAGCTTCTTTATTCCTAATCTTTTTTAAAAGGCAAATCTGATTGTGAATTTTATTGTGAACTAAATGCTTGGCGGCTTCAAGGGAATTATATTCATATTGTTTTCGTCTTAATAAGATATTTCCTTCCGCACAAGAGTTAAAACACGCATATGGTTTTAAATTATGGCTCATAAATAAGATGCTAAAGCCAAATTTTTTTGCTCTTTGAATTAATCCTGTGGTAACTGTTAAATGTCCCACAACAAACAAGGAGAACAGTCTATAACAAGTGGACTGGTGTATAATTTCTTTGTCTTTATTGGTAATGATAATATTATCATTTTTGAAACTTAGTCTGTTTCCATGGCTGAGTAAAGCTAAAATAATTTGCTTTTGTTTAAAATCGGGTGAACTTAGCATATAGACAGCCCGTAATCACATAGATTTTTATAAATACATTGTTTACATTTTTCAACATTAGGGGAAAACTTTCTTTTGAGATCAAATTTTTGTATTTTGCGTATAAGAGAAGTAAATTGCTTATTTACCTGAGGGTTGTCTTTTGGCAATGCAATTGAATATGCCTTATTGTCAATAAGGCTGTAGAGTTTAAGAGTGTTCACAGTATATCCCATTTCTGTAAGACAATAATATTGGGCGTACAGTTGAAAAATGAAACCATCATATATTTTTTTAATTTTTCTTTTTCTTTCAATTAATTCACCAGTTTTCGTGTTCAAAGTATCTATTCTCCCACACAGAGAATATTTGTTTGAGTAAACAGGCAGTCCTTGTATTATGTGTTTGCTGGTTGAGTATTTCTTTCGATCTATGCTGGTATGAGCTGTTTTCCCTTCAATTTGAATATTTTCATGATACATACTGGTATCAAAGTTTTTATATATTTGGTGAAAATAAATAGATCTAGGACAAAAAATAAAATCATTTAAGAAGGAAATTTGAATGTATGGTTCCATTAGAAACAATCCTATACTGCCTTGTTGATAGCAGAAATATTCCTATCTTGAATAAACTTAAACCACTCTTTATTGGTTATTTTTGTGTTAATGCTGCCATGTTTGTTCAAATCTTGAATCATTCTTAACCCCTTTAAGGCAATATGATAAGCTCCATTAGCATCTGCATTTTTAGGTTCGTTTTTACGAGATGTTCTTGAATCAAAAAATCTTTTTTCTCTCATGTCATAGACAGGAGACAAGATGAAATCTTTTTTGTCAATATCTTGAGCTTTTGGATTGACATATCGTAGTTGTAAAAGAGTTCGTAGTAAAAAAATTAAACTTTTAAAAAAATCTGTACTTTCTTGTTTACAAATACTATCAATAAGATTTTCTTCTCGAGAATAATCAATCTTAAATTCTTCAAACAGATCTTTTAATTTTTTTGTGACGTCGATTAAATCGAAAGATTTTGTTTTTCTGCAATAAACATATCTATCGTCGCCATAACTGCAGACTGTCCATAAGTAATTAGACTCAGATTTTCTGATTGGATTTACTTCGCCATCTTTGTATTCAAAGACAAAATATTCTTTTTTGGTATTAAAGTATATTTTTTCAAATTTGCTAAAGAATTTTTTAGATTCTTCCATATTTTTATAATGAGGATGTATGAGATTAACAAAACCTGTCAAAGGATCTACTTTAGACGTGTGGTAGGCTGGAACATAAAATATAAATCCTATTTGTTTTCCCATTTTTTGAAAACTTTCAAAAGGGGCAGTGAATTGATAAGCATTTAAATAGCCTCCTGGTTTTTTGACATCATAATCTTTAAAAACCAAATAATTTAATTTATCAATCAATGCTTTTTCTAGTTTCTGGTAAACTTGTTTTTCAAATTTCATACGTCCTCTTTTAAATCCAGAATTTAGGTCTTCAAAAATAACAATAGCATTGTGTTTAACCACTAACTGTGATATTTTGTGTACCACCTGCGACAAATAACCCGATTTTAATTCTTTTATATTTTCAATTTTGGACCAAGATTTTCGAGAGTCATCCCTTTTGCCTTCTCTTCCTTCTAATAAAGAATGGTAGTTAGTTTCAATTCTAATTTCCTTCCCTTGTTTCCTACTCTTATAAATGTTGGAAATAGTGTTAAAAGTGTTCTGTTCAAGAATTTCTCCCTGTTGATTAATAACTGTGTAGTAGGTTAAATGTTTTTCTCCTCGATCTATTCCTATAATGTTTATCTTTGGATTATTTTTTAGAAAACTTTTTACTTCTTCATTAAACTTTGAAGATTTTATATCTTTAGTTTTAAAATTTAACTTTATTGGGAGGTGAAGAAAAAATTTATTTTCTGTAAACCTTTTATTTTTTATAAGATCATATTTAAAGACACTTTGTTTCTTAGAATTGTATGGATTTTTATTTTTGATAGGCTCATTTTTAGGATGTGTTATTTTACGTTTCAAAGAAGATTTCCTATGAAAAATTTCAGCTGATCCATCTAATTTAAAAACAATGTCTTTTAGATTATCTTGGTCAAATAAGAATTCAAAATACTTTGTATGAAGATTAGATTTTCCTTTACCGTAGTTTGAGAAATCCTTGCTATAAATTTGAAATAAATAAAGTTCTCCTTTTTCTACTTTTTCTTGAACATAAGAAGATTTGATTTTATCAAAATCTAATTTATATCCTTGTGAGCTAAGATGGTTTGTGAAATCATTGAAATCTAGGTACTCCTTTGATTCTCTGAAATCAAAACTAACCCATGACCAGTATTCTGTTGCACATTTTTTATAGTAATTTATGAATTTTACTAAATCTTTTTTCTTAAAATTTACATTATTTTTTAAATAACTTTCAGTTGATTTGATTTTATAAATATCTGGTATATTGTCTTTTTTTATTCCATCTAAATTTTTTGTTTTTCTCTCAACTTTTCCAGTATTTTTCATTCTTATAAGGTTCTGTATATCCTTGTTAACATTTGCTACTTGTTTATAATTCATTTTTTCATAATGATCTTTGTTTTTGTGATCAGCTATAATTTCTTTTCTTAATTTAGTCTTATTAGATATAGTTGTTTTAGAATCTCCAAATTTAGCATGATAATCAAAAATTTTCTTGTGTTTTATATTCATAATTCCTAAATAATACTTCCACCTATTTTGCTCTTTTTTTCTCAAAAGAACAGCCAGTCTATCTTTTTCTTTGTTTACATCCCATCCTTCTAATAATTGACTATTTTCAAAGTTAATTTTAATTTTTTCTAAGTTTTTTCTATTTTTTGTCAAGTAATTTCTGACCTTATTATACAAGGGAATTATCGGATTTAACTGCTCCATCATATAATCGAATTCAGAATAAAAAGAAGGATCTATTTCATTTCCTTCAACAATCTTTCCATCTTTTTTAAGAGAAAAGGGCTTCATCAAATGAAGCAATACTAGAATGGAGTCTAAAAAATCTTTGATGACTTTTACTTTGTTTTCTCCGAACTCTTTGTCTGCCTTCTTTGAGTGGATCAGCATTTCTTCTCTTACTGTTTCGTGAAGAGTATTTATTATTTTGGTTATTTTTTTATTTTTAAGCTCTTTTCCTAAAGATGTGTTTATTCTTTTAGATAGATTATTCCGGAAATATTCATCTATATTTTGAAAATAAGATAGAATATTTTTCTTTTTGGAATGATCACATACTTTATTGTAAGAGATGACAGCATGGTGCAATTCTTCAAAACTAAAAAAATCTTTCTCTAAAAAATACTGTCGTTCTTTTTTGGTTTTGAATAATTCTTCTTTTTCTTCAGAATAGTATTGCAGAGAGTTTTTGATATATCTCCAATCATCAAACAAACTTTGAGATAGATTTGATAATTGATCGGAATTAAAATATATTTTATCTAATTCATACTTATTGTTAGACATATCAATAAATAAATCTTGAATCTTATCTAAAAGATTGTTAGTTTTACTTGTATTTTGATTTTTGGTTGTTTTGAAAATAGATTTTGAAAAATCATTAATGGAATTTATTAACTCTTGATTGTTTCTGAAAGATTTAGGAATAAAAGAGTGACTTTCCCTGTCGCTCAAAATTTGCTTGTACAAAATCTCCATATTAGGAATTGTTTTTGGTTTCATTGTATGCTGTTGACGGTATGAATTAATTTTTTCATTAATCCCCTGTATTTTTTTGTTACCTTCTGTTTTTCCTCCTATGATGGTATTGTAATGATCAATTCCTTTTTGACTAAGGCATTTGTTAAAAAAATCCATTTTAAAAAAAATTTCTATATTTTTTAAATTAAAATAATCACATTCATTTTTCAAACAATTTGTTAATTCCTTTTGAAGAATATTTTTGAGTTTGGGGTGTTTTGTCTTTATCTTTTGATAAGTGTTATAATTTCTAATAAATTTTGGAAAATTTTCATTGATAATTCTATAAGAAATAGCAGTAGATTGTTCTTTATCACTGTACATATTTTTTCTATTTTGATGGAATCCTTTCAAATATGTAGTAAAGGAATTGAATTTTTTGACAATATTCTTTTTAGAATTGCTGTCTTCTTTGTTCTCTAACCACTTTGGAAGTATATCTATTATCAATTTTTTTCCAAAGATATCTTCAAAAGAATAATTAAAGTATCTCTCTTCTTTAAATTGATTTACAATTTCTTTTCTTAATTCTTTCTGTAGATGTTCAATATTTTTCTTTGTTTTATGCCTATCATTGATGAGTTGTATACTCTTGAATTTTTCTAGATTCTCTTTTAGTTTTTCTAAAGTGTCTGTACTTAAAATCGGTTTGTAGGAAAGAACTCTTTCTATTTGTTCTTGATGAAAACAATCAATAATTTTCTTAAGTTCTTTATAATCTTGATCCCTTTGGGTGTCTAATTCTGCAAATTTTTCTTTTCTTAAAAATTCTTTGGTTATAGGATTAGGTTTGAGTTCAAACCTTAAAGTCTTACTCAGAGGGTATTTCTTGGTAAATTCACTCAGTATGTTTTTTTTATTATCAGTAATTTTCATATTTTCTTAGTTTATCCAATAATCAATGAAAACCTTTATTTTTTGTGAAAAAATATTTTCTTGTATCATTTTGAAACAATTTACCTTGTTGGGTGTATCCAAAATTTACAGAACTCTTTTCCAGTTTAAAATGCCAGCTCTCTCTTTGTATTATTTTGGTTTGTTGCAGTGATTTTTCATTTGTGTCCACTTGCCAATTTCAATAGGGTCTGTAATTTTTATAGCAATGTTGTAAGCGGCTACTTTATCAGGATCATCTAAATCTTTAAATAATTCAAATTTCTTTTTGTCCTCAATTTTAACTTCTGGTTTATGATTTGGGGTCCGTTCTTCTTTAGGTTTAAAAAGATAAGTGTCAAAATTACAGTGAACACATCTAAATCTTTTTTGTTCATACTTTAATTTATCATTTTTATCTGTTTGATTCTTGCAAGGGGGAGAGGGACAAGTTTTACTGGTGTCCTGTTTATCTACAAAGATAATAGTTCCAATTTGTGAAGATTGTATTAAATTATCTTTCTTTCCTTTTTCATTTTTCTGTGTTTCTCGAAGTTTCTCTCTCAACTGAACAATATTTTTAACATGAGGAGGAACCAAACTTAAAGTTTGAAATTTATTATAAAGAGCATATTCCAATCTTCGAGAGATGTTTTCATTATTATCAGAAAAATGTTTGTGAATGTTATATTCATCTAAATCTTCCAGAACTATAAATCCAGGATATTGCTTTTGTAAGTGAAAAATCACACCAACCATATTTGATGTAATAGCATCTCTTAAATGATTGATTTTTTCAACGGACGGAGTATGCTTGCTGTGCTTTGAATCTAATAGATTTTTTAAATAGGAGTTAAGGGAATTTTCAATCTCTTTTTGCAAGAGAACATCTTCATATTTTTTATAGTAATGGTAGATGGTCTCTTCTTTATTATCATGAATTCGAATATTCAACACTCCATCTGAGCTGTATTTATTTTTGTCTCCATTAATATAATGGCTCCAATTTAATTTTTCTCCCTTTTTTATATCCCCATTACCGTATAAGTCATACAGTTTGCGTTTTGCAGATTCTTTTTTTAATTTTAAATAAGTCATTACATCACCATTAGAGATAAGGTTGCCTTTAATCACTTTGGCAGTGGTGAGGTCTAAACAAGATGTTCGGTTTTTTTGAAAAAGACTTTTGTTGTCAATAAAATAGGAAAGGTTTCGAATAGCTTCTCTTGTTTTATTTTGGCCCGATTTCGTCTGATAGTCTTCTGAATATTTGTAATCTTTAAGTGTTAGGTGTTCAAATTTTCCAAATTCAGGTTCATTGTTGTTCTGGTTTATTCTAGAAATGCACAAGGTTGCTAATTCATTTTGCCCTCGATCAATTCCAAATTTCCATGCTGTTTCAAAATTTAATTGCTCATTCAGTTCCTTATTAAAATCATCAATTTTCTTTCCTATTTCTTCAGGCTTTGTGAATGCTAAATCCTCATGTCTTCCTTCTGCATTAAGGTTTAATGTAAATGCGATAGTGATTTGATTCTGTTTTTTACGGTGTTTAAAGTTTTCCGGAAACCTCCTCTTATTGAAATATTTTTTTAATTCGTCATCAAATTTTCGATAGTAAATTTTTACTTCAGGGTTTAATCTTATAGAGTTATGTAAATTTTCTTCCATGTTTTTTTCTGTTGTTTCTGGTTTGTGATTGAATTTAGTGTTTTTCCAGAAGAAATTCCACAAATTTGTATGAATCCTATTAGGGCTTGCTGGATTATGCTTTTTATTCCTCTCCTCTAAATCATAAGAGGTAATATCCAACACTGTCACGTGGTGATTTTTAAGAAATATATTTTTTTCATCATTTGAAAATTTAATTGTTTTTATAAAATAACAAGATTGCTCTAAATGTTTTTCAAATTCTTCTATTGATGACACTGAATCAATCCAATCTAAATTGAAGTTTGTTACATCCAGACCTTTATTTTCATTCCCTTTACTTATGTCAAAATAATCAGATTTTAATAATTTTTTAAAAAATTGGAGTTTCTTCTCGTTCTTTTCTTTCATTTTTTCACTATCACCTTCGGTTTTGAATATCTTTGCATCTTTTTGTAAATACTTTAAATCACTCGGTATGTCCTTATCTTCGATAAAAGTGCTTTTTTCAGAAAAGCATAATTTGTTTAACGCCCGCATTGTTAAAGATTCAAAACAGCAAAGGTATTTTGTATCTCCTTTTGAATAATTCGTTCTTTCGTGAGTATCATATATAAATTCTTTAGCATCTTTAATACAATCTTTTGGAACCAGCCATAATTGCCTGTGATTATTTTCTATATAAATAAAAGACCAATAATTAATTTGAGAAGATTCTAATTTTTCTTTTTCTAAACCTTTTTGTTGGGCTGTAAGTTTTCCTCTTTCTTGGGCAATTCTCTTATAAGATTCACAGAATTTTCCATACTCTTTAAAATAACAGTCTTTTCTAAATAGGAAGTTCCCTCTTTCTTTTTTAATTTTTTGTGATTTTTCTGCATCACCTTTAATATGTGATAATCGTTTAGAAAAACGGATGAAAGAATTGTACCACTGCTCCCTGCTATTACAGTTGTATCTCTTATTTTGAAACTTATGATCCCTAAATTGAAATAAAGAAAACAATCTATTTAATTTGTTTACATGGCTAAGTTCTCCAAAAGAAATTTCGTTTCCATATAATAAATGATTCTTATTGCTCACTTTATATTTACTGTTCTTTTTTTCAGAAATATGATTCATGATTTCATAAAAAATAGACTTCTGCTCTGCTTTAAAAGCTTTCATCATAGAATAAGTTTGGTTTAATGAAATTGAAAATCCTTCCTTCAAATCACTTTCTATTTGCATCCTATATTTTTCATAATTTTTTACAAATTCTTGGCCGCAGTTTTTTGCATTTTGATCATAACATTTGATATTTTTAAAATAATACCTTTTTATCCATTCTTTTTCAAGGCCACTCTGAAATTCAAAAATTATTTGACTCTTCTTATCGGTATGGTTGTACTGACTGCTGTTATTTTTCTTAATCCACTCTATATTCCCTTCTTTATTTTTAAGGGAAGTATGTGACTGGCGGTTTAATTTGTTCTCTGTCTCTTTTATTTCCTTCTCATAGTCTTTTTGCTTTTTATTAACAGTGTAGTAATTAAAGCTGGCTTTGGAGATTGCTACTCCTGAGTTTTCATTAGACAGATAACATTGTTCTGCAGTTTCTAATTGAAGACTTTTATACCTTTTTATAGTGTCGCTAATCTGTCTATCAAAATTGGGTTTGGATGTATGAGATTCTTCTAAAAAATTGATAAAATAGGGGAGTGTTGCTCTTAGCTGTTTAATGGAATGGGATATATCAGAATATCTTTTCTGTTGTTCTTTTGGTGCTTTTGAAAATGCTTTGATTTGTTTTACAGCTTCTTTTAAACAATTAAAGTTGTCTTTAAAATCAATGTGGATATTTTTGAGATCGCTGTGCAGGCTCCATTTTTTCTGTTTATTGTTTATGTCTTTGATGAGAAGATAGAAGGTATCTTTATGGTATTTTTTGAGCCAAGATAATTTCACAGAGATACCTTTGTTGAACTTAGTATTATTTTGTTTTGAACGCATATTGTCGTTTGAGGAATTTTCTCTGATTTTTTCTTTTTGATTATTTTCAGAAGTTTTACAACAGAAAACATTTTCTAAGTTTTCTTTTATTTTATTTAATTCTTTTGAAAATTCACTTAAATTAAAACTTTCCTCTATAGAGGCTGCTTTATTTAATCTTTCTTCAAAGCAGTTGCTTTGTTGGGCTGGGGGATTAGATCGAAAACGAATAGTACGTATGTATTGATACAGGTTGTTCTGAAAGCCGGAGGGTTTGCTAAATTTTTCAGAATTACTCAGATTTTGAAGATTTGTGGAAGTCAACAATATAGCCTTTCATGTGGTGTAATT
The DNA here is from genome assembly GCA_965199935.1 of Bdellovibrionales bacterium. Lineage (GTDB taxonomy): Bacteria > Bdellovibrionota > Bdellovibrionia > Bdellovibrionales > UBA1609 > JAPPLG01. The sequence goes on from CBDATD010000001.1 coordinate 942,920, forward strand.
TTAAAGCAGTATTCTATAACATATCCACAAAAATTAGAAATTTTTTCATTAATGTCGGATATTTTATTTCATAATGAGACAATCGACGCATATTATAAGCGGCATCTATTCCTTTTTTGCGTTAATATCTTGCACATCTATAATGTGTGTAGGAAGTCAATATAGTAGAAGAAAATTTCAAAAATAAAGCCTCCTAAGGAAGGGTATCAAATTGTGCAAGACATAAGTTTTGATAAACTGCTTGAATAATGAACTTTTTCAGGTAAGGTTATCTCCAAAACAAAAAATAAGGTATGTTAACAATATGAAAGGGAGGAAATATGAGTAAAAAATCAAAATTTTCTGGAAATAAGGATTCTTCTGCCGGCCATTACGATTATAGCAGAATTGAAAAATTGAGACAGGACGCTTGGAGTTGCCCCCAAGTACAGCAGAACTGGAAAGAGTTTCATAAAAGGCAAGAAGAAGGGAAGCAAAAAAATATCAAAAAATAGTACCACGGCTATCTAAATTATCATAATATTATGCCCTCATCAAAAAATAATATATCTATCATTTGGGACTTTGATGGAACTTTAACTCCACAGGATTCTACAACTGAGTTAATAAAGTATTTCCAGCCGGATACGAAGAAATTTTGGAAGGAAGTTAAAGAAATATCAGGTGTATCTGCTCATGCACCTGTGGATTCTATTTCTACCAGTGAAGCTCCTGTCTGGATGTATTTACTTTCAGAACTAGCTAAAAGTTCTGAGACAAAAGAGAATATAGCCCTAGAGGAAGATACAATTCGCCATCTTATTCAAAGGAATATTAAATTATATCCGGATGTTTTAGATTTTCTGGAAAAAATAAAAAACCTATCTTCTAAAAATCTTTATAAAGAGAACAATATTAAGATTCATCATTTTATTATCACAGCTGGGCTTCAAGATTTAGTTTCTGCTATTTTTAAAATTGAAAAGCAAGAAAATTTAATCAGAAAAATCTTTGGATGCAGGTATAAAAAGACTGAGAAAAACAAATCCATTCAAAATATACCAATTTATTGTATGGATAAAACAGCAAAGACAAGAGCTTTATTTGAAATTAACAAAGGCTGTTTTCAAAAAGATGCAGAGTACACAGTAGATGATTTGGTTCCTGCAGAGAAAGAATGGTGTCCTTTTGAAAATATGATTTATATTGGAGATGGTGATACGGATATACCTGCTTTCTCTCTTGTGAAATCGAGGCGTGGCATGACCATCGGAGTTTTTAATCCTGAAGAATCTAGATGTACTAAGACAAAAAAATCTCAGAACATAAAAAAGGGAAAGAGAATTGATTTTTTCACATCGGCGGATTTTTCTCTTGAAGGGGAATTGTTTAAATTTATTCAAATCAGGTGTGAACAGATAGCTCACAGACACCAAGCTCATAAAATATAATGTGGCTTACATTTTGAACGAATCTCTTGCGAGTACATATGACAATTAAGAAGGATTTGGATCTTAGTGTGTTTCTCTTGATTTTGTTTTACAGAAGAAGTAGGTTGTGGTTTTAATTGGTTGACGGAGTGTATGCAATCTAATGAGTAAAAACAATTTATTCCACAATGCTCCTGGATGGGTTTTCGTTACGACGATTATTATTCTGATCGGATCAACCTCTGATTTTAGCTCTTTAGTGTCAGATTTCTTTCCCAGTTTGGAGTCACGTTATCGAGGGTGTGTAAAACTGATCTACATAGTAGTTGTCGCACTCCTATTGTGGTTTGTTTGGAGGAAGCATAAAGAACCTCAATTAGATCCAGACAAAGCTAAAAACGAATTTAGATCTGTGTACTGGAGGCAAGTATGTAGAAATTATCTATTCAATATTATTTCTCTTAAAATATTTCCTTTATTTGTTTGTTGGATTATCAGTAAGTGTATAAAGAAAGGTTACAAACCTTATGAGATACATCGTTTTAAGCTTCCTGAACACTGGCCTAAATACGAAGAAATGATAAATGATTTTTTTCAATATATGTTTAGAGTATATATAAAAAATTTAGATCAAACTTATGAGGTTAAATTTGGCAAAGATTTTCAGCGAGTTGAATTGAGATGGAACGAACCAGGTAATGATACATTCACGCATAAAAGCAATAACTCGTATCAGAGTGTGTTTCATGCAGGCGAGTTGAAAAATCTAAAGATATTTACATGGATTACTCCATTTGGTCTATGTTGGAATTTAATACGCCTGTTAAAGTTCATTAAAATATAATTGTATAAAACTTTTGTTATTTCAAGAAATTATGAAACGTGAAAATCTTTCAAAAAAACTATTTCCAATGACGAAGTTTGGAAATAAATATTCTATTGAGTATTTAGACTACGTCTTAAAGAGCAATATTCCAACTTCCAAAATCAATCAAAATACACCCTTTTAGGGTCTAGATTCAAGAGCTTAACGCAAGAAAAGAAATCTCAAAAAAACATTGAAAATCAAAATATTTTAATATAGAATTTCACAAAAAGGGAGGATTTAAAAAGTGTCTAAACCTGCAAAAAACCTCCACGTCGTAAGGCTGGGAAGAGGTTGGTCTATCAAAAGTAATGGGCGAGTTCTGTCATCGCATCGTACTCAACAAAATGCTATAAAGAGTGCTACTATAATAGCGAAAAGAATTCAATCCGAACTTGTAATTCACGGTAGGGATGGAAGAATTCGTTCCAAAGACTCTTATGGGAATGATCCTTTCCCTCCAAGAGATACAGAGAATTAATGTCTCTTGTTTGTGAAAAGTGTGTAGAAGGTGATTTAGGGTTACAGCATTTTATCACCGTTAATGGGAAAAATCTCGACCACTGCAATTACTGTGATACAAAATTTAACAACAAAAAAGTTGAACTAAAGCAACTGACCGGTCATATGTTGGATTGTATGAAAGAATCCTATCATATCAGTGAATCAAAATCAGAGAAATGTGAAACGTTGCAAACATTTATGGAAAAATACTTTCCTGTCCCAGAAAAAAAATTATTACAAGATACTGAATCCCTAATGAAAACAGTCATTGGAGAAAATTCCTTAATTGAGAAGAAAATACTGATCAATACTTGGGATGATTTTTCTAATTATACAAAAAAAGAAACTAGGTTTTTCTTCTCTCCTAAGGCTGATGTTTTGAAGGAGGCAATGAACATAATAAGAAATAACAATTTGATTCAAATAATACAACCAAGTGAAGAAAAGAGAATATACCGGGCGAGGGCTTTTAAAGAGGGCAATCGCATCGTATACGATTTAAGGAGGATGGGGCCTCCAGAACCGGAAGACACCACAAATATTTCCAATAGAATGAGTCCTCCTGGAGTACCCGTGTTCTATGCCTCTTTCAATAGAGAAACAGCTTTATCTGAAGTTTCTCAAAAAGGACGTGAGGGGCTTGCATATATTTCAGAATTTTGTCTCTTAAAGGAAATAAAAATTATTGATTTAACTTTAACTTATGACAAACTTCTGCCAAGTTTTTTTGATATAAATAAGAATAATAGGGCAAAAAGAAAAGATATCGGTTTTATTCAACAGCTTTCGGCAAAATTATCTGAACCAATAGACAAGGGTGGGGAAGAACATACAGACTATGTCCCAACTCAGATTTTAGCTGAATATATCAAAAAGCAAAGTATTCAAGGAATAGTCTATGAGAGTAGCAGGCATACCAAAGGTAAGAATATAGCATTGTTTCTTTCTCAAAAAAATATTTGTGTGGATGAAAAAAAGAATATCAATCAAGATATGTATTTAAAATTTATTAAAGATGAAAGAACCTATAGCCTTCCTTTTAAACCCTCTGATTCTGATCTTTAAAATCAAAGTATCTTGGGTAATGCACGTTAATTCAAATTTTGTCTAGCAGACAATGCTCTTAAGAATTAGATGTATATTCAAAATCTCCCTTTTCTAAACTCTCAAAATAAACTATGAAAATCTTGAGTCTTGGTGGATAAACTATCAATAAATAGGTACTTACAAGTAAATAATCATCATTTATTTTGTCTGTATGGGCTGGGTTCGAAAATCAGACATTCATATAGAAGACGATGTGTTGAAAAATCTGCTGAATACTTTTTCTCTAAATATGGAGATGGTCAGAAAATTCAGGGGTATGACTCAGCAGGAGTTGGCTTTTAAATCCAAGCTCTCTATCAGCACTGTGGCGGCTATTGAGCAAAAATGCCTTCAGAATTTAAACTTCAGCACATTAACGGCAGTCTCTAAGGCATTACGGGTAACCCCTGTCAGCCTGCTCAGCAAAAAAATCAGTCTAAAAACCCTCAAAAATTAACCTGTCAGCAGTAATACAGATGCTCACAGTATTTTTCATTTGCTCCAATGAACAAATGGGTTCAAGAAACTGTCAGAACACACACAGGCCGTTTTCTTTAAGTGCTGAAGGCAAAAACCCTCCATCAGGGTCATAAACCAAGCACATTCTCCTTATTCTCTTTTTTACACTTCTGTTGAATAAAGACTGGACAGCTTTAATCAAAACCAAAGGCAGTCTCAAAATGAAACACATCTAAAGTCCTAATAAAGGCTGAATCAGCCTTTAGAAGAGTTCAATAAATAGTTATTTTTCATAGTCATTACAAGGAGTTAAATCATCTCTTAGCACTTTTAGATCTAAAATCTTCTTCTGTGTTGCAATAAAAAATAATGGACTATTTTTTCTTTTTTATGAAGAATAAGAAAGTACCGATATATCAGTATCTACTTAAAGGTAGTAAACATAAACAATAACAAGAGGAGGATTTATGAAAAATTTAAAATCGAGACGAGGGTTCTCTCTCGTCGAGCTTATGGTTGTGGTTGCCATTATGGGAGTCTTGGCTGCGATTGCAATCCCGGCTTATAATGAATACAGAAAAGCCGCAAAGAAAACTGCTTATAAAAGTGATATGCTTGGTTTACATAAAGGCTGGCTTGCCTTTGGAGTTGAGCTTGATTCTTTCTGTGAAAGAGAAACAAATCCGTCCAATGCTTCAATCGGAAATGTTGGGATGCAGTCTCTTTTAAGCAGTAAACTTTACGGAAAAAATTCAAATGCTGTAAATGCTGTATGTAACGCTGGTGCAGGTGCCGGTTCTTGTTCGGCAAACTCAGGTACAGCATCCCCCACACCAACAGGTTGCAGTTTAAGTGATCCCACTGTTCCCGCAGGGATTTGCACAGGGTGTGCTTGTAGTACATCAGGAACAACAGTTTTCACTGCATATGTTCCCGCAGTCTCTGGCCGAGCCACTAAACATAATTTTATAGGATTTGGTACAGATGGGTGTGCAAGTGCAAACCTAACGAGTCGTCAAATAATTGGTGAAGTTGGGGGTACGGCATCAGTGGCAGACACTGCTTGTGATCTAGGAATATCAGCTTATGATATGGGAGTTTATGGTCATATTTCAGGAAATACTTATTTTGGTGTTTCAGTAAACCATAATGGGGTACTATCTTCTGAATATGAAGCGGCACCGACAGCTCCAGAGAATGCAGATACTGAATGTAGCTAATCTAATGGCTTGAGCTGTGCCTTTGTTAATTTCAGCACAGCTTATACGAGGGCGGTTTTTTGTTTCTCCTTAAACCCGCCCTCTTTTTTTTGTGGATGATATGAATAAAGCAGAACGACTTATTGTGATCTTATCGGTCGGCTGGACAGTGGTTGTCACTGCTTATGCATTCACCATTGTCAGAAAGCAAAACATTCAAAAAGAAAACATAATGCTCACAGAGAGGGAGCAGGAAGTAAAAGAAACTTTTGATGTGAATATGCATCGGGAATTTCACGAGGAAATAAAAGGCATACTTACAGACATCAACGACAAACTCACCACCCCCTGCAACTAACCGCCCAAAAACCTGAAGTGTAGTGATTAACATATGTTCTGAGAGGATTAAACACTTCTCCAAGAATGATTCTTTAAAAAAATCTTGACAATAAAATGAATTAAACCCACGTTCTTGCCTATGGCAATAAGTACAAAATCCACCTCATCTTCCTCTGCTGAAGCAGATGAGGTAGTACTCCGAACAACAGAAACAACTCGACTAATTTTTAAACCAATGATTATAGAAAATCCTCATGATCCTGAGGCTTCTGTAAAAGGTTGGTTTATTTTTCAGAAGAAGAAAAAATCAGGAAATTGGGAAGATTATAATCACTTTCCATTAAACAAGTTAAAGGATGGAGAGTGGGTTAAACTTGAATTGAAATCAGCTGAGATTAAAAAATTACTTGATCACTTGCCAAAATTAAGAGTTATTTTTAAAAATTATGGTATTCGTTGGGGGGAGTCTCATTTCCACATTACGGACGAGCATATCCCTGATGTTATTCTTCAGTTATCAAAATTGGAAAATAAAGATTTCAACATTGAAGCTTTAAAAAACTTATCAGATGAGGATATTAAGAATTTTTATAGAAACTTTCTTTTTCATCTAGAAATGGATAAGAAAAGAAGAGCAATTGATCAATTTGAACAGCAACTAGAACAAAATTTAAATGAATTTGAATGGCAGAGATGGTTTAAAGAGAATAGTTGGATACTGGGGACTGAATTTATAAGGATTTTAAATGAAAGAAGAATAGATAGAGATCATATTTCCGATTACTTGATGGAAGCTTACGATGGTTTTCTGGACATTGTAGAGATTAAAAAACCTGCGAGAGATCTGGAATTTTGGGCACACAAAAAAGACCGTGAAAATTTTATCCCTTCAACACATCTAATAAAAGCTATAACTCAGGTAACAAAATATATTTATGAGGTCGAAAGAGAAGCTAATAGTATAAAGTTTCAAAACCAAATAGGAGCAGTAAAAATTATCAAACCTCGGTGTACATTGATTTTTGGCAGATCAGATAGGTGGACAACAGAACATCGTGAGTCTTATCGAATATTAAACTCTAGCTATCATCATTTAACGATACTCACTTATGATCATGTGTTAGATCGGGCAAAAAGCATTTTAAGTGTACCCAAGCACCAATCAGATGATAAAAAAGAATCTTAGGAAAATGAATAAAAATGTAGCTAAAATGTGATTTTTTTAATCTTGAAAGCAATATTTTATCAAATATCTCAGAATGAGTTATAATAATATGAAATAGGGGATACGTACACAGAGACAATTTTATGGAAAGAATTTATCTTGATCAAAATGTTACAAAAGAACTGTGCAATAATCCTTATTTTTTTAATCAGTTCAAAAGATTACATAATACACAACCAAAGCTAATTATCACTCCTCGTGCTTTAATAGAGTTATCAGGGGTGAAAATTAAAGATTGCTTGAAAGAAAAAAATGAATATCAACCTGATTTTTCTGAGTCATTGCTGAATCGGACAGGCACAGGTCAGGCAGATAAAGCTTTGGATTACTATGAAAATAATATTAGAGGTGATGTGTTCACTATTTTAAAAAAGGGCCTGAACGAACAAAAACAATATGTAAAAACAGAGTGTGGTGATTGGATTTTGAACTCTTATCTAGAATATCTAAATAGCATGAAAGGGATGGAAGACATTCCGTTTGGTATCTCATGTGATAGAGTATTTGCACTACCTTTAGAAAGATTTAGAGATGAAGATACATATTTTCATATATACAATCTTGCCACTCTCTTTCTTACAGTTAATCCACACATTCCGTGTCTCAGATTGTTCATAAAATCTTATAAAAAACTACCGCCTGCCAATAACCAGAGAGAAAGAGAAGAGTTTAGAAAACAGGTAAAAAAATTGGCTGAAGAATCAGACTTAAAGCAAGATAGTGATCTAGTAGATATAGAATTGATTCAGTTTTCAATTCTAGGGTATGATGGCCATTCTGTCCATTTTTATACACAAGATGCCGTAGATAAAATTAAAAAAAGACTTTTTCTATTTTATCTTTTGTTCAAACAGGTCAAATTGCAGTCGGGAGGATCTCTAAGAAATGAAATGGATACACCAACTTCAAAAGATATACCTTTAGAAAAGATAAAGAGAGTTGCTAATTTTAAATTTGGATTTGGAAAAATCTCAATCATTAATAATTCCGGTAATTTAAGAGAAAATATTGATGTAAGAGAGTTGCTTTCTTCTCAGAAAATAATATTTTAAAACAATGTGTACATACCGGTTGAGGCTGTATGTGACACTTCCTGCAAGGAGAAGGTTTGTACTAATCTCAAAATATGTATCTAGCGTATGTTATTTTTATTAAAATGTTCTATTGCGTTTGCGTAAGCTAAATGACCTTGTATTTTTTCTTTATCTTTTGAAATCAAATTATTTTTTAGAAGATGTTTAAAAGCTCTAAGTTTATTTCTATATCCTTTAGTTAAACGAGGTTTCTTTCCATGGACGAGAAGGCCATATACTTTTAGTCTTTCAGGATATCTCGCAAATCTTTCTTTCTCCTCATTTAATCTCCAATGGTCATTCATAATTATTTTTTTTATTTGATCTTTAATAGTTCTTAACTTTTCTATCGGGATATCTTCTTTTGAGGAAAATGCAAGATCATCAGCATACCTGGTGTACGTGATTTGGGTTTTGGAAACATAACTTTTTATCTTGTTATCTGTATTTTTAAATATAAGATTTGAGAGAACAGGGCTAACAGGAGATCCCTCGGATAGTCTTCCCTCATAACAACATAGTTGTGAAATAAGTTTTGAACTTTTTTCAGGATAGCCAATATTTTTCATGTGAGATTCCAACATTTCTTTAGTGATAGAACGAAAAAAATTCTTTATATCTAAAGAGTACACCCATTTAGCCATACAATGCTTTTGAGCACCGTGAATAGTAGTTCGACCCTTAATAAAACCAAAGGCATTGTCTGAATAGTTGGAAGATTGGCCTTTATCTAGGTATTGAGCAAACCATCTCTGAATTACTTTAAGAGCAACCTTAGGGGCTTGAATTTCTCGTAGTTTGTTATTACTTTTTTTTATTTTGAATATTCTATAATGGGTTTCAGGATTTTTAAAAATAGCACTCATAAAAGAAGAGCTATATCCAAACAGAACTGCTAAACAGTTTATCGACACTATTGGAGGAAGATTCTTATTAATTAGAGCACTTATGCTTTCTCCATATTTTGTTTTCAAGTCCCCTAGAGCGTTTAAATAAGTGTCACGATTTTCAAAAGATATAAAGGGCGGTGGCGTCTTGCTCATACTCACACGCAAAGCTTAAGCTTTCCTAAAGAAAGACGAGTATGTAAGCTCGGAGGTCGAAGGCATACGAGCTTACATACTCGTCGCCTTCTGTGGAGATCTTCACAAGTAAGTGTGATACACACTTTCGTGATAAAACGCCACCACGGAGTTAAATTTACCATTTCCTTTTTCCTAATTCAAGTGCTCTTTCAATGTCAGAACTATGATATCTATCTTTTGTAATGGGTAATATGGAAAGACCTTTACCTGTTAAAATGTACTGCCCTTCTGTATGGATTATCATATCTTTTTTTCTCATTTCATCTAGTTTGTTTTTTAATAAATTTTCACGAGATAAGAATCCTTTTTCTTGTAAATCATCTCTTATTGTATTGAATTTTATGGGAGCTTTCTTTTTAATAACTCTTAAAATGGCTAACTTGGAAGGTAATTTATACATTTCTTCTATGTTTTCAACTATTATATCACATTTAATATCCAAGCTTTTTATATCTGCTTTTATTTCTTTTAAATGTTGTACAGTTCTATCTAGATAAAGTTTTACAGAACTATCTTCAAGGTAAAATATTTTGAAATCTTTTTTTTCTACCTTATGTTTCTTGAATATCTCAATTAACCCAGAATCACTCTTTTTTCTTGTAAAAATTATATTAAATCTTTCCAGTTTAAATTTTCTTTTTATTTGATTTTCAAAAGATTTTGTTTTAGATTTTGAAATAGTGTAAATAGGATTAATGTTGTCATCATCTACATGAAAGCAAAGAGTGTTTTCTGAGTCAAAGAAAAAATCTTCTGATTCACAATCTATGCCTTTACTAGATATAAATTTTTGTATTTCTTTAATATCCAAGGTTACTCCTTATTTGTTTTATTGAATAAATATACTCTCCCACCTTTTCAAACCATTTTTCAGCATTGATCGTATGTATTCTATCTAGTTGGTCCTTCTTTTCTTCATAATTTTCTTCACTTCCCCAAAAATAATCAGCAAATTCTCTAACAAGTTTTGCACGTTCCATAAATTGACCAAAATCATCACATACCTCCTCAAGCTTGCTTAAGTGACGTTTCACTTCTTTATCGTCAGTATTGTTATATTTCTTTTTTTCTCTGTCATAAATTTTTTTTATTTTATCTTTGGTCTGTTTATGTAGTAGGAGATCAGTGTCAAAGATTTCTTTAACCATAACTTTTACTCTTAGAAAACAAGAATAGTAATACCGGTTGTAGGCACTTCTACTAAAAGCATTCTTAAGCTTTGTATTTTGCGAAATACAGTTTGCCTGTTCAGTTAAGTAATCTCCAATGGTTTTTAATTCATTCATATCATAAACAATCTTAATTTATTGTAAAAAACCTTTGCGGGCCCCTTATTCTCTTATTTTTTAGAATTTTTGTAAAGTATTTTTAATAGATTTAAAAATTTTCATATATAATGTCCATAACTACATAAAAAGTCATCATCACTTCCAGCTAGGACTTTGAGCTGGGCATCTTTTTAGTGGATACGAGAAATTAGGAGATCAAAAGTTGACACTATATGCTATCTTGAATTTCTCTGTAAAACATCTCAGAATGGTTCAGTGTCATTTTTTTTAATATTCTTTTTTTGACTGTTGTGGTGTATCCTTGTTGCTTATTTTTGTCATCTTTCACCTCCAATTTTTTATTGTTTATCAGAGACTAAGTTTTCATCCTAGTTCTTCACGCTTTCTGTGTTAGTTAAGAGTGTAATCCAGTTTTTCAGAATTTCCAAAAGCATGAATACTCTGGATTAAGCGTGAACAATATCGTAGAATATAGGAAGTTTATTGATCAGACTGTCTAATCCAAAATAGGAGCATTCGGATAACTATGAAAGCCACTTTCAAAAAGATAATCTCAGATTATCTTCCAATTATTTTAATATTCGCTCTGATTATACTTTTTTGTAGATTTTTATACCGGTTCCTTCATTTACCTGATTGGGCATATGCCTGGTTTGGAGAATGGATTTTGTGGGTATGTATTATGGTGCCAATTGGGATAATAGTATTTATTATAAAATTTTACAGTTTTATTTGTAAGAAAATAAAAAACACAATACATAAAAAATGAGAACTACCAAGATACAATGATTATTCAATCAAGAATAAAAAACATGATATTAAACTCACCACATAGAATGTTGTTAACTTTGTATTGTTTTAGCTAAAAAGACACCAACTATTTTTCCGTTATATTTATTTTCTCTCAGAAAATCTGACATAGCTCGGAAATGTGCTCCTGAAGTTAAAATATCATCCACAAGACACAAACCTTTAGGGGTTTCTTTTTTAAAACCTTTCCACATATAATTTTCTTTTATAATCTCAGGCTCCCTTTCTCCAGTGCGATGTGAAGCGTCTATTGTTTGTTTTATTTCCACAGGCCGTTCAATTCGTAATTTAGGTCGTAATTTGGAAAGTTGTTCAAATAAATCCTCAAAACGATTATCGTATTTAGGGTCATTCTTTGCTTTAGAGCTTGGAATAGCAGTAATAGTCGCTGTTGAGTCAGGTTTAAATAAAAGCGAAATTTCTGTTGAAAATCTTTCAACCGCATTTTCACGCCATTTCCATTCATCAGTATTTTTTTTAGAAGAAGGTTTTTTGAAGTTTAAAATCAGTGAATTTGTATCTCCAGCTTGATACCCTTTATGCCCTCCTACATAGTCTCTTGCATATATACAAACATCATCTTTTTCTATGTAGGTATATAAATGAGGTTCTTCAAGCCTTTGCCATTTCAATTTGCTCATTGTAAGTGATGTAAGATATCTGAAGTATTTTTTATTCTAATAGCTCCTTTTTTTTCAAAGTTTTCCGGCCATTTAATTTGTTTCTGTTGAAAGCAGGAATCCATTATAAATAGCTTCTTATTTTGTTTCAGACATTCTCTTGCCTGTACGAGAGAACCACTCGCATCTGAAGCTTCTACAATTACAGTAGCTTTTGAAATAGATGCCATTGTTTTGTTTCTTCTTGGAAAATGAAATCTGCGATTGTTAAAAGGTTCATTTGCGTATTTATAAAAAGGAACCTGGCTGATGAGTAAAAAGTCTTCTGCAATGTTATTCTGTAACTTTTCATTCTCTTTTGGATAACATTCATTAATAGGGGTTCCAATAACTCCAATTGTATAACCTTTATTTTCAATGGCTGATTGATGAGCCGCTGTATCTATACCTTTCGCCAATCCAGATACAATAACATAACCCTCTTTAACTAATTCTTTGGATAGTTCTCTAGCCTTTGAGACACCTTCTGAAGATGCAGTTCTAGTACCTACTACTGAAACACATTTTTCATTAGAGGAATCTAATATATCCAAATTTCCTTTATAATAAAATAATCCTATAGGATAATTTTTTAGTAAACTTTCTGGGTACTGGAAGCTTTTATTTACCATTATTGAAAACCTATTGATCTCGTTGATTAATGAGCGATTTAAATAACTTTGCACTTTATTTTGAACATCATCATAAGAGCAATTGTAAGACACTAATTGATCTGATAACTGTATTAATGACTCTGTGGGGGTGTATTGATTAAATAATTCTCTTAAATTGCTTTCTTTAAAATCATTTACATTATTTTCAATAGCCCAAAGAGTTTCATAGGCCAACATCTCTTTACGAGGTGAAAGTGTACTCTCATCTAAAAAAGATAATTTTTGCATTTTTAAAATGCTTCCTCATTTTCTAATTGTCTTATCTTAATAGTAACCTTCCTAAGACAGCAACTCCTCAAATATACTAAATTTTAATGTAAAATCAAGACGTAGTTCTGTATGGTCATAGTTGTTAAGGGGTAAAAAAGAGATGCAGGGCAGAAAAATTCGATCAAATTTATAACGGGATAATTCAGTTAGAAGATGTTACCAGCTCTCACTGGAGGGATAAGAGGGCAGGTTTTTGTTAAATGGCTGATTTATGTTATCACAACTTACAGATATTAGGGCCATAATCAAAGAAAACTGCAACTAACCCTTCAAAAACCACTAAGTCATTTCAGAAAAACAATTCCAACTTGCCAGTTCCGTCTAATGCCTACAAGAGTCTTATTTTTGGTATTTCTGAGTAATATTCTCATAATGAGACAGGAAACAGTCTCAAGTTTGTTTGTGTATTCTGATATATTCTATACTCCATTGTGAGATAAGGTTACTGGATGTTCATGATCCAAAGCTGAAAAAAGGAGTGTTTGTGGAAGAAAATAATGTGACTGTGAATCAGAATGGCACTTCTCCGTTAAAACAACAAGATAATATTTTCAAACTTACTCAAAAATTATTAAAAAATCCCCCTCTAATTATTTGGGGTTCAGGGGCAACTATACCCTATGGTCTTCCTAGTATGGATGATTTAAAAAAACAACTAGAGCCTGAGTTAGGTGTATTAAATTCAGAACATAATTTAGAGGAAGAATTGGGAAAGATTGATAATTCTGAAAAAATTATCAAGATAAAAGAAGTAATTAAAAATATAGTTTTTAAAAAAGATTTAGAATGTTTAAAAAAGAGTGTGGAAGATGTAAATTATTTTAAAGCGATAGAAAAAATGATAAATAAATTTTACAAGCCTCATCCCCATAAAGTAGATATTGTTACGACAAATTATGACTGCATATTAGAGTATGCATTATCTAAATCAGGACATAATTTTACAGATGGCTTTACAGGAAGATCATTGTCAGAATTTGGTCTAAATCTGTTTAAAGATAAAGAAATTATCAATTTAATAAAAGTACACGGTTCTCTTAATTGGTACATTGATGAGAATGACAATGTATTTTACCTCCCGTTTGGGTATCATTTTAAACAACTAAAATATGCAATGGTACCACCTGCTCAAGGTGATAAATACATAGAAGCCTTTAAGGAGCCGTATAGAAGTCTTATAAGCAAAGCAGATCAGCTTATTCAGAATGCGAATAGTTTTTTAGTTATAGGGTTTGGTTTCAATGATGAACATTTGACACCTAAGATTGAGCATAAGATTAAGAAGGGAACTCCTATTGTAGTTGTTACCAGAAAGATCACTATTTCTTGTACACAAAAACTGCAATCTGCTATCAAATACTGTATATTTGAAGAATGCAATGATCAAAGTAATCAAACAAAAGTTACATATAAGAATACAGAAGAGACGATTAATAACGCTTATTTAGAAAACAAATATTGGCAACTTGATAAATTTATGGAGATATTATGAATCAATCACAAGAAAAAGAAACACTAGGTACAGTAGAAAGTGTAGATACTGGAAGTATCATAATTAAAATCACGGATGAAAGAAAATTAGATAATATCCAAGTTAATCATTTGCTTAGAATTGAGTCCACAAAGGTAGGTGAATCTATCATTGGGTTGGTAGTAAAAATTATGAGAAAATCTACTGATATGATAGAACAAGAAAATTCAGATGGCGTTATAGTTGAAAATATAATAAAAGCAAATTTAATTGGAACACGTCTAGATAAACACGGAACAAAATCTAACTTCTTTAAAAGAACATTGGAAACAGTACCAAGTCTTGGTGCGGATTGTTTTCTGATAGAAGGGGAAGAACTCTCAAAGTTCATGCAGTCTTTGTCTGTCAGTGATGAGGAAAAAGACAAATCGTTAAATATTGGAAAATATGTTATATCTGAAAACGCTGAAACTTATTTAGATGGAAATAAATTTTTCCAAAGACATGCTGTTATTGTTGGAAGTACGGGTTCTGGTAAGTCGTGGACTGTTGCTAAAATTCTCGAAAAATCTTCTAAACTACAGTCAGTCAATAGTATTGTGTTTGATATTCACGGAGAGTATAAGCCTCTGAAAGAGTTAGAGAACACTACATTATTGAGGATAGCAGGTCCTATGGACAAAGAGGACAATGATGAAACTATATATCTTCCGTATTGGCTTTTATCTTACGAGGAAATACAAGCAATGCTATTGGATCGCAGTGATCAAAATGCTCCTAATCAAGCAAGAATTTTATTTGACTTAATAATTCAATATAAAAAACAACAATTAGAAAAAAACAACAAACAAGATATTTTAGATAATTTTACCATTGATAGTCCTGTTCCATATCCTATAGATGAAGTATTAAAAGAGTTAAATAACAAAGATATGGAAATGATTCAAGGCTCAAATAACAGACCAAAGCAAGGCCCTTTGTATGGAAAGTTAACTCGATTTGTACAAAGACTTAAAAGTAAACAAAGCGACAAAAGGTTAAACTTCCTATTTAATTGTAATGAAAAATTTCAAGAACATGAATGGCTTGAAAGTTTAGTTAAAAAGTTAATGGATTTTAACAATAAAAAAGGGAGTAAAATTATAGATTTTTCGGAAGTACCTTCAGATATACTGCCTTTAATAACAGGGTTGGTGACGAGGTTGATTTTTTCAGTTCAACAGTGGACTGATGAAGGAAAGAGACACCCTATAGCACTGTTTTGTGATGAAGCTCACCTGTATATTCCTATAAATACAGAAAAATCTAGTGTACAGGAAAGGGGACTTTATAACTTTGAAAGGGTCGCAAAGGAAGGAAGAAAATATGGAGTATCACTTGTCATAATTAGTCAGAGACCAGCAGATGTAAGTAAAACAGTTTTAAGTCAATGCGGGAACTTTATATCTATGAGACTTTCTAACCCTGATGATCAAAATGTTATAAGGCGGTTGTTTCCTGATAGTCTTGGTAATTTTTCTGAGCAACTGCCTATTTTAGACATAGGAGAAAGTTTAATTGTAGGAGATGCTTGTCTATTGCCTAGTCGGGTGAAAATTGACGAACCAAAAAACAAGCCAAAAAGTGCAACGATTGATTTTTGGGATGAGTGGAAAAAAGATAAGAAAGAAAAAGGAATTGTAGATTCTTTGGAAGCTTTAAGAAGACAAAGTAAGAACTAATAACATTTGGAAAACTCTTGATTCAATCTAAGTGTCCCAATGGTGGCTTCATGCCAAGAGCTGAATGAGAAATATGGCAGCCTGTGGGCAAAAAATTTTAATAATTGAGTTTTGCTCAGCAGCCCGGGTACACCAAAAAACTATATTGACATGACTGAAGTATCCTGTTCTCCTGCCCGCCCAGGACGGGATTGATTCATTAGTAGTAAAAGGAGGGTACTTGAGGTTGTTTTCCAAACGAGAGAAACCATCATCTTTTGAAAAAGAAGTTTTTGATTTTTACAAGGCGAATAATATTCCTGCTCCCAGCTATCCTCATTCATTGGAATATGCGGATCCAGTGGATCATGCTAAATTTGTTTTTGAAAAAGAAAAGTATAAGAAATTTAACGAAAAAATTGATTTCAATAAAATGAAAATTTCCTTCAATTTATAGTTTTGATAAAAGTTGTAATGTTGGAAAAATAGTTTATTTTATGAGTTAAGTGTTTAGTAAAAATTTGGGTTCCAGCTGTTCTCTAGGAACGTCCGCTTCCGCAGGCAGGTAAATGGAAGCATGCTGTATTTGATTCATTTGACTGAGGTATTTACACATTAAAGGACCCACCTGCCTCCACTCCAAGCCTCCTAAGCCACAGCCTAATGAGGGAAGAGCCAATGATTTGATGCCCAAAGATTCATAATGAGCGGCAAGCCACTCCAGCCCCTTTTCAATTCCTTCTAAAGGAGAGCTTTCCCTCCAGTGGTTTTTTGTAGGAAATAATAAAAACCAACGATTTCCGTTTTCTGTTGTGATAGATGCAGTATCTTCTAATAAAGTTTTTTCAAAATTTTCTTCTCGTTTGTAAAGAAAAGGCACACCCATTTTTAGTTTTTTTTGCCGGCAAATATCTTGATATTTTACATACACATCAGGAAATTGATATTTAGTTCTTGAGGCCAGCCCTTTTCCCATAATGCCTACTGTGTTTACACTGATTGTAAAAGTCTGCATTTTTGAAAAAAACATATCTCCTTTTGAGAGGGTGATTTTGTCTGATATACGTTTTTGAAAATCCGGCAGAAAAAACATCTTGTGATTTGGAATAATATTCAATGGGCCTAAATTCATTCTTATCTTTTTCGCAGTTTTTTCACTAGCTGTATAAATTCCAATTATCTTTTCTTTAGGAATGCATTCATAAACTAAAAGTTCAGCCATGAGTTGTCTTTTATCTGATTCATTCCAATATTCTTTTTCAAATTGTTCTGAGTTCAGTGCATTCAAACCTTGTTCTTTATCTCCAAAAATCCGTGTGTTTTCTGAAGCGGCGTTTCCGTCTGTGATCCCTATGTTGTCTCCTTGAATAATGTCCGAATTAATTTGCAGTACAACAATATCTTCTGCTTTAAATTTATTATGAGTGACCGTATATAACATAGGATTTCTTGCTTGGAAGTAAACATTGGCATAATCCCAAAGAGATTTGTTTTTGAATTTTTTATTTTTTCTTCTTTGAATCACATCTTCATTATGAATAGATTTTGTGTTGGAAAATTTTATTCTATTCCATAAACTGCGTCTTTTAGAACGCGATAATATGCCATGTTGTAAGATAGATTTTAAGTTGTCTATATGCGTGATATAATAAAACTCTTTTGGAATTTTCATAAAATTTATCTCTTTCCAGCCATAACTTTAGCAACAGCATATTAGATTGAAAGTTTATATGCTGTAAACACTTTTTTAATTCAATGGAAAGGGTTTCTTTTGGGTAAAATCAGCATTTATTTTGAGATTTTACGGAGGCTGTATGAGTGAGATTTTTTGAGTTAGAAAATCATCCAAAGAAATGCAGTACACCCCTTTCACTTTAAAAGAGGAGGACACAGGAGCTATAACAAAAGCTTTATCCGGTTGAAGGTCCTCAAACAGTTGATAAAATCCTTTGGAAATTTTGGGGGCTGAGTTTGCCTTTATTTCAAAAAATACATTTTTTCTTCCCTTGCTGAGTATTAAATCCACCTCAGCCCCATTTGAAGTTTTTAAAAATGACGGCTTCCAATCCGAAAATTGAAATAAAAGATTTTCTATAATAAATCCTTCAAAAGAAGCTCCGTAAACAGGATGCCCCATCAAGTCTTCTTTATCCTCGATGTCCAAGAGAGCGTGAAGAAGCCCGCTGTCGCGAATATAAATTTTTGGAGCTTTGATGATGCGTTTTTTTAAATTGGAATGGTAAGGCTCTATCAACCGAATAATAAATGTCTGCTCAAGAAGAGAAATATATTTTTTTAATGTGTTTGAGGAAAACCCCATAGAGGAGCCAAGCTTGGATGCGTTTAACACTTGGCCCTGGTTATGAGCCAGCATCTGCCAAAGACGCCTCATTTGGGAAGGAGGCAGAGAAGTGATCCCAAGCAAAGCCATGTCTCTTTCTAAAAAACTTTGAATGTAGTTTTTCCTCCAATCTAAACTGTCTGAGCCGCTGTCCGCCATAAGACTCAAAGGGAAGCCCCCTCTCACTAAATGAGAGTAAAAATCATAAAAGGACCGGACCTCATCCCTTTGAAAAGGCATAATTTCCATATAACAAATTCTTCCCGCCAAAGTCTCAGAACTTTGCTGAATTAAATCACGGCTTGCAGAACCCAAAATCAATACACGTCCGTTCTTTCTGTTTTTATCAATAAGACTTCTCATCACAGAGAAAATTTCCGGCAGTTTTTGAATCTCGTCCAAAATAATCAAATGATTTTCATACTGCTCAAAAACTGCAATAGGGTCTTCCATACGCCTTGAGCTGACAGGGTCCTGCAGATCAAAATAAACTGTATTTTTGATGTAATGTTGAATCTGCCCAGCCAAAGTCGATTTTCCCGTTTGGCGGGGGCCGAGCAAAGCTGTCACAGGGTATTTTGTGAGCTGATAAAGGGTTCTTTCAAGTTGTTTGCGTTTTATAACCATGTATATTTTAACTTATAATTCAAATTTGCATGGTAAATCAATTAAAAAATGACTTTATTAGGGTTTTTGAAGGAAAAAATTAAAACCATAAAACTGAATGGATCTAAAAACAAACCTCTGTGGGAAGGTTTGTATATCAGAGACTGCATGGGCCTCAAAACTTGAAAATATTGTAGTTTTGAAGGGGTTTTTAAGTAAAATCAGCCTCTTTTTTTGAGATTTTCATAAGACTGCATGGGACTGCACAGAGACTGCAGGAAGATGTCTGTAGAGAGGCTGCCGGCGTCCAAATTATTTGAAAAACAACTTAAAACAGCGTCCAAAACGACTTAACAAAAAACATTTCTATAGTTTCAGGTGTTTCGGACTTTGGAGGTAAGAAAAAGACCCGGCCGCCATGATAAAATTTTAAGAGGCAGTCGTGCAGGATAAAGGTCAATGCTTTGAAAAACGCCGGATATAAATACAATATCAAACTGGATTCAGCATACAAAAAATCCTGCTAAATTCAGAAAAATATGATACACTGTGGAATGTATTTTTATTTGGTTCTGCGGCTGGATACCAAGAGAATCCCTCTTTTTGCTTTATGAAATAAAAAAAATACCGATAACTCTGATATACCCGGCAAAATGAAGCATTTGTTAGGGAAGGGAGATAGGAAGAAAACATGAAGTTATTACTATTATGGATGATTGTCCTTAGCTCTTTTTATACCTACGGTTTTTGTGTAACAATGGGGACCTTTAGGATCTATCCAAACGGCAGTTATTCAACACAGTTGGGAAATTCTATCATTGATTTAGAAGAAAGCTATTCTGCAAACTCTCTTTTTTATCCCGTTGGAAGCCACTCATGGATGAGAGGTCTTGTTTTCCGTCTGGACGACAGCACCTGCACTCTGGAGGGGAATGTTGTTTTTGGATTAAGCGAGGATGACTCCCTTACAAAAAAAAGGTTTTTTGCATTTGATTTAAATGACAAAGTGTTTGTAAAGAGGAGCTTTAAATTTGATTCAAATAATGACGTGTTTACAAAGAGGGACTTTAACTTTAATGACAGCCTGTTTATGAAGGACGGCTCTGCATTTGACTCTGATGGAAACTTGGTTGCGAACGGAGGTTTTATATTTGAATTAGACGACGATCGTTTTTTTATCAGCAGGGATGCTGTATTTAATTCAGAAGATGATTTTCTTAAAGCGAAGAAATCCGTCATTTACTCTGAGAGTAAACATTAACAAACTTTAATTGTATTTCTCCAAAACAGCTTAGAGCGTTTTGCGGCAGTTCTTGAAATATAGTGTTTGAAAACGCGTTAAATAAAATCGTTGTTCCATAATTTTTTGAGAAATTTTTTGTAAGGAAGAATAAGAATATTTTCGTCCGTTAAACGAGGAGTTCTTTCCAAAGATACAACAATTTTATATCTGAAAGATTTTTCTTCACACAAGGCTTTAAGCCCTTTTAAATCTTTTTTTTGAATTTGTGTTTTTGATTTTACTTCAACAGCCAAATTATCCCCAACAATAAAATCCACCTCCTGCTGGTTCTTTGACCTCCAAAAGCGCATATTACGGTCATCGTCCGTATATTTTAAATAAGCCTTAATTTCATTAAAAATAAAGTGTTCAAAAGAAAATCCAAACTCTACTGAATTTTTCACAAGATTCCATCGGTCTGTTAGGGCATTCACTGCTCCAATGTCAAAAAAGTAAAACTTATGCATGCTTACGGATTGTCTTCGCAGAGTTTTTTTGTATGGGGGAAGTAAAGATCCCATAAAAGTATCTTCTAGAATCAAGTAATACTCTTTGATTGTTTTTGAGGACACTCCCACATCACCGGCAATATTGCTGTAGTTGATAAGCTGGGCATTGGTCTTAGCGGCTATATCTAAGAAGATAGAAAAGGGCTGGAGCCGCCTTGTTAATCCTTCAGACTGTATCTCTTCTTTAAGATAAGTTTTTACATACGATTTCAATAGAGCTTTAGGTTTTTTAGAAGGATAGATGGAGGGCAGCGACCCATACTGCATTATTCTAAGAATGTCGAATTTGGGGATTTCTTTGCTCACTAAAGGGAATAATTGTTTGTGCAGAGCGCGTCCTCCCAGCAGATTGCCTCCGCCCCTTTTTAATTTGCGGGCTGATGAACCGGTTAAGATAAAAGGAATATTGTAAGTTTCCATTAAATGATGAACTTCATCCAGTAAATGCGGTATTTTCTGAATCTCGTCAATAACCACTGGTTTTGTAATTTTTTGAGCTAAAAGCTCTTCTCTGAGCAAATGCGGGGAGCGGTGGAGTTTGAAAAATAAATCAGATTTTAATAAGTCATAGTAAAGAGATTGAGGAAACTTTTTCTTCAACCAATAAGACTTTCCGGTCTGCCTGGGGCCGAAAAGAAACAATCCTTTGCAGTCCGAAAAGTCTAAATTGATGAGTCTTTTAAATTCCATATTTCCAGGGTAAAGGGTTTTGGTTCAGAGATCAATAAAAATCAGATATTTTGAAGTATGACTCCAAAATAAAGATTTATTTTGAAGTATAACTCCAAAAAAATGAGATTTTTTTTTTAAACTAGGTTTAATATTTTTTGCAGTGTCGGCAGACAAAGGGCGCAAGAAGAAGCAGCAGCAAAACAATAAAATTGATGTAATAGCCAAAGCCTTCAAAAAAAGTAGGGCGGTGTTTTGAAGAGTAAGGCACTTCAACAACTTTTGCCCAAGGTTTTCTAATGGGGGATTTTTCTAATATATTTCCATAAGCAGACATGGCGGCAGAAATGCCCGTGCTTGTCGATCTCACCACTGGTTTTCTCAGTTCAACGCCCCTTGCGAAAGTCATATACAAATGCTGATACGGTTCATACCACCAGCCAAACCAGGAGTCGTTGGTTACATTGACCAATATGTCCGCCCCTTTTTGGGACAGCCTTCTTGAAAATAAATCAGAGAGGCTTTCATAACAAATTTGAAGCCCCAAACTAATATTTCCCACAGACCGAACAGAAGGCCCCTCTCTGCCGGCGGCAAAGGCTTGATGGCTCCCTAAAAAAATCTGTCTCAGCTTTGGAAACCAGCGGTCGCCGGGAATATACTCCCCAAACGCCAGCAATTTATTTTTGTCATATCTTGCAGGGTTCAACTTCCCTTCAGAATCAATAAAAAAAATGGAGTTGGTGACATCCCGGCCGATGCGAGTGGAAGCCCCCGTCGCCAAAGTTGTTTGAAATTCATTTTTTACTGTCTCTTGAAGATTGGATACTCTGCCTTTTCTCAGCAGATAAGGATAAGCTCCCTCCGGCCACAAAATAAAATCAACGGAAGGATCTAAAGCCTCTGTTGTTATATTTATGAGTTTATTGGAAATCTTTGTAAACACTTGATCTCGAAGCCCCGCCAGCTCCATAGAACTTCCGATGTTATGCTGTACCAACAAAATTTTTGCTGTTGAATCAGGAGCATCCTGCCTTTTTGCCAGCACATAACCCCAGCCATTGAGCAGGAAGAAAAACCCTGCGCCTAAAGCGATAAGTTTTTTACTCCTCAGAGAGAAAAAGAAAATTTGAAGAAGTATTGTCAAAGTGGATATAAATTGGAAGCCCCAAAGCTCCGCTGTATGAAAGATCGGAAGGCCGGCCCAGAACCAGGTGTATCCAAAATTCCATTGAAAAAGCATAGGCAGAGAAAGAGCTAAAGAAATGAGCGAGGCTAAACTGAGGAGACGCAGAAAATTCCCAGAAGGAAGAATTTTTATAAAATAAAACCATACAGCAAGAGCCAGAGGAATATGTAAATGAGCTAAAGTACAGAAAGCCAACAGCCCCGCAGCTGAAACAATCCAATTAAAATTTCCATAAATGTGGATGGTGTAGGCCACCCAATGAAAGCCGATGAGAGTCCATACAAACTGTGTCAGCCACCCTGCGGTAAATATCAGTTTAATTTTCTGATTATTTTTTAAACAAAAATGCCATAAAGGGATAAAGCAAAAAAGGACGGCCCAAGGAGGAAAAGGAATATAACTGGCGCCGGCCAGCACTCCTGAAAGGATCGGCAGATAAAATAATTTGAAAAAATGAATCACATTATACAGCATATTGTGATAAAGCATAAACGAATGGGTTTTGAAAGCCAACAAAGAATGATTCCGGAGTGGGAGAGCCTCTCTTGTCCTCATTGCAGAGCTGTGTTTAAAGTCAGTAAACAAGATTTGCTTCCTGTGGAGCATTACCCCTTTTCCTGTCTTTCCTGCCGGAAGATTTTTTGGGCGGGCTTCGACAGCCGTCAAAAAATTGAAATCTTTCAAGCAAAGCCCTCAGACAAAGGGGGAGAGAAGTGGGTTCGCGAACATAAAATCTGCCCTCATTGTTATGCCAGTACAAAAAAAGGCAGTGTGGACTGCATCCAGTGCGGAGAATCTTTTTACAATGATAAATGGAAGAAAAGCGCCCCTCCCTCTTCTTTCCTTTTACGAAAAACATTTGAAGAATTATTGGAGGAATACGACAATACTAAAAAACACGAAGAGTTTTCAGCTCTTTGTATCAGTGAAAATAATATTGGATTTGGCTCCTACTGCTACAGCCGGCTGAAGAAAGCCCGCCCAGAGGATCCCATTGCTGTTAAGATGTTTAAATATTTTGAAGCCATACTTTTTGTAATGACTCAAAAACAGCCCAAGACAGAAACAAAATACTGGTCTTACTCTATGGGATGGATTCATGCTTTACTGCTTTTTCTGTTTATAGCTTTATGTTTTGGACTGGCTCTGCCTTATTTTATGGCGTTTAATTAAAAGGGATGCTGTTATGAAGATTTTTCAATATGCAGATCAATGGTTGAAACAGCCTAAATTGATTGTAGGTTTCTGCATTGTACTGATTTTGTTTAATGTTGTGTTTGACGGCACCTTGTTTCAAATCCGAAAACTCTACTTACAGCAAAAAACTCTGGACCGGCAAACTGTGGAAATTCAAACAAAAAATCAAATACTTATAGAAAAGATGGACAAACTCTCTGATCCCAAACACCTGGAAAAAGAAGTGCGGAATAGATTTGACCTGGCCGGCCAAGGGGATCTTATATTTATATTTCCTGAAGATGAATAAGAAAACAATATATTTAGTGGATGCCAGCTCTATTTTTTTTAGAGCCTACTATGCTATTCCCTTTATGCAGTCTCAAAAAAATAAGATTCACACCAGTGCTGTTTACGGTTATTTGACAACCACTTTAAAAATTTTAGAACAGTTTAAACCCCGGCACTTGATGTATTGTTTTGACCGTAAAGAACCTTCCATCAGGGTAAAATATTATAAAGAGTACAAAGCCAATCGTGAGGAGATGCCGGAGGATTTAGAGGAGCAAGTCCCTTACATTCATAAAGCGACCGAGTTTCTGGGCATTCAAAAAATGGATCTTAAGGGGTATGAAGCAGACGACTTAATAGGAAGCCTCGCCTGCTGGGCTAAAGATCACTCAGCTCAAGTGATTGTCGTGAGTTCTGACAAAGATTTTGCTCAATTGGTGGACTCTCAAGTCAAACTCTATGATCCGATGAAAAATATTTATTACGACGCCAATGGAGTGCAGAAAAAATGGGGGGTCCAGCCAAGTCAAATTGTGGATTATTTAGCGATTGTCGGGGATTCCAGCGACAATATACCGGGAGTGCGGGGTATCGGGAAAAAAGGAGCTCAGAAACTGCTTGCGGAACACCAGACACTGGAAAGTCTTTATTCCAATCTTGATAAAATACCAGACAAGACAGCCCAAAAATTGAAAGACTCTGAGAAACCTGCTTTTATCTCTCAAAAATTAGCCCGCATTATCACAGATCTAAAGCTTGTTTCCGGATTTGAGGACTTTGAAAGGCTGTCTGTAAAAGAGCAGGAAATGCTGGAGCTTCTGAATGAACTTGAATTTCGCTCCATTCGGAAAAAACTGTTTCCCCTCTTGGAAGAGCCAAAAACTTCCTCTTCAGATCAAGCAAATAAAAGCCCTGTCAAGAAAGCTCCGCTTCAGAGAATAAAGGGACTCAGAAAATATTCATGGACTCTCAATGAACTGCAGGAGGCCCTCAAACCTTATGAGGAAGTTGGAGTTGTTGTTTTGAAGAATACAGCACACCTTCTTTTTAAGAAATCCTGGGTTCAAGTACAGACGGATTCTCTGAGAAATTTAGGAGAGCTACTTTCTCACAAAAGAATTAGATGGTGGGGGTACGATTTAAAAGACGTATGGAAGCAAATGGAAGTTAAACATCCTATAGCTGTTTGGGACTTGATGATCGCCGGCTATCTTGTGGAAAATAAAGCCTCCAAGGATTTGCTTTCTTTAGTTCGTCAACATTTTGGGGTTGAAGATTTGAATGAGAATAATGTTATTCCATATTTGGTGGATTTGAGAAAGCACTACGAGCAAAAAATAGAGGATCTGCGTCTTGATTTTGTTTTTCAAAATATAGAAATGCCTTTGGTTTCTGTACTGTATAAGATGGAGAAAAGGGGGGTGGCGGTTGACCGCAGAAGGCTGATTAAAGAGAAGGCAGATCTTGAATGTGATTTGTTGGAGTTGGAAAATCAAATTTTTGCCCAAGCCGGACATCCTTTTAATATTGCAAGCCCTCAACAGCTGGCTTATGTGCTGTTTGATGAGTTGGGTTTAAAAAAAGGAAGAAAAACCAAAACAGGATATTCTACAGACAGCGATGTTCTGCATTTTTTGACTTCTCAGCATCCCATTGCTCAATTAATTTTGAATTACAGGGAGCTTTTTAAATTAAAAACGACATACGCAGAAGGTTTGCTAAACGCCATTGACGGCCGAACGAAAAGAATACACACCCAGTTTAAGCAGACCCTTACTTCTACGGGAAGGCTTTCCAGTGTACACCCTAATTTACAAAATATCCCCATTCGAACTTCTAGAGGCAGAAAGATTCGGGAGGCATTTGTTTCCGGTAAAGGTCATCTTTTAATCAGTGCGGATTACTCTCAAATTGAACTCAGAATTCTTGCTTTATTTTCAAAAGATCCTGCATTAAAGCGGGCTTTTCTTCAAGGGGAGGATATTCATAAAAGCACAGCTAAAGAATTGTTTAACGTCCCATTGGGGGAAGTCAGCGGGGAGCAAAGAAGAATTGCTAAGGCTGTCAATTTTGGGATCACCTACGGGCAAACAGCTTTTGGTTTGTCAGAAACTTTAGGTGTTTCCAGAATGCGGGGAGGGGAGCTTGTTGATCAGTATTTTAAAAAATTTTCCAAAGTGCGTGATTATATTGAAAGCCGTTTACAGCAGGCTCGAAAAAAAGGTTATGTGGAAACTCTTTTTGGAAGAAGAAGGATTATTCCAGAGCTTTTGTCAAAAAATACGAGGCTGAAGAAATTCGGTGAAAGAGCGGCAGTCAATGCCTCCATTCAGGGGACAGCCAGTGACCTGGTGAAATTGGCGATGATTCATTTGGATGCTGGTGTGTGGTCTCGTCTTCTCATTCAAGTTCACGATGAACTGCTGTTTGAATGCCCCACAGAGGATGCGGCGTATGAAACAGCGTCCATTAAGGATATTATGGAAGGGGTTGATTTGCCTGAACTGTGTCTGGATGTTCCCTTAAAAGTCAATATAGGCTCTGGGGGCAGTTGGGGCGAGGCTTACGGTATTACTTCTTAGCGTTTTTAATGAGGGATTTCTTAAATTCGGAAATGCGGCTTAACAGGTTTGAGATTTCTTGATAGATGCGGTCTTTGGAGTGGTATTCTTTTTTGGCTGTTTTGAACTTTTTGTAGAGGGATTTAAGAGCTTGTTTAGCGCCGCGGATAGAATAGCCGTCTTTATAGAGCAGTTTTTTTATCAAAAGCAGTGTTTCAATGTCTTTATGGAAATACAGTCTCTGTTTATTGTCCATCTTACCAGGCCGCAATTGCTCAAACTCGGACTCCCAGTAGCGCAGAATATAGGGTTTAATAGATAAAATCTTTGAGACTTCACCAATTCTGAACGAAAGCTTCGAGGGGATTTTATTTAATTGTTCTTCCATCCATTGATCATTTAACTCTTTATCCAGCATAGAAAACTAAACCTTTCTTTTTAAATACACACTGGGGCGGAATGTGACCACTCTTTTAGAAGGGATGGTTAAATTCAGCCCTGTTGTTGGATTTCTGCCTAGTCTGGCTTTTTTATCTCTGAGTATGAAATGGCCGAAATTGGCAATTTTTACATTGTGGTTGGTTCTAAGTTTTTCTTTAATCACATCAAAACAAAACTCCACTAATTCTGTGGAGTATTTCTTAGAGTAGCCAATTTCATTATAGACTGCGTTTATAATGTCATTTTTGGTGTATGTGTCTGTGTGTTTCATCTCTTTGTTTGGCATGACTTTTCCTGTCTAAAGCCAACTAGGCCAAAAAACAACTGTTTTTCGCAAATATTGTAATAGGACTTTTGAATGGATTCTTTCTTTTAAGTGTTGAAAAAAATGGGGGGGGGTAGAATGGGAATATGTTATCAAAAAGACCTTTTCAGAGCAGTGCTTTAGCGTTTTTCTCCGCCTGTTCATTTTTTTTGCAGGCGCAGGAAGAGCTTGCCCATTGTGAAGTTCTCAGCACTTCATTTTTTGGAGAGGCTTCTGTTCAGGTCCATTGTGGAGAAGGCCCTGAAGGGGTGGGATGGATTAGCAGTTCCACACCAGTTCGAAAAGTAATTATGAAAATTCGCGACCGGAAAACGGGACGCGAGAGAATGACCTCACTGAAAACACGGGCAGGTGAAGAGGGAGGCTGGTATGAATCCGTTGGCGAGAACAGGAAAACGAAAGAGATCAACAACAGTGTTGTTAGAAGACTTCGTTCCTACAATAAAGGAGGGTCTCTCCCCATAAGCCTTTATATCCCTGGGGGATGCGGCTCCAACAAAATTTTTCATGCTGTAACTTTTGATTTTTTCAAGGACCCTAATGACGTCGAATTTTTCAAGGAAGATGAAGAGTGTTCCTGGCTGAATGAGAATGATACCAATTGGAGAGAAGGGGTGAAGGGTATAGGGAAGAACGAAGATATTGTGTTTGTTCGATATGTTTTGCCTCCTTCCACCAAAGTTTATTACGATAAGAGCGGCGAGAAGCTTAAAGGGGATATTTCAACATTTAACGTGCAAACTGAATATGATGAGCTTCATTGTGAAGAGTTGGGGGATACTTTTGTTTTAAGAGATTACAAAGGCAATGTCTGCAGCAATGTGCAAATGTGTTTTGGAAACGAGGCCTGGTGTTCAGCACCCAATAAAAGAGAGCATTTTCAGTTCTTTAATTACGGCTGTAAAGCTTTGGAAGACGGGACCTGCCCCCCGCCAACGGATTGTATATTTGGAGAAAACAGTTTTTACGCAAATAAATATTACGCGGAATATATGGAGTCTTTTGGCAAAAGCAAATTTTACGATTTTGAAAATGCAGGATCTTCTTCATCCCGCTCAAAGCCTCGTTCAAAAGGAGTGCGGTGATGAAGCTCTTGAAATTATTAATGACAGTTCTTTTTTTATTTTTAAACTTTCAAATATACGGAGCGCCTGCCGCTGTAGGCAGTGCCTTTACCAAAGTGGAGTGTTGGTACACAAGAGGGTTGCAGAACAGATACTATCCCAGATTTAGCTGCAACGGGAATTTTGAAAAAGCGATTAGGGGGCCGAAGCATATATGCGAGGGGTCCGTTCAGTGTAAAAACCATGATGATGTTACCATCAATTTTCCAAGAGTGATATGCAAACCTATCAGGTTTGAATATTGTGACCTGAGCGCTAAAGAGTGTACGTTTGGACCAAGCGGCGTTTATTTTAATGACAGTTTAAGGCAGATGCTTCCGGACGACATTCGCGCTGATTTGCTGAATTTGAGTGATGAAATTCGTCCGGTGATTGTTGAGTAAGGACAAGGAGGTGTCTTGATGTTTAGATGTATCATTTTTATTTTATTGATGGGTGTAAGCGGCATTTTGTCAGCCCAGCAGGCTGTGGTGAGAGGAATAGTGGTGAGTTATGACTCAAAAAAGGTGGTTCTGTCGCAAAGAAACGGGGATGTTCGTATAGAAGTGCCAAGGAGCGCTGTCGCAAAGCAGTTTAAAAAACTGAGAACAGGTCAAAGAGTGCATGCTTTTTTGAGTCCTGCAGAAGTCATCAGAACTATGAAAGATAGACAGAAGAAAAAGGACAGAAGAAAAGTCTTCAAAAAAACAATCCACAATTAAGTTTCAATAGGAAACGCCTGGACCCCTGCTGTAGTTGTGTGTCTGGAGTTCCCAGTGGTTTATAAAAGCGCGTTTGAAAGCTGGTGTCTAGTTTTTAAACTTATTAGATTTTTTTAGATAGTGTTTAACGAAGGCTGAAAAGGGAAGAACTCTTCCTATCGAAGCTGTACGGGGTATTTTTTGAGCAGAGCCTGAACCAGCGGCTCTTGAATAGAGTTGATTTGTTTTTCCGAAAGAGTTTTATCAGAGCCTTGAATGACAAGGCGAAAAGAAATAGATCGAAATCCCTCTTGAACATTTTCATAATAATCCACTAAGGAAATACTTCGGCACTCTTTAGGGGCCTGCTTTTTCATAAAATTCAAAATGTCCTCTGCGTTTTGATCGTTGGGAGCCAATATGGAAATATCTCTTTTGACGGAAGGCAGAAGAGACGGCTTGCGGAAAACAAAGTCTTTTTTTGGAGTCTGGAAAAGTAAAGACAGATTTAATTCTCCCATAGAAATATTTTCACGTATCTTATGATCGTCCAATAGATTGAGGCTGACCTCTCCTATAAAACCGGCTGTCTGCCCCTGCACTTTTAATAAAAGACGTCTTTTCTTGTGTAAAAATGGAAACTGACCTTCAAAGTCCAGCCATTTCCAGTCAGAGATTTGAATATTTTTCAATAAATTTTCTATGGATTTTTTTATGTCAAAGAGGACAGGCCGCGCGCTGTCCTTTTGCCATATATCTTTCTTCTGCCCCCAAGCCATGAAAGACAAATATTGTTTTTCTTCAAATTGATCCCCTGACTTAAAAAAGCTGACCCCTTGTTCAAAAAGCCGGCCGTAATCTTCGCCGTGTCGAATATTAAAAAGCAGGTTTTGAAACAGTCCGGGAAGCAGGCTTTGACGGAGGCTGTTCAAATCCTGAGAGATGGGATTGGTGATAAAAATAGGACCGCTTGAAGGCATTCCTGGAACAAAACTTTTCCCTAAAAATCGGCTGTGAAGCGCGTGATCTACAAAGCTGTAGTTGACGGCTTGATGATAACCCTGCCCCTTGGTTAATGTTTTAACGTGGTCTATAAATTCCAATTCTTCATCTTTTAGAGATTTTTGAGGGGCAAAAACCGGAAGACTTTCAGGAACAAAATCATAGCCTTTCAGCCGGGCCCATTCTTCAATAAGATCTTCTTTGATGTTTAAGTCTCTTCTATAGTAGGGGGGAGTCACCTTTATCTTTTTAAATGTTTTTGAAACTTTGGCATTCATGCTTTTCATCCATCTGGAAAATTCATTCATCGACACATCATAACCCAGACGCCCGCTCAACTGTTCTTTGTTGATGGCGATGGTCTTTTGTGAAAAGGAAAAGGAGCCTTTCTCAAAAGGGGTTCCCTGCAGAGAGCCTCCTGCTGTTTGTTGAATCATGGAGCAGGCTCTTTGCAGAGCTAATACGGTTGTATGAGGAAAGACCCCTCTGGAAAACTGAAAAGAGGATGCTGTGTTCAATCCCAATCTTCTGGAGGTCCGCCGAACAGCATAGGGGGCGAAAACAGCAGATTCAATAAAAATATTTTTTGTTTTTTCAGAAATAGCAGTGTTTTTTCCTCCGATCACACCTGCGAGAGCCAGATTTTTCTTTTCGTCGTGAATCACTAATTCATCCCCTCGAAATTTTAATGTGCTGTCATTCAAAGCCGTCATTTCTGAATCAGCTTTTGCTTTTTTGACGTGAATGCCTCCATCCAGCGTATCTAAATCAAAGGCATGAAGGGGCTGACCCCACTCCAGCAGAATCCATGAAGTTACATCTACAATGTTGTTCACAGAGTGAACTCCTAAAAGCTCTAATCTTTTTTTCAACCAGTAGGGGGAAGGCCCCACTTGAACGTTTTTCATCATTTGTCCGCTGTAATAAGGGCAAATCTCCGGTTCATGCACCTGAACTTTGAAAGAACTCTTAAAGGGGGCTGTGCTGAGTTTGGATCTTTTTGAATATTTTATTTTCCCTTTGGGCAGTCCTAAATGAACTGCATTTGATTTTTGGTAATAAGGTTCAAAAGGAAAATGAAAAGACCTATTTAGGAGGCTGGAAAGCTCGCGGGCCAAGCCTGCATGGTTCATCAAATCCACCCGGTTGGGAGGGATGAAAACATCTAAAACAGTGTCATTGATTTTTAGATACTCATCCAACCGGGCCCCAAGAGGAGCCGTTTGAGGTAAAATAAAAATACCTTCATCCTCTTCGGAAGACAGACCGAGTTCTTTTTTGGACGCCAGCATCCCCTGGCTCAACTCTCCTCGAATTTTTCTTTCTTGGATTTTAAAATTTCCTGGAAGAACAGCCCCTTCTAAACAAAGAACTGCTTTGTCTTTATTTTTGGGATTTTTTGCTCCGCAAACTATAGTTAAAGGGGCCTGATTTTCTTCTATTTTTACATGGCAGATTTGAAGCTTGTCTGCATTGGGGTGAGTATAAATTTTAGTGATTTGTCCAATGACAACATTGTCTAATTTTTTGGAGGCTGCGGCCTCCACTTCCAGCCCTTTAGAGTCCAACAACTGCGCCAGCTCCTTTGGCGTCTTATCAGAAAGAGAGACCAGCTCGCTGAGCCAATTAAAAGAATAAAGCATTTTCAAACTGCTCCAGAAAACTCACTCTATTTTCATACAATAAACGTATGTCCGGGATGCTGTACTTCAGAAGAGCCAGTCGATCCATGCCCATTCCAAAGGCAAAGCCCTGCCATTTGTCAGGGTTGACTGAACTGGCTTTCAGCACCTGAGGGTGCACCAGGCCGCAGCCTCCAATTTCAATCCATCCGGTGCCTTTGCAGAGAGAGCATCCTTGACCTCCACAAACAAAACAAGAGCTGTCATATTCTGCAGAAGGTTCTGTGAAGGGGAAAAAGCTGGGTCGAAATCTAATTTTTGCGGAAGAACCCTGCAGCTCTTTTAAAAAATAAGAAAGTGTTCCTTTGAGGTGGCTCATCGAGACTTTGCGGTCAATAAACAAACCTTCCATTTGATGAAAATGCGGGGAGTGGGAGGAGTCAATTTGATCCCTTCTAAAAACAGCTCCTGGAGCAATAACAGCAAGAGGAGGCTTGAGATTTTCTAAACTTCTAATTTGAACAGGGCTTGTGTGGGTTCTGAGCAGGTGTTTGGAGTCTAAGTAGAAAGTGTCTTGGTTGTCTCGAGAGGGATGGTCCGGAGGGATGTTCAAAGCTGAAAAGTTATACCAATCTGTTTCGATCAAAGGGCCGGAGGCTTTTTTATATCCCAGGTGAACAAAGACAGCGGAAGTTTTTTGAATAATTTGTTCAATAGGGTGAAGAGAGCCTCCCGCCCGGTGGGGGCCTGGCAGGCTTAAATCCAAAAAATCTTTTTCAGTTTCTTGGGATATTTCTGATTCCTTTAAGACTTTTCTTCTGCTTTGATAGTATTCTTCAATAGAATTTTTCAGGTCATTGATTTTTTGGCCGAATGCCGGCCGCTCCTCAGGTGAAAGATTTTTAAGCTCTTTCATTAAGGAGGTGACTTGTCCATTTTTCCCTAAGTAACGCACTCTTACTTGATACAAAGCATTTGTATTGGATGCTGAGAAGAGTTCGCTTTTAGCTGTCTGTAAAATTTCTTTTTGCTTCAATGTGTATGCTTCCTGTGTTCATACTAGGGTTTTTTTTGGGAAATCTCAAGACAAAAGTTGATAGAAGCCTGCGCTGATAAAATAAGCAAATAAATTGAGGGCAATGAGTTGGGTCACTGCAAACAACGTTGAATTTGTTTCTTTTTGCACAACGGCTGTTGTGGATAAACATTGAAGTGAAATCATAAAGAACAAAATCAACACCCCCAGGCTTAAAGGGGTGAAAACAGGGTCCCCTCTTTTATTTTTAGCGGCGCGCATTTTCTTTAATAGAGAGTGCTGGAGGCTTGATTCTTCATCTTCACCTGTGATTTGAAATAAAGCGGCTAAGGTGGAAACGAAAACCTCACGAGCTACAAAAGCAGAGAGCAGGCCAATCCCCACCCGCCAGTCTGTTCCCATTTGTTCAAAAGCGGGTTCAATAGCTTTCCCAAATTTTCCGGCGTAGCTGTTTTCCATTTGCTCAGCAGAACTCCACTCAGTATTTCTGGGAAAGTTCAAAGAGCCCCACATGATTAAAGCAAAAATAAAAATCAAAGGTCCTGCTCCTTTGATATATGAAAAGCTTCTCCTCCACGCCGTTAAAATGACTCCGGAAAGCATAGGTCTTCTGTAAACAGGAAGCTCCATGACAAAAGGGGAGGAAGTGTCGGAGCGTATAATAAAACTGAGTACATAAGCCGCCAGGGAGGCTAAAACCATTGAGCCAATGTAAATCAATGCCATCCAAAGCCCTGCCTTCCATGGAGAATCTCCATAGAAAAACAAGCTCAGCAAGAGAGAGTAAACGGGAAGTCTGGCAGAGCAGGTGAGAAGAGGAATAACTGCGATGACGATCCATCTTTCTGTTCGAGAAGTGAGGTTTCTGGCAGATAGGCAGGCGGGAATAGCACAGGCATATCCTGATAAAAATGGAATAAATGAGCGTCCGCTAAGCCCTATTTTTGAAAAGAAAGCATCTATTAGAGAAACGGCTCGGGCCAAATAGCCGGTATCTTCTAAAATGCTGATGCCTGCGAATAAAATAAAAATTTGTGGAATAAAAACAAAGACAGCGGCGAAGCTTGTCACCACTCCGTTGGATAAAAAATCAACGAAAAGAGAGCCGCCGAGCTTTGACGTTTTTTCAGCAAGAATAGAAAACCCAATGTCCACCCCATCCATTAAGGGAGCGGCCAGCCAAAATAAAGATGAAAATAAAACCACCATAGTGGATAAAAAACTTAAAGCGCCGAAAATGGGGTGGAGTAAAATACGGTCTGCTTTTTTTGTAAATTCAATGCCCTTAATATTTTTAGGCAGAAACTTTTCAATAACAGCGTCTGTTTTTTTAAAAAAACCCCGTTGAAGTTTCAGGATTTCTTCCGGCTTCAAACAAGTATTTTTTGTGTGATGTGCTTTTGAAATCCCTTGAGCCAGCTCTAAAACTCCCTGTCCCAGTTTTCCTTGGATTGGGAACACAGGAATCCCCCCCAGGGCTTTGGAAAACTCTTTGATATTGAGCTTGTGTGTCCGGGGCAGTAGATCTGTCATGGTCAAAGCCGCCATAACAGGCAGACCCATTTCTGCGAGTTGAAAGACCAGGGGGAGCTGTCTATGGAGGCGTAGAACATCAAGGGTGACCACAACTGTATGAATAGGAGTTTCTGATAAAAGTTTTTGAGTGATTTTCTCGCTAGGTGTTTTTGGAAATATGCTATAGACCCCAGGAGTGTCTATAATTTTATAAGGTAAATTGTATTTACCGATGGGATTGCCCTTAAGATAATCCACAGTGGAGCCGGGGTAATTCACCACACGGGCTTTGTAGCCTGTCAGCCAGTTGAATAAGGTTGTTTTCCCGCTGTTGGGGGGGCCGGCGAGAACAATGTGTTTCGGATCAGACGGCATTTTAAGAGGAGCAGACTTCAAGCAGACGAGCCTCTTCTTCTCTCAAGACCAAACTTTCATTGCCGACAGTAATATGAACGTTTCTGCTGAAGGGAAGCCGCCCCAAGTTTTGAATTTGAACACCTGTGCGGATGCCCATCTCATAAAACTTCTGGCAAATAGATGTTTCACTCGTGGTAAAGCTTGCCACTTTGCCTTGTGCTAAAACAGGAAAGTCAATAAGGCAGTAATTCATCGTTCTCCTTGATGGGTCATGTCTATTTATGGTGTCTGTTGTAAAAAGCATTGATAGACTTTAGATGAAGCTAACATGGAAGCTTTGCACCATACCATTAAAATTAAAAACTTCCTGCAAACAAGAATCAAATGATAATCGGATCTTGACCTTTAAGCATATTAGACTTTAGATAGTTTTTTTTATAACAGGCTTGCTTTCATCCACATTTTTCAACACGCGGGCGGTTTTAACAAAATGAGCATGAATAAAAAAAGATGCGCTTGGCTGAAATTAACGAACGAAAAGTACGTGAGCTATCATGATCGAGAGTGGGGAAGGCCTTTGCACGACGATAAAGCCCACTTTGAATTGCTGAGTTTGGAGTGTGCTCAGGCGGGTTTGAGCTGGGAGACTGTTTTAAATAAAAGAGAAAATTACCGCAGGGCTTTTGAAGGTTTTGATCCTCGAAAAGTCTCAAAGTTTTCCAAATTAAAAGTCAATCGTTTATTGAGAAATAAGGGGATTATTAGAAACCGCTTAAAAATTGAATCTGTTATTCATAACGCTAAAGTTTTTCTGAAAGTGCAGAAAGAGTTTGGTTCTTTTGACGCTTACATATGGGGCTTTGTGGGGGGAGAGCCTCGCATCAACGCTTTTAAATCCTTGAAGGATTATCCATCCTCCACAGAAACAAGTGATTTGATTTCAAAAGATTTGAAGAAGAGGGGTTTTAAATTTACAGGCAGTACGATTGTGTATGCTTATATGCAGTCCGCCGGTCTTGTGCAGGATCACAGCCGTGATTGCTGTCTTGGCGGTAAAAAGTTAAGATCTTTACACCAAAAAACTTGTCAGCAGGTATTATAAAAGCTTATCGACGGCAGGCACTGCAGTCATTTTGAAGTGGAGAGGGTAAAAAATGAACTCTGGTTTTATACCAAAAGATTATCAATTAAAATATTCTTTGGATCAGAAAATAATTCAAGGGCGTCCCGCTGGAGAGGTTTTGAGTTTTTCTGCTTTGTTTGTAGGAGCGGGGCCTGCTTCTTTATCCGGGGCCATCCGCTTGAAGCAGCTGCTCCCTGATCTGTCTATTGGTGTGATTGAAAAGGCCGGTCGTTTAGGAGGACACACTCTTTCCGGCGCTGTGATCAATCCCCTGGCGTTTAAAAAATTATTTCCTCAAATGACATCCAAAGATTGGCCTTTTTATCAAAAAGTGGTGAGTGAAAGAATGTATTTTCTCACAAAGACGAAAGCGTATAGAATCCCTGCTCCTCCTACAATGAAAAACAAAGGTTTTTTTACAGCTTCTTTGTGTGAGGTGGTTCGATGGCTTGGGAAAAAGGCAGAGGAATTGGGTGTGGATATTTTTCCAAGCACGCCGGCTCATAAGTTGATTTTAGAAAAAAATCGAGTGATTGGCATTCAAACCACTCCTTATGGTTTAGATAGAAATGGAGAAAAAACTTCTCAGTATCAAGAACCTATTAATATTTTGGCAGAGAATATTTTTTTAGCCGATGGAGTGAGAGGAAATCTTTCACAAGCTTGGCTGAAGTGGAAAAATATTTCTTCCTGCTATCCCAGTCAATATTCGCTGGGGATTAAAGAGGTATGGAAAATCAAGCATTTGCCGAAAGATGTGATTCATACGGTGGGTTATCCTTTAAAAGGGTTTGGAGGCAGTTTTCTTTATCCTTTGTCTTCCGGTAATATCTCTGTGGGGTTAGTGGCGGGAATGGGTCATTCTTCCAGTCAATGGAATGTGAACAAACAGTTTCAGCAGATGAAGGAGCATCCTTTCTTTAAAAAAATATTAGAAGGGGGAGAGTGTTTGGAATGGGGGGCTAAAGTGATTCCAGAAGGGGGTTTTTACAGCACTCCTGACCGGCTGTATGAAGATGGGGTGTTTATAATTGGAGATTCAGCGGGTTTGGTGA
Source organism: Bdellovibrionales bacterium (assembly GCA_965199935.1). Lineage (GTDB taxonomy): Bacteria > Bdellovibrionota > Bdellovibrionia > Bdellovibrionales > UBA1609 > JAPPLG01. The sequence goes on from CBDATD010000001.1 coordinate 979,941, forward strand.
ATGTACCTTCTTTGAAAGGGATTCACTATGCGATGCTCTCAGGTATTTTGTCTGCTGAATTTTTAACTCAGAAAAAGAAAGGGAAAACAACAGGCTCTTATGAAGATGTGATTAAAAAACAATCTGTGATCGGCAGAGATTTGTATAAAGTTAGAAATATTGTACAGACTTTGCAAATTGAAAATAAAATAGTGGGTTTTATTAAAGCTGGTCTGATGGCGCTTACTTTTGGACGTTTTCCGGGAAAATTGAATACCAAAAAACTTTTGAAAGATAATCAGAAGAAAAGATTTGTGAGTTCCAGCCAGCAGGAAACAACTGATGTTTCAAAAGCGTCTTCGGTCTATTTGTCCGGTAATAAAACGAGGGACGATATTCCATCCCACTTAGAGCTTTCTGAAAATCTTCCGGAGGAGGTTCAAGATTTTTATGTCAATTTTTGCCCTGCCGGGGTTTACGAAAAAAAAGAAGGCAGGCTGATTGTAAATGCTCCCAACTGTGTTGACTGCAAGGCGACGGATGTCTTGGGTCCTCGGTGGAATCCTAGGGAGGGCGGCTCCGGCCCTGACTACAGCCTCATGTAAACCAATACTGATCGTGTTATTCTCTGACAGGCCTTCGTCAAACACAGCAGTAATGGATAACAAAGTAAAGATGACAAAACTGGAATCAGAGATGAGAATTGGCTCATTAGCCGATTCTTAAAGACAAACCTATAAAAATCTTAAAATGAGACACAATTTTCGATGAATTTTGCTAAACCTCCGCGAAGGTGGTAGTCTCCTGTGAGGGCGCCGGCGAAGCCTTTATTGTGCGTGCGGCGTTCGTAAACCAAACATTATTTTAAGGAGGTCGATGATATGAAAACAGTAATAATTTTATTTCTTTCTTTCTTTGGATTGAATGTTTATTCACTCGCCTGCAATAGGGTTGCGTCGGGTGATGCAGGATGTATTCAGTTGTTGCTTGAGCATAGAAAGGATCTTCTGGAAAATGACTTGGCTGAAAAATATGAAAAAAATCTTTCATCTATGGAGCAGGATAGATTTGATAGATGGGTCAGAGGTTCAGAGGTTGATGAGGCGATTCAAAAAATAAGAGAAGTTGAATATTTATTGGATATACGAAGTCCGCACGCCAAACACGTAAAGATTATAAATGCCATGTAATTTTATTGGGAGAATAAAGCGCAAAAGTGAAATCATGAAGAAAATTCTTACAGCCTTGAGCTTGATGTTTATGAAAAAAATGGGGGGGGGTGCGGCAGTTTAAAAAACAAAAGAGGGCTTTCTTTAATTGAATTATTAAGCGCAATGGCTCTCATTTCTATCCTGTCTGTTTTTTCTTTCACTCAATATAATAGATCACAAGCCAAGTCGCTCACAAGAGAGGCTCAAACTCAGCTTGGGCATATTCTCCATATGGAAAAAACATATTTCATGGAGCATAACACGTACACTTTTGTTTTAGACGGGAATATTGTCCCAAAAGGCTATAAACTGTATAATGTGGGGTTTGGCGGTCATGCGATTGACAAAAAAAAACATCCTTGTAACTTCAGCCCAGAACAAGTAAATAATTATTATGAGCTTTGCGGAAAAACTGAAAATGAAAAAATAAAAGGATGCTGGTTTAAAAATAAATGGGGTAAACTTCCGCCTGAAGGAAGATACTATACAGGGTTAAGATCAACCCATTACTACATGCCCAATGGTCATTGTGACGGCCATGATGAGAACCACAATCCAACGATTGCAGAACCGTATATGTGTACGCCGGACAAACACGTAGCGGACATAAACAGAAAATTAAAACCAGAATATTACCCGTACAATGAGGATAAACACTATACAAGATTTATAGCTTACGCAACGGGGGATATTTTGGATCCAAAAAATTTTGGATCAAATGGAGATGATCTTGATGCTTGGAGAATCAACGGAGCTGGATTTTTAGAACATTGCAATGATCCCTTTAATGACGATCACGATTCAAAATTTTTATGCGGCAGAAATAATGCAATGAAAATCGCCGGGGAAACCAATGATCCCATAAAAAATAAAGCAGACAATACAAAAATATACTGTCACGGTGTCACTCCTATTTAAAAATAAAATAGATTGAATAAATTCCTGAGTACAGTGATCTTTATGTTTTGATTGGGTATTGTGACTTCAAATGTTCGGCCTGCGGAATGAGATATATTGGTTTTAAGTTTTTGCACACATATTGTGAGAAAAGAGAAAAAAAAGTTTCAACATCATATCTTATGTTCCTTTGGATTCATATAGTTTCCTTTGTTTTATTTCTATACGTCATAGTATTCCACAAGACTTGACCGGCCTTTAATCTCAATAATAGAAATAGTTTTTTCTGTTCCATTAGAGTCCTGCAAATGAAGTTTTTCTTCCAAATTAAAGGAAACAGGATTTTTTTCACCTCCATTAACAGAGATGTTGTCAGCGTAAAGATACGTCCTATTTGATGTATCTAGAATAGGGTTCAGACGCCCCTTTAGTTCTGGAATACAGCCAGTCCCATTTGGAAAAATAACAGAACCGCCATTTGGCAATGTTTGAAGTTCAATTAAGATGTCTGTTGTTGGTATCCAATCTTTTTTGAGATACGCAGAATATTTTTTAGAGGCTGCAAAAATCGTCATTGGCAGCTTTGTTGAGTGTACATATATCTTTGCTTCTCCATTTTCATCGGTTGTTGTTTCTTTGTATGTATTATTTGGGAACAATGATAACACATTTATTCCTTCTAAGTTTTGATTTTGAGAAGTTACTTTGATGTTAATCAAAGTGTTCATTTGCCATTTGGCGTTTCTGCCAACGCCCTGAGAGTGGATTTTTCCTTCGTCTCTTAATTGTCTCAGTATGTGACGAACCATATCTCTACTGATCTTAGGGCAGTCTTTTTCAATATCTGAAATAGAGAAAGGCCCTATTTTCTTGCCAATGACAAACTTAATTTGTTCTGTTTTTGAACCTTTTATTCCAGTAGTTTCTTTAATATTAACAATATTTTCTTCAAACTCTTTATAGGCTTTGATGATCACCCCCCAGAAATATTCCATCCAAGGGAAAGGGTCATGTTTGGATTCATGCCAGCCTTGAGAGCTTTCGTGAAGGGTTTTGTAATAACTCTCTTTCGATTCTTCAAATATCCGTTCTAAACTTATGTATTTACCCACTTCGTAACCCTGGTGATGTAGTGCTAGAAGAGTCAGCAGTCTTGAAATACGTCCGTTTCCATCTTTGAACGGATGGATACAAAGAAAATCTAAAACGAAAAGAGGAAAAAGAATAAGAGAGTCTATATTGTGGTTGTTCAAAAAGTTTATGTAATTTTGACAAAGACTTTCTATAGCTTGGGGAGTTTGAATTGCTGGAACTGGAGTAAACCGTTCGCGTACAACGTTTCCCAGAGCATCCTTTTCAATAATTTTATTGTCAGCTAATTTGAAATTACCGCCATCTTCAGGTAAATGGCGGTAAATTATGGTGTGCAATTGCTTAATAACATTTGTGGATATTACCATGTGATCATAAGATTCATGGATGAGGTTAAGGGCGTCTCTGTAGCCTGCGATTTCTTTTTCAGATCTATTTTTTGGAGAGGTCTCTTTGTTGACTAGTCCTTTAATTCTCTGATAAGGAGCTGTGATTTGCTCCAAACGGTTAGAAGATTCAATAGATTCAATAACTGCATGTTTTTTGAGGATGTTTAGAGCTTCTTTTGACTTTTTATTAAAGAGGTCTTGTTTTCCTCTAAATTCTCCGAGTTTTCTCAAGTCGGCCAAATGAGAGCTGGTGAAGTTGAGTGAATTAATGAATTTTGGGTTTAATGACCTCATAAATGGGGTAATATGATCCTAAAATAGGGTAAAGTCAATCACTTTATTACCCTATTTATGATGCTTTTTTACCTTGTAAAAGATTTATAGCTTACGCAGTGGGTGATATTTTGGATCCAAAAAATTTTGGATCAAATGGAGATGATCTTGATGCTTGGAGAATCAACGGAGCTGGATTTTTAGAACATTGCAAGGATCCCTTAAATGACGATCACGATTCAAAATTTTTATGCGGAAAAAATAATGCAATGAAAATCACCGGGAAAACCAATGATCCCATAAAAAATAAAGCAGACAATACAAAAATATACTGTCACGGCGTCACTCCTATTTAAAAATAAAATAGATTGAATAAATTCCTGAGTACAGTGATCTTTATGTTTTGATTGGGTATTGTGACTTCAAATGTTCGGCCTGCGGAATGAGATATATTGGTTTTAAGTTTTTGCACACATATTGTGAGAAAAGAGAAAAAAAAGTTTCATCTATGGAGCAGGATAGATTTGATAGATGGGTCAGAGGTTCAGAGGTTGATGAGGCGATTCAGAAAATAAGAGAAGTTGAATATTTATTGGATATACGAAGTCCGCACGCCAAACACGTAAAGATTATAAATGCCATGTAATTTTATTGGGAGAATAAAGCGCAAAAGTGAAATCATGAAGAAAATTCTTACAGCCTTGAGCTTGATGTTTATGAAAAAAATGGGGGGGGGTGCGGCAGTTTAAAAAACAAAAGAGGGCTTTCTTTAATTGAATTATTAAGCGCAATGGCTCTCATTTCTATCCTGGCTGTTTTTTCTTTCACTCAATATAATAGATCACAAGCCAAGTCGCTCACAAGAGAGGCTCAAACTCAGCTTGGGCATATTCTCCATATGGAAAAATCATCCTTGTTTACGAGTTTTTCACCCCATTTTTTTTAAAGTACTCTACTTGCACTCGCGAAAGCGGAGTTTAAACTGTGAAAATTTTACACAGTCACAATATTTTGTGGAAAACTTTGACTCAGTGGAGTACTATGCTGGTTCCCCCCTTAGCAGGAGTGGTTGCCTATGAAATTTTTCATTTTATTTTCTTTATGGATTCCTTTTATCTCTCACGGAGAGGGAGAAATTCTGCCCATAGAAGAGAGAACTCCGGCAGTAAGAAAGGCCATTATTTCAGCGTTGCGCTCAAATGACAAAGAGATTTTGCTTTCTAATCTTTCAACTATAGAAGAGCTTTTTTTAGTGTCTGAGTCTGAGCGTATAAAATCTTTAAAACCAGGGGATTTTTCCGGGCTTTCTTCTCTGAGAAGGCTTTCTCTTTTCGGCAACCAGTTAATGGAGTTGCCTGAAGGAGTGTTTTCCGGGCTTTCTTCTTTGAGATGGCTTCAGCTTGGTAGTAACCGATTAGGAAAGTTGCCTGAAGGGGTATTTTCCGGGCTTTCTTCTTTGGGAGTGCTTGATCTTGATGGTAACCAATTAGGAAAGTTGCCTGAGGGAGTATTTTCCGGGCTTTCTTCTTTGAGAAGGCTTTATCTTGGTAATAACCGATTAGGAAAGTTGCCTGAGGGAGTATTTTCCGGGCTTTCTTCCTTGAGAGATCTTTATCTTAATAATAATCAATTAGGAAAGTTGCCTGAGGGAGTATTTTCCGGGCTTTCTTTTTTGAGAGGGCTTTATCTTAATAATAACCAATTAAGAAAGTTGCCTGAAGGGGTATTTTCCGGGCTTTTTTCTTTGGGAGTGCTTGATCTTAATAATAACCAATTAAGAAAGTTGCCTGAAAGGGTATTTTCCGGGCTTTCTTCTTTGAGAAGGCTTGATCTTTGGGGCAACAATGAATTAACAGAGCGAGCTATCCGTACAATTACTTCAACAGCTAAAGGCTGTGCAGTGTTATTTCACAACAATTAAAGAACGTCCCATGAAAAAACTCTTTTTTCAATAGATCAGAACATGGAACAAGCGGCGAACCAGGCAAATATGTAATTTAATTGCATATTTGTCCGATATTAAAATAAGTCTATGAAATTAAAATTGTTTATTTTACTACTGCTTCCTCTTTTGTTCACCCACTGTGGCTCTGATAAATAAAGGGACCGAAAGAGATCATACAGACAACGTCAGCATCCCTGCTGAAAAAAAGGAAGATTCAGCCCGTGAGTTTGGTTTGAATAAATAATAAATGCTGTGAGAGGGTATAGGATTTTCAATATCATAAACAGCCTTTCGATAAGCGCCTCCGCCCAAATCATATCATTAGAATCTTGCTTGCAATACACCACTTAAAAAAAGCTGTTTGACTCTGAATCTGCTCTATGTTACTTTCGTGGATATGGAGCAGTTTGTACCTTTATTTCAAGCCTTTATTGCTTTTATGGCTCTTATTGGGGGTTTCACCTTCGCAGTGGATGTTATTTTTCGCCCCCTGAAAAAGGACGTGGAGCGTTTAGAAAAAGGCCAGGCTAAATTGGAAGAGGGCCAGGCTAAATTAGAAGGAGGACAGGTCAAATTAGAGGGAGGACAAGCTGTCTTAGAAAGAAATATAAGAGAGTTAAAAGAAGGTCAGCAGGAAATTCTGGCAAAAATTCAGTCGTAGGTTTTGAAGAAAATTGTGTCCACGATATTCAAAAAAATTATTGATAAAGAAGTGCCGGCAGACATTGTTTATGAGGATGATTTGTGTCTAGCCTTCAAAGACATCAACGCTCAAGCTCCTGTACATATTTTAGTAATTCCAAAAAAAGAAATTCCGTCTATCGCGGAAGCCACACCCGAAGATCAAAACTTGCTTGGTCATCTTTTTTTGAAGTCCGTTAAGATTGCCAAGAAATTAGGTTTAGATCAAAAAGGCTACCGTCTGGTGGTGAACACCAAGGACGACGGGGGGCAGACTGTACACCATCTGCATATTCATATTTTAGGCGGCCGCCGATTCAAGTGGCCTCCCGGCTAAAAAGGCATTTTAATATTTTGCACCCATATAACTCTTTGGGGCGGCAAATCTTTAAAAACGGTAATTCGGAAGGTGAAAAAATAAATCGTGCATAAAAGGATTTGAATTTCTCTTGATGGAAGGGCTGTCTTTGTATACGTTTTTTCTATGGACCCTCGTGTTTTGGAATTTAAAGAAAAGATCACCTCTCTCCAGGAAGTGGATCGAGGGGATTTTAGGAGAAGGCTGACTCTTTATATCAACAGGTTCAGTGAAGAGCTGCCGGATCATTCTCAAAAAATTATAAAAGAGATGAAAAGCCTTGTTCTTTATACAGGCCCCAACAACTCTGAAGAGCTGAGAGAAGCTTTATTGAAAAAACTGCTTGATTTTAATTGAAAATAAATTTGAATCTTCTCAGTTTTTACAGCTTTGTTGATTTGATTGCATTTGTTGAAAAGCTGTTTTGGTATGATTTGCAGATATTCTGATACCGTGGTTTTTCTTTTTCAGATGGCTTTTTCATTGTCTATTCGTGTGAAAAAACCATGCAGACTAAAAGCAAAGGTCGTACTTTTATGCTGTATGTCATATTCAAAAGGTGGTTTTTAATTGAAAAACTGCACGTCTGAATTATTGAGGAATGTTTTGAGTGTCTGTGGAGTATGTCAAAAGAGCAACAGTATAGATTTAATATGATGATGTTTTGTCAAAAAATATAGTAATATCTCAGAATGTTAAATTCTCATCTTCAAAAGAAATTTAAAAATCTAAATATTCATTCTGTGTTTCGCAAGACACACAAAGCAGTGATATATGCAGGGGATTGCTTGGATTTTCTGAAACAGATTCCCGATTGTTCTGTACAGCTTGTAGTAACATCTCCCCCCTACAACATTGGCAAGGAATATGAAAATAAACTTAACTTAAATACTTACATCAAACAACAAACTCAAGTCATTGAGGAGTGTGTTCGAGTTTTATCCAAAGCCGGAAGTTTATGCTGGCAGGTTGGAAATTATGTGCATAAAAGCTCTATTATTCCTTTAGATACAGCCTTGAATCCTGTTTTTACATCATTTGGCTTAAAAATGAGAAATAGGATTGTATGGCATTTTGAACATGGTCTTCATTGCACAAAAAGATTTTCGGGGCGTTATGAAACCATTGTTTGGTTTACGAAATCAGACGATTATACCTTTAACTTAGATCCTATTCGGGTTCCGCAAAAATATCCCGGAAAAAAGTATTTTAAAGGGCCAAAAGCCGGTCAATACTCCTGCAATCCTTTAGGAAAAAATCCAGGCGATTTATGGGTGATTCCTAATGTGAAAAACAACCATGTAGAAAAGACGGATCACCCCTGCCAATTTCCTGTTGAGCTGGTGGAGCGTTTAGTTCTTTCTATGACAAATAAAAACGACTGGGTTTTGGATCCCTTTTTAGGTTCAGGCACTAGTATTGTTTCTGCTCTTAAGCATGGGAGAAAAGGGGCGGGGGCGGAAACGAGTAAAAATTATATTAAAATTGCCTGTGAAAGAATTGAACGGCTAAAAAAAGGCTCTTTAAAAACCCGCCCAATGAATACCCCTGTTTATGATCCAACAGAACCAAACGAATGGAAGAAAAACCTGCGGAAGAACGATAATCATCTGGATCAAACAAATTTGTTTGATGATGTTGGTTTAGATATTTAAAGGTTGTTTATGAAAATAGCTGAAACTTATTCTCACTTAAATGGTTTGGAATACCTCCTTGTTCACAAGAAAAAACTATGGGAGGAATTGAAAAAAGTAATTTCTTCAGTGGATGCAGAAAGATGTAAGACAAAGGTTTCAAAGGAAAAGACAAAAAGCGGGAAAAGGTTATACAGCCCAATAGAAATGAATAAAGAGTTTAAGAAACTTCTTGGGAAAAGGAACTGGAGAGAAAGTCGAGTGGGTTATTGGGTTACAAAGAATGAAAAACTAATTAGAAAAACACTGTCAATGACAGAGGAGAATCAGAAAAGGGAAATAGAAGCTGAAGGGGAAATTCCTATCAAGAGTTACAATCAAACTGATTTTGTAAAAGCTCGTGTTGCTGTGGAAGTGCAGTTTGGAAAATATTCTTTTGTAGCTTATGATTTGTTTGTGAAGCACCTAGCTTTCTATGTGGGAGATACTATTGATGTTGGTATTGAAATACTCCCTATGAAGTCTCTGCAACAAAATATGAGTTCAGGAGTTGCTTATTATAGTGTTGTTCGTCAGGGGCGTGGTGTTCCGGCCGTTCCTATCGTTTTGATTGGCGTTGAACTGTGAAAATATGTCTCAAAAAATTATAAAAGAGATGAAAAGCCTTGTTCTTTATACAGGCCCCAACAACTCTGAAGAGCTGAGAGAAGCTTTATTGAAAAAACTGCTTGATTTTAATTAAAATATCAAATATCCAGATCAAACTGCAAGTCCCGCCCCTAGAAGGGGGCATAGAGATAAAAAAGGATCAAAGATATGAAAAAAGACATTCACCCAAAATTAAGAGAAGTGGTTTTTAGAGATATTTCCTGTGGTTTTGAGATTATCACCCTTTCCACAGCAGAGACAAAAGAAACCACAGAAATTAAAGGGAAAACCTATCCTCTTTTTACTTTTGATGTTTCCAGTCAGTCTCATCCATTTTACACAGGCCAACAGCGGCTGGTGGATACAGAGGGCCGAGCTGAAAAGTTTATGAAAAAATACAAAATGTCCAACAAACCGCAAAAATAATTGTTTGAATCGGGGGAAAAATATGAATTTTGTTCAAGAATTAAAATCTGAGCTGGCTCCATACCATTTGCTGAAACATACTTTTTATCGAAAGTGGGAGAAAGGAGAGATTTCCAAAAGCCAGTTGAAATATTACGCTGGTCAATACTACCACCATGTCTCCGCTTTTCCCCGCTATATCAGCGCTTTGCACTCTTTATGTGAAAATGCTCAAGACAGAAAAATTTTATTGGAAAACTTAAATGATGAAGAAGGCCGGCGCGGCGCTCCTCATCCAGAACTATGGATGCATTTTGCGGAGGGGCTGGGTCTAAAAAAAGAAGAAGTGCAAAATACTCCTTTGTGTGAAGAAATTAAAAATGTCATTGACACTTTTTTTTCATACTGCCGCTCCTCTTATCCTGAAGGGCTGTCAGCTCTTTATAGTTACGAATATCAAATACCTGAAACTGCCGAGACGAAGATGACAGGTTTGAAAAATCATTATCAGATAACAGATAAAAAAACTTTATCTTTCTTTGAAGAGCATAAATCCGCGGATGTTTATCATCGTCAAGCTATTGAGGTTTTATTGGAAAAATTTTCTGACAAAGAAAAAAAGCGGGCTAAAAAGTCAGCTGTTCTCATGGCTCAATCCTTATGGGGCTTTCTCACTCATGTTGAAAAAACAGCGTAAGAATTCTCTTGTCTGTATGTAGTTTTGCAGATATGGATTCCTGCTTTCGCGTGTGTAAGGTTAGAGTTCAATGACAAAAATGTCGTCCTCAGTCTCCGGCTGTTTAGAGATAACGGAAAAATCCTGAACTCCTGCTTTTTTAAAGTCAGCTCGAATCAGAACCCATGACTTGGGCCAGGAAAGAGAGACATTTTCAAATTTAATTTCAACGGTGTCTTCTTTAAAACTTTCTTGTACAACGGGAGATTCTAATATCTTTTTAGCAGGTATGACAAAAGGGCCGATGTATTGGTGATCTTCGTTGACTGTGCAGTTTGTACTGATCTTCATACTCACTTTTTCTCCGTCCATGGCCAGCCCGTAGGCTTCAAAGAAGATATTTACTTGAGAGAAATTTTGGCAGACAAAGGAAGTATTGCCTGTTTCATCTGTATGCAGTAGATTGCCCAGGGCAAAAGAAATGTCATCCGCCTGGCTGTTTTCAAAAATTTTAGCTGTATTGAATAAGTTCTGGGGATCGGAATACTTTGCATGGGATACAACTGCAATGTTTTCACCAGCATCTTCCGCAGAGGCCAAGCCCCTTGTTGAAAGGGTTGGATCTAGGGAAATGGAAATTTGTTTTTCCCAAGACTGAAAGCCTGTTCGGTATCCCACAACGTAAAAAAATAATGACAGAAAGACAAACACCAAAAAAATCAAAGAGGATTTTATTTTTTTTTTGCTAACAGCATCCATACCTTCATTGTAGAGGGAGGAGAGGAAAAATTTCAAGTTTTTAAAGTGCGTTTAGGTCCAGTTTATTTTTTGATGTGGCTCAAAGCCAGCTCGTAAAAAGTGCGAACCATGACACCGGAAGCTCCTTTTCCCTGACAGTAACTCAACCTTTTTGAAACATTCCAAGCCGTGCCTGCAATATCAAAGTGCGCCCATGGAATGTTTTTATCTACAAAATGCTCCAGAAAAGCCGCGGCTGTTGCGCTCCCTGCTCCCCTTGTAGAGGAAATATTGGCCGCATCAGCCACAGTGCTTTTTATATCTTCAACGTGGTCATCCACCAAAGGCATAGCCCAAACACTTTCCCCTGATTTTTTGGCAGTCTCCTCTATCCTTTTTCTTAAAGACTTATCTCTCGTAAAAAAACCTGTGTGAGAATTACCGAGTGCAACAACCATAGCTCCTGTTAATGTGGCGGCATCGTAGATCACTGCCGGCTTTTTTTCACTCGCATAAGACAAGGCATCTGCTAAAATGAGACGGCCCTCCGCATCGGTATTCAGAACTTCCATTGTTTTTCCATTTCTGGCTTTAAGAACATCTCCGGGCTTATTGGCAGAGGCTCCAGGCATATTTTCTGTTGCTGAAATAAAAGCAATGGCGTTGATTTTTAATTTCATGCGGGAGATGGCCAGCATAGCTCCGGCA
>CBDATD010000002.1:0-448947 GCA_965199935.1 Bdellovibrionales bacterium
ACATCTTGATTGAAGATGAAAGCAGTGAAAAAAACTAAAAATTCCTCTTATATTCCTTCTCCGCGTGAGATTAAAAATCATCTGGATTCTTATGTGATTGAGCAGGATCGGGCCAAGAAGATCTTGTCTGTTGCTGTTCACAATCATTACAAAAGAATTCACGCACAAAAAACATATCAGAAAGATGGAGTGGAGATTGCTAAAAGCAATGTTCTGCTGATTGGCCCGACAGGCTCCGGCAAGACGCTGTTGGCTCAAACTATTGCGCGTTTTTTAGATGTTCCCTTTGCGATCGCGGATGCGACGGCCCTCACAGAAGCAGGGTATGTGGGGGAGGATGTTGAAAATGTTGTGTTGAGCCTGCTTCAAGCTTCCAATTTTTCTGTTGAGCGGGCCCAGACAGGAATTATCTATATTGATGAAATTGATAAAATCACCCGAAAATCTGAAAATGTTTCCATCACCAGGGATGTCAGCGGGGAAGGAGTTCAGCAGGCTCTTCTTAAAATTTTGGAGGGAACGGTGGCTCACCTGCCCCCTAAAGGCGGCAGAAAGCACCCTCAGCAAGAGTTCATACAGCTGGATACAACAAATATTTTATTTATCGTAGGCGGGGCTTTTATCGGTTTGGAAAAAATTATTGAAAATAGATTGTCCGATAAATCAATGGGCATTGGCGCCAGAATCAAAACAGAGGAAGAGAGATTAAAATCCGGCGAACAAATTATGGAAAAAGTGGAGCCGGCGGATTTGAGCCGGTATGGGCTGATTCCTGAATTTGTAGGGCGTCTGCCGGTGGTGGCGACATTAGAAGCTTTAGATGAAAAAACTTTAGTGCAAATTTTACAAAAGCCTAAGAATGCTCTAATCAAACAGTATCAAAAATTATTTCAGCTGGATAATACAGAGTTGGTTTTTGAGCCAAAAGCTGTCTCTGAGATTGCCCGTCAGGCCATAAAAAAGAAGACGGGGGCTAGGGGTTTGAGAAGCGTCATGGAAGATGTAATGCTGGATCTCATGTATGAGAATCCATCAATGAAAGGTCATTCTTCTAAAAAATGTGTTATTACTTCATCGGCCGTTCTGAAAAAAGAAAAGCCTGAGATTAAAGTTCAGCCCAAAAAAACATCCGTGAAAACAGAGAGAAAAAGCTCTGAGAGCGGCAGTGCTGAAAAAATTGCATAGCCCTTTTTCTTCATTGACTTTTGATCTTTCTCTGCACACAATGATTAAGAGATGAAAGAAGATCTGCAATTACTGCCTTTGTTGTCCCTTAGAGATTTGGTTGTTTTCCCTCAAATGATGCTCCCCCTGTTTGTGGGGCGTGAAAAAAGCATGCAGGCTCTGCAGGAAGCCTTAAGATCCAAATCAGACATTGTATTGGCGACACAAAAACACGCCAAAAACGACCACCCTGAACCTGGTGATATTTTTCAGGTGGGGACAGTAGGCGCTATTATTCAACACTTGCATCTTTCAGACGGCACTATCAAGGTTATGGTGGAGGGGAAATACCGCGTTCGTATTGAAGATTTTGGAGATACAGATAAATTTTTCACGGTTCGGGTGAAGGAGATTGAAGAAACAATACAGGATAAAACTCATGCCAGAGCTTTAATGAGAATGGTTTGCCAGGCCTTTGAAAATTTTGTCAAACTCAATAGGCAAATGGCCGCTGAGACAGTGGCCCGCGCTTTTTCCATTAAAGAGTATGGGGTTTTGGCGGATTATATTGCTTCTCAGTTGAATTTGAAAATGGAAGACAAACAAAGGCTTTTGGAAATTGTGGATGCCGGCGAGAGATTGAGAGAAGTTTTAAAATGCATCACCAACGAGATTGAAATTATCAAAGCAGAGAAGAAGATACGCTCTAGAGTGAAAGAGCAGATGGAGCGTTCACAAAGAGAGTATTATTTGAATGAACAGCTGCAGGCGATACAAAAAGAATTGGGGGAAAAGGATGACTACCACAACGAGCTGAAAGAGTTTCAGGCTCAGGCTGAGAAGAAGAAGTGGATTCCGGAAGCCAAAGAGAAAATCGAAAAAGAGATTAAAAAGTTGAAAATGATGTCTTCAATGAGCGCGGAGGCCGCGGTGGTTCGAAACTATGTGGATTGGATGCTGGCTCTTCCCTGGAAGGATTATGTGAAAGAAAAGAAAAATCTGGAAGAAGCTGAACGCATTTTAAATAATGATCATTGGGGGCTTTCTCGTGTGAAGGAGCGTATTTTAGAACATTTAGCAGTCCGCACTCTCACGAAGGATGTGAGCAGTCCTATTTTGTGCTTTTTAGGCCCTCCGGGTGTGGGAAAAACATCTTTGGCCCGCTCTATTGCAAAATCCTTAGGCCGTCCTTTTGCGCGTATTTCTTTAGGCGGTGTGCAGGATGAAGCTGAGATTCGAGGCCACCGCAGAACTTATGTAGGGGCTATGCCCGGCAAAATTATTCAAGCTATGAGAAAAGTGAAAAAAGGCAATCCGGTGATGCTGTTGGATGAGGTGGACAAAATCAGTGTTCATTTTAGAGGGGATCCGGCGGCCGCTCTTTTAGAAGCATTGGACCCTGAACAAAACAACAGCTTTCAAGATCACTACTTGGAAGTAGATTATGATTTGTCCCCCACTTTTTTTATTACAACAGCGAATTCCATTCATCCTATTCCACGCCCTCTTTTGGACCGGATGGAAGTGATCTCTATTGAAGGCTACATTGAAAGCGAGAAGCTCAATATTGCTAAAAAGCATTTGGTGGGAAAGCAAATACAAAAACACGGGCTGCAGCCTTTTAATGTGGGGGTGACGGACTCCGCTTTGAAAGAAATTATCCGCTACTACACGAGAGAGGCCGGGGTTCGAAATTTGGAAAGACAGCTGGCCTCCTGCTTTAGAAAATTAGCAAAAGATTTGGTGTCAAAACATAGAAATAAGATGGAGGATTTTAAAAATGCTTCTGGAGGCATTTCTTTAACTCAAAAATCCATTAAGGATTATTTAGGAGAAAGAAAACACCGCTTTGGACGGGTGGAAAAAGAAAATGAAATTGGACTGACAAATGGTTTGGCTTGGACGGAGACAGGAGGGGATCTGCTGGTGGTGGAAGCTTCTGTGATCCCCGGTAAAGGCAAATACATTCTCACTGGACAGATGGGTGATGTGATGAAAGAATCCTGTTCGGCGGCCCTAAGTTATGTGAGGTCCAGAGGTCCTCTTTTTGACGTTTCAAAGGAATTTTTTGAACAGCATGATTTTCATATTCATGTACCGGAGGGGGCGGTGCCTAAGGACGGCCCTTCTGCGGGGATTGCCATCGCTTGTAGCGTTGTTTCTGCGGTGACGAAATTTCCTGTTAAAAAAACAACAGCGATGACAGGGGAGGTGACTCTAAGGGGCAGGGTCTTGGCTATTGGAGGTTTAAAAGAAAAAATATTAGCGGCATATCGGGAAGGCATTAAGACTGTTTTGATTCCAAAAGAGAATGAAAAAGATTTAAGAGATAAAGACACCGGGGTTCCTCAGGAAATTTTAAAACAAATAGAGGTGTTGACGGTGGATCATGTGGATCAAGTTTTAGTTAATGCTTTGGGAATCAAATCTGCTAATCAGTTGTTCAAACTTCGCTCCAAAAAAGACTCCGGACTCAAAGCCCATTACAAAGGACACACTTACTATTCCCATTAGCTTTTTTTGTACGCTGTCTCTGTATTCACGTATCTTCCAGTGAAAGCGAAGGCAGACGAATCTTCAAAGCTCAGACATGCGTTTTGAGACAGAGCAAACTTCGTCTGCTCTGTCCCAAAGCCGAACTCGTTTGAACTTCCGCCTGCCTTCGCTTTTCTACATACGTTTTTGCCTGTGCGAAAGCAAAGGCAGACGAATCTTCAAAGCTCAAACATACATTTTGAGACAGAGCAAACTTCGTCTGCTCTGTCCCAAATCCGAACTCGTTTGAATCTCCGCCTGCCTTCGCTTTTCTACATACGTTTTTGCCTGTGCGAAAGCGAAGGCAGACGAATCTTCAAAGCTCAGACATGCGTTTTGAGACAGAGCAAACTTCGTCTGCTCTGTCCCAAATCCGAACTCGTTTGAACTTCCGCCTGCCTTCGCTTTTCTACATACGTTTTTGCCTGTGCGAAAGCGAAGGCAGACGAATCTTCAAAGCTCAGACATGCGTTTTGCCGCAGAACTAGCTTTTTTATAAACCTTTGGGAGCTTCAAACACATAACTTGCTCCAGAGGCTCATGAAGAGCACTGCCTGCTCTTGTACGTCACTCCTGTGGAAGCAGGAATCCAGTTGAAACTGCCAAGTCAGCATATGTAGGAATGACTGTGAAAAGTTTACACACCAAAGGAATCTTTTTGCCGAACAAAACAAGGTAATGTTATAAAAGCACACTGTATTTTTTTTAAACAAGGCTGTGTGTGAGTTTTATGTTCAGAAATTTATTTCAAAAAATTAAAAATTACAATCTCCATTTCTTATTTCTCTGCTTTTTCGTTATTCTTCAATCTCAGTCCTCAGAAGAACACTTTGCCGCCGGCCGCTCCTTCACAGCAGAAAATTCCAATTATCAGCCTGAAACTTTGGAAGAAAGCCTCCACTACATAGAGCTTTACGAATTTCTCTCCAAAAATCACAATGCATTTTTGCTTTTAGAATCCGCCCGAAAAGGCGGAGTGTATTACAGCGCCGCTCAAGAAGAATTCATCAGATATGTGATGAACCCTCTTCCTGATTTGAAAGCGGGTTTTGATTTAATAAATAATAACACCAGCCTCAAAGCTAGAGCTAAAATAGGCGGACAGCTTCAAGGTGCGGACGTCAGCCTCTTAGCTGAACTGGACTTAAAAGAGCTAAGTAAAGACATCTTTGACCGCCTTATAGATAAAGACCACAATGAGCAGATTGCAGACACCGCCAAATACTACACTAGAGAGACTTACACCTGCATAGAAAGCCCTTATCAATGTCCCATGAATGCTCTTTCTCATCAAAGACTGGCTGTCAGAATGGTGGATCAGCATTTTCACAATTTTCCCAAAGCCGTAGATTCAAACGGCAATTTATTAAGTTTTGAGCAAAAAGCTGAAGACTCTTCTCCGGCACAGCTGGAAACGGCAAACGCTCTTTTTAATGCCGGCAGGCTGAGAAAAATTTCCTCCCAGGTAGAAGGCATTTCAGCGGCAAATGAACAAAATGCTCAAGACATTACACTCAGCAGAGAAGAATTAATCAAAACTGTGAACAAACACGCGCAAAATTTCCAAGAGGAATCTCTTCGAGAAATAGAGAAGAGGAGGCAGGCCGGAAGGAAAAACCTGAGAGAAACAGATCCGGACTATATGAATGAAGACCCTGTTGTTTTATCAGCTGACAACAATATCAAAAAATGGAAAACAGAAAAAGAAGATCTGTTAAAGGATTTTGAACAAGGAAAAATCTCACAGGCAAAATATGATCAAGAAATAGAAAACATCGACCGCACTATATCAGCCAAAGAGACAGATATTGAAGTTTATAAGTTTAAAAGAGGCATGCAGAATAAAATGGCCTGGGCCGGGGCGGTGTCCGCCGGCGCCAAAGTCTTAGGGGCTCCGGAGGAAATTGTTCAGCTCAGCCAAGCAGTTCAAGCCGGTATGCAGACTTTTGATGCTGTGGGGTCTATGATTATAGCGGGGGCTGTCGATCCAACAGGCATTACACTGGCTTTAAATGGTGTTTCAGCCATCTTTCAAATAGTATCGGGTGTACCCAGCACAGATCAAATTATAGTAGATTCTTTAAATCAATTAAGAAAAGGACAGGTTCAAATTGTTAATAAACTGAAAGAGATGGATATGAAGATTGAAGGCGTGGACGCCAAAGTAGAAAGCATTATTGATCTGCTCAATATGAGCTACACGCAGATCACACAGAAATTGGATCATGTTGCAGACGAGCTTCACAGAATCGAAAATGAAATAATTTTGGCTATAGAAGAGAGTAGAAATGCCGCAGATAAAGAATTTCAAAATATTGCGGCTCATTTTACGGATGACAGCCGTGTCACTTTGGATTTGTTTGAAACCTGGGGACGCCTTCATTTGAACGAAATACTATCCCAATGCAAACAGTATAAAGATCAATACGATCAAACCAACCACATTCGATTTTATCATGATTACAACTGGTGTATGGACGAAGCAAGAAATCAGCTTTCGATGATTCAAGAACGCTTGTCGGATCTTTTTCAAAAAGCCAAACACCGCTTTGGTTCAGACACTTATGTTCATTTTGGAGAAATTAAAGATTTTAGCATCACTAAAGTGGTTTCAGAGTGGAACAAAAAAGTGGAAGACCGCATTGGCCTTCTGCCGTCGATCGTCTCTTGGCTTGGCGGGCAGTCACGATACATAAACAACAATAGCATAAAAAATCTCTGGTCCAATGAAGAAGAGCAGTGGAAAGAATACGAACAATTTTCAAACAGCCTTAAAAGTTTGAGTGTAAAGCATCCTGGGTTTTATGATGAGGTTGTGTCTGTTTACGCCCCTTTGACGGAGCAGCTGCCTCGGCCTGAGTATTTAAGTTTTGTCAGAGGGTCTCCATCTTCGGATTATGAGGATAAACAGCTTATGGAGATATGCCAAAATTTAAAATATATTGAAGACCTTTCTTTTTACAATAGAAAACACCTTGAAAAAGCCTGGTGGGTTTATTTGCATCTCTCAGATCAAATGAGAAAAAGTTTGGATCGGTTTTTTGAAAACAATCTTTTACAGCTTCTAGAAAACTATAAAAGTTATGACCCATCTGATTCCTCTTCAGCAAAAGAAGACTGCAACTGCAGTAGTGTCTATACTCAAACAAAAGATGCCTTCTTTAAATATATGTCCAGCCGGAGGCAGACAGATATTTTCGAATATATTGCAGATAAAAAATATAGTATTCATGAGTTTCTAAAGCTCGATCCTGAAGAAACGGTCCAACAAGCTATGAATCGTAAACATATCACTGACCAGTATCTAGTGAATGAAGGTTTTTCTCAAACAGTGCAGGGGAACTGCTTGAGAGTGCAAAAATCAGGTGAAGATTCTTCATCGAAAAAAGTTCCCTATGTGGAAGCAGAGTTGGAGATTGAAGAGCAACAACAGCATTTTACAGCCGTACAAGGACGGCTTCAAAGAGAAAAAAAATGTGTGATCATAGATAGAGAAGGGGTTATGGAAGGTCTAAACAAGGGGAGCTTATTTAGAGTAGAGCAGTATGCTCCGCTTAAAAATGTGATTGGAAAAACAGAGTACAAACTGGGCCACGCCTGTTTATTGTTTGCACGCAGGCTTGATGGACAAGGCACTGGTGCTGTTATTGGAGGTATTGTTGGAGGGGCGGCAGGTTTTTTAGTGGATATTTTTACCGGAGGGGCTACTGGAGGTGCTGGAACAGCTGGAGGAGCAGCTGCAGGAGCTATGTTGGGAGCAAAGATTGATGGGGAAGAGTTCGCTTTCAGTTTGTGTGAAATTGCTGAACTGAGACCTGGTGTTGACAAAAGTTATTCAAACGAAATAACAGCTGTAGGGGGTTCGTTGAGCCGGCTTTACTATAAGAAAAAACCTTTAACTTCGTACTTGAAAAGCACACTTGAAACAATTCCCGTTCCTCCAAAACTCGACGTGACAGAGTCTATTATTTCTACACCAAGGATAGAAGCACAACAGATGGATGCGGTCAAAACAATGCAGATAGAGGTTTGGCCTTATCATTTTGTGTGCAAAAAGAAAGCCTGCTTAAAGTTTGGAACAAAAAGAGTTCAGGACAGAGAAGAGTGGGTTCAGACAGCCGCTATACAGATTAGGCAAACACAAATGTATTTAAATGAACAGCTTAAAAGTTGGTTTAAAACAGCAGAGGTGAGCAAGGATGATACTGAGGGCGTTTCGAAACTAAGTGGAAGCTTTTTTTCACAAATTGAGGCAGAGGGCAACAACACTGAAAGCAGTTCAAAATTTCATTTGCTGTTGCCTAAAAGTGCTTTAGCTTTGGATACTATGGCCCGCGCCGGCTACGGACAGAATTTAAAAGATCAGCCCGAATTATCCAAAATTATTGATGTTGAATTGGAAAACTTAAAACAGGACACCAGCGAATTAAGACCAGAACAAATACTAGAGCTTATTCAAAACCTAAGAAGTCTGCCGGAGGAGGGTCAAGAAATTCCTGCTTTGCCCGTTCAGCCTATCCGTAAAGACATTCCTCCAGGTTTGGGAAACACAGAAGACCGCTATCAGGCCCTGAATATTATTTTAAATCGGAGCTATCTCAGTCCGAAGGAATGCCGTGATCTTAAAAAGGAGAGAAGACAATGAGAACACTTTATTTTCTAACGGCTTTTATGCTGATACACTGTGGGAACAGCCCTCTGCTGGAAGAAAAACCTGTTTCTCAACAAACTTCCGGCAAGTCTTCATTTTGGTCCAATGAAGAGCAGACTATTTCACCCGACACTCCTGTTTTTACTTTTGAGCAGATTAAATCTATGACGGACTCGGAGCTTTCTGACACTTTAAAACTCACCCGCAGAGCAGTTGCACTTGAAAATAAACCTATACCTCATTTTAAAGATTTTAAAAATTGGAATTTTCACGGATTTAGCAATGATCAATTAGACACCATATTCTATTACGCAACAGTTTTTGGATATTTAGATGACATCACTCCGGAGCAGATTCAAACTGTACGCCCTGATGGAGCTAAAAAACTAAGTTCTTTTATTCGATGTCTCAGCCCCCAGCAGGCAAAAGGATTTACTCCAAAACAAATCTCCAGAAGTCGTTCGGAGATTGCCTGTGATTTCACAGCTCCTCAAATTGCTGAGTTTAATGCAAAGCAAGTCAACGCCATTGGCGCTAACTGCCTCACACCGGAAGAAACGAAAGTTATTTCTCCGGAGATTATTAAAGAGCTGAGTTATTTCAGTATTCCCTTTGACAGGCTCTCAAAAGCTCAAGTCGAAGCCATAACTCCAGAACAACTGTCTTTTGATGAATACTATGCGAATGGAATCAATCGTTTCCGTCCGGATCAAATCCCTTGGCTGACCCCGGAGCAAATATCAGGCCACCCTGTTGATCGAGTTAACAACTTAAAACCGGAGATCTTATCTGCCATGTCTTTAGAACAAACACAGGTGATTGCCGACAAATCTCTGGATCTTTACGATGATCAACTGAAAGCTTTATCTCTAGAACAGCTCTACCTTTTTCAAGAAGATCCAAAAGCGGCTGAGATTATAAAATTTGTTGAAAAGGGGAAAGAATTTCTTCAAAAAGCAGATTCAGCCAGTTATTCATACTATGAGTTTTTTATGCATTTTATAGTGCCGGAAGACTTTCAATATTTGACTCACAAGCAGGCTTTGGACCTACCCCGCAACCTCATTGCTACTCTTACTCCATCCAGAGTCAAACATATTCGTCATTATGCGAAACTACTCCATCCGGATTTGTTGACAGCAGAATATTTTAGCTGGCCCTATCCGGATAAGCTGGCTATACAAAAGGAGCAATTTCGGGCGATTCCGTTGGAGCAGATTCCAGATTTGAGTTTGGAATTTTTGAAGGCAATGACCGGTAAAAAAATTTATTGGTTTACTTTTGATCAGCTCACTTATCTCAGTAAAGAACAGTTGATAATGCTTTTTTCTACACAGTATGGTGATCCACCGAAAACAAGCGTTCCAAACGTGCTTAGCATTATGTATACAGCAGAGCAAGCGGGTGAGAGAGGGAATAAATGGCTGAAAGGCCCAATGAAAGAGGCTGTTGTGGAACGAGAGTTGGAAGAGTGTGCAAGAATGAATGGAGCATATAATTGCCCAAGTGAAGAATGGATGAATTTTCCAGATCTTCGTGAATCTACAAAAAAACGTCTCTCTCCTCCTCGAGGGTTGCCCATACCCATTCCAACTATAGGGGAGGGGTATTTTCGTGACTGTCGTTCGTTGATCACTTATATCCCTGATTGGAAAAAACGGTTGGAAGAGCAGAAGAAACGGGAAGAAGAGAAAAAGTTGGAAGAAGAAAAAAAGTTGGAAGAAGAGTGGATGGAACAATGGATGGAACAATGAGAACACTTTATTTTCTAACGGCTTTTATGCTGATACACTGCGGGAACAGCCCTCTGCCGGATTTATTTAGTTTTTGAAAAAAATTCCATGCAGGAAGAAAATAATTTTTTTATGCCGGATTGTTTTTTATTATTTTGCTCTTTTACGTAATTTTCTCTAATTTCTTCAGTTCTTAGAATAATATTAGCAATCTCTATGCTCTTTGTTCCAAAATCTTTGGGAAATAAACGTTTGCGGGAGTTGGCGCCTCGCTGGATCAACGCAAAAACTGCATGTTCATGTTGGAAAAAGACAGCAATCTTCAGAGGCGTCTCTCCAAAAATATTTTTTGCAAAAATATTGGCTCCATGATCTGCCAAAAGATGCACCACAGACGCTGTTGCAGCAAGGTGCAAAGGAGTATTTTTTTTTCGATCTTTTGCATGGATGCCCGCCTGATTGTCAATAAGAATCGAAGCTGTTTCTGAGCGGCCCTTCAAACTGGCTGTGTGCAGAGGGGTCATCCCTTTAATATTTTGTGAATGTATATCGGCGCCTAAATTTATAAGAGTTTGAGTCATATCTTCAGTTTTAGACAGATGAAGAGGTGTGTCTAAACGTCTGTTTTTTGCATTTACTTCAGCCCCATATTGTTCAATTAAAACTTTTGCAATAGCAACAGAATCTGCAACAACCGCTGTGTGGAGAGGAGTATTTTTGTATTTATCTCTAATATGTACAGAGGCGCCTCTGCTTGTTAAAAATAAAACTAATTCCATATTGTTTTCATACACTGCTTTGTGCAAAGGCGTTCTTTTGTCATCTCCTGAGTCATTAATGCCGGCGCCGGTAGATAGTAGAATATCCGCTGTTTCTTTGTTGGACGAATAATAGAGAGGGGTTTTTCCGTGGTCGTCGCGGGCGTTCACATTAGCTCCTAAATTTATAAGCATAGCTGAAATATCAGCATATCCTCTTACACTGGCCGCGTGGAGAGCTGTAAGTCCAAAACGCCAGGGGGTGTTTATCCGGCGGAGCTGAAGGGAGGAGCTTAAAATATTTAAAACTTCTTCTTTTTTTTTGTTGTATATGAGCCAAGCCAGTTTTTCTCCATTCACATACTTTTCATCTGAAGAATGATTAGAGTGAACGTCTCCCGTTTCTGTTTTTTCGTGAACAATCCCACTCACAGCAGAAGAATCTGCCAAAGTTGAAAATGTAAAAGATAAAATCAAAGCAAGTTTTAGTTTTTTAAGAACCATACTTTTGTCTCCGCATGAGGATACCGTCTCTTAAAAAAGAAAAATTATACAGATGTTCAGTCTTATTCGCAAATGAGTGTAAATTTTACAATTTTAACTTTACGCGTTGGTATTTTCTTTTGAACTGTGTTTTTTAGAAGAAATGGAGTTAGTTGGGAGTCCATTGAACCGGAAAGAAAAATAAAATACAGGCGCATCATTTTCCAAAAATTTGAAAAAGACATCTCTATAATAACTTTTGCGGGCGAGATTACTTGAGGCGGCGGTTTAGGAAATCATCCAAGCTGAATTTTTTTGAACCAGACAGCATCAAAACCAAAAAGCAAAAGCCGTAAAGCAGGGCTAATTCCTTTTTATTAAAAGGGTCTTCCGCGTGGAAGATAAAAACGATTATAGACATAGTGACAAGCAGACTGGCCGAAGCAAAACGTGTAAATAGACCAAAGGCCAAAAAGATGGAGGCAAAAAACTCCGTTGCAATAGTCAAGGTAAGGCTGAGCTGAGAGCCTATGCCCAAGGGGTCTGGGAAAGAACCTGAAATTGCCTCATAACGAACCAGCTTGGACCATCCATGAACCATCATCAATATGGAGACACTTAGACGAAATACCAGATGAGAACAGTTTGTAAGAAAATTCTCTATAGACGGGGAGAATGCGAGTGCTGTGTATTTTTTAAAGTTTCTGATGTTCATAAGATCAGCTCCTTTGTAATTTGTTCACCACCTGGGAGGCTAACCGAGAACGGCTGTAGAATCAAGCATGAGTATTTTTGACTTTTGAAATTTGTATGCTAGACTTGTATTTATGAAGTTTTTATTCATGTTTTTATTCACTTTATCCTGCACTAAGCCAAGCCTCCACAATTCAGAGGCTCCTTCTAGTGAGGATGCTGAGGGTGTCGAAAGCGCGGATGATGCCGGGGATTTAAGTGATATTTCCGGCTCCCTCGAAAAACCTAAGAGAGTCCAGCCCGCTAAAAGCATTGATGAAAAAAATGAAGACAGAAAAGTAAATCCTTTGAGGGATGAAGAAGTTTATCTCAGTCTGCAAAGGAGGAGAGCGCAAAAAAGACAGAGGGGTTTTTTCAGCAGGGACAGCGGTAGAAATTCGGACGCTGTTATTTGCCGCAGATTTGACGGGTGCCAAAGGTTTTGTGCGGACTGGATGGACAAAAACATAGACTGTAACAAATGGCCTGTCAAAATGGTGACTCAAGAGTGGTCTTCTATGCTGGACTCTCTGAGTCCAGAAGAATTGATTCAAAATGTTCAGTGGATGGTTCTGCATCCGGAGGTTAGTGTATTTTTACGAGCTGCTGATTTCAGCCAAGGTGTCGTGGATAAAATGATTTCACGTTTATCTACCCAGGAGTGTCCTTTAAGTGAGGGCCTCGATATTTACCGCAGTCAAAATCTTGAAAATGCCAGTCTTCATTTGGTGCATCCAGAGGGGAGAAAGGCCGGTGAAAAAACGATTACAGACCCTCAATATTTCAAAGTGGATGTTTATGCTTTCAAAGGCGCTGTCAGCAAATGTTTAGATGAGAAAAAGATGTCTTTGCCGGAGTTGATGCTGGCCCATCAAAATGAATTAGGTTTTCAGTTGATTCATCAAAAGATAGCTCATAGCTGTGGTCATCGGGATGAGTGTGTTCAGCTGGCTTACTGCAAAATTCAATCAGAGCCTGTTTGGACCTACTTGGAGCAAGTGAAACATTCAGATGCTTTCAATGTAGATGTTCAGGCTGACAAGTGTTCTTACGAAGACTTCCACTCTCTTCCCTCTTTGTAGCTTTTGTTTGGCTTTATTTGATGGGGTTATTGGATGATTCAATTTCTTCTTTCTTTTTGTCTAATGACGGCGTATTTTGCAGGAGCTGAAACAAATAAATGCACAACAGAAGAAACTTCTGGAGATCAAAAAAGACTTTGTTTTTTTGCTCTTAACGGCCCGGAGGAATCTGAACGCGTCAAACAAAATGCAAAATGTATTCAAGTCGAAAACGGCTCAACGGCTGAGTGTGGTGATTCAGAACAAAATCAGGATGCAGAAAATGCTTTGGAAATTAAGGAATTTTATGCGGACTCCAAAGACAGCCGAAGTGTGAGTCAAGCCTTTGAAGAAATGACAAAAACACGCTGTGACGGCTTGGTGATCTCCGGCTATCATGCGGGTTATTATACGGGCAATCGGACCAGTCAGAAGCGGGATGCCCAAGGCAATAGAGATCCTGATTCAGCTGTCCTCAATCTGAAATTTTTAGAGAAGCTCTCCTGTCTGCAAGGGAAGGGAAGTGGAAGTGACTGCAGAAAGTGGTTCGACAATATTAAATATGTACACCTTCATGGTTCTCACACTTCCGGGCATCAGGTTCTTCAGACTGAGGGAAAATCCAGTGTGGATGATCTGGCCTTAGACCGGATGAAAAAATATGCGCCGGAGAGTTGGACGAGAGCTTCTGCTCAGTATTTGAATAGAGAGTATGCTTCTACGGTGGATGAAAACAACTCTTTGAGCGGCCGCTATCTTAAAATGTTTCCTTCTGCTCAAATTTACTCTTGGGGGGCGGCTCCAACCATTGACCAAGGTTCTCCTGAAACTTTTATTGAGCATTTGAAGGCTGTTACCGCTCATGCAGATATAGCTGTGAATCAATTGAACGAGGGTCCAACAGCGATGGATCCAAGCGCGTTAGAGAAAATTTTAAATATTTTATCCTCTACAGAGCTGGAGCCAAAATGCGTCCAATTAACAACGTGGGATTTTGAGGGGAAAGAAATTAATTCTATATCTGCAGGGGGCAGAGAAAGAGAAGATAAAAAGAGACAAGCAGGCTGTGATTTTTCTTCAGCGGTTGAGTCCAAAGATGGGATTAACATTATAACAGCTCTGGATAATGTGCTGAAGGCAGGGGCTTTGCATGAAAATTTGAATCGTATTTTTTATGCTTTGAATGACGACAGCCCTCTAAGCTCTGACGTCAAAAATACAATCAAAGACAAACTTAAAAATCACAATAGCTTTCAGACGGCTTTGAAAGCACAGGCTCTCAGTAAAGAAATAGGTGTGGTGAAAAGAGCGGATGCTCTTTATCTTTACAAAGAAATATATCCTGAAGAATATAAAAAAGGAGATTTGGAGGCCCAGTGGGTGGGAGATCTTGTTTCACTCTACGAGAGACAGAAAGAAAGCCGTGTTGGAAAAGCTGTGAAGGAGATGATTGCTGAAATTGTTTGGAGAAATCATTTGGGAAGCGCTGAAAAATCTAAGGCCGGCATTCAAAAACTCCTCAACAAACTCAAAGGAGAGAGCGATCTTAAGATTCGACAGCATACAGAGTTGATGAAAGTTTCTTCAGGGATGGCGTCAGACGAAACCCAAGTGAAAGAGATATTTAATAAGCTCTTTGAAGAGGATAAAAGTAAAAATCAAGCAAGAGAATCTTGGTTTTTTGTTAAAGTCTGGTCTCATCTTCGAATGAAAAATGGAAAAGATATAGAGCCTATTCAAGAGTTGTACGATTCTCATCTTGAGGCTTACAGTAATGAGGCCGATTCCCGTCAGAAAAAGGAGCTCAATAAAAAGTTGACGGATATTATTGCCGGAATCAGTGACAGCTTTGCTGTTAAAAAAGAGGAATGCCTAAAAGAAGAATTTCCTCTTAGTGACACTGATTTCAAAGCGACGGACTCCGATAGAAACTGGATGAAGCAGGTGTGGATGAGCGCTTGCAGTCAAAGATGAGAAAATAAGTTTTTGTCTTCAGCCTTCTTTTCTTGTATAGTGAACCCCTTATGGGGTATTTTCTAGAGGAATTTTCAAATAATTCCAAAAAAGTTTTGTGTTCACAAATAGATGAAAGTCTATTGAACTGCTCTGTGACTGCCGCCGGCTGGGTTCAAAATCAAAGAAACCACGGCCGATTTGCTTTCTTAGATTTAAAAGACCACACAGGGATTTTACAAGTTTTTTTAGACCTGGATTTACTTAAAAAAAATAAAATTTCTCTCCACAGTGTTATTGCTGTCAAAGGAGTTCTTCTGAAGCGTCCGAAGGGAACAGAAAATAAAAAACTTAAAACAGGCCTCTTTGAACTTCGGGTGGAGGCTCTGAAAGTGTTGTCGCCGGCGGACATTCTTCCTGTGGACCCTGAAGACGAGAAAATTAAAGATTCTTTAAAATTAAAATACAGATATCTTTTTTTAAGATCGGAAAAACTGCAAAAATATCTCAAGATAAGAGACGAGGCTGTGTATGCTGTTCGTCAGACGCTGAAAAAGGAAGGTTTTTTAGAGTGTGAAACCCCCATTCTCTATAGGGCCACTCCAGAAGGAGCCAGAGACTACCTAGTGCCTTCCCGCATTCACCCAGGAAATTTTTATTCTTTAGCACAAAGCCCTCAGATTTTAAAACAGCTTTTGATGGTGGGCGGAGTGTGGAAATATTTTCAAATGGCCAGATGCTTTCGAGATGAAGATTTGAGATCGGACCGCCAGCCGGAGTTTACTCAAATTGATCTAGAAATGAGCTTTGTGGATAGTGCGGACGTTTTAGAACTCAATGAAAAAATTATCCGCACTTTGTGGAAATCTGCAGAGATCACAAAGCTTTCATACAAAGAGTCTGTAGAACACTATGGCACGGATCAACCGGATTTAAGGATTCCTCTGAAATTAAGATCCTTGGAAAACATTCAAGATTTGGGGATTGAAATTTTTAATAAAACGCTGAAAAACAAAGGCCGGATTAAAAGTTTGGCTCTGCCTCCTTCGGAATGCTGGAACCGCAGTGCTTTGGATAAATTGACAAAAGAGGTTAAAGCTCTAGGAAGCCGAGGTCTTATTTATATTCAGGAAGAGGGAGGCTCTTTCAAGTCTTCTCTTTCTCTCTCTCAAGATGTTCTGAAAAAGCTTTATCAAAAAGCTCAGGGCCTTCCGAAAGGTTTGGTGTTCATCATTGCCGGAGAAGAATCTTTGGTCAATACATGCTTTGCCTTTTTGATCCCATACACAGCCCGTAGAATGTCTTTAAGTGATTCATCAAAAGATAAATTTGTGTGGATCACAGGTTTTCCTCTTTTTGCTGTTGAAAAGGGCCGGCCGGTGTCTATGCATCACCCTTTTACAATGCCGGAGGGGAATTTTTCTTCATTGAAGTTGATTGAGGAACTGAAAAACTGCATCGGAGATCCCGAAAAAGCTGTTCAGTGGACATCCAAAGCTTATGATCTGGTGTGCAACGGCCAAGAGCTGGCAGGGGGCAGTATTCGTATTCATCACCCGCAAATACAGAAGATGATTTTTAAAATTCTGGGGTTGAGCGATGAAAAAATCCAAAGCCAGTTTGGGTTTTTTATTGAGGCATTAAAATACGGAACACCTCCTCACGGAGGAATCGCATGGGGGCTGGACCGTCTAGTGATGATCTTATCCGGGACTGAGGACATCCGGGATGTCATTGCCTTTCCCAAAACTTTGCAGGCTGTTTGTTTGATGTCCCAAGCTCCTTCTATGGTGGATGAGCTTCGGCTGAGAGAGCTTGGTCTTTCTCTTAAAAAGGGGTTCAAATAAAAAACCTGTTTTCTCCAGTCCGGTAATCTGATAAATACCTTGTAGCTTTCTTTCATGTATTTCCTTTTTAACTAGGACAATAATTTGAAGGCCCAGATGAATCAAACTGCGGATGGAGTCCGCGCTCCAGTTGAGCCGGGAGGACTGCACTAATAATTCCAATCGCAAGAGCGCCTGTTTATAGTGATGAGCGTGAAGAGTACCCATACTTCCTTCGTGTCCAGTAGCTAAAGCCATAATCAAATCTTTGGCTTCAGAGCCCCGCACTTCCCCCATGATAATGCGGTCCGGCCTCATTCGAAGACTTTGCTGTAAAAGTGTTGTTTGATCAATAAGAGGCAGACTGGGGGTGTTTCGAGTCAGGAGTTTGACTGAAAATTTATTGGGTTTAACCAGCTCGTCTGTATCTTCAATGATCACTGCTCTTTCTTCAGAAGGCATTTCTTGTAAAAAAGCATTTAGAACAGAGGTTTTACCGGAAGATGTGGGGCCGACAATCAGTATGTTCAATTTTTGTTTGATAATATCTTGTAGGATGTGAATGGCTGTGTCTGGAGCCCATCTTTTTTCTTGTAACTTTTTTAAAGTCCATATTTCTTCAGGGTGTTTTCTTAAGGTGATGTGGTAAGAACTGGGGGTGAGAGGGGGGCTGATGATATGCACCCGAAATTGATTCCATTTGCCGTCCCCAAAAGGGCTTTGAAGGGTGGGGCTTATCTTGGAGGGGAGGCAGATTCTTTGCACAAAATTTTCGAAAGTCCATTGAGAGAGAAATTGATCAAAGTAAGTATGAAGGGAGCCGTTTTTTTCATAAAAAATCCTCTGTCTTCCGTCCAGAATAATTTCAGTAATCAAAGGGTTTTTCAGAAGAGGCTCTAAGGGGCCTGAACCCAAAAACTCTTCATAAATTCTTTTTTTGAATTCACTAGAGCAGTGTTTTTCCAATATTTTCTTCACTGGTTCTGTTCCAAACCGGGAGTCTTGAAAGGAGGTTTCCAAAATTTTAAGTATTTTTGAAAATTCTTTAAGCAGGCTCACGGCTGAACAATCCTTGGAGTGATAAAAATTAGAGCTTTGGATTTTTCTTTAAAAATTTCTTTTTGACTCAGGAGGGAGCTGAAGAGAGGAATCAAAAAAGACTTGGGCTGTTCTTTATTTTTCCCCAGGCTGGTCCGCTGAAAGTCGGAGAGCAGAAGGCTTTGCCCTTCCGGAATGGTGATTTCAGATTGAATGCGGTGGTTTTTTGTGGAGCCTTTGGAGGAAGAAGGATCTATTTCTGAAATTTCTGTGTCCAATTTCAGGTGAACTTTTTTATCCGGAACAATTTGAGGAGTAAAATTGAGGGAAAGTCCGTAGGGTTTAAAGTGTATGTCTGTGGATTGGTTTTCCGTATGATATTGAGGAATGGGGATTTCACCTCCCATAAAAAAACGAGCTGTCTTTTTGTTTTCCGTTATTAAACTTGTGGATGTAAGAATGCGGCCCATACCCTTGTTTTTGTAATGATGAAACTGGCTTTGGATGCTTTGCAAAGGCTCTGTGATCAAGCGGATTGAGGCATTGAAAAAGCGGGAGTTGTTGGAGGATGTTTCAGCAAGAAGCAGATTTAATTCAATCAAAAAGTTTTTTTCGTCTGTGACAGTTTGGATGCCGTAGTCAGAAAATAGTGAAGGATGGTTGAAAGGCAGAATCACTTGAACAGGTTTATGCCATAGAATTTTGAAGGGTTCTTGATCCTTTGCAAAATGCAGAAAATCTTTTTTTACTGCTTCTGAAATATCGGCGTTCATGGTGTAGGGGATTTGATTTCGTTTAGAATTTTGAGCCAGCTTTTTCCAGTCTTGAAGGCGGTGCATTGAGCCGGAGACGTAAATTTTGTTTCCATAAAAACTCCATTTCAGCCATGGAATGCTTTCGATGAGCTTTAAAAAATTTGTCCACTTGATTTTTTCATTTGTGGGAAGAATTTTGATCCACCGGGTGGAAGAGCCTTGATCCAAAAATAACTCTCCTGTTTTTCTAGCTTTGAGCCGGATGAAAGGGCCTTCTTCTTGAATAGATATGAGGCCTGGCCGGCTGAGAGTGATTTTTTCTCCATAAGGGGATGGAAGTTTTTTTTGTTCTCCCGGTTCCATGAGAATCAAGCTGTTGCTGGACTTGGAAATCAGCAGAAATACAAGGAGTGTCAAATACATAAAAAAACGCATATTTTTAAGACGTGCAAATTTATGTCCAACTTTTTTTAAATATCTGAAAAAGCTTGTATTTTTTACATTTTCCTGAGTTTTAGACCTAAGTAGGGCATTTTGTGTGAAATCCATTTTTCCACACCTGAAGGGGGAGGATTCAGGTACAATGAAACTTTGAGAGGTGCAGTTTGTTGAGCGTCCTTCGCATATCTTGTTCTCTCTTGCGAGAAAGGAAGGGATGAGGTCTTTTGAGCTATACAGCAGAGGGCGGGGGTTTCCGATACGAATTTATGGGTCTTGTGATCTTTAATACAGGGAGTATTTTTTGAAGTTTCTTTTTGTTCTGTTTATTTCTTATCCGGCTTTTTCAACGGCTATGCTTCCCGGTATGATGCCTCCCATGGGGCCTCATGTTGGGATGGATCCCATTTGCCAGATTGCCATTCAGGCGGGGCTGAGCGGACGCTCTTCTTCTCAACCGGCTAGTTTGGAAGATCAAATTTTAGAGGTTGAGGCCAGAATGGAGCAGTTGGAAGAGGAGGTTGAGGCTGATAAGGAGTCCTTGTTAGACAACCCAGTTTTTAAAAAATCAAACTGCAAGAACAGTGCAGGGAGTGAATGCACTCCGCCGAAGCAAATACGAGGAAGAAATATCGTTAATTCTGTTATTAAACATGCAGGAGGAAAAAAATCAGCCCCAAGTGAATGTGCGCCGGCGGCTGGTACAGGGGTTTCTTTTTATTTTGAACATTTTCTTCCTCATATGCAGTACAGCTTAAGCATTCCCACAGCTCTTATCAGCCCCTCTTTTGTTTTTGCTGAAACTAGTATTTCTGCCGGTGCTGAGCCGGCCAGCGGCGCTGGAGCTGTGTCGAGACCTTCTCCGCCTGCAGAAACTACAAGTGCTTGTGAATGTCCTGGGGGAAGCAGGTTAGAAACCTCTGGAGGGAAAGAGTTTTGTGTAGCCGATCTTCAAGGAGGAAATTGTCCTGCGGGGTGGAGTACTGGTACAGTTGGCGGTATTTCAAAGTGTGTAACAGAGTGTGCGTCTGGTTTGGAAATTAGATGGCCTGAACCATCTCCTGCACCTGAACCATCTCCTGCAGCGGAGTCTGGACCGGAACCAGCTTCTGCACCAGGCTCTTCTTTTGATTGGTGTGAAAACTGCGAGTGCAGATATAAAAAATATTTTGAAGATGAAGGCGGCATCGACATTGAGGGGCTGTGCGAAGACTCTCTTCTTTTGCAGACAGACGCTGAGGGGGAGATTGAGGGGTCAGCCCATGACGACTGCAAAGATTATTTGCAATACATAGCGGAAAATTTGAGGGAGTTGAACGAACTCAATAGAGAACTCGCAAGGTTAAAAAAGAAGCGGAGAGACAACGAACGTGAGTCCAGACGCCTTGCTCGAAGATGCGAGAGAAATCCTGATCTGGAAATATGCAGACAAAGACATCCGGGAGCTACTGAAGCCGGTGCTTTCTGCACCAGTTGTTTTCAAGAAGTGATTGATGCGGCCTATCCAAAAAAATCAGCATGGGATAAGCTTTTAGGGGCTTTTATGCCTCTGGCGGGGACCGGCCTGGCCTATTATGGAATTAAAGAAACCAATAAATTAAGATCGCGGCAGGGCTTTCCTGTAGATAACTCTGCGATGTACGGTCTGGCTTACCCCTTCATTACCCAAATGCTTTACGGCGGAGCTTTCAATGGCAGAGGCAGGAATGCTCTCGCCTGCTCTCCGACAGCTCATCAGAATCCTTATGCAGGAATTTTCAGCAGTTATTTGCAAGGTGGTATTTTTACCGGCGGCGGTTTTCCTGGCGGTTTTCCCGGAGGTTTTCCAGGAATGTTTCCTGGTGGTGGAATACAAGGTGGTATTTTTACCGGCGGCGGTTTTCCCGGAATGTACCCTGGCGGTTTTCCCGGAGGTTTTCCAGGAATGTTTCCTGGCGGTGGAATACAAGGTGGTATTTTTACCGGCGGTGGTTTTCCTGGCGGTTTTCCAGGAATGTTCCCTGGCGGTGGAATACAAGGTGGTATTTTTACCGGCGGCGGTTTTCCCGGAATGTTTCCTGGTGGTGGAATACAAGGTGGTATTTTCCCTGGAGGAGGTTTTCCTGGCGGCTTTCCTGGAGGAGGTTTCCCTGGCGGCGGTGCATTCAGTCATTACCAGTCACAGTTGCAAATACAACAAAGAATGCAGTCTTATTATATGCAGTTACAGCAGTTTCAGATGGAACAGCAAAGAATCAGACAGTCTGTCATGATGAGGTATCAGCAGGAGGCCCAATCCCTTGCCTTCAAATATCAAAGTTATCTGAGTGATATATCTTACCCCGGCGGCGGGCAGTACCCTTCCCCCGCATTTCCTGGAGGTCTTACACCTCCTGGAGGAGTACCGGGAGGCAGCCCTTCGGGCGGAAGCGGTTCTCAGTACGGTCCTTAAAAAGAGGCTGTTGGTCTTATTACTCAATGGAATGGCGGGTGAAAAGACTTGCCAGCTGATCAAAAATCTCTTGGGCTTTCATTTGTTTTCGAGAGCTTCCGTTGTAGATAAAAACAAAAGCTTTCATTCTGCCTTTTTTATTTCTAATATAGCCGGCCAAGCCTGCGACTCCGGAAAGCAACCCTGTTTTGGCTCTAATAAGCGAAGAGTTTTCCAAGTTTTTAAATCTTTCTTTAAGAGTTCCCGGGCTTTTTGGAAGAGGATAGGCTGTCAGTTTTTCAAAAGAGTATGAGGAGTGATAATCTTGAATGAGAAATTGCAAAATATCTTTTGGTTTAAGTTTATTTTTGCGTGAAAGCCCGGAGGGGCTGAGAAAAACATAGTCTTTAACTCCCTGTTCTTGGATGTATTGATGAATTTTGTTCAGCCCCTGCTTCCATAAATCTTTCTTCGGCTCCTGAGAGAGAGCAGTTTGCAGTGTCAGCATATCCGCTAAAAAATTAGAAGAGAATTTCATCATATCTTGAATCATTCGAAAAACGAAAGGCCCTTTATGGACAGCTAGAGGACGGGCCTGGGAAGGGGTCTGGCCTTTGACCACCCGCCCTTCTACAGTGATGCTTCTTTGCTGTAAAAATGAAACAGCGTTAAAGCCGGTCCAAAGAGCCGGCTGAGTAATGTTTTTGTAAATGACCATTTCTTTTGATCGGAGGGGAATGCTTCCGTTTACTTCAATTATATCTCTTCCCGGGCCTGCCAATTTGCGCTGAACTTGAATTTTGTTTTTGCGGCCCTGAGTCCGTGTTTTATTGATGACTTTAATATAGGTGTTTTGAGGATCTATGAGAACTTGAGCCGGCGCCCCTTTGGCGTCAGCAGGACGTATATAGACGTTGACGGAGTTCCAATTAAAAGACAAAGCAGAAACAGGAGCTGAATAACTGCGGTCTGATTTAAGCCATTCTTTGCGGGGCTGTGTTTTGCTGAACAGGCTGTCATCGACAATGAGAGGACCCTTTACGGTCTTCAAACCGGAGCGGGTCAGATGATTGATCAAAATCCACAAACTTTCTGAAACAAAGGCGGGGTCTCCCTCTCCCTTTAAATAAAGAGGGCCGTCAAGCACCCCGTTTTTATCTATGGAGGCTGTGGAGAGAAACGAAGTTTCAAATTGATGATAAGGATTGAGAAAATGCAGAACAGCACCGGCAGTAATAATTTTGGAAAGTGAAGCGGGGATAAATAATTTGTCTTCGTTATGAACAAGGTCATATTGGCGGGAATGCAGGTCAAACACGGCCAGCCCCATATTTTTTTTCATACGGGAATGGGTTTTCAATATTTTCTGTATTTCAGTTCTTAAAGATATTTTGTTTGTTGAGTCTGCTTGACTGCGGGCCGTTAAATTTATAAAAAGAATCAGAAGGATCAAAACAAAAGGGTGTCTCGGATTTCTTTTTTGAATAAAAATCATTTTCCAATTCATGGGAGTCAGCCTTTTAGGATAGTTTGCTTTTCCTTCTTTTGTGTTTTTTCTTTAACGGGCGCAGGCTCTGCATCTGATCACAGCATAAAAGAGAAAAATCAGCAAGTAGTTATCGCTTTGTCTCAGAAGCCATCCACCTTGGATCCTCGTTTCGCAACAGATGCGATGGGAATGAGAATAGGAAATCTTATTTTTCATTCTCTTGTCCGACTGGACCGAAACTTAAAAATCACTTCTTCTCTGGCTGAAAAATGGTCCTGTTCCAAGAAAATATGCTCCTTCCACATTCCAAAGGGAGTTGTTTTTTCTAACGGCGCCGCACTCACTGCGGAAGATATTCAATTCAGCTTTGATCAATACCGGCTCAAAAAAAGCCCCTTTTATTCCGCTTTTCGGTCGATTCAAAATGTCTCTGTTCAAGAGACTGAAAAAAAATGGATTGTCACTCTTCATTCAAAGCATTTTTCACCTTCTTTTTTGACGGTTGATTTGCCTGTTCTTCGTATTCTATCCAAGAAGGAAACACAGGCCGGCCGGTTGATAGGAAGCGGCCCCTTTGTTTTGGTGAAAGAGGATTCCAATCAAATTCATCTGAGGGCCAGAAACAAATCTATGATAAAAAATGTCATTTTTAAAGTGATTCGAGACGATCTGACTCGGTTTCAAAAAGTTTTAAGAGGAGAGCTGGATATTGTGCAGTCTGAACTGCCTTATTCTTCTGTTGAAAAAATTAAAAAATCTCAAAAAGATTATCATGTTTTTCAAAGGGCCGGTCTGTCTATGAACTACCTTTTAATCAATATGCGGGATCCTTTGTTTCGTCATTTGAAAGCCCGGCGGGCTTTGGCTTTTTCTATAGATCGTTTTTCCATTATTCAGCACAAACTGAAAGGTTTTGCGAAGCCTGCTGAATCCATATTGAATGATGAGAATCTATTTTTTTCAAAAGGACGCAGTTATCATTATGATCTGAAAAAAGCTCAAAGCATTCTGGAAAAACACGGTTGGAAACAAAAAAAAATTCAAATAAAAACATCAAGCAGTCAGGAGGTGATTGCTTATGCTAAAATTATTGCGGAGGGGTTTCGAAAGGCCGGCTTTCAAGCAGAACTCAAAAGCTATGAGTGGGGCACCTTTTATGGAGATCTTAAGAAAGGTCATTTTCAATTAAGCCTTTTAAGATGGGTGGGTGCTTTTGACCCTGATATTTATCGAATTTCCTTTCACAGCTCAGAGATTCCCCCTTACGGAAGAAATAGAGGTTTTTACACCAGTAAAAAATTGGACAAACTTTTGACAGCAGGACAAAAAGAATTTGATCTCAAAACCCGAAAGAAAATTTATAATAAAATCCAACAGCTGGTGTCGGAGGACCTGCCCATAATCCCTCTATGGCACAATCAACAAACGGCTGTCGTAAAGAAAGATATTCAAGGATATTTTCTCCCCGCCAACGGATCTTATGATTATTTACTTTCTATTTCCAGAAAATGATATTATAGTGAGAATATGCGAAACAAAGATTGGCTGTGGATTTTTTTCTCTCTTACGGCCCCATGTGTTTTCGACCAGGTTTTCAAGTGGTCCACCAGCGTCTTAAAAATAGAACCAGTGACTTTTGGATTTGTATCTTTTTTTTCTTCTTTCTCCCGTTTAGATGTATTAGAAAGCTCTATCCATACAACACGCCTCTTAGAGTCCATTGTTTTTTCAGCTGTTGCCGTATTTTTGATTCAGCTGTTGGCTGTATTGAATGCTTTATTTACCTATAAGCATTTGCAGATCCGAATTTCTCTGAGTGTTATGATGGGGGGGCTTTTAAGTTTGACTGTAGATCATATTGTGTATGCAGAAACTGTGAACAATATTGCTTTAACTTTCAACAGGAATCAATTTTATCCCTTTAATTTATCTGTACTTTTTATTTGCGGAAGTTTGGCTGTTTTTCTTTACCCGCTGATTATGGATAAAGATTTATTTAAAAAAGAGAATTTGAGGAGGAATTTTTTATTGAATAATAAAAACCAAAACAAATTTTTACTCTCTGTTCTAACGAGCTTCACTCTTTTTTACCTGCTGATTGTTTTCGTTTTTGGTGTTTATATGTATGCAGGGGTTTCTGCGTTAGATCAAAACGCCGAATGGACCCGTGAGGTCATGAGTTATTTTTATTGGCTTGTGCTTTTGGTGTATGGACTCTCTATCCTGTCCGTTTTTATTTTTTCTGTATTGTTTTCTCACCGCATTTACGGACCCGTTTACGGCTTTGAAAATTATATGAGGAGTCTTTTTGAGAAGAAAGAGGGAAAACTTGAAAACTTTCAAACTCGAAAAAAAGATCACTTCAAGGAGCTTGAGAAAATTGCTGAGTATGTTCGCACCCGATTGGTTCGAAAATTATAAAGAATTTTTAAGCTGTAAGAGAGGTTTGTACCTGTGGGTGAGAGAAAAGCCTGTTTGGATCAACTTTTGAGCTTCTTCTTTTTTGCCCATTTGAATAAAGCTCCAGGCAGATCCTGTGATGGCGGAGAGCGGCTGAGGCTCCATCTGCATGATTTGGCTCCAGCGGCTGTGAGTGCAGAAAACATCTTTTTGCATTTGACAAAAACGTGCTTTGAGAATGATGGGAAGCTTATAACTTTTATTTTGTTTTAATGAATAGTCCAGCAGGGTGTCTTTATCTAAATTATTCTGAGAGCTGATAAAGACATAAAGAGAGTTGATCAGCGGGTCTCTAGGGGATTGTGTTCTGGCCTGTTCAATGGTTTTCATCGCTTCTATGTTTAATCCAGATTGAGCAAGGCATAGAGATTTTAGGGCAATAAAATGAGATTGCTCATCTCCTTGAGCGGAGATGTCGAGGCATATATCCAAGAGCAGTGTTTTCCATATAAAAAGAGGGGTCGGAGATAAAATATCATTTTTGTATTCTTGTGTGAGGTAGGGGTCTTGATCCAGAATCTGTTTAATAGCTTCATCATAGCTCTCTTTTTGGTTTGAAAGCATCTGTTTGCGGAGCAGAAGCAAAAGAATCTCCTGCCTATAATCTCCGTGGACAGAAAGTTTTAAATCCTCAAATTTATCTGGAGGCTCCAGGTAGTTTTTGAGAAGCAGTAGCAAATTCTGATTATTTTTGATCTGTTCATTCGAAAAATCTATTTGATTTAAGATGCTTAAGGCTTGTTTTGGATTTTGAATGTTTAATAAAATTTTATGAAGAGCTCCCAAAAAGGGTGAGAGGTATAAAGCTTCGTTAAAGAAAGTTTGAGCTGTTTCGGTGTCGTTGTTTTTATGCGCCATAATGCCCTTTAAAATTTGGAGGCGGGACTGATCTGAAGGGGGCAGGCTGTTTATTTTGTTTAAATGGATTTGCGCTTGGTAGGCGTCTCCTTCAAGCTGTACGAGCAGACTAGCCAGATGGAGCCTGTCGGAATCGTTTTCCAGAGGGAGTGTTTTAAACATTTCTAAAGCTTTATGGTATTCCCCTTGTTGAAAAAAAATTCGAGCTTTAGAAACTTCAAAGACTGTCGGCGGCTGGGAAAAAAATGAATTGTATTTGAAAAAAATCCACGCGCCGGCGGATAAAGCCAAAAGCATCCACAAGTATTTCACTGCTTTTCTGGATGTTATAGAGGCTTTTTTTCTCACTTGATCCATCGTTTCAAACTGCACGCTGGACTTTTGAGAAGCTGAAAACTCTTCTGCCTTGTAGTCAATGACTTCTGCCTGCTCTAAATTCAATTCTTTTGACAGGGCTGTTTGTTTTTTTTGCTCAATAACTTGTGCTGTTTGTGTTTCTTCAGACTCTTCAATCGGCAGAGGGGAATCCAGAATAATTGTGTCCTCCATATCAGTTTTTTCTGCTGAGCTGTCTTTCTTTTTTAAAGGGACCTTTGTTGTTGTTTGAGAGGAAGAAATGTCTAATTCTGAGGCATTTTGGACATACACCCACTGCTTTAAGGATTTATTCACCTCATCCTTAATAGAAAGTTTTTTGCTCTCTATCATTTTCAATATTTCGCCGCTGTTGAAAGGCCCTGAAATATGGCCTTTTATGCGGGTGATCCATATTTTGTCCATGATTGTCTTTTCGGTTTTTGATGGGATAAAGTTCAGTGTCTAAAATGACGGCATCCTGTCAGCACCATATGAAGACCTAGGGAGCGGGCTTTTTCTATGACAGCAGAATCTCTGAGGGAGCCTCCCGGCTGAATAATCCACCGGATGCCTTGGGAGGCGGCTTTTTCAATAGAATCTTCAAAGGGAAAGAAGCCGTCGCTGGCCATGACAACGGGAGAGGACAGATGAGAATGATGTTTTTTCATTCTCTTTAGAGCCAGATCTACAGCAGTCACTCGATCTACCTGGCCCATGCCTAAACCGACCGTCTGCCCCTGAGAGACTAACGCGATAGCGTTGCTTTTCAGGTGGGTGCATATTTTCCAAGCCATTTCCAGGTCTTTTTTAATTTCTGCTGTTGGTTTTTGCCCTTCCAATTTAAAGCGGTCCCATTTGATGTGGACCCGGTCTGAATCCTGCACCACAAAACCGCCGTCTATGGCATAGATCAGATCTTCTTTAAAGAAGTCTAAAAGTTTTGGCCATTTCAGCAATCTTAAATTTTTCTTTTTGGATAATAATGTGAGCGTTTCTTCTGAGTAATCAGGGGCGATAATACATTCCAGAAAACAGGAGCCTAGCTGAACCGCAGATGGAAGAGAAACTTTTCTGTTCAGAGAAACGATTCCTCCAAAGATGCTTAAAGGGTCTGCTTTCAATCCTTTTTGGACAGCTGTTTCCAAAGAATCTGAGAGGGCGGCTCCGCAGGGGCTGTTGTGTTTCACTCCTACAAAAGCCGGTTCCTGAAATTCTCTCAAAGTGTTTAAAGCGGACTGAATATCCAAAATATTGTTGAAAGAAAGAGCTTTGCCTTGAAGAATCTCCGCCTCATGCAGTCCTGGGGAATTGGAGTTTTTGTACCAGACAGCCTTTTGATTGGGATTTTCGCCGTACCGCAGTTTTTTGAAAAAAGAGCCTTGTTTTACGTAATTGGAAGAGTCTTTGTTTTCGTCTGACTGAAGCTCTGTTTTTGCAGGGGCGGAATTGGAGAAAATGCTGCACCCGCCCTTCCGCTCGGCGGCCTCGGCCGTTGCTTTTACCGCCTTGTTCCCGCGAAAGCGGGGGGCCTTTGTTTGAAAGTACTGAGCAATTTTTGCATCATAGAGGCTGAGATGATAGAAAACTTTAACAGCTAATTTTTTTCTTTTTTCTATGGATGAAGGATCTTCCAAAAGGGAGTAGTCTTTGGGGTCGCATATGACTGTGATTTTTTCAAAATTTTTTGCACTGGCTCTCAGCAAAGAAGGCCCTCCCACATCAATCAGCTCTATTTGCTCTGATTCATTGCCGTTCACCATTTGATCAAAGGGGTACAGATTGCAAATCACCAAATCAAAGGATTCAAGATTTCTTTTTTTTAGTTCTTTTTCATCTTGGGGATTTTTCAATCGGGCCAGCAAGGGCATGAAGATATGAGGGTGCAGTGTTTTAACTCGGCCGTCCATAACTTCTGGAAAATTTGTCTGCTCTTCGACAAGGTTTGCGGGAATACCGTTTTCTGCAAGAAATTGAGCAGTGCCTCCAGTGGAGACGATGCGAACACCGGATCGGCTGAGTTTTTTTGCACAGTCCAACAAGCCCTCTTTGTTGGAAACGCTGATTAAAGCATTTTTATAATTCATCATATACTCTTTGAACAGAAGAAGAAATATGAGTCATCACTTCATAAGGGATGGACCCTAACGCCTCTGCTTGTTCTTTAATTGAAATTTCTTCATTTTTTTGGCGTCCATAAATGACCACTTCCTCTCCTCTCTTTGGTTTTTCTTTTAAACCTAAGACGGGCGTCAAGTCGATCATAAAAAAATTCATACAGACAGCGCCTCTTACTTTCACCCTTTTTCCTCGAAACAAAACATCTGAGCCTGTCAAGGCCCTGGACAGCCCATTTGCGTAGCCCATGGAGACAACAGCAATGTTGGAAGGGGTTTTGGCCTTCCACAAGCTGTCATACGACACAGTTCCTCCTTGAGGGATTATTCTGGAAGAAATGATGCCGGCTTTGAGGGTGGAAACCGGCTGGAGATCTAACTCAGACCATTTTTTGAGCATTTTGTGATTTTCAATATCGTGTTTAATTCCGTAGAGAAAACCTCCCAGCCGGGCCCCAAACTCCATTTTCAGATTATTGGAAAAACATCCTAAAAAAGAGGCGCTGTTGAAGATGTGTTGTTTTACATGGGGAAAATACCTTTTTATTTTTTTACCTATATTTTTAAATTGGGCTGTTTGTTTTTGAGCGCTGCTGTTTAAAACTCCAATGCCTTCGCCGCGGGAGAGTTGAGCGCAAATTCCTTCAAGCCGGAGATGTTTGTTTTGATTGAGAAATGAAATAATATCACCGCATTCTCTTTCTTCAAACCCTAAGCGGGACATACCCAGGTCAAGTTTGATATGAATACAGCGGGGGTTTTGGTGTTTTAAGACTGCTTGGGAAAACGTTTTTAAATCGTCAAAAGAGCTGAGGACGGGAGTCCACCGGGGGCGGCTCAAAAACTCTTCTGCATTTTCCAGAGGTCCAAAAATAAGAATTTTCATTTTGCTTGAAATCTTTTGAGCTTCCTGAGTGTTTAAGACTCCTGCTGTGAAAAGTCCTTCTTCCATAAGAGCCTGAGTGATTTGTTGAACTCCCAATCCGTAAGCATCGGATTTCACAAAGGGGTGCAGATTGTCTTTCTCAATAATTTTTAAGGCCGTTTTGACATTGGTTTTGAAAGAGCCTAAATGAACTTCTAGTTTGTTGTATTTCATGCTCTCTTCAAATCCGCTCACAAGGACTGTTCATTTTGCACTTGAAAGTCGGGCTTAAAACCTTGAGGGGCTGCTGCAATGACAAGCCCTGTCTGCTGAGTTTGCCCGTAGGCGCAGGCGTCTCTAGCGATTTTGAGCAGGCCGAGGGCATCTCTG
Organism: Bdellovibrionales bacterium; assembly: GCA_965199935.1. Classification (GTDB taxonomy): domain Bacteria; phylum Bdellovibrionota; class Bdellovibrionia; order Bdellovibrionales; family UBA1609; genus JAPPLG01. The sequence goes on from CBDATD010000002.1 coordinate 30,071, forward strand.
GCGGACTTTGGGTATTCAGCGACAGCAATTTGAAAGTCCACGTGTTTTTTTAAAATTTGAGTTTTATTTAGAGACTGCAGAGTCCAATAAATTTTTTCTGCTTTTTCCAGCCCCTCTTTCTCGTTGGTGTGTGGCAGGAGCAGGGCGGTTTCCTTTGAATTTAATACAGAAGTGAAATCATAAATTTGGCTGTTTTTCTCCAGATGATTGTGCAGGGATCTTAAGAAAGAAGGTTCTTCAGAACAGCACTGGATCAACAGCAGTGTCACAGGAAGCTGAAGTTTTCTGGATCTTGAAACTTCTGTGTACAAAGTTTTTAGAAACTCTTCTTGAGGGGTTTGATTTTTCCACAGGTTTTGACATTTTAATTCTACATAGCACAAAAGGCTTTGAAGGTTCATCGAGTCTTCCGGAAGAAAGAAAAGTCCGAAAGGCTCATGGTCTTTATGAATCCAGTAGGGAAATAACTTTTCCTCCGGAGAAACTTTCCATGTTAATTTTTGCAGGCTTCTTATTTTCAGAGGCTCTTTTAAATCGGAGAGTTCAAAAGAGGGGTCGCTTTCGTAAAGGCGAATCAGCTCAGAAGATATTTTTGGTTTTGAATACAAGAGCTGAAGCGCAGAGTGGTCTTTTATCCAGGCAAAATAGAGATAAGGACCTCTCGTCTGCTGTAAAAAAGACTCCAGAACGGATGGAATAGATACAGCACGAACTAAAGCTTTCACATTTTTATGAAAATCGGAGGCGTTCATTCCGCTTTTTTAACTCAATTTATGTGTAGGATGAATCATAAATTGGAATATGACTCGTAGAATAACTGCTTTTTTCCGGTAAAGCTATTTCTACTATTAGACCTTTTTGTCCGTCTTTGGCATTTGAGAAGTAAAGGGAGCAGTTGGCCCGCGACAAAGCAGAGTAGGCCAGGGTGAGGCCGAGGCCCTTTGCCTGCGGTTTGGAGGAATAATAAGCGTTGCAAACTTGATTCATCACTGAAGGACTCATGCCCGGGCCGTAGTCTCGAATTCTACAGATGAATTTGCCTTTTTCTCTCAATGTGTGTATTTCAATAGCTCCATTTTTGTTCATGCATTCAGCGGCATTTTTTAAAATTTCTATAATGGACTGCTCCAGCCAGTGGGAAGGCTGAGGAACTTGAATGTCTGAGTCAAAGCGGGTTTTTGTTTGAATGCCAGGATGATTTAAAATGCTTTTGCAGATGTTTTGAATCAGGTCTGAAAACAGCTGTGTATTTTGAGCAGGCTCTTTCACACTGGAGAGTTTTTCTTCTCTTAACTGCCAGTAGAGTTTTTCCAAATGAGGCTGAACATCTCGAATATAAGCATTGCTTCCTTTATGGTTGGGGGCGGGGAAGACGCCCCACACAGCATATCTGTTTAAAAGGCGGGCTAGATAAAGGTAAGCAGAGCATAGAGGGTTGATAAACAAATAAACAGGAATAAACATGAGCATTCCAATTCCAAAAAGAACTAAAAGCACTTCATAAAATACACCGCCAAAATATTGAGGCCATTTCTGGGTGTTCTTGTTGAAGACCAAGTAAGAATCAGAAATGCCGACGGGGATGCCTACACTCAGGCGGCTGTTGGATTTTCGCTCCCATCCCTTGGCATTAAAACTTTTAAAAAGAGGTTTTTGTAAAAACCACCCTGAATAAGCCGTTTGCGAGTGAATGGGCATCCAGTTTTTCTGATGGAGCAGAAAAGCTTCTCTATGGTACTGCAAAGATTGAGACAACAGTGAGAACCCTTTGGGCGACAGCAGACCGAACAGGATTTTTTGTGTGGATAAATTTTTTGGCAGTGAGGCAGATCGAATTTGATCCGCATCCACTAAAAAAAGAACCCGTGCTGATTTTTGATTTTTTGTTTTTAGGGGGTAAAAGGCAATGGGATGGGCTTTAAACAAGTTTTTTGAAATTTTTAACTTTTGAAATATCTTGGGGGCTGTGGGTTTTGCATAGACCGCTTTTCCGCTTTTTTTGTCAATGACTCCGACGAGACTGAATGGAGCCTCTTTGTTTAAATCTTTGTTTTGCCAGGTAATAAGAGAAGAGATCAAAAGTTTTAAATCACCCACGAAAGCATTTCTAGACTGCACCGATTGATTTTTCATTTCTTTTAGGGCGTTCAGATTATTTTCTTCTGCATAGAAGCGGGATAGAGAAAAAGAAACCGCCAAAGTTGAGGCAAACAGGATGGCTGCCGCCAGCAAAGTATGCTGCAGCCAGAAACTGTTAATTTTCATTGGCGCCTCCCTTCCACTGGAATCATCTCATTGGACCGGATCTTCTGCAAGAACACGCAGGGGGCTTTGGAGCGAAACTGGCCCTTCATGTATATTTTACCTGCAATGAATTCTTGACTTCTCCGCCAGCCTTATTCATAACCCATCCCTATCACAGCCTATTTGAGGTGTGTAAGGTTTTTGTTGTAAAGAGCGGGTCTGTATGAAAAAGAAATCTTTTGCGCGGTTTAAAATTCAACGCCGTTTTGGCATGGAGTTTCCCGGTTTAGGGAAAAAGGGAGCCTTGGAGAGGCGGCCTTATCCACCTGGGGAAAGCGGCAGTAAAAGGCGAAAATACTCTGATTACGCTTTGCGCTTGGAGGAAAAACAGAAAATACGCTTTCACTACGTTTTGAGAGAGCATCAACTGAGGCGTTTTATTCGAGCCTCCAAAAAGGGATCGGCCTCTAATTGGGTGGAGAAATTGGCCGGGCTGTTGGAAAGGCGTTTGGATAATATTGTTTTTCGTCTGGGCTTTGCTCCCAGCATACTTTCAGCGCGTCAGCTGGTGAGCCACGGCCACATTTTGGTGAACGGCAGGAAAACAAACATTCCTTCTTACGTGGTTCAAAAGGGGAGTAAAGTATCTGTGGCTAAAAAAGCTCTGCTCAATCAAAATGTCATTCAAGCCGGCGCCGCTCCTCGCTTGGATTTGCCCGATTTTTTAATGAAAGAGGAAAGTCAGGGGAAATCTCCTGTGGGTGTTGTTCAGGATGTGCCGGGTGTCGGCCACATTCCCTTTACTTTTGATGCGGGCTTGTTTACGGAATATTATGCGGCCAGAAAGGCTTAGCGGACGGTAAAAAGTGGCAAAGAAAAAAGGCAGACGCATTATTACTTTAGAATGTACAGAGGCGAGAAAGCAAAAGCTGACTCCCTCCCGCTACACGACTAAGAAGAACGCAACAGCTCATCCTGAAAAATTAGAGAAGATGAAATACAATCCTTTCTTAAGAAAGCACACCCTTCACCGCGAAATCAAATAATCCTCTTCGCTTACGTCACCTCCGCACGCACGTCACCATCACATATACGTTACTCCCGCATATACGTCACCCCTAGCGAAAGCGGGGGTCAGTCCCCAATAGGTTGCTTTCATAATGGTTGGCGAATAAAAGTTCCAGAATATTAAAAATTATGTTAATCTATAGTACCTATAGATTGGAGTAGTAATGATTTCAAATTTAGAAAAATACAAAAAAGATTTAAAAAAATTAATCGATCAAGGGGATATGTTACGTTTGTCCTTTTAATTGAAGGTGTTGATGAGGTCATCAAAAATTTATCCTAAAAAATAAGGATTTAAAATTATGTTAGAATTGAGCTAAAAAGATCTGAATCTGGTACTAAACTCATAAGGTTATACTTTCAAAAACTAGACATAAGCCTAAATATAAGTATTTTCTATAAAGAAAAAGTACAGGAAAAGCCTTTTAACAACCGCCAGATGCAGTAAGTGTTGAAATATTTTTAATGTGCAGTATATCCCATGCTTTTGTGGGTTCTTGAGTCTTGTAGTACAATTGAGATTATTGATTCAAAAATAGATGGAGTATTAGCAAATGACAATCAGAAGGGTGAAAGAGAGCAAGATGATAAATAATTCTGAGGGTTTTAGTAATCATGCAAAAATGTTTCAACTACTGGAAAGTTCAAAGAAAATAGGAGATGTTTTACTTATGTCGAATACATTAAAAAATTTATACCCACTTCATCAGTACTCTAATCTTGTAAATAAATCACTAAGTTTTAGTAATCATGCAAAAATGTTTCAACTACTGGAAAGTTCAAAGAAAATAGGAGATGTTTTACTTATGTCGAATACATTAAAAAATTTATACCCACTTCATCAGTACTCTCATCTTGTAAATAAATCACTAAGTTTTAGTAATCATGCAAAAATGTTTCAACCATCTGAAGATTTTAGAAAAATGTGTTCTTCAATAGCAGAAGGTTTAGAAAAAATGAAGAACCTCTCAGCAAAGATTAGAGAATCAGGGAGAACATTTGCAGAGGGTTTAGAAACAATAAAGAACTCCCTAGTTATACCAAATACAATTGATGACAACATATATATAAGTCAGCAGGTTTTTCAGTATGATAATCCAATTAGGACAGATGCCAAACTTGAATTTAATGATAACATTAATTCTGTAGCAATGGAGCTGGTTAATAAAGTTTCCACGCACATAGTTAAATATATACCAGATTTTGAGAATAGAATAAATCAGGCATCAGAAAATTTGAACTCTGAACAACCTGAACAATTTTCAAGTGCAACGCTTATTTTACGTCGTATTTTATCCGATTTAGCTAAAAAAATTGAACCGACTAACACTTCAGAAAAATATTACACAATACTCGAAAATTATATTAAAGTTGAATATAGACGTTTTCATGAAGAACATTTAATATTTATAGTTGAGGAAGCAAATAGAGGAGTACACAATTCAATTACTCAAAATCAAGCTATACAGTTATTTTTTCACTTTTTGTTGTTTTTAAGTGAAATAAATTGGAATGGTATTACTAAAACTCATTTGAACTAAAATGAACATTTCTGATTTTATGTAACAACTTTCTTAACTTCCAATTGGTAACACTAGGTCGAAAACCCACTTTTTGAGCAATTTTAACCATAATATTGTTTTAAAGAACTATATCACGAAGCGTTTCTGTTGGCTATTCTCTGCACAGAGGAGAACCAGTGATTAAAAGTACTCAAAATGGTTCTAAAAACAATTTTTGTATCATTAATAAAAATTTGACAAATATATCAATCTGTCCGACAATGGGTAGAGCGACCGGTGCCAATCGCTCCTTTTAGTGATTGCCCCCTACTTTTGGGCTGGTCGCTCCGTTTCTGCTGGCCATCTCTTGATTGCGAAGTCGGTATTTTCTGCATGAACAGGATAGGGCTTGAACTCTGAAGCTAGTGATTGATATTCTCTAAGCTCTGATTGTTTAAATTGAGACTAAAACTGATTTTGAAATTTCATCTTTCTCATAGTCGCCAAAAACAATCCCAATGTCATTGACTGTGTCATTGCAGACAACACATTTTTTCTTTGTCATATATTTTCCATCTTCAATAAAGTTCAGTACATATCAAATGCTCTTAACGTCAGAATATACAACAAAAAATATCTTCTTTTATTTTATTCCTGGAAGACAAGAGGTCTGCGATAGAAATTCTATTCAGGGAGGCAGGCGGCTGCAAACCTCATTCAGTAGAAACAGCCGCTTAGGCGTGTTTGAGGGGCGGCGTAGTTAGGGGGTGTTGGATTGTTGGAGCAGATCTTCCAGAGCCGCCATCTGTACATACACAGACTCAGCAATCAGCTCCAGTTCAGAATAAGTGAGGTATCTGTCGGAAGAAGGACTCCATGAAGTGGAGAAATCCCCCTTGCTTCCTCCATCTTGAAGATGCTCTTCAATGGAACCCATTAAAATCCTATAAGACTTTTTATAAAGAATTTTCATATTTTGAATATGAGAAGCAAGCAGAACATCATTATCCTCAAATATACGGTGAGCCCAGCCGGTGAGGTGGCGCGCATACTCCGGGCTTTTTAAAAAAGAGGGAGGCATTGTGCATTTATGAGGAAGTGTGTAAAAAGAGTTCTCTCTAAACTCATCTGATAGGTCGTGAGCGGCTCCGTAAATAATAAAGACTTTTCGGGAAGGGTTGTTTTCCAAAAAGAAATGCACTTCTCTGGAAAGGATGGTTTCTCTTTCATCAAGGATTAATTGGTCGCTGTTTTCTTCTAAAAGAAGCCTCTTTTCAGAAATTTTTTTAGCCTCTGCCCTTAGTTTTTTAAGCTCTTCTTTATCACCGTTCTCTTCAGCATCTAAAATGCGTCTGTAAAGATCGTGGGATTCTAATTTTAATGCATTTTGACTGTCCCACACTCTTGTTAAGATCTGGCTCAACATTTTTGCTTCAGAAGGATTATGAGTGCGGTGAATCACTTTAATATGATCCAAACTGAGGGAAATAGGAGCGGCTCCCAGCTCCATCAATATGTTTTTTTGTTCTTTGTTTAAATGATCAAAAGAAGATGGCAGGCGGTGATCGAAGATATCTGCAACTTTTTGGAAATTCAACCTTGTTTCCCCATTATTTGCGTCGGAAATAGTGTAGAAAATATTGTTTTTGGTGTTCTGCGTGATGATAAATCGATCCCCCTCATTAAAGACAATATAAGAAGGATGCTCTTTAATAATATGAGCAATGAGAAACTGCGAGTGAGCGGCCGTGTTATGAAAAAAATCCAGTACTTTCTCCGGCAGGCTGTCTCTTAGAGGACTCGGATACTTATGTATTTGGGGCAGATGAATGATTTGAGCGGATTCAGGAAGAGAGCAGGAGGCTCCGTCATCCAGCAAATCTGCAATAGTTTGATCTAAAGAAGATGGGGGGGGAGGACCCGGAAGATTTCGAGTGCAGGAAAGAGAAAAAAATGAGAAGATCAGAGGGAAAATAAACCCTGTTCTTTGCGCCCTTTTGATCTGCATATTTTTGTTCCTCCTAATCTCTTTTTGTTTCATTTTCTTGTTTTCGAGTCAATGAACGTCTCCCTGCTTTTACAGGAGCGGTGGAAATACAAGGACTGCTTTGAAAAAAAAATTCTCTTGAATTTCAAATCTCCAGCTATTACAACACGTGAGAAATGAAACTGCTCACCGGCTCATCCCATCCTAGTTTATCGCAAAAAATCAGTGAGATTTTAAATGTCCCTCTTACCCCCCGCATGGTATCGCGCTTTGCAGATGGTGAAATAAGGGTGGAGGTTCACGAAAATATTAAAAAAGAACACGTGGTGTTGATTCAAAGCACCGGACCTCCTGTAAATGAAAACATGATGGAGCTCTTTGTGCTGTTGTCTGCTTTAAAACAGGCGGAGGCCCGCAAAATTACTGTTGTGATTCCTTATTTCGGCTATTCAAGACAAGACAGAAAAACAGCAGAAGGGACTCCTGTTTCCGCACAGCTCATGGCCCATTGTCTGCAGACAGCAGGGGCCGGCCAAGCTGTTTTTGTAGATCTGCATTCCCCGCACATTGAAAAGTATTTTAATATCCCTGTGGAACATTTGTCAGCCGTTTCCCTATTGGCCGAAGAATGGCAAAAACACCATTCCAAGCTTGAGGACATCACTTGCATCAGCCCGGATGCGGGAGGTTTAAAAAGAGTTCAAGTTTTTGCGGAGATTGTGAAAGCAGACACGGCTTGTATTCACAAAGAGAGGAGCCGGCCCAATCAAGCGCGTGCTGTCCGGCTGGAAGGAAGGGTTGGAAAAAATGCAGTCATTGTTGACGATATGATTGATACTGCGGGAACTTTGTGTGCTGGTGTTGACAAGCTCATTCAAAATGGTGCAGAAAGTGTTTTTGCTACTGCGTCTCACGGGCTTTTTTCTCCTCCAGCCATTGAGAGGATTGAACAGAGTCCTATTAAGGAGATTTGGGTGACAGACAGCACAGTTTTGAGTTTAGAGGCTCAAAAGTGCGGAAAAATTAAAGCCGTGAGTACAGCAGATTTGCTGACGGAAGGGCTGAGAAAACTTATCTGAAAAAAGGCGAAAGGGATGACTGGTGTGAATGAATTAAATTTAGATGTTGAGGTCCGCTCTCCCATGAAAAATGCGGTAAGAAAGTTAAAGCGTGTGGGGAAAATTCCTGCGGTTGTTTATGGATTAAAAAAGAAAAATTTATACCTGAGCGTGAGAACCAACACAGCCGTGAAATACTCCAGCAGTCAGTTTGATAATAAAATTTTCACTCTTCAAAGTAAAGATAAAGATATTCAGGGACTCAAAGTGTTAAAAAAAGATGCGGTTTTTCACAAGGTCAGCAGACAGCCCATTCATATAGATTTCTTTGCTCTGGATATGTCGAAAAAAATTCGAGTGGCTGTGGAAGTGAAATTTTTGGGCAAAGCTCAGGGGGTGAAAGAATCCGGGGGCGTCTTCAATGCCTTGAAGAGAAATGTGGAGGTGGAGTGTCTCCCTCACGAAATCCCAAGCTCCTTTGAAATAGATATTTCAGCACTGGCTTTGAATGAGAGCTGTCATGTTTCTGATATAAAAATTCCCTCCCATATAAAATTAGTCACACGCCCTGAAGAGGCTTTGTGTTCTGTGAGTGAAGTGCAAGAGGAGATTGTTGAAACGGCTCCAGCAGTCGATCCTGCAGGTTCTGCGGCTGAGTCAGAAACAAGCAGTACAGACGAAAAAACTCCTTCTGAAAAATCTGATAAAAAATCTGCTGATAAAGAATGAAACTGATTGTCGGTTTGGGAAATACAGGAGCTGTTTATCGGTTGACCCGGCACAATATTGGGTTCATGGTTGCGGATGCTCTGGCAGATTCTTCTTGGAAAAAATCTGAATTTTCTCTCGTACAAAAAATTCATAAGAACCATGCTCTTTTGGCAAAGCCTCAAACGCAGATGAATTTATCAGGACGCGCCGTTCAACACCTTCTGTCCTATTATAAGGTGGAAGGCCGGGACCTTTTAGTCATTCACGATGATATTGACTTGGAATTTTTACAAACGAAATTTCAAAAAGGACGGGGTCATGGAGGGCATAACGGAGTCAGGAACATTCATGAGCAGTTGGGGCATTCAGATTACTACAGATTGAGGCTGGGGGTGGGCCGAACTCTTTCTCAAAAACCTGTGAAGTTGACAAGCACCGCGGGTGTTGTGGATGAACTCTCCCGCGCTCAGAAAATAGGACAGGTTTCCAAGCACGTTCTGTCTCCATTCAGTAAAGAAGAGCTGGCTCCCTTAGAGGAGTTTCTGGTTCAAAGTGTTCAAGTTGTGACACATTTTATCTCTCAAGGCGGTGAGAGTGCAATTCGTTATTTAAGCCAAAAGAAATCATTATGAAATGCGGGATACTAGGTTTGCCCAATGCAGGCAAAAGCACCCTATTTCGAGCTTTAACCATGCAGGAAGTTCCTGCAGAAAATTACCCCTTTTGCACGATCGAGCCTAATGTGGGCGTGGTGCAGGTTCCGGATCCAAGAATGGCAAAGCTTTCTGCTGTTTTTAAACCGGAAAAAATAATCTATCCTGTGATGGAGTTTGTGGATATTGCCGGCCTCGTTAAAGGAGCGCATAAGGGGGAGGGGCTGGGGCATCGTTTTCTGTCTCATGTGCGGGAAAGCCGGGCTTTGCTCCACGTGGTCCGCTGTTTTGAAGATAAAAACATCAGTCATGTTTATCAGAACGTCGATCCTTTAAGAGATATTGAGATCATAGAATCAGAGCTGCTGCTGGCGGATATGGAGGCGGTTCAAAACCGTATAGATAAAATCAAGAAACCTGCCTCAGCTCACAAAGAAATGAAAAAAGAATTATCTCTGTTGGAGAGGTTGATGTTTTTTTTAAACCAAGGGCATCCGGCGGTTCAATTTCAAATAGACACGCACGAGGAGTTATTTGTGCAGAGGCTGAATCTGCTCACTCGAAAGTCTGTCCTCTATGTTTGCAATTCTGATGAAAATCATTCCCAAAACCCTTACGTTCATCAAGTGCAGGAGAAGATGGGCGGGGAGCGTGTGCTTTCTCTTTCCGGAAAGTTGGAATCTGAATTGGCGGAACTGGATGAGACAGAAAGAGGACAGTATTTAGAAACTTTGGATATTCAGGAGCCTGCCTTGAACAGGCTGATTCGCCGCACGTATGATCTTTTGAATCTCATTACTTTCTTCACAGCCGGCGCTGAAGAGGTGAGGGGCTGGACGATCCAGAAAGGAATGACAGCTCCTCAAGCAGGAGGAGTGATCCACTCTGACTTTGAAAAGGGTTTTATTCGCGCTGAAGCCTATTCTACTGAAGATTTGTTCCGTTTAGGCTCTGTAACAGCCTTGAAGAATAAAGGATTTTACCGTCTTGAAGGAAAAAATTATTGCATTCAAGATGGGGATGTTCTACATTTTCGGTTCAATGTTTGAGTGGCGCAGGGAGTGGAGATGTGGGCAGAATCAGCGTTTTTTTAATTGTTTCTATTTTGATGGCGTCTTGCGAGAAAAAGGCAGATCTTGTAAAGGCGCTGCCTCAAGATAAAACTTTTCATTTTGTTATTCCTACAGAGCCGCCCACCTTGGATTGGAATAAATCAACGGATTTAACTTCCAGTATGGTGATTGACAACATTATGGACGGGCTGTTCATTTACGATTTTTCACAGAAAGGAAAAATTCTTTACAAACCTGCGCTTGCAAAATCTATGGAATATCAAAACAAAGGGCAGGTATGGATTTTCACTCTTAGAGAGGACGTTTACTGGACGGACGGCGTTCCGCTGGATCCACAGCAGGTCGTGGACGGCTGGGAGAGGCTGTTGAATCCGAAAACAGCCAGTGCGTATGCTTCTTATCTTTATCCCATTAAAAATGCTAAAGAATACAACAGCGGGAAAGTTAAAGATTTTTCAAAAGTGGGAGTTCGAGTGGCCCCTGACCGCAGGATAAAAGTGGAATTGACAGCTCCAAGAATGTTTTTTCCATTCTATTTAACCCATTCCAACACCTATCCCATTCGCAAAGATGTGATTGAAAAGCATGGAGCCAAATGGACAGAGCCGGAGAATATAGTCACTCTTGGAGCTTATACGCTGGTGCATTGGAAGCACGACAAGCTGGTTGTTTTAAAAAAGAACCCATCTTATTATGGAGATTTTCCGGGAAATGCTGAAAATGTAAGTATTAGAATTATTCCTGAGCCTGCAACAGCTTTGAATTTATTTGACAGCGGGCAGTTGGATTTTATAGATTATGTTCCTTCTAAACAATTAAGCGCTTTAAAAAAGCGTCCGGAATATTCTGAGTTTCCCAGCGCCACTATTCAGTATTATGGTTTGAATACAACGAGACCCCCTTTGGATAATTTGAAGGTGAGGCAGGCTATAGCCCTGGCTATAGATAAAACTCAGGTGGAGAAGGTTTTCGGAGATAAAATGCAGGCGGTGAACAGCTGGATTCCGAAGGGTATTTTTGGATACAATCCTGCCATAGGGCTTTCATTCAATCCTGAAAAAGCCAGAAAGCTCCTCAATGAGGCGGGGGGGGTGGAGCAGCTGCCGAAAATGACAATTTCTTTTAACACTCATGAAGATCATCAGAGGGTCGCGGAAAACATACAGGCCCAGCTTAAGGAGAATCTATCTCTCAATGTAGAAGTGCGAAATGAAGAGTGGAAAATTTATTTGCAGAATCTGCAAAATATTAAAAATCTTGTTGGCAAGCCCGAACAGGGGAAAATATTTATCTATAGGATGGGCTGGGTTCCAGACTATCCAGATCCTGATACTTATATGGATTTAATGGCCTCCTACAGTGAAAATAATTACACTTATTGGAAGAACAAGAAGTTTGACGAATTGATCAACAAAGCGGTTAGTATGGAAAATAATTCAGAAAGGCAAAAAGTGTATGATCAAGCTCAACGCATTCTCCTGGAGGAAGGCGCTCCTGTAATTCCTCTTGGTGTTCACAAACAGAGTTTTTTAACATCAGATCGGGTCAAAAGCTACCCATACAATATTATGCACAAAAGATATTTTAAGGAGGTTGTATTAAAGTGAAAGCTGATAATGCTTTCACGCGAGCCGGTAATGCTTTCACACAAGCTGTTGGCGCCTTCATTAGGGTTTTCACTGTTTTGGCCATCACTCTTTCCTTATTGAGTTTGGCGTTTCTAAGTTTTTTTAATTATAAAATTCCATTTTTCTTGGCTGTTTTTACATCTGCTCTCTTGTTTGTTGTTTTTGTGTTTTACATCTCTCATAAAAATTTAATATTTTACGCTTTGAAAAGATGCCTGGGTGTTGTTGCTCTTCTTTTTGTTATATCTTCTTTGGTTTTTGTATTGCTCCGCACACTGCCTGGAGGGCCTTTTGATGAAGAAAGAGCTTTGCATCCTGAAATTGAAAAAAACATCAGAGCTAAATACTCGTTGGACGCCCCTCTCTATGAGCAGTATTGGATTTATATGAAGAAACTTCTGCAAGGGGATATGGGGGCGTCTTTTAAATATTTGGAGCAAAATGTAAGCGATATACTGGGGGACACCATGCCTGTTTCTATTCAGCTGGGTCTTTACGCTTTAATTGTGTCTTATTTGCTGGGTATTCCTTTAGGGATTTTATCGGGAGTTCGGCATAATACCTTATGGGACCGTATGGCTATGGTGACTGCTATCAGCGGTATTGCCCTTCCTAGTTTTTTGACAGCTCCTTTGGCTATCTTGTTTTTTGGTTTTTATCTGGGATGGTTTGAAGTAGCCTTGTGGGAAGGCCCCGCTTACTACGTTCTGCCTGTGCTGGTTTTAGGAACACGTCCAGCTTCAGTGATTGCGCGCCTCACTCGATCCAGTGTACTGGAAGTTTTGAATTCAGATTATATTCGAACGGCAAAAGCAAAGGGCCTTCATCCTTTTGTCATTTTATACAAACATGTTTTGAAAAATTCTTTTCTTCCAGTTCTGACTTTTTCAGGGCCGTTGGTGGCGGGATTATTAACAGGTTCATTTATCATTGAACAAATTTTTGCTATACCGGGCATGGGAAAGCATTTGATTTTATCTGTAGGCAACCGAGACTATCCTCTCGTGTTAGGGGCGGTTTTGGTTTATTGTTTAATTTTAGTGTTAGCTAATTTGATTGTGGATTTATTGTATAGCTATTTTGATCCAAGGATCAGGCTGTCCTAGAGGAATAAAGTGAGAGTATGATTCAGAAAACGTTATGGCATGAATCTTGGAAAAGGCTGAAAGCAAATAAAATAGCTTTGATCTGCGGTGTTTTTATTTTATTTAATCTCTTTGTAGCCGCCTTCTCCCATTGGCTCACCCCCTATCCTTTTGATAAACAAAATACAGATCTTATTTTTGCCTCCCCGTCGTTTCAACATTGGCTGGGGACAGATGATCTGGGGCGTGATGTGTTTTCCCGCCTCATTCGCGGCACGCGTATTTCATTAGTATTAGGAATAGTTTCTTCTTTATTGTCTTTGGTTTTGGGGGTTTTATACGGATCCCTTTCTGGATGGATAGGAGGCCGCATGGACGCTGTGATGATGCGTATTTTGGATATTTTATATTCAATTCCAATTTTAATACTTATTATTTTAGTGAAAATAATTTTTGAATCTTTGTTGGATATAGAAAACCCTGAATTAAAGGCTTTTGTTGGTATTTTAGCCGCTTTGAGCATTTCTGGATGGATGAATTTAGGGCGTGTTGTGCGAGGGCAGGTGCTGCAGTTAAAAACAATGCTCTATGTAGAATCGGCCCGTGCTTTAGGAGCCGGAAATTTTAGTATTATTGCCCGCCACGTTTTTCCAAACATGATAGGGCCTATTATTGTTTTATTAACGATGCAAATGCCCATCAATATTCTTGCTGAAAGTTTTATCAGTTTTCTGGGTTTGGGCCTTCAGCCTCCGTACAGCAGTTGGGGAACCTTAGCCAACGAAGGCTGGAGAACTCTTCGTGATTATCCTCACTTGATGATTGCACCGGGCGTGGCTTTATTTTTAGCCTGCCTGGCTTTCAACTTATTGGGGGATGGTTTAAGAGACGCTTTAGATCCTTCTTCGGCTGATTCATAAATTAAAATTTGTTCTTTGCTTTCTCATTTTTTATCCATAAATCCCGTCTTCAACTTTATGGAAGATCCATTTGGCCCTTCATCAGCAGTCTCACGAAAATTATTTTTCAAAAATATTGTAAGGGATCAAATCTATTTTACACTGAATTTGTAATTTTTACAACAGAGGATAAATAGACAATAACATTTTGATTATTCATAGGGGTTGTTGTATATTCTCCGTGTTTTTTTGTGCTGGCTTTTTGAAACTGCTGCTGTTTTTTTGAGGAAGGCGGTTTATAGATTGAAAAAAGGAGGTTTCTGGTGTTTAAACAAATGGTAAAGATCTCAGTGCTGGTTTATTTTATTATGAAACTTTTTTTTGCTGGAGCTGAAGACAAGAAAACAGTTTATGAGGTTGTGGAGGCCGGCGGCCAAATTGAAGTCTATACAAAAAAGAATCCTCCGGTTCAAGATAAGAATAAATCCGTCGATGAGAGGAGCGAACAGAGCCGTTATTCTTTTTGTGAAGCTCCCATGCAGGAGCCTGTAAAATCAGCGGTCATGGAACAGCTTTATCAGTCTTGTGATGAAACGGCATTGGAAGATTTAAAGCGCGTTCGAACTTTAAAAATTATTGACACTCCAGTGGAGTCCATCAACTCAGATGATTTTTCAGGGTTGGAAAACTTAACTCATCTGTATTTGTACAACAATCGTCTGCGGGATATTCAAGCAGGGGCTTTTAAAAATTTAAAGAGCCTGCGCCATCTTGTTATTTCCCGCAATATGCTTGATGAAGTCGATGAAAATATGCTGTCTTCCCTGAAAGATCTGAATCATTTAGATCTCTCTAACAACTTTCTGCAGAAACTGCCCAAAAATCTTTTATCTTTTACTCCTCAGCTGCAGTATTTGAATTTATCCCACAATTCTTTAGGAAGCATTGATGATGAAATATTTTTTAGCCTGCCTCGGCTTCAACACTTGGATTTATCTTACAATAAACTGACTGAGGCGGCGCCTGAGGTTTTTTCTGCTCTTGACGGTGTTGAGGATTTTAACATTTCTCACAATCAGCTTAAACAGATTGATGTGAGCGCTATGCGCCGTTTGGTGAGATTGAATCTTTCTTATAATCAGCTGTCTGATCTGGGGCGGCTCCATTTTGGACGTCTGGCGGAGTGGGATGCCTCTCATAATGATTTGACCTTTATCCCTTGGGATGCTGTTGATGAAATGCAGGCTTTAACATCTTTTGATTATTCCGCAAACTCATTGGACAGGATTGAAATCAACCCTGAAAGGGATTTGTATGATACGGGTGTAGATAAGGAGTGGTATGACTGCTGGTTGAGGGCCTGCGGGAATATTTACGCTTATATTTCTGTAAATGGTGAAAGATATAAGTTTATGAAATGCCGGGGGGATCAGCCAAATTCTCAATGCACCCCGGTTGTCTCAAGAATGGAAGAATGATTTAGATGCAGGCCATACTCTTATTTTAAAAATGAAAGGCAAGTTCATTCGTTCTGTGGACAAGAGAAGTTTTTGATAACAAAACTTGACAGAAAATATTTATCTGTGTCATTTGTACTAAGCTCCTATGAGAAAAGATGGCAGAGGATATTCTGATTTAAGGCCTGTTCAAATAACCGCAGACGTTATGCCTTACGCAGAGGGAAGTGTAGAGCTTTCTTTCGGCAGTACGCGTGTTTTGTGTACAGCTTCTGTGGAGGAACATGTGCCGAAATGGATGAGCCAGGAGGGAAGAGGCTGGGTGACAGCGGAGTACAATATGCTCCCTCGAGCCACTTTCCGCAGAACCCGCAGAGAAAGAACGTCTTTATCGGGCCGCACTCAGGAAATTTCACGTCTTATCGGCAGAAGCTTGAGAGCCTGCCTGGATTTGGCGTCTCTGGGAGAAAGGCAGATTCATATTGACTGCGACGTTTTACAGGCCGACGGAGGCACCCGCACCGCTTCTGTCACAGGGGGTTTTACGGCTTTGGCTTTGGCTGTACAGCATCTTTTAAAAATCAATAAAATTCAAAAAAATCCTTTGTTGTACTATGTATCAGCTGTGAGTACGGCGATTCTAAACGACAAAATTATTTTAGATCCTACAGCTTTGGAAGATCAAAGCTGTTCCACAGATATGAATTTAGTTTTTTCAAGTTTTGGAGATTTTGTGGAAGTTCAGGGAACAGCAGAAGGACGCTCTTTCAATGACGAAGAGCTTGGACAAATGATCGCCTTTGCTCGAAAGGCCTCCCTTGTTTTATTTCAGCACCAAGAAAAAACACTGAAAGGTTTTTTTCCCTTGAAAAAGGATGAATGATGTCGGATCAAAAGGACTTGTGGCTGGCCACACATAACAAAGATAAAGTGAAGGAGTTTTATGATTTGCTTGGAGATCTTCCTTTTCGGCTCTGTTTGATTGAAGAGTTTTCCAAAAATTACGCTCCCCCCGAAGAGACAGGCTGTACTTTTTTGGAAAATGCTTTGATTAAATTAGAGGCGTTTAAAAGAGAAAAGCCGGGGGCTTGGATTTTAGCCGAAGACGGAGGCATTGAAGTGTCTGCTTTAAATCAAAGGCCGGGCGTGTATTCAGCCCGCTACCACAGCCCAACAGCTTCATGGAGGGAGCGGCTTACAGCTCTTTTGAAAGAGATGGAAAACACACCTCAACATCTTAGAACAGCCCGTATGACTTCAGTGATTGCTGTGAGTACTCCGGATCAACACATGATCCAGGCAAAAGGAGTTGTTTCCGGTTCTCTAGCCTTTTCTATTAGAGGAAATGAAGGGTTTGCTTACGATTGGATTTTTATACCGGAAGGGCAAAATAAAACTATAGGAGAATTGGGTTATCCTTATAAAAATGAAGTTTCCCACCGCGCTCAAGCTGTTTCTGCATTAAAAAAACAGTTGAAGCAATACTGGAGCCGGGAGACAGTTGAAAAAAATTCCATGAATGTTCGGGGGAAATGATGCAGATAGAATGGGATAAAAAAGCATTGGCTCAGAGGCTTGAACAAATTTCTCTCTTAAAAGGATCTTTTAAATTAAGATCCGGTCAAACATCATCTTTTTACTTTGATAAATACCGGTTTGAGTCTGATCCAAAACTTTTGTTTCACATAGCCCATTACCTAAAATCTTTTATTCCGAAAGATGTTGATTTGCTCGCTGGACTTGAAATGGGAGGCATTCCTATTGCAACAGCTCTCTCCCTGCAGACAAGCATCCCCTGCGTTTTTATTCGAAAACAGGCGAAACCCTACGGCACTTGCAGTTTTGTAGAGGGGCAAAAAGTCTCCGGAAAAAAATTATTATTGGTGGAAGATGTAATCACCACAGGAGGACAGGTTCTTTTAAGTTTTGAAGATCTCAAAAAGGAGGGGGCTTTTGTGGACTCTGTTGTCTGTGTGATCCACAGAGGAAGAGGCCGGCTTCCATTAAACCTGTACAGCTTGTTTACTCTGGATGATTTTAGCGGTGATTGGGCGGCAAAAAAATAATCTTTTTGTTTATGAAAAATCATTTAATTAAAAACTGGCCAAGCCAAACAGGCTGTTACTTAATGATGAATCAAAAGAATTCTGTGATTTACGTCGGAAAAGCAAAAAATTTAAAATCCCGTATTCAATCCTATTTTACGTCTTCTCAAAGCTTGAAAACCAGTTTTCTGGCGCGTCAAATTCATTCTGTTGATTATATTCTCACTCATACGGAAGCAGAGGCTTTGCTGTTAGAGGCAGTCCTTATAAAAAAACACAAGCCTCGGTACAATGTTCGCTTGAAAGATGATAAATCCTATCCCTATATCCGCGTCAGTATGAAAGATGAATTCCCGCGGTTTTATTTAGAAAGAAGATTTAAAAAAGACGGCAGTCTTCATTTCGGCCCCTATACAGAAAGTTATAATGCTCGAACAATCATTCAATTTCTCAATGAAACATATCAAATAAGGGATTGCAGCGACGGCTTTATGAAGAGCAGGAAAACTCCCTGCATCACTCATCAAATGGGCTATTGTACGGCTCCCTGCGCGGGTTTGACAGGAGAAAAAGAATATTCTTCGCAAATTCAAAAAGCTTTGGGTTTTTTAAAAGGAAAAGAACCTGCGGTGATTCAAAGTTTGAAAAGGCAAATGAAGCAAAAAGCGGATCAAGAATTATTTGAGCAGGCTTTAAATATTAAAAATAGAATTATTTCTATTGAAAAAATGAGGGAGAAGCAGTCCGTTTGGGATTCAAAGTATCTGAAGGATTTTGATATTTTATCCGGCTTTGGAGACGGAAAAAGTTTTTTGTTTGAAATTCTTCATGTTCGCTCAGGGAGGCTGATTGGGCATTTTTCTCACTTTGAAAAAGAAGCTTTGTGGCAGAATTCCGCTTTAGAATTGAGAGAGCAGTTTTTGGCTTTCTTGACTCAGTATTACATGAAAAACCTTATTCCAGATGAGGTGACAGCACCTCGGTTTTTACCCGTTTCTTTCTATAAAAAAATAAAAAATTTATTCCAATGCATTTCAGAAAAAGACGTCAAGGTGTCCAGCCCCCAAGACATCCGCGCCAATAGATGGCGGCGGATGGCGGAAAAAAATGCTGAAAATCATTTTCACTCTTTTATGGAAAAAGAAGAATCCGCCTCTGCTGTTTTGCTGGAGATGCAGAAAAAATTTCATTTGCCTCATTATCCCAAACGTATGGAATGTTATGATATTTCTCATTTTCAATCTAAAGCAGTTTATGCGTCACAGGTGGTTTTCGAAAACGGCGTCAAAAAACCTCAAGATTATAGAATTTACAAATTAAAAGAAAAGAATGACGATTACTTGGCGATGAAACAGGTTTTGTCCCGCCGGCTTCTGCATAAGGAAACACCTCTTCCTCAGCTGATTTTGATTGACGGAGGCAAAGGCCAGCTGCAGACAGTTTTGAAGCTTTTAAAAGAAATGGAGTTTGGTCATCTTCCTGTGTTGGCTTTAGCAAAAGGACGCCGTAAGAAATCCAATGAAAAATTTTTTCTGCCGTATAGAAAAAATCCTATTGTTTTGCTTCCGCACAGCAAGGTGTATCAGATGTTGGCCCGCCTGCGGGATGAAGCTCATAGGTTTGCCCTCTCCCGCCATCGAAAAACCATTCGGTCTTCTCTCACTGAAAGTGCGCTGGACTCCATTAAGGGGATTGGAGAGAAAAGGAAACTGATCCTGTTGAAAAAATTTAAGACCGTTGAGAGTATTAAAAATATGGACCCTGCTGTTCTCAGTCAAAAATCCGGCCTCAGTGAAAAACTTTCTCGAAATCTTATTTCTGCTTTAAACAAAATAAAATAAGTTTTTCTTTTACATCCTTGCCGCCCTTTCCTGTGAAAGCAGAGGTTCAGTTTAAAATCCATTTTATATTTGCTCATCTGGATAAACTGGTGATATAGTTGTCAGCATGAAGGGATTTTCTCCGCTTAGGAAGTTTTTGGCTGGTTTTGTTTTGCCTGCGGCATTCATCGGTCTTTTTTCAGGTTTCATTGGGAGCTGTGGTTCTTACCGCCCTCTCACTAAATCTTATATTCAGAATATTACTCGAACCTCGTCGGCTCTTCCTCAAAATCTTGAACGAAACACTTATCAAGGATGTGAAGTGGTTCCCGCCACAGGACGAAAGCCGCAGTTTGAAGGGCAGGAATACACAGGGGAAACTTGTTTCGTCAAAATCCATTCCAACGAGCAGGCAGAAGTGAGTTTTTTGGGGACGCAGCGGCTCTCTCTTTCCCTTTTGGAGAAAAATTCTGACAGTTTTGCCTCTCAAATTAACAATGATGAGGTTTTAATTGTACAGGTTCATTTTCATAGAGGCGGCATTTTAAGCGCCACACAAACAGATTATGATGAAAACGACCATCTCAATTACGGAGTTTCGGGAAAAGGAAAATTTATAAAAGCCTGCATAATAACTTTAAAACCCCCTTGCAGGTATTGATGAATTCCGGGAGCCGTTTCCAATGACCGATCCCCCTTTCTTTCGCAAAAGCGAAAACGCATATCCGCAGCGCGAAGGGCTGTGTACACAGCCTTTCTAGGCTCTCGCTGCGGGAAAAATATATGTTTGAGTTTCATAGTTTTGTCTGCCTGGCTTTCGCTAGGCTTTAGAAATTAATTTCATCTGAGAAAAAGCTGTTAATTTTTTTTGTCTGGACTGCGGAGAAAGAAAGCCGCTTAGACAATAAGTTACTAAACCTTTTAATTGAATGTTCACCGAGAGGGCGTATTCAAACACCTGGTGAAAAGGAATTTTGTTTTCATTCTGTCGGTTTTGCCCTGATTGACTTTGCGGCAGATAGTTTTGCCAAAGGCGGCCGAAAGCAATAAATTTCTTTGCGGAGGAGCGAAACATGAGATTCTTCAAGAGAACCGGTTGAAATTGTTTGATATGAATAAAAGTGTAATTTCTTTGATGTATAGAGTTCATGATGCGTGTGACAAGCTGCCGCTGTTCAGGAGAGTATTCTTCCTCACTGAGCAGAAGATATTCTTGGTCTAGGGGTCCGTAAAGCGTGTAAATCTCTTCCCATTTTTGAGGGCGGATGATGTGTTTCACTCCTAAAACTTCTTTGACGTACTGAAGGTTCATTCTTTATTTTATAGAAGACTGATTTGTTTAAGGCAAGACCTGAATGCTGTGAAACCATTGATTTTTCGAGCGGGGTGTGCAAGACTGCTTTTACTATGCTGTTTTGGGTTTTCTTTTCTGTTTGTAACTTTTTCTTGTTCGGCGGCCTCAGTTCAGCTCATGGTACGCCGGAGGCTTTTCTATCTCAATTAAGCTCTGATAGAAAGTTTAAACAAGAAAATGCAGAGACTCCTATTGCAAAATCAAAACAAAAAACACGTGTTCTGCCGGCAAAAGAGCTTTCCGGGCTGTCTCAAAAGCCGGCCCCCGGCTCCTGCACAAAAGAGCTGGTGATTAAAGATGTGATTGGTTCGGCGGCTTTGGATTCTTTGCAAAAAGCGATTGAACTGACGAAAAAAGATGGATGCTCTTCTTTACTTCTGCTGATCAATACACCGGGAGGTCTTGTGCTTTCAACGAGAAAAATAGTGGAGGCAATTTTAGATTCCTCGACCCCTGTTCTTTGTTTGGTGTATCCCGCAGGGGCGCATGCTGGAAGCGCAGGGGCTATTATTCTTCAGGCTTGTCACGTCAATGGGGCGGTGGAGGCCACTAACATTGGAGCGGCCACTCCTATTTTAAACACAGGGGGCAAGGTTTCAGAAGATTTAAGGAAAAAAATGGTGAATGACACCACTTCGTGGCTGGATTCTCTGACAGCGCTTAGAAAGAGAAACAAAAAGTTTGGAAGGGATATTATCACGGAAGCTAAAGCGGTCAGCGGGATGGACGCTTATAAAATTGGAGCTGTCGATTTTTTTGGCTCCACCAAGGAAGAATTTTTAAAATTTGCACACGGAGAAAAAGTTCAAATTCAGGATAAAAAAAATCAAGAAGTGCAAGTCGGTCCGCTTCAGCCCATTCGATTGGGGATAAGACATCATGTGATTAGTTTTGTGACCGACCCTCAGATTGCGTATCTGCTGTTTACGGGCAGTCTGCTTCTCATTTACTTTGAAATCACCCACCCCGGTATGGTTGTCCCCGGAGTCTTAGGGGTCACAGGGCTTGTTTTATCTCTGACAGGCATGCATAAGCTCAATTTTGTCTGGGGAGGTTTGATACTAATGCTGTTGGGGGTGGTGTTCATGGTTTTGGAAGCTTTGACTTCTGTAGGATTCGGTGTTTTAGGTTTGGGCGGGGCTGTTTCGTTTGTGGTCGGAAGTTTCTTTCTCTTTGACCCCAATCAGACGGGGGGAGTGGATATTCCACATTCGACTATTATCATGACTTCACTCATTTTTGTGGGAATTTCTTTAGGCTTGGCTTATATGGCTTTCACGGCTTTGCGTAAAAAAAGAGATGATGAAAAAAATTGGCTTGGTTTAAACGGCGAGGTGGTCAAGGTGCAGTCAACTTCTGCGGGATTGATGGAAACTCAGGGAGAAGTGTGGAAATACCGCTGTAAAGAACCTTTGCAAAAAGGTGACATTGTCGAAATTGTACGCTACAGTGGCATGGTTTTTGAAGTTCAAAAAAAGCCTCAGGAGGATTCTTAAATGTTAATGTCTCTTTTTTCGTCCATTCCCTTTTATTACTATGTCATTGTTTTAGCCGTTCTTGCTTTTTCCATTATCAAAATTTTACCGGAATGGGAGAGGGGGGTGGTTCTGCGTTTTGGACGTTTAATGGGGGTCCGGGGGCCTGGCATTATTTATCTTATTCCAGGAGTCGAAAAACTTATTCGCATCGACACCCGAACTATCACTATGGATATAGCCCCTCAGGATGTTATTACCTTGGACAATGTCAGTATGAAGGTCAACGCCGTCATCTATTTTCGAGTGCTTTCTCCTGACAAGGCTGTGACGAAAGTGGCAGACTTTTATTTTGCCACCAGCCAGCTGGCCCAAACCACTTTGCGCTCTGTCTTAGGGCAGTATGAAATGGATGATCTGCTGGCCAGCCGCGATAGAATCAATCACACCCTGCAGGACATTTTGGATAAAGCCACAGAGCCTTGGGGCATCAAAGTTTCCGTAGTGGAAGTGAAGCATATTGATCTCCCTAAGGAGATGCAGAGAGCTATGGCGAGGCAGGCAGAAGCGGAAAGAGAAAGGCGGGCCAAAGTTATCAGTGCAGAAGGGGAAGTTCAAAGGGCGGAGAAATTAAAATCAGCCGCAAGCACTATTTCCAGCACTCCTGAAGCCTTACAGCTGGCTTATCTGCAAACTCTGACTGAGATTTCTGGAGAAGGCTCCACAAAAACAGTAGTTTTCCCCCTTCCTTTGCAGTGGATGAGGTCCTTCATGGGCAAAACTGAGTTTAAATAGAGTTTTGGTGAAAGACACTTGTCTGGGTTTTGTCTCATAATCTCCTAAAAACTAAACTTTAACCGATATTTTGCCGTTTTCTCTTTAGTGGAGAGATGCCAAATGAAGGTTTTATATTCCATTGCTGTGAGTTTGCTGTTGGTTTTGTTTTTTACAAACTGCGATCAACTGCGGGTCTTTGACCGGGGCGGAGGCTCCGATAGAAGTTCTCCTGGAGACAGAGGCCGCAGCAGATACGGCGTTGATGCGGATGAATACCGCGAAAGAGGCAGAGACGGCGGAGGCTACACAGATTACTCTGGAACGGACGGTGATACGATCTATTGTCCTGCGGACAAGGATGAGGAGGACTGTGAAGACGAGGATGATTTGTATGATACGGATTACGACGAGCTGGAAGATGAGTATGACGGAGCTGGAGCTCGAATTGATTTTACCTCTAGAAATACGATGCAGGAATACAGGCTGGGCAGAAGGGCGAATCACCCCATTGAGAGGGGAAGAGTTTATGTAAATATGAGCCGTGAAGGGAGACATCGTTACTACTCTGGAGAAATAACAGTTGCTTTTAAGCTGAAAGTCCCAAATGGGAAAGATAGAGTCTATACTCAGCTTTTTCGCTCAGGATGGGGGGATGACAATCAATACAATGTGTGGGCGCGGTTTGGAAGCAAGCTGGGCTTTCATTCTTTCTTCTATGACTCTTGGAAGGGGGTCATCTTAGTGATTGACGAAATTACAAATGTGACCAGCGAGAGAACGGAGCAGGATAAAATTAATTTAAAAAGCCAGCTGGGTTCCGGTTCTATTTGGTTTAAATCCTTCCGCTCCTACCATCGCGGCAACCATGATGACTGCTACGAAGGTGGAAATTACATAGGAATGGGAGAACCAGGCCATCCCCCAGCTCCATCAAAGAGGTGTTGGTTTATTAGTGTGGGGCCTTATAATTGTCAGGCATGGGAGTCTGGCGGCAGAGTTAGAACTTTTACAGCTTTGGAGCCTGACAGCGAGAGCTGTTACAAAAAGTTAGGTGATTTTAAGAATCTGAATATCAGCAAGGCTTTCGATACGGATGAAGGAGATGTTTATATCACTCAACCGTGGTGGTGAAGAAACGGCGGGTGTTAAATGCAGAGGTTTATATGGAGGTAGTATGTTTTATTTAAAATACATTGGATTTTGTGCGGCGCTGTCTTTACTGCCGGCATGCGGCGGCGGCACGTCATACAATAGAAGAGGGATAACCAATAATCCATATGGGGGCGGCATCACAACGGGAGTTTCTGCAGGTGTGGCCGTTTTATCCTCCAGTACAGGTGCCAACGTCAGTCAAATGCAGATGCAGATTTTTGGAACAGGCGGCAAGTCCGCCATGATTTACAATGGTACAGCTCAACTGACTGGAACAATAACGTTTTCAGGTAATTATGGAAGCAATTATACAAATATTTCTTATCCCACTCCACAATATCCTTCAGCTTATTCTGCGTACCCTGCGTACTCACAGAGCTGTGCCGGAGGGCCTGTCCAATTTAATTGTCAGGGATCTGTGTCCCGGGGGCATTTTAGCTGTCCAAACGCCTCCATTCGCGGAAATGTGTACAAAATTTCCGGTATATTGGGGCCTGGCAGAACTACTGCTGAAAACTATGAAATTATTTCTGTGACAGTGCTTGGCCCTTGTACAACACCGCGTCCCTAAAATGATTTCACAAGCGGATATTGAAGGGTTTTTGACTTACCTTCAGTTTGTGGAAAATAAATCCTCGCATACGCTCTCTTCCTACAAAAGGGATTTAGGCAAGTTTGCCTCGTATAAAAAAGTAAAATCGAATCAACTATTTTCTGAATATTTGTCCAGACAAGGTTTGAGTGCTCGATCTACAGCCCGTGCTGTGAGCGTCGTCCGCTCTTACTCACGCTGGATGGAAAACAAAGGCCGCTCCATACGTTTTAAGGACTCTTTGAAGACTGCTGACAATCAGAATTCTCTTCCTTTGTTTGTGAGCCATTTGGAGTTTAAATCTATACTCAAAGCCTCCTGTGTAAAGGGCCGGCCGGTATCTACAAGCCGAAACCACTTGGTTTTAATGTTTTTGTTTTTATTAGGATGCCGGGTGAGTGAGCTGATTTCCATAAAAATTTCAGATTTTATAGACACAGATGAGTCCATTGTGATTAAGGGAAAGGGAGGAAAGCAGAGAATACTGCCTGTAGTAGATCCTTTACTGCCGCATTTAAGGGGGTATCTTTCTGAAGTCCGCCCGCTGCTGGTCCGCTCCTCTAAGACATCTTCCTTAATTCTCAATGACCGAGGCAGAAAGCCGTCCAGAGTGGATGTTTGGAGATGGATTCAAAAGTGGTCTTTGCAGGCGGGGCTGGAGAAAAAGCACCCTCATCAGTTCCGGCATGGGTGCGCTACGGAGCTATTGGATCACGGAGCGGACTTAAGAAGCATTCAAGAGTTGTTGGGCCATTCCAGCATTGAAACAACGAAAATATACACCAGGGTCAGCCGCCGCCATATGCAAAAGACTATCAAAAAGCATCATCCTTTGTCTTAAAAAAAGAAAGGCCCAAAGGAGGAAGGGCCTTTCCCGCGCATCCGTGCGGTCGTCGATTTAAAAAGTGAATTTGTTAACTTTTATTTAAAATTTGTTTCTCCCATTGGGCAATTTCCTGCTTTAAGTAATTGTCCTCGTGTTTTAAATTTTTGTATTTGTTCACCAATTGGAGAGCCTCTTTTTGCCGGCTTAATTGAACGAGGATATTAATTTTGTTTCTAACAGCATTAACAGGGATGATGTTTTGTTTTTGCCGGTTGATAATTTTTCCATAATAGATCAAGGCTCTCTCAGGCTGTTTGCTTTTTTCCAACAGCTGAGCGTAGTTGAAGGCTGACTGAGCGTCCAGAGGCTCTTCTTCAAAAGTGGAGAAGTATTTTTTGTAAGTTTGCAGAGCGTCTCTTGTTTTTTCTCTTCGCAGTTGGAAGAGAGCCAGATTTTTCAATGACTCTTGTTCTCCGGAAACTTTATAGCTCTTTTTTAAAGCGCTTTCCATACAATCGTGTTTATTTCCTCTCTTGCACACCTCAAATAGTTGGTTGTATTGTTGAGGGCCTGCCAGCATGAGAACTTCTGCTGTTTTCAAATACACAATATTCAGAGAGTCCGAACCCCACTTTGACAGGTGAAATAGCAAAAGCAAAAATCCTATGGAGGCGGCGGCCATGGATTTTACGATAGACCTTTGTGTTTTATTAAATGCTCTCTTTGGAGAGGCATTTTGACTCCATCCGCAGTTTGAACAAAGCACTGCGGCTGAATGAGCTGTGTTGCCGTTTAATGGCTGGTAGCATAAGGGGCAGTTTGTTTTCATTTTATCCTCCTTGTTAGATGTTCCTCTGCCCATAAACCTGCAAAAAAATGTCCGAAGCTCTGTAAGCTCCTGATTTGTATGAAGAAAATGACTAAAATTGTTTTTATTTTTGGGAAGGGTGTTTCGTATTGAATCAATAGTCTGTTTGAATTTTTTTTAGGCAGGACAAAAATTGTCTGCCTTCTTGACCTTTCAGTATTCTCTTTCAAAAATGGGGTATGACTTATCTGATCAAAGGAGGCCTGACAGCGGTTTTGCTTTATGGGCTTACAGTGCTGGCCGTTTATATCTTCCAGAGAAAATTGATCTATTTTCCATCTAGAGCTGTCCCTTCACTAGGAGGATTAAGTTCTGTGTATGATGAGGTTTATATTAAAACCACCGACGGACTTCAGTTACTGCATTGGTATGCCCGCAGGGGGCGGCCTATTGTCATTGTCTTCCACGGCAATGCCGGAAGCATTGAAGGCCGGGGGTATAAGTTCAAATTTTTAGCAGATCAGGGTTACTCTGTTTTACTGGCAGAATATCGAGGGTACGGCTCTAACCCCGGGAGTCCCACTGAAAAAAATATCATTGCTGACTCTGCCTCAATTGTTGATTGGCTTTTGAAAAAAGAGATCTCGTCTGCTCAAGATATGGTGTTTTTTGGAGAATCTTTAGGGTCAGGGGCGGCTACTGCCCTTGCTGTTCAATATGAGGTCAAAGGGCTTATTTTTGAAGGAGCCTTCACATCTGCTGTGGAACTGGGACAAAGGGTGTATCCTTTTTTGCCGGTTCGTTGGCTGATGAAGGATACTTGGGATTCCAAATCCCGCATCAAAGAGGTAAAGGACACACCTAAAATGTTTATCCATGCTCAGCAGGACTTTGTAGTACCCTTTGATTTAGGACAAAAATTGTTTGATTCAGCTTTGGAGCCTAAACAGCACTTATGGCTGAATAGGGCGGGCCATGTGGATAATTTAGGGCTTGTTCAAAAAGAAGTGTTGGATTTTTTAGGTGATGTGGAGAAGAGATGACTCCTATTAAAGAGCTTATGGAGAAAAGACTGCAAAGTGGATTGTCGCCGGTTCTGTTGGAAATTGTGGACGAAAGCCCTCAACACGGAAGTGCAAAACCCAGTCATTTCCGTATTTTAATTGTTTCATCTGCTTTTGAAGGCTTGTCTGTCCTAAAAAGACATCAGAGAGTTTACGAGGCTTTGGGGGATATTATGAATGTAATTCATGCTTTTTCTCAGCAAACCTATACCCTATCGGAGTGGGAGGCCAGAGGTGTTCGCGCCTCTTCGCCGCCCTGTCAGCACTCGAAGAAATAAAAGATTTTCAGGTCCCATAAAAGACGTTCTTACGGCGGGATGTGGAGGCTTTTATGACTCAATAAGTCCAAAAAATAAAAAAAATTTTGTCAAATGAGGAAAACATGACTTATGCTTTAACTATGCCATCATAAACATTGGAGGTCGAAATGCCTAAGAAGAAAGCAAAAAGGAAGGCTGTTAAAAGATCAGCTAAAAAGAAGAAAGTAGTTAGAAAGAAGAAGAAAGCCGTGAAAAAGAAGAAAGTAGTTAGAAAGAAAAAGAAAGCTGTGAAAAAGAAAAAAGTGGTTAGAAAGAAGAAGAAAAAAGTAGTGAAAAAGAAAAAAGCAGCTAAGAAGAAGTCGGCTAAGAAGAAAGCTGTGAAAAAGAAAAAAGTGGTTAGAAAGAAGAAGAAAGCCGTGAAAAAGAAGAAGTCTAAGAAAAAAAGAAAGCCCAATCCGGCTTTCCTCAAACCTCTCAATGCATCCAGCAAATTGGCCAATGTCGTAGGGAAAAGTAAGATTACAAGACAGGAAGCTATCAAAAATTTCTGGGCCTATGTGAGGAAGAAAGGTCTGCAGGACAGCAAGAACAGAAGAAATATTAATTTAGACGATCATCTTAAGCCGCTCTTTGGTTCTAAGAGCCAAGTGAGTATGTTTGAGGTGGCTAAAGTTATTAGTAAAAATTTGAGCAATTAGTTTTTACTTAAAAGCAGGGAAAAGGATCCGCCTTCATTGGAGAGTGGGTCCTTTTTTTGGAATCTTGGTGGTTTTCATTGACTCCTTTAGCTCCTGACGAAATTCCTTTGATGAGGGAAGTCTGTGTGTTGGCGGCTGATACTTTGGTGTATTTGGGCGGCAGACTTCGAGAGGGGCAAAGCACTGAGGAATTGGACCGTTTGGCGTATGAATACATTTCTGATCACCAAGCGGCGCCGGCTCCGTTAAATTACAAAGGTTTCCCGAAATCTATATGTACTTCGGTGAATGATTGTATTTGCCATGGGGTGCCTTCCTCTTCCGAAATTTTAAAAGATGGGGATATTATCAACATTGATGTTACTTGTGTTAAAAATGGGTTTTACGGGGATACCTCAAGGACTTTTTTTATCGGCAGTGTGAGTGAACAGGCCAAAAAACTGACTCAATGCGCTTGGGATTCCATGATGAAGGGCATCTCAGCAATACGGCCTTTAGGTCATGTGGGAGATGTGGGTTTTGCCATACACAAATGTGCTTCGCGGGGAGGGTTTTACCCTGTTCAAAATATTGGAGGACATGGTATTGGGAAGGTGTTTCATGAAGAGCCGTTTGTTCCATCTTTTGGGAAAAAAGGCAGGGGGGATGTTCTCAAGCCTTGGGCCTGCATTACAGTTGAACCAATGATTAATGAGACCCCGGCTCCAATTCGAGAGTTTGACATTCCAGGTTCGGAGATTAAGTATTACCATACTTCAGATAAGAAACTTTCTGCTCAATTTGAGCATACTGTTTTAATTAATGATGAGGCTTATGAGATTTTAACTTTGCCGCTGGAAGATGATAAAGCTGTGTAAGCTGTTTTGTGCGGCGAAAAGAGGAAGTTATGGATCATATTTTGTGGATTGATTTAGAGATGACGGGTTTGGATCCGGAAAAAGAGGTGATTATTGAAGTGGGCGCTATTGTTACAGATGCTGTAAAATTGGAAGAGCTGGACCGGTATCACTGTGTAGTGAGACAGCATAAGGAATATTTGGATAAGATGGACGTGTGGAATACTAAGGTTCATCGAGCTTCCGGGCTTTATGATCTGATCCCAACAGGCAAGACAATGGCGTCAGCAGAAGAGGATTTGATTCAGTTTATGGAGAAACATTTCAAGAGCCGGCCGGCGGTGATTGCAGGCAATTCGATTTCTCAGGACCGTGCTTTTATTAAAAAACATTTTCCAGCTTTGGAGTCTAAGCTTCACTACCGTATGCTGGATGTGACGGCTTGGAAACTGATTATGGAAAAAGCAGGTGTTGTTTTTGATAAAAAAAATGTGCATCGGGCTTTGAGTGATATTGAGGAAAGTGTGGAAGAAATGCGTTTTTATCTTAAGTTTGTGGATCAAAACAAACTGTTGAGCTATAAGCAAAGTCAAAAGAGTTAGTTGCTGTTTTGCTTACAGCAATGATATGCTTTTGCTGTTTTAATGGTGTTTTTGGGGTGGTAGTTTAGTTGGTTAGAATGCCGGCCTGTCACGCCGGAGGCCGCGGGTTCGAGTCCCGTCCACCCCGCCATTTTATAAAAAAATCAGAGGGCTGTAAGTCCTCTGATTTTTTTATCTGCTTCAGTCTGCAAGCTTCTCCTACACGCACACCAGTAGAAAGCATAAAAACAGCTAGTTTCCAATAAACTGGACCACTGGAATAACAGGGGAGGCCATATCTTTGGCCCTAAGGCTATGTTCGTGAAGCAAGGTTTGATAATACAAAAGCTGGCTAAAAAGCTCAGGATCATAATAGGATTTATGTTCCAGAAGGATGAAGATTTTAATGGTGGTTTTAGGCTGGGATTTAAGGGGTACAGAAAAAACAAGATCGGCTCTTTTATCTTCTAAGCTGTCTTTTTCTACTTTTAAGTTTTTCCAATCACAGGCTTTGAGTTCTTCCTTATTGAAAATTAATTAAAAAAGCTCCAAAGCAAAAGCCGGGTCAGAATAGAAGCTTTTAAAAAACATATCATGATGATTAACGGATTTCTTAATTGGCTGAGATTTTGAATCCGTAGATTTTTTAATTGCGACATAAAAAATTAACCTTCTCATGGATAGAGTAAAAGCCTCATTTTAAGAGGATTTTAACAAAAGACGAGTTTTTTCTGTGATGAACCTAATAAAAAAAACTAAAAAATATATTCTGATTTAGATTTTAAGTCGTTAAACCAACCAAAAACGAAAGACTGAGCGGTAGAGTCTGCCTGACTCTAACCTTGTTACACAGGTTGTTTTAAAGGAGTAGTATTATTTTTTTTGGAACAATAGTAAAATAAGGCCAATCATCTTTTCTTTATCTTGGGGGTTGCTTTCTGCAATTAATAAAGTCAAAGCTGTTAAAGCCGGCGGTGTTAGACCAGCCGGCAGTTTTGAAACTTTTTGCAAGAACCAAATAAAAGCAAAAGCACCGCTCCTTTTATTTCCATCGGAAAACGGATGGTTTTTCACTATAAAATACAAAAGATGCGCTGATTTTTCTTCAAGTGTCGCATACAAATCCTGTCCGCCAAAAGATTGAAAAACATTTCCTACAATTCCGGCTAAAGCATTTGTTTGCCTTTCCTGTCCGAACAAATGAGTAGCTTGCTTTTCAGACATAAGCTTTTTCTTTAGTTGTTTTAAAGCAGTATTTAATTCTTCGGCCGTAAAATGCGCTTGTTTTTTTGTAAAACCTTTCTTAGGAAATTTGTTTTTATCGTAAGATTCCAAAGAAAACCATGTGTGGGAAAAAGCTTTAATAAGCTCCATGGCTGACTGGACAGAGATAGCTTGATCTGCAGGTACAAGGCTTTTTATATCTTCTAAAGTGTTTTGAAATTTTCGATAATTTTTAGCCAGCTGTTTTTTATTGATTGTATAGCCTTCTAAAAGGTGCTGTTTTAAGGTTTTAGTGGCCCAGATGCGAAACTGTGTGGCTTGTGTGGAATCCACCCTATAACCCACTGATAAAATCATATCTAAGTTATAGTAATCTACTTGATATGTTTTTCCGTCTGAGGCAGTTGTTGCAATTTTTGCAACAACTGATTTTTCCTTTAATTCCAGTGATTTATAGATGTTTTTGATGTGTCTGGAAATAACAGACTTATCCCGGCCAAAAAGCTCAGCAATCTGGTTTAAACTGCCCCAAATCGTGTCTTTTTTAAAGTCACCCCGAAACTCAATCTTTCCGCTTCTGGCCTGATAAATAACAATATTTTTATTCATAATTCCCTCATTTTTTATAAACAAACCATTTCGCCCTTTCAGGACCGCTACCGCCTGAATGCCCATCACAACTTTGAATTTTAATCTCTCTTGTTTCAGTTCTTTGAGCTTCTTTTTTTGATTCATAAATACCAATGATTTCACATTCTATGACAGTGTGTTGCTCCTTGTTTTCATATTTATTCATCCAGTAAGTTAACCGGTCTTTTGGCTTATGAGACATTCCAATTCTGCAATAAGTATCTTTTTCCAAAAAAACAGACTCATCTACAAGTCTAGGTTCATCTTTCAATTCAGGTTCATTTATAAATTCAAAAAATAGAAGAATAGCCGACACTATAAGAAATACAAGATATGCAAGCGGCTTTTGGTAGCTGAACTGTTTATAAAAGAGAGGATTGAATTTTCTAAATTTCATTATTTTTTTATGTAACCATACAAAATCTACATTATTATAAAAAAATTTTAAGGATTAAACATATCTATATATTTACACTATTGTAAAACAAGCTTCAAATTTTTTCTGATGATATGAAAAATGTAAAAAAAGATCTTAATATAGCTAATATTTTAGGGTTTTGATACTTTATGTAGTCTGGGTGTTATCTCTTTAAAATTGATCGAGAGGTTTGGTTCTTTTCTAAAATTTTAACGGGATTTTCCGGTTACGATAGGTTATCAGCGGTTACTAGTGGGTGAATAGGAGCGGTTTTGGTTAGTTTTGGGCTTATTTTTCGGCCTTAAAATGCCGTTTTTAGTCCCGTCCACCCCGCCACTGCTTTTTTAACTCATTGAAAACACTAGGATTTTTTGGGGTGAAATAAAATTTTGCGTGATTTTTTTAAGCTGTAATAAATAACTTTACTTAGTTTTACTCAATAATGAAAACTTTAATATAGTGCATTGGACCTCGTTTTTATCTCTTTTTTTTGGAGGCAGTCTCTTTTTGAGAGTCAGGAATATTTCCATTCAAAGATTTTATATTCACTAGGCTCACTACTTTGAATTATTTTAAATTGCATTCCATTTGGAACAAAAATAATTTTTTTAAAAATCTTCCTTATATAAAATAATAATTGATCCTCATTGCTTTCAATTTTTTTAAAAATAGGTTTGTTTATATAGTCTTTGTCCATTTTCATGATGATTGATTCGTAAGCTATTGCAAGCCAATATCCTTCATATTTGCATTTGTTCTTTTTTGATAAAATACTAACTAAGCGATCATATATAAATAGTTTTATGTTTTCTGCTTTAGTACCGTCTGAAAAAATTTGGTCATTGAATTTTCGATCAAAGTTTTCAAACACAAAAGTTCTTGAAAATTTATCTTTTTCTTTCATATCTTTTTCTCTCTGTTCATCTAAAATTCTAGAAATTTCTATTTTCTGCTCAGTTGCTTCATTAAAGTATAGAATTCCATCAAAGTGATGATCTAATGTGTGATTTCCAGTCCATTTTACATGAGATGCTTTATAATGTTTTGCTAAGTCTAAAAGAACAGAAGTTTCATCACAAGCCGTTTGCATTCCTTTTATTTTTGTCAAAGGGTTTTCTTGTTGTATGCTATCTTTGATAAAATTAGAGAGTTCTTTTTCAAAAACAGTCACTGGCAGTTTTTTTTGAAAAGTTTCATAAAAGCGTTGTACCATTTAATGATATTCTCATATTTATGTTAAAGTTATAATTCAAAAAATCTGTCTAAATTAGTTATCAACGGGGTGACAGGTGAAGCTGTCAGGCAAAAACACTCAAAAAAGAAGTCTTTTTATCTTGTAAATCAGGAACTTATCTTACAGTACTCAAAGTGTAATCATAAAAAATGCCTTATTTGGCAAGTAAGGTAGCTTTTCAAGGTTTCTCTGAGTTCATAATGCAATACATTACTATAGTTGTTAAGGTAATTCTGTAAGTGTATTTTTACAAATAGGAAGGTCTCTATGAAAGAACCCACTTTTGTTGATCTATTTTCTGGAATTGGCGGCTTTAGATTGGGCATGGAAAAAGCTGGTTTTTAGATGTGTATTTTCTGTTGAGATAAACAAACACTGTCAAGAAGTCTATAGAAAGAATTTTAAGGATATTCCTGAAACAGATATAACAAAAATACCCTTATCTAGTATTCCAAAACATGAAGTATTAACTGCCGGCTTTCCATGTCAATCCTTTAGTATTTGCGGCAAAAGAAAAGGCTTTAAAGATGAAAGAGGGAATTTATTTTTTTCGCATTTGTGAGATCATTCAATTAAAACAGCCAAAGTTAGTTTTTTTGGAAAATGTCAAATATTTAATTTACCACAACAATGGAGAAACTTTGAGACAGATGTTATCCGAATTATGTGAACTTGGTTATTATGTGAATTTTAAAATTTTAAACTCTCTTCATTTTGGAGTACCCCAAAATAGAGAAAGAATCATTATTATATCTTCAAATGAATTAAAACAGGATTTGGATGAAGCAATTGAATATTGTTCTAAACGATTACAGAAAATCTATCTGGGAAAAGGATTCTGTAAAAACTTTAAAATCTGATAAGAGTTTAAGTATAATTCTTAGTAAAAAATTTAATATAACAATTAGAAGAGCAGATAAAATTACTAAAATACTTTATTCTATAGAGAAAGGGAATTTTTCTATAGATTCTCTTTCGAAATCCTTACAAGTTTCTTCAAGAAGTATAGAAAAAGATATGCGATTTTTAAAGCAACATGGATTTATTGAATTTGAAGGTTCTCGTAAATTTGGAAAAATATAAGTTGACTGAAAAATATAGAAAGTTGAAAAAGAAATTATAGGGTATATGATGTTTATTTATAAAAGTTCGGTATAAATGGCACAATCAGGCTACTGGTGCCATACTGAAACCAGTAGCAGACAGGCCTGGTTTTGTGGCTAAAAATTCTTTACAATAAAAGAGAAAAGGCCAAAAAATGTGTCAAAAAAAGATCAAAAAATTGATATTTTAGGGTTTTGAAGCTTTATAAAGGGCAACAAACACATAAATTTCACTTGATTTTTCATGAAACACGTCGATAATAAACAATGACATCCCCACTTGTTTCGGTGAGTGGGTGCGAGCAGGCGAGAGCCTGCTTTCGCGTTTTTAAATCTATGAAAACTTTTATTTATATTGATGGTTTCAATCTTTTCTATCGTTTAAAACACACTCCTTTCAAGTGGTTGGATTTAGAAAAATTATCTAAATGTTATTTACACTCCAAACAGCATGATATAATAAAAATTAAATATTTCACAGCTAGG
Organism: Bdellovibrionales bacterium; assembly: GCA_965199935.1. Lineage (GTDB taxonomy): Bacteria > Bdellovibrionota > Bdellovibrionia > Bdellovibrionales > UBA1609 > JAPPLG01. The sequence continues at coordinate 64,819 of CBDATD010000002.1, forward strand.
GTGCAAAGCACATTAAAAGATCCTGTAAAAGATACAAGGCAAGATATGTATTTACGGGTTCTTAAAACTATACCTAATCTAGAAATTATTTTTGGACAGTTCAAAAAGAGAACAGTCACAGGATTGAAATGCCACTATGAAAACGAACAGTATATAGAAACAGATGAGCTTGTAACTATAAAAAAATGGGAAGAAAAAGAGTCAGATGTAAATATCGCCACTTATATTGTTGCCGATGCATCTCAATATGATTGTGCTATTCTAATATCAAATGATACAGACTTAAAAACTCCTTTGAAATATGTTAAAGACAATCTTAAAAAAACAGTTGGAATTATCAGTCCTAGAAAAAAGATTCCTAGAGAGCTAAAAAATAACAGTCACTTTCAAAAAAGGATTTCCAATAAAATTTTAGAGCAGTGCCAGTTTTCTGAGAAAATGAAGGATGCTAGGGGAGAGTTTTTCTGTCCGCCTAAATGGAGACAAGAACTAAAAAAAACCTTCTAAGTGAGAATTTTTGCAGTAAGGGGTGGCGTTTACTCTGCCATTTTACAGAATTTTTTGCGTGATTTTCCAGTAAGTAGAGGTTATCAGCAGTTACAGGCGGGATGAAAGGCGGCTGTTTTGTTGAGTTTTTGAGGTTATTTAAGGCTTTCAAAACCACATCTTCTATCCCGTCCACCCCGCCGCTTTATAAAAAAATCAGAGGGCTGTAAGTCGGTCTGTACTAAAGACATAGCTGAAAAACATCTTCTTTTTGTCAGGCCCTGGAGGAGTTGGAAAAAGTTACTGGCTTAAATATCATTTTCCCAAGGCTAAAGTGATTGATTTACTAGATGAAGCTCTTTATCAAAGTTATTTGGAAGATATTTCTCTTTTTATAAGGAGCTTAAAACCCTGCAGACTTATTCACACAGCCTTTCGCAGGGGCGGCGGCTCTGCCAAGCGAAACAGCTGAGACTTCAGAAAATTGAGTAAAAAACCGAACAGCACAGTGTATGAAAAAACTGCTTTTTACAGCTGGACTGTTGAGTGTGCATTTTGCTTTCTCCAACACCATTCAGAAAAAAAATCTACTCGAAAATAAGGCGTTAAAGGTCAGCCGGCCCTCCCAAGATGTGTTGGAAGTGGTGGAAGAAGTAACAAACAATAAACAGCCTGCTGAAAATGAGACACAGGTGAGCCTTCAATTGATGGAAACTAAAAAAATAGAAAATATTGAGGATGTTGAAACCCGGCGATTGGCTCAAACCCCTGAACCTGCCCCATCTGAACCGGCAAAGAAGCTTTCTCAAGAGAAGAAACCAGCCGGCGATTTAAAGTCTTTAGTGCATGAATCCCTCTTTGAAAAACTCAGAATCAGAAGAGACCTGGATGTCTTTAATGAAGATCAGGAACACTCATCTTTGAAAGATGAAGAAACAGAGGTGCAAGAGGATTTTGGTAATGTTGAAGTTCACTGGAAACATCAGAAAGTGGATCAAAAATGATCTCATGTGACCAAAACTGGACATTTTGAACCGATTATAGGGCTTTTTACTGCTTTAAAGATGTCATAAAAGTTGCATACCCTTCAAGTATGAGAATTATTTCTTTTGCTAAAGAAGGGTACCGTATGACTCCCTGCGAGATTGAAGTCTCCCTGACTTCAGGACTGCCAAAGGTGGATATTATTGGTTTGGCAGACCCATCTATTAAGGAATGTATTTCACGCATTAAAACAGCCTTTCATGCTCAACAATTTAAGTGGCCAAACAAAAAACAAATTACAATCAATTTACGTCCAGCCTACATTAAGAAAACCAGTCAGGGGTTGGATTTGGCAATCGCCTGTGCTTTGCTTTGGAAAACACAACAGATTGAACCCCCTATTTCTATGAGAGAGGATCAATTTATCTACGGAGAAGTGACTTTGGACGGGCAGGTGGAAGCTCCCCCCGATTGGGTTCAAATCGACAAACATCCTCTGCTTACCGGAAGAATCACAGACGAAGAATTTTTCAATGATCTATATACTGTAGAAAATTTAAAAGAACTGTCCAACCCTCAATTTGTAGAGTCCAAGCCTTTATCACATTGGATAAAAAGACCTGATCTTCCAGCTATTCAATTTTCAGAAAATTCAGCTTTTTTGTTAGCTGTGGCTTCCAGCGGTGAACATTCTATTCTGCTGGGAGGAGAGGCGGGTTCCGGCAAAACAACTTTGGCTGTACATATTCCGTATTTGCTTGGAAGCCCTAACGAAGAGGATTTTAAAAAAGCTAAAAAAATCTCTAAGTATTTTGGGAGCAACTTAAATTGGAGGCCTTTTATTTCTCCTCATCACAGCACTCCTCCGCTGTCGATGATTGGAGGAGGGTCTCCTCCTTTCATGGGGGAAATCTCAAAAGCGCATTCAGGGGTGTTGTTTTTGGATGAGTATCTGGAGTTTCAATACAAGGTGCAGGAATCTTTAAGAGAACCCATAGAAAAGGGAGAAATATGTATTTCCAGAAAGGGAGAAGGAGTGTTTTTTCCTGCTCGGTTTATGCTGGCGGCGGCGACCAACTTATGCCCCTGCGGTTCGTATGTTCCCGGAGAAAACTTTTCATGCTCTTATTCTCTGAGAAAATGCAGATCTTGCTTGGACCGCCTGAGCGGACCTATGCTGGACCGCTTTGACATACTGGCTCTTTCTTCTTTTTGGAAAGGACCTCTAAAGGTTTCCTTGGAAAGCATTAGAGAGCGAGTGGATCAAGCAGTTTCCATGAGAAAAAAAAGACACCAAACAAAAGTTAATGGGTTTTTAAGCTGGAATGAACTCAAAAATCAAATCGACCCTTTTATTTTAAATAATATACTTCCCTCTTCAGTTTCCTCTTATAGACGTAAAATTGCAGTTCTTCGTGTGGCTAGAACGATGGCAGACCTGGAAGAGAGAGAAGAGGTCATCCCTCAGGATATTGAAAAATCTATTTCACTGTCTCTAAAGCCTTTTGATCAACTCAGATTTTGTTAAGGGTGTGTTCAAATATTTTTTTAATGTGCAAAGGGTAAATGCTGGTTCTTTTTAATATTTTGATGTTTGTGAATATCTTTAGTATGGACTTATTGCTTCCTTTGTCCGAGCATTTGAATTCTTGGTGCCTTCAACGTGTCTATCAAAGCTATCCAGCTCAAGCAGATATTTACCTGGCTTTGTTGTGCGGGAAAAGACTGCCTGCTGGAGAGTTAAGAAATGTATTTTCTCAGGTGGGATTGATTCACCTTATGGTGGTGTCTGGGGCTCATTTGATTTTTTTGGAAAAAATGTGGACTCGCCTTACTTGCTGGCCTTTTAAAAATTTGTTGATTATGTTGAGTTTAATTCTCTACACCTTGATGGCGGGGCTGCATCCTCCTGTCTTTCGGGCTTTGATGTCTTTTTTTATTTATCGTTTTTCAAATATGTTTCAGCTTTTTTGGAGTTCTTACTGGAGAATTATGTTGAGCGGAATTTTAAGTTTGATGTTTCATCCAGGATGGATATCATCCATAAGCCTTCAAATGAGCCTGATTGGAGCTTTAGGTTTTGCCTCTTCCCGCTATTCAAAATTTCTTTCTTGTGTTCTTTGCTACCTCCTGCTCCTGCCTGTCCTGAGCCAGTGGACTTCTCTTCATCCTTTGACTGCCGGGGTGAATTGGATTTTTTACCCTGTTATCTCTATCACTTTATTTCCTCTGTCTGTATTCAGTTTTATTTTTCCCTTCTGCTACTTGATCACTTCTTACCTCTGGCTCAAGTTGATTCAATTTTTAAAACTGCTGCAGCCTTTTCTGGAACAAACTCCTTTTTATATTTATCCTATAGAAGGGCATTGGATTTGGCTTTATATCGGCCTTATATTTTTAGTCAGCCAGGGGGTGTTGATTTGCCGGCGAAAAAATTGAAATTATTTTTATTTGCCCCTGTTCTATTTTTATTTTTATCTTTTTTATTTTATGAAAAGGAGAAGTTTAAAGAGGATCAGTTGGTGGTATGGAATACCGGGCAGGGGCAAATGGTGACGTATTTGTCAGACTCGCACTGCCATCACTTTGATATGGGAGGGGAAAAATTTCCTAAAAAGAAAATTTTTAAATTGTGCCGGCACCGGAAAAACAAAGTTTACTATACCCATTGGGATTGGGATCATATTAACTTTTCCCTTAAGGCCAAGCGTATTTTTCCCTCCCTCTGCCGAGTGGAGCTGCCTCGGCAGGTGCTTCCCCGCAGTCATATAAAACGGAAAATGATTCAAAGAATTCCTCTTTGCGCAGTTCAAAGGCATCCGAGCATTAAGGATCTGATTTGGCCGGATTCTGTCCGCCCTAAAAATTCCAATGAGTCCAGCCGTATTTTTATTATTAAAAATAAAGTTCTGATTCCAGGGGACTCCAATGATCGGATGGAAAAATATTGGAGTCCTCTCATTAAAGATCCTATTCAAGTTTTGGTTGCCGGCCACCACGGAAGCCGGTCCTCCACTTCAAATACACTGCTTAAGAATCTTCCTCAACTGAGTTTAGCTGCGGTCAGCGCGCGTAAAAAACGTTATGGGCATCCTCACTCTCAAACCATCCGAAGGCTCAGAAAAAGAGGGGTGCCTTTGCTCAGTACTGAAGATTTTAATCATATTCGTATTTCTTTAGGGAAGGGCAGGCCGGTTGTCCGCTCTTTTTAATTTTTCCAAGATATGCTGCATGAGCGTATTTGTATCACTTCACTTGATCTGGAATTTCTTACAAAAGAAGAGTTTCGATACAATGCGAGATGCTCAGTTTTTAATATAGGCTTTTCCAGATTCTGTTAAAACTCTGCCCTTTGGACCTCTTTGTATAAAACCCTGCTGAACCAAAAATGGTTCATAGACGTCTTCTATGGTTCCTGTTTCTTCGTTGAGCGATGATGCTAGAGCATCAATCCCCACGGGGCCTGAGTTAAATTCTTTCTGCATAAGCTGAAGAATTTTTTTATCCATATAGGTCAGGCCTTTTTCATCAATCCCCAGATGGGTAAGTCCTTCATTTACTATTTGCTGATTGAGGGTTTTATAATTTTTGACTTCCATATAATCACGGATTCTTTTTAAAAGGCGGTTGGCGGTGCGGGGAGTGCCTCTGGATCTTTTTGCAATTTCCAAAGATCCATTTTCATCAATGTTTACATGAAGCAGCTGCGAAGACCTTTTGATAATGTTTTTTAAAGAAGGTTCGTCATAATAAGATAGACGTTCGATAATGCCAAAGCGGTCTCTAAAAGGAGCCTTTAATAATCCTATCCTGGTGGTGGCTCCAATAAGAGTAAAAGGAGGGAGTTTGAAACGCACACTTTTTGCTCCCAGACCCTCTCCGGTCATCACGTCAATATAAAAATCTTCCATAGCTGTATAAAGGTATTCTTCAACGTCTTTGAGCAGGCGGTGAATTTCATCAATAAAAAGAACAGCCCCCTTTTGAATCGTTGTGATGAGAGCGGCCAGATCTCCTTTTCTGCGAATAGCGGGACCCGTTGTGGAGCGAAAACCCACACCTTGTTCATGAGCAATTATTTGAGCTAAAGTGGTTTTGCCCAGCCCCGGCGGCCCTGAAAAAAGACAGTGGTCTAAAGGCTCTCCTCTTTTTTTAGAAGCTTTTAAGAAAATTTCCAATCTTTCTTTAATTTTTTCCTGCCCTGGAAAACTTTTAAAATCCAAAGGGCGAAGTGTTTCTTTTTTATTATCTAACGTCAATTCAAATCACCTTATAAATGCTGCAAAAGAGAGAGAGCCTGCCGAAGACCCTCTTTGGTTCCTTGTTTGGTATCAATTTTATCCAACACAGGACTCACTTCAACAGATCTAAAACCTAATCTTAAGAGTGCTGTGGAAATTTCATTTTTTGTTTGTTGACTTACAGAATCCTGCATGGGCTTTCTTATGGAAGGCCATTTGCCTTTTAAGGAGAGGATCATTTGCCCGGCTGTTTTTTTCCCAATTTTTGGCAATTGGCAGAGTGCTGTGATGTCTTCAGATTCTATTTGTTCCATCAGTTGGGTGTAGGGGAGGGAAGATAAGATGCCTAAGGCTGACTTAGGCCCCACCCCGTTAATTCCAATCAGAGAAACAAAAACTTCTTTTTCCTTTTCGTCTAAAAAGCCGTAGAGAGAGAAAGTGTCTTCTCGGACGTGGGTGTAGATCCACAGTTCAATGTATTCACCTGTTTGAGGGTTTGCTGGAGTGAAAATTTCATAGCCTACGTTTTGCACATCCAAGATCAACCGGCCTCCCGGATAAGCGCTTATGACAGTGCCTTTTAGATAAGCCAGCATGGTTCGCCTCTGTGGATTTGTTGTACAGAGAAGATCATTTTAAAGCGGCTTTTGTTTTTGAATTTGATTCATAACGCCTTCAATAGTCTATCACTTAATTATACTTTCCATCATTTTTCTGTTGAGTTATTTATGTTAAGCCAGACTAAAGAAAGCCGGGCCGCTGTTGAAAAAAAAGAAATATTATATTGGACCCTTTGGAAATGTAGTTTTTTTATGGACTCAGCTGGCAAAAAAAGCAGTAAGATGTTGAAAATCTTTTAATAAATCTGGACAATACTCCGAAAATATCGGATAATTTCGGATTATGATCCGAAGACTGCCAGAACTAGCGCCCCGCCGGAGCTTCTTTCTTTTTGGAGCGAGAGGCACAGGTAAAACCACCCTTATATTGAAACGATACCAATCTCAAAACACTTTGTGGATTGACTTGCTTTCTTATGAAGAAGAAGAAAAGTTTTCTCAAAACCCAGATGAACTCATATTTATTTTAAATCAAAAAAGATACAATGCTGTTGTTATTGATGAAATTCAAAAAATACCAAAACTGTTAGATGTTGTGCAAAAAATAATGAGAGAAAAGACCCGTATTCAATTCATCCTCACGGGGTCTTCAGCCCGCCGCCTCAAACGAGGTTCAGCTAATCTATTAGCCGGTAGAGCTATTCAATATTATCTCTTCCCCTTTTCTGTTTTTGAATTGAATTCAGCATCCTCCATGTCTAGTATTTTAGAGTATGGAACGCTCCCTGAAGTGTGGAATATAAAATCAAAATTAGAGAAAGAGGAATTTCTTAAAAGCTATGTTCAAACTTATTTGAAAGAGGAAGTTTTATCTGAACAAATTATTAGAAAACTGCCTCCCTTCAGAAATTTTTTGCCGATAGCGGCTCAGCAGAACGGACAACCTGTCAATTACTCTAGTATTGCTCAAGACATAGGAACAGATGATAAAACAGTTAAAAACTACTTTTCTATTTTAGAGGATACTCTGTTGGGATTTTTTCTCCCTTATTATCATAAATCTGTCCGCAAACAGCAAAGGCAGTCTCCTAAATTTTATTTTTTTGATACTGGAGTTAAAAGGGCTTTGGAAAAACAATTGAATCTACCGTTAACAGCAGGCACATACTCTTATGGACAAGCTTTTGAACATAGAGTTCTCTTGGAGTGTTTTTACCTTAATGAGTATCTCAGAAAGGATTTCAGTTTTTATTATTTGAGAACAAAAGAGCAAAATGAGATAGACCTTATAATAGAGAGACCCGGGAAAAAAGATATTTTGATAGAAATAAAATCGACTTTGCGTGTTCAAAAAAAACATATAAACTCTTTGCTTCGATTCCAAAGAGATTGGCCGGTCTCATGTACAGCACAAGTTTGGTCTAGAGAAAAAACAGCTAAAAAGATTGAAGATGTTTGCTGTCTATTTTGGAGAGAGGCTCTTCATTCTCTCTTTTTTTAAAATAAACTTCATTATCGGACTCCTCTTGAACTTTTTTCAGCACCCTTGCTCCTTCTGCTGTCATCAGAAGAAGGAAGAGGAGGTGAAGACGGCCGAGCTATCACAATATTCGGGTCTGTTACGCAGTCCATAGCGTCTTTAGGACACGCCCCCTTCACTGCAAGACATGCTATGGTTGAGTCTGCATAGGGGTTAAGGCACGTGACCCTAGCAATACATTTCGGACCGAAAACTTTCGTACATGCCGGTGGATACGTTACAAGGGTTCGTTGGTGATGATATTTGCAATTAATGTGCTCGTTGTCACTTGAAGGAGCAATAATCATCTGCGTACCCTCAATATATGTGCAGTCTTTGTACTGATGTACAGGCAGAGCCAGTTGTTTTTTAGCCTTCTCTGATAAATCTGAAGGCGGTTCCCCGCGCCGTGCATCTGGCGGTGTTTCGGCTTGAATGAACGAACAAAACATAAAAGGCAACAGCAAGAATAAACTTTTCATAATCCCTCCATCCTTCATCAATCAGCTAGATTTTTTTGAAGCTTCCTTATTTTAGAATGATCTTTTTTTGCTTTTTCCTGTAAAGTTTTCATATAATCCATGAATCTTCCTGTTTCCAGAACTGCAGAAACACATTGGCCTGTTTGCATTTTAAAGTGCTTTGGAATAGATGCTCTCGGTACTGTGATTTTTCCTTTTCCTTTTTTGTCTTCATGCGAAAGTGTCACTGTTTTGCCGTCATATCGAATGATTTTTCCAAGAACTTCCACCGAAGGTCCGACTGCTGAAAAAACAAACTGAGGCCACAAAAGAAAAAAAAACAGCTTTATAATTTTACTCACCCCAAGAGGAGAATGTACCATACAGGGAGTATGTTACAGAAGTTTCAGTTTCACAATTTTTTTATTTCCACCCCCCCCTTCTAGATAAAAGTCTGTATAGAATGCAGTCATCATTTTGATTATCTAGACTTTATTCCTGGATAGAAAGGAAAAACAATTACAAGAAGGAGCGTATTGTATCATTCATGAGGAGGCAGAGTTTTTTGATGTTCTAAGATGATCCTGCAGAGGAGAGCATGGGGGACTGCAAATATTGAGTTTGACAGGAATAAGCATGGCAGAGGGCTGAGGCCAAAGCATCAGATTGATCCAGAGAGATTAAGTTTTCTATTTTTAAAATATTTTTCACCATTGTTGAAACACTTTCTTTGGAGGCAGAGCCTGTTCCTGCAACTGATTTTTTAATCACTCGTGTTTCGTATTCAAAAACTTTGCATGAATTTTTATAGGCATTCAGAACAGCGATGCTGAAAGCCTGCCCAAGAATGAAAGAACTTTTTGGGTTTTTTCCAAGAAAAACTTTCTCTATAGCAAGATGATCTGGATTGTATTTTTGAAAAATATTTTGCAGTTTTTGATCAAGTTCGAAAACTCTTTCGCCAAGAGATTTTTTGGATGAGCTTAGCACACCGGAGCCTATCTGTGTGATTGTATTTGGACAAACAGACACGACACCGTAGCCCATATTGAGGGTGCCTGGGTCCAGCCCCATTATATTTATTTTCATTTTGAGAAATATATCAGCAGTTGCAGATATTATCCTTTTATTTTTTGAAGAAATGATATTTTTACACTCTATAGTCCTGCAGCTCCCTTTTTTATTTTGCAGAAAAGGGGAGTGGACTTCAGCAAAACAGCCGGCCTCTACTTTCGCAGAGGCGGTGTATGTACGATGGCGGCGTAAATACAGAAATGATAAGTGATGCGTTCAGTATTTGAATCTAGGGGGGCGAAACGATGAAGTGATATATGTAGAAAGGCTGGGGGACGGAGCTGTAAACGAGTTCGACTTTACAGTTGAACGGCAAAGAAGAAAAAAGCGATGTGTCAAGTTGTTTTTTGCAGGCTTTTTTTGTCTTTTTAAACAGAAGTTTTGATAGCGTGCTTAATTGTGCTGAAGAGGGCTAAAATAGTGATGAATTTATTTTGAATTTGAAGTAAAAATATTTTTAGCTGCGGGAGGGTGTTTATGGATACTGCTTCAAGTTTTATAGATTATGGTTTGAAGGTTTTGCATAAAAATCCAGACTCAATAATATTTGCTCCTTTGGCTTCTGCTTACCGCAGGCAGGGTTCATTTCAAAAAGCTTTGAATATGTGTGAGTTAGGTTTAGAGAAGCATCCTCAATATGCTCAGGGCCACGCTGTTTTGGGATGTATTTATTTGAATCTGAAGAGGTATAGCGAGTCTATCACAGCCTTTGAGAGGGCTTTGGATTTGGAGCCGGGTCATTTGTTGTCTTTGAGGTATTTGATCGGCCTTTACATAAGATTTAAAGATGTGAAAAAGCTTTTGCGTATTTATGAAACTTTGCTCATTTACAGTCCTCAATCTGTACATGTACAGGATATGATAGATAAGATTCATTCAGCGCATTTAGAGGATTATGGTTATTTTTCTGAGAAGTCTTTGGAGGAGGCGGCAGAAGAGTTGTCACAGAGAGAATTAAATCAGAAGCCGTTGATTCGTCCATTAAAGTGTAAAGCTGTTGAGGAGGAGCCTGAAAAATTGGATCAAATACTGAATCCTGTTTCGCGCGTTTCTCAAAAGAAAATCTTTCCGTCTGCACAGGCTGAGAGGGAGAGGAGGCTGAAAATATTAAGGGGATTGATCCGCCGGGTGAATTCATTTTTGTGATTTATCGGAGAGAATGAGAATGTACGGTACAAGTGATTTTAAAAAAGGTTTAAAGATTTTGGTGAAGGGTCAGCCTTTTGTTATTATTGATTTTCAGCATGTGAAGCCGGGGAAGGGAAACCAATTTACACGCACGAAATTAAAAAATTTGATCACTGGCTCCAACTTGGATCTCACAGTGCGTTCCGGCGAGAAATTTAAAGTTCCTGATATTACATATAAGGAGATGTCTTTTTTGTATAAAGAGGGGGATCATTTTTATTTTATGGATGTATCTAGTTACGAACAAGTTTCGGTGCATCGGGGCGTTGTGGATTCTGCAGTTCATTTTTTAAAAGGGGATATGCGGGTTTCTGTTTGTTTGTATGAGGGGAATGTCATTAGTATTGAGCTTTCGAAGTCGGTTGTTTTAAGGGTGAAAAAGACAGATCCTGGATTTAAGGGAAACACGGTTTCAAATACTTTTAAGCCGGCGGAATTGGAGACAGGGTTTTCTCTTCAAGTGCCTTTGCATATTAATGAGGGTGACTATGTGAAAGTGAACACGAGTGACGGTGTTTATGTGGAGAGGGTTCAGCAGTCTTCTTAGTTTTTATTTGGGGCTGATTTGTTTAGGCGTTGGGTTGGTTTACAGCCGGCTGAGTCGGTCTGTTTTTTTATGGGGAGCTGTTGGGGGGGTTTTGTGGTAAAATGGTGATTTTGTGGGTGGCGTGGCCGAGTGGTTAGGCAGCGGACTGCAAATCCGCGTACATCGGTTCAACTCCGGTCGCCACCTCAAATTCTGTCACATCCCAATAAAAATAAAAGAAGGCTGTAAGTCTTCTTTTATTTTTATCGAGGCAGAATTTGACTGAGCGAGCGGCTTGTGTTGAATGCGTAAGCATTTAATACAAGACAGAAAAACACAGTTTTTCTGAGCGAGTGAAGATAAAGGGCTGTGAGTGTTTGCAGAGGATTTGAGAAGGAGAGGCTGTAAGTCTTCTTTTATTTTTATCGAGGCAGAATTTGACTGAGCGGGCGGCTTGTGTTGAATGCGTAAGCATTTAATACAAGACAGAAAAACACAGTTTTTCTGAGCGAGTGAAGATAAAGGGCTGTGAGTGTTTGCAGAGGATTTGAGAAGGAGAGGCTGTAAGTCTTCTTTTATTTTTATCGAGGCAGAATTTGACTGAGCGGGCGGCTTGTGTTGAATGCGTAAGCATTTAATACAAGACAGAAAAACTGTTCAACCGAAGATGTTTGGATCATTTTTAAAATGATTTGCTATTTTGTTTAAACAGCGTCAAACTATGGGAATATGGTTCAGAATCCGAAAATTTTAATCTTTCTTTCAGCGGCGGCGCTGTCTGTGTTTTTCTTCTGGCCGGAAAGTGATGAAAAATACTTGAAAAAATCCACATTAAAAATGATTGACCTGCTGGTTTCTCCTCTAGATTCTTCCGATATGTCGTCTCTTGTGGGGCGGGTGAGGAAGGTGGTTGAGCCTTTGCACTTTTCGGTTCAATTCGAGGTTTCTCAAAACGGCCGAGTGCTTTTCAAGAGGGAATCTGCGGCGGATTTGCGTTCTCTTACGGGAATGTATTTTAAAAGTGAGGGCAGGCTGGCGCTGAAAAATGTAAAAGAAGAAAATTTGACCGTTCAGCTTTCAGAAGAAAATGGAAAATCAGCTCAGGTTAATTTTTCAATTACTGGTCAATCACAGAGCAGGCCGCTGAGCTGCCGGGTGCGAATAGATTGGAAATACGAAAAAGACTGGAGGATTTACCACATAAGAGCTTTTGACTGTCAGGGAATTCAGGCTCTTGACGGCGGTACAATATAGATAAAAGTCTTGAAAAGCGGCTATTTTTTAAACAGTTTTTGAAAAATATTTTTTTAAAAAATTGATTTTTGGTCTCTTGCAAATATGAAAGTTTTCCTAGTGAAATTTGAAATCAATTAGGGTTTAATGAAAGGATGAAATGGATTTCCTTTGTCTTGTTTTTTTGTTTTTATGGTCATGCGGAAGATTTAGGAACAGCTCCCTTAGATCCTGACTACGAAAGCCGTTTCTATTCCATATACAGAGAACACCACAGCCGGCAGATGCCTGTGAACGAATGGCTGAAGTTGATTAACCAAAAAGAAGTGAATGTATATACTATTCAAAAAGGAGATAATTTGTGGGATATCAGCCGTATGCTTTTTGGAGAGTCCAATTACTGGCCTAAATTATGGTCGGTAAATGCAGATCTTTCAAACCCCCATCGAGTGTCTGTCGGCCATGAACTTCGGGTGGTTATGGGGAGCGAGGGGCAGGTTCCAACGGCTGTTATCAATGGCCAGTCTTCGGCAGGTTCTCCTCCTGTTGAAGGGGGAGATCCTGCACAGCGGGATTCCTCTCCTTCTTCTGATTCTGGGGAATATTCCGTAAAAGAAAGTTCTTGTGTGACAGATTTAGGGCTTATTTTAAATCGCAAAGGCTCTACAAGTGTTTATGACAGCCGGGTTAAATGCAGGGTTGTAAAAAATAAATTACAAAAGCGGAAAAAGACCGATAGGAATCGTTTGAAAGATTACTTTGCTAAACAAAGAGAAGAAGGAGAGGAGGCAGTGCTGCAGCCTCTTGTTTTTCAAAATCGAGGGGTTATTCCAAAAAGTCTGCCTCCTATAAAACTAGTGCCTGAGAAAGGAGTTGATCTTGTAGGTCTCGGAAAACATTCGTTGATGCCTCATAAACATACTGTTGTGAGTTACCAGGTAGATCGCAATGATGTTGATATTATAGGGAATATTTTTAGTATGATGGACGGCATTTCTGTCCCTACTGCTGAAATTGTTGTGGAATTGGATGTTCCAGCAAACTCAGGAGACATTTTCAGCATTGTGGGTCCTCTAAAAAAGGTACAGCCCCGCTCTCTATTTATTTCAGGTCCTTTTGGCTACGAAGTTGTTTTTCAAGCTCAAGCCAGGGTCGTTGCTCCTATTCCCGGCAGGGAGGGTCTTTATGTTTTGAGAGTTATGAATATGTATAGTGATGTCAATGAAGATTCAAAAATCATCAGAGAAACTCCGTCTATTTTTGATTTCCAGCCTAATGTGAGATCCGGTCAGACAAGAGCGCAGATTACCGCCATTCCTCACGATCAATCTTCTCTGGCTTTAACAATACATTCTTTTATTTATGTTAATAGAGGAAGAAATGACAATGTCAGGGTTGGAGATGTGTTCAATATTACTTCAAATCCTAGATTCCATGATACTCCTTTTGGAAAAACATTAGGACAAGTGGAAATTGTTCATACGTCTGGAGATTTTTCGACGGGTTTTGTGAAACATTTAACTGGTGTTGCTTACACAGGGGATTACTTAGATCCATTGGATTCGGTGAGCTACAAGCCTGACGCAGAAGAAGATGATATTTATGAAGAGGATGATGACAGGTATGAAGAGGATGAAGAAGAAGAGTTTGCTGTTGAAAATGAGGAGGATGAGCTTTCATCTCAGGAGTTTGATGAACCGGAAGAGCCTGCTGGTGAAGAGGACTCTCAAGGGTTTGATGAACCGGAAGAGCCTGCTGGTGAAGAGGACTCTCAAGGGTTTGATGAACCGGAAGAGCCTGCTGGTGAAGAGGACTCTCAAGGGTTTGATGAACTGGAAGAGCCTGCTGGTGAAGAGGACTCTCAAGGGTTTAATGAACTGGAAGAGCCTGCTGGTGAAGAGGACTCTCAAGGGTTTAATGAACTGGAAGAGCCTGTTGATGAAGAGGACTCTCAACCTGACGAACCGGAAGGGCCTGTCGGAGGGGAAAGGGATCTGCCTGCAGATTCCATGGCAGAAGACAGCTTTTTTGATGAGTTTGAAGATGAGGAAAGGGAGTGGGACGAAGAATAACAAAAGAATTTACCCTATTTATCCGATACCCATTCTATGAAGGTTTTAATTTTAGATGATGATGAGTTGATTCTCAAATGGCTGAAAGATCTATTAATGAGATTAGGAGCTTTGGATGTTTGTGCTGTTCAGGATGTTGAGGATTTTCGATTTCAATTATCTTTAAAAAAATTTGATCTATGTATTGTAGATGTGTTGTTGCCAGGCAGCAGCAATGGGGTGGAGGTTATTGATAGATGCGGCGTGGATGTGGATCAGACAGTGATTTGGTTTATGAGCGGTGTTGTGAAAGAAAACAGTTTTCCAGAATCTGTTCGTTCTCAGATGGGATTATTCTTAAGCAAGCCCATCAATCAGTCTCTCATTATTCAAGAGTTTAAGAAACTTGGTTTAAAAGAAACAAAATCTGAAGGATTTCTCTCTTCCTTTTATGAGGAGCATTTATCTCACGCAAGAGTTTCACAATTGTTCAAAGAACAAAGGTCTATTAAAGACCATCAGCTGGCAGTATTATATTCTCTGTGTGCTTTATCTCGTTTTTCAGGGGATATTCTTTTGAAGAACAATCAAACTTCTTCCTCGCTGTTTTTTTCTGATGGGAAACTGATTCGGATCGCCTCTCCTCATAGGAAGTCTTATTTAGGTGTTCTGCTTGCAGCTTACGGATTTGCCTGTGCTAAAGATATTAAAAAGGTTCTACAAAGCTCTAAACCGGGCCTCACTGGAGAAAAACTCATTAAATATGGTTTGATCAGCCCTCATTCTCTTTACTTTATCCTTAAGGAACAAACTAAAATAAGGTTGAGTGAATTGATCCAAAAAGATGTCTCTTACTCTATTGAAACACAACAAACGGTGTTAAATACTATTTCAGAGTCTTTTAGATTCAAAGATTTCAAAGTTTTGTTGGCAGAAACTCTATGGTCTAAAATAGACTCCAGCTGGATTCATGATTTTTTTGAACTCAAATCTGCAGATTTTATTCACCGATCATCCATAACAGACATAGGCAAAGAGAGAGACAATACAGGATGGATGGAAAAATGCGCCAAGATACTGTCTCTGATTCAAAGCGGTGATAATTTGTCTCGTGTTGTCGGCAAAAGTGTAGATCACTTATCTCTTAAAAAAGAAGAAGCTCAGTTTTGCCTGTACTATATGCTTATCATAAAGTTAGTGTATTTGGAGAAGAATTCTGAGGAGTCTTATATATTTCAGCATGTAGAAAAGAAAGTGATGGATTTTAAAAGAAGAATGAAAACTCAAAATTACTATGAGTTGTTAAATTTACATACTAATGATTCTGTAAATAAAATTAAAGAAAGAATTGTTGAGGTGATTCATCTCTTTCATCCTGATCAGTATCAAAAACGTCTTTCACCAGTGGCGGCGCAGAGTTTTCATGATGTGGTTATACATATTGGCAAGATAAAAGAAGTGCTTCTTAACGATTCTAAAAGGGAAGAGTACATTAAGAGTGTTCAGTCAGGATTTCAAAAGGATGTTGTGGAAGGACTTGTGCAGTTTAGTAAATCAAAAAATTTCATTCAGAAAAAAGAATTTTCAAAAGCGCTGTCTGTATTGGAAGATCTGCAGGATCGAAAAGGGGTTCCTTCAGTGGTTCATCTTTACTATTGTTGGATGTACATGAAGGAAGTGAATGTATTTAAAAATCAGGAGGATCAAGACAGGGTGCTTCATAAAATAGAACGCACCAGTGTGGAGGATAAGTACTCTTATCTTTACTACTATTGCAAGGCTCTTTACATGATAAAAAAGGAAGAGCGGATTTTGGCGAAGCAATTATTGAAGAGGTGTTTAAATTTGGAGCCTGATTTTATCTACGCTAAAATTGACCTGGCGGCAGTGGAGGCATCTTTAAAAACAGGCGGTTTCTTTAAAAATTTATTTAAAGCTGGTTAATATGCTGGATACTTTCTTTCTCTTGGTGAAAAAGAGTTTGAGCTTGGTATAAAGCTGTTAAGTCCTGGTCGTCTTGAATCATTAAAATACCTTCACTGAGGAGTTTTAAGTTTCCTGCAAAGAGAGGGTTCATAACAGGACCTGGAAGTGTGCATAAAGTGACTCCCAAATGAGCTGCTTTTTGAGCTGTAAGCATAGAGCCGCTCCTTTTTTCTGCCTGTAATACAAAGACTAAATGAGACATTTGAACCATAATGGAATTTCTATAGTGAAACGAAGATTTTTGAACTTGGGAGTCCGGTGGAAACGGACTGAGAAAAGCTCCTCCTGTTTGTAGAATCGGTTTGCGCCATTCTTTGAGATTTTTTGGATAAACACTGGATAAACCGCAGGGTAAAAAACAAACAGTGGGAGTTTGAGATCGAATGGCCAAGGCGTGTCCTTTTTGATCCACACCCCTGGCGCCGCCGCTGAGAAGGCATATAGGATATTTTTTTAAAAATGCATTCAAGAAGTGATCCATCCATTGGCAGGTGGACGGATGGGCTTTTCTGCTTCCAACGACGCAAAATTGAAAATGCGAAAGCCAAGCGGGAGAACCTTTGTAACTTAACAGCACAGGGGAGTTTTTATAATAGTTTAAAAGAGGGGGGTAGTCAGACTGTCCGGGCCATGTCAGTTGAATTCTCTGCCTTTCACATATTTGTATGTGTTTTTCTGCTTGTTTCCACCAATTTTTGTTCTCCAATAAATAATGTCTGGTGGATGGTTGGCTGTAAAATGGGTACAGGTCTTCCAGAGATTTCACTTCTGTGTGTCGTTCGTAAAGATGATTAAAATCATCTATGAGAACTTTTTGATTCTGCCAGCTTAAAAGCGCAAAATATTTTGCCCACTTCATGATCCAGAAGGATGCAAATTTTGCGCCTTGTTTGAAAAGAGGGAGTTTGAACTTATACGCTTTGATAAAAAGAGACTTAAGTAATTGTTTTTATTGGAAAAATAAATATTTATAGGTGCTGGAGCCGGTTCATTATGAGGAATAAAGAGGGGTCAAAAATGGTCACCATGAACCAAAAATGGACGTTTCTTGATGCATAAAGAGTTATGGATAAGGGTAGTAGCTCATACAGGTATAGTAAGCATTTGTACAAATATGGGCAGGGGCGCTCCAGAGGCATACGTTGTAGTTGCGGGCGCAAGTTCCATAGAGGTAAGGCTGAGCATTAAACCATGCAGGGATAACCGGAACATTCACATTGACTGAGATTAGAGGACAGACATGAAAAAAGTGAGTGCAGGGGGTTTGAACCGTCCAACAAACACCATAATAATTGCAAACAGTGCGGTGATGTCCGTGATCGTATCCGTAGTTGTAAACAGGATACCAGGAAAAAGCATAGGACGAAGCACACAAGGCCGCCAATAAAATCCATTTTTTCACTTTGCAAACCTCCGGGTCTCTGATTTAGCATCACCCTAACAGAATTTACGTTTCAAATCTATTTTTTTGCACAACTGTGTAATATTTTCACTCTTTTTGCAAATTGCAATTTCTGGAAAACAAGAAGTTTTATATTTCCTTGATATTTTCCCTCTTTTTCAGCGGAAGCTGATCTCCATGTAAAATTTTTGAATAATGCTGTTTATGAAACAAGACGCAACCAGGCTGATGTACAAAAAAAAGCAAGCACCTCAGGCGCTTGCTTTTTTAAGCTTTGTTAAGACAACAAGTATTTAATTAGGCTGTTTCTTCCTCTGCTTCTGAACTTTCCTCTGCCTCTTCACTGAGATCAACAGCAGAAAATCCCCCGCCAACAGAACCGCATTCCTCGTAGAGTTCGTTAAAGTTTGCTTCCGCTTCGTCGTTTCTTTTTAACTTTGAACTTTGAATAGTATCAAGCTCCGGACTCTCTACGAATCCATTGTAGTTGTCTGGGGCAATAGAGCTAATATTGAAAGCACCGCATTTTCCATCTTCATCAGCCGGCATCACCTGGATGGAATTAGCCAAACTCTTAGCAAGGGTACCATCATTTTCTCCTGAGAATCTAGCAGTGGACAAGCTAGCCGCCGTTATGACGTTGACTTTGTTCTCATTCTCCTGTGCTGTAATTCCCTCGTACAGGGTGCAAAGGACATCGCTTTCACCTCCTTTGACTTGGATCAAGGCGGAATTTCCTGAAAAGGCGATCGAAACCCCTAAATTTTGGGGTACTGGAAAGCTATTCCACAAGATATCATCACTCCCAGCATACACTCCTTCAATGCAAGAGTTGAAACCCACAGCTTCTTCTGTAGATACACCCCCCCGAGGCCCACCGTCACCGGGACCACAGTGGCTCAAGAAAACTGCCGTGGCTGTTAACACCAATAAAGTCCATATATTCCTCATTTTTTTAAACCTCCTACAAGTTATCAAAAACAACGCGTCCAGCTTCCCTGAACTATCAATCTTAAGGTTATGCCTTGTTTTTTTTTGCTAGACAAGTAATTTTTTGCGAATTTGCGTATTAGATGTACTTTTTTCCACTGCTCCTGCTTTTGAACAGTGGTTTTACTTGCCCTGACACAAACCATTTTGGTCCATTTCAAACCCGCACGACAGGCATAATGAGTCAAAATTCCCTGTATTTTCAAGGCGTTGAGACAAATTTATGGCTGCATTCTCCCTTGAATCGTTTTGCCCTAAAAACCATAATTCATAATAGGCGGGGATATGTTCTGAAATTTGAACAGCCGGACTGTGGATTTCTATAAGGCCTTCTACACCGTACAAATCTCCAATTCTACCCTGGTTGGAAAGAGACCGGCCTGCTGTCATCTTTGCTTCTGATATTGGGTCTGATATAAAATCATGACTGAGTTTAAAATCCGATTGGATGGTGCAAAACTGCCCCTTTGGATCTCCTTCAGAAAGAACATATATGAGCAACTGCCCTGTATCCGGCCTTTTATTTTGAATCAAACTCATGGATACAGGTGTGTTGGGCCTCACGAGATGCATCCAAAAGTTGCTCCATCCTTCTTGGTAGGCGTCCAGTTCAAATTTATAGACTCCCTCGATTTTGTTGAGGGCTGATTGAATCTGCTGAGAGGTTGATTGTGGTCTGCTGAATGCAGAATTCGTACGCACTGCATCTGCATTCGGAGCCTCTGCAGGCGGATTTTGCCCGGGTTGTTCAGGCGGGTTATTGGAGTTTTCTGCCGCTGGAGATACTGTCTGGGCGGGGGGAGTGTTCAACACAGAGCCCCTGTCAGAGGATCCTGTTTTTGTATTTTGAGCCTCTTGTGGAGGCGCGGAGGGAGTTTTTTCGTCCGGTGTCCGATCTTCTCCGCAGGCTGTGACAAACAGCAGTACAACAGTAAATATGTAAATTTGCATTTTTTTTAACCCCCTGTTTTTTGAACACATAAACAATGTCGGCAGATCGAAAATAAAAGTTTATGATATATGGATCATAGCGCTTTTCCCATCTTAATTCACTGCAAAGAGTGTTTCAACCCGTGTTTAAGTCCAAGAGTGTGCAGTTATGAATTTATCATTTTTATCAGTAAAAACAGCGTTTTAAAATTTTTTTATTCGTGTTTTATTTGAGATTTTTTTTCTGCACAAAGTCCTTTTTTAAATAAATCCACTGAGGACAGAAAAGCATAAAACTTTAGGTTTTTAACAGTGTTTGCGCAGGGGTTTTGAGGGCCGTTTTTGAGGATGTATAAACAATGAAGCAGGAGAACAGCCAAGAGGCTCCTGTTAAAATAAACGGGGCGGTTGAACTTTTCCAAGTTGTTTCAAACAGTACAGCAGACAGGGTATAGGAGGATGCGAGAGAGCCTGCCAGACCCGCAAGGTGGGCTGTGAGAGAAGTCAGTCCGAACTGGTAAAGAAACAGCTTTTTTATGTCCTTAAATGGAGTTCCCAGCATTTTTAACAGCCCAATATCTCTGACCCGATCATGGGTTTGGTGGGAGATGATGGAGTAAAGCACCGCAAATGAAGCCAGTAAGCAAAGGAAGGTCATTACTTTTAACGCCGTTAAGACATTTTGAGCTAAATGGAGTATTTTTTTTGTGACACGGGAAATATCTATAGCAGAAATATTTGGGAATTTTTGAGCTAAGAGATTTTGTGTTTGCTGTTTTTCTTTTATGGAAAGGGGTTTCAAGCTGGCGAGATAAGTTTTGGAAAAATCCTCTAAAACCCCCGGTTGAAACAAAATGAAAAAATTGGGCTGAAAGGACAGCCACTGCACTTCACGAATGTTGTGAACGACTCCTTCCACTTCTTGTCCTTGTATTTCAAAAGTGAGATGGTCTCCCATTTTTAGACCCAAACGTTTTGCAAAACTTTTTTCTAATGAAATTTTAGGTGTGCCGGAGGATACGCCCTTCGTCCACATTCGGCCTGTCGTGATTTTTTCCGACCAGCTTAATTGGCTTTGGTAGGAGAGGTTAAAACTTCGGTTTCTAAAGCGCATTTCTCTGGTTTTCTCCCGGCTCCATGCGGACTTTCCGCTTCCTTTATGAAACATCTTTCCATTGACGGCTGTCAGGCGGGACCGAATCATTGGAATCATTTTGTCTATTTTTAAACGGCTGGACACCCACTGTCTTTGCTCCTCTTGGATATCAAATAGAAAAATAGAAGGGCGTGTTTGAGCGGGGTGGTGTATTTCATTGGCAAGTGTTCTCTCCAGCTGTGGAATTAAATTCAAGAGCAGTACACCTAAACTTAAAGTGGTAAAACATGAAAGAGAACTCAAAGGACGCCGGATCAAATCACGAAAAATCATACGCCAGGCAAAAGATGAAAATTTACAGCGGGAGATAATTTTCAACAAGAACCAGCCGACAGCTGTTAAAAGCAGCGCAGAACTGGCAAAAATTAAAGTGAAAAGACTTCCTACTTTAATGGAATTCGACTGCCATACAGCCAAACCCCATAGAATGAAAAGACCTAAAACATAAAGCGCTAAATTTAAAAAGTCGAATGGCAGGCTGGATCTTTGGTGAAACAGAAGAGCAGTTTTGATTTTTCTAATGCCGGCTAAATCAGGCAGAGTGGTCCAAAGGGGAGCCAGAACAGCAATGAGGCCGGATAAAAACGTACTCCATTGGATTTGAATGGTGAAGGGGAGGAGGCCCCCTGCGGCTGTTTTCAAAAGAGGAAGAATGGATGACGATAAGACCACAGCGCATAAAAAACTTGTTAAACCTAACAAGAGAATTTGAAGAAAGTAAACAGCAAAGGTCAGTTGGCGGCTGAGTCCAAGACTGATCAGAACAGCCATGTCTAATATTTTCCTCTTAAAGTAAGATCGAAATAAGAAACTGATGCCTGTGCAAGTTAATATCAACGCGCATAAAGAACACAAAGACAGGAAGTCGTTGAGGTAATCCATCAGGCGTGTCAGTGTTTGGCTGTGGCTGGTATGTGTGTGTACGGTAATGGATGGGTCGTCAATTTGCTCAAAAACCTTTTGTTTTAGAGAGGATAAGTCTTTCACGTTCGGAATTTTATAAATATAGGAATAGAAGGCATTGCTTTGGTTGTTTTTAATCAACTGAGTGTCTTTGAGGTCTGCGTGCGGGATGTAGATGCGGGGGGCGAGATCATCTGTGACAGAGTAGGAGGGGTCGTCCTCAATGATATGAGAAATGCGAAATTGAGACCGGCCTATGGAAATAAGGCCTCCCAGTTTAAAATTTAATTGACTGATGACTTCTGGATAGACCCATGCGGATTTTTCCTTCAGTGTTTGATTTTTTTTTAGGAAGCCGTAGAAGGGATAGTTCTGTTGAACTGCTTTTATGAGGATTAATCTGCTTTTTCCCTGGTTTTGAACCATGGAAAAAGTTTGTGTGATTTGAGACTCTTCCACAGCGTCTCCTCCTAATCGGGAAACAGTTTTTCTGGCTTGCTCTGGAATAGGCTTTCGGGAAGAAATAATAAGGTCGGCGCCAAGGATGATTTTGGATTTTGATTTTACAGCCTGGTCTATGGAATTTTTGAAAATATCCAGAGTGACCCAGCCGGTGAGTCCGATGGCTCCTGTCAAAACAAAGAGGAAGGCAAAACGATTTTTGAGCTCTTTTAATGCTAAGGAAACAACCAGCATTTTACAGACTGCCGGGCATTTGCATTTTTTTGTGGCATCTACCGGCGAGATCCATATTATGAGTCACTAAAATCAAAGTGGTTTCTTTTGCGACAGAGAAGAGAGTGTCCATTGCTTTTTTCCCGGAAAGCGCATCCAGGTTGCCGCTGGGTTCGTCAGCCAGAAGAATGCACGGATGAGCGACACTGGCTCGGGCAATAGCGGTTCGCTGGCATTCGCCTCCGCTCATTTGGCTCGGCAGGTGATGAAAGCGATGCTCCATGCCTACTTTGGCTAATTGCTCTTTGGCTCTTCCGACAGCATTTTTTTTACGCGCTATCTCTAGGGGCAGGCTGACATTTTCCAATGCTGTCAGGTGAGGCATTAAATGGTACTGTTGAAAAACAATGCCGATGTGGCGGGAGCGAAATTGTGTCAGCTCTTCTTCATTCATTTGTGTGATGTTTTGACGGGCCATTTGAATTTCTCCGGAGTCTGGTTTTTCCAGTCCCGCCAACAGCGACAATAATGTCGTTTTGCCGCTTCCCGAAGGTCCAACGACGGCCAGGCTTTTTGCAGTTTCGACGGTGAAGCTGATATTTTTCAATACTTCTATGGTGCGTGAGGCTTGTTTAAAACTTTTATTTACGTTTTGAATTTGAATCATTGTTTAAAACGCTTTAAAGACTGTTTGGGATTTTGTTGAAGAACAAACATCAAAATGAGATTTGATTTTTTGAATGAGGGAGGTCGATGGGCTTGTCATTTTCGTCTCCATTTCGTCCTGACCGCTTTTGTTGTTTTGCGGGAGGAGTGAATGTGTCAGTTGTTTCTCATTGTAAATCTTTGAAATAAAATAATCAATTGATTATTTTATTTCACTGGGTGTAATGTTTTTATAAATGGCGGTCGTAGTTCAACGGTAGAGCGCCAGATTGTGGTTCTGGTTGTTGCGGGTTCGAGTCCCGTCGATCGCCCATAAAAAACAAGGGGGCTGGAAAGCTCCCTTGTTTTTTATCTGTGACGGGACTCGAAGTGAGTGAACGACTTGCAGCAAAGGCGTGAGCCTTTGTTACGAGGCAGAAAATCTGGATGATTTTCTGAGAGAACGAAGGGGGTCTGCGCAAGTTATGAGCGTGATTTGCGAATGGCTGTAGCAGACGAGTCCCGTCGATCGCCCATAAAAAACAAGGGGGCTGGAAAGCTCCCTTGTTTTTTATCTGTGACGGGACTCGAAGTGAGTGAACGACTTGCAGCAAAGGCGTGAGCCTTTGTTACAAGGCAGAAAATCTGGATGATTTTCTGAGAGAACGAAGGGGGTCTGCGCAAGTTATGAGCGTGATTTGCGAATGGCTGCAGCAGACGAGTCCCGTCGATCGCCCATAAAAAACAAGGGGGCTGGAAAGCTCCCTTGTTTTTTATCTGTTGACAGTTCAATGGCTGTGTATGTACTGGATACAGAGTGCTGATTTCTTATGTTTATATTTCTTGTATTCATAGAAAGGCAGGATGGTTCGTCGGCAGACTCTTAAAGGAGAAATTTTATGGAATCTCAACATGGGGTATGGTCCGGCCGCTGGGCTTTTATTTTTGCAGCTGCCGGCTCAGCTGTTGGGTTAGGCAATATATGGAAATTTCCTTATATGACCGGCGAGAACGGCGGCGGAGCTTTTGTTATTATTTATCTTTTGTGTATCGCCTGCATTGGCGTTCCCATTATGATCTCTGAGGTTTTACTGGGCCGAATGGGGAGAAAAAACCCCATTCACACCATGTATTTTTTGAGTAAAACATACGGCCGGCTGCCTGTTTGGTCCTGTATTGGCTGGATGGGGGTATTGGCTGGTTTTATCATTTTATCTTTTTATGCTGTGATTGCCGGATGGGTTTTGCATTATATGTTTTTGACAGCACAAGGCCGCTTTGAAGGAGCAGACAGTTCTCTGGTGAGCAGTATTTTTTCTGAGTTTGTGAGCCGGCCCTCTTTGGTGATGTTTTGGTTCACTCTATTTATGGCTATTACCGTTGTGATCATTTCCCGCGGTGTGAAACTGGGTCTAGAGCTTTTCGTGAAATGGGCGATGCCTTTGCTGTTTGTTTTGTTGTTTGTGTTGTTAGGCTATGCTGTGGTGTCCGGAGATTTCGCAAAAGGATTTTCTTTTTTGTTTTCTTTTAACGTTCAAGATTTAAGCTCTACAGCTGTTTTATCTGCTATGGGGCATGCTTTTTTTACTTTATCCATTGGCATGGGGGCTATTATGGCCTACGGAGCTTATCTGCCTAAAAACGTATCTATCATTTCAACAGTGGGAGTGATCGCTGTTTTAGATACACTTGTGGCTCTTGCAGCCGGATTGGCCATTTTTCCCATTGTCTTCACAAATGGATTGCAGCCGGATGCTGGGCCGGGGTTGTTGTTTCAGGCCGTTCCTTTAGCCTTTGGCAGTTTGCCGGCAGGGTCTTTGTTTGGCGCGTTGTTTTTTCTGCTTGTGAGTTTTGCGGCTTTGACTTCCGCCATCTCTCTTGTGGAGCCGGCTCTATCTTTTCTTATTGAAAAATATAAAATGAAAAGAGTTCATGCGGCTGTTCTCATTGGGCTGATTTGTTGGGTTATGGGAATAGGGACCGTGTTTTCTTTTAGTATTTGGTCTGACTTCCATATCGTGCAGTCTATGACTATTTTTGATTTTCTGGATTATGTGTCGCAAAAAATACTTCTGCCTGTTGGAGGTTTTTTAATTTCCATCTATGCTGCATACAAACTGCCTTTTCAAAAAATTGTAGAAAACTTGAATCTCCGGAAAAAATATATTTATCTGTGGAAAACTCTTGTCGGGGTTGTAGCTCCTTTGAGTATAGTGATCATATTTTTGAATTCACTGGGGTTTTTCAAACTTATTTTTTAAATATGTTTTTTTAGTGGATGTCTTTTGCTTCTATGTTCAAGTTTCTCAGGGGATGCAGTATGTCTTTTGAAGGTTCGGAAAAAAAATTTGAAATTATACTCAACCCCCAGTCACAGAATTTGAGAGAATGCTCCTTTTATCCAAAGCTGTTGAAGAAAGCTAAAACTCAAGCTATCCGCCGATTTTCCAATTCTTGCTGCACAGCCTTTATACTTTCTGAATCCAGCTTGTTTGTGTGGGATCACCGGTTGATATTGATTACCTGTGGGAAGACAACGTTGTCTTCAGCTGTTCTCTATCTCGCTCGACAGATTGATAAAGAAAGCATTCAAGCCTTGTTTTTTCAAAGGAAAAATGAACTTTTTCCACTCGCTCAAAAGACAAGTTTTGATTATGACGTCATTCAACTGAGAAGGCAGTTTGAAGGCAGAGCTTTGAGGTTTGGCCATTTGGATGAGCATCACTTTTTCTTGTTTCATCTGGAGCAGTCTTATCTTCCCCACCCTCAAGATCATACAATAGAGATTTTAATGTATGATACTCAAGGGGAGTTGAATTCTTTATTTAAATCTTCACCAAAAGAAAAAAAGATAAGATCAGTCTTAGATTTAGAATCTAGTTTTCCGGGATTCACTCTGCAAGACTATGCTTTTCGGCCTCAAGGCTATTCTTTGAACGCTTTAAGAGGGAGGGAGTATTATACTATTCATGTGACGCCGCAGGAGCCAGGATATTATGTCAGTTTTGAAACTAATATGCAAAATCCGTCAGAAGTTTTGAGTAAAGTCGTTCGCTTGTTTCGTCCTTCGCGGCTGGATGTTGTTGTTTTTTTTCCATTTTCTTATGAAGGGAGTTTTCCATCTGAATTGGATGGTTTTACTAGAAGCATTTTTAGCAAAAAGAGGCTGAACTGCGGCTTTGATGTTCATTTCTTGGCCTTTAGAAATGTTAAAACTCAAATCTCCTCTCCCTATTCTTGGTAAGAAGCTTGACTGTAGTTTTGAAAGAAAATAAAGTTCTTTCATTATGAAAATCTGGATTGCTTCGGACCACCGCGGTCTGGCTTTAAAAGAAAATTTAAAAAGCAAATTTCCTCAGCAGGATTGGGAGGATCTGGGTCCTTTTTCATCAGCTCCTGTAGATTATCCTGATTACGCTGAAAAACTTTGCAAAAATTTGATAGATCCGGATCAAGGGGTTCTCGTCTGCGGTACAGGACAGGGAATGGTGATGAAGGCCAACCGCTCTAAGCATATTCGAGCGGCTCTCTGCTGGAATGAACAGAGTAGTTTATTGGCCCGCCGGCATAACAATGCCAACGTTCTTTGCCTGCCGGGGGCCTTGATTTCTTTTGATTTATGTGAAAAAATTTTTAGGATTTTTAATGAAACTTCTTTTGAAGAAGGCCGTCATTTGAAGCGTGTTCAGAAATTATGAGTTTGAAAGATAAAGATGCAGAAGTCTTTTCTGCTCTTCAGGAGGAAGCTCAGAGGCAGAAGTTTGGTCTGGAAATGATTGCTTCGGAAAACTATGTATCCCCAGAGGTTTTAGAAGCTCAAGGTTCTGTGTTTACCAATAAGTATGCGGAGGGGTATCCGGGAAAACGCTACTACAGCGGCTGTGAAAATGTGGACGCTGTTGAAAGAATTGGAAAAAACCGCCTCAAGGAAATTTTTAATTGTGATCATGCGAATGTTCAGCCTCACTCCGGTTCTTCCGCAAATATGGCTGTGTATTTTGCCGTCCTTAAACCGCAGGATGTGATTCTGGGAATGGATTTGTCGCAGGGGGGCCACCTCACTCACGGCTCTCCTGTAAACTTCAGCGGTTTTGTTTTTCAGGCTCAATTTTATGGTGTGGATGAGAAGACGCATTTGATAGACTATAATAAGATTGAAGAGGCGGCAAAAAAATATAAACCGAAGTTATTAGTGGCCGGCCACAGCGCCTATCCTCGTTTTTTAGATTTTGAAAAATTTAAAAACATTGCTCAGCAGATCGGTTGTCCTTTGATGGTGGATATGGCGCATTTTAGCGGTTTGGCGGCCGGAGGTGTGCATCCTTCTCCTGTGCCGTACGCAGATCTGGTGACTTCTACGACGCATAAGACACTGAGAGGCCCTCGCGGCGGAGTGATTTTATGTAAAAAAGAGTGGGCAAAGAAAGTGGATTCCAAAGTTTTTCCCGGAATACAAGGCGGCCCCCTGCCTCATGTGATGGCGGCAAAAGCCGTTGCCTTCAAAGAAGCTTTGGAGCCTTCGTATAAAATCTATGTTCAACAAATTGTTAAAAACGCCAAGTGTTTAGCGAAGAAGCTTACCCAAAAAGGATTTCATCTGGTGACAGGGGGGACAGACAACCATCTGCTGCTCATCAACTTAAATAATAAAAATATCACTGGTAAGGAGGCGGGGGACGTTTTGCATCAATCCGGCATCACCGTCAATAAAAATACAGTGCCGGGAGAGACAAGGTCTCCTTTTACAGCCAGCGGCATCCGGTTGGGAACTTCTGCCGTGACGACGAGAGGGATGAAAGAAAAAGAGATGGAAATGATTGCTCATTGGATGGATCAAGCTGTCCGCCATCGAACAAATGAAAAGAAAATTTTAGAAATTAAAAATGAAGTTCAAGAACTTTGCAGCCGGTTTTCTCTCTTTCATCAGGAAACATAGAGCAGTTATTGAACATTTTCTATTCGAGCAATGTAGGGAAGGTTTCTGAATTCTTCCCGGTAATCCAGCCCATAGCCGATAAGGAAGGGATCTCCTGAAACTGTAAAGCCTACATGATCTATTTTGATATTTTTTTGAATTTGATCTGGTTTAGATATGAGAGTGACCGTTGTAATGCTTTGAGGTTTTCTGGCTTTTAAGTGAGAGAGGATGCTGGTTAAAGTAATGCCGCGGTCCACGATATCTTCTACAAGGATGACATGTTTATCTTGCAGATCCACCTGTACATCTAAACTTAAACGCACTTCTGTAGAAGGTTTGTTTCTCAAGCCGTAGCTGGATGCAGAATAAAAATCACATAACACGTCCAGGTCCATAGCAGAAACCAAATCACAATAAAAGCGAAAAGAGCCTTTGAGCATTCCTATGGCGACCACTCGTTTGCCCTTAAAGGATTGAGTCAGCTGTTGAGCCATCTCTTTGATACGCTTGTGAATTTGGACTTGATCATAAACGATAGATGTTTTTATATTTTCCATGGTGGAGTGAAATATGGATCATAAGTCTGTATTGGTCAACGAAGTTTTAAGGCACTTTCAAAAGAACTGCGCTTCCATGCTGGATGCAACGTTCGGCCGGGGAGGGCATAGTTTAGCTTTGAAAAAAAGACGGCCTCATTTAAAAATCATCGCTTTGGATCAAGATGTTGAGGCAGTCCGCTGGGGCAGAAAGCACTTTCGGTTTTCTAACTGTTGTATTTATCATTTGAATTTTCATTATTTCCATGAAAAAAAAGAGGAAATTTTTCTGAAACATTCCATTCAAGGAGGATTGGATATGATCCTTTTGGATCTGGGGCCCAGCTCTCCTCAATTGGATCAATCCGAGAGAGGATTCAGCTTTTACAAGGAGGGGCCGTTGGATATGAGGATGGATCAGTCCGCCCCGCAGACAGCCGGTGATATTATCAACCAAGCTCAGGCGGGGGAGTTGACTTGGATATTTAAGGAGTTGGGGGAAATCAGAAACCCAGGGTCTGTGGTTCGCTCCATCTTAAGGGAAAGAAAAAAACAACAAATTAAATCTACTGTGCAGTTGGCTCGTCTCATTGAGAAAAGTGTTCCCTGGAGAAACAAACATCCTGCAACTCCGTATTTTCTTGCTTTAAGGGTTCAGGTGAACAACGAATTGGCGGGGTTGAGAGAGTCTTTGCCTTTTTTAATTCAATCCTTGAAGGATCAAGGAAGAATTTTTGTCATCACATTCCATTCTTTAGAAGCCTGCATTGTAAAACAAATATTTAAGCAGTTCTCTTTGAAAAAGGAGGGGGTTTTAGTTAACAAGAAAGTGATACGCCCTTCCAGGGAGGAAATTTTGTCTAATCCAAGGAGCCGAAGCGCCCAACTGAGAATTTTCCAGAGGATGCAGTATGTCTGACTCTCTTCGCCCTTTCTTTAGTATTATGGTGATTATTATTTCCTTGTTTTTAATAGTTTTTGTCAAAATGGAGGCGCGTCGAATCAATTACTCTATTTTAAGGCAGAGCCGGCAGTATCGAATGTTATCGGATCGATACTACAAGGATTTAATGGATTATTTACAATTAACTCAAGGTTCGCGGCTTAACGATATTGCCCGCTCCCAGTTGACTTTAGACCGCGCCCGCAAAGGCCAGGTGATTTTGCTCGTGGGAGGTAAAATTGCCATCCCTCAATAATTTTTTTAAATTCACTAGAAATCTTTTCCGCCCTTTTGCCCGCTGGGACGCTGTTTTATTTAAACGAGCGGATAAGAACAGGAGGATTTCAATTTTATGCGGTTTGATGGTTTTCTGCTCTTTGATTTTATGGTTTCGAGGGGCCGGGCTTCAGCTGTTTCCAGATGAAAAAATCATCAAGACAAAAAAAAAATTGTTTCAGAAAGTGGTGACCATTAAGCCCCGCCGGGGGATTATTTACGACCGTTATGGGAGAGAACTGGCCTTGTCTGTTTCCTCCTATTCTTTATTTGCGGATCCTTCTTTAATTAAAGATGCCCCCAAAACGGCCGGCCGCCTGTCTCGATGGATCAAAATCCCCCGTAAAAAGATCTTGAAAAAAATTAGAAATAAAAAAAGACGTTTTGTTTGGATTAAACGGCATGTTTCGGACAAAGAAAAAGAAAAAATTCTTTCATGGAATATTCACGGTTTAGGTTTTATCGAGGAGCCCAAGAGAGTTTATCCTAATGGGGCTCTTATGTCTCAAGTATTAGGTTTTACAGGGGCTGACGGCCGCGGTTTGGAGGGATTGGAGCTGGTTTATGATGATTTGTTGAGGGGTACAGAGCAAAAAATTGTCACGCCTAGAGACGCTAGAGGGCGTCCTCTCTTTATTGACGGAGGGGTGTTTATCAACAAAACCAGGGGATCAGATATTTACTTAACCATTGACAGCGATTTGCAGTTTGTCTTGGAGAGGGAGCTTCAAGCAGTGATTAAATCTTTTAAAGCCCGTTCGGCTATGGGGTTGATTTTGAATGCGCAAACATCAGAAATTTTAGCTTTAGCCCACTCTCCGAATTTCAATCCCAACAATCCCCTTCACTACTCTCCTGAGCTGTATCGCAATCGCATTTCAGCAGATTCTTTTGAGCCGGGCAGTACTTTTAAGACTTTTATCGCCGGGGCGGCGCTAAAGGAAAATACACCTCCCCACACTCTCATTGACGGGGGGGGAGGTCAGTTGAAAATCGGAAAGCATACCATCCGTGAAGCTGAAGCGGACCACAGCTATGAAAAAATTTCCATTTCTAAAATGCTGGCTGTTTCTTCCAATGTGGGAGCGGCGGCGCTGGCTTTGAAGCTGACAGATCAAGTGTTGTATTCATCTCTGAAAGAAATGGGTTTTGGAGAGAAAATGGGTGTGGATTTTCCTTTGGAAGGCAAAGGGGTGCTGCAGCCTCTTCCTTGGAGAAAGATTTTGACGGCGAATGTGGGTTTTGGCCAAGGGGTGTCTGCAACACCTCTTCAAATGACTGCTGTTTATACGGCTGTCGCCAATGGAGGAGTGTTGAAAAAACCTTATATACTGCATTCCACGATTCATTTAGGGGGGGCGAAAAAGAAAGTAAAAGAGTCTTCTGTGATCCGAAGGGTTTTTACTAAAGAACAATCGGAGGCTTTGACTTTTATGCTGACTCAAGCTGTTTCTCAAGAGGGAACGGGTTTTCGAGCCGGCATTAAAGGATTTTTAACAGCGGGCAAAACGGGGACAGCGCAAAAAACAGATCCTCAAAAAAGGGGGTATGCTCCAGGGAAATACATTTCCAGTTTTATTGGATTTGTTCCGGCGGACTCTCCTCGATTCGTTATTTACATTGCAGTGGATGAGCCTAAGACAAAGTTTTATGGTTCTACCGTCTCAGCTCCTGTGTTTTCTGCTGTGGGTTCTTATGCAGTTAGAAAGGCGGGGCTTTTGCCCTCTTTTGTGGAGGAGCCGGATGTCTTGATGTCTGCAAAAACTCCGGTCAAGCCTTTGATCAGAGAAAAAGTTTCCGAAGAAAAAACTCCCAATTTTACAAACCTCAGCCTCAGAGAGGCTTTTCAAAAAGCCAAGCAATTTAAAGTAAAACTGAGGGTGAGGGGTTCGGGGAGTGTTCGAACCACCATTCCTTTCTCAGGAGAGCCTTTGCCGGAAGACAGAATTATCACAATTATTCTGAACGACTCTTAGGAAGCTTGCGTTGCCGTACTTTACGTTACCTTCGTGAAACTTAAGCCGCCCTTGTGGAGGCAGGGTCCAGTGTGTGAATTTGATAAAAATCTTGACAAAAAATGGGGGGGGGTAAAATGAAATATATTCTTTTCAGATAGAAGGGCAAGAAGCTGGTACATTTTATATGAAACTGCATACTTTATTTTGTCGTTCTCGTCTTCTTTGGGCTGTCTTTATCAAGACGCGGGTTCAAGCTGCATTGATCTTTTTCTTAAAGTTAAAAAGAAATTTTTGTTATTTAAGTTTTTTATCTGTAATTTTTTTAAGTTCTTTTTCAGTGTTAACTGATGAAAGTACAACAGAAGCAGGAGCTGTCTGCACAGTTGATTGTCCTTCCTCTCTTTTAAGCTCCGGCAATCAAGAGCTTTTTAGTCAAGTTCTTTCATCTTGTCCTCAGTTTTTGATTGAAAGATTTAAAAACAAAGATCAAAGATCCATGTGGATCTCAAACATCTCAGCAGACAAAGAATGCTCTAAAGTTAAAGGAGCTGATTTTAAATCAGCAAAAAACTTTGAAAATTATCTGAAAAGAAAAGAGCCTTTTAGCAAGTTAAGCCCTCCTCTGGCTGTATCTAATTGTTTGAGTGGGTTGTCTGAAGATCAAAGACAGTCCTTTCTAGCAGATTATTATAACAGCTCTTATAGACTGGAGTCTGGACTGAATCAAAGTCTTCAAAATATCTCATCTATAGACTCTCTGTTAGGAAATGAACCTTTAAAAAATACAGACTGTGAAAAGATAAAACTCTCAAAGACAGTCTTTCACCGGTGCCGAAAGCTTAAGACCTGCAGCAACTCAGATGGGGGTAAAGCTCTTCATAAAACAGCAGAAGACACACTTTTAGCCCTTAAAGGAATAAGAGCCATTGATAAGGAGCTAAAGACTTTAAGAAACTCTCAAGAGAGAAGAAAGAGAGCCAGGCGCGGCAAAAAGCTCTCATCTAAGACACAAGATGAACTTAAAAAGAAGATAAAAGACTTAGAAGATAGAAAAAGGGATCTCCAAGGTCTTTACCCCTGGGTTATGGGAAAAAAATTTAAAGATCAGTACAAAGAAAACAAAGACTACACAAAAGAAGAAATAGCTCAGCTTGTAAGAACACAGCTCTCTCATACAAGAGAAAAACTGACAGATGTTTTAAAGGAAACCCGCCAAGTGTATGCTTGTGTGGTGCATAATACAGAGTGCAAAGATATAAATGAAAAGAAGATCAATGTTTCTTTAGCTAAAACTCCTCCTCTGGATAAAGAAAACATTTTTGGAAAAAAAGACAAGATCAAGGCTTTAAGCAGTAAAGAATTAGCTCAGTTAAGCGCTGTTCAAAAAAGAGAGTTAAAGCAAGATGCTATAGCTAGTGGTTATTTTGAAGAGGCTCAGTGCAGAGAGAAGATCAGAGAGGATGTGAGCTATGTGAGAAAGGAGCTTGGTTTATTTGCGTTAGATGTGGGTCTAACGATTGCCACAGTGGGTTTGGCAGGGGCGGCTATAACAGGAAAACTTGCGGTTAAGATGGGAAGCAAACTAGCTCCGAACATGACGAAAGCTCAAAGGATGAAAAACTTAGGGCTGATAGCAGTAGATGCCGGCTATTCTGGTCTTTATGCAGGAGAGGTGTTGGATCAATGCGGTGAGGATATAAACAAGCTGGAAAGCCTCGCAACAGGTGAAGCAAAAACAAATACTTTATGTGAAAATCAACAATCAAGGGTCAAACACACGAGTGATCTTAGAAGCTGTATCCTTATGGCAAGTCTTGTATCACTTCCTATCGCCTTGCCGGCAGCAGGACTGGGTGTGAGAGCTGTTCTGAAAACTAAATCAACTTTACCCAAATATGAAGTGAAAATTACTGATCAAGAGCTGTCTCCGGCAGGCAGCTCTCCTAAAAAGATCCAGCCAAATTCTGCTGGCGGGATAAGAGAAAAAGTTAAGAAGAATAAAAAGCGCTTGCTTAGCGCTTATAATTCTATTCTGAATCCTCTGCCGGCAGATGAACAGGGGGTGGTGATGGAGGCTATTTTAGGAATGGAGTTAAAAAAAATGAGTTCTCAAAATATATCTGAAAAAGTAAGACGCGCCCTTCGCTCCTGCACAGTTAAATAACTGCAAAGTTAAAGGGAAGAGGAAAAGTAATGAAAAATAGTACAACAAAGAAAATTTTTAACAGATGTATTTTCACATTATTTTTATGCTTTTCAGAATTTTCATTTACGCAGCAACTCACTGAGAAAGAAAAAGTTGAATTTATTGAATCCTTAGCTCAACCATCCAGTGAAAAAAGAATATTTTACAGGTGGCAAAATGAAGAAGATATGAAAAAACTCTTAAAGTCCGGTGAATGGACACAAGATTTATATAATGACTTTATGAATAGTCCACTTGATTCTCAGACAAAAGAATCACCGAGGAACACCGGTCTTTATGCTACTGGGTCTGTTCACTCTTCTAGAAACTTTGGAGATACACTGATTCAAGTGGAGGTGGAACCGGGTTATAAATATTTGAATTTGGGGGACCCCTCTGTAAGAAGAAAATTAAAAGAGAAAGGGATTACTGAGATAGATTGGGCCGCATTAAATCCTAAAATAGGGATGAAGCGTGCAGATTGGCGGGTTTTTAAAAATAGAGAAGGGGTTCGTTTCAAGCCTTTTGACAGTAAAAAATTCAAATTGAAGGATTTATCAGACACCTATAGATATCTAAATATCAAACAAAAACAATTTTTCGCCTCTGCTGTGAAAGATGACATTGCTCAACGATCTGCTAGGGATCTTTCTGTTTTTAAAACCCCTTTTGTTTCTCTTGTGGAGGAAGAACATGGAAGAAAATATGTGTCGGGTAGAATCAATTCAAACATAAAATCACTTATTGAACAAGATGAATCCCTTGAATCCATACAGGAAAAAATAAAACTTTGGAGTCCTTATCTGAACAGAGAAAACAAAATACAAATTCTTCGGCAAGCTTCCGCTCCCCCTGCTAAAATACGTTACTTCTTAACTGAGCTTAGGGGACATCTTAATTTAGAGGATGTTTTGGAAGTGTTAAAAAAAAATCCATTCCCCAACACTTTTTCCGATATGAGAAAATCAAAGGCTTATCAAAAAGACATTTTTACAGGAAGCATGCAAAAAGAGTTAATCAGAGGGACAAAGAATGTCCCCATCACATCCTTTGCGGATACTGCTATTCTTTTGGAAGGAATTCCCCTAACTGCAGAAGCTATCGAAAGATTAGTATCAACAACACCTTTTCACTCCGTGGCAGAAGTTGTAAGTTTCTCTACTTTTTCAGGTCATCATTTGTCTCAAAACGATTGGACAAATATTATAAAAAGAACACCTGTTGATTCTTTGGATGATATCTTACAGTTGATAGTTCTAAATAAACGTGGAGCCCGGATGAGTGATATTGTGGATCGAGCTATTCCTTTGATTCATTCAACAAAGGACTTAAAGACCCTTCAGCCTTTACTAAGTCAGACACAGTATCAACATGTTCGTAAAGCTTTTCAAGTAAAAAAAAGGGAGACAAGATTAAGTTGCTTAAGGGCGATGTTAAAAAAATCTACTCCTTCCGTGAAATAAACATATCCTGATTGTACGCAAGCGCTTAGAAAGGGAATGAAGACGTTTTTGCTGACATTTTGTTGGTACGTTAAACAAAATAATTTCATTTGTATGAAAACAGGAGTCTAGTGTTATGTATGAAAAATGGACTCTTGCTTTTGTGGAGAAGGCCGATTTGCTGTTTTGTACACAAAAAAATGTCAGTTGATATTCTTCAATAGAAAATGGTAGAGTAGCATCCTTTTAAACCAATGATTAAATATGTTTCAATTAAAGTCTTCTTTTACTTTGGCGGGGTCTCAGGGGCCGGCCGTTGAGTCTTTATGCTCCAACTTTAAAAAAAATAAAAACCATCAAGTGCTGTTGGGAGTGACCGGCTCCGGAAAAACTTTTACAATAGCCCACGTTATTGAAAGACTCAAAATGCCTGCTTTGATTTTAGCTCCTAATAAAACTTTAGCGGCTCAGCTTTTTTCCGAATTTAAAGAACTCTTTCCTCAAAACGCCGTAGAGTATTTTGTCAGCTATTATGATTACTATCAGCCGGAGGCTTATCTGCCGGTTTCAGACACCTACATAGAAAAAGACTCTTCCATCAACGACCAAATTGACCGCATGAGGCATTCCGCCACAAATGCGCTGATGAGCCGAAAAGATGTGATTATTGTCAGCAGTATCTCCTGCATTTACGGGCTGGGAAGCCCTTCGGATTATGAAGAGCTGGCTGTTCACTTATTCTTTAATCAAAAAATAGAGCGCGATGATCTTTTAAAAAAGTTGGTTTCTATCCAATTTATGAGAAAAGATGATGATTTTCACCGAGGTGTTTTTCGAGTTAGAGGAGATACTGTAGATGTTTTTCCGCCGCATGAAGATCAAAAAGCTTTTCGCATTGAATTTTTTGGAGACTATATCGACCGCATGAGTTGTATAGACCCCATTACAGGGGAAACTCTTTATGAATGCCAGAAGATTTCCCTTTATCCCGTCAGCCATTATGCCAGCACTCAGGAAAAGCATACAAAAGCTCTTCAAGAAATTAAAAAAGAATTAAAAAGTCATCTGAGGGTGTTAAGGACGCAAAAAAAAATTTTAGAAATGGACCGCCTCAAAAAAAGAACTTTATACGATTTAGAAATTATTCGTGAAATGGGGGTTTGCCCCGGTATAGAAAATTACTCCAGGCACTTTTCAGGCCGAAGCCCCGGAGAGCCGCCGCCGACTTTGTTGGAGTATTTTCCTAAAAAGTTCCTAATGGTTATTGATGAAAGCCATATCACGGTGCCGCAGGCGGGGGGGATGTACGCCGGGGACCGAAAAAGAAAAACCACTTTAGTGGAGTACGGCTTTCGCCTGCCCTCTGCTTTAGACAATCGTCCTTTGAATTTTAATGAATTTGAAAATTTTTTAAATCAAGCGGTCTATGTCTCAGCCACTCCCGGGTCGTATGAGATTGAAAAAAGCGGCGGCGCCGTTGTGGAGCAAATCATTCGACCCACAGGTCTTCTGGATCCGGAAATTCAAATACGCCCCATCCGAAATCAAGTGGATGATCTTCTTTCGGAAATTCAGAAACAAAATAAAAAAGGACACCGTACTTTGATTACTACTTTAACAAAAAAAATGGCGGAAGATTTGACTTCCTATTTTCAAAAATTAGGTCTTAAAGCAAAATACCTGCACAGCGACATCAAAACAATAGAAAGGACGGCCTTGTTAAAAGATCTGCGTTTAGGCGTGGTGGATGTGCTTGTGGG
This sequence comes from Bdellovibrionales bacterium, assembly GCA_965199935.1. Taxonomy (GTDB): domain Bacteria; phylum Bdellovibrionota; class Bdellovibrionia; order Bdellovibrionales; family UBA1609; genus JAPPLG01. The sequence continues at coordinate 101,847 of CBDATD010000002.1, forward strand.
CATTAATTTGCTGAGAGAGGGTTTGGACCTGCCTGAAGTGGGTTTAGTGGCTGTGATGGACGCGGATAAGGAGGGCTTTCTTCGATCCGCCCGTTCTCTCATTCAAACCATGGGAAGAGCCGCCAGGAATGTAGAAGGCCGGGTGATTCTTTACGCCGATCAAGTGACCTCTTCCATGAAGTCTGCGATAGATGAAACAAAGAGACGAAGGAAGATTCAGAAAAAGTTTAATCAAGATCATAATATTATACCCCGCACGGTTCAAAAATCTGCTCCGAAAGAATTGATGGAAATTTACGGGTTTGATAAAGAAAATATAAAACAAGAAAAGGGTGTGAAGAAAAATCTTCCGAAAAAAATTATTGATTTGAAAAAACAAATGAAGTCGGCCTCAGACCGCTTGGATTTTGAATCAGCGGTCCGCCTCCGCGACCAAATCAAAAGATACGAACTCATGGAACTCGCTTCCAAATAACAACGTTGGGCAAAACAGGTCAAAAATCCATCTATTTTTATAAAAATATCATTTTTTAATTTATGCAAATTTTTATTGACAAAAATTTATGCATAAATTATTATTACTCTTTTGAGGAGATTAGATGCCTTTTCTTCGATCTAAACAAGAGAAACTCTCGAATGTTGTAGCAATACCCATTCAAACAGGTTTTCAAGCACGGGGGCAGGTTCATCCCGATCCACAAGGCAACTATAATTTACTACAGGTGAAAAACACCTCTCAAAACATATTATACTACATAAGATCAGCAAAACTAGACAAAATTTCTATACCTGAAAAGAAAAGAAAATTTATGGCTAAATATTTAATGCAGGAAAAGGATGTATTATACCTTTCAAAATTAAAACCTATGGCTTTCCGATATACAGGTTCTATTGAAAGTACAGTGCCAGTGGCTCATTTTTATATTTTACGTCCGAAAATAAACACTATTGATGCTGATTATCTTTGTTGGGTTCTAAATCAGGGTTTTATGAAGCCGCATATTCAAAAATGCCTTCGAGGAACTGTTTTTCCTTTTATTCCAAAGAATGCTTTGATGGAGCTTAAAATTCCTCTGCCAAACATGGGTGTTCAAAAAAAAATTGTAAATGTGATACATCTAAAAATGAGGGAAAAGGAAATACAAGAGAAAATAAGAAGGAAAAAAAATATTTTAATAGATACAGTATTAAACAGGCTTTTATAGGGAGATGTTAAAAATGAATACAGAAAATAACAGAGTCAATACAATCAATGAGCTTAATGCTAAGCTGTGGTCTGTCTGTGATACTTTCAGAAATAGGATCGACGCCGCCTTTTATAAAGATTATATTCTTGCTTTTTTATTTCTGAAGTACATTTCAGATATTTACGAAAGTAAAATCGAAGAATACATGCAGAAATATGGAGGAGACGAAGAGAGGGTGCAAAGAAGGTTGAAGAGGGAGTTGTTTGTATTAAATGATCAATGTACTTTTAATCATATTTTCAAAAATAGGAATAGTGATAATATTGGAAGTATTATCAATGAAGTGTTTCATAAGGTAGAAGAGTTTAATAAATCAAAACTGCATAATGTTTTTAGGAATGTTGATTTTAATTCTGAGGCTGTTTTAGGGAAACCTAAGATAAAAAATGTTCTTCTTAAGAATTTGATAAATGACTTTAAAGATATCAGTCTTAAGAAATTTTTAGGCCGATCGGATATTATAGGAAGTTCTTATCTTTATCTTATCAATAATTTTGCTGCAGATGCCGGAAAAAAAGGAGGAGAGTTTTTTACTCCTCCGGAGGTTTCAGAACTGTTGGCAAAACTCATAGAGCCAGAAGAGGGAGATAAGGTGTATGATCCAACCTGCGGCTCCGGCTCTCTTTTAATTAAAGTCAGGCAAGAAATCAAAGGATCTAATTTTTCCCTCTATGGACAGGAGGTCAATGGAGGAACTTGGGCTTTGGCCAAAATGAATATGTTTCTTCACGGAATTACACAGTCGTATATTGAGTGGGGGGATACCATTATGTCGCCTCAGTTTTTAACAAAAAAGTCTAACTCTATAATGAAATTTCAAAGGGTGATTGCCAATCCTCCTTTCAGTAAAAAAAAATGGGGGTATGAGAGTGTTCAAAATGATGTCTATAATCGCTTTCATCGGGGGATGCCTCCTAAATCCAAAGGAGATTGGGCGTTTATATCCCACATGGTGGAGAGTCTGTTGCCGGAGGGAACGGCCGGGGTGGTTGTTCCTCATGGTGTGCTCTTTCGAGGAAGAGCTGAAGGGCGTATTAGAGAAAAACTGATAGAAGAAAACATAATTCATGCAGTGATTGGTTTGCCTTCCAATTTATTTTTTGGGACGGGTATTCCAGCAGCGTTATTAATTTTTCAGAAAAACAGAAAGAAAAAAAACATATTGTTTATTGATGCCAGCCGGGAGTTTGAAGAGGGGAAAGCCCAAAACAAACTGAGGTCAGAAGATATTGAAAAAATTACAAAAGTTTATAAAAAAAGAAAAAGTGCGGCCAAGTATGCTCATTTAGCTAACATAAAAGAGGTGAAAGAAAATGAGTGTAATTTGAATATTCCCCGCTACGTGGATACTTTTGAGGAGGAAGAGGAGGTTGATATTAGATCTGTTCAAAAAGAGATTGAAGGTTTGGAAAAAGAATTGGCTTCAGTTCGAAAAAAAATGAAAAAACATTTAGATGAACTGAAAAACAAATAAGGTGTATTTTATATGACTGACAGGCAGATTAAAAATTTTATCTTAACTGGTGAAGGATTCATTGACTGCATTTTATGTCGGGGAACAGATAAAGTTAAAATTTTAGGAGAAAATAAAATATGAGTGATGTAATAAAGAGGCAGGGTAAAACGTTTGAAGATATTCTTCAGAAAACAAAAGACGGTGTGGAGTTTTGGTCTGCAAGAGAGTTACAGAAGGTTTTAGAGTACACTAGTTGGGACAAATTCAAGGTAGTCATTGAAAAATCCATTAAAGCTTGTGAAAATTCTGGAAACCCTGTTTCTGACTATTTTTCCCAAGTGGGAAAAATAGTCAGAACAGGCTTAGGAGTTGAGCGTCATGTCCTAGACTACGACTATCGTCTTACTCGATATGCCTGCTACTTGATCGTTCAAAATGCTGATTCTTCCAAACCTATTTTGCCGTTTAAATTACCGGAACCAAAAAATGAGGAGAAAATATGTCAGATCAAGTAAATAAAAATAAAGGAATTTCTAACGAAGAGCACTCAATTCCTGAATATGGCAAGTCCGCTTTTCATTGTCCTCATTGCAATACGTATGCCAATCAAAAGCGACAGCTCATTTGTATAAACAAATTTCTAGATGTTAAGAGAGAAATTGAGATAAGTATAAAGGAGAGTTACCTACGTCGGACGCTAGATAAAACTACGATTCACAACATAACAAAAGCGTATCACGATGTGTTGTACGATCGTGCTACTATTAAAAACAGCTGTTTGTCATCATGTGATCATTGTAGAAAGTTCTCAATATGGATAGATAAACAAGTAGTTTATCCTCAAGTTTTAGCTGGTCCTCTGCCTGTTTCAGAAATGCCCGATTCTGTAAAAGAGTTGTATGATGAAGCTAGAGCGATATACAATCAATCTCCTAGAGGAGCTTGTGCTTTATTAAGGCTCTCTATTCAAACTTTGGTTAAAAAATTAGGAGAAGACGAAAATAATTTAAACAAAGCCATTGGAAATCTAGTTGAGAGAGGACTACCTCAAAGAATACAACAAGCTTTGGATTCTGTGAGAGTCATTGGCAACAGTGCTGTTCATCCTGGAAAAATAAACATACAAGATAGTCCTAAGAAAGCGACGGCTCTTTTTATGCTTGTTAATTTTATCTGTGAAAAAATGATCACAGAAAATAAACGAGTAAAAGCAATTTTTGATACTCTTCCAGGTACATCGAAAAAAGCTATACAAAAAAGAGATAGCACGGTGAATGAAATAAAAATTAAACGGGTATAGTGAAAAATGATGAGAAAAGAAAAATATTCTAGAATCCCTATCGAAATATTTTTCTATTTTCACAAAAATTTGTAAAAAAGAGAGTATTTTCTAATGAAAACGGTAAATAAAAAACTGAAGAATGAACTTCTACCAAAAGGTTGGTGTAAGGTGAGGTTAGGTGATATTTTAGAATTTAAGAATGGATTGAATACAGAAAAAGAAAATTATGGTAACGGCACCAAATTTGTAAACGTGATGGATATTTTTAAATACGATCATCTCTATTCAAGTGAAATTATTGGTTCTGTTCAAGTTAGTAAAAAACAAAAAAATGAATATTCAGTAAAATATGGAGATATTTTGTTCAACAGAACTTCCGAAACATTGGAAGAGATTGCTATGTCATCTGTCTATCTTGATAAAAAAGAGATTTTATTTGGAGGCTTTGTCATCAGAGGGAGATCTAAGATTAATGTGTTTACTCCTGAATATTCTGTTTACAGTCTTCAGACTGCTAGTGTTCGAAAGAATTTAATAAAACGTGGACAAGGTGCAGTCCGTGCAAATATTGGGCAAAAAGATTTATCTCAAATTATCGTCCTTCTTCCCCCTATGGATGAGCAAAAAAGGATTGTAGAAGTACTTTCAACGTGGGACCAGGCTATTGCAAAAGTGGAAAAACTTATTTTATCTAAGGAAAAGCAATTCAAATGGCTCTTAAAAACTCTTATTACCGATCAACAAAACAACCCTAATTGGAAAAAAGTAAAATTAGGAGACATTGGAACTATATCAAGTGCTGGGGTGGATAAGAAAATAATTGAAAATGAAAAAAAGGTTAAACTCCTCAACTACTTAGATGTATTGAGAAAAGATTTTATTTTTTCTCATAGTTTACGTCACTGGGTGACTGCTTCAGAAAAAAAAGTTATTAAATGTGATATTAAAAAAGGGGATATCTTTTTCACTCCATCATCTGAAATTCAAGGAGATATTGCACATTCAACCACTGCTATGGAAGATATGAAAAGAGCTGTTTACAGCTATCATGTCGTTCGTTTTAGGCTAAAAGAAAAATGGAATTTAATATTTAGAGGTTATATTTTTAAATCAGATTATTTCTACAAACAAGCTTACTCACGTTGCCAAGGTAGTGGGCAAAGATATGTATTATCACAAAATGATTTTAGAAATATGAGTGTGTATTTCCCTTCTTCCACTGTGGAGCAAAGTAGAATTGCAATAATACTTCACTCCGCTCAAAAGGAAATTGAACTGTTGAAGTCACGTAAAAATTTATATCAGAATCAAAAAAAAGGACTGATGCAAAAGCTCTTGACTGGAAAAATCAGGCTACAATAATTATGTTATACTTTGTACGACAAATAGACAGGAGGAAATAATAATGGAAACGGAAAAAGGTAAAGATTCTATGGTAGAGAATCAAGCAAATCAAGATGTGAACACAGGGTTTCGTAATGAGGTGAGTGTCATAAGCAATGATATACAAGATAAATATGGAAAAATAAAAGAAAGTTATTCGGAATGTAAAACAATTCTTTCCAACGTACAGGAAGAACATGGCATCATAAAAAAATATCCACCACTCTGAAAGAAGATCATGATAAAGTCATTAAGCTCACCAGTGAGATGCAAGGTGTGAAGGAGAAATCTGAAAATTTATTCAGAAAAATTCAACAATGTGATATTGCCTCTCAAAAGGGAATCATAGAAATAGAAACACAAAAAAAGAGATCTTTTGATATCGTAAATGAAGTGAAACAAATGTTTGAAAATGGAAAGGGTTTTATTTCTGAAATAAAAAAAATACACGAGCAATCTAATATTTTGAAAGACAAAATGCAAAAACAATGCAGTTCTTTTGAAAAGATCGTTAAAGATAAAAGCAAAGTACTGGACTCTCTTACTGAAAAAATAGAAAATCTTTTACCGGGGGCTACATCTGCTGGATTGGCTTCAAGTTATCGTAGTGCTCGAAAAGAAAAGAACACGAAGTGTTATTGGTTTGGTTTTCTTGGTTCGTTAATAGTTTTATGCGGCGGATATTTTTATTATTTAATAGCTACAGGCTCAGGAATTGATTGGTTAGATGTTGTTGTTCGTACAGTTGTTGGCATGCCTTTGGTATGGATTGCTTGGTACTGTCAGAGATCTATATCACAAACAAATAAGATTAAAGAAGAATATCATCATAAACAGAGAATGATGAGTGTCTTTGATGGATTTTCGAAATACGTTAGTGAATTAACCAAAGATGATCCAGAGCAAAATAAGTTAAAAAAATTGGAACTCATATCTGCTGTCATTGATGCCATTAAAAAGAACCCATCAGAAATACTTAATCCTTCTGAAACTTTTTTGGATTCTTTAGAAAGGAAGAAAAAGACGAGCCAAAATAATAGAAATAATTCAGGAGAATCAGTAAATCATGCATAGAAATCTCATAGATATATGCAGATGATCACTTGTCGTTCAAATTTTGGTGGAAAAATTCATATTGCGTTAATTATGGAGGTGTAAATATATGAAAATAAAAAAACTTATATTAAAAAATTTTAGGGCATATAAAAATATTGCAATAGATTTTTCATCTGATCTTAATGTCATTATTGGTAAAAATGATGTAGGAAAATCTACAGTGTTAGAGGCTCTTGATATTTTTTTTGAGGGAGGCTCTATAAAATTAGATATCTCTGATTGCCATGTGTTTGCTCTAGATAAGAAGGTTACAATAGGAGTCATGCTTGAGATAGAAAACGATCGTGAGTATTTATTGGATGAACAAGTAAAAACCACTCTTGAAGGAGAAAGTTTATTGAATGAGAAGGGTTTTTTGGAAATACATAAAATATGGGATTGTAGTGGAAAATCTATCGCAAAATCGTCTCTATCCACATATTTTAATGCGTATTATTTTAGTGAGTTCAAAGATAAGCCTTTAATCAATTTTAAAAATAACGATCTAAAGAAACTCTTATCTAGTAAAAAATTAGATTGCTCTAATAAAACTGTCAATTCTGAAATTAGAAAATCAATATATAAGAGTTTGGACAGTCCATCTAAAGAGAATGTTTTGGTACAATTAGATAAAGAAGATGCTAAAAGGACATGGGAGTCTATAAAAAAAGAATTACCTATGGTTTTCTTGTTTCAATCTGACAGAGCCAATAGAGATAGTGACAAAGAAGTTCAAGATCCACTAAAAGCAATCACTAAAGAAGCTATTAGCACGTTAGAAGGAGAGTTAAACAAAGTAAAAAAAGAAATTGAAGATAAAATAAAAGAGTTAGGGAAATTAACGATAAAGAAGTTAAAACAGCTGACTCCGGAAATATCTGATACCTTGGAGCCGAAAATCACAAATAAGCCATGGGAATCTTTATTTAACTTTTCATTTGATGATGAGCAGCATATCCCTATTAACAAGCGTGGAAGCGGCGTTAGACGCCTTATATTGCTTAGTTATTTCCAAGCCACAAGCAGAGAAAAAAAACACAGAAGATAAAAATATTATTTATGCAATTGAAGAACCTGAAACATCTCAGCATCCTGATTATCAACAGATGATCATTAAAAGTTTAAAGGAAATCAGCAGGAAAGAAAAGTCACAAGTATTCATCACCACTCACACCCCAGAAATAGCAAAGCTATGCAATGAGGATAACCTAATATTACTAGAAAAAAATAATAAAGAGGTTTCAGTAGATACGTCTGAAAATAAGATAAGAAAAATTGCAAAAACTCTGGGAGTGTTGCCTTACTTATCCAAGTTTTGTATATTTGTAGAGGGCAACAATGATGTAGAATTTTTACAAACGATTAATCAAAATATACCAGAATTAAAAAGCATATTTGATTTTTAAAAAATACGAAATATCTGTTCTTCCTCTTTTGGGGGGTAATCTAATGAATTGGGTCAATAAGGATTACATAGGGAGATCTAACATAAAGGCTTTTTATTTATTTGATAACGACAAGTCAGAAAATCAAACAAAAGTGAAAGAGATTAATGAAAAAAATAATAAAAATAAAGCTCGAACAACAAAGTTTAGAGAAATGGAAAATTACTTTTCACCTGTCCTTGTTGAGAAGTATTTTGATATTACATTTTCTGAAGAGGAAAAAATGAAATGGGAAAAAAAAGATATAGCAAAACTTGTTAAACAGAAGAAAGGTATATCTCACAAGGATATAAAAAGTAAAATGAATAAAAAATTAGTTCAAAAAATATCAAAAGCGACATTAGAAGAAATGAGGGCATGGGATGAAGTACAATGTTGGTTTAAAACTATGAAGAATATGTACGATGAGGGTTGAAGTTAAAAAGCAAATCATAAATTCTTTTGGAAGACATAGGAATGAAGATGGAAGTTATAAAAAATCCGACTAAAGGTCTTTCAGCTTATGCTAAGCACAGCTCTTTTCTCATACAGCGGAGAGTTGCAAAAAAACTACACCGGTAAAGGAATTAACAATGTTTGATTGGAAAATGATTGATGAAAAAAAAACACAGTTGGATAAACTGCGTCCTTTTCCGAAAAGTACTCTGAAAAGCCTTCAAGAAAAAATATCTTTAGAGTGGACCTATCACTCTAATGCCATCGAAGGCAACACTCTTACATTAAAAGAAACAAAAGTGGCTCTAGAAGGGATCACCATCGGAGGTAAAAGTGTTCGAGAACACTTGGAAGCCATTAACCATAAAGATGCTATTCAATATTTATATGAAATTATAAAAAACAAAGAAAAACTCAGCGAATGGCAAATCAAGCAAATTCACGCTCTCATTCTTAAAAAAATTGATCCAAAAAATGCAGGGGCTTATCGAAAAGAAAATGTATTAATTTCCGGTGCAAAGCATATACCGCCGGATCATATCCATGTTTCTGACGAAATGAAAAATCTTCTCAGCTGTTATAAGACAAAATGGAAAGACTTACATCCTTTAGAGCGGGCTTCTTTACTTCATATTGATTTTGTTAAAATCCACCCTTTTACAGATGGAAATGGAAGGACTTCCCGCTTGCTTCAAAACTTTGAACTCATAAAAGAAGGGTTTCCTCCTATTGTTATCAAAAAGGAAAAAAGGTTAGAATATTATGATGCCTTAGATAAAGCACACACAGAAGGGGATTGTACAGATTTTATGAAACTGTCTGCTGAATGTTTGGAGAAATCTCTTGATTTATACTTGCAAACGGTATGTTCCATTCACTCAGAAAATTCTAAAAAACTGGATTCCCGCTTTCACGGGAATGACGGGGCCAACAGGAACGATGAGTTTAGAGGGAATGATGAGGTTAACAGAAACGATAAAACTCAGAGGAGTGATAAGGTTCGTGGGAATGACGAAAGTATAAAGAGGCCGTCGTTTAGAGAAGATGAAAGCTCGCAGATTCCAGCTCTCCAATTACTGCAAAATATGGGATGGACTTATTTAGAGCCAGAAGAAGCCTTAAATTTCCGCAAAAACAATGCTGGAAATGTGCTGTTAGAAGACATATTAGAATCTCAACTGAGAAACATAAATCAAATCAAACATAAAGGGTCTCTGTACCAATTTAGAGATGTCAATATCTCAAACGCCGTCCATGAACTCAAAACAATGCCTTTTGGACGGGTTGATTAAAACCAGTGAGAAAATATTTGATCTTCTCACTTTAGGCAAAAGTTATATGGAGAATATACAAGGAGATCGAAAAAGCTATGATTTAAAATACATTGATTGGGATCAGCCGGGAAACAACGTCTACCATGTGACAGATGAGTATAATGTGGAAACATCCCTTTTTGACGGCAGTCACAGACAGCCGGACATTGTTCTTTTCATAAACGGCATTCCTATAGTTGTTATTGAGTGCAAAAGGCCGGATATTTCTGATCCTGTAGAAGAAGCTATTTCACAACATATCAGGAATCAAAAAAATAGAGAAATTCCTCAACTCTTTACATTTTCTCAAATATTGATAGCTTTGTGTCCAAGTAATAGTAATAAAAATAAGAATCGATGTATGTACGGCACTACGGGAACGGAAAGGAAATTTTGGTATCCCTGGAAAGAACAAACACCACCTGAAGAAGAACTGGAACAATTAGTCAATGCACCTCTTTCACAAGAGAAAAAAGAAAAACTTTTTGCCGGTAGATATCAGTATAGCAAAGAATATTTCGATGAGCTTGAAAAATTCTCAAGGAAAATAACTCATCAAGATAAATTGCTTTATAGTTTGTGCCGGCCTGAAAGGGTGCTGGAATTGATTAAGAAATTTGTTCTCTACGATGCCGGTGTGAAAAAAATAGCCCGCTATCAACAGTATTTTGCAGTCAAGGATACTATCAAGAGAATTACCAACGTGGAGTCTGATCAAAAAAGACCAGAGTGGAGTCATCTGGCACACTCAAGGAAGCGGCAAGTCCATTTCTATGGTGATGTTGGCTAAAGCTATAGCAATGGAATCGAAAATAAAAAATCCAAAAGTGATTCTCATTACAGATCGAGTGAATCTAGATGAACAAATTTATAAAACATTTGATAACTGTCAAGTGCCTTTAAAGCGGGCAAAAAGCGGCACCCATCTTATTGAGATTCTAAGATCTTATAAATCTACAGTGATTGCAACAACTGTTTTCAAATTTGATACGGTAGCTAATTCTAAGGGGACGACTTTAGATTCCAATGATATTATTGTCCTTGTAGATGAAGCACATAGAACACAGTACGGAGAGTCTAATGCGAAAGTTCGAAAAGTTTTTCCCAATGCTTGCTTTATTGCCTACACCGGCACCCCTTTGACAAAAAAAGAAAAACACACAATGGCAAAATTTGGGAAAATTATCGGTCGTCCTTACACCAGTCGGGATGCTTTAGATGATAAAGCTATTGTACCTCTTTTATACGAAGGCCGGCTGGTTCCTCAAGAAATTAACAAAAATCTTTTAGATAGAATGTTTGAAAGGATTACAAAGGATCTTTCAGAAAAACAGAAAGCAGATCTGAAAAATAAATATAACCGTAGTCAACAATTGGCTAAAACAGAGCAAAGAATGCGCATGATTGCCATGGATATTAGCTCGCACTTTTCTAGATTGTGGAAAGGAAAAGGATTCAAAGGACAGTTAGCGGTAAATTCTATAGCCAGTGCTTTGAAATATAAAAAATATTTTGATGAACTGGGAGAAGTTTCCACTGCCGTTATTATTTCACAGCCGGATGACAGGAAAGGTCATAAACAAACTCAGGAAGATGAAACACTCAAACAACAGCACGAAAGGAAAATAAAGGAAAGATTTAACAGCTATCAAGAGTACGAAAAAGCAATGATTGCTAAATTTGACAGTGAAGAAGAACCGGATATTTTAATTGTTGTCTATAAACTTCTCACTGGGTTTGATGTTCCTAGAAACACCATCCTTTACATTGACAGACCCTTTTCAGAAAACCATGAGCTGTTGCAGGCAACAGCTCGAGTAAATAGAGTATTCTCCAATAAAGAATTTGGTTACGTTATAGACTATCACGGCAATTTAAAAACTTTTTTAGATGCTGTTTCTCATTACGACGATTTAGCTCAAAAAACTCAAAATATAGAAATGGATTCAGATGGAAGACAGGAAGTGCAAAACTCTATCCGGAATATAAAAGAAGAAGTGGATAAACTGCCCCAATACTATGCTGACCTTATTGGATTGTTTAGTTCAGTAACAAATAAGAAAGATTTAGGTGCTTACGAAAACAACCTCTTTGATGAAGAAAAAAGAGAAGATTTTTATGAAAAATTTTCTCAATTTGGAAAATGCCTGCATCAAGCTCTTTCCTCTTCTGACTTTATAACAAAAACACCTTCTGCTCAAATCAAAAAGTACAAGGAAGAACTGAAGTTTTTTTGTAAATTAAAAAATCACATCCAAAAAATATATGTTGAAAGTGTTGATTACAAAGATTATGAACCAAAAATTGAAAACCTTTTAAACACTTATGTGCAGGCAGAAGAAATAAAAACAGTTGTTCCTTTGGTGAATATCTATGACAAAACATTCAACTCAGAGCTGGAAGGCAAAAACACTAAATCGAAAGCTTTAATGATACTGCACCATACTAGAAAATATATTTCAGATAATATGGAAAAGGATCGTGTTTTTTATGAGAGGCTTTCAAGACTCCTTCAAAAGACTTTAAACGAATATCGAGAACACCGTATTAATGAAAGTGAGTTGCTCAAACAAGCTGTGAAACTAAAAGATGAGGCGTTAACTCGGACTGGTGACAATCTGCCCTCTTCTTTGGAAGGAAAAGATGAAGCAAAAGCTTTTTTTGGCATCTTAAAAAATGTGATTGAACAGGAAAATAATCTCAGTGGAACACATATAAATAAATTAGCAGATATGAGCATAAAGATTGCTCAAATTATTGAAGAACATCGTATTGTTGATTGGTTTAAGAATATAGACATTCAAAATAGAATTAAAAATAAAATAGAAGACTATCTTTATGAGCAAAAGGAGAATGGAGAAATTTCTATTAGTCTTGATTCCATGGATCGTATCATGGAGGAAACGATTAAAACAGCCAAGAGCCAAAACTTATGAGGGTACAATATAACACAATCCGTTTTCAACACAAAAAAGAGTGGATTTCTGTTTCTTTGAAATATTCATCTAGAAAAACAGTCGGCATTATTATTTACCCTGACAAACGGGTAGGAGTAACAGCTCCTTTCGGAACACCTCTTGCATTCATTAAAAAAGTGATGGAACGTAAACAAAAGTGGATTTTTAAACAATTGGAAAAATTGGAGAAGTATCAACCCATGGAAAAAGTTAAGGAATACACTAGCGGGCAAAGTATAAAAATTCTTGGCCGCGGCTATACGATAAAAATTATCCAAATTCAAGATTTTGAAGAAGAACAAATTGTAAAAGAGCAAGGATTGATTAAAGTTTGTGTTCACGATCCAAATCAAAAACAACGCACTCATTTGTTGATTGAAGATTGGTTCAGAAATGAAGCAATGATTTATCTCGCTCAAAAATTTGAGCAATGTTATGAGAGAATAAAAAAGTACAACGTTGCAAAACCTCTTTACTATTTGCGGTATATGGAAAAACGTTGGGGGAGTTGTACTTCCAAAGGAAATATTTTACTGAATCCAGAAATTTTTCAACTTCCTTCTCACTGTATTGAATACGTCATCATGCATGAGCTTTGTCATCTAAAATATAAGGAACACTCAAAGGGGTTTTATCACTTCTTAAATACTGTGATGCCGGAGTGGGAAGATTCTTCTCAAGCTCTGGACTCTTTTTTGCAAGTATAGTACACATACCTCCTGATTGGTTGGGAATAGAAAGGGTGTTTTTGGACACTGAAAATATCTTGCATCAACAGCCTAAGTCCTTATTTTTACTCATTTTTTATCCTTTTGAGATGAGGAAAGAAAGGAGACCTGCAAAAGAGGTTGGAATTTTTTGGGAGCGATTCTTGACATAGGGTGAACTTTGAGCCATAAGAGGGCTTCAGGATAGACGTTAGATTAGGGGGTCTGCTATGGTTGCGAAGGTTTTGGTTCATTCCATTTTGTTGTTTGTTTTAAGCTTTGGCTTGGTTCATTGCGTGGTTGATGCAGGCGATGATCCTGTAAAACAAGTTGATGCTGCTGCGACGCCGGAAGAAGCGGCGGCGGAGGGGAGTCTTTTGGTCTTGGTTAACGCCAGCGGTGACTTGGATGAAACTGTGCAGTATTCCTTTGACGCTGATGCCTCAAAAGTGGGTTCTCGGCTGGGGGCGAATCAGTGTGTCGTTGTTTCTGCTGGGAATTTGAATTCTTTCTATTTGTGGAGCGGCGACGACGGCGATGAAACACGTGAAGAAGGCAAGGTTCATTGCAATGGGGATTGCGAAGGAGGCTTCTTCAAGATTGAGGACACCTACTGGTGGCTTGTTATGGATAACTACGAGTTATCTCCTTTAGGGGAAGATGAAGAGAGACCCGATATTAACACATGCACCACTCTTTGACTTGGCGGGCGAAGCTGTTGAGAGTTGAGAACAGTCCTGCAAAAACCTCCTGAAAGGGCGGTATAGGTGTTGTCAGCGAAATAAAAAAGAGAGGAGCTTTCCAGCCCCTCTCTTTTTTTATGCCTCGGGGGAGACTCGAACTCCCACGGCCTTACGGCCATACGATTTTGAGTCGTACGCGTCTGCCAGTTCCGCCACCAAGGCTTTCTTTCTACGTATTTGAAGTCTTCCGCGCATTCAAGCTAAAGCTTGAGCTGTTTGTTTTCTCTCCCAGAAACTGCTTTCGCTCTTTCCATTTGTCAATAGCCAGCTTCCTCAAGTCTTCCACAGAGTCTAATTCATCCACAATTTCCACACCTAAAATAGTTTCCACAGCATCTTCTAATGTGACCAAACCCGTTGTCATTCCATACTCATCCACAACTAAAAAAATATGCTCCTTTCTCTTGATAAATTGATCCATAGTCGCCGCCACAGAAATATGTTCGGGGATCACGTGCAAAGGCATTCGATACTCTGACAGCTTCATATTGGACAAACCCAAGGACTGAGCTTCAAAAATTTTATACCTGTGAATCATTCCTTCAATGGTCTCTAAATTATTTTTAAAAATAGGAATGCGGGAAAATGAAATGCTTTTATGTTTTTTAATCACCTCCCCAATAGTCATATTTTGGTCTAAAGCAAAAATCACAGACCGAGGAGTCATAATTTCAGAAACTTTCAAAGAATCCATAGTCAGCGAGTTGATAATAATGTGGCTTTCTTTCTGTCCAATCACCCCGGCTTCAGCTCCTATTTCAGCGGCCGCAATAATCTCCTCCTTTGTCACCGAAGTTTTAGTTTTTTTAGAAAGCAGTTTATTGATCTTTTCAGACACCCAAACCATGGGGTAAGTGATATAAATTAAGTATTTAATTGTATAAGCGCACACTGGGGCAACGGCCCTCCAATGAACAGCGCCCAAGTTTTTAGGAATGATTTCCGCAAAAATTAAAATAACAAAGGTCAAAATTCCTGAAAAAACAGCCACATAAGAACTTCCAAATAAAAAGTGCGCCTGGGCCCCCACCCCCGCGGCCCCCACAGTATTGGCAATGGTGTTGAGTGTGAGAATAGAACTCAAAGGGCGGTTCATATTTTGTTTAAACTGTCTTAAGATAAAAGCAAACTTCCTCCCTTTTTTGAGGTGAGATTGAATGTACACCCCGCTGATGGAAAGAAAACAAGCCTCCAGCAAAGAACAAACAAAAGAGACCACCACTGCCAGTAAAAAGAAAAAGATCAGCAGGTTCATCTAGGTCCAGAAAAAAGCCCTTCGAAAAAGGGCAGGGGATCAGGTTTTGAAGAATCTTCAGACATACGCTCTATAATCAGACTAACAACAAAAGATTCTAACAGCAAATGTTTTTTTTGCAGGACGGCCCTCTTATTTTTTATTTTCGACATCCTTAGAAATTAGGCTTCCCATAACTCCTGTTTGATTCTGGTATTTACCGGTATAAATGCTTTGAGGGGGCCGGTCCATCTGGCACAGCACAATTTGGCATATTCTGTGATTGGATCTTAAGCGGATAGGCATCGTATTGGCATTAAAAAGCTCTAAAACAATCTGCCCCTTAAAGCCTGGAGCCACCCAGCCGGCGTTTTGAATAAACAGCCCCATACGCCCAATGGAGCTGCGGCCTTCTAAAAATGCGGTGATATTGGAGGGCAGTTTGATTGTTTCTTTTGTGGCGCCTAACACAAAAGATCGAGCGGGAACCACAAACTCATCAGACTGCACTTCAAGATAATGAGGATCTGAGTGAAAATTTAAAATATCCATTTTTTCCCAATATTTCAAAATGGCAAATTCAGAGCCTAAGCGAAGATCCACAGACGCTGACTGCACAGAGGAAGAAGGCAGGCCGGTGATTTCAAGCTCTTTAGTTTTTAGCAAATCCCGAATGGAATGATCCGATAAAATCATGCACCCTCTTTTTTCTCTATGTACTCTTTGGCCAACTGCTCCTGCAGAGCGTGGGGGACTTTGCTGTAGTGAGAAAACTCCATCGTAAACTCGCCCTTTCCCTGTGTGGAGGAGCGAAGCTCTGTGGAGTAATTAAACATTTCCGCAAGAGGAGTCTCTGCTTCAATAGTAGTGAACCGATCTGTCGAGTGAGTGCCTTTAATCACCCCTCTTCTTTGGTTGATATTTCCAATCACATTGCCTTGAAATTCTTCAGGGCAGGAAACTTCCAGCTTCATAATTGGCTCCAAAGCTGTCGGTTTTGCTTTGAGGTAAGCCTCGCGAAAAGCCGCCATAGCGCAGATTTTAAAAGCCAGCTCGGAAGAATCGACGTCATGATAAGCCCCGTCGGTTAAACAAGCCTTGATTCCGACAATAGGAAAACCAATGAGCGGGCCTTTTTTCATTTGCTCCGAGAACCCTTTATCTACAGCTGGAATATACTCCTTAGGAATTCTTCCCCCTGTGATGCGGCTTACAAATTCATAGTGTTTGGAGGCATTTTGATCTATGGGTTCAAGACGTCCTACGACTTTAGCAAATTGTCCGGCCCCTCCTGTTTGCTTTTTGTGAGTGTAGTCAAAGTCCACAGGCTGAGCAATAGTTTCACGATAAGCCACTTGCGGCTGTCCTGTGACGACATCACAGGAAAACTCTCTCTTCATTCTTTCAATATAAATATTCAGATGTAGCTCCCCCATACCGGAAACAATCGTTTGGGCAGACTCTTCGTCTCTGTGAACAAAAAAAGTAGGATCCTCTTTTCTAAACTTTTGCAGGGCCTTGTTAAAATTCGCAGACCCTGATCTATCCTTAGGGGAGACAGCTAAAGACATCACAGGTTCGGGTACAAACATAGAGGTCATTGTACAGCGGATTCTGCCATCGCAAAAGGTGTCTCCAGAAGCACAGTCCACTCCAAAGAAGGCTACAATGTCTCCTGCAGAGGCTGATTCAATATCTTCCATATCATCAGCGTGCATGTACACCAGCCTCGGCACTTTGACTTTTTTTTGCGTTCTGCTGTTGGTGATAAAATCTCCCTTTTTGACAGAGCCTTGATAAATTCTCATATAAGTTAATTGTCCGAAACGTCCGTCTTCCAATTTAAAGGCCAAGCCTATAAAAGGTTTTTCAGGATCTACTTCTATAGGTGATTCTTTTTCGTCTTGTTCCATATCCAGGGCTGAATTTTGAATGTCATAGGGTGTGGGGAGATAGGCGAGGACGGCGTCCAGGCAGGCTTGCACTCCTTTATTTTTAAAGGCAGAACCCATAAAGACCGGTGTCACTTCTAAAGCAAGACAGGCTTTCCGGCAGACTTCATGAATCAGATCTTCTGAAACCTCCTCTTCATTGAGAAATTTTTCAGCCAGCTTGTCATCAAAATCTGCTAATTTTTCGATCATCTCATTTCTGTATTTTTCATAATCTTCTTTGAGAGAGTTTGGAATTTCTTCATATTTCACTTTTTCTCCCTGCTCCCCTGTAAAATAAACGGCCTTTCCCCGCGCCAAATCGACAACCCCCTCATGTTTGTCTTCCAAGCCAATAGGGATCTGCATTAACACAGCATTGAGGTTTAATTTTTCTCTCAGCATTTCAGTGACTCGGAAAGGGTCGGCTCCAGCTCGATCCAACTTGTTAATAAAGGCAATTCGCGGCACCTTATAACGCCGCATCTGCCGATCCACCGTAATGGACTGTGACTGAACTCCGGCCACTCCGCATAAAACCAAAATCGCTCCGTCTAAGACCCTCAAAGCTCTTTCCACCTCAATGGTAAAGTCCACGTGTCCGGGAGTATCAATAATATTAATAACACCCTCTTTCCACTGAACAGAGGTGGCCGCCGATTTAATTGTGATTCCCCTTTCACGCTCCAATTCCATAGAATCCATTTTTGCTCCTACACCGTCTTTGCCTTTGACGTCATGTATGGCGTGGATACGCCCTGTATAAAACAAAATTCTTTCTGTGAGAGTTGTCTTCCCAGAATCAATATGCGCTGAAATGCCTATATTTCTAATTTTTTCAATATCTCTTTTTTTCTTCATTGTTTCTCCCTCAAGACCATTGACTGGATTTTAACAAGTCCTTTTATTGTTGTTTGCATACACAAGGGTCCTTTCCAAAATCAATAACAACTTTGGAAAGGGCTTTTTATATTGTTTTTGCCGCCTTTTTGCAAGATTAACAAAAACCTAAAGAGTTCTTAACAAAATCTTAACCTGAATCTGCTAGTATTTATTGAGTGATTCAGGGTATTTATCCGTTCAGTTTAGAGAGGGCCTTGTGGTCCTTGTAAGGTTGAAATTTTTTATTTGAGGTTATGAAATTGAGATTGTTATTGATTTTTTTATGTTTGGTGTGGGGAGCGGCGGTTCACGCTGAGGCCGGTGAAGATTTAAACTCTTCTCTGCTGATTGCTTACACGGCCAATCAATCCAACCGCATGGTGCAGTCGCTGACGGCGGATTCCTTAAAATTAGAGGACTCCTTTGGCTTTGGCGGGGACATGAGGTTTAGGTATATGAACTTCTTTGAAGAGAGCCTCACGCACGCCTTTCAGCTTCGTGTGAGAGGGGGCTTTGAGGGACGCATCAACCCCCGAATGTCTTGGGGTTTTAAATTGGCTTCTGGAGGGCAGGGGGATAATTATCGACCTGTCTTGAACTATGATCGAGATCAGTTCATAGGCGGATTTGATGGAAAGTCAGTTTGGCTGAGCGGTGCTTATCTCTCTTATTCACCTGTTGAAAATGCTGTTGTTCAGTTTGGGAAGTTAGACAAGAGTCCTTTTTTAGATCCTCTTCGCTACAATCCTTTATGGGATGAAGACATAGCCCCTGAAGGTCTTTCGGCTCACTATCGAACATCCGTTCAAAACCGCTATACATTTGATCTCAAAACTTCCTGGTTCTTTGTTAATCCTGTGTCGCCTAAAATCACGGCTTCGGGTGTAGAAAGAAATAAGGACGGTGCGGGTCAAAAGTCGTCATTGGGGTTTTTGCTGAAGGACGAAGAATGGTTTGATACTCAGAACAAAGGGATGTTTTCTGCTTCCGGTCAAGCTTTGATGTCCAGTAATGACTACGATCTAAGTGTTGGTGTCAGCTATCACAATGTCCAAACGAAGGGAGCCTTGTCAAAAAGCAAGAGGAATTCCACAACAGTTGTGGAGAACAGCAACGTTGAAGAAAAGACTTCTTCTGCTTCTCCCCAGGAGTATCGACAGCTGTTGTATCATTACTCGGTGGTTGATCTGTTTTTGCAGATGAACGTTAAAAGCCTTCAACTCTATCCTGTTCCCCTGTCTTTGTCCCTTCAGCTCACTCAAAATTTTGGCGCTGAATCCAACCTTACGTCTGCAGAGTCTTTTGGTTTCGTGGTGGGGGGAGTTTTGGGCCGTCCTCAACGCACTGGACATCTGAATTTAGCTTACCATTTCTTCCAGCTTCCTAATGATGTAACACTGAGTCATTTTGTAGATTCTGATATTGGAGGAACCGGCTACACAGGCCATCAGCTCACGGCCCGCTATTTTATCAACGAAGATATGGCTTTTGATTTTAAGTACATTATGAAAATGGATTCTATACATGAAGATGCTAAAATACTGCATCAAGGTTTTGCCTCCGTACTCATTAAGATATAACCGTCTAATTGTTAGACAATAGCTTTTCGCTCTATTCTCAGAAAATAAGCCTACAAATTCTTGCTATAAATTTTTAGAATGAAGCTTAGGCTGTATCAGATGAGATATTTTTGTTTATTGTTGTTTTTTCTCTGCTTTCCTTTTTCCGTAGAGAGCAAGGAGATTCGTTTTCCAGATGAAGAACTGGCTCCTGAGTCCGTTCTGCCTGTTTTTGAAAATAATACAAAATCAACAATGAATCGAAGGGTTCAATTAAAAAATAAGCTTGGAGTCAGCGGTTCATTTTTGGGGCGTATGGACGAGCCGTTTTTGCACCCTGTTACTTTGTCTGGGGCTGTGGAGTTTTTTTTTAATGAAACACATGGAGTTCGCATTTCCAGTTTTTACTTCTGGCCCGGACTGTCCAACATCGGCCTCTCCACCGCAACTCAAACAAGAGACTACAGCATCGCTTTTGATCCTGGAAAAATCCATCACCCTCAGTTGGGTTTCTTTTTCAGTTATGCGCTGGCTCCTTTCTATGGAAAAATATCTCTAGCGACAAATCTAGTCGCTAATCTCAATTTATCCATGTATTTTGGTCTGGGGGCCTTGGCTTTAGACTATGATGTACAGCACCCCTCAGATGAAGCATGGACTTACGCCGGCCTTGTGGAGCTGAATCAAAAAGTGTTTATCGGCCGTCGATTTTACCTTCATGGTTCTTTGAGCTTTCTTATTTATCACGCTCCTAATCCTATATGGTGCAGAGGCCCTGCCGACTACATGGGCAGTGATTCCTGCAATCTGTACGCGAATAAGAGAGATGTCATATCTTACGAAGATGCTGAGAAGGATATTTTATTTCGAACGATTGTCGGCGGCGGCTTAGGGATTTTATTGTTTTAAGGGGGCCTCTGATTTTGTATTATGAATTTCGTCTTTTGTTTTGCTTAGGTGTCTTGTTGTCTGCACAGGCTTTTGCGCAGGATGTAGAAAGCCAATGGCTCAAGGATCCTGCGAGGCCGTCTGTACAGCAGAATCTTTCTCTTCATTTAAATAATTTATCTCCTTTCTCAGATATTGTGGTGATTCAAAGGCGTTATTTAGTGAAAACCGGCAGATTCGAAATTTCTCCATCTACTTTATTTCTTTTTAGCAATGAGTTTTTTATCAACGCCGGCGTTGGCGGGGGGTTGTCTTTTTATTTTTTAGAAAAACACGGACTAGAGCTGAGAGGTTTTTACACTCTTGAGTTCCCAAGAAGCGTACAGATTGATGTGTTTCAAAAGTTGGGGTTTAAAAGTTCTGTGGCGGGGGACCGCACTATTTACTTCTTTGGACTGGTGTACAAGTGGATCCCCGTCTATGGAAAGATGGCATGGTTCAATCGTAAAATTATTCCTTTTGAAATGTCTGTTTTCTTTGGAGGGGGGCTGACGCGGGTGCGCTGTCCTGATGGTCCTGATGCCGAAGTGTCTTTCAACTCACCGGAATCAGAAAGCATTGGCGCCGGAGGAATCGGGCAGTGTGAAACCATCGACACAAAGCCTTTTAGAGATGAGAAGGGGGAGGAGAAGTTGATGCTCATACGTCAAAAAACGGAGCCTACTGTGTTGTTTGGTGTTGGACAGTCTTATGCTATATCCAGGAATCTGGCCTTCCGTTTGGACATTAATTGGCAGTATTATGGGATGCTCCTGGGCGGACAAACTCATCATTGGGATATACTGATGACGAGCGGCCTCAGTTTTTACTTTCCAAGGCGCCGGGTGAGATAGTATGAAGCTAAAAATTTATTTTGTTGTCTTCTGTTTGCTCTTTTCATCTTCCGGCTTTTCCCGCTCCAATAGGTATTCTTCAAAAAGCTCCAGTCAAGTGCGAAGTAAAATCAGAGCCAATATTCAAACAGCCCGCGCTTTAGAGCTGATCAAGAAGCAAGATTATCAAGAGGGGTCTAAACAGCTCTTTAGGGTCAGCCAAAGCCCTAGATACAAAAAGAGATCTTCTGAAATCCGCTATCAACTGGGTGTGGCCTTTCTAAAAATGGGCTTGCTCAGCGCCGCCTCTTTTCAGTTCTTATCCGTAGTGAGGAAGGGCAACCGCCACTATACGCGTTTGAGTTTAGGGCGTTTGTCGGAAATAACGGCCCGCACCGCGAATGAACAAGTCATACGTTTTGCCATCCAAAAAGGGGGGGCTCAAAAGGTTCAAGGGAAATACAAGTCTGCCTTTTATTACCAATTTGGAAAATACGAGATGAATAAAAGAAATTATAGAAAAGCGGCTTCCTATTTTAATAAAGTTTCTTTTTCAAGTCCGATCTACGACAAGGCGATGTATAATCTAGGGCTTTCTTATGCAGAACAAAGAAAGATCCAATCAGCTGTGAGGGCTTTTTCAAAAATTCTCTCTAAAAATAAAGAGATTACCGACCCTGTGCGGGTGTCCGCTTTAATGGGAATAGCCCGCGTCTATTACCAGGCTAAGAAATGGGATTTATCCATTAGGTATTACCGTCAAATTCCCAGAGACACCTCATTTTGGCATGATATGCTGTTTGAAAGCAGCTGGGCTTTGTTGAGAAGCGGTAAATTTCGTTCAGCTTTGAATGGCTTTCAAACTCTTCATTCCAATTATTACGATGATGTTTATCAGCCGGGCTCCCTCTTATTAAGGTCCATTATCTATATGTATATTTGCAAGTATGAGGAAATGGAAAAAATGCTGACTTTGTTTAAACGTGTTTATCTGCCTGTACATGGAAAGGTTCGCGGCATACTGTCTTCTTCTTCATCCCGTTATTATTCCAGGCTTCTGAGGTCTTTGGAAAGCGGCCGGGAATCTTTCCCTATGGTGATTGCTCAAAGGATTTACAGAGAGAGTGACTTTCATTGGCTCCATCGGCGCATTGAGCATTTAAAATCAGAAAAAAAGGCCATCAGGAGTCTTCCCTATTCATGGAGGGCTGACAAAGTGGGTCAGTATGCTTTAAGACTGGCCGACGAAGACTTGCGTAAATCTCGAAAAAAAATCAATCAGGTGATTCGCAGGCATCTGGTGTTTTTTCAAAAAGAGCTTCAAAGTTTTGTGAATCAAGAAAAATATTTAAGATATGAGAGCTTGAGGGGAAAAAGAGAGATGCTGAAAAAGAAAATTACGTCAAAACATCTTGGGAATGTGCAAATTATTGAAGGGACGAGCAGAGATTTTTTTGTTCAAAATGGATTTGAATTTTATCCTTTTCAGGGGGAGTATTGGTTAGATGAATTGGGAAACTATCACTATGTGGGCGCCCAAAGCTGTCGTTAAATTATCTCTCCTCGCTTGTTTGGGGGGGGTCTGCTGTTCTCTTGTTTCTGCGGAAGAGCTATCGAGAGAGCCGGCGGCGCGCAGCCGCTTAAAACGAAACCGCACTGCTGTTCCAAAAGCGCGTCAAACTTTTAAAAAACTCAAAAAGAAAGCGATACTCAAATACGTCAAGCCCCCATCCAGCAATCGTTTGTACTTTGACGAAGGAACGGATGAGGCTGAGCTGGAAAAAGTCACCCAGATGGAAATCAAACAGCTTTATGAGCTTTTTAAAACCAGCAAAAGACCGGATATTCAACTGCGTTTGGCTTCTCTTTATGTGGAGCAGTCCCGCCTGATTGAAAGCCGCATCTATGAGAAATACACCCTCAACATGGAGGAGTACAAAAGAGGTCTGCGGGGGAGCCTTCCTTCCCTGGACTTGTCTTTAGTGCGTGAGTATTCTCAGAAGGCTATCAATTTATTCAGAATTTATTTACAAAAATATCCGAAAAGCAAAAGAGTTTCAGAAGTTTATTTTCAGCTTGGTTATAGTTATTTTCAAATCAATAAAAGTCATATAGGGAAAACTTATTATGAAAAACTCATCCGCAGACATCCTAAGAGCCCCTATTTAGAAGACGCTCACTTTCATCTGGGAGAGTATTATTTTGATCAGACAAAATGGAAATCCGCTAGAATCCACTATGACCGCGCCGCTCGTTTTCAATCTAAGTTCTATTCTTTTTCTCTTTATAAAATTGCATGGTGTTTATTCAACGAGGGCAAAGTGAATTTAGCTATGCAGTTTATGACTCGGGTGATTCGAACGGCCCAAAACCTTCGCCGAGTCAAAGGAGCTTCCGGCTTAGGATTTTCTTCGGAAGCGTTAAACGATCTGTCTAGTTTTTATATTTACTCCAAAAAGAAAGCCAGTGAAGCGTATTCTTATTTTGACTCTTTAATAGAAAGCGAGCAGGAGGTTTTGTCTGTTTTAAGAAGAGTGGGCTTTGCTTACAAAGATGCCGGTGAGAACAGCAATATGAGATATATTTTTAATTTGCTTATCGAGTTGGACCCCTACAACGCTCAAGCTTTCGATTACAAGTACCAAATTGTGCAGGCTTATTCCTACACGGGGAATCGACAGGTTTTCGACAAAGAATTTCGTTTATGGATACAGAGCTACGGGCCGGATAGTGTTTGGGCGAAAAGAAACAGATCCCGTGCAGAACTGATTAAAAAATCGGAAAATCTTATGGAAGTGACTTTGAGAAATTACGCATTTCGAATGCATCATGCCTTTTTAAAAACGAGGAAAAACAGAGATAGAAGACAGGCTGTTTTAGGGTATCAGCTGTATCTCCGCGCTTTCCCAAAGTCTAAATTTGATCCGGATATTCGATTTCATTACGGAGAAATTTTGTTTGACTCCAATAAATTGGAACAGGCGGCCGAACAGTACCATGTTGTGGTTCAAAATTACCCCAAAAGCAAAAATCATAAAGCGGCGGCGTTGAACCGTGTTCTTGCTTTAGAAAAAACACTGCCCACTGAGAAAGCTGTTCAAGAAATGCAAAAACAAAATGAAAAAGGGAAAAAGATAGCTCTTCCTAAAAATGTCGCCGGTTTTAACACAGCTGTCAAACAGTACGCTCAATTTTATCCTAAAGAGAAAAATATTTCTAATATGCTTTATACAACAGCTAAACTTCATTCGGAGTACCGCCACTATGAAACGGCGGTTCAGTATTGGAAGCGCATTGTGGATAAGCAGGCTTCTCCAAAAAATCCTTACTTTTCCAGATCCATTCACTCTATTTTGGATACTTACAATTTGTTGAAAGATTTTGAGTCGTTGAAAAAGACAGCAAGGTCTTTTTTGCAGAGGTCTCAGATTGCCGCTCTGCCTGTCGGGAAGGAAATTCTTAAAATTTTAAGGCAGGCCCTGTTTAAAGAGGCACAGGATTTGGCAAAGTCCGGCAGGCTTGCGGAAAGCGCAAAAATGTATGAACAGTTTTTTAGAAAAAATCAAGGCTCCCCTCTGGCTGTATCCGCTCTGTATAATTCAGCTTTGAATTATAATAAAGTGAAAAACTTTTCTAAATCCAATAGGCTTTATCAAACCTTAATGGGGTCTTCTCACTTGTCTAAGTATCCTAAAATTCAAAAGCAGGTCATGCAGGATATTGCAGATATTTATCAGAAAAGCGGTCAATATTTAAAAGCGGCCAACGCCTTTAAGGCTTATGCCCAAAAATATCCAAAAAATGTATCTGCGTATTGGTACAATGCCGCCATTATTTTTGACGGCCTCAATTTCTACCAGGAGGCTGTGAATGCCTATGTGAAATATTACAATCAAAGCAAAGGCAGGGAGCGTAATCAGATTTATTTTCTCATGGCTCGCATGTCTGAGAGAAGAAAGCAAAAAAAGTCGGCCGTTAAACACTACAACCGCTATCTACAGTCGCCGGATCAAAATAAATTAAGCCAGGTCCTTTCTGCTTTTAGGCTGGCTGAACTCCATCAAAGTCTCGGACGCCCTGCAGAGGCTGTGAAATGGAGGAAAACCACCCTCCGCCTTTATCAAAAGTTACAGACGGGCATAGCTTTTGCGGCTCAATCCCAATTTTGGATGGCGGAGCAGGTTTATAAAAAATTTATTGGAATTCGCATCCCTTCAAATCCTCAACAGCAGGCTCAAGCAGTTCAAAGAAAGTTAAAATTGCTGGAGCAGTTGAAAGATGAAGTAAAGAAAGTGATCCGATTCAACTACGGCCCTGAGGTGGTTTCCTCTCTCAATTTAATGGGTCTGGCCAATCACCATTTAGGCCAGGCGATACTAAAGTCGGCTCTTCCAAAAGGTCTGGGGCGGGAAGACCGCAAAAAATATAGGGAAGGCTTAGCTCAAACAGCAAAGCCGTTCAAGGACAGCGCTCGAGAATATTTTAGACAGGCTGTTGAAAAATCTGAAAACGTTAAGGGCTATGTCCCATCACTCAAAACAGCTCAAAAGCTGTATCAACAGTTTGACAACCCTAAGATGAGTTTCGGCGAACGTTTTTATTCTTTGTATTTTTCTGGAGCGGGCCGGTGAATAAAATTTTCATTGCTTTGCTCATGTTGAATGGAGCCTTTTCGGGAGCTGAGGAGCTGTCTCTATCTCAAAAAATATCTAAAATGAATTTAGCCTTTAAAACGAAGTCCCGCAATGGATTTGCCAGGTGGGCTTTTCAAGTTTTGGCGGAAGATGAAAAAAATTTTAACGCGTTAAATAAATTAGGTGTTTATCATTTAGACAGAGGGCAGTTTGTTTTAGCCAGAATTATTTTTGAACGAGCTTTGAAAGAACATCCTAAAAAACCGGAACTGCACCACAATATGGGAATGACTGCGTTAAAGGAAGGCCAAAAGCAAACAGCGGTTTTGGCTTTCGAAAAGGGTCTTAGCTACAACAGAAACTACCTGCCTTCTTTAGTGAGTCTTTCTTCTCTTTATTTAGAAACCCGTGATGAAAAAGCTCTGCCTCTTTTAGAGCGGGCTTACGCCCAGGCAGGGGAGTCTAAAAGTTGGTTTAAAATAGCCAATAATTACGCTGTGAGTCTGGCATGGGCTAAAGATTTTAAACAGGCCTCCAGCGTTTACAAGAGGATGCTGCGTAAAAATAAAGCGACAAGTTTGTCTCTTATCAATTATGCTATAATTTTGATAGAGCAGTTTGAGGATGCTGAAACGGCTCAAGAGGTGCTGGAGCAGGCGGACTTTTTGGCTCGAAATAAAAGAGATCAAAACCAAATTAAGGCTTTGAGAAGGCAAATGAACCAAAAGAAAAGGAGAAAATAAAAATGAAATTCAAGAAGCGCTTGTTTTTATTGGCTTTGTTATTTTGTGTTGACTTATCCTCTGCCCAGAAGAAAAAAGGGCGTGTTTACACCGTGGACTTTGAGGATGAATTTATTGAAGGGCATGTTAAGAATCCAACCATTTTCCACCTTTTTAATAAACAACAGCTGGAATATGACAAGCTTGTTGATCTTAAAAAGGATTTTCTGCCGGAGATGAGAAGAACCGCAGGGGAAATTGAATAAGGTGAGTCAGTGAACCCGTCTATTTTTTTTAAAATTTATAAAGACAAAAAGCTGAAAGGCGTTAAGCAGGTGAGACAGGATCAAGTCTCCATTGGACAGAGTCCAGAGGTGGAGATTTGTTTGGATGGAGACAATGTTCTTCCTTGGCATGCTCTAGTAGAAAAAATGGGAGACGAATATACCATTTCTGACTTAGGCAGTTCTACAGGGACCTTTGTGAATGAGAGAAAAATTGTTGAAAGTCCTTTGAAGACAGGGGACCGCATTCAGATTGGAGACTTTTTGATTGAGTTTTTTATTGGTGTTCCCTATGTGAAATCCACTCAAAAAAGAACGTTAAAAGAGCCGGCTCCTCCGATATCAGAGGAAGAGGAAAAAAGAACAGAACAGAAAGTGGAAGAGAAAATAGAAGAGGAAACAGAGACCCCCGCTCCAAAGCCGAAAAAGAAAATAAAAAAGAAAAAAGCTGTCTCTAAGAAAGAGAAAAGCGGTTTTTCTCCTAAGAAAACCCTTAAAAAAGAACAAGATTCAACACTCCTTCCTCAGCCCGCCCCGGAAGAGCCGCCGTCTTCTGACTCCGTTTCAGAGCCTCCTGAAGAATCTCTATCCCCCCCGCCGGAAGATTTAATGAGAAAGTCGTTTCGCTCCAATCCTTGGAAGAAGTTGTTGTCTTTGAAGCCGTCCAAAAAAACATTTGCTCCTCCCAGTGAAATAAAAGACTTGGACCGCGCTATCCCTCCCGGTCAAGGGGGTGTTGTAGAAGTTTTAGCGGCTTGGGAGGAAAGGATTATCGCTGTTTATCATTCTAAGAAAAATGAAATGGTGACTCTTGGAAACCATCCGGAGGCTGTGATTCGAATTCCAAATTTATTTAGCAAACAGCCTTACGCTCTTGTGCATGCGGGGCAGATTGCTCAAGTTCATATTGAAAGCGGAATGAAGGGAAAAATTATCCGTGACAATAAGCAGGTGAGTTTTGAAGATGCTCTCAAAAAAGGCGTGATGACTCGTTCAGCTGCTGGATCCTGCAAACTGTCTCTAGGGCAAAAGGAGGTTTTAAGGGTCGATCTGCATCCTTCTTTGAGAGTGTACATTCGATACACTTCTTTGACTGCTAAAGCTCCGAAGGCTTTGCTTTTTGATTTCAATGAAGCAGAGTTGGCAGGGATAGGTCTCGCGCTTTGTTTTATGCTGGCTCTCTTTTTCTTTGTTGGAATCTATTACCCTCGATTTTTGTTGGAGGAAGAGAAGCTGGATGAAAAAGTGATACGCATGGCGACTATTCAGTTTAAGCCCCCTCGGCCCAAACTGATTCGCATGTCTGAGAAAAAGAAAAAAAAATCACGGAAAGAAAATATTCCAGTGAGAGCTCCAAAGAAAAGTAAAAAACCTGTGCAAATTAAGAAAGCCGGAAAAAAACCCGGTAAAATTGGAGCTGTTGCCTCAAGAAAGAAACCGAAGAAAAAACCTAAAAAAGTTGTAACCTCTGCTCGTTCGGGGTCTTCTCCCATCAAATCAAAAAAAGGAGGTTCTGGCGCGAGAAGTCCAAAACCAGATCCCACTAAGGTTGGCTTATTGGGTGTCTTCGGTAAAGGAGGCATACAAAAGCAATTGGACAAGGCTTACTCTGGTGCGGGTGAGTTAGGGGGCTTGGCGGATCAGGCCACAGGATCTTCAGGCACAAAAGAAACGTACTCTGGTGAAGGAATTGGGACAAAATTTAAAGATGCAGGCGTTGGAGGCAGAGGATCTAATTTGATTGGAATCTCCGGTGTTTCCACTCGGGGGCGCGGCGGCGGCACGAAAGGCTTTGGAAGAGGAGGAGGTCTTGGAAATCGGGGTTCTGTGAATTTATCTTTCGGCACTAATGAAGTGGACGTGGAAGGTTCTGTGGATAAAGACGCTATTTTAAGAGTGATTCGCAGCAATAAAGCTCAATTGGAGCGATGCCATAGTATGGTTCTGCAGAACAACCCCTCTATTCAAGGGCGTGTGAAAGTGAGGTGGTTGATTCAAGGGGACAGTGTTGTTTCTGCGAAAGTAGAAAGCAATGAGTCGGGGAGCAGGGCTTTAGCTCAATGTCTCTTAAGCCGGTTGAGAAATTGGAGGTTTCCTGGGGCTGTTACAAAGGGGGATACAGGCAGTATTTCATTTCCTTTCGTATTCACACGATAAAAGTGAGAAGAGAGGTTCGGATTCTTGATAGATAAAGGTAATGTGTCATTTCCTTTTGTACTCGCAAGGAGTTAAAGCGGATATATTTTATACAGTTCAAAGTTTTGGAAATATAGAAAAAGTATTGGTCATAGGGGTCAAACTTTGTTGAAATGAAGAGAGAGTAAATCCAGGGGGTGAAGAGTGGACAGCACAACGGAGCTTATTAATAAGTGTGCGGAATATAATAACTTTATTGCCAAAGCCTTTTGCGAAGGGGGAACCGCGATGTATTTTATCGCCGCAGTGGCTTTCCTAGTTGTGGCGCTCATTTTGGAAAGAACTTTTACTTTGCAAAAATTATCTGTGGATAAAAACTCTGTCAGCGGCTCCATTTTTGGGATGATCCTGCAGGGGCAAATTCAACAAGCCATCGCTTTTTGCGACGCCACTCCGGCGCCTCTTACAAATACGATGAAAGCCGGTCTTGTGCAGGTTATGAATCGCAGGCCGGATGAAGAAGTGCAAGTGGCTATGGATGCTTCAGTGTTGAGGGAAACCCCTCGTTTGGAGGGATGGACCTCTTTTCTGGCTGTCTTCGGAAATGTCAGTGTTTTGGTGGGGCTGCTCGGAACAATCATTGGTTTGATTAAAGCTTTTGGCGGTGTGGCGGAAGCGGATGCGGCGACAAAAGCGGCCCATTTGTCTAAAGGAATTTCAGAAGCTTTGAACTGCACAGCCTTTGGACTTTTAGTGGCTATTATTGCCATTACAGCTTATGGATTTTTTCAAATTCGGATCGGACGCACAAACAATGATATGTTGGAGAGTACAATGAATCTGATGAATCATGTGGTGTCCAATCGAGATAAAGCGTTGAAGAAATCTTAAGGTTGGTTTATGGCTCATGTATCTGACGGCAACTCTGAATCTCCGGTCGTTGAACTGAATTTAGTTCCTTTCATTGACTTGATGAGTGTTTGCATCATCTTTTTGCTCATTACAGCGGTATGGATCCAAATTTCAATGATTCAATTAGGCACCAGTGTTTACGCAAAGAAAGTAGATGAGAACGACCCCCCTCCCGCTCAAACCCCCCATGCAGAAGTACCCTTTCGAATTGATGTGGTCTCTAAGGGATATAAAATGATTTTAGGTTCACAGGTGATTCTGGTGCCTCTCGCTAAGAGAGGCCGGTACGACCACGAAGGACTGACAAAACAATTGCAGGCCGTAAAAAAAGTCTATCCGGATAAAATGGACGTGGTGGTAACTTCTGAAGACAAGCTTTTGTACAAACATTTGATTATGGCGATGGACTTGCTTTTACAGGCCGGCTTTCCCCAAGTTTCCATAGCGCCTGGGGAGGTGATCTAATGCCTATCCATGTTCCTGGTGTTAGAAACAAAAAGAATAGAATTTCTGCCGGCAAAAGGAATGTTGTGGCAGTGCTTCAGCTGACGGCTATGGTGGATATGTTTACTGTGTTAGTGGTGTTTTTGCTTCAAAACTATGCTTCTACAAATCAGATTCTGCCCATTTCGGATCGGGTGGCGTTGCCAAAAGCGACAAGCACGGCTCAGCTGGTTCCTTCTTTGGTGGTGACTCTCTCCAAAGAGTCATTGAGTTTTAACGGCAGAGACTTGGTTTCTTTTAATGAAATCAGGGCGAATGAGGAGTGGATGATTGAACCTCTCAAAGAAGAAGTGGCTGAGTCAGTGGCTCAGTTAAAAGAGGAAAAGAAAAAAGATTTTGTTGTGACTCGAAAAGAGGGCGGGGTTAAAATTTTCCCGTATGAAAAAATGACTTTGCAGGCGGATGAAAGTATCGATATGCTGTCTATAAAAAAGGTGATGTTTACATTGACCGAAGCTGGGATTAAAGAAATTAATTTTGCCGTCATTCAGATCAAAAAGTACCCCTCTTGATTTTTTCAAAGCCGAACTCGTTTACAGCTCTGTCCCCCCAGCCTTTCTATGGAGGCAGGAGTCGGTCATTGGAAAGGCTGTGTGAACAAAACTGTAAAACTCAGACATGCGTTTTGCCGCAGAGCAAACTTTGTCTGCTCTGTTTCAAAGCCGAACTCGTTTACAGCTCTGTCCCCCCAGCCTTTCTACGAAAACAGGAGTCGGTCATTGGAAAGGCTGTGTGAACAAAACTGTAAAACTCAGACATGCGTTTTGCCGCAGAGCAAACTTTGTCTGCTCTGTTTCAAAGCCGAACTCGTTTACAGCTCTGTCCCCCCAGCCTTTCTACGAAAACAGGAGTCGGTCATTGGAAAGGCTGTGTGAACAAAACTGTAAACTGTGGATACGCTGTCCCCTTTAGAATATAGAAAAAGGTTGATATGTATCAAGCTCTATTATAATTCATACGAACTATGAGTATGAAGTTCAGCCATCAATTAGCTCAAAAACTGAATCTCAATCCTCAGATGATTCAGTCTATCGGACTGATGAATTTGTCTGTTATGGAGCTGGAGCAGGCCATTCGCAAAGAATTGGAGGAAAATCCGGTCTTAGAAGAAAAAGGCGACACTTTAGAAGATGTTTCTTCACTGGAGGAAACTGAGAAGGAGCGTTTGGAATGGACGGAGTACACAGCCACCAATATCAACATTCCTAAAAACACAGAGGATGAAAAATACTACGAACGCCATACCCCTGTAGAAGAAAGCTTGAGAGATCATTTGCTGTGGCAGGTGAATTTTTCCGGGTTCAGCGATTCAGATAGAAAAATATTATACGCGTTGATAGATGCTGTCAATGAAGATGGGTACTTAACAGAGAGCCTTCAAAGTATTGCGCACGGGCATCATTTGAATGAAACAGAAGTGCGGACTTTATTGAAAAAACTTCAAGAATTTGACCCTCCCGGAGTCGGAGCGGGCAGTTTGACAGAATGCCTTCTCATTCAAGCAAAACGCATTGATGAAGATACGCACGATTTGGTTCATCTGTTGAAAAACCATTTGAAAGATCTTCAAACCAAACAATATGAAAAAATTGCCTCTGCAATGGATATTCGAGTGGAAGAGGTGCAGGATATTGCACACATTATATCTTCTTTAGACCCTTATCCAGGTCAAAGATTTAACTCTCATCGAACAGAATATGTTGTGCCGGATATTTATATTGTGAAAAAAGAAGAGGGCGTTTATGAAGCCCGGCTCAATGAGGATTCTATCCCGCAAATTAGAATTGCTTCTCACTATGTTCGTGTCTTGGATCAGCTGGGCAAAAATCAGGATGAAGAGACAAAACGCTATATCACGGATAAAATGAAAAGAGCCTTGTCTTTCATTAAGGCCCTCAATCATAGAAAATCTTCTATTTTAAGAGTGACTCAGCTGATTGCAGAAGAACAGGCGGAATTTTTAGAAAAAGGAGAAATGTTTTTACACCCTCTTCTGCTCAGAGAGATTTCTGAAAGGCTCAACCTGCACATTTCAACAGTCAGCCGGGTGACAGCTAACAAATATGCACATACCCCCCAAGGTCTTTTGGAATTAAAGTATTTCTTTGGAATCAGTTATTTGAATAAAAAAGGCGAGAGAAAGGGTGCTCCTGCTGTGAAATGGATGATCAAAGAAATCATTGAATCTGAGAAAATCCCCCTTTCGGATGCTAAAATTTCTCAAAAACTTTTGGACAGGGACGGCATTCACCTCAGCAGAAGACAGGTGGCTCGATTTAGAGAGGAACTGGGTTATCTCAACACCCTCGAAAGAGAAAGGTATAAACAGAAAGGCTAAATGAAAGACTTTATATTTACGAGCGAGTCTGTTTCTGAAGGGCATCCAGATAAAATGGCGGATCAAATAAGTGATGCTATTTTAGATGCTTTTTTGGCACAAGACCCTGACAGCCGGGTGGCCTGTGAAACTTTAGTGGCTCCGGGGCTGGTGGCTGTGGCAGGAGAGGTGAACACTCAATGTTATGTGGATATTACAGGGGCCGTGAAGGACGTTCTTTCTTCTATAGGCTATAATCACGCTAAAAAAGGGATGGATTATAAATCCTGCTCTGTTTTAACAAGTATCAACCATCAGAGTCCAGACATTGCTCAAGCCGTCGGTTTTGGAAAGGACCAGGGGGCGGGGGATCAAGGCATCATGTTTGGTTATGCGGTGGATGAAACTGAAGAGTTTATGCCTTTGAGTATTTCTTTATCTCATCAACTGGTGAAAAAATTATCTGTGCTTCGTAAATCTTCAGGTAATGATTTTTTATGGCCGGACAGCAAAAGCCAGGTGAGCGTCCAATATAAAAACGGCCGGGTGGATTCTGTCAGCAGTGTGGTGGTATCTACTCAGCACTCGCCGGATATTTCCCTTGAAAAACTTCGTGAGTTCATTGTAGAGGAGTTGATAAAAAAAACGATTCCAAAAAAATGGCTGAGGAGCACTCAATACTTTGTGAATCCAGGAGGCCGTTTTACTGTAGGAGGCCCCCAAGCGGACACAGGGCTGACGGGGCGTAAAATTATTGTGGATGCGTACGGGGGACACGGCTCCCACGGCGGCGGGTGTTTCTCAGGAAAGGATCCGTCAAAAGTAGATCGCTCCGGAGCGTATATGGCCCGTTGTATCGCTAAGAGTTTGACAGCGAACCGGTTGTTAAAAAAGTGTTTGGTTCAAATTGCCTACGCTATCGGGAGGAAAGAGCCTGTGAGTCTTTATGTGGAGGATTATGGAACTTCCAAATGGGATCAAAAACAGTTGTGTGATATTGTTTTAAAGAATTGGGATTTAAGCCCTGAGGCTGTCATTCGGGAGTTGGATCTGTTAAAGCCCCGGTACAGACAGACAGCTGTGTACGGCCACTTCGGCAGGAGTGAATTCACTTGGGAGAAAATCAAATCCTTATGACCTCTCTTTTATCTGCAGTTCAGCTTTTAGCGGGTGATGTTTCTGTGGAAGCTGTAGAGAGAGTCCTGTCAACAGAGAGGCGGCAATAGCTATGAAGGAAGGTTTTTGAGTTCTTTGAAAAATCCATAAACAATAATACATACAAAAATTGTGAATGGAAAAGCTGAAATAATCACCAATAGCTCTAAAGATTGAATACCTCCTAAAAAGAGAAGCGCCAGGGCGATGAAACCTTCAAGGAACGCCCAGTAGATTTTGTGACTGGTTTTATTTTTGGTGCCGGCCAGATTATGCACGATATAGGAGGCAGAATCAGAAGAGGTGATGAAAAATAAAGCCACTGCCAAAATGCTGATATAAGACATTACCTGCGCCAAAGGAAAATGCTCTAAAAATTTAAAAATCAAAATGGAATATTCTGTTTTTACAAAAGGCTCCAAGTTCATATCTCCAGTGATATGCTGTTCAATGGCTGTTCCTCCGAAGGCGGTAAACCATAAAAAAGAAATACAGCTTGGAATGACTAGTGTTCCGATGACAAACTCCCGTACGGTCCGGCCTTCGGAAACACGCGCAATAAAGGTGCCGACAAAAGGAGACCAGGCAATCCACCAGGCCCAGTAAAGAATAGTCCATTGAGATCTCCACTCTGAAGACCCTAAAGAGTTGATGCGTGTCATATCGGAAATCAAATTTTGTAAATAAGCGCCTGTATATTCCACAAAAGAGTTAAGCAGAAAAACAGTTGGACCCGCAATGAACATAAAAACTAATAAAACAGCGCAAAGTAAAATATTTATTTCACTCAACCTTCGAATGCCTCGGTTCAGTCCTGAGATGACAGATAAAACAGCGCACAAAGTGATGAAGACAATAATAAGAGCCTGAGTTGTTCCAGAAAAAGATATGTCAAACAAATGCCTTAATCCTGAGTTGATCTGCATGGTTCCCCTTGCCAGCGTTGTGGAGACGCCGAATAAAATGGCAATAATGGAGAAAATATCAATACACCAGGCCAGAGGGCTGTTGATTTTGTCTTTAAAGAAGGGAGAAAGCATACAGGAAATTCTAAAAGGATGCCCCTTGTAGAGGCAAAAATAAGAAAACACCAATCCCATAATAGTATAAACCACCCATCCGGAAAAACCCCAATGCAGGAATGTTAATTGGAATGAAAGATCCATGGATTGAGGAGTGGAGCCTTCTCCCGACGGAGGAAACAAATAATGATAAAGAGGTTCATACACTCCGGAAAACAAAAGCCCCGTACCCATGCCGGCGCTGAAAAGCATGGCAATCCATGTAAATGTGCTGTACTTAGGTTTAGATAGAGAACCTAGACGTTTTCCGCCGTAAGAGCTGAATATTAAATAAATGCAAAAACAAAAGAGAACAAAAATGACCGTGACGTAAAACCATGAAATATTCAGAACAAAAGTACTTTTAACCCAGGAAAGCAGGCTGAATGTTTTTTGAGGAAAAATCTTAAAGCCGGCCAAAATCAGAAAAACAAGAAGGGAGGATAAGACAGCGGTGATGTTGAATTTTTTCAAAGTCTTTTCTCCGGAAGAGTTAAGTGTATCAAGGGGCATCTTCCGGATCACCAGCTGGCTTTGATGACTCCAGGCAGATATCCTTTGTGGGCCATTTCACGAACAGCGATGCGGGAGAGGCCGAATTGTCTAAGGTGGCCCCGCGGTCTGCCTGTCATTGCACAGCGCCGGACGACACGATTTAAACAAGTGGATTTAGGAAGTTTTTGAAGCTTTAGAAAGGCTGTAGTCCTTTCCTCTTCGGAGAGTTTCATGTTGATAGATGTTTTTCTTAAAGATCTCCGAATGGATAAAAATTTTTTAGCTTTTTCAAAACGTTTTTCATTCTTAACGATGGAACTTTTTTTTGCCATATTTACGCTCCGGTCTTCAAAGTTTGAGATTTTCGTCCTGCTGTTTCTGCGAACATAAGATCAAATACTGAAAAATACAATACAAAAAATCACACACAGAGATTATTTTGTGTTCTATAAATGCCTTTCTTCGGGGCCTGTATAGGAGCTCATGGGGCGGATAATGCGGTTGTTTTGTCTTTGCTCCCAAATATGGGCCGTCCATCCCGCAATACGGCTCATCGCAAAAATAGGGGTAAATAAGTCGATGTCCAGCCCCATCATGTAGTAAGCCGGCCCTGCTGGAAAGTCCACATTAGGCATAATATTTTTCTTTTCTTTCATATATTTTTCGATGGCTGAGTACATAGGCATCCATTTTGGATTATTAGTTTCTTTGGCAATTTTTTTTGCGCATTCGTGCATGGCGGGGACTCTGGCATCTCCGCTTTTATAAACTCTGTGTCCAAATCCCATAATTTTTTTCTTTTCTTTCAAAGATTTGGATAAATACTCTTCAACACGTTCAGGAGTTTCAATTTCTTTCATCATATACATGACCTGTTCATTGGCTCCTCCATGGAGAGGCCCCTTTAAGGATCCAATAGCTCCGCAGACAGCACTAAAAATATCAGAAGTTGTGGAGGCAATAACTCGAGCTGTGAAGGTTGAAGCATTAAAACCGTGTTCAGCATATAAAATCATGGAGCGGTCTAAAGCTTGAGCGAATACAGGGGAAGGCTTTTTGCCAAAGCACATATATAGAAAATTTTCTGCCAAAGACACGCCGGTTAAAGGCGGTATAAAATCCATTCCCTTTCGGAAGCGGTAGTGGGCTGATATAAAAATGGGGGCGCACATAAGCATTTTCAAGCCTTTTGCTAAAATATCTTCAGAGCCTTTATCCCAGGTATTGCAGGGGTGAGATCCCATGAGGCTCATAGCTGTTCTCAAAGCGCTCATAGGGTGGGCTGTTGGGATTTTTTTTAAAACTTCAACAATAGGTTCATAGTCTTCTTTAATTTCTTTTTCACACTTGGTTAGAGGCAGTTTGCTTTCTATTTGATCCATAGACTTGGGCAGTTCTCCCTGCCATAACAAATAGACTGTTTCCAAGTATTTTTTTTTCTGCACCAATTCGCTGACGGGGTAGCCTCTGTAGAGAAGAGAGCTTTTTTCAGGGACGATGCAGGAAATGGAAGTGGAGTCAACAATCACTCCTTCTAAACCCTTGCCAGACATATTCTTCTCCTCACGAGTTTGAAAGACAAATTCTCCTTTTATTTTGAAGTCGAGTCAAGATGATTCTATGGATGTGCTTTTACACAGGCTGTTCCTGCATATGTGGAAGATGGAATCCAGTCATAAGAAAGGCTGTGCGAACAAAGCTGTAAAGCTCAGACATGCGTTTTGCCACAGAGCAAACCTCGTCTGCTCTGTTTCAAAGCCGAACTTGTTTTCAGCTCTGTCCCCCCAGCCTTTCTACGTTTTCCGCCTCAAAGCAATCAGCTATGCAAACAGATGTTCAAAGCTCAGACATGCGTTTTGAGACAGAGCAAACTTTGTCTGCTCTGTTTCAAAGCCGAACTCGTTTGAATCTCTGTTTACATAGCTTTTGCAGATACGTTGTTTCAAAGCTGAACTCGTTTTTAGCTCTGTCCTGCCAGCTTTTCTACGTTTTCCGCCTCAAAGCAATCAGCTGTGCAAACAGATGTTCAAAGCTCAGACATGCGTTTTGCCACAGAGCAAACTTCGTCTGCTCTGTTTCAAAGCCGAACTCGTTTGAATCTCTGTTTACATAGCTTTTGCAGATACGTTGTTTCAAATCCGAACTTGTTTTCAGCCCTGTCCCCCCAGCCTTTCTACGAATATACGTCACCTCTACGGAAGCAGGAGTCTAGTCATAAGAAAGACTGTGCGAACAAAGCTGTAAAGCTCAGACATGCGTTTTGCCACAGAGCAAACCTCGTCTGCTCTGTTTCAAAGCTGAACTCGTTTACAGCTCTGTCCCCCCAGCCTTTCTTGACAGCTGTACCGTCTCGCCTTTTGTACTTTGTGCAAACATACTTGAAAGAATATT
Organism: Bdellovibrionales bacterium; assembly: GCA_965199935.1. Lineage (GTDB taxonomy): Bacteria > Bdellovibrionota > Bdellovibrionia > Bdellovibrionales > UBA1609 > JAPPLG01. The sequence continues at coordinate 139,887 of CBDATD010000002.1, forward strand.
GAAAACTGCGGTATGACAGGCTATGCAGGTTTTTCAAATTCCAGACTTAAAAGACAATTACATTCATGTTCTCAGAAGCGGAGGGAAAACCGCTGTGGTGGATCCTTCCACAGCGGCTCCCGTGGACCAATTTCTGCAGAAGAAAAAATGGTCTTTGGATGCTATTTTGAACACACACCATCACTGGGACCACACGGGCGGCAATAAAGAATTAAAAAAAAAATGGAGCTGTCTGGTCCTAGGATATTCAAAAGATTCCTATCGCATCCCAGGCATAAATCACAAATTAGAAGACGGGCAGAATTGGACTTGGGCAGATCAAGTTTGCCGGATTTTATTCATCCCCGGACATACTTTGGGCCATATTGCTTTTTGGTTTCAAACATCTTCTATGCTGTTTTGCGGAGACACTCTTTTTGCTATGGCCTGCGGCCGGTTGTTTGAAGGTACGGCCCAACAGATGTTTGAGAGTTTAAATAAAATTCGCCTTCTGCCTCCTGAAACTCAAATTTACTGCGGGCATGAGTACTCGCTGGCCAACGCTGAATTTGCTCTACAGATAGAGGGGGGGAATTCAGATTTAGTTAAGCGTAAGCAGAGTATTCACAAAAAAAGAGAAAAAGGGGATTCGACAGTGCCGTTTTCTTTGAAAGAGGAGCTGGACACGAACCCCTTCTTAAGGACAAAATATTTTATTCAGCGCCCGGAAAGTGTGACGCATCCTGATTTGAAGGAATGGATGAAGAATACAAAAGTTTCTGAACTGGAGCTTTTTGCAAAAATGAGAAAACTGAAGGATTCGTTTCAATAAACTGTCTTCTGCAGAAGCGGAGAAAGGAGGACAGAACTGCGGGCCTTAAAGCGCTGAACCGGCGCATGATGTCCTTCGTTAAGTGAATTGGAAATGGTACCCTTTGACGATGGGAGGCCCTTTGAATTTTTTAAACTGAATGCGGTTTAAGATGCCAAGAGCGCATTTTAAAATATCTTTATTCTGTGAATTGGAATTGACCAGGCGGGATTGAGTTTTGCCGGAAGGGAAAATAGTCAATTCCACTAAAAAATCTTTAGATGAAAGCCCTTGCCTTTCAGCACAGCCTTGAATTTTTTCTTTTTTTCTTTGGATCACTTGATTAAGATAAGCATCCGGCAGAGTTGCTGTCCAATCCATTTGGACCTCTAGGTGTCTGCTGGAAGATGGGATTTCTATAGGATAAGATGGAATTTCTAGTTTTTCAGCTTTTGAGCAAGACTGAAAGAGGATCAAAAATATACAATACTTACTCTTCTTTAGGAGCACTCTTGCTTTCCTCTGTGTTGTTTGGGGGCGCCGCCGCGTTTGGAGCAGACTCTTCTTGAGCGGGGGCGTCTAAAATGACACTGGAGCTTTTTTTAGTATTCATGTAAGCCAGTTGAATAGAAGTCACAGCAAAAATGACAGCACACCATTTGGTCACTGTGACCAAAAAGTCGGAGGCTCCTGTGCCGCTGAAAACACTCCTCGACCCCCCTTGTCCTCCTAGAAGCCCCAAAGCTCCCCCTTTGGGATTTTGCAGGAGAACAAAAGCAACCAACACGATGCACGTGATAATGTGTATTGTTGCAACAAAAATCAGCATGGCCTCTGATTAACACAGTTCAGCTTTGGAGCAAACTATTTTTGATCTCTCATAAGGGTAAAAGCTTGAGCGTAGTTTTGAATTTGCTGAATGAGAGAAAAAAGCCCTCCTCTTCTGGAGGGGGTGAGGTGGTTTGCGAGATCCAGTGTTTCAATAAACTCAGGGGCTTGCTTGAGGATGGCTGAAGGGGGTAAAGAAGAGTAGAAGTGGACCATAAGAGCCAGAAGACCTTTGCTGATCAGGGCATCGCTGTCTCCCTGAAAAGTCAGAAGATTGTTCTGCATTTTAGGGTAGAGCCATAACTGAGATTGGCATCCCTTCACCAGCCAGCGGTCTGCGTGAAGAGATGAATTTAAAGGCGGCATTTCTTTTCCCCATTGAATCAATCTTCGGTATTTTGTCTCCCAATCCAGGCACTGCTCAAAAGATTTTAAAATCTCTTCTTCTCTTCGTTTCAGTAAATTAAGTGGTTTAGACATGAGGAAAATCCTTTAATTTAAAGAAGATATTATTTATACTGGCGGGATGAGCGGTATTCTTAATTTTTTGTTTGGACGTTTTCCAAAAATTTTTAAAAAAGATCAGGTTTATCATGAGCTAGATCCTCATTCTTGGAGGGAGTGGAAAGCCCGCTACCAACAAAGCTCTGAGTACGACTGGAGAAGACACAGTGGAAAAAGGCACAAAGCGGATCCTGTTTACTGTAAAAAGCCTTAGATTTTAAATGGTTTTTTAGAAAAAGGCTCAGGTCTGGAAAAGGTATCATAAGCTTTCGTGCCGACAGGCAGGAGATTCAAATTTCTGGCCTTTTTGACAGCATTTTTTAACTGCTTTTGCTGGGAATGAGTGAGTCCGGTGATCCGGCAGGGCAGGATTTTACCGCCCTCTGTGATGTAGTTATAAAGAGTGGAAGGGTCTTTATAATCAAAAATCAATTCCGGTCTTTTCTTTTCTGCTTCCAAAGCTCCTCCATACGGGACAGGCCGTACACTTTATACCACGTCCTTTGTTTTTTCAATAAAAAGGGTTGTCTAAAGACTCTTTTTTTTGGTATTCAAGGTGTTTTACCGCCTTCAAGGGGTGTGGGATGTCTCGTTGCGAATTTAGCGGCACAGGGCCTGTCGTCAAAAATCTGGTAAGCCACTCGAATATTAAAACAAAATCACGGGCCTTTCCCAACGTTCAGCGGAGGACTTTTTACAGTTTGACTTTGAAAAGGTATTTTCGGGCTAGAACGTCTGTTCGAACCTTGCGCAGTATAGATAAAAAAGGCGGGGTGGATATTTACCTGTTGAAACAAGACAGCGCGCTCTTGTCTCCTCGTCTGTTAAAATTAAAAAACCTACTGCTTCGTAAAATCAGTAAAAAAGCGGCTGAATCAACATGAAGTTAAAAATAAAAAAAGACGATGAAGTTCAAGTCATCTCCGGCGGCCAAAAAGGGAAGAAAGGAAAGGTTTTGGAGATTTCCCAAAAGCCCTTAAAACTGCGTGTGGCCGGAGTGTTTGTTCAAACTCACTTTGATAAAAAAGAAAGAAAACAATTTGAGAAAGAGGGCTTTGTTGATTATTCTAATGTGAAACTTGTGCAGTCCTCAGCTCCAAAAACCAAGAAAAGAAAGATAGTGAAGAAGAAAAAATCATAAATTGGAGCCGGCTTCTGTTTTTTGTATTGAAAAATTGTAAGAGGACTGGGTGTAGAGCGTTGCTGTATCGTTTTATTAAAGCAGGTTTTTTGATGCTGTTCAGCTGTACAGCCTGCTGTCTTTTTTCAGAAGAAAAGGAGGCGGAGTCTTCCATAGAGGATGAAGTTTTAGAAGTGCGGACTCAATTTCCACGTTATCGTGTTTTGTACAATCATCAGAAGGTTATTCAAGAAGTTCAGGATCAGATGAAACGAGATGAATCAAAAAATGAGCAAGAGCTGTCAAAACACAAAAAATAAGATGCTGAAAAGGCTTCCAATAGACAGCGGTATAAACAGCACTGTTATCTATTTGCTAGAGAGGCATCTTCCTCAGGCAAGGATGCACTGCCCTCGCTGGAGGGGTGTGTGTAGTTATTGACTAAACAGGACAAGCCTCTATGAATCTCTTTCTCCCAATGATGAGACAAATGTTTCAACCCTGTTAATGGCTCTCCAGCCTCATACGCCAAGTTGTACATACGCCGATTTTGAGATAAAAATTGATTTGCAAAATTGGTTTTCTGTCTGTTCATATTTTCTTCTGAGTTCAAAACATCCCAATAAACAGCCATGTCTTCTCCAAATAAGTGAGAATACATTCGCCTCAAGGAGAGAGAATATTGAAGTTTTTTTGCAAATATCTAATTTTTTGAGCTGGAATTTGAGGGGGTGTAAGGGGTGTAAAAATCTGAGGCTCATTTATCGGGTGATGACCTGCCATACTGCATAGAAGGCCAAGGCCAGAACAATACAAACCAGAAGAGCTGTCTTCTTAAAGGCCGTCGTTTTGCTGACCAGAAAAGGAGTGAGAACGGCCAGGAGGCCCCATACGAGAATTTTTTGCCAAAACCAAGCAGGGGAGAGAAAACCCACAGGAATATTGGTTTTTGCAATCAATCCAAAACCGGAAACAAAAAGCAGAAGTAAAGCAGAACCGTGGAGAGAGAGAACGAACTTTTTAAAGGACACAGGACCGGTGATAAGCATCCCCATAGACAAAAAGAGTGTTATGAGACTCAGAAAGTGAAGCATTATGTAAAATTCATAACTCATGATTTCTGTCAATAATTCAGTTGTTTGTTGTATGTCAATAAGGATTACAGGTTTGTTGAGTTCATTGTTGGATTGGATAAATGAAGCAGGGAAAATATAAGATGGGTGTTTTTGAAAAACCATGAGGTCCGTTTGAGCTTTTTTATTCAAATACAATGTCAAAATCCTACAGCGAGGAGGATTTGGATTGTTGCTGCTTTTTTAAAAGGAATTTCCTTGATGATCATCTCAAATCAGGTTAGAAACCCTCATTCGTTTTGATGTATTCAGGGGTGTTTTTTATGGATTACGGTTTTATTGTTCCTCTTGTGGGTTTTGTGGGTTTGCTTTACGCTCTTTTTAGCTACTGTCTTCTTTCCAGATACTCTCCAGGCAATGAGAAAATGCAGGCCGTCAGCTCTCAAATTCATCTAGGGGCTATGGCTTTTATGCAGGCTCAATATTTGAGGCTTTCCTTCTTTATTTTGATTGCGTCTTTTTTACTGTGGTTTTTTATGAGCTGGATGATGATGTTTGCTTTTATCGCGGGGGCTGTGTGTTCTGCTTTGGCCGGTTTTATTGGAATGAAATCAGCCGTGAAAGGAAATGTTCGAACAGCGTCAGCGGCTCAAAAAGGCATTGCTCCGGCTTTACAGGTGGCTTTTGACAGCGGTTCTGTAATGGGCTTGAGTGTGGCCAGCCTTGGGTTGTTGGGATTGGGTCTGCTGTACTACGTGTTTGAATGGTTTTCTATTTCTTCTGTTTCCTTTATTTCTGGTTTTTCTATGGGGGCCTCTTCAATTGCTTTGTTTGCCCGTGTGGGCGGAGGTATTTTCACTAAAGCGGCGGATGTCGGCTCAGATCTTGTCGGCAAGGTGGAAGCCGGTATTCCGGAAGACGATCCTAGAAATCCCGGCGTCATTGCAGACAATGTGGGCGACAATGTAGGCGATGTTGCAGGCATGGGCGCTGATATTTTTGAGTCTTATGTGGGAGCTATGGTGGCTTCTATGGCCATCGCCGCTTCTATGACTGATATTCAGGGGTATTTTGGAGCATCCGCAGAAAAAGAGCTGTTGATTGTACTTCCTCTTTTTGTTTGTGTGGCCGGACTGGCTTCTTCTTTTTTAGGTTTATTCAGTGTTCAGCTGTTTAAGTCCCGCCCTCCCGCGAGTGCTTTATTTTTATCACAGATTACGGGAGCTTTTGTATTTTTAGCGGTCACAGGCGTTTTATTATTTTCCACAATGGAGATGGGATGGAAAATTTATGCCGCTGTTTTAGCGGGTCATATCGCCGGGCTTTTGATCGGCAAGATTACAGAGTACTACACTTCTTCAAAACCTATTTTAAAAATAGTGAAAGCCTCTAAGACAGGTCCGGCTACAAATATCATTTCAGGCGTCTCTGTAGGTTTAGAGTCTTGTTTTATCCCTTTGCTGTTTATCGTTTTAACTATTTTAGTTTCTTATCAATTTGCCGGCCTCTATGGGATTGCCATGTCAGCCGTCGGTATGCTGGCTACAGTGGGGTTGACAATGACCATAGATGCTTACGGGCCTGTTGCTGACAATGCGGGAGGCATTGCGGAGATGTCCGGTTTGGGCGCTGAGGTGAGAAAAGTGACAGATCAATTGGACTCTGTCGGCAACACAACCGCCGCGATCGGCAAGGGTTTTGCCATTGGCTCCGCCGCGCTAACGGCTTTGGCTTTATTTGTGGCTTTCAAACAAGCGGTGTCCAGCTCCATCAACATGGACATCACAGATCCTTACGTTGTGGCGGGTCTGTTTTTAGGATCGTCTATAGTGCTTTTTTCAGCCAGTTTAACAATGAATTCGGTGGGCAGGACAGCAGAGAAAATGGTGGAGGAAATTCGACGTCAATTTAAAGAAATTACCGGCTTGATGGAAGGAAAGGCAGAACCGGACACCCGCAGATGTGTGGATATTGCCGCTTCGGCCTCTTTGAGAGAAATGGTTCTGCCCGGAGTTTTAGCTGTTGTGTCTCCTGTGTTGATTGGTTTTGGTTTAAATGCCACGGCTTTGGCGGGAGCTTTGGCCGGAGCTTTAATTACAGGAGTGGCTTTGGCTTTGTTCATGGCCAATTCCGGGGGAGCTTGGGATAATGCGAAGAAGTACATAGAAAGCGGACAAGATCCTTCTGCCGGCAGAGGCGGTGTGGTTCACCAAGCGGCGGTGATAGGAGATACAGTGGGAGATCCGTTCAAAGACACAACAGGTCCGGCAATGAACATTTTAATTAAATTAATGTCTATTGTGGCTTTAGTCATTGCTCCTCTCCTTTAAAATAAAATTAAAAATTTATGAAAAAGAAATAAACTTCCGATCCGTATAAGGCTATGGATGGATCTGTTTTTGAATCGGCAATTAAAAATTTTCTTTCTCCTATTTGGGATTTATTGAAAGACGAGTCTGTGACAGAAGTCATGGTCAACTCCTTTGATGAAATCTGGATTGAGAGAGGCGGAAAAATCGAGAAGGCTTCAAACAAGTTTCAAGATGAAGACTCCTTAAGAGCCGCCGCGAACAATATTGCTCAAAGTGTGGGGCGTCAGATTGGGGATGAAAATCCAAGACTGGATGCCCGTCTTCCCAATGGGTACCGCATTCACGTTGTGATCCCGCCGTGCGCAAGGAAAGGAACCACGATGGCGGTCCGCAAATTTTCCACCACACAGTTTACTTTTCAGGATTTTATCAAATACGGCTCTATGTCTGTGGAGATGGCTCAGTTCATAGACATTTGCGTGAAACTGGGAAAAAATATTATCGTCAGCGGCGGTACAGGTTCTGGAAAAACGACTTTGCTCAGCATGATCTGCAACCGCATTCCCAAAGGCCAGCGTTTAATTGTCATTGAAGATTCCAGCGAACTGCAAATTGATTATGAACACATTGTCTTTTTTGAAACCAGAATGGCTCAGCCGGATGAAGGGCTGTCCGCTGTCACTATTGAAGATTTGGTGAAAAGCAGTCTTCGTTTAAGACCGGATCGGATTATTATTGGAGAGGTTAGAGGAGGGGAGGCCTTGGATTTAGTGCAGGCCATGAACACAGGGCATAAGGGGTGTTTTGGAACCCTGCACGCCAACACTCCAAAAGCGGCGATGGTCAGACTTCAAGCTCTCGCTCAGGGCGCGGATTCTCAACTGAGTGAAAAAGCTCTTGTTCAGCAAATCAGTTCAGCTGTGGATGTTGTGGTTCAAACTTCCCGGTATCAAGACGGTGTTCGAAGAATTGCCTCCATTTCGGAAGTGCTGGGCAAGGATGAAAGAGATCAATATTTGGTGGAGGATATTTATCATTTGGACCGTCTTATCAAGAGAGAAGACGGGAGTTTTTCAGGTGTTGCAGAGGCAACAGGCCGTGTCCCTTCTTTTATGTCAGAAATTGAGGATCAAAAGCTTCCTTTTTCCCGCCAAAAATTTCTGAAAAAAGCCTCTTAGCTCTTTCGAGTTCTGCTTTATTAAAGTGACAGTATAGACCAAAGACCAAGCTCTATAAAAAATCTAAAAAGAGGGAGATTGTTATAATAACATCAAGGGAATCGTGAAAAAACTGATGATTCAAATTGAAACTTTTTTTGGCCAGGCCTACGACTGGCTGAATGTGGCTTTTAGTCATGAGTTGTTTTCAGTTGGAGACAAAACTCCTATTACGTTTGGACGCGTTCTCATCAGTTTGACCGCTTTTTTTGTCGGCTACAAAATAATCCGCCTCTTGTCTCATCAGGTGGATAGAAGAATTCTCACCCATTTTGATGTGGAGCCTGCTTTCCGCCACAGCGCTAAGACTTATTCTTTCTACATTATGATGATTTTCCTCATTCTATTTACTTTAAAACTGTTAAATATTCCTTTAACGGCTTTCACCATTGTCGGCGGCGCTGTCGCTGTAGGTTTGGGCCTTGGGGCTCAAAATATTATTTACGATTTTTTAAGCGGCCTGGTGATTATGCTAGAGCATCCCATCCGCACAGGAGACGTTGTTGAGCTGTTGGATCAGCAGGATGTTGTGAGGGGGCATGTGGAGTACATTGGAGCCAGAGCCACACGCATCTACACTGTGGATAACAAGCATATTATTATCCCTAATAATTATTTCCTCAGCAAATCTGTATTGAACTGGACTCTCTCTGATGAAGTGATCCGCGCTGATGTTGAAGTAGGGGTGATTTACGGCTCCCCTGTGGAGAAGGTGAGGTCTCTGCTGTCTCAGGCCGCGGATGAAAATGAGAAAGTCAAGAAAAAGCCTCAGCCTGTGATCCTTATTTCTGATTTTGGAGACAACGCCGTTGTTTTTCATTTGTACTTTTGGGCAAAAATCGCCACTGTCATGGATATGAAAAAGATTCAAAGTGAAATTAGATTTAAGATCACTGAACTTTTTAAGGCAAATAATATTGTCATCGCCTTTCCCCAAAGAGATTTACATTTGAAATCCTCTTCGGCTCCTCTACAGGTGGAGATACAAAAAACTAGTGTTTGACTGGAGTCTTGGAGATATGATCTGATCGGCTCTATGCCGGGTACAGATACATCCAAAGAAAAATCGGTTCACCCTTTTCCTCTGGAGCAAGTGGGCCTCAAAGACATTGAACTGCCTTTAGAAGTGCAGTGGGGGCGGCGGACGCAGTCTGCCTTAGCTGTTATTGAAGCTGTTGTGTCTTTGGACGACCCTCATCAGCGCGGCATCCATATGTCGAGAATCTATCACGCCCTTCATCAGTTTTCTGAAAATGAAATTTTGAGTCCGAAAACAATGAGAAGTCTTTTGAAAAAAATTGTGGACGCTCAAGAGGATTATTGCTCCTCCGGCAGACTGCGCATCCAATGGAAAAGTGTTGTGGAGCAAAACTCTTTGGTCAGCTCGTATAAAGGCTTCCGTGTGTATCCTTGTTTTTACGAAATGGATACAGAAGGAAGTTTTATCAGCGGTGTGGAGCTGTTGTACTCTTCCACCTGCCCCTGCTCGGCGGCTCTTTCCAGAGAGCTGGTCCAGGATCAATTTAAAAAAGACTCTCCCTCTTCGGATCAAGTGATGGAGTGGCTGGGGAGGGAGAAGTCTATCGCCGGCACAGCGCACGCCCAGAGAAGCCGGGCTAAAATTCAAATAAAAACAAAAGAACAAAATTATTTAATGTCTGTGATCACTGAGGTGGAAAAGGCCCTGGCCGTGCCGGTTCAAACAGCTGTGAAAAGAGAGGATGAAAAACAATTTGCCCGCCTCAACAGTCAGAATTTAATGTATTCTGAAGATGCTGTCCGAAGAATCAAGCATTGTCTAGAGAGGCAGGGGTGGGTCACAGCCTACCATGTGGAAATTGGGCATTTTGAAAGCCTTCATCCGTTTAATACTGCGGCCAGAACAATGAAAAATTGGAAATAACCAGCAGGCGGAAAGTGAAAACAAAAGACGGCATTTGGATTCGAGGAGCGAGAGAGCATAATTTAAAATCCATCAATGTGTTTATCCCCAGAAATAAAATCACTGTTTTAACGGGGCTTAGCGGAAGCGGTAAATCCAGTTTGGCTTTTGACACTATTTATGCTGAAGGGCAAAGACGCTATATTGAAAGCTTTTCCTCATACGCCCGTTATTTTATGGAAAAACTAAAACCTCCGGATGTGGATTCTATTTTGGGGCTTTCTCCTGTTGTCGCGATTGACCAAAAAACGATCAGCTCAAATCCCCGCTCGACCGTAGGGACAGCAACGGAAGTTTATGATTATCTGCGCCTCCTCTACGCAAAACTGGGGACTCCTGTCTGCCCCTCTCATCGTGTCCCTCTGGAAAAAACAACTCCTGCTGATATTGCCGTCAATGTTTTTAAAAGGAGAAAAAAATCTCCATTGAAAATTTTTGCTCCTGTGGTTCGCGGGAAGAAGGGGTTTATGCAGGATGTTGTTCAGAAATACATCAAAAAAGGTTTTGTTCGGGCGAGAGTGGATGGTCAAATGAGAAATTTAGATCAGGTTTCAAAGCTCTCCAAAAATAAAACTCATCATATAGATATTTTAGTGGATCAGATATTTGCGGAGAAAAAATATTATGACCGCTTTTTAAAAAGCGCGGCGCTGGCCGCTGAATTGTCGGATGGATTTATTTCTGTTGAGCTGGATCAGCCCCATTCCATTCAGATGTATTCTTTGAACGCCGTCTGCCCCATTTGTTTTTTTTCAGCTTTGGAAGTGGAGCCTAAACTTTTCAGTTTTAACTCTCCGAAAGGAGCCTGTCCTGCCTGCAGCGGCTTGGGCTATGACAAAGAGGATGACCGGGTGGATGAAGAGGAATTGTTTTACTCCAAGGTCTGCTCTGTTTGTCAAGGAAGGAGGCTGTGTCCGGAAGCTCTATCCGTGTTGATTAAAAATAAAAATATTCACGAGTTGTCCTCAATGGATTTGGAGGGGCTGGAAAAGTTTTTAAAAAAAATTCGATTTCCCTCAAAGTATAAGGTGATTGCTGAAAATATTATTCAAAAAATCCTTTATGATTTGGAGGTGTTGAAAAAGGTAGGTGTTTCTTACCTAAGTTTGGAGCGTTCGGTTCTCTCCCTCTCCGGCGGAGAGGCACAGAGGATTCGGCTGGCTTCTCAAATTTCTTCTGTACTCAGGGGGGTTTTGTATATTTTAGATGAACCAAGCATTGGCCTTCATCCTGCAGACAGTGATGTTTTTCTGGAACTCATGCGAAAACTTAAAAAAAGGGATAATACAATTTTAATTGTAGAACACGATGAAACAGCTATTCGCTCTGCAGATTATATTGTTGACATCGGACCTGGAGCAGGGAGGCTTGGAGGGAGGCTGGTGGTTCAAGGGGTTTTGCAGGATGTTTTGAAAAATAAAAAAAGCCTCACCGGCGCTTATCTAGCTCACAGAAAAAAAATCATCATTCCCTCTCAGAGAAGAACAAACTTTAAGGAGCGTCTGGAGATTGTAGGAGCCAGAGGAAATAATTTAAAGAATGTGCATCTTAAACTTCCTTTGAAAACTTTTACCTGCGTCACGGGGGTGTCCGGCAGCGGCAAAAGCTCTCTGATTGTCGATACCCTGTATAGGGCCTTGTTTAAAAAAATCTATAAAAACAGCTTATTTCAGCCTCTGCCTTTTGAAAAAATACTGGGGTATAAATCCATTGAAAAAGTGATTTTGGTGGACCAAAAAACCGATTGGCAGAACTTCAAGATCAGTGCCGGCGACCTATGTAGGCGTGATGTCTCTGATCCGCAGTTTTATGTCTCTGCTGGCTTCTTCAAGGGTGCGGGGCTGCACACCCTCTCATTTTAGCTTCAACGTCAAGGGAGGGCGCTGTGATTACTGTGAAGGAGCAGGGCAGATCGTACAGGAGATGCATTTTTTTATCTTCTGCTGTGATTCCCTGTGAAATGTGCCAGGGCAAAAGATACTCTTCAGATGTTTTAAATATTTTTTATAAAGAGAAAAATATTTCAGACATACTGCAGATGACCGTTCGCGAAGCTCTGAGCTTTTTTAAAGACCATCCACAGATTCACCGCCATTTAAAAAGTCTGAGTGATGTGGGGCTGTCCTATCTCACTTTAGGGCAGTCGTCTGCCGCCCTTTCGGGGGGGGAGGCTCAAAGAATCAAATTGACTCGTGAACTTTCCAAGAAAAATCAAGGAAACACTCTGTATATTTTAGATGAACCCACCACGGGCCTTCATTTTGATGATATTAAAAAACTGCTGGATGTTTTGAATCGTTTAGTGGATAAAGGGAATACGGTGGTTGTTATTGAACACAATATGGATGTGATTAAATCCTGTGATTATGTTTTAGATTTGGGTCCGAGGGGAGGTCGTTTTGGCGGACGCATTTTAACTGGAGGCTCTCCTGAGCGTGTGGCGGGCGTGAAAGACAATCTGACAGGAAAATATCTTAAGAAGGCCCTGAAAACAGTATGAAAATTCAGGATAAATGTGCAGTTTTTGGCATCTGGAATCATCCTGAGTCCAGCGTGTTGGCGTATCTGGGGCTGTATGCTCAACAGCATCGAGGCCAGGAGGGCGCTGGGATTATTTCTTTCGACTCAAACAGTTTTGATGTGCATAGAGGGCTGGGGCTTGTGGGAGAGGTGTTCAATGAATCCCGCTTGAAAAGTTTAAAAGGCTCTTCAGCGATTGGCCATGCCCGGTATTCAACCAGAGGGAAGAGTCAAGATGAGCAAAGCCTCCAGCCTTTGAAAGCTGTGATTCAAGGCCGCGCTTTAGCTGTGGCCCACAACGGAAATTTTACAAACTTTTTAAGTCTTAAAAAACAATTAACTCAAGAAGGTTTTCGCTTCAAAGGGACTGGAGATACAGAGTGTTTAATTCATTTGATCAACAAGTATTCTGATGAAAAATCTTCCTTTTTGGAAGTTTTGAAAAAATCTCTTTCTTGTATTGAGGGGGCTTACAGCTTGGTTCTGCTGAGTGCGGACCGATTGATTGCTGTGCGGGATCCAAGGGGGTTTCGCCCTCTTGTTCTGGGCCGGAAAATAATGAAAGAAGGGCGGATTTCCTATATTACAGCCTCCGAAACTTGTGCTTTTGATTTATTGGGCGCGGAGTATATGAGGGAAATTTCTCCCGGAGAGATTTTGGTTTTGTCGAAAGAAGGTCTTTCCTCTGTTTTTATGGATTCGAAGCAAAGCAGAAAAGCCTGTATCTTTGAGCATGTGTATTTTGCGCGTCCGGACAGTCAGGTTTTTGGCTCCAGCGTTTATTTAAAACGCAAGAGTATGGGGAGGGCTTTGGCTTTGCAAAAACCGGTGCCGGCAGATTTAGTGATTCCAGTGCCGGACAGCGGTGTTTCATCAGCTTTGGGCTACTCAGAAGAAAGCAAAATTCCCTTTGAGATGGGCATCATCCGAAACCATTATATTGGAAGAACTTTTATTCATCCCAGTCCAAGCATTAGAAACTTTCGAGTGCGTATTAAACTGAACCCTCAGCATGCTTTGATTAAGGGAAAATCTGTGGTGGTGGTGGACGATTCCTTAGTGAGAGGGACAACGTCTAAGGCTATTGTCAAAATTTTACGCTCCGCCGGCGCTAAAGAAATTCATTTTCGAATTGCTTCTCCTCCTGTGACAGACCCCTGCTATTACGGGGTGGATACTCCTGAAAAAGAGCAGTTGATCGCCGCCAAGAAAAGTTTGGATGAGATGAGGAAGTTTTTACAGGTGGATTCTTTGGAGTTTTTATCTGTTGAAAATTTATTAAAAGCCGTAGATCCGGAAAATGAAGGGTACTGCCGGGCTTGTTTTACGGGGAAATACCCCACCCCTGTTGAAAAGGAGTTAAAATGACCAGCCGTTTTTTTGTTGTGGATGTTATTGCTCCGGCTTCTTCAGCCTCTGCCGGGGATATAAAAAAAGCTGCGGCCTGCTTAAAAAAAATGGGCTTAAAACCCAGATGGAGGGGCTCTATGAAACAATCTTCTCTGTTTGCTCAAAAAAGCTCTGAGGCTTTTGAAAATTTTAAAAAGGCTTTAGGGGCTGAGGATTCTTTGCTCATTTGGAGTTTGAGAGGAGGGTACGGGAGTGTTCGTCTTTTAAAGTTTTTGGATTCCATGAAAAGACGCCCTTCTATAAAAAAAATATTTATAGGCCACAGTGACACCACTGTTTTGCATGACTGGATTCACAGTCGTCTTCAGCGGCCCACTTTGCATTTTCCTGTACTGAAGGATCTGCCTGAGACGGCTCTGTCTTCCCAGAAGAAATTTAAAAAACTTCTTTCAGGGGAGAAACAGATTTTTTTTCCTCCTTTGGAAATATTAAACTGGAGGAGTTTCAAACGGAATAAAAAAATAGTTTCTCAAATAACCGGGGGGAATATGACTCTCATTCAAAGCTCCCTAGGCACTCCTTGGAGTGTTTCAAGAAAAGGGATTCTGTTTTTAGAGGACGTCAATGAACAGCCTTACCAAGTACACCGGATTTTGTGGCAGATGAAACACAGCGGGGTTTTTAAGAATATACGCGCCGTTATTTTTGGAAGATGGAAAAAGTACAGTAAGGACATTATTCAAAAAGCACTCAAGCCTTTTGCAAGCGAGGCGGATTTTCCGGTTTTAACAGGGCTTCCCTGCGGCCACGGGCGGGTCAACGACCCTCTTCCTTTAGGGGTTCAGGCAGAGTTAAATTTTGAAAAAGGCAGAGGGCTGCTGCAAGTCAAATCTCCTTTCTTAGGGGAGAGTTGAATGCAGTTTATGGCGCATAAAGGCTCCAGAGGGCAGTTGACTTCTGTTTCTTTAAAACCGGGGGATTGTATTCATTTTATAGGCATCTCAGGCACAGCTATGGCCGGTGTGGCAGGTGTTTTAAAAAGCCGGGGTTTTCAAGTGCAGGGCAGTGATTCAGGCGCTTATCCTCCTATGTCCGATCAGCTTAAAAAAACAAATATTCCATTGATGGAAGGCTACGAAGGCTCCCGCATTCAAGCCCCCGTTAAATTGGTGGTTGTCGGTAATTCTATTTCCTCTGCAAATGAAGAAGCCAGGGCTTTGACTGCTGGAGATATTCCTTATCTGAGTCTGCCTGAAATTATTCATTTTGCTTTGATTCAGGACAAACAAAGTTTAGTGGTTTCAGGCACTCATGGAAAATCCACGACCAGCTCTATGGTGGCCTGGCTGGCGGAGTTCCTGGGCTGTCACCCCAGTTTTCTTATAGGAGGGGTGCCTAACAATTTTAACCAGTCTTTCAAACAAACAGATTCTTCGTGGTTTGTTATTGAAGGAGATGAGTATGATACGGCTTTCTTTGATAAAAGACCGAAGTTTATTCACTATCAGCCTTTTTCAGTTATTTTAACAAGTATTGAATTTGACCATGTGGATATTTACGACAGTTTGGAAAAAGTAAAAAACAGCTTTGAAATGCTGTTGAGGTCTATTCCTCAAGACGGGTTTCTAATCGCTAACGGCGAGGATAAAAATATTCAGGATATTATACATCATGCTTCCTCTAAAAATGTGATTACGTATGGGGTGACCACAGGAGACTACAGACTGGAGGACCGAAGACCCTGCAATAGAGATGGTTTTCAAACTTTTTCTATTAAAACTCCTCAAGGGGATAAGGTGCGGATTCAACTGCCTGTTTTCGGCCTCCACAACGCCATGAATGCTGTATCAGCTTTTGCTTTATGTAACGAGTTGAAGTGGGATCAGGCTCAAACAGTGAAAGGTCTTTCTTTGTTTCGAGGGGTCAAGAGGCGCTGTCAAATTTTAAAAGAATCAGATCGAGTGGTTGTGATTGAGGACTTTGCCCACCACCCGACAGCCGCTAAAGCTGTTTTAGGGGCGCTCAGGGAGCGTTACCCTGAGCGTGATATTATTGCTGTGTTTGAGCCGCGTTCAGCTTCCTCTAGGAGGAGTGTCTTTCAAAAACGTTATGTGAGTGCTTTTTCTAAGGCGGATCGAGTGTTTACAGCTCCTCCTTTTCGGGAGTTTGAAATTCCTTCGGATCAAAGATTTTCTTCTAAAAATTTAGTGCAGGATTTGAATGTGCAAGGCACCCCGTCTTATCTGTATGACAATGTGGAGGTCATGGCTCAAGAAATTGTTCAATCTATCAAAAAGAAATCAGTGATAGTCATTATGAGCAACGGCCCTTTCGGCGGAATTCATCAGCTTCTTTCAAAACTTATTTAGAAGAAAAGAGCTTGCCCTGCTAAAAGATCAATCCTAAAGTGACTTGAAGGCTGTTTTTTAGAGAAGGAGAAGAGTTACAAGACTTTGAAGAAAAGCGGAGAAAGAGCTTATGGGAGAGGGTGTTTAAAAAAATGAAATATTTTCTATTGTTGTTTTTTTTCTGCGGCTGTCAAAATGCGCAAAAAACCATTGTGGAAAAAAGCCGCCGGCTGGAGGAGGCTTTGTCGAGCGGCGGCAGTACGCTGTCAAGAAAGCTGTCTTTTTTGGCCAAGAAAAAAGCTTCCGCACGGCCTGAGGATGTACAGAAAAATTTGAACTCTATTAAAGAGAGGCTGGATTTTTTAGAAAGAAATATGGTTTCCAAATCAGATGTGGATTCTTCCATAGAGCTTTTAAGGCGTGAGCTGTCAGAAATTAAACAAAGTCTTCCAAAGCCCAAAGAAAAACCTGTGAAAGAAAAAACTTTGCTGGAGCAGGCCGAAGAGAATTTTAAAAATAAAAACTGGAAGCAGGCTATTTTTGCTTATGAAGAGTTCCGAAAGAAAAACCCTCAATCGGGCAAGTTTGCGGAAGCCACTTTAAACATTGGATTGAGTTTTCAAAACTTGGATTTGAAAAAAGAAGGCCGTGTGTTTCTGCAGGAAGTGCTGGATCGATTCCCAGGCTCTCCGTCCGCCAAAAAAGCCAAGCAGGCTTTGGCGCAGTGAAAAAAGCGTTGGCTGTTGAAACCAGTTGTGATGACACTTGCGTCTCTGTTGTGGGCGGGGACGGTTTTGTAGATCTGTCTTTAAAACAAGATCAAAATAAAATACATTCTCCTTTTGGGGGGGTGGTGCCGGAGAGAGCCAGTAGAAATCACAGCCGGCATTTACTGCCGCTTTTAAATCAAGCTTTGGAAAAAATTCCTATTCAAAAAATTTCTCTTTTAGCTTTCACAAACCGCCCTGGTTTAATGGGTTCTCTTTTGGCCGGCTCAGTCACAGTCAGAACTCTTGCGGAGCTTTACGGCAAACCCGTACTGGGCGTCAATCACGTTGAAGGTCATATTTTATCTCCTTTTCTGTGGGACAAGGATTATCAAAAGAAATGGGATTTTCCTTATCTGGTTCTGGTGGTCAGTGGAGGGCATACTCATTTGTTTGAGGCCCGGTCTTTGTCAAAATATGTTTTATTGGGAAAAACTTTAGATGATGCGGCGGGTGAGGCTTTTGATAAATTCGCAAGATTTGTCGGCCTGCCTTATCCGGGGGGTGTTCATGTGGATCAAACAGCTCAAGGAGGGGAGTGTTCTTTTTCCTTTCCGGTGGCTATGCAGAAGAGAGGGCTGGATTTTAGTTTTTCGGGCTTGAAAACTTCAGCGTATTTATTATCAAAGAAGGTGGATTGCAAAAAAAACATAAAATCTTTATGTGCTGGCTTTCAGTCCGCGGTGGTGGAGCAAATTATGAATAAACTGTCTGAATGCATTCGTCTCTATCCTTCCTATAAGAGAGCGGCTGTGGTGGGAGGGGTCAGCGCCAACTCTCATTTAAGAAAGAGGTGCCTCCAGTGGGCTGAGAAACATTCCATAGATTTAGCGCTTCCTCCTTTAAAATACTGCACGGATAATGCGGCGATGATTGGCTATACGGCAGTTCAAAAATATTTAAGCGGAGATTTTTCTACAGATCTTAGCTGCAGCGCCGGACACAAACCGGAAGATTTTATAATTTCTCCGCCTGCATAAAACTAAGACGTACGCGGGTTGAAGGTGGAAAAAATTTTCTTTATATCTTTTTCATTTAAAAAGCGGGCTTCCCCTTTGTTCAGAGATCCTAGTTTCAAGCGTCCTATGGCTGTTCTTTTGAGCCGTTTGACGCTAAACCCGATTTTACTGCACATATGATGGATTTGTCTGTTTTTTCCTTCTGTGATGACAATTTGGATCCATGCTCCTGATTTTCTATGAATAGACAGAGCTTTCACACGCCCTCCGGGAATGCTCACACCTCTTTTTAATTTTTCCAGTTTTTTTATTTCAGGCCGCCCGTCCAGCTTTGCTAAATACGTTTTCGGAATTTGAGAACGCAGTGCTTTTTGTGAAAATTCTCCGTCATTGGTCATAAGCAGGAGGCCCTCTGTATTCCAATCCAAGCGGCCCACAGCAAACACTCTGTATTTCAATTTTTTAAAGTAGTGAAAAACAGTGGTTCGATGAGAAGGATCCTTACTGGAGGTGAGGGTTTTTGCCGGTTTATTAAAGGCGATATAGACAGGATGAAGAAAGGGGCGGACGGCTTTTCCCTTTATTTTTACTTGATCTATCTTGGGATCCACAAAAGAAGAAAGGCGGTGGACAATGTGGTTGTTGAGACGCACCTTTTTTTCTTTAATCAAAAGATCTGCTTCTCTTCTGGAGTAAAAGGCATATTTTGAAATAAAATGATTGAGACGCAGTTTCATAACAGAAAGAGATTTATCGGGAGGAATTTTTTGATTTTTCTAAATTATAAATTTTTTCAAGAGTGCTGTGGACAGCGCTGGGTATAATTTTTTTTCCATTGACAAAAAGAGCGGGGGTGCCTTGAATGTTCAGGTTTTTCCCCTCCGAAATCTGTTTAAAAACAGCGGTCGAGGCGGATGGATCTGATGTACAGTTTTGAAGGTCCGGCGCTTTCTGCATCGTGAGTTGGTCTTGAATTTGCTTTTTTATCTCCTCTGTGTTTTGCCTGAGCTGAATCCAATTTTCCTGTTGAGAGAAAATAAAATCTTGGAGTTTTAATTTTTCTTTGGAGCAGAAAACTGCTTTGGACAGGTAGCAGGAAGCGCTGTCCGGCTCTTCTTTTTCCTGACAGCCTCTTGGGTTTAATGGAAAGTGTACATATTCCAAACGCACATCATCTGGGTGTGCTTTTTGGAATGTTTTTAACACTCTGTAAACACGCCGGCAGTGGGGGCATAAAAAATCAACAAACTCGGTGATGGTTAAAACAGCTTGAGAGCGTTCAGGGCCGGAGGAGAGATATGATTCTGAGGAGGTGTATTGAATTTCGGCTTCTTTCCAGTCCATAAAATTTGAGAGGGCCATGGATTTTTGAGCGGGGTAAAGCTGAAGACTCCATCCATGCAGCAGCAGAACAAAAATCCCTGTCGAAACAATGATAATGCTTAAGACCTGAGCATCAGGCCGAAGACCCGTGAACGAAAAAAGCTGAGTTTTAGGCAATCCTCTTTTAAGGGGCCATAGAACCAGAAAAGACAAAATATAACAGACAGAGCAGAGAGGGCAGAGCGTCTTGAGGATAAAGATAGAAATCACAAGCATGCAAACAGAACCGAGAGCGGAAAGAACAGCAATTCTCCAAACCCAGGAGGACCAGATGCTCTCCAGCCATCTCCACTGCAGGAGGATGAGGACGGTGAGGCAAAAGACATTGAGGGCTATGGCAAAGTGAGAAATTGGTATGCCGAAAATTTCTGCAAAAGAGGAAGTCAGGGCTTGGTCGCAGTTCCAAGCGGCCCCTACTTCACATAAGTTGAGAAAAGCAGAGTCGGCTTTGAGGGCGTAGGAGCGAAGTGATAGATACGCTTGCACAGCCGCGGAGGAGCCTAGCAAAATAAGGTTTGGGATAAAAAATCTTTTTTTCATAGAGAAAATTGAAGATAGAAAATTGCTTGAAACTTGTCACTTGCGAATTTTTCCTTATAACGCAGAGCTAAATAACATTTTCTAAAGGGCTGTTTTATGTCATATCTCTTAAGAGAGGGCTGGGGGATGGAGTTTTATTTAAAAGAGTTTTCGGAGGTGGAATCTGGAGGGGCGTCCGAGGGGTCTTCGCTCAAGGGGCCGTTTAATAGAAAACAGATTTTGCAGTTTTTATTTAGGAATTTGGTGACCGCAGAGACGAAGCTGTTAAAATCCCGGCGGTGGAAGAAGCTGTCTGCTTATTTTGATGTTTTCTCTGAGGATGGGAAATCTTCTTGGACTTTGCTGAAAAAATACAAAGGGCGTTTTATTCAGACGGGGTCTTACAGTCGGGAGGGGATTCAAAATTTATTGAAGAAGGGTTTTTTGTCGGATCAGGATTTTGTGTGGAGAGATGGTTTTTCTTCATGGAGGAGAATTTCTCTTTGTTCTGAGTTTCACACTCGTTTAGAAGGGGCTTTGGAGGATTTTATGGATCAAGAGTGTTTAAAAACCAGGCCTTCTCCTAAGGCTCTCGTGTATAAAAGAAAAGCTCCTCACATTTTTTAAGAAAGACTGAAGTTCATGGAGCGGGGCCGGTGTTGCGAAGATTGTCATAAAAATATTGAATAAACATATTCACATCATCATTGAAATAAACAGTCCGCCCGGTGTATTTTGCATAAGCGCCCACAAGTTCAAAAAAATCTTCGTACGTATTGGTGGGAGATAAAGCTTCTCTCAAATTTGTTGTGAGTATGCGTGTTTCTTGGTAAAACCTAATGAAATCCTTCTCCACTGCGTTTCTATTTTCTGCATTTTTCTTCAAAACTTTATCAATCCAGTTGTGAAGGTGTTTTGGATGTTTGATGCCTAATTGGGCAAAAAACTGGTTCATTTTATTAAAATGTGTGTTCAACTGCTCGATTCTGTCCACAATATCTTTTCCGCGGTAAAAGGTCTTCCTATCAGAGGGGTTGATTTTGCCATTGATGAATTTTGCAATTAAATTTGAAGTTTCGTGTTCTAAATGAAGCAGTAAAGCGCCGATAAACTGATGATGCTCGTTCATGCTGTCTGCTATAATCTGTACAGCGAAAAGACGAAGAACGGCCTCTTCAGAATTTAAAAAAGGCAAAACCCATTTGCTAACAGAGGCGCTGTTTGGTTTTATGCTTTTCATTTCCCTCAGTGCTTTTAACTGTCTTATTGTATCAGAGCTTTTAAGGTCTTGTTGAATACGCTGAACATCATTGACAATGTTGTTGAGGAATTGATCGACGCACTCACTGCTGTAAGCAGGGTGGGAGAAGAGGGAGATAAAAAAACATAAACGAATCATCAAGCACTCGTACCACAGGCTTTATGGAAAAAGATACGTTAATTTAGTTTATTTGAATTTTTTTCAAAATCCCTGTTGGGATATTTTCTTGAAGGGGCCGCTCACCCTCGGAAGGGTTTTTCCGTAATTAAGACACTTTGGAGCGGCCGGAAGAATGAACTGGACCTGAGAAGACTTTCTTTATAAGTCTTGTCAAAGCCCTTTGTGGCAGGTATCATGGCTGTTGCGGAGAAAAAGAGGGTTTGTTTTGATGAAGTTGTCGGCGTTTGGTGTAATGATTTTTCTATTTTCAGCCTGTGGTTTTCAGAACTCAAGTCCAGGCGGAGGCGGCGTGAGTGAAAGCCGGCTCAAACAAGAGGTGTTGGACAAAGCGGCTGGGTGCGGTGAATACACTCGTTCAGTGTATGAGAAAAACATAGAAATGCTTCAGCGAAGCTCTGATTTAAGCTCCAATCAGCGTCTTGATGTTTTGAGAAAAATGAAAGACCGCATAAACTGTTAGAAACAAGGGGGGTATTGTGAAAAAATTATTGTTGCTGATTGTTTTTTATTTTTCCAGTTCGGTTTGGGCTGTAGAGTACGGAACTTATGCCTGGACAGGAGTGGGCTGTAGAGATTCGTCGCTGAATGAAGACAGCCATGTGACAAAGGCTGTGTCCTCCAATCCTGTGGGGGTTTCCTATGCTGTATTCAATATCAACAATGATGGAACAGCCAATATGCATGCTGTGATTGACGATAAAGAACAAAAATTTTCGGACCGTTACATGGAAGCGAGGGATAGAATTGACATTTTACTTTCCATGGGAGACCAGATTGCGGGGACTTTCACCCTTAATATTGTAAGGGACACTCTTGTCATTGTGGAAGAGGATGAAGAGGCTGCCGAAGAAATTTGTGGGTCTGATAAAAAGTATGTCTATGTTCTCGATAGAGTGAATTAAACCCAAATCCGGCTGGATGTTCAGGCATAGAGGAAAATCCGTCCATTTTTTAATACAGTAAAAAATAGACGAGTCCATTTTTTAATACAGTAAAAAACAGCCTTGACTGCTCTCAGCAGTATATGGTACAAGTGAACTCATGAAGCGATGGATTGAACCTTATATTTTAAAAGATTTGTCTAAAAAAATGGTTTTTTTAGGAGGCCCCAGGCAGGCGGGAAAGACCACTTTGGCTCAGGCTCTCCTTAAGAATTTTCCCTATAAAAAATCTAAAAAGGGCTTGTATTTGAATTGGGATTTTGACGAAGACAGATCCTCTATTTTGAAAAAAAAGTGGGATGAAGATCATCAAGTTATTGTGTTTGATGAGCTTCATAAATATAGATTTTGGAAAAACTGGATTAAAGGAGTGTATGACAAATATAAAGGGATGCATAAATTTTTAATCACTGGGAGTGCAAGGCTTGATATGTATAAAAAGGGGGGAGATTCATTGTTGGGCCGTTACCATTATTGGAGGCTTCATCCCCTCACAATAGATGAAAGACCTTCAAAGATGAGCCGTAAAGAGGCTTTTAAAAGATTGATGACAGTAGGAGGCTTTCCTGAGCCTTTTCTAGGAGGAAATGAACAGGAGGCCCGGCGGTGGAGAAGGGAGCGTTTTGACAGGATTTTAAAAGATGATATTAGAGATTTAGAATTTATAAAGAAAATTCAAGATTTAAGTTTGTTTGTGGATGTATTACGCCGCAAAGTAAGCCAGCTTGTTATTTTGTCCAACATTGCAAAACAAATACAAATTTCTCCGAGAACAGCTCAGCTGTGGCTTTCTGCTTTAGGGCGTATGTATGTTTGTTTTTGTATTTATCCCTATACGAGGCATTTAGCTCGGGCCGTGAGAAAACCTCCAAAAGTTTATTTCTTCGATAACGGAGATGTCATTTCTGAAGACAATGAGGGTTCTCGTTTTGAGAATCTTGTGGCGGCTCATCTTATAAAAAAAATGCATTTTTGGGAGGATGCAAAAGGCTTCAATATGGATTTAAGGTATATTAGAGATAAAGAATCTAGAGAAGTGGATTTTATTATAATTAAGGAGGGTCGAGCGTGGGCTTTGGTGGAGGTAAAACTTTCGGATGATAAAATTTCAAAGTCTCTTCTTTACTATTCTGAAAAGCTCAAACCTAAATATGCCATACAGATCACTGCAGATTTAAAACAAGAGTATAAGCAAAAAGGCTGTCGTGTTTTGCGTCTCGAAACAGCTTTGAAAGTTTTATTTGAATAGTTTAGAGGGAGATGGTGTTGTTTAGCGGTCTGCCCGCGGGCAGGCAAAACAAACTGATAGTCAGTGTATCGGATAAAGATACAGTCCCTTTGTCAATTTAGAGTGGGGCCAATTGTCAATTTCACAGAGGGGCAGTTGTTTTTTCCTCTTCTAGCGGCGCCTGAACCTTGATATAGAAAAACTGCATTTTTTGCTGATTTTTCACAAAAATGCACGAAAATTGTTGATTTTTTCACAAAAATACACGAAAATTGTGATTACTATGTACAAAAATCGAATTATTGATATTTCTGAAGATAAGAATATCCTCTTTTTTTGGTGTTCGAGGAAGCGGTAAAACAAAGCTTTTAAAACGTCTTTTTCCTTCAGCTCTGTACATTGATCTTTTAGATGAGACTCTTTATCAAGACTACCTCTCTAATATTGGGAAGTTTTATGAAACAGTCAGTGGTTTTAAAAATGACGGCTTGGTTATTGTGGATGAAGTTCAAAAAATGCCTAACCTGTTAAATGAGGTTCATCGGCTTATTGAATCTTCTCAGCGGCGATTTATTTTGACCGGATCTAGCGCAAGAAAAATTAAAAGCAGGGGAGTAAACCTTTTAGGAGGTCGAGCGGGTATAAAGCATCTTCACCCTTTCACTCCAGAAGAGCTGGGAGAGGATTTTAATTTAGATCAAGCTTTGCGTTATGGTTTAATTCCCATTGTATGGTCTTCTCATGACAGGGATGACAAACTAAAAGATTATGCTGAAACCTATCTTAAAGAGGAGATAAAAGCAGAAGCTTTAGTAAGGCATTTGCCTAGTTTTGTGCGTTTTTTACAAACGGCTGGTTTGTATCATGGGCAGGTTGTCAATATGAGTGCAGTTGCAAGAGAGTCTCAAATTTCAAGAGACTATGTGCGTGAGTTTTTCTCTATTTTAGAAGATACAATGCTGGGGTTTTTTCTTCCCGCTTATTATCCAAAGCTTCGTTTGAGAGAGCAAAAGAGTTACAAATTTTATTTGATTGATCCGGGTCTAGCGCGTGCTTTAAAGAAAAACTTTGGCCCTGTATCGACTGAGGAGAAAGGATTTCTTTTTGAAGGGCTTATGGCTCAGCTGTTGAGGACTTATAAAGA
This sequence comes from Bdellovibrionales bacterium, assembly GCA_965199935.1. Taxonomy (GTDB): domain Bacteria; phylum Bdellovibrionota; class Bdellovibrionia; order Bdellovibrionales; family UBA1609; genus JAPPLG01. Next base: position 164,273 of record CBDATD010000002.1, read on the forward strand.
CTACCGTGGTCTTTGTGAAGATATTTATTATTGGTCTTCTTTAGGGTCAAAACAGACAGAAGTAGATTTTCTTTTAAAAAGGGGGGAGGAATTAATAGCCATTGAAGCTAAAGCCAAAAATGACGTTTCTTCTCAGGATTACAAGGGGCTTAAAGCTATTGGTGAATTACCGGGTGTTAAAAGGAGAATTGTAGTTTACTTAGGAAAGACTATAAGAAAAACCCAAGAAGGCATTGAAATTTGGCCCTTTGATTTCTTTTGCCAAAACCTAAAAGAAAATTTTAAATCTAGTATTTAATGTTCTCCTAACTCTGTGCAAACCTCATAGATGCAGTTCATTTGTCAGCTTGGGGAGGAGTCGTGGACTGCATCTCTTTAAGGGAGCAATCCAATCAGAGGGCGAGTTTTTATCCCAGTTCTTTAGTCTATTTATGCCAATTAATTTAGGAGATATAGTTTTTCTATTTGATAATCAATTTTTTTAAAATTTTTTTCTGTTAAGATTAAAAACTTGAGAATATATAAGTTTTACCTATCATATCTTCACCTGTAAAAAATTAACTAATACGTAGATAAACTTATTGTTGTATTTTTTGTTAAAATTTGGCAACCTCAGTTTCGCGGGTTGGTGTCATTGGAGGGTATAAATGCCGGAGAAAGAGAAAGGTAAAAAGAATTTAATATTTAATTGGCTTGCAAAAGGAACTCGAGCTGAACCGTGGCCTACAGCTGAAGAAGTTGTTGAAAGCGATGAATTTAAGAAACTTCAGGAAATTGGCAAACGCCTGGTGCGGAACCGTAGCAATGACAATAAAAACGAAACCTCAAAATGAGTGTCGAAAACTCCCTACAGGGCATTCTCCTCCAATACCTCCAAAATAAAAATCACTCACACCGACATCCTGATTTTTTACTCTTTCTACATTGTCTCAAAGATATGTTCCAAACTCATACCTAGACTATATAAATTTTACATCTTTGATAAAAAAAAGAAATAGTCTAGTTTATTATCAGATTTCAACTTTTCAACTTTGTTTCTCATTTACATTTTTATGTATAATTTACAGTGGTGGTCCACTCTCTCAACTTCTTGTGATACACTGGCGGTTCTTTGGAGAATGATCTATGAATAAAAAAACATTTGGCGGTGTGATTTCATTTGCCTGTAGAAAAAAGAAGTTGAATCAAAAACAACTTGCTGAAAAAATTATTCGCGAAGACGGTGATCCTATTTCACCCCAATATTTGAACGACATTGAATATGACAGACGAAGCCCATATGTAAGGATGGGATATGAAGGCCACCCTGGAGGCAGGGATGATCAAGGCAGTTTATGGAGTGTTTACACTTTTGAGCATTGACCTTATATTATTGATATTGCCAATTAAATTTGTGTTTGTTCTTCTTAAAAAAGAGGAAGCTTGTGAGAAGATTAAAAGATCTGGGAGAAGAAAAACTTATTGATCAATTCAAGAACAAATTATCATTAACTTCTTTTGTAGAAAAGAAGAAAAATTTATCTGATTATTTAGATAAAATTCCGTTTGTAGAAAAACGAAAAGGAGGAGAAGGAGAACAATCTTATGTGGAAATTTGTACTTTTCTCAAACTAGGAATTCATTATAAAGCTTCACATTTGAAATGGACTGGTGGCCAACTGGAAGGAAATGAGTTTGATGGAATATTATATTTTGATCAAGGTGAACAAAAAATTGAAATATCTGCATTGATTAACCCGGAAGAAATGAAGGATTATAGAAAAAAGTCCGGACATCAAGAGATTCCAAGAAGTATTGTAAAATCAATGAAAGAAATGAATGTTTCTGAAGATTTCCTTAGAAAATATTGGAAGTCCTATAAAAATCTAGAGGAGTCTTATTTGGGGTGTCCCACAACCATAGTAGAAGATTTTATATATGAGAGGTTGGTTTCTATTTTCAAAAAGAAAAATAACAAAAAATACAAAGGGTTTTGGCTTGTTATTTCTTATGAACCTAATTTCTCTTTAGAATATTTTAGCGATGACTGTATTAAAAAATATATTTTCAAAAAAATAAAAAGTGACAATAACTTCAAACATCTAAAAGATATTTTTAAAAAAATAATCTTCCTGCCATATCACGAAGTAAAGGGGCATAAAATTTTTGAATTGGATAAACCTTATTTTTGAAGGCGAGCGATATAGGAGTTACAAAGATGTGAGTTCTTATATGGGATCTGTGTTGAAAAGAGGAACATATTTTTACTAGATTCATCAAAGAAAAAACTTGTCTTCTGTCCAAATCCTCTTAGAATGAAGCTTTTACTCTGTCAGCAGAAGGGTTAGTTTTTTATGTCAAAATCAAGCAAGCCCAAGAGCTTAAAATCTCAAATCGCCAAAAAATCTGTTAATCATCATGATTTATTTTTCAAAAGTTTTTACTCTAAGCCTGATTTTGCTTTGGAGCTGTTTCAGCTTATTTTCCATAAAGAGGAATTGAAAGCCTATAATTGGAAGCATTTAAAAACAGAAAAGGACAGCTTAAAGGAAAAAAGAGCTGATCTTGTCTTTTCTGTGCCTTTGAAGGCGAAACCAAACAACAGAGTTAAAATTTTCATCCTGTTAGAACACAAATCCTATTACGACCCAGGTCTTTTCAGCCAGCTTTTGTACTATCAAACCATGCTTCATGAGGAAAGCCTTAAGTCCGGTTCTATCTCTCCTATTATCCCGGTAGTGTTCTATCATGGAAAAATCCCATGGAAATGGGCAAAAACCTTTCAGGAAACAGCCTACAAAGGCTTTCTCTCAAAAATTCCTGCTAGATCTAGAAAAAATATGTTAAATTATGGGATAAAGCTGTTGGATGTTCATGATTTGAAGCTGAAGGGAGTTTTTAGAAATAAGAGCTTTAAAAGTCGCGGTGCCTTGTATTTGTTGCGTCGGATATGGAATATAAAGCTTACTAGAGCTGAGTTAAAAGAGGTGCTGGCGCTGTTTGGTGATTTGTCTAGCGACAGGCAAAATAAGCTGATAGCCAGTGTATCGGATTATTTGAGGTCGGTGCTGAAAGCTGGCAAAGAGTTTAAAAAGCTGTGGCAAACTGTGGAGAAAGAACTTATAGAACAGGGTATTTTTAAAAAAGGAGGTTATATGGATACATTGCAATATGTTGAAGAAAGAGGTCGTATAAAGGGTTTGCGAAAAGGCCGTCAGGAAGGCCGTCAGGAAGGCCGTCAAGAAGGCCGTCAGGAAGGCCGTCAAGAAGGCCGGAAGGAAGGCCATCAAGAAGGCCGTCAGGAAGTGATTTTAAATATGCTGAAGAAAAAGGCTGACATAAATTTTATCTCAGAGGTAACTGGGCTGCCTGTGAAAGAGATTAAAAAGCTCAAAAACGGCTCTTAAAAATCAATTACTTAGAATCATATATCAGTTGCTGCATATTGCAGTCAGAGCTGTCAAATTTTTCATCGGTTTCATGGTAAGGGCAGTCATCTCACTTTCTCTTTCAAAAATAACCATATATTAGGTTATTTCAGAGATAAATTCTTTAATTTGATAAAATTCACATAGATTATTGACAAACTACATATTTTTATGTAGTATATGTTGATGAATGATGTGGCAGTTAAAAAGATTGATTATTATGCGACGAGGGGAGGGAGAGAGCCGTTTTTAGAGTGGATAAATGGTTTAGATGTGAAAACACAAATTATCGTTGATCGTTGCATTCAGAGGGTTGTACAGGGTTGTACAGGGTGGTGCTAAAAAATCTATCAGAAATTTAAAGGATGGAGTATTTGAAATGAAAATTCCTTATGCAGGGGGATTAAGAGTTTATTTTGCAAAATATAAAAATGAGGGTATTCTTTTGTTGATCGGAGGAGATAAGGGTACACAGCAGAAAGACATACGGAAGGCAAAAAAATATTGGAGGTGCTATTATGGCAAACAGACATAAAAGTTATGATGAAGTATTGGCGAAGAAATTTAAAAATCTGAGGTACGCCCAAGGATATCTTATTCATATTCTTGAAAAAGAAAAGTTACCGGTAGAAAAAGCTCTTCGTGAGACAATTAAAGCTATGGGGCTCAAAGAATTCTCTAATAAATCTGGTTTGTCGATTCAGGCTGTCTCCGACTTTGTGGCTAAGAGGCAGAAGTGGAGTATTGACAAGCTTTCAATTTGCATTAAGAAGGTGTTTCGTTTAAAGATCAAGTTATCTCTTGAAATTCCTAAATCTATCAAATCCACCAAAGTCGCTTGAACTATTGTTTTTGCAGAGTTATTTTGCGTGGGAGTTTTTAAAGTTCTCATTCTCTTGATTGTCGAGTCGTTGGAGAGGTGTTTTCTGAGGCCGCCGAATATTTGGATTTATATTGTATATTTCTTAAAAACAAATCACAATCCTCCCTGCGGTGAAAAATAAAGTGGAAAATTTTGACCGCAAATAACTAACAAAAGCTTCAGCTACTTCCAAAGGTCCCCCAGGAGTATGGAGAATCAAATCTAATTTAGAACCAGAAAGACCATGAATGACCTCCATAAGACCTTGTAAATCTTCATCAGAAATACTCAAAAAAGAAGGAGGTACATCAGGTTTGGATGTCCAACAAGATGCATAAAGAATTGTATTGCGTTTTGTTAAATCAAAGACTGCTTTTAAATATTTACGACGAACAAAATCAAATGAAGATTTGACACCCGGCTGTTGAGTAGTTTCGTGTAATTCTTTGAGAATTTCACTCCATGTTGGCATTCAGTGTTTTACCTTTCTCAGAAAAATATAGGTTCTGATGAATCCGAATTAGTAACCTTATAGGCAGAATTGTTAATAACTTGATGGGCCTGTTCTGCTTCATGGCTTTCTTGCCAAAGGTTATAAACAGTCATCATTTCTTTAACACCTGGTCGATCAAGAGACTTCTTTCTTAACTCAGCGTGTCTTTTTGCCCTATTCTTTGGTACATCATATTTCCCCATAAATTCCCTTTTACTTATGTAATCCCAGATCTAAATCTAAAAAACCCCTGAAATGGCTTTTTAATACGGAAATTTCACTTACAAATTGTCGGTATATCGCTTTGATATGTAAAAAGCAATAAAAAAAAGAGCTGAAAAATGTTTTAAAAACAGCTTAACAAAAAAACGTCCTAAAATCGAATTTTTTTAAATATCACTCCTATTTGCCATAATAACAGGCCATTTTTAGATCAACACTTTGGACTTAGTTAGAGGAGTAATATATACCAGCTCTTATAATGCTCCTCTAGCCTCTTTAAACGATGGGATTTTGTAGTTAAATTATGTCTTAGCCAGACCCCTTTGACTCCTCCTTCACTAACCATATAGCCTTCCTGTTTTAACTCATTGGATACCCTTTGTTGACCTGCTACAGGGTTTTGCAAAGAATAATCCAAATCCTTTGTTCAATTTCAAGACTCACTCTGTCAGATATTTTAGGCTTAGATTTCGACTTAGCTATTAGTCCTGATAAACCCTCTTCTTTTAGAGTCCCTTTTATATCGTAGTAATGCTGGCGGCTGACTCCTAGTCTTCGGCAGGCTTCCGATATATTTCCCAAAACTTTTCCTAATTCTACTATATTTGTTTTTCTATTTATAATATACTGCTCTTGTGTCATGGCTTTCTCCTTTAATTAAATTTACTAATTACTTCTTTTAATTTTAACTGAGAAAGCCCGGCCTTTTTTAGTCTGGGCTGGATTTTTAGATTGTAAACGCTTTTCTATACTAGCTCATATTATGACTTTGAAAAATGGAAAAGTGTATGCGGGGTCTTTGAGGAAATATCCAAACAATCCAAATCTAAAATATGAGCGCCAAACAATTTCTATTATTCCATCTTTTAGCGGGTACAGAGAACAAGAGCAAAAATGGGTTGAATGGGCCAGCTGCACATCACAGTTGAAGTTTTTATATTTTTAAGACTTCTTTGCAGAAAGTGATGAAGGGCAGGGAGCGGCCTTTGTTCTTTTCATCTCCAAAATCTTTTTTCATAAGATGCACTTGAAAGCACTTTGGGATAAGCAGTCTTTTTTGAAAATACCCCAGATGAGGAGATAAAGCTTTCTCACCCGCTTTGCATTCCACTGCAAATAACGGGCGTTTATTTTTTAGGACTATAAAATCCACTTCTCTTTTGTCTGTGTCCCTCAAATATCTTAATTCCATTTTATCTCCGCGGGAGTCACAGCGGTAATGGCAGTATTTTAATAAATGACAAGCGACAAGATTTTCAAAGCGGTATCCCTTTGATTCTATTTGAGACCAGTCCCAAAAATAAAGTTTTTGCTCCTTTTTGACTGCCCTGATCTTTGAACGTCCAAAGGGGGGGATTAAAAACACAACATAAAGAGCTTCAAGCAGTTTTAACCACCGAGCAATAGTTTGGTGGCTGACTTGTAAATCCTCTCTTATTGAGTTGATAGACAGAGGTGATCCTGATTTTTCAGGCAGAGACTCTAACAAGAGGTGAATCAATGAAACTTCTTTTACTTTTTCTAAATCTCTTAAATCCTCATTAATTACTTGGTGATTTCTATGGTTTTGCCATTTCTTCCAATGGCTGAGCGATTGGCTGAATAGAGGTTCAGGAAATCCTCCAAACTTCATCAGTGTTTTTAAATCGCTGATGGAAGGGTTTTTGTTCAATTCTAAGAGAGAAAAAGGATGAAGCCGATAATGAAAATATCGACCCATCAAAGAGTCTCCCCCTTTTGAAAAGTAATCCAAACGCCCTGATCCTGTAACTACAAAGAAATGATTTGAGTGATGTGCATCATAAAGTCCTTTCATGAAAGACCTCCATCTGGCGTATTTATGAATTTCATCAAAAATAATTATTTTATGTTTTAACGGGATTTCATTAATTAATATTTTTTTTCTATGATCTGGAATATCCCAATTTAAGTAAGATGGATTTCTTGCTGCAGACGGCTTGATCAAACTAAGGCTGAGAGTGGTTTTTCCGACTTGTCGGGGTCCGCTGATAAACACCATCTTCTTTTTCATATCTTTTTTAATATGGCTGGACAGGTATCGCATAGAATAGGCTCCTTTAAGCAGTTTTCTTGAATGTTAAAATATGATTATTTTAAGGTCAAGTTAAAAATACTCATGAGTATTCTAACATAGGATTAAAAATACTCACATGATTTGCAAGGAAGGCAAAACTGAATTTTTTTACCAAATTTGCTGAAAATTTCATAAAAATAGACGAATTTTGTTAAGTATGATGTTTAATAGGTTTAAGATTTAGGCCGCATTTCCTCAGACACGCAGTCTATATTGTTTTATTCTGATTCAATTTGAAACGATATTACATTCCGTAATGTACGTTTAGTCCATTTTAATCTTATTATTTTCGATATGTGTCCGATAAGTCTGGTTAGACTGTAGCCCTCGAAGGGATACGGTTCAGATTAACCAGAAGAAAAAGTGGGATATGTCCAATGACATTAGGTCAGTTGTTTCAAGAATTTCAGAATAATCCAATAGCTTTGATTATATTTTGTGTTTGTTCTTTATTTATATTCTATTATGCTTATTTGGAGGGGAGAAGCTTAAAAGCAGAAAGTTTTAAGGATTATAAATCTATTATTATCAGCATTGGTATATGCGGTACTTTCATAGGTATATTTATTAGTTTATTCTCCTTTGATCCTCAAAATATTGAAAAAAGCGTACCTGAATTACTAGGTGGACTGAAATTAGCTTTTTCAACGTCTATTGTAGGTATGCTTTTCTCTATAATCTTATCTCATAGAGAGAACTCTTTATCAAAATCTGAAAATCAATCCAATTCTTCAGAAAAAGATATTTTGAAATCTATTCTTGAGACAAATGTTGAAACCAACGGTGTTTTAACAAAATTATCACAGAGCATAGAAAAATCTAATTTAAGGATGGTTAATCAATTAGTTTCCACTGAATCCTCTATTTCAAATTGTTTAAAACCCATTTTAGCTGAACAAAAAATGGCGAATAGTCTTTTCCTTGAGATTAAGAATAAAGTGGAGACCATAAATGACAATATGCTACAATCATCCGAGAATATAGATCAACACCTCAACAAGGTTCAAAGGATGGTTAATCAATTAGTTTCCACTGAATCCTCTATTTCAAATTGTTTAAAACCCATTTTAGCTGAACAAAAAATGGCGAATAGTCTTTTCCTTGAGATTAAGAATAAAGTGGAGACCATAAATGACAATATGCTACAATCATCCGAGAATATAGATCAACACCTCAACAAGGTTCATACGTCATTAAAACAGGCGTTAGAAGAATTATCTAAAGGAGCTTCTGAAGCTGTTGTTACTGCATTAAAACAGGTAATTACTGATTTTAATGACAACTTAACAGAGCAATTTGGAGACAATTTTAAACAGCTTAATGAAGCGGTTTATAAGATGATTAAATGGCAAGAGAATTATAAGGTGGCGATCACACAAGTGGAAGAGAATTTACAAAATATACAAACTCAGATTGAGCAAAATTCCTCTTGGGTTGAAAGGTTTGCGGAAGATTATAAAAAAATCTCAAAAGTACATCAAGATTTAAGGGAAATTATAGAAACAAATCAACATCAAATAGACGAATTAGAAAATGGACTAAGTAACCTTCACGAGGCTGGTCAAGGTGCTGATTTGTTAGTAAAATCGATGGAGAACTTTTCATCAAAGATTAGGTCTTCCATAGAAGAGCAATCAACAGCATTAAATAATCAATCAGAGTCCCTTAGAACTCAATCAGATAATTTAAGAAAGGAATTGGAAAGCTCTTTAGGAAATCTGAACACAGCCCTTGTGAGTTTGACCAATAAATTTAGAGAAGAGTATAAAGGCCTTCTTGAACAGCATAAGGAACTGCTTCTGAACTTCAAGAGATCAGCATAGAGTGTTCAGATGAAGGTAGATTTGACACAATTTGAAGAGCTTTTGGAAGCAGTAAAGAGTTTTGGTATTAGTGATTTTTCAAAAATAAAAATTCAATTTGAAAGAGGTGAAGGGTTAGATGTAAATTTAGATGAGATTTTTCCTTCTTCAAGTGAAGAGCTTCTAACTATTTTACCGGATGGGTCAGTTAGAAAATCTATCATCTATATTGTGGATATTTCTACATATTATGATGAGACACATAGTTATCCTAAGTTTCATATATATAATTGTAAGACGATAAAGTGGATGAGAGCTGGTGGGAGAGGACATAGATACAAAGCTTCTAGCAGAGTAGATGGGAAATTCATGCTGATCAAAAATGACAGAAAGTGGGAAGAAGAATTAAAAATATGTCTTAACTGTCTGAAACATTACAATGATCAATTTGTAAGTATTAAAACAAGAGAAAATTTTTCAATTAAAGAATATATCAAAAATCCAATAAAGAGTTCTGGATTTTTTGAAAGCTTTGATTTTTGTACTCTTCCAAATGTGTACGCTGAAAATTGGAAATCTATATCAGATTACGTAAAGAAGAGGTCACATTATAAATGTTCTAAATGCTGTAGGGATTTTTCAAACAAATCTTATAGAGAGTTTTTACACACTCACCACAAGGATGGAGATAAGACTAATAATACGTTTGGAAATCTAGTTTCTTTATGTATTGAATGCCACTCTCAAGAATATAATCATGGGCATATGAAAAATAGCTTTCAATACAAAAAATATTTAAAAACTAAAAAGAAGGTAGCATGAAGTCTTCTAAAGAATGGATAAGTATTTCAGATATGATGACTGGACTAATGATGGTTTTTCTATTTATTGCTGTCCTGTATATAGATAAAATTGAAGATAGCATTCGATGTATGGAGCATCCAGAAGAATTTCAGAAAGAAGTAAAAAATTTGATGGAAAGATATGATAACTATAATGAACAAATTTATGTTCAGCTTAAAAATGAATTCAATAAAGAGTTAGAAATATGGGATGCAAAATTAGATAGAGAAAATCTCACAATGAGTTTTTCTCGTAAAATGATCTTTTTGGCTGGGGATACTCGTATCAAACAGAATTTTAAAAAAGTTTTAGATAATTTTTGCCCTAGATATTTTAAGATCTTGTACAAATCTAAGGAAGATATAAAGGAGATAAGAATAGAAGGTCATACATCCAGAGAGTGGGATGAAGTTTCCAATCGAAAAATAGCTTATTTTAATAATATGGAGCTATCACAAGATAGAACGAGATCAGTATTAGAATATTGTATAGCAGAGCGTTTGAGCATTGATGATGAAATTCAAAATTGGATATTGAAAAAAGTTACGGCAAATGGTTTGTCGTCTAGTCAACTTAAATGTGATCATACAGATCCTGATGAGTTATGTAAAGCTCAAAATAGAAGAGTCGAATTTCGGGTGCAAACGAATGAAACTGCTGTGTTGAAACAAATTAAAGATAAGCTCAATAATTTATTAGAGCAATTAAAAAAGTGTAAAAAAACATAAAACACAAACAAGGTATACTACAGATGAGTTAGCTTTCCTCTGTGGTGAATGCGAGGGTCACTGGTTTTCATTTCTGTTGAAGTTGATACAAGGGTATCCACTGCATTGCGGGGCCAAAGGGTGTACTTTACCACTGTAATCATCTAAATCTGAAAAGTCATTGCAGTCAGAGCAACTAAGACTGCTTCTGTTTATTCTGCTGGTTTGAATCATGATGTATTCTTATATTTGATAAGATTAATAATGTGTGGATTATAGCAGTGGTGGTTTTTGAATTTAAACTGTTCTTAGGAAAATGACCATGGCAAATCATATTTCTAAGATTCCAACCTCTTTGGTCAGTTAGAAGTAACTCAAAATATCTGGGTATATTACTATTGAGCTTAAAAGCTGTAATAAATTTATCGTCTTTCAATAGAGATCCTAAGGAGCGTAATTGAAAGTTATGAGGTTTATAAATTGTTCCTCCGTTTATTTTTACTAATTCTCTAACAATGGATTCAATCTGAAGTATTAATATTAAAGTACTTGATATATAATTTCCATTAAAAAAATGTTCTAGTCCTTTTTTTATAATTTGATATCGTTCCTTTGGAAATATAGGAGAAAGAAAAAAATGTTTTAAAAGGTTTTGAGCAGTTAACGATTTATGAGTTTTCAAAGATTGTAAGCCTAATTCAAGAAAATTTAGATTAATCTGAATTTCGTAATTCATTTGATTAATGATATGCCCTTGATTAACAGTACGTTCAGGTGAGTCTTTTTCTGTAGATCCAATTTTATTTATCACTCGTCCTGTATGATCTATCTTTTTTTGAGTTATGAAAAACTGGAGTGGAGACTTTTGTAACGTTTTTAGCACAATATCCTTAGACCTATTTTTGTCAGGAATAAAGTTTATAGATAAAGAAACTAATGATTCAAAAAGAGAATTTTGGTTTAATAACGTAGATGTGTAGTTATCGATTTCTTTTCTAGGAATGCTGATAGTTTCATCAAATTTCTTTAATTCTTCTAAAGAAGATTGTTGGTATTTACGTATAGCAGGCTCTAATGCTTCCATTTCTCTAAATAGTTTGTATTGATACAATATTATTCTGACTTTTTCTAATAACTCACTTCCCACCATTGCAGGGACACTTTTACAATGATGCAAACAGGAATCTTTATAGAGCAATAGTACTTTTCTTAGATTTCTGGTTTTGTTTTTGTACTTGTAGTAAGAGGATAATCTTGAAATACTTTTCTCAACAGCAAAGAAGTTAAATCTATCTGAATTGTTATCAGAAAAGGTGTTTAATCTTCTTTCTAATTCTTTTATAATCTCCTTTTCTTGTTCTTTTTTTAGTTGAACCTTCTTAGATAAATTTTTATCTTCAATTAGTAAATCAAATGCATATCCCCATGTGCCAAGTTTATCATCTTCAGAGTAAGTGTTTTCATATTTTATAAGGGCATCTCTTACATTGAATATCCTTTTTTCATCTGATATAGATATGGCTAGCTTTAAACTTTGTTCTAGCTTGTCAATTATGGAATGAAATCCTTCTGCAATTAATTTTTTGTTAGATAAGTTTTCATTTTTTAACTTAGATAGTTGTAAAGAAGAATCAATAAATTTGTGGGCAAAGGATATATTTCGATTTGTTTGTTTTGAAAAAAACCAAGCCAAGCCAGAGTACCTGTTTTGTAAAATAGGGTTTTGTACTTCAGAAGATCATTTTTTCCAATAACTTACTGCTTCCAGAGAAATATCCTTAGTATCTGGATTGGTGATAATTTTACCCTCTTTATTCTCAGAGATAAAAAGAGGTTTATAGTAGTTTTCCCACGTAGCTTGGAATTTATCTTTTTCTATGTTTTTTGGCGGGTGTGCACAATCGTTGCCAGTAAGTCTGACTTCATTAGCCCATTCGTGTAAATCTTTTGTAATAATTTGTTGATCAAGTAGCCATTTAATTTGACCTCTTAATGTTTCTCCAGTAGCTTTCTTTTTAATACAACAAGATTGTAGTGTTCGACGAGCTATAACACCTGTTGCTCTATAAGCATTTACAGAAAAACAAAGATAAGCTTCTTTTAAATCTTCTTTAAGAAAATCTGGTGTTTTTTCATTGATTGGCTTTGGCAACGCTGTTGGATAAGTTTTTATAATCATCCCATCATAGCGGTAAACTAAAAGGAAGAAGTTGCAACTATTACATTCAGAAATATGATATCTACCGTAATGAGCTCTATTACTCAGGGAAGTGTATCGTCGGCAACTAGGACAATAAATAGAATTTTTATCTGCCATATCTTTATTCTTTGAAGAAGCATCAAAGTACCACCGTACATTATTTTAGGAACAATTCAAAGGAAAATTTTTACTTCCATGATTGTATATGGGATAAAAGGTAGAAACTATAAGAGTGGATTAGTTTTTACTTCTGTTTTTCGCCGTTGTTGCGGTTGAAGTGGGAGAGAGAAATGGCATCGCGAGGGAGGGTTAGTTTTCATCATAGTCGATATCCTTTATTTGTAACTTCCAACTCTGGACTATAGAGATAAATTTTAGTAAAATACAGAAAGCTCAGCACTGTTGAGAAGCTAGTGAATTGGGATGTTGCTACAATTTCTTAAATTTGAAGCAATAACGTAACAAACAAGGTTTAAAATATGAATAATGTAAAAATTCCAAAATTTTTTATGTCGCATCATCGTAAAGATAGGGAATTGTTATCTGTTTTGAAGAGAGTCTTCTTGAATCATGGTATTGAGTTATTTTTAGCACATGAAGATATACCAGGAGGAGAAGAGTATATTGAAAAAATCAAAGATGAGCTACGCAACTGTGATATTTTTATAATTTATGCAAACGATAATTCTAAAAATAGCTCTTTTTGTAATCAAGAAATTGGATGGAGTCTTGTACTCAATAAACCATTCATTATAATAGGAGATAAGGATTGGGATCTAATGCCCAAACAGCAGAGTTATAAGTTAAAACCAGGAAAGGAATTTGAATGCTTTTCATCAATAATGAGAGATAAAAGAACAATTAAAGCAATATCTCAGTTTGCACAATATAAAAAGAAATCAAGTGCTTTAAAGGTTTTAGCGAAAATGAATTATTCAGGTTTTCGAGTGCATAGCAAAGCACCTTCTAAATTATCAGATAAATGGATACATCTAATTCCTCATGCTTGGAATGATTATTGGTTTTACACAGAATTTGATGTTAATTACACCATAAACCGCCAAAAGATAGAACTAAGCTATAAAATAGGCTATCGAGGCCAAATAGGAGGAAATCCTAGTAAAAGCAGTTATACATCTAAGGAAATGAGTGAATATTTTTTATGGTTACCGGATAATTTTCTATCTCGACAAACTGATGGCACTGGAGATACGAATGTTGATACAGCTATTTCTATTTTGCTGAGAGATTGTGAGTATGATGGGAGTTTAAAAAAAGGTTTTGAAAATGAGGACGTCTTTAAAAGGTCACTTTTTCTGGGTGAACTAAATGGTAACAATAAGCTGGATGAATCACTCTTTGAAGGTATGGATTGAGTCTCCAAAGTAGTACGGAAGGGTTAAATGGGGTGGAATAAGGTTAAGAATATTGTTGATTCACCGATAAGTCTTTTATGAATTTATTAAAATTGATATTTTTCTGGCCAATTTGTATTTTACAATTCATCATCCTATTTCCTATTCATTTAATTACTACTATATTCTTCAAAAAAGGAGTGTTGGCAGAGCTGGCAAGAAAAAGAGATTTATCAGGCATACACACATTAATTCGGCAAGGGTATGATGTGAATGCACAAAATGCCTTTGGACAAACTCCTTTACATGGTGTGTTTTTTGATAAGGCACATTTGAGTATCAATTCATATATGACGATGACAGTTTTAAAATATTTAATTAATATTGGGGCAGACGTTAATATTGTTGATAAAAGAAATTGGTCTCCTTTAATGTATGCTATTAATGCAGATTATACAGATGAATCAATATATTTAATTAACTCTGAAAAAATATTACTGAATAAAAGGTTCTATGAAGATCATACAGCTCTTCATTGTGCTGTGATAAAAAATAATTCAAAAATAGTGACACACCTTTTAGAAAAAGGAGCTGATCCTCATATAAGAGATTCATTAGGTTTAAAACCTATTGATTATTGTAGAAGTAAGAAATCTATTTTTTAGATAAATGTTCTTCCTTCTAATTGAAAAAATACTAAAGATTTTCATTATTCGACCGATACAAACTATCAGTGGGAAGAAGGTTAAACATTTTTTTGAAAAAATCAAAAGGAAAGAGAATAAGGAAATCTCACTTTTACACTATAACAAATGTTTTAAATAATGCTGAGGTTCAGCAATGATAAATCTTTTAGTTCTTTTTTTAGTCATTGGATTAATTATCATACTCTGTATTTTTTCTACGGAGAAGAAAATGGCATCCTTTAGATATATTTCTAAAAAAATTAATCTCTTCAAAAAATTTCCATTCAATCTGAAAGTTTTTTTATCAAGCTTAAATCTTCAAAAAAAATTAGTATACAAAATTAAATCAAAATATACCTCAACGTCTTCGAGAGACGTTTTTGAATCAATAAAAGAAATAAAGGAATATTTATCTATTTTAACGAAAAATGTATCCAAAAAAGATGAAGAAATTGATAGATTAAAAAAGGGGTATGATCTCAAGATTTTCAAAGATTTTTTGAATAGATTTTTAAGAGTCTATAGAATAGTGGAGGAGGATGTAGAGTTTTATACAGAAAAGAGTAATAGAGAGATATCTAAAATATTAAATAACATAAAATTTGGTTTAAAAGAAGCTTTTTTAGATTGTGGATTGGAAGAGTTTCAACCACAGGAAGGGGAAATATATAAAGAGTGTTTTGGACTTTCAGAGAATGTTGAACACGTGAATACAGATGATAAAACTAAGGATATGAAAATCGTTAAAGTAAAGAAGAAAGGATTTAAAATGAAAACGTATTGTGGGTACGAGGTTATACGTCCAGCAATTGTCTCTATTTATAAATATACAGAAAGGAAATAAAAAATGAAAAAATTAGTTGGAATTGATTTAGGAACTACAAATTCTGTTGTTTCATATTTAGATGAAATGGGTTCACCTACAATTATTCATAATGACGATGGAGGGAATATCACTCCTTCTGTTGTGCATTTCAGTTCTGCCAATCATTCTATTGTAGGCAGGGAAGCTAAAAAAGAATTTCCTAAAGAATTCCCTACTACGAATACGCAGACTTTTGCCTTCTTTAAAAGGCATATGGGATCTGATAAAAAAATAACTATTTTTGAAAAAGAAATTACTGCAACTGTTCTAAGTGGGTTGGTTTTAAAAAAACTTCATGAAGATGCTAAGAATAAATTAGATTCTTCGTTGGAAGCAATTGTGACAGTACCGGCAAGTTTTTCAAACAAAGCAAGAGAAAAAACATTAGAATCTGGTAAATTGGCAGGGATAGATATTTCAAATATTATTAATGAACCAACAGCTGCGGCTTTATATTATGCATATAAATCTGGAAAAGATTTATCTGGTAACTATGCAGTCTATGATCTAGGAGGAGGTACTTTCGATATATCGATTATAAGGGCATCTGGAAAAGATATCGAAGTACTCTCATCTGAAGGGGTTTTTAATCTAGGTGGTAAAGATTTCGATGACAAACTAATATCTCTTGTACGAGAAAAATTTAAGAAACAAACTGGAAGAGAGTTAGAGGCAGATGATTATAATTACATAGATGCAGAGGAAGATAAAAAATCATTATCTAAAAGAGATGAAATTAATATCTCTTTAGGAAGAGGTTCTGAAAGAGTTACGATAAACATACAAAGGACAGAATTTGAAACTGCCATTTCACCTTTGGTTGCTCAAACTGAAATGCTATGCGAAAGTGCTATGGATAAAGTTAAATTGAACACTTCTGATATTAAAGATATTTTTTTGGTAGGAGGTTCAACTCGTATCCCTCTTATTAAATCTAGTGTTGAAAGAAATTTTAATAAAAATCCATTAACAACACATAATCCAGATGAAGTTGTATCTCTAGGTGCGAGTATTTATTGCGGGTATAAGACGCATAAGTCCAATCTTAATGTTGTACAAAAAACGTGTATGGAAAAAGTTAATATTCAAGAAATAACTAATCATTTTTTTGGAACAATTGTGATAGACGAGGATATGGGCCAACTGACCTTAAAAAATGATATTCTGATAGAAAAGGGATCAAAAATACCTTGTTCCATACACAAGATATATCAGACCATCAGAGATAATCAGTCTAAAATTGAATGTACAATCACCCAAAGTAGCCACAATGAAACTGATCCTGAATTTGTAAATGTTATATGGCAAGGGGACTTAAGTATACCTACTGGACGACCTGCAGGTCAACAAATCAGGGTTACATTTTCTTATGATGAAAATCAAATTATGCAATGTTCTTTTTTAGATATATCTTCTAATAGGCAAACGTCTATTGATTTAAACATGGATAAAGAAAATTCTTCTGTAAAAACAGAAGTTGAAAAATTTTTAGTAGATTAGGAACAGGACCGTATATATGGAAATAATTTTTATTATCATTATAATGTTAGTCTCCACTTTTATTTGGAATGTTTTTATCAATTTCTGTCATACAAGAAGTAATGCTTTTGAAATAGATTTACATATAGAATCTAAAGATGATACGCAACTCATAATTATAAACGGAAGAGGCATTATACCATCAAATAAATGTCATGACAATAATCTCATTTTTATATCTACTGTATGGGATATTACAAATGGAAAAGAATCTCCTGTTCTATGTTTAGTACCTGAGTTTCAAAAACATGGAATTTTTTATTTTCAAAAAACTGTTCCTATACCTTATGATGCAACTCTTATTAAAGAGTGGGTTCCTGTAGGGATTGTTATTCCTGAAATATGCGTTTTCCCATTCTCTAAAAAAAGAAAATTACGAACACGTTTATCACTACTCAATACAGAGGGCCAAGTGATAAAAGAATATTCCTCTGAAATAGAGTTTTATAACTCTAAAAAAGGGTATGAAGAGGTTAAAAAAGATAAAATTAAACTATTTAAAATGGAGCTTCACATATTAATGAATATTGCAATGGCTGATGGAAAAATTGACAATAAAGAAATAGAGTTTTTCACTCAAAAAATTACAACATTTCTAGAAAACTATGAAGGACAAGAAAAAGAGAATTTAAAAGAGCAATTGAATCTATTATTGAAAAAATCTTACGAACAAATTTATTTTAAAAGAGATAATTTACAGCATTTCACTAACTTATTTAAAGAAATTTCTACGGATGCACATAGATATAATTTAATAAAAAGTTGTACTGAAATGATGAGCATAGACAAAAATATTGATGAAAAGGAATTGAAAATTATTGATAATATATCTAATCAATTAGGGTTGCGATATAACAAAGTAAATGAGTTAAAAGATATTCATATTTTAAAAGGTAGTAATGTAGATCCTTCAAATCCTGAGGTGATTCTTGGTATTAAATCTGAATGGAATTACGATAAAATTCGAATGCATCTTAACAAACAGTTTACAAAATGGAATGCAAGAATGCAGGGGTGTTCTGATGAAAAAGAAAGGCAACAAGTTCAAAATATGTTAAATTTAATTGCAAAAACGAGATTAAAATATGAAAAAAAAGCTGGATAAAAATCAATTAAGTATTGTTCGGTATTCTGAAGATAGATCTTCCAAAGCAAGTTTACCTACTCATTCCGATATACTTACACAATTGAAAAATTCATTTCTTATGAATCACTTGCCTGTAAATAAAAAACTCACGCCAAAAATATATCAATCTGTGGAGGATTGTCTATTTACTCTGGGGATAGATAGTATGATTCATAATGTATCTATTTTTATTTATCAAGATCATGAAGTTAATGCCAAGTGTTTGACAGGATTTAAAAATAATATTATTATTTTACTTTCGTCTTCTCTAGTGAAGTTTTTTAAACTTGACGAATTAAAGTTTGTCATAGGGCATGAACTGGGTCATTATTTATTTCATCAAAATTCGGTTAAGCAATCCTCCAACCGTAATCTGGAGAGTTTCATATTGCGTAGAGCGAAAGAAATAACTGCGGACAGGGTAGGATTACTGTGTTGTCAGTCTCTGGATACTTCAATAAAAGCTATGCTAAAGATGTTATCTGGGCTTGATGAAAATCATCTGGTATTTAACATAGCCTCTATATTAGAGGAACTAAAAAATGTAGATCCTTCAAATATTCCAATAGAAGAAATGTGTGCTTCTCATCCTCCTCTAGCCATTAGATCTAGAGCTCTACTATGGTTCTCTATGGGAAAAGTTTATTTAGACCTTATAGGAAAAGTTTCTACTGGATGCTTATGTGAGAAAACTATAGATAGTAGAGTTAAAAACGATCTCACTAAATATTTAGATTCACAATGTTTAAATCAAATTCAAAAAACTAAAAATGATTTTAAATTTTGGATATTATCTTTAATTTTTTTAAAAGATCGTACCTTCAGTAAAGAAGAGCAATCGATTATATCAAAAATTTTTGGTCAAGAAAAAATGGAAAAATTAAAAAACTTTATCTGTTCATCATCAAAAGAACAAGTTATGAAAAGTATTACTCATAATTGTGTTCAATCGTTTTTTTCTTACTTTACAGAAGCTCCAAAAGAATCAATTTCATACTTAAGAAACCTAGATAATACCATAAAAGAAGAGTTTGGTATTTCAAATAGTTTACCATTTGTGTTGGACAAATGTCCTGATTTAAACAAATATCTATGATAGAATATTTAGTAGGGGAAACTTAGAAATGAAAAAACATAAACATAAGTCAGGTGTACTACAGATGGGTTAGTATCTGTCGCAGTTGATGTAGGAGTGTGAGTGGGGTTCGCCTCCTAATTAACTACCGCCGCCGTCATAGTCTATGTGAGGATAAGGCAAATATAGTCTGAATCTATCTCCTAATTGGGATTGAATGATGTCAGAGATAGATAAGAAGTCGTCTAAATCAGTGAAGTCATTACAGTTTGTGCGACTTGATAATCTTTCATCAGCTTCATAGTAAGGGCAGTCGCCTCCTTCTTCTCCCTCAAGGTCTGAATCACCGCTTCGTCCGTCTGAATCCTGAAAGTTTAAAAATTCAAACTTTTAGAATGAATAGAGATTCTCTAAGAAGAGTAATTAGATGTACATATTATTGGTATATTGAATAGTTGTAAAAGAACTAATAAATGCTTGCATTTTGTATTTTCACGTGGTAAATACCCTCTTTTATATGTGTGAGGTGGAAAGTTTGGTCAATTTTGAGGAAATACAAACGTCAGTGGATTGCGACTGCAAAAGAGTGACAGTTACGCACACAAAATGTAAATATTCTCGCGAAGAAGATACTCAACCATTAGGGACATCTAAATGGAAAGGTGTGATTACATCACTAGTTACGTGTCTTTTCTTTAAATTTGTTCCCATTTCAATTTTCGTTGTTATATGTTTCCCTCTTTCGGACTTTTCGGCAAAATTTGCAATTCTTTTTCCATTGTCCAATTGTTGTGTAGATAAGTTTGGTGAAGTAGATATGCATAGTTCAAAAATGTCTCAAAAAATAGCTAATTCGCATCAACTTAATAAACATACACCCACCGTTTCCAAGAAATCTGAACCTCTGATGAAGGAGGCAAATGAAGCAAATCTTTTGATCAAAGCTATGAAGGATAGAGCTTATATAAAAGCTCGTACATTAATAATAGATGTCGGAGTTGATGTAAATTTTCAAGATAAGAGTGGAAACTCACCTCTACATATAGCCTCTTTTGATGGGAGCAGGGATATGATTGATTTGCTTCTGGACAATGAAGCGTCGATGGCTGTTCAAAATAATGAAGGAAATACCCCTTTACATATCCTTGCAAGAGAGGGGTACTATGAGATTATTTCTGAGTTGGGATTTTTAAATGAAGAAGATATGGAGTGTATTGCAAGTGTAAAAAATACTAAAGGGCATACAGCGTTGGATTTGGCTTATGCCAGTATGGTGAATGAAGAGTATTTTAAGAATTCTGTATTCGATGACTTATCGTCAATGAGATGTAGTGACATTGCACAATTGGAGTAAACTACCGCTTCCTCCGGTGAAGTCTTCGTAGTCGAGATACAGGGGTGTTGAGAGCGGGGTTGCCTAGCTTCCGCTGCCAGAGCCGTCGTAATCGATACAAGGGTATCCACTGCATTGTGGGGCCAAAGGATGTACTTTACCGCTGTAATCATCTAAATCTTGAAAGTCATTGCAGTTCGTATTTCCTAATATTTCGTCAGCTTCGTAGTAGGGGCAGTCGCCTCCTTCTTCTCCGTCAAGGTCTGGATCACCGCTTCGTCCGTCTGAATCTTGAAAGTTCAAAAATTCTTCTTTACTGGTGTGAAACCTAGTGAAATTTCGAAAAAATGTAAAGAGTTTCACATGAAAGATGAATTTGACAAGGATATTCAAAAATTAGGTAAAATCAATTTTAGAATAACGTTCCCTATGAGTATTAAAGATCGAAAATAATACATAGATTTTTTGTATGTAAATAATATATTTTTGAACTATGTTCTTGAGGAGGCACAAAGGGAATAAAGCACTAAGATCAAATCTGTATCTGATACTTCCAGAAGGAGAAAGCTTGTGAAAAGAATTAAAAAATTCAAAAGAAGAAAAACTTATTAGTCAATTCAAGAAAAAATTGTCATTAACTTCTTTTAAAGAAAACCAGAAAAACTTGTCTAATTATTTAGGTACAATGCTACTTTAAGAAAAATGAAAGGGAGGAGAGGGAGAGCAAGCCTATGCAGAAATTTGCACTCTTCTCAAATTAGGAACTCACCATAAAACTTCACATCTGAAGTGGGCTGGTGACCAGCGGGATGGAAACGCTTTTGATGGGATACTGTATTTCGATCAAGACGAACAAAAAGTTGAAATTTCTGCATCAATTAACCCGGAAGAAATAAAGGATTATAGAAAAAAGGATGGACATCGAGAGATGACAAAAAGTGTTGTACAATCAATGAAAAAACGAATTTTTCTGAAGATTTTCTTAGAAAGTATTGGACATCTTGCAAAAATCTAGAGAAGTTTCTTTTGAGGTATTCCCCAATTATAGTAGAAGATTTTGTATATAAATTGAGGAGAGGAAAAAGTAGCTCATTTGAACTGTCTATTGATGGTTGCTGCTTTAGGGGCGTAATCAGCTCTCTTTTGGTATCATTTTTAACTCTTTAAGAAGTTTTTCTTTTACTGCATCATAAACGAAGAATTGTCTTGATAATAGGTCTCTTTTCAAAAATTCCTTATCTTCTGGAATAACAGGAGAGATGTGTTTTTCAATATTTTGTTCCATTTTTTTGAAATTTAAAAAATCCAATCCAGAAATAGAAGACCATCGTATAAGAAATATAGCATTAAGAATAATTCTCTTATAAGCTGAGTAAAGTTTCCATACATCTTCTGATAAATAAGGTTCAATTTTATGCT
This sequence comes from Bdellovibrionales bacterium, assembly GCA_965199935.1. Taxonomy (GTDB): domain Bacteria; phylum Bdellovibrionota; class Bdellovibrionia; order Bdellovibrionales; family UBA1609; genus JAPPLG01. The sequence goes on from CBDATD010000002.1 coordinate 186,302, forward strand.
CATTGAGTCCTTCTCTACATTCTTTTTCAATACTTTGAATTATTGGACTGAGCCATCTTTCTGTTTCTTGGAAAGCATTTTTCAGTTTTATTTTGTTTGTCTCTTCCAGGGTTTCCCAGTTTTTCAATTTTTTAAAATTCAAATTCTGCAACCATCCACAAATAGATTCTCCTTGAGAGAAAGTCTTTATATTTTTGTTTATTTGTTCTATGGCATTTAATCTTTTTTTCTTAAGAAGGATATTTTCATTCTCTTTGATTCTAATGTTTGATTTGTCCTCTTCTAATTCTTTTTTAAATTTTTGTTCCACATATTTTTTGAGAAACCAACCAAAAGCTGATCCTATTGTAAAGATTAAAGACATAATTAGTTTTTCAAGCATAAATTTCCGTTCTCAGTTAATTTTAGAGATATTGTATTTGTCGATGGAATATACTCTACTTGCTCCCTTCATGCCAAGAGCCAAAATGAAAAGAATACTGGCTGTAGTTATGCATCTCTCTAGGAGACACATCATTCTCTCAGCATAAAAATAGTTACTCACATATTACATAGTTCTTTTTTTTTGTTGGCAGTATTTAGCTGTAATCAGGGGAAATGTTCCTTTTTTTCTACGAATTAGACGCTCGATAATTGTCGAATTCTGGACTATAGAGGAAAATTTTAGTAAAATACAGAAATGTAGCCCTTTTAGGAGTTTCTGTGGATTCTACACTATTAATTTCAATATTTGCTTTAGGGATGACCGTGCTTGCTTTTGTAATGGCAGTAGTTACTCTCTGTTTGCAGTGCAGGGGAAATAAAATTGCTAACGATGTAAACAAACAGTCAGAGAAAATTTCAAAACATCAAGATCGTATAGAATTTTTCCAAAAAAAGAATCATGTTATAGGTCAGGTTAAAAATTTAGAGCTTTCTGAAGAAAGTTCTATCAAACTTGTAAACGATATAGAGTTTATATTTGAAAATAGATTCAGTCATATAGTGGTTAAAGATACAGAAGGCTCATTTCCTGAACTTTCTATGAGTAGTTGTGGAAGTGCAGATGAAGCAGACAATTGGATTAATCAATTAAAAGAAAAAATCATTAAAATTCATCTAATAAAAGAAGGAGAAAGATCTTATGCTCTTCCTTCTGTGTCAGAGGATTTTGAAAGGAAAGAAGGTTTAGAAATGGGTCAAATAAAAGGCTTAGAAGATGAGCATTATTATTGGAAGAATAGCCAAATCACATACATTCCTGGATTTTTATTTGTTATAGAGAAAATAGGATATAAAGGTAGGAACAGCGTAGAATCAAAAAATGAGCGTGATGAAAGTATTGAGCTTAAACATCGGTTTTTTAAGAAAGCTACTTTAGATACAGAGGAGAGATATGTTTTGTATGTATCTAAAGCAGGGAAAGACTTTAGATGGATAATTTATGATTTTCCTAATCATGAAAGTGTGAGAGTAGAGGTTAAATTTGTTAATCCAAATAGATTAGAAGAACACGCAAATGCCTTAAAAGCATTCCTTGAGTGGGGACACTAGCTTCCGCCGGCGGAGCCTTCGTAGTTGAAAGGGGTATCCACTGCATTGTGGGGCTATAAGCTACTGTTCTTTAAAGTCACTGCCTCAAATGACTAATAAAAATTAGGTTATTGGAATTGGTGATCGAAATAAAGGACAGAGAACAGATCATCTATATTCGTATTGTGAGACGGTACATTGAAGTCTTTGTATTAAGTCATCATAAGTAATTATATCAATAATGTTTTTATATTTTCTTTTAATAATTTCAAAATCTTCTTTTTGTTCTAAGTTTAAGTTATTACTTCTACCTAAAACAATCATTGCTCCAGGATTGGTAATTTTTATTTGACAATTATTTGGCAAATTGTTATTATATTTCTTGTTTAAATAGTCCTCTCCTCGTTTTCCCCATTTGTTTAGATGTAAGATATATTTTTCCACTTGCATCACAGTTCCTGAGAGTTCTTTCACTGGACAATAATTTCCCCTGTAATTTGGATTGTCTGGAACAATTTGGTGATCTAAAGGTCTTTTTATTTCTAAAATATCAATATATCCTTCTGAATCGACCAATAAATAATCTAATTCTCTTTTTTTATTTTCTGTGTAGGAGTCTTTTATTTTGACTTTTTGGAAAACTTTTATATATTTTGGAAAAATTAAAAGTAATATCTCGATAATTTCTTCTTGCCATTGCTTTTCGTTATAATGGTCTTCTTTACTAAGCATATTTTTTAATTTTTTTAAAATGACTGAATATTTATCTTTTTCATAATTTCTAAAATTATCTAGTAAATTGAAACCTTGAACACTCTTTTTTTTATTCATATATTTCTCATATTTATCTTTCACATCTACTCTTGTACTTTCAAAATACTTTGTTAAAATTACGGATAACCTTAATTCACAATATTTTTTCTTTTCTGTTGTATTTGGAAATTGCTTTAATAAGTCTTTAAAACCTTCGTGAGAAATTGAACTTTTATTAGCTCCTCCTAAAAAAAATGATTCACTAATCAAATTGTCAATATGTTTAAAAATGGAAATCGTGTAATTTGTCACAAAATATTTTTTCTCTAGTTTAATATCTTTATAGATGTAAAGATTATTAGTAATACCCAAGATTTCTTTATTTATTTTATAATATCCTTTCTCAAGTACTCCAAACTTAAATTTATAATCAAGATATTCTGATGTTTTAAATTTTTTAACTAGATTATGCTTTGTAAGATGAAAGGTCTTATCAAAGCAGACACCTTCATTATTTCGAAATTTATCATTTAGCCAAGTAGGCTCATCATCTGGTAAATATTCTAATATTAAAATATTATTATTTTTTACAAATTTGATCATCATATTTTATTATGAACATACTATGTCAACATTTTCAATGGTTCAAATGTCCTTGCGGGATTACAAAAAAATTACCCTCTGGATCAGAAACAGGAGTTTTTAGGATTAATGTATTGGATAATATTGTTTTTACAGGTGAGGCGATACGCAAAATGAGAGGGATGGTGAGTACCTGGAGGAATCACCCTTCCCGTCGTAGTTAATACGGGGGTGTGAGTGGGAACATTAATCGCCGGCGGAGCCTTCGTAGTTGATGCAGGGGTGTGAGGGTGGGGTTCGCCTAGTTACCTCCGCCTCCGCCGCCTGAGTTTTCATAATCAACCTTTGGATACGAATTCAAGGTATTGAAGTCATCTAAATCTTGAAAGTCATTGCAGTTCGTATTTCCTAATATTTCATCGGCTTCATAATAGGGGCAGTCACCGCCTTCTTCTCCGTCAAGGTCTGGATCACCGCTTCGTCCGTCTGAATCTTTAAAGTTCAAAAATTCTTCCTTTGTATTCCATTCTCGAATCATTAGATGTGTTCTATGTAGAGCATCAAAGTTTGAATCTAAGCATTCCAAAGTAAAATATGGATATCCTATTGGCAGATGTACTTGTGGTGAGTTCTCATCTTTTCGAGATTCATCTGGAAAAAACATTAGTGGGCAATCAGGACAAGAATATGAATTAGTTCTTTGATTTTCTCCTGGAAAAAATCCTGGTGGGTTGTCTGTAAAAATTAAATCCTCAATACCATCAAAGTAATTGACAGTAGGAGTGCTTTTATTCACAAAACGATCTTGAAATATTGGACCCACCATAAAAGTTTCTCGTCTTCCCCGAGTCCAAGAAGAAAACACTTGCGGTATAGGGTATTCTATTTCCAGTTTATAATCATTTATGAAAGCGAGGGTGACATTCCTTTGTGCAGGCCAATCAGAGGATCGGACTGGACCTCCAATGCAGTTGCTAAGCTCTCCTCCCCATTCTTTTTCTGCGGTATCCGATTCGTTTTCTACTGTACAATCATCAACACTCCCAGTAGTACTTTTATATTGAGTAGTTTCGGCCATACCAAAGCAACAATTGCTTAAACCTGACTCAGACAGATCATAATCACAACTTTCCTCTTGGTCTTCTTCTTGTAAGATCCATCCTGTACCTGTTGATCTGATCCACGTTTCTTCCTCAAAAGTTTCTGAATCTTCATTTGTGACTTTACATTCATCTACTGAAAGTGGCCCTATTCCAGAACGTTGATTCCAATGCCAGGGGGCCATGAAGGTAGTGTATTCACACATCTCTCTAGGGACGTTGTATTGTATGGGGATTCCCTCTTCTGCCTGCCCCAATACGCCAATATCCGCCTCATTCAAATCTAAAATGCAGTACAAGTCCTCCACAGACTCCGTGTTTTTGTCTATACCGCAGTCAATGAGGCCGATGGTGTCGTTAGAACTCAGCTCATACAAAGGGACAGCAAGCCCTTGTCCTTCGTAGTGACCTGTATCGAATTTAATATAAAAACGATCGTCAATATCCTCACTGGTTAGCTCAGAGAAAACATCTATCGTGGGAACGCAGGACAGGCAGAAATAAAATATAAAGAAATAGATTCCCGCTTTTATAGATTTTAAAGACACTTCTATATGTTCTCCTGTTATCCGTGAAACGTACACTTCACGGACTCTTGAAAGACTGTATTATTATGACTAAAAACCTGAAAAAAAGGGAGAGCCAGCCCTTAAGCGGAAGATAAAACTAGACTTTATGAGAGGTGGTTTTGGGCAATTAGGACAGTAGTGCTATGTAAGTTTTACACAAGCCGTTCAAGCTCTCACTAATCCAGCAAATTTAATTTTTGTTTCAATGTGAAACAGAAAAGAAACTTTTCTTTGATTTATTAAATCTTTTATTTAATAAAGATGGAGAAAGTAGTAGGAGGATTATGCTTGAACCTCAATCAGATAAAAAGACAATACTGCCTGTACATTGCCCAATATATTCTGATGAGATAGCAGTACTTATGGCAAGGTGTGCTGATATTGCCTATCACACTAGTAAAGAAGAAATAGAAGTTAAATTAAGGAATCTTCAACTAGAGTATGTAAATTTTAGTTCTGGAGAACCTCAATTTATCATTGCTGAACACAGGGAATTTTACATTGTTGCTTTTAGAGGGACGAAGGGAATATCCGACATTTTTAGTAATTTGCTTTTTATCAGTATGAAAACGAAAATGGGGAAACTACATAAGTTGTACACAAATAATTATTGTGAAATTCATAATCAGTTGACAGAGTTTTTAGACAAAGCATTAAAAAAGGAGAAAAAGCCGGTTTATATCACAGGGCATTCTAGGGGAGGTGCTTTGGCCATTATAGCCGCTTCTCAACTCTTTAAGCAAAATGTGGCGGCTTGTTATACTTTTGGCTCGCCTCCTATCAGCGAAGATAGATTGGACTGTTTCATAGAAAAGCCCATCTACAGGGTTGGAAATGAAGGTGATATTATTCCGCTGTTGTTAAAGTTTAAATATGAGCATATTGGTTCATTTTATTTTTTAACTAAAGATGGATGTGCATTAAGATCCCCGTATATTGGCTTTTCCAAAACGTCTAAAATCTTGTTTAAAAAATTAAATATTAAATTACAGATGTTTTTCAAAAATAAAGATATTTCTTATCCGGAGCATGATATTAAGACATACATTAAAAAGCTAAAGAAAGTTGCTGAAAACAGAAAACGAATGAAATCAAAAAAGAAAATGATTTGTACGACTTAAGCGTTGTTTTATCACTAAATTTTAAGGTATCCAAGTGCGAACAAGTGGAGAAGATGATTTTTTTTGTTATTGACAGACGTAAAAGATTTTTACTTTGAAAAGTCTTCTGCCAAATATTTCTTTTGAATTTGCAAACAACGATTTTTTATGGAGTAAAATAACTCTGATTGTGTAGAAAAATCTGCTTTTGTAATAAGATCACAGCGGCTATCAGCACTCATATTCTTCAAATGTTGTTTTACTTCTGTTCTAGATTTTTCGGGGTTGAATACAACAATTCCATACCCTCCGTAAGCTCGTGTTAAAGACAGGGCTGGTATATCTGTGGGGCCGTCTCCCACATAAATAAAGTTATTGAATGGACACCACAACTTCTCTTTTTCCACTTTGTTGTTTACAGCTTTTATTTTAGAATTTTTTCTGAAGATACCTTTAGATATTTCATATAAGGCTCTTGTTTTCATTGTTTCATCCATACAAAATATAGGAATACTTTCCACTTCATCTTCCCTGTTTGGAGAATACACACAACTATATCGTCCGCCCCATATATAGGAAAATATTTCACCAGGTGTGAGAACTTCCACATATTCTTTTAATCCTGCCGTGACAATAAAGTGATGAATTTTAATTTTGATTTTTTTAAAGCTGGATTGTTCTTCAAAAGCTTTTATTTTCTTCAAAAAATTTGAAGTATTTTTATACAATTTCACTAGATGCTTTATTTTCTGGAAAAACTCTATATTCAAAGGTGTTCGTTCATTAAATGCGACAAGAGATAGTATATACATCCATGTAGGGGCATCAGAGGACAAAAGCCTCTCCCAACTAGGCTTTGTTTTTCTCCCGTTTACAGTTTGAATCCATTTCCAAAGTTTTGGAATTTCTCTTTTTCCTAAAAAGTGTTCAAACACTTTCGATGTTGAATCATCTGGAGTTAATGTGCCGTCAAAATCCCATACGATAGATATATTTCTGTGTTTCATAGCGATAAGTCACATAACGTTGTTACTGATTCTTTATTATTTTTTTGAAGTAGGCTTTGCGGTGATATCTTGAGTTTCCACACGTCTTCTGTGGCTGGGGATGTCAAGCACTCTAAAGTTAGAAACACTATACCCGTAAGAGTTAGTGCATTCTTTTTTTGACTTTGGCTGGTTCGCCGTTTTATTCTTTTTTAAACCCTTCACTGAAGTCGAGACTATCAGATTTAACTTCAAATAGCAAATCTAAAAAAAGCAATAAAATAATACAATGCCGGGCGTAAATGAAGCAATCATAAGCTATTTCTCTAGGGGGAGATACGCTGTGAGCATTTCAACCAGTTAGAATGATCTGCGTGGTAAATGATAAGATGAGGAGAAGGCTAGACTTTATGAGAGGTGGTTTCGGGCAATTAGGGCAGTAGTGCTATGTAAGTTTTACATTAATTTGACTGTACCCCCTAAATTAACACAGTCCAATTCCTATTTATTTTTGTGTATTTTTAAAGACCCCAACAGTGAGAGCAGTTACAAGAGTGGTAATCACAATCGTAAAACTGGAAGTGAGGGATAAAAAAAATGGCCACATTTCTGTTTTATTATAAGAAATAATTTTATTTGTATAATAAATGTATATGATTGAAATAAATATAAGGAGAATAATAATTATCAAAGTCAAAATTACCTGAAGCCATCTAATGGTTTTTTAATCTTGAATCGTTTCGTGTTCAACAAGCGATAACCCTTCCTTAGGGGCTTTTGAAAGGATTTGAATTTCTTTCTGGACTAATTGGTTTATTAGCGTTTGAATGGATTGAGGATGTTTCATTATTTTTTTACACTGTGTTTTTCATTTCTAAGATTTTTATAGTACCTTTTTATTTTTTCATTTTTTATTGGGTAATTCAGATATTTTTTACCTCCTTCTTCATGCCAAGCAACGTACCAAGGAGTGCCTTTCGAGTGCGTAAGTGTGGATAATTCTACACCACTAAGACCAGAGTAATTATCGTATACAGCTTGCATTATCTCTTTTTCATTCTCATTAAAGAGTTCTTCTTTCACGTTGACTGTTTCTATGATGAATCCATTGCCTTTAAACCTATCGTATATTGTGGGAAATACTGGACCGTATTTCCAAGCTTCCACCGTCTCGTTTACCAGTGGTTTATCCAAAAGAGCCAAGCAATAGCCGTGAGAGATGTAGCAAAGTTTTACGAGTTTTAAAAGATGCATGCCTCCGCTTGCATTAATGAAATAATTTGCGATTGATAGTGGATTGTGTCCCTTTTCCATTACGCCCCCTCTTTAACACGTTATCACCTTTTTAACAATAACATATAATCAATAAAAGGCAATGTATAGAAGTTTCTAAAAATAAGATGTTGCCGCATGAAATGAGATAAATGTGATCTAAAATAGGAACTCTTTCAGCAGAGGATTGAAACTGGACTTTATTAGGAGGCGTCTCAAAGGAGTTTTAGAAGAGATACTATAACTTTTTATATTGTAAAAGGTACGAACCCAAAAAAGATGAATCACAGCGTAAAAACAAAACGTATGTTGCTTTTCCATAAAACTTCTTTGTAGAATGAAAGTTTTTTAAACTTAATTAAAAAGGAGTGCAGCATATGCCGTCCAAACCGCTTTCAAAGCAGAAAGAACCAGGAGTTTTTTTGAAAAAATCTCAAGTTAAAAAGCCTGTCAATCACCATGATATGTTTTTTAAAAGTTTTTACTCTGACCCGGCTTTTGCTTTGGAGCTTTTTCAGTTTATTTTCAATAAGAAAGCGTTTAACGCTTGTGACTGGAAAAACCTAAAGGAGGAAAAAGACAGCCTAGAAGAAAAAAGAGCCGATCTTGTTTTTTCTGTGCCTCTTAAAGCACGGCCCAAAATCAAAGTGAAAATTTTCATTCTTCTGGAACACAAATCCTACTACGACCCCGAACTTTTCAGTCAGCTTTTATATTATCAGACTTTGCTTCACGAACACAGCCTTAAGACCAAGGGTGCAGCTTCTCCTATTATTCCAGTGGTGTTTTATCACGGAAAAACCCCTTGGAAATGGGCAAGAACCTTTCAAGGATCAATCTATAAGGCATTTCTCTCAAAAATTCCTGTAGAATTAAGAGAATACATGATAGATTACAAGGTGAAGCTGTTGGATGCTCAGGATCCGAAGCTAAAAGGAGTTTTTAAAAATAAAAGCTTTAAAAGCCGCGGGGCTTTGTATTTACTGCGTCGGATATGGGATATAAAGCTTACTCGGGCTGAGTTAAAAGAGGTGCTGGTGTTGTTTAGCGGCCTGCCCGCGGGCAAGCAAAATAAACTGATAGTCAGTGTATCGGATTATTTGCAGTCAGTGCTGAAAGCCGGTAAGGAGTTTAAGAATCTGTGGCAGGCAGTGGAGCGGGAGCTTGTAGAAAAGGGGATTTTTAAAAAAGGAGGTTACATGGATACACTGCAATATATGAGAGAGCGGGAGCAGATGAAGGGCCTGCGCAAAGGAAGACAGGAAGGCCGTAAGGAAGGTTTGCAAAAAGGTTTGCAAAAAGGTTTGCAAGAGGGACACAAGGAGGGCCGTCAGGAGATGGTCAGAAATATGTTGAGGGAAAAACTAGATGTGTCTCTTGTTTCTAAGGTAGCAGGGATTCCTGTTAAAGAAGTGAGAAAAATCAAGAACGGCTCCTAACAGTATCCTCGGCGGACGCTTGAACCCCTTCTATCAAATATTAGAGTTAGTTTTAACGGCCGAAATGATTTTTTGAGTCAACGCCTTGAAATCACTGTAACAGGATTGGACGGCCTTAAAATGAGCGCCGATAGCTCCATCTCCAGGCTTCAATAAGAACATAGGTTTTGTTTTTTCTTGAGCCATAGGCATAAGAGATCTGTAGTCTTTTAAATGGCCCAAAAGATATGAATCCTGGTCTTTTAATTTTAACGAGGGCTTAACATAGCTTTTGTAAGTTTCCGGCATTTTATCCATCCACTTTTGATAAGCCTTTACTGGGCGGTCATGGCGTATCGAGTGCCTCATTACAATATATCCTAAAGGGGTCATATTACCTTCCGGTAGATCAAATTCCAATTCTCGAGGTTTCTTTTTTTTTCTTTCCGACCACTCGCGTCTCCATGTGTTTAAAAATCCTCCAACATTTTTTAATCCTTGATGCGAAAATAAATCCGGGCCTAATGGAAATAGCACATAATCACTTGCAATTAAAACAGAACGATTGATGCTTCCCAAGTTTGGCCCCATATCAATGATGGCCCAGTCTGCATTCATTTCTTCTCCAGCTGAAACAATCAGACGTCTGAAAGCCGATGTGACTCTGAACGCTCTTTCGTCTTTATCAAGACATTTTGGCCAGTTGCTTGAAAATTCGGCCTCAATGCTTGAGAGTTTTAGATCTCCCGGAAGCAGTCCTAAATTTTCATCTGCATATAGAATAACTGGTTTTTTAATATCTCCTATTCCTTTCATTTGAGGTTCCAAGGCTGAATAAATATTTTCTTTTTTATTCATAATAGACTCAATTTGATCCTCGTTTATAAACATTCCTGTTAGATTAACCTGAGGGTCCAAATCCACAGAAAGAACTTTATTTCCCATTTCTTTCAACATCCATGAAACGTGATAAGCAAGGGAAGTTTTACCTACGCCGCCCTTGTTATTAAAAAAGGCAATTGTTTGCATCATGCTTCCTGCTCTGATGCTTCTTGTGTGGAAGAACCTATGCGAACCCAGCAGTGATTTTTGCAGCGTACAGGGGGGTTTTTTGAAGGCTGAACTTGGACAGCAAGAATGTCATGCTGTTCTATGCGAAGTGTATGAATTCTTATTGAGGGTAGAGGTTGTAAATTACCGTTTCCTCTAATGTTGCTGACTTGCAGCTGTAGATCATCCGTTATGGAGAGGCCGGTATACCTCCCGTCATCTGCGATCCCCACAAATATTACGGAAGGTTTTTCCCTACGAGGCAAATCATTGGAAAAGGCGCATATAGTTTTAGCAATTTTGTCTACAGACAAAGATTCAGTTTTTTCAATAAACTCATTTTCCTGCTCTTTAGAGAGGGTTATTAGTTCACGTTCTGAGAACCATACTGTTTGATGACCAACCATTCATACACTGCCTTTCATTGTACGGAGACACCAGGATTCATAATAAAATTCTTTTATGTTTTTTTCAAGGTATGTCTATATTTTTGAAAGATAAAGTAAGATTAAAGACATTCATTTGGGACCTTTACAAGAGGGCCTGTCCGATCAACAATAGTCTGGGCGGTTCATTTTTGGTCCATACATAAATGGTGCAGGTAAACTTTTAAAGAACTGCTTTAAGTAAAATTTATATCTGTCTTTAAATCATTGAAAATACCATAAAAATTATTATGTTTTTGTGAAAAACCCAGATTTATTAATTTTTTATCGGGGAGCAAATTTAGGAATGTCCTTCTTTACGAGTTTTAAGTTTTTTAAGGAAGAAGCTTTTGGTTTTTGAAGCTTTCACAAGTCTTTGGATCGTATGTCTAATTTATCGGATAAATTAGATATGAAGTCAACAAAAAATCTTTTTTTGAGCAAAATCCTAATCACCGCATTAAAGATGTGTCTCTTGTTTCTAAGGTAGCAGGGATTCCTGTTAAAGAAGTGAGAAAAATCAAGAACGGCTCTTAATAGTTGATTCAACATATTGTCAGCAAAGGTCTCAAAATGAAACACTTTTGTGAATTTCAAGAAAGTTTTTCAAAACCCTCTAATAGAGGGTTTTGAAAGCTTTTACGGTAAACTTTCTGCTTTGTTTTCAAGGGCAGTATCTTTTTGAAGGCATTTTGAGGGCTAAGGAGACGAGGGGAAAGAAAATATATGAGTGACAGAGGAAGGAGGCTGGAGAATAATAAATCACGTATGAAAAAAGCGGTTCCCGCTTTCACGAAGGCGGTGTGAATGCGAGGGCGGCTGCATGATAAAAAACATGAATAGAAAAGGAGGATGAAGAATGTATAAAATTTTTATTCCATTATTATTAGTTGCTTTTTACACAGGCGCAAAATCTGTTGAGTTTGCTGATATTCGAAAACATATTGAAAAAGGGGATTTAGCCTCATTGAAGAAAATTAAAAGTTTTCCAGCAAATATCACAGATAAGTCCAAAAGAACTCCTCTGCACTTAGCGGTTTCTCACGAGAAGCCGGATATTGTTTCTTGGCTGATTGAACAAAAAGCTCCTGTAAATGCGAAAAATATTATAGGCAAAACTCCTTTGCACGTTTCTGCTTTGAGAAAAAATAAAAAAATTGCAGAGCTGTTGTTTCAAGCAGGGGGAGACGTTCATGCTTTGGACAATAGAAAAAATTCTCTCCTGCACTATGCTTTTTACTCACAAAAACAAGGAGAGAAGAAAAAAACCCTTGAGCTGGTCCGCTTCTTGATCAGCAAAAAAATTAATGTCAATATTCGAAATAAAGCTAAAGACACCGCTCTTCATCTTGCCGCATCCAATGGAGATCTAAAAAATGTTTTATTGCTTTTGAAAAGCGGAGCTAAGGTTCAGTTGACCAATATGTACAAACAGACAGCCGTTCACCAGTTGTTGGCAGAGGCAAATCCTCCTAAAAACTATAAAAAGATTGTTTCTGAAATGATGAAACAAACGTTTCCGATAGATCTCAAAGACAACTCCGGCAAAACTATTTTACATTACTCTGCGGAAAAAGGCTTGTTGAATGTTGTTCAGAAAGCAGTCAGTAAAAAAGCAAAATTAAACATACAAACCCCTGAAGGATGGTCGGCTCTTCATTTAGCCAGCGTGAATGCTCATTTTCCAGTGATAGAGTTTTTGGTTCAACAGGGAGCAAATGTCAATATCAAAGATAAGGAGGGAGTAACCCCTCTTTATTTTGCAGTGGGTTCAGGAAACAAGCACGCTGTAGCCTTATTGTTGAAATCCAAAGCTGAAGTTTTTTTGACAAATAAGGTGAACGGGAAATCCTTATTTGATAATAAAACCCGCGCCAAGCTGGAAGATTTGTTGGCTAAATTTCGTAAAGGCGATAAATAAATTTTTCTCGTTTATCAGGCTCTGCCCCGGGACCCTGTCGAGTTCTGTTTTGAAGCTGAAAAGATGATGACAACACGGCAGTTGGTTCAGAAATTGGCGGACCCATCTCAATACTTCCGTTAAGTGTATAGAAAAAGACGAGTAATATCAATTGTTTATAAAGAATATTGATTTAGTGTCAATCGTTTGATACTAATTGAATATGTCCCTTTTGATGATTTCAGAAGACACTTTGTTGTCTAGTTTAACCAAGTATAATCCTTGGTGGGAAGATCGCAGATATTCGTTTCAACTGAAGAAAAGGAGAGGGTATTTCAAGAGTTTTAAAACCCTTGTATTAAATCAGAACCTCAAACGGGCTGTGGTTCTCATGGGTCCAAGAAGAGTTGGAAAAACAGTTTTGCTGCATCAAATTATCCACTCTGCTTTAAAGAGGGGAGAGTTCCAAGCGGGTAATATATTTTTTGTCTCTGTTGACAGTCCTATTTACAATAACATACCGCTGGAAAAGTTTATCGAGCTGTTTCAAAAAAAGACCAAACACAGCTCTAAAACAAAAAAGCTGGTTATCTTTGATGAAATTCAATACCTTAAAGATTGGGAGCGGCATTTGAAAGTTTTAGTGGATAAATATCCCTCCATTAAATTTGTTGCCTCAGGTTCTTCCGCAGTTGCTCTTAAAAGGAAAAGTGTAGAATCTGGCACCGGAAGATTTACAGATTTTTTTCTTCCGCCTTTGACTTTTAAAGAATTTATAGATTTGTCTGTGGGAGCTAAGCCAAAAAGTATCAAGAAGTTCAATGAGCAGTTTATTAATTACATTAATTTTGGCGGGTATCCTGAACCCATATTCAATTCAACAATTCGAAAAGATATAAGACGATTCATAGGACAAGATATCATTGATAAAGTCTTATTAAGAGATTTGCCTTCCTTGTATGGTATTCAAGATACACAAGAACTAAATAGCCTCTTAACTATGATGGCTCTTAATTCCGGCCGTGAAATTAATTTAGAAAGTTTGAGTAAAAATTCTCAGATTTCTAAAAATACTATTCAAAGATACTTAACATACTTGGAATCAGCTTTTTTAATCCAAAGAGTGTATAGAATTGACGACTCGTGTAAAAGATTTAAGAGGGCTAGAAATTTTAAGATTTATTTAACTAACCCGTCTATGTATTCTGCTTTATTCGGGGAGGTGAAAAATACAGACAGCAATATTGGCAGTATTATAGAAACTGTTGTTTTTAGCCAGCATTTTCACACGCAGGATTTCTTAACAAAAAAAATATATTACGCTCGTTGGAAAAAAAATAATGTGGAGTTTGAAGTCGATCTCGTATGGACTGATGGAAGGTACAGCCCTAGAACCCTGTTGGAAATTAAATGGAGTGATCGCCATGTCAATGAAATAGGTGATGAGTTAAGGGGATTGATGGAATTGGCTGTTCAACATAAATTAAAATTGGTATTTACGACTTCTAAAACAAAATCTCTTATATCCCGGCACACATACAAAGGAAGTAATATAGAAGTTGTGTTTTGGCCTTGTTCTGATTTTTGTTATTATGCCGGAAAAATTTTTTTAAAGGACGGGGGAATCAATGAAGGCCTGTTAAGTGTATAGAAAAAGACAAGTAATATCAAGTGGTTATAAAGAATATTGATTTAGTGTCAATCGTTTGATACTAATTGGGTTTTTTCTTTTTGCTTAGGTTCAGCCTGATCCTCTGAGGGGCGGTCTGACAGAGTTTCTCTATATGTGAAGACATTTATGGGGCTGTCGATTTCTCAAAAGTGATGTGCGGAGGCGGTGCATATGCAGGGGCGGAAATACTGCGTGATGACTTTACTTTAAGAGCGTCCTATTTTTCTATACCGAGAGTTTCGCAAGTCCTTTGCGCGAAGAACCATAAGAGGGGTTTCAATGAAAAAATTTGTGGACCGCCATATCGGCCCTTCCGAAGAAGAAATCTCTTCCATGCTGAAATTTTTGTCAGTGAAAAATTTGGATCATTTAATATCCAAAGGGATGCCCCAAGAGGTTTTAAATACTTCCCATTTAAGTCTGCCTCCCGCCTTAACAGAGTCTGAACTCATTCATCACACCAGAAAGCAAGCGCTGAAAAATAAAACTTTTAAAAACTATATCGGTCAGGGGTATTATGAATGCCTTCCGCTTGCTGTCACTAACAGAAACATTATTAAAAATCCTGTGTGGTACACAGCCTACACTCCCTATCAGGCAGAATTAGCTCAAGGGCGTTTAGAGGCTCTTTTGAACTTTCAAACGATGATATGCGATTTAACAGGCATGGACATATCAAACGCCTCCCTGCTGGATGAGTCCACAGCCTGTGCGGAGGCAATGCTGATGACTCTGAACCACTCCAACTCCCAGTCACGGACTTTTTTTGTTAATGATAATGTTTGGAGCCATACCCTGTCCGTTCTTAAGACACGGGCCTCAGCTCTGGATGTTCAAATTCAAAAAGGCTCCCTGCTTAAAGATAAAATAGAAAATGTTTTTGCTGTGTTTTTGCAGTACCCCTTTGCGGACGGCTCTGTGCCTGAATTAAAAAATATCTTGCAAACCTTGAAACAAAAAAACATTCCTATTATCGTTTCTGTGGATTTATTGGCCTGCTGTCTTATAGAGCCTTTAAAATCTGTAGATGTTGTCGTAGGATCTACGGGGCGTTTGGGTCTGCCTCTTATGTACGGGGGGCCTCAGGCCTCTTTTCTTGCTGTAAGAAAAGAGCATACCCATCAAATCCCAGGGAGGATTGTCGGCGTCTCCAAAGACAGGGACGGCGGTCCCGCTCTGCGGCTGGCTCTTCAAACCAGAGAACAGCACATCCGAAGAGAAAGAGCCGTCAGCAACATCTGCACTTCACAAGTTTTACCGGCTGTTTTGTCCTCCATGTATGCGGTTTATCACGGCCCGGAAGGTTTGAAATCTATTGCCGGGGAAATTCACAATCAAGTTTTATATCTTTACGACCATTTGAAATCACTTCCGCTGATCAATCATACTTTCTTTGACACTCTCACTTTTCAGCTCAACTGTGATCAAAAAAATAAAATACAATCTCTTTCAGAAGAGCAGGGCATTAACTTAGGCTATCCTTCAAAAAACCATGTGAGTGTTTCTGTGGGAGAGGGCAGAAATAAAAAAGATATGGATGAACTGATCGACATTTTTAAGCAGGTTTTTTCTTCGAGCAAAAAAGAAGTCAAAGAAGCTTCAGGTATTCCTAAACCTTTAATAAGAAAAAGCTCTTTTTTAAAGCATCCCGTTTTTAACAGCTTCCATTCAGAGACAAAACTCGTTCGGTATATTCATCATCTGCAAAACAAAGACCTTACTTTGACGCATTCTATGATTCCCCTCGGCTCCTGCACAATGAAATTAAATGCAACAACGGAATTACAGCCGATGACCTGGAAGCCTTTTGCGGATATTCACCCTTTTGCTCCTCTTAACCAGGCGCGGGGATCTTTGGAAATTTTTAGAGAACTGGAGGAGTTTTTATGTGAAATCACAGGTTTTTCAAAAATATCTCTACAGCCTAATGCAGGTTCTCAAGGAGAATATGCGGGACTCATTATTTTTAGAAAATACCACCAATCCATAGGAGAAGGGGGGAGGAATATTTGTTTGATTCCTTCTTCCGCTCACGGCACCAATCCAGCCAGCGCCAAAATGGCAGGACTGAAAACAGTCAGTGTCCGATGTAACGCTCAAGGAGGAGTTGAGTGGGAGGATTTAAAACAAAAGACTGAAGAGCATTCAGAAAAACTATCTTGTCTTATGCTGACTTATCCTTCAACCTGTGGAGTATTTGAAGAAAATATTTCTCGAATGAACCGGTTGATCCATGAACACGGAGGCCTGGTTTATTTCGATGGGGCCAATATGAATGCCTTAACGGGGCTGTGCCGTCCGGCTTTATTGGGAATGGATGCTGGACATTTGAATTTGCATAAAACTTTTTGCATTCCTCATGGAGGGGGAGGCCCTGGTGCAGGCCCCATCGGGGTTGTGAAAAAATTAGAGCCGTTTATGCCTTCCCATCCCTTTTTACAAAAGGATAAAAATGCGGGGGATGTATTTACTATAAGCTCAACGCCGTATGGAAATGCCGGAGTGCTTTCTATCTCTTGGGCTTACATTAGAATGATGGGATTTGAAGGGCTGAAACGGGCCAGCCAGACAGCTATTTTGAACGCTAATTATATTAAAAAGAAATTGGAGCCTCATTATCGTATTTTGTTTACAGGGTTGAATCATCAGACAGCGCATGAATGCATTGTGGATTTGAGAAAGTTTAAGTACTCTGCGGAGGTTGACGTGGTGGATGCAGCAAAACGCTTAATGGATTATGGTTTTCACTCTCCAACGATGTCTTGGCCGGTTCCGGGGACTTTGATGATTGAACCCACAGAAAGTGAGGATAAAGAAGAGATGGATCGTTTTTGCGAGGCCTTGATTTCCATTCGAAAAGAAATTGAGGAAATCGAAAAAGGCGAGGCGGATAAAAAGAATAATTTGCTGAAAAATGCTCCGCACACCATCCGGGATCTTTGCCAAGAGAAGTGGAATTTTCCTTACTCTAAAAAGAGAGCGTGTTTTCCTTTGCCTTATCTGCAGAAGAAAAAATTTTGGACCCCTGTTTCCAGAATCCAAGAAGCTTATGGAGATATTCATTTATTCTGCTCCTGCCCTTGAAATCAGCAGGGGTGAGTCGTTGGACAGGCTGTGTGGGCAAAGCTGTAAAGCTCAGACATGCGTTTTGCCGCAGAGCAAACTTTGTCTGCTCTGTTTCAAAGCCGAACTCGTTTACAGCTCTGTCCCCCCAGCCTTTCTATGAATATCCACAATCCTTATAAGTACGAGATTCGGTGATTTCGCTTGGCAACGCCATAGCCGCATACCTGCCGTCCTGTAAATATTACATTTTTTCCAACTTTTGTGCTTATTTGTTTCTGCTATGCTATGTTCTGTTTTCGATATTTTTTAAACAATCATTGCGTGTCCAAGAGGGAGGACTTTTTGAAATACTTTTCACTGTTTTCTATCATCTTTCACTTTTCAGCGGCTTCTGCAGAATTTTGTGAACCTCTCTTTTCAGGTCAAACAGCAGAAACGATAGAGCAGGTGTTGAAACAAGCAGAGAAAAAACTGGAGGGGGATCTAAAATCCATAAGAAACTCTCCACAAGAGCCTTTTTTGAAGAAGTTTGGATTTTCTCTTTTGTACTACACTGGTGTTGACCAGGCCAGAGAGTTTAGAAGAGTCCGAAAATATTTGCTGGAGATCAAGGCAGATCCAGAGAAAACTCATATTCCTTACTTTGCCGATCAAATAAATAAAACAATTATTGGCTTTGAGAAGGGCTTTAAATATCAAAACCAACACAAACTT
The DNA here is from genome assembly GCA_965199935.1 of Bdellovibrionales bacterium. Classification (GTDB taxonomy): domain Bacteria; phylum Bdellovibrionota; class Bdellovibrionia; order Bdellovibrionales; family UBA1609; genus JAPPLG01. The sequence continues at coordinate 204,421 of CBDATD010000002.1, forward strand.
ATGTATGCAGAACACCTAAAGCTCTTGGAGGACTATAAGAAAGAGGCTTATCAGAGAATGAGGGATTTGAATGTGACCTACATTTGGTGGGCTGATTTTAACTACAAGCTTTCCACTCTTGGCAATCTCCTGCGGCGGTATGATGCAGAAAAAAGGGGTTTTGCAAACTTTATTACAACACAAGAACGTCCTGACCCGCCAAAGAACTCTGACTTTGAATCAGCGAAAGACCTTTTTCCAAAGGAAGTTATGTTTTTTACAATAGGTCCAGTCGGCATCATGGCTTTTAATCGAATAGGAAAGGGTTCTCATTTTATTAGTGTTTCTGGAAAAGATATGACTGCTGACGGAATCGATACCACATCCGCGGGTTTTTTCCACCACGATGTTGTACACTTGCTTAGAATTTCAAAGGACTTTGAATCTTACTGGGATGCAAAACCCGCTGTAAAATATGAAGAAATAGAAGGAAAACTAAACAGCATCTCAAACAAATTTGATCAGGAAAAAGCCGAACTGGCTTTATTTCTATTTAAACACGAGGGCGGATTGAAAGCCTACCTGGATCAGCTTAATCAATACACTAAAATCAGACGCAAAGAGGCTTCTCATCAGAAAAAAAGAGAAATATGGGATAGAGCCGTCTCTCGATTTTTGTATGTCTCTTTAAATGCAGGATTCATCAAGGAGAAGCTTGTTCCATATTATCTGAGAGGTATGAAGTCCTATGAATCTGAAATGATTAAATTCACAAAAGAAATAAAAAATATTTTTGACCGATTGTTTTATGATGATATGGAAGGGGAATGATTTACAAAAGCCCTTCAAATATTGCTTTGATCAAGTATATGGGAAAAACAGCTGATGGAGCTCCCGTTAATTCGTCTCTGTCCTACACCTTGAAGAATCTTGTTTCCGGAGTGGAGCTGGAGCCTGTAGAACAGCCCGCAGATCTTTGGGAGCCTTTGCGGGGAGAGGAGTGGCAGACTCTTTCTATGAACATGAAAGAGCAGGAAAGGTTCCTGTCTTTTTTTCAAAAATTAAAAAAACTTTTCAATTTAAAAGGCTGTTTTAAGGTGCGGTCAGGAAATAATTTTCCGAAAAGCTCCGGTGCGGCCAGCTCGGCCTCCAGTTTTTCAGCTTTAACTAAAGCGGTGTACCAGCAGGCGGTAAAAGAAGGCCGGACGGAGCCTTTAGGCGATGAACAGCTGGCTTTGATTTCCCGCGGGGGTTCAGGGTCTTCCTGCAGATCTTTTTTTTCTCCTTGGTGTTTGTGGGATAAAAATTCAGTTCGCTCCTTGTCTTTTCCCTGCGATACACTGATTCACCATTTGATTTTAACCAGTGATAGAGAAAAAAAAGTTTCTTCCTCCTCCGCCCATCAAAGAGTTCAAAGCAGCCCTTATTTTGAGGGGAGATCTGAAAGGGCTGAAAACAGACTTCATCTCTTGATGAAAAATATGAAAGAAAAAAATTGGAAAGTTATGAAACAAATCGCCCAAGAGGAGTTTGAGGATATGCATAATCTTTTTGAATCCTCTCGCCCTTCTTTTTCCTACCTAACAGAAAAGAGCCGAAAAATTTTAAAAATTTTAGATCGATTTTGGGAGGAAAAACAAGACGGGCCTTTAATCACAATGGACGCCGGCCCTCATATTCATCTTTTGTACCGCCCGGATCAAATGCATTTAAAAAAAGAAATGGACCTGCTTCTGCGTCATGTTCTCTGCACAGATGAATTTTAAATAAGAAAGAGATAATAGTACCTGGAGGACTGGCATAGTTTGTCCTGAATCCGATGCTCATGGGTTTTGAATGATTTATGTTTTTTTGCAGAGTATTTGAATGTGTTTAATTTTTTTACAGATGCACCAACAGACGGCATATGAATCTCCCTTTCAATAATGTTTTCAAAGCAATTTAGACGCTTTAGATACTTTCGGATGAAATTAGGAAAACATAAGCTTTAATTTTACTTTTTTTAAATAATTCCAAAAAAAAGAGCCAGATTGTTTTTCCTCATTTCTGATGACCGGCCCCTCTGTTTCAAAGCCGAACTCGTTTACAGCTCTGTTCCCCCAGCCTTTCTACGGAAGCAGGAGTCTAGTCATTGGAAAGGCTGTGTGAACAAAACTGTAAAGCTCAGACATGCGTTTTGCAACAGAGCAAACTTTGTCTGCTCTGTTTCAAATCCGAACTCGTTTACAGCTCTGTCCCCCCAGCCTTTCCACGTTCTGCATCTCAAATTCGAACTCGTTTGAACCTCCGCCTGCCTTTGCTTTTGTACAATCGAAACCGCCGAGCCGAGTCTCACACTCTTATAGGTCATGAACCTGCATGACTGCATTCCTGTTTTTGCGTGGATACACGGGTGCGGGGGTGCAAAACTGCCGCTAAATAGTGTGTAAATTTTACACTCTAATATAAATTTCTCACATTGATTTAGCTTTTTGATTTATATTTGGGGCAGTTTTCACGAAGAAATCAAGGATGTATCAGAATGAAAAAAAACAATTTGTTTCAATGCCTTTTCATTCTTCTTTTTGCTTTTTTTGCCCATACAGCCCCTGAATCTGATGTTCCTAAAGATTATTATAAAATTTTAGGAGTTTCTAAAAATGCTTCCCAAAAGGAGATTACAACTGCCTACCGGCGGCTGGCACAGAAACACCATCCGGATAAACATGAAGACAAAAGCGAAGAAATACAGAGAGAACAAAAAAAAATATTTACAGAAATAGGAGCCGCTTATAAGGTTCTTAAGGATCCTAACAGGAGAGCAATGTACGATATGGGTGGACACGCCGCCGCCGCTTCTGCTCCTAAAAATCCTCCGGATATTCATCTTAAAAAATCCCGTCTTGCTAGTTATCAACTGAAACTTGCGGAAAACCCCTACAAGGCGCTGGGGCTGGACAGTAGTGTCGATCAAAGAAGAATCAAACAGGCATATGAATCTGCAAGAGACAAGATTGAGAAAGACATTCTTAAAGAAATGCGTACTTTAGGGCGACAGAGCAGAGGGTTGAATCCGGAAAAAATATCTGCTTTAAGTAGAATTTATTCAGCCTACAGGGTTTTATCCAACCCGGAGTGGAGGGATCAATACGATTTCAATCAAGACCGCTCCATCGAAATGAAGGGGAGGCTGTTTACTTTTGAAGACAGAGCTAATGAAAAAATTCGTGAATTTTTTCACAGCGAAAAAGGGGAGGTTTTTGAACTGCTTAAAGGGGAGCTTGTTCGGGATACTATTTTCACCCCTCCTGAAAATAAAACAAGCTTTGAGACTATACTCAAGGTTTTTGGGGAAAGATTCACACTTCAGATTTTTTCGGGTGCAGAAATGGAAGAATCGAGAGCCATCTCGGCAGAACTACAGCTTCAACAAAGATACCGCCATTTGGAAGATTTTAAAAAGCGATTGAATAATAAGTGGAGCCGCTTGAAATCCGCATCGCAAGATAGAATTAAAAATGTTTTTCCAAAGCGTTTTTCTTCAAAAGCCGCTCAAACACTCCCTGCAGATATGTCTCAGTGGGATCCCAGCCGCCTCACTTGGGAAGAGCTTCACAGGATGATTCATCCTTACTCTGAAAACTCTATAGGTTCTTTAAAGACCTCCTTAAAGAGAATTCCCGGTGAGACTTTGACTTTTTTTGCGGCCATAGGAGCTTTTTCGTATTTGAAAACAGGTTTTGATTTTTTGCAGTACGATGGTATGCAAACGGATCCCCAATGGGAGCAGACTTTGGCGAGTCAACTCGCTTCCCCTATAGGTGTGTTTAGTTTTGCTTGTTTTGTTGTAGCCGCAGGGCAGATGAATAGGCTTTTGGAAGTTGGTATCAATCAGTTGATCACAGGTAGATACAATCAAAAGAAATCTCGTATAAATTCAGGAATAGCCTCTAAAGGAGATGTAACAGACGAGCATAGAAAGACTGCTCAAAAAATTGAACGAGTGAGATTAATCAAATTTATAAGATACAGCCGAACGGCCCTGGCTCTTTCTGCAGGTATGATGCTCAGTACTGCTGTGATGGAATTTGCTGAGGATCCTAATATAGCCTCCTGCATGAAAGGGCTGATTGATAAAAACGAACGTTCTTTTAATTTTATGGAAATGTGCGATACAGCTTACAGCGAATGGAAAGCTGTCTTTAAAACACTGTTTGCTGTTCCTGCTGGAATAGGGGTGTATAAATTTACTAAAAATAAAATGAAACTTCAAACGGGAGTTCAAAGATGGACAGCCAGATTACTTGCAGGCATTGTTGTTACTGGATTTATAAGTTCTGGATTTACTGATGGGGGGAAATTGCTCGATTGGATGCCGGATATGACAGCTATGGCGGCGGCGGGATATATGGCTGCTGGTGGAACAGCATTAGCTGCGATGGGCTGGCGGTCTTCTCAGGATTTTAGAGAGAAGTCCTGGCAGTACCTTAAAGACAAAGTTCCACCAAAAATAAGAAACTCGATGAGCTTAGGCAAAGCTTTTAAATTTATCAGGCTGTTCAGTCTGCCGGGCTGGCTTGTGACAGGGGCTTTCAGCATCCCTCATCTTGTGCAGTTTTTCACTTACCATACATATATCACTGATCCTTATTTAGCAGCGAATTGGAAAACTTCCTCTTTGAAAAACAATATTTTGGATCAGGAAGTGCAGATCAACTCTTATATGCGAAGTAATAATGTTTTAGAACAAAAAATTAAACTTTGGGAGGGGGATCCTTCACCGGACTGTGCTATGTCCAATCCTGCTGGAATGGGATTTTTTGAAATACTAACAGATATTATAGGGAACTTTGACCGAGAAGACTGCCCTGGAAGATTTTTTTCTCATCAGTTAAACAAGCATTCAAACCTGTTATCGGAGTGGAGGCAGATTCATTCTTTAGAATTTCATATGCTCCATCAATCTCGGAATAGAGACAGTGCGGAAGCCCGTTTGTGGTATGAGATAAACACCCAGACGCTCTTTCATGGAATTGGAGGAATTTCAGGCCTTCTCGCCAGTGCTGATGAGACTGAAGAATATCAATATAAAGGATGGGAGAATATTCAGTACCATAATGTCAAAGATGACCAAGATGATATAGAGAAGCTTGTTTCAAAGGAATTAGAGCAGGTTTTGTCGGAAAATGAAGTTTGCCGGCAGGCTCAAGCAGAAGAAATATCATGTGAGGCGGTTTTGCCTGAAGTTTGCAGATCAGCTAAAAAATTAGCAGATGCATACGAAGATGTATTAGAGGAGATGGAAGAAGGAGTAGAATCATCAGTTCAGCAGATTTTGATTTTGTCTGCAGATGAGGTTTACCGGCAGTTTCAGGAGGAAATAATATCGTGCTTGGAGGTTTTTCCTGAAGTTTGCAGATCAGCTGAAAAATCAGCAGATGCGTGCCATGAAGTTGTGGAAAAAAAATCTGCTCAGATCATGCAGATCATCAATGAGGAAGTAATCAGTGGCTATAACTTTGAGGGGGATAAAGCGGAAAGCGGCGGTTCTTCCTATGTAAAAGAGAACTATTTAGATTCTGCTTCCATGAAATTCAAGTGGGCTGTTCATCAAATAGATCAGTATATTGACGCCCAGGATAACAAAGATTCATTTCAATTTAATAGGTCTTTGCTTTCTGACCCTTCCAGCGGCCGGTATTTGAATCCTATCAACCACTCTTTTTCGGATGAGGAGCTGTTAGGCTCCTTAAGGGAGCTGTTGAATGCTGTAGATTACAGAACAGAGCTGTCCCATTACTACAGTGCGGAGCAAATAGATCAGTGTGAGAGAGATATAAATTGCAGTGAAGACGTTTTGCGTGTGCGGGTCGTGTCTGCAGGCGTGGATCTGCTTGAAGCCATACGTCTACGCGCTGTTATATCCACATCTCGAAAAATGTACGATCGAAATTATACAGATAAATATTTGAATCTAGTAAAGAGGATCAAGGAAGTCTTTAAAACCGGAGAAATGGAGTCCCGCACTTACACCACTCCTGAATTTTTTAACGGATTCACCATGGAAATCACAAAAAAGGTGGATTCGCACAGGGAGAGGAGGGCGGAAGACGACCGTCTCTTGAAAGCGGTTGCGCCTGGGATGGACAGTTTGCCCAGCAGTTCTCCAATGAAGCATATTATTTACGGCATGGTTTGCGGTGATGATTTAGAAGAATTTTCTCTGCCTTCAAAAGATTTAGCAGAATGCGCGACTCAAGAAGAAAAAGAGAGGCTGGTTGAACTGCTTCCTTCTTTTGAAGACGGAGGCGTTGTAAGACCCTATACTTTTAAACCCCCCCGTTTGATTCAAGGGCCTCCTCCGTCGGGCGTTTGTGAAAAAGGTGAAAAAGATTATGAATCCGCCTTTGATGAACCCTTCACTGCGAACGGGGTCCAATATAAAAATTTACTGGAATTTGTACTGGACTCCCGCAACATCAAAGCGAATGCTCAAGCGTTTTGGGAGGAGAAAGTGGAGGCGCAGTATGCTTTGCTTATGGGCTGTTTTGAAAATCAATACAAGGCTTTTTATAAAAATCATTTTATGACAGTGATGGATTCAGAAAAGGTTTACAAGATAAGTAAACATATCGGCCCTGCGCCTCCTTTGTCAGCATCTCCGGCCCTAGGATATGCAGACATTGCTGATCAAGAGATTGCTGTTATTGAACTCCCCGAAAACCCTGTAAAATCCATGATAGCTCAGGCAGACTATTTGTTTGATAAACTGAAAGAGGTTCATTCCTATTCTTATGACTGCGGCCGTTTTGATAAAGAATCGGATGCAAGTGATGAATTGAAATATCTGTGTGAGTTTAGGCGGAAGGCGGTTCAAGATACATTTGAGGATCTTCGTGAGGATCTTCTAAGCTCCTGCACTTTTTTAGATCAGGAGGCGGGTATGCAGGAGCAGGCGAATATCAGTATAGAATGCTTTAGAGAGGCCGTGCTGGATCTTTTTGAGCATATTGGAAAACGTATTCAGAGCCGGCAGTGTTATACATTAGAAATGCAGAACGAGGGGACAGCGTTCCTTCGGGAACCAGGTCTGAAGAGTTGGAGGGAGCAATTTGATTACATTGCAGAAAAAATGAATTATCTCGTTCACCCAATAATCAACAGCACAGTATTAAAGCCTCATGGAGTAGCTACAGAAAATTGTCTGGGGAAATGGTGTCCTATCTATGGTTTGAAGTTGAGAGATACAAGCACCTATTTGATAGTTTTCCATTTGTCTCAAATATTTGATCAAATGATTCAACTGCACCAACAGGTGAGTCTGTTTTCAAGTCATATTGCTGTGAAAAAAGACTGCAATGAAAGTTATTGGAATCATTCTGACAGCCAAACTCTGATCAGACGAGCTGAGTATTTTTGATTCATACGAAAAAATTTCAACTCAAAAACCACTGTTTATTTGTTGTTCTTCAAAATGTTCATTAAAATCTTCGGGGCGAGTATTTCAGGCAGAATGATTTCCGGTTTTTCTCCAGAGGGGAAAAAAAGAGTGAAAGGGATGCCGGCTCTTTTGTGTCTCTTGAATATTTTCTCAATATCTGTGTTTTCAGGATTCCAGTTCACTTTCATCAATACAATGTTATTTTGATGCAGAAACCTCAAAACTCCCTGGTCTTTTAAAGTGGTCCATTCATTGACCTGGCAGGAGAGGCACCAAGGGGCTGTAAAATATAAAAGAACGCCGCTTTTCTCTCTGATTTGATGAAGTCGGTCCATAGAGAAAACATTTTTTGCCTGAGAAGGGGTGTGTTTGAGTTTTTCCGCATAAAAAGAGGTGTGAACATACAAGATCAGCAGAGCAGAAAGGCAGATGAGTCCGATAAATATTCCTTTTTTTATGTATTGGTTTTTTTTCAGCCATAAAGCGAGTGCTGTCATCAGTAAACCTGCTCCCAGAGAGACCATTAGGTGTGAAGCTGTTAAATGAGATAAAATAGAGAAAAGCCAAACCAAGGTTGAAAGCATGGGAATAGACATGGCCTTTTTAAGTTTTTGATTCCATGATCCTGGATGCGGAAAATATTTAAGCAGTTTTGGGAAAGAACATAAGAGAAAATAAGGAAAGGCTGTCCCGAACCCCAGGCTGGAAAAAACAAAGAGCACTTCTACGGTGGAGCGGGAGAAAGCATAGCCTATGGCTGTTCCCATGAAAGGGGCCGTGCAGGGGGAAGCTGCGGCTGTGATGAGAAGCCCTGAAAGAAAACTTCCTGCAAGAGTGTCTTGAGTTTTAGATTTTTGAAAAAAAACAGGGATAGAAAAAAGATCTAAAAAACTAAAGCTGATCAAAGCGAAAAGCAAAATTAAAAAGGAAACAAAAAAGGGGGATTCCATCTGAAAACCCCAGCCCACAGCCTGTCCTCCCGTTTTTAAAAATTGGATGAAAAATGCTAAAACCAGAAAAGAGAAAATAATACCGGCCCCATAGGAAAGAGAGGAGCCTATCAGTTTCCCGCGGGGGATGGAGGCGGTATGGTAAAACTTTAGAAAAACGACTGGCAGAACACAGGGCATCAAATTTAAAATCAGCCCTCCAATAAAAGCCATTATTAAAATAAAGATTAAGGGACGGCTTTGATTAGAAAATGAGATTTCATCAGCTTGTGTTTTTTTATTTCTTTTAAATACGATGAGAGCCTTAGTGTCTTTTAAACTTTTGCTTTTGGGGAGGCTGACTTCATAAGAAGAAGAACTTATTTGCTCCGTCTTTGGGGCTGTGTGAGAGAGGCTTTGAATGGGAAAAAAATCAATCAATTCAAAATTTTCAGAAGATTGGATCCGTATGACGTCTTTTTCTTTTTTTCTTTCTATGGCGCCGGAGAGGTTTGATGGATTTGGGTAAATAAATTTTTGAAATATTTTCCGGCCGGCAGGGCTGTTCAAAGGCTGTCCGATAGAAAAATCCAGATGAACATCCCGGCTCACAGGTTTGCAGATTATTTTGCAGATGAGCCATCTTATTTTCGATGAGACAGAAAATTTGTCTTGGGCGTTTTTAGGAATATAGAGACTTCTTTTAATAAGCGCCTCATTTTCATAGATAAAGTGGTTCCATTTCTGTGTTTGCCTTCTTTGGGGGAGAGGCCAAATCATGGAGGACATGGACAGTGAAGGAGGGTGTGTCCATTGCAGGCTTTTTCCAATATCACCGGGGTTTTGCCAGTAGGTGTGCCACCCTTTTTGAAGGGTGATATGCACTCCAATATCCACACGGCTGTCCGGCAGGACTCTTTGCAGAGGGCTGACCAGACGAGCTGAAGAGGGGCTGTTTTGAGCCTTTGCCTGAAGATGGGTTGTTAAAAAGGATAAAATAATAAGTTTAAGCATTTCTACAGGGTCTGCCGGGGCGCCGGAAAACTTTTAAATTGCGAGGGCAGGATTTGAACCTGCGGCCTTCGGGTTATGAGCCCGACGAGCTACCAGACTGCTCCACCTCGCGGTTTTAAAATCCACAGATCAAAGGAGGATGTCAAGCCTGAGATTTCAATCTCTCTTTTTCTCGATAAATAAAGAGGCAGTGCAGACCATTTTGACGTTTTCTTGTAAAATTTTGTTGAGTCCGGAAAATTCAATTTTGGCTCCGTCAATTCTGCCGGTGATAACTTCATCAGAGATGTAAAGAAAACCAGAGGCTTGGCTCCAGTCTTCCGATGTTCCAATGCCGAACTGCCCGGAGAGATCCGTAAGCAGGTTGTTTGTGTGGTTCCATTTTCCCTTTAAATTGACATTTAACTCAGCCTTTTTTTCGGGCCTTGACATGCTCACCTCGCCATCTTCAATCTCAATGTCTAAAAAGTTTTCTTTTTTCATTTTGTTAAAGATGTCCACATGCCTTTGCTCTTCTCCTTTACAGTCAGAGAATGTGTAGCGAAAATATTCCCTGGAGGAGTCCATATTTCTGAACTTTTCACTGCTGGAAGGGCTTTCAGAGGATAATTCCTCCGTTTTAGGATCTCTGGAAGAGGTTATTTCTGGAGGAGGTGGGGAGCAGGACGCCAACACAGACGCTGTTGTAAAAAACAAAACTTTTGAAAACACGGCTATCCTCACGACTCACGATTGGAGGGGTTTATAAAATCTAAGCAAATGTATTCAGTCTTGTAAATAATGGATGCGTGCAATCAAGACTTGGTGAGAATTTAAGATAAATACACTAAAAAGTCGATTCTAAAGGTGATTTTTCAAACATTTTTGAGGTTTTGTGGTAAAATATTGAAAAATTTACACAGGGTTGCTTTTTTCTGGATTTTTATAAAATGTCTGTTATTATGCCCTCTGGAAACAACAACGAGTAAAAAAGGAGTTGAAACAATGAGGTGCGTATATAGTCTGGTTATTCTGGTTCTCGGTTTGTCCCAATTTACAGCAATGGGCAGGTCGGTGCGGCCATTCAAGGATGTAAAGTTTAAAATCAATGAGAGCCAGAACCTGATAAGGGAGTCTGGAATTCAGTTGCAGAGTGGTACAATTGGGAGTTATCAGAGGATTAATTTGGCTATTTCTGAACTAAAAGACACTGAGGCTTGCAGAAACAATGTTAATCAATGCAATGCTTTTGGAGAAAAAGCTGTGAATGTCTTTAACGTTTTGGGCAAAGCCAATCAATCTACCACTTCTAATCATATTGCGGGCGCTATTGCCGGCAGAACGGCTGAGATATTCAAAGAGTGGGATCCGTCCGCTAAAGAAGGCGCTGGTGTCTGGATGGACGGTTTTGTGGGTGCGAAAGGTCCCCTTAGCGTTAAAACCAACAAAGCCGTTGAAGACCTTCTAAAGCATCAGGGGAATACAGATGTTCTTTCAGAAAGCGAGAAGGATATGGCGATACGGGGTAAAAGAAGAGAACTAGAGCGAAACTGCCGTTATTCATAATCCCTTTCAAGAATACAAATTGACGAACCTTTATTTAGATATTAAATAAGGGTTCGTTTTTTTTTAACCTTTGCACAGACAATAATTGATGAAGACGATGTTTCAAAATACTGTACAGCCCCTTTCTGCATCCCGCACGACGGCCCCTGCCGGCCCCCCTCAAGAAGAATCTCAGAGACCTTCTGTGATTGAACAGTTCATGCCCTTCGTTTTTATCATTCTGATTTTGTATTTTCTCTTTATCCGCCCTGCTCAGAAGAAGGCCAAGAAGCACGCTGAGTTTACTTCTAACTTAAAAAGAGGGCAGTCTGTGCTGACTTCTGGAGGTCTCTTAGGTAAGATAGACGGGCTGACTGAACAGTACGTGATTTTAGAGGTTTCTGAGGGAGTGAATGTTCGTGTGCTACGTTCACACATTTCTTCTTTTTCGGAAACTCAGAATAAATCTGATCAGACGAAAAATGTTAAATAGAGCTTCATTGGGATAAGTGAAAAAAAGTGTTTATTGAGGATAATAGGTGGAGATGGTCCATTGTTTTGGGGGCTGTTTTGCTGTCTTTGTGGTGGCTGGCGCCGCAGTTTACCGACAAAACAGCCTGGTGGATTTCTAAAGAAAAACTGATATACGGTTTGGATATACAAGGGGGGCTTCACCTTGTTTTAGGCGTGAATGTGGATGAAGTGCTGGAGCAGAAGCTGGACCGCTCTAAAAATGCACTTGTGGAATTTCTCAATGAGGAAGATATTTCAGTCGAAGAGCATTCTCTTGAAGATCATATTTTTGTTCAACTGAAGGATGCCGGTCAAATTCCACAGGCTGTGCAAAAAATTGGGGATCAGTACGGTTCTCTTTTTCAAGTTTTGGACAGTTCGGGCGGACGCTTGGAAATAGCTTATTCACAACTGCAGGAGGAAAATGCGCGGAAGGAGATCATTGATCAAAGCATTGAGGTGATACGAAACCGCATTGATGAATTTGGAGTGAATGAGCCGGTCATCACGGCCCAGGGCGACAAAAGAATTTTAGTGCAGCTGCCGGGGATTAAGGAAGCGGAGAAAGCCAGGGAGCTGATACAAAAAACTGCTCGTTTGGAGTTGAGTCTAGTTTCTGAGGAACTCAGCGCGGACAAATTGAACGAAATGATTCTTCAAACGGAAGAGCAGGGCGGGTACTCTTTTCAGTCAGAGAAATCCTACCGCTCTTATGTTCAAAGATTAAACAAGGATTTAAAGCCAAAACTGCCGGAGCGTACGGCCATCGCCTTTATTAAAGATGAATCTGCTAAGACTTTAAGCGTCGGGAGGTCTCCTCTTCTGCTGGAGACAGACACAGGGCTTACGGGTGATATGCTGGAAGACGCCAGCGTAGGAGTAGGGCAGTTTGGAGAACCCTTGGTGAACTTTCGTTTTGGACTTGAAGGGCGGAAAATATTTTCAGAGGTAACCTCTAAAAATATTGGGCGGAGAATTGCCATTGTATTGGACGGGGTGGTGAAGACAGCCCCTGAAATAAAAGACCACTTAACGGACCGCGGACAGATTACATTAGGCTCCGGGGACAGAACCAAGATGCTGGAAGAGGCTCAGATGGTGAGTACGACCTTAAGGGCCGGCGCTTTGCCTGCAAATTTAGAGCAGTTGGAAGAACGCACTGTAGGTCCGACTTTGGGGAGAGACTATATCGCCAAGGGAAAACTATCTGCCGTGACAGCTGTTTGTTTGGTTTTGATTTTTCTTTTGATTTACTATCGGCGGCTGGGTGTTGTGGCGGATATCGCCCTCTCATTGAATATGATGTTTTTAATTTCTTGTTTGACGTCTTTTGGGGCGACGCTGACACTGCCTGGAATTGCAGGCATTATATTAACTGTCGGGATGGCCGTGGATGCAAACATCATTATTTTTGAAAGACTCAAAGAAGAGTTGAGGAAGGGTTCAAGTTTGAAACTAGCGGTCAGTGAAGGTTTTGACCGGGCCTTTTCAGCTATTTTAGATGCCAATATCACCACAGCCATTGTCTGTCTGATTCTAATGTATTTTGGCACAGGCCCCATTCGAGGTTTTGCTGTGACTTTATTTTGCGGCATTATCACATCTGTGTTTACGGCCATTTTTGTATCCCGAACTCTTCTAAATTCTTTTATTTCTCATTTTAAATGGACGCCGGGGCAGTGATGAAAATTAATTTTATTAAATACTCTTCTTTTTTTCTCGCTGTTTCCGGGGTGTTGACCGCAATAGGGCTTTCTCTCATTTTTACAAAAGGCTTTCGCTATGGAATTGATTTTGCCGGAGGAAACGAAATACAAATTCAATTTCAAGAAGCTCCCCCTTTGGAGGAGATTAGAGAGTTCCTCAAAGGGGAAAACTACGGCGGCGCCAGAGTGCAGTCTTTTGGTCAGGAGAGGGAAATTCTGATTCGTATGGAAGAGTCTCAGCTGGAGAAAGTCACGCGTTTAACTGCAAAAATTAAAGACCGATGGGCCGGTGCGGACATCCGAAGAGTGGATTCTGTAGGCCCTCAAATTGGAAGCGAACTTAAAAGAAACGGCATTCTGGCTGTTTGTTATAGTCTATTGCTGATCTTGATTTATTTGGGTTTGAGATTTGATTATAATTACGCCCCGGCGGCTGTTTTTTGCTTGTTTCATGATTCTATTCTGACAATGGCTGTTTTTTCTTTCTTTGACCTCGAAGTGAATGTACAAACGCTGGCGGCCGTTCTGGCTATTATAGGCTATTCATTGAATGATACCATTGTGACGTTTGACCGCATTCGAGAAAATGTCTCCCTGTATTCCAGAAAGGAGAGTTTTTTGCAGATTTGCAATCGCTCTCTCAATGATGTTTTATCTCGAACTTTGCTGACCTCTGTGACGACTATGATGGCTGTTTTGGCCATGTGGTTTTTAACGAGCGGTGTGATTAAAGATTTTGCTTTTACTTTGGGAATTGGTGTTGTGATAGGCACCTATTCCTCTATTTACGTGGCGACTCCGCTGACTTTGCGTTTTCAGCAGTTAAAGTCTTTGATTAAAAATTGACGAGCCGTGAATAAAGTTGTGCTTTGAGCTGGGATTTGAGATTCTGGTGATGGAGAGGTTGATAGATGTTAGAGCCTGCCTGTGCTGAATTAAAGATTCAGCCTTTAGCGCATTTTAAAGGGGATTTTCCCCGCTATGAATCTGCTCAAGCCAGCGGATTTGATGTTCGTGCCAGGATTGATCAGCCTGTTCGGCTGGCTCCTGGAGAAAGAACTCTCATTCCCACGGGCTTGGTCTTTGAGATTCCCTACGGTTTTGAATTGCAGGTGAGGCCCCGAAGCGGTTTGGCTTTGAAAAAGGGTCTGACTTTGATGAATGCTCCCGGCACCATTGATTCGGACTATCGGGGGGAGCTTAAAATTATTGTTGTCAATTTAGGGCGTGATGAAATTGTCATTTCAGATCAGGAGCGTATTGCTCAGGTTGTGTTCTGCCCAGTTCTTCAAGCTCGATTTTCAGTGGTTCGTAAAGTAGAACCCAGTCAAAGGGGGGACAGAGGTTTTGGGAGTACCGGTATTAAATAAAATCGGCCTCATTCTGATTTTGTTTTCTTTTGGTTTTTTTGGCAAAAAGAAACAGGAGCCTGCTCCTCGTATTCAACGTGCGGTGGTGACGGAAAACCAAGCGATCATCTACACTCAGCCGGACTTTGATGCGAAGCAAATAATGAAACTGCCAAACAACAGAATTATTGCAATATCCACGAAAATTTACCGGCCCAAGAATTTATTTGGTTCTTTTTATCGTATTTTTATCAACAAACCCCGCAAGGTTCGTGGTTATATTTCTGAAATTGATGTGCTTCCTCAGTACAAAAAATCGAAAAAGGGTTATGTTTTGAATCAAGCGTATAGAAAAAAAGAAGAAGCCTTGAAAGAAGTGAAGACGGGTCTTCTGCCTAAACCTTCTGAGCCGCCGGTGAAAAACTCTGAGGAGAAAAAAAATGAATAAAGAAAACGCCTTGCATTTGATTCAGCCATTGGATTCTTCTGTGATTGATCAAATCGCGGCTGGGGAAGTTGTGGAGCGTCCGGCGCATTTGGTGAAGGAATTGATTGAAAACTCTTTAGATGCCGGAGCCGGCTCTATTGAAGTTCGATTTTCTGAAGGGGGTTTGTATGTTTCGGTCAAAGACAACGGCAGAGGAATTTCGCCTCAAGAATTGATTTTGGCGTTGTCACGCCATGCAACGAGCAAAATTCGCCAGTCCAGCGACCTTTTTTCCATTCAAACTTATGGTTTTCGCGGCGAAGCTTTGGCCAGTATTGCAGGAGTCAGCCATCTCACTTTGTGCTCCAGAACTCCATCTGCGGATCAGGCTTATTCTGTTAAAAGCAAATTTGGCCGGACTTTAAAGGTGGAAGCTGTAGGAGGAGAGAAAGGGACGAGGGTTATTGTAGATCGTTTGTTTGAAAATGTGCCGGCCCGGCTTCGATTTTTAAAATCAGAAGCCGTTGAAAATTTAGCAGTCAAAAATGTTGTTACATCTCAAGCTTTAGCTCATCCAGAAGTGTCTTTTCGTGTGATTCATAAAGAGCGTCTTTTATTTTTTTGGCCGGCGGTTTCTTCTTACCTAGAAAGAGCAGAAATGATTTTGTCCGGCCCCTTACACCATCATGTTTGTAAAAAGTCTTCTTGGTCTGTGGAAATAATTTTAGCTCCTCCGAATCGAACGGCCAGGTCTTCAAAAAAGATGTGGTTTTTTGTGAACGGACGCCCTGTAGAAGATAAAATTCTTCATGGAGCTGTTTTATCGGCTCACCGTAATTTATTGATGCACGGGGAGTATCCTATTATTGTTCTTCACGCTGCTTGTCCTTCGACGGAAGTGGATGTCAATATTCACCCCACGAAAACCAAAGTTCGGTTTTTGTCTCAATCCAGAGCTTTTAAACTGGTGCAGGGGGCCGTTCGGGAGTTGTTGGAGAAAGCGCCATGGCTGGATATTTTGCATTCTGAAGATTCTAAGCCTCCGGAGGATTCAGCTTTGATGAAGAAAGACTGCACCGACGGACCGGTTCAGCCCTCTTTTCATCATACTGGTTTTGGTTCAAAACAAACCGCTGAACAGATTTCAGGAGCGGTTCACACAGCCCCTTCTCCAGGGTCTGCTCCGGAGCTTGAAAAAAAGACTCCGAGTTTTTTAACAAATTTGAAATCGGAGCAGCTCACTTCAGATATTTTGAAAAATAATTTTTCTTCTTTGAAAGTGCTGGCTCAAGCTCATCGGACGTATCTGGTTACGGAGTCTTCCCGTTCTCTTGTGTTTGTTGACCAGCATGCCGCGCATGAAAGAATTTTGTTTGAAAAATTTATGAAGCAGTTAAAAAATTTGGAAAAACAAAAACATTTGATTCCTTTAAAAATTAAAATGGATCCTGCTGAGGTCTCGGCTGTGTTGTCTATGAAGTCTTCTTTTCAATCTTTGGGGATTGATTTACACTCTCAAACAGCAGATGAAATTTCTGTGTCTGCTGTTCCTCCCTTTATTAAGGAGAAGGCGGTGTCTGCGTCTATACGCCGGCTGGCTGAAGAGCATATCCAGCATGGGGAGGATTTTACAACAGAGAAGGTGGTTTCTGAGATCGCGGCGGCGTTTGCCTGTCATTCCGCCATTCGGGCCGGTCAAAGACTGAGTCTTTCGGAAATGGAAAATTTGCTTCGTCAAATGGATGAGTTTTCCTTCTCCAGTTTTTGCCCTCACGGACGCCCCGTGTTTGTAGAGTATCCTTTTTCCAGAATTGAAAAAGAGTTTGGAAGAATTTGTTGAATCCGGTTATTTTTATTCTCGGTCCAACGTGTTCAGGAAAAACAGATTTGTCTTTTTATCTGTCATCCAAACTTTCTGCATTTATGATCAATGCAGACAGTGTGCAGGTTTATAAAGGTTTTGATATTGGATCTTCAAAACCCCTGCTGAAGGAAAGGAGAAGCGCTTCTCAAAAGCTATACAAAAAATTTTACTTGCTGGATCACATTACTCCTCCTAAGATTTATACGGCCGGACAATATGAAAAAGATGCAAGGTCTCTTTTAGAAAAACATTTACCTCATCAGACAGCTTTGGTGACAGGAGGGAGCGGCTTTTACCTTCGGACTTTAGAGAAGGGCTGTTATCCCATCCCAAAAATGAATAAAGATATTAGAAAGCTGTTGGAAGAACAAGATTTGCCTGTCTTATATGAGAGCTTGAAGAAAAAAGACCCTCAGTATGCTCTTCAAATTCACCCGCACGACCGCCATCGAATTTTTCGAGCTTTAGGTCTTATGGAGGCGTCTGCATTAAAAATGTCTGAAGTGAAAACAAAATTTCAAAGTAGAAAGTTTCCGTATAAACTGCTTAAAGCGGGGCTGACCGGCTCTTCTGCTGTTTTAAAAAAAAGGGTGGAGTTAAGAACCAGGAATATGTTGTCAAGGGGGTTGGTTCAAGAGGTTCAGCGTTTGCGGAAAAAGGGTTTGGAAGATTTTCCGGCAATGAAGAGTGTGGGCTACTATGAAGTTTTGCTGTATTTGCAGGGGAATCTCAAAGAAGAGGAGCTTTATGAACGCATTGTTCAGAGGACGATGCAGTTAATTAAAAAACAAAAGGTTTGGTTTAAACGCGAATCTTCTGTCCGCTGGTATGACTGTGAGACGGATTATGAGGAGATTTTTCAAGATTTAAAAATACAAATGGACTCTGCATGAAAGGCTGTGTGAACAGGTCCGCTATTTCAACACTCAAACATATGTAATATTTACACATCTTGAAGATTTTCTTTCGAGAATATATTTTACATACTATGATCTATTTCTTTGGAGGTTTTTTGCATGAACTCCAGATTGATTATTTTCTTTTTAGTTTTTTGGTTTTCTTTGTCTTATGGAGCCGAACAGAACCCCTTTATTGAATTTGCTCAAACACAGCTGGGCGATAATTGGTCTGAACAAATGCCTAAGAACTGGCCGGCTAAAGTGGAAGACTCATTGAAAAACTGGGACACATTAGAAATGGAAAACTTTCTTGACTTTTTAGTGAGGCGTATTGGTCCTGAAGCATCTCTGAAAAGAATCAAGTTTGTTTCTTATTTTAAGATGTTCAGGTTTAAGAGTTTTTTAGAAAGAGTCAGATTTTATGAAAGTTATATTGGAGAAGATGGAGTCAACTTTCGGTTGAGCAGATCTTTAGGAGGATTTGATAGAGGAAATGTTTCAGCCGTTAAAGAAATGGTTGAATTTGTTGAAAGCTATATTGGAAGGGATGGGGTTAAGGAAAGAATGAAAAGAGACCTTCAAGGTTTCTCAAACGCTGATCCAGATCGGTTTAAAGAAACGGTTGAATTTATTGAAAGCTATATTGGAAGGGATGGTGTTGAAGTAAGAATGACAAAAGACCTTAAGGGTTTCTCAAATGCTGATCCAGACCGCCTTAGATCGGTGGTTGAGTTTGTTGAAAAAGACTATATTGGAAGGGATGGGGTTAAGGAAAGAATGAAAAGAGACCTTCAGGGTTTCTCAAACGCTGATCCAGATCGGTTTAAAGAAACGGTTGAATTTGTTGAAGACTATATCGAAAAGGATGGGGTTAAGGAAAGAATGGAAAGAGATATTTTGGGGTTTTCAAATGCTGATCCAGACCGCCTTAGATCAGCGGTTGAGTTTGTTGAAGGCTACATCGAAAAGGATGGGGTTAAGGAAAGAATGAAAAGAAACCTTCAAAGTTTTTCAGATTTGAATCTTGAACGTTACTCTGAATCTATCAGGTATATTGAAGATATCATTGGAGAGGATGCAGTTAAAGAAAGAATGAAACAAGACCTTGAATCATTTTCCAGGTTCAATCTAGATGAGATTAAAAAAGTGTTCCATTTTGTTAAAATCTATGTTGAAGAAGATGGAATTGTCGAAATAATGACAAAGAACCTAAGAGGGTTCTCTGACGCGAAGTTAGATGAGCTTCAAAAAACAGTTGAGTTTGTTGAAGGCTATATTGGAAAGGACGGGGTTGGAGAAAAAATGAAAGGAGACCTTTTGGGGTTTTCACAAGTAAAACTCAATCAATTAAAAAAAGCAAAAAAGGCGCTGGGGGATCGGCGGATGAGAGAGCGTCTTCTAAACTATAATCTAAGAAGCGTTGTTGTTGTCAATTCATGCGAGAGAGCTTTAGGACAATCTTGATGGTAGGAGGTGCCGGGCTCGAACCGACGACATCCACCTTGTAAGGGTGGCGCTCTACCAACTGAGCTAACCTCCTATAGGTATGAGTGGAACTGTAACATTTGAAAAACTTGAATGCAATGCCTGCCTGTCTTCGGACTATCACCTGCTTTTTGCAGGCCAGTTGGCATAGAAAGGCTGTGTGAACAAAGCTGTAAAGCTCAAACATGCGTTTTGCCACAGAGCAAACTCTGCCTGCTCTGTTTCAAAGCCGAACTCGTTTACAGCTCTGTCCACCCAGCCTTTCTATGGAAAGCAGGAGCCTAGTCATTGAAAAGGCTGTGTGAACAAAGCTGTAAAGCTCAAACATGCGTTTTGCCACAGAGCAAACTCTGTCTGTTCTGTTTCAAAGCCGAACTCGTTTACAGCTCCGTCCCCCCAGCCTTTTTACGTATGCACGCCGCCTCTGTGGAAACAAGAGGGGGATTCATGAAAAAATTAATTTTCTATAGGATGGCAGGGCCAGGGGAAAGGACCGTAAGTATCCTGATGGATGGATTGAAACATAATATTTTCAAGCTCTTCTTCCTGTACAGTCTCTCCAAGAACCGGCAGTGTGAAACTGTCAAAAGGATTTTGTTTTGAGCGGCCCCCTGCATCTGCTGTATCCTCTGTGTTCACAGCTGAAGCGAAAACACCTGTGTGAGTCTCTTGCACTTTAAAAACTCCTGCATTTCTCTGGTGTGCAATCAAAACACATTCTTCTAGAGAGCCGCAAGAGAATTCATTAGGGTGCAATGTTCTTGTACAATCCTCACCAGGGTCGCAAGGCCAAGGGAAAGGGCCGTAAGTGTCTTGATGAATTTGCTGTTGAGAAACAGTATTTTCGTATTCTTCAGACATAATTTCTCCAAAAACCGGCGGCGTGCGGCTGTCATCAGAAAAAATCACGGCAGGTTTTGAGCGAAATGCTGTATCTTCTGCGTCCACAGCTGGAGAAAAGAGAGAGAGTCCTAAAAGCACTCCAATAAAAGTTCTTTGAGTCAATAATTTCATAACACAGCCTCCGTTTGGGTGTGATGTTTGTCTTTAAGCAAAATTTTAGCTTTTGTGCTAAAATGATATCCATCTTTGTTTCTAAAAATATAGATGGGATGCCGGCTGTTCGGCTCCATCAATTTTCTGAGTCTTTTAACAGTGACGTAAATTTTGTTATCATGAAGTTCGGGTTGATATTTTTGTTTCCACAGGTATTCCGCCATAGTTGATTTTGACCAGCTGGCTCCTGGTTCAGAAATAAGCATTTTAAAAAGTTCAAATAGTATAAATTGGTTTTTAAAATCGACGCGTCCTTTGTTTTTTTCTACGATAGAATTATTGTCAAGATTGACAATGACATCATAATCTTGGTCTAAGATGTTTTTTAGTTGATGTAAAGCAGTGTTGACGTGGCCGGACAAACTTCTAAAATTGTCTGAATCAATGGATTTGTTTGCCAAGTTTAAAAAGATAGAGGCTTGGTTGTAATCTTTCATGTCCAGATAGTTTTTTCCCAAATAGTAAAAGAGAGTGACTATTGTGCAGAGATCCTTGGATTTTTGAATTTTTTCATAATAAGACCATAGGTGTTGTTCTAAGTCTGAATAACGCTGTTCTTTTTGTAAAATAAGAGCGTAGAGAAATTCATTAGAAAGCTCTGTTTTGGTTCTCACATTTTCTGAGTTTCGCAATAGAGTTCTCATTTGATACAAGTCGGATGAGCGGACAAGGGCTTTTCTTAAGGTCTCATCATTTTTTTCTAAATCTCTAAAATATTTCATGAGATTTTTTAATTCTTGAAGTTTCTGCTGTGCGGGGATGAGCTCGTTTTTTTTGATATGAACGTAAATCAATCCATACTGCGGAAAGACGCTTTCTATTTTGGATTGAAGCAGTTGAACATGGTTGTTTTCTGTAAGCGCTTGTTTTCTTAATTTCCAAACTTTATGCATAGATTTTTCAAATTCTTCTTGGGCTGACTGTATATCATTTGTAAAAATAGAGCATTGACCTAATGTGTAATGAATACGGGAGCTGACTTCAATGTCTTCCTCCCAAACGAGCTGTGTGAGTTCTTCCTTATGCCGGCCAATTTTTTGAAAGTTTTTCAGCTCCTTATAAATTCTCAAAAGAACGCAAAGGCATTCCATATATTTTTCATATTGTCTGTCTTTTTTATAAAGGCACGCGGCGTCCTCTAAAAGACGCACGGAGCTAAGAAAACTGCCGGATAGACTTCGCGCTTTCCCCAGCTCAAATAAATATTCTGCCTGACTTGCAGGATCTTTTTGATCCATTCTCCCTCCTAGATTGACACACTCAAAATCCATCCTATTTGAGACAAGCATCCAAAGACGCCGGCATTCGCTCATGAGGAATACAGCACCAAGTTCTAGCATATTTTTTTTGGAAAAAAAAGAAAAATAGCAAGTGTGTAAATATTTCATTCTTTTCTTCTGTGTTCAATCTTTGATAAAACATATGGTCCGCTCCACACGCCGCTGTTAGGAGAAGTTTGCTTTATTTTTGGTGATTTTTCTGATAACTTTCAGCATAAGTTGATGGAGATGGATGTGTTGAAGAGTCTTTGTTTGTGCGTTGTATGCTTTCTGCCTCCCTTGTTGAAAGCTCAGGAAGCTTCTCCCTTGTGGGTTCAGGGGGGGAGTGCTGTGAGCCTTAAAATTGAACCCGGTAAAAAGATAGACATACAGGGTTCAGTCGATAAGGACGAACGAAAGAACGGCATTTTCTTGAAATTAAAGGATCAAGCTCAAGCTGTTGTGAAAACACCCCCTCGTCCTATTCATATCATCTTGCAGTCTTTGAACAGTCTGGAAATTAAAAATATGAAAAAATCAAGTGTTGCAGTCTCTCTAAAAACAGCTCAAATTTTGTTAAAGAACAATCAAGGGGATTTAAAAGTTCATTTGGATGAGGGGCGTTTGGATATCCAGTCTCACAAGGGAAGTGTGGAAGTTCACTCTTATACAGCCCCTGTTTTTCTTGACAATATACAAGGCTCTTTAAAGGTTTCTGCTTTAAGAGCTCCTCTCAGTATCTCTAAATCCCAGGGGCGTTTTAATATTCAAAGTTTTTCAGGGCTGGTGAAACTGGACAAGTTGAGCGGCCGCTTGGTTTTTCATTCTGAAAAATCCGAAATTAAGTTAAAATCTTACAAGGGCAGTATTCAGGGATATTCTGGTCAGGGAGAAGTTTCAGGCTCTTTAACCCCAGACCAAGTCGCCATTGAAACTAAATTCAGCCCCATTCGTTTATATTTTGCAAATTCAAAAGCCCGCATAGAAGCTCAAAGCTGGGAAGGCCGGGTGCTGGCTCCGAAAAACTTCTACAAAGACCGTGCTGGAGGTGTCTATAAAGCTTCTGGTTCTATTCGTCAGCGGGGAGACACTCCTGGATATGTTCAGTTAAAAAGCAGGTTTGGCGACATTTCAATTCTCTAAAAAACAGAAATACATTGACACTTAATATCATAAAAGGCTACTCTCCCCAAAGTGGATCCTTGTTTAAAGCAGTTCTGTTTATGTTTGCCTCTATTTTTCGCATAAAAAATGGGTGTAGAATGTTAAAGTATCTGATGGGGGCCGTGTTTCTGTTTCATATAGGTTGTTTGTCAGTGGATAAAAACTTTTCCAGTGGTGAAACGTCTGTGGAGGATTTTTGCCGCCGCAAAACTGCAGAAAACTCGGATGTCAATAGAGAAAGGTCGAAAAAACAATACGAGCAGGAATATAATGAGTGCTTGGCCGAGGGTGTACAAGGGCAGAGGGAAAAAACATCCAGTGTTGGCGCAGCCGGGCTTTTTATTCTAGGTTCTTATTCCGTACTCATGTTGCTTTTCTTTCTTTGATGGATAGAGATAATAAAGTGTACTCAGCCCCTAACATCAAAGTCGAATGGCTTAAGGAGGGCTGTATCCCTCCAGGTGAGCTTATCAGAAACAGCTCAATTGAATAACCACTTGTGGACACAGGCAGGCGAGCCGGGGACTTAGAGTCTGGAGTCCCTTGAAGTCCTCGAAGGCGTGTAATTTTTACATTACTTTATTTTTTTCTTTATAAGTGAATTTGAATTGTTAAAATGCAGGTTTAATTTTCATATGAAGGGTTGTATGATTTTTAGACTGCTTATTGTATTTATTCCCTTTTTCTTTTCTTTTTCCTATGGTTCGGAACCCCCACGCTCTTTTGTTGATTTAGCTCGAAGTGAGTTAGGCGATAATTGGGTCGAAAAAATGCCTAAAAATTGGGAAATAAAAGTTGAAAAAGCATTAAAAAACTGGACAGCATTAGAGGAAAAACGTTTTCTTAATTTTTTAGTAAAACGTATAGGACCTAAAGAAGCTTTAAAAAGAATCAAATCTGTTTCTTATTTTAAACTTTTTAGACTTGAAAGCTTTTTAGAAATAGTCAGCTTTTATGAAAGCTATATTGGAAAAGAGGGAGTGAATCAACGCTTAAGAAAATCTTTAAATGGTTTTCAAGCTGACCCAGAGAGGCTCAAAAAAACAGTGGAGTACACTAAAAGCTTAATTGGAATAGATGCAGTCAAAGAAAGAATGAAGAAAAACCTTGAAGGTTTTTCCAGAGCTGACCCAGAGAGGCTCAAAAAAACAGTGGAGTACACTAAAAGCTTAATTGGAATAGATGCAGTCAAAGAAAGAATGAAGAAAAACCTTCTAGCTTTTTCCAGAGCTGACCCAGAGAGGCTCAAAAAAACAGTGGAGTACACTAAAAGCTTAATTGGAATAGAGGCTGTTAAAGAAATAATGAAGAAAAATCTTCGAGCTTTTTCCATAGCTGACCCAGAGAGGCTCAAAAAAACAGTGGAGTACACTAAAAGCTTAATTGGAATAGATGCAGTCAAAGAAAGAATGAAGAAAAATCTTGAAGCTTTTTCCATAGCTGACCCAGAGAGACTTAAAAAAACAGTGGAGTACACTAAAAGCTTAATTGGAATAGATGCAGTCAAAGAAAGAATGAAGAAAAATCTTGAAGCTTTTTCCATAGCTGACCCAGAGAGGCTCAAAAAAACAGTGGAGTACACTAAAAGCTTAATTGGAATAGAGGCTGTTAAAGAAATAATGAAGAAAAATCTTCGAGCTTTTTCCATAGCTGACCCAGATAGGCTCAAAAAAACAGTGGAGTACACTAAAAGCTTAATTGGAATAGAGGCAGTTAAAGAAATAATGAAGAAAAACCTTGAAGGTTTTTCCAATGCTGACCCAGATAGGCTCAAAAAAACAGTGGAGTACACTAAAAGCTTAATTGGAATAGATGCAGTCAAAGAAATAATGAAGAAAAACCTTGAAGCTTTTTCCATAGCTGACCCAGATAGGCTCAAAAAAACAGTGGAGTACACTGCAAGCTTAATTGGAATAGAGGCTGTTAAAGAAATAATGAAGAAAACCCTTCAAGCTTTTTCCAATGCTGACCCAGAGAGACTTAAAAAAACAGTGGAGTACACTAAAAGCTTAATTGGAATAGATGCAGTCAAAGAAAGAATGAAGAAAGACCTTCAAGCTTTTTCCACAGCTGACCCAGAGAGGCTCAAAAAAACAGTGGAGTACACTAAAAGCTTAATTGGAATAGATGCAGTCAAAGAAAGAATGAAGAAAAATCTTGAAGCTTTTTCCATAGCTGACCCAGAGAGACTCAAAAAAACAGTGGAGTACACTAAAAGCTTAATTGGGATAGATGCAGTCAAAGAAAGAATGAAGAAAGACCTTCAAGCTTTTTCCAGAGCTGACCCAGAGAGACTCGAAAAAACAGTGGAGTACACTAAAAGCTTAATTGGGATAGATGCAGTCAAAGAAAGAATGAAGAAAGACCTTCAAGCTTTTTCCAGAGCTGACCCAGAGAGACTCGAAAAAACAGTGGAGTACACTAAAAGCTTAATTGGAAAAGATGCAGTCAAAGAAAGAATGAAGAAAAATCTTGAAGCTTTTTCCATAGCTGACCCAGAGAGACTCAAAAAAACAGTGGAGTACACTAAAAGCTTAATTGGGATAGATGCAGTCAAAGAAAGAATGAAGAAAGACCTTCAAGGTTTTTCCAGAGCTGACCCAGAGAGACTCGAAAAAACAGTGGAGTACACTAAAAGCTTAATTGGGATAGATGCAGTCAAAGAAAGAATGAAGAAAGACCTTCAAGCTTTTTCCAGAGCTGACCCAGAGAGACTCGAAAAAACAGTGGAGTACACTAAAAGCTTAATTGGAAAAGATGCAGTCAAAGAAAGAATGAAGAAAGACCTTCAAAGTTTCTCAATGATTACATTAGATGAATTAAAGAAGACAGAGAAAACAATAGGCAGTGAACAGATGAAAAAGCGTCTTTTGAACTATAGTTTAAGAAATGTTGTTATTAGCAATCAATGCGAAAGGAAATTTCACTGAATAAACCTTTCAATAGAAAGAGCTAAGTGTTCTGCGGACTTATTTGCTATTTTAAAAAAAAGATTTCCCAACAGCACTGAGAAATAAGACCCTCTTTTTGTGCAGGTGCGGGTCTGTCTATTAAAAAGACAGTTTTCACTTTTTTTTGAAAAACCTTGAATAAGTGCTGTTTTGAGGGGTTTTGTATGTAAACTTTATAAGCCTAAAGTACAAAAAAACTTGTTTTGCCCCAGAATGTGCTATAATAGAACAGCTGATTGTGGTTTACTCCGATCAGAGGTTAGAAAGGGGAGTTTTTAAAATGATTAAAATGAGAACAGAGATGCTTGTGTTTGCTCCCTTCAGTCTTAATCCGTAATCCGTCGGTCTTTTTTATCCAATAATTTATTGAAAAGGGAATCTTTGTTTATAAAGAATATGAAGGTGTTGTTATGATAACGTTTAGAAAATTTATAATTTGTTTTACTCTTTTGAGTTCTTTTGCGTACGCTCAGAACTCCGATGTGAGCGTGGAATTTGGTCTGGAATTTCCGACCTACTTTGGTATGCACACAAAAATAAGCCCTTATCCTAACGTATACACCCGCCTGGGCGTTGGAATGGTGAGTAATTTCATGCTGGGTGTTCCTGGGGTTTCTGCATTTATGGGTTCTTTGTCTCCAGATTATGGGTCGGAGCACATAAAGTTCGCCTTTGACGCCATCGACAGTGCTTTGTACGGAAGCCTCAGTATAGGCTATAGAATGATGGAGCGTGAGGGATTTTATGCTGAGTTTGGCTATTCGGTTATTCATAAAGTAGGAGGCTCTGAACTGCCTTTATCGGAGATGAGCAGTATTTTGAATCAATCGGACTTGATTGCAGTCAGTGCAGAGAATCCTATGTCCAAAGTGAACACGACTTTGCACAATGGGACGCTTCATGCAGGCTATATGCTTCCTCTAAGTTCAAAAGTGAGCCTTAGTACAGAGCTGGGCGTGATTAAGCCTTTTTTAGTGAGTGTCGGCGTGCAGCATGGTGAAAACAGCAGTGAGGAGCAGTCCAGACAATCTTCTAAAAAGATAGAAAAGATTATGAGCCAGCTTTGGATGGTGACAGGTTCTTTGTGGCTGTCCTTTATTTTTTAAATCCATTGAATTTTATTTTCTTTTTCCAGCCATTGAACTATGGATGGCGCTTTGAAAGAGCTTCTTTTCTGAACATACAACTTTGTGTTTTTGTCGAAAAACTTGCCCATCACTTGAATAAGGTTGTGATGAGGGTATGTTTTTTGATGGATAAACTGCTTAAACTCATTTTCAGAAAGACAGAAAGACAGCTCTTTTGAGGTGTATTGTCTAAGAGCTTTTTTCAATTCATGCCAATAACGCAGATTGTGAATAATCAAGTTTTGATTTTTTGAATGTAATTTGCGGGTGAGTTTAAAAGACAGGGCTTTGGGTTTTTTTATGGGGGCTGTGGGGGATGTATAAAGCATTAAGGATTTTTCATAAAAGACGTCCAAGGGGGCTTGAATGGAGGGCATGAACACCACCAAGGGGGTTAAATTTTGTTTCAACAGCTCTAAATTGAGTTGTGTTGTTTGAAGTTTTGTAAAAGAAGGCCCTTTGCATTTTATAAGATCAATTTCTATTCGATTTTTTTCAAAATTATCTACTAGAGAAGAGACTAAGGCGGAGGCTGTTTTTTTCTTATAAAAAGCAGAGTAAATTAAATTAACACCCAGGACCCCCAGCACTTCGTACTGCTGGAGGCGTGTTCGATCTTTTAAATTGACGTGAAGTAAAATTTCATCATATTTTTTAAGCGGCTGTGATTGAAATCTTAATCCCATCCAACTGTGATGTGATGAAATATGATCTTTTATGACAGTGCTGACAGCCGCTGTATCAGCAAAGGTGAAGAAACAAGTGTTTTTTCCTCTCGTGTTTTTCAAGCGGTTTTCCAACAAGGAGTATTCATGGTTCAGCATCTGAGAGAGTCGTTTTTCGCACACATAACGACCGGCTTTTCCATAAATCAAGTCGCTGAAAACCATATCATACGCTGACATGCTCTTTGCCACTGTGCTGGAGGCTCGTCCAGCTTTGAAGAAATAATTGACCACCTCCTGGCCGGCTCCAATTTCTGCAAACGTGCCGTAGATTTTTTTATTATGGTTGATGATGTTGGCTTTTTCAGCGACCATTTGTCGAACGTAAGGCATTCCTGTATTCCTTAATGTTTGTTGTTTCTCAGAGATCTTCTTAAAACTTTTCCAACGTAAGATAGAGGTAATACATCCACGAACTCAATATATTTTGGAACTTTGTAGGCGGCAAGGTTTTTTCGCAAGAAGGTTGTTAACTCTTCTATTTCCAAGGGTTCTTTTTTTACAACAAAAGCTTTGGGTGTTTGGTAGGAGTGTTCATCAGGAACTCCGATGACAGCGCTGGATTTTACTTTTGGATGTTTTGAGAGGATTTGTTCAATTTCGTTCGGGAAGACATTAAAGCCTGAAACCAATATCATATCCTTTTTTCGATCCAGAATTTTCACCCTCCCCTCTTTGGTCAGGCAGGCTATATCACCTGTTTTAAGCCATCCTTCAGAATCCATCACCTGCAAGGTTTCTTCTTGATTGTTCCAGTATCCTTTCATCACCTGAGGGCCCTTGACGTACAGCTCTCCTGTTTTTACGGGTTTTCCATTGGAATCCATGATGCAAATCTCGGTGGAGGGAAAGGGAAAACCACAGGTTCCTTGAACAGGTTCTGAAATAATATTGCAGGATACAACAGGAGAGGCCTCCGTGAGTCCGTACCCCTCCACTAAGGCCGTTCCGGAGACGTTCAGCCATTGATCGTAAACAGAAGATTCAACAGGAGCTCCGCCGGCAATGCATACTTTTAAATTTGTAAAGTGAACATCTTTAAACTCTTCTTGATTTAAGAGCAGTTTAAATAGGGCATTGACTCCTGTGAATACAGACCAGTTTTTTGTCTTTTTGAGGAGTTTGATAAAGGAATCTGTATCTCTTGGATTGGTGACCAGAACAGAATGGCTTCCATAAAGCGGCAGGACTAAGAGATTCACCATTAGAGCAAAAATATGATACAGAGGCAGAGCTGTGACGGATGTTTCCTGCCCCTCGTTGAGAAAAGGGTGCATCCAGGCCCGGCACTGTTCCAAATTGCTTAAAATATTATGGTGGGTGAGCATAGCTCCTTTAGGGCTTCCTGTGGTTCCTCCAGTGTATTGCAAAAAGGCCAAATCGTGGTGTGTTTCTTTAAAAGGAAGAGAGCCGCCTTGTTTCAAAGCTTTTCGGAGGGAAGTGTGTTTGAAACAGTAAGGTTTTGTTTTCTTAGTTAGTTTTATAATGATATAAAATAAAAGTCTTTTTAAAGGGGAAAAAAGGTCTTCCAAACGGCTGACTATAACCAGTGGGATAGAGAATTCTTTTTGTATTTCAGAAAAAGTATGCGCCGAGTGAGAAAAAATAAGAAGAGCTTTAACTTGTGCGTCTTTCAATATGTGCTTCAGCTCCCTGGGGGTGTAAAGAGGGTTGATATTGACGACCACAAGGCCTGCTTTGAGCGCCGACATCACTGCCACGGGGAATTGAAGAGTATTAGGAAGCATGATGGCGATGCGGTCTCCTTTTTGTAAGTGTTTTTGAAAAAAAGCAGAAAGGTTTTGAGAATACTGAGACCATTGGCTAAAGGACAAGTTTTCTCCATAATTGGTAAAGGCTGTTTTTGAATTGTATTTTTGAACAGCTTTTTTAAATTCTTGGAGGATAGATTTATGGGTCACATAGATTTCGTGTGGAATATCTTTAGGGTAGTTTTTCAACCATATTTTTTCCATGAGTCTATTGTAGCACAAAAGATTCTGCCTTGGTTGACTTTTTGGAGAGGGAGAAAGTAAATGATCCTCTCGGAGGGTTTATGCCTTTTGCAGTTCTTGTGAGACATGGTCAAAGTTTATGGAATGTGGAAAAACGTTTTACAGGTTGGGAGGATGTTGACCTCAGCCCCCAAGGAGAAAGGGAGGCTCAAAAAGCAGGTCAGTTGATGGCTCAAAACCGCCTGTCCTTTGATCGCGCCTACACATCTATTTTAAAAAGGTCTATAAGAACGTTATGGATTATACTTAAGGAATTAGATGAGGTATTTATACCCACTTTTAAATCCTGGAGGCTCAATGAAAGACATTATGGAAGGCTTCAGGGTTTGAATAAAGAGGAGACCGCTTTAAAGTATGGGAAAGATCAAGTGTATGCCTGGAGGAGAAGCTATTCACTTTCTCCTCCGCCCATGAGCGGGGAGGAGATCCGGAGCTTGAGTCAGAAAAAAATGTTTCAGAATATTCCTGTGCCTAAGGGAGAGTCTTTACATCAGACATTTCAAAGAGTTCTGCCTTTGTGGAAAGAGAGCATTCAGCCGGAATTAGAGGAGGGAAAAAATATATTGATTACAGCTCATGGAAACAGTCTCAGGGCTTTAGTGAAGCATATTCGAAAAATCAGTGATGAGGATATTGTCTCATTTGAAGTTCTTACGGCCCGGCCTATTTACATTTCCTGGAAAAATTCTATTGAAATGCCGGACAAGTTTGAGTTCTTGTAATGTCTTTTACTGAAACGGCTGTTGATGGGAGGGCGCGCCTCTCTGTTTTTCAAACACAAAGAAAGGAGTTGAATCTTCCTCTTTTTTGCCCCGTGGCCACCTTAGGCAGTGTGAAATCTTTGGACCCTTTGGATTTGGAAAGTTTAGGTGTGCAGATGATTCTAGCCAATGCTTATCATTTGCATTTGCGTCCGGGGGATAAGCTGGTGAAACAACAGGGAGGACTTCATTCTTTTATGAATTGGAGCAAACCTATTTTAACGGACAGTGGAGGCTACCAAGTTTTTTCTCTCGCCAAGTTGAATCGGATTACAGATGAAGGAGTGCTTTTTAGAAATCATTTAGATGGAGATGAAATTTTTATGACGCCTGAGTTGAGCATTCAAATTCAGTTGAATTTAGGGGCGGATATTATTATGGCTTTTGACCACTGTCCTTTAGGAAATATTTCTAAAACAGAATGCGAGTCTGCTGTAGAAAGAACTTTTTTGTGGCTCAAAGAATCCCATCGGGCTTTTAAGCAGGCGGAGGCCTGTTCTTCTGTTTTGTTTGGCATTGTACAGGGGGGAGTTTACGAGGATTTGAGAATGAGAAGTTTAGAGCAGGTAGAGTCTTTGGGCTTGCCCGGTATTGCTGTGGGAGGCATGAGCGTCGGAGAGGATAAAGAAAAAATGTACGATACAATCCGCTTTATAGGAGAAAAACTTCCTCAAAATAAACCCCGTTATTTGATGGGGGTGGGAACCCCTCAAGATTTGATTCACGCAATTGATTCTGGTTTTGATCTCTTTGACTGCGTCTTGCCGACGAGGCTGGCCCGTTCTGGTTCGGTGTGGACTTTTGAAGGTTTGGTCCAGATTAGAAACCACCGGTACCGGGAAGATTCCGGTCCTTTGAGTGAAAACTGCGCCTGCGGGGTTTGTCAAAAATATTCCAGATCTTACCTCAGGCATTTGTTTATGAGCAGAGAGCTTTTGAGTTATCGTCTTCTTACTTTTCATAATTTGTATTTTTATATGGATTTAATGGAACAGGCCCGCTCGGCCATAGAAGAAAACAGATGGTCTTCTTTTCGCAGTAGTGTATTGTCTTCGTTCTCGGCCCTTTGAAAAAACTGGGGTGTTCTTTTTTTACTTTTTTTTGACGATTTAGAAGTTGTGGAAATGTTGGAAAACAACAAAAACCAGATATTAAAAGATGAAATCAGTAATCATCATGTTGGTCATGCCTTGAGTAATTCATTTTATATGTTCTTAAATCCCCTAAAAAAGGGAAGATAGCTCTGTAATATGAGAGATTCCTTTAGTTTTTATATGTGAAGATTGGAGGTTTTTTTTATTGCTTTGAGGCAGATAGACCTCTTGAAATCCGAGTCTTCCGGCCTCCTGTATACGCTCCTTTCCAAAGGGGCAGGAGCGGACCTCTCCTGTGAGTCCTGTTTCTCCAAAAAAGCAGGGCTGTACTGGTTTTTGATGATAAGAAGACAGCAGGGCAGAGATGACAGCCAGATCTACGGCGGTTTCAGAGAGCCTCAAACCTCCAACCAGATTGATAAACACATCATATTTAGAGAGAGGAATTTGAAAATATTTTTCCAAGACAGCTAAAATTAAATGAAGGCGGTTGACATCAATGCCTAAAGAAGTTCTTCGGGGCATAGCCAGATAGCTTTTTAAAGTCAGAGCTTGAATTTCACAGAGCAGGGGCCTTCCTCCTTCCACACCTGTGAACACAGCAGATCCAATTCGGTCTTTTCCTCTTTCTTCCAGAAAAAATTCAGAAGGGTTTTGAATTTCCTCCAACCCTTTATCGGACATTTGAAAGACGCCAAATTCGTTAGAGGCGCCAAATCTGTTTTTTAAAGATTTTAAAATGCGGTAATGGGTTTCTCCTTCAAAAGAGAGTACGGCGTCCACCATATGTTCCAGCACACGGGGCCCGGCGAGACTGCCGTCTTTGGTCACATGTCCAATAATTAAAACAGAGGTGGAAGTGGATTTGGCAAAATGCTGGAGCTGAGAGGAGCATTCTCTTACTTGTGAAACAGTGCCGGGGGCAGATTGTAGTTCAGACAAGTAAACGCTTTGTATGGAGTCAACAATCACAAAAGAGGGTTGGAGAGTTCTAGCTTTTTCTAAAATATTTTCAATAGAGCTTTCGTTGAACAGCAAAATATCGGAGCTGGAAATACCTAAACGTCTGGCTCGAAGAGCTGTTTGCCCTGTACTCTCTTCTGAGCAGGCGTACAGCACTTTTCCTCTTCTGCTGAGTCCTCCAGACATTTGAAGAAGAAGAGTGCTTTTTCCAATTCCTGGAGGCCCTCCCAGCAGAACATAGGAGCCTGAAACCAACCCGCCGCCCAAAACCCGATCCAATTCTTCAATGCCTGTTTTTGTTCTTTCAAAATGAAATTGATTGGTTTGAGCAAGGGGCAGAGCTGAAGAAGAGCTGTGAGGGAATTTTTTTGTTTTTGGTTTGAGTTCTTCATGCAGGGTGTTCCATTCACCGCAGGCAGGACATCTTCCCTCCCATCGGACCTGGGAGGCGCCGCAATCCTGGCAAATGTAAACACTGTTTTTCTTTCGGTTCATAAAGAGTATGTACGGGCTGTCTGTGTGATAGGCAATCCTTAAATAGGCTGAGAGATGCCTAAGTGAAAAGTTATTTCTGAGACATCTAATGGAATGTAGTCTTGTTTTGGCTTCTTGCCCAGGACAACTGTATCAAACCATTGACCGCCCCATTGAACTTTTGAGTAGCCGATGGATACGGGGATGGTGTACTTGGTCTTTGGCAGTTTGATGTCCATTCCCAGAGCGATCTGTCCGGCAGGCTGTAGTTTTCCAAATTCTTTTCGATCAAAAATATAATATTGATCATTGAGATTATGCCACATGGACACACTGGCTCCTGCACCGATCCACAGTCTTGTTTGTCCTGCGACTGGAATGTGAAATTTCAAAGACAGCTGAATGTGGGGAAACCATGACATTCGCAAGTCCTCAACATTTCTTGCATTATACCTGGGGCCGGCGCCTGAACTTTCACCTCCAATGACATGGTAGGACCCGCTGCCTGCAATGTTTAAAGAAAACAGTCTGTGGAAATACCAGTCAAAAAATAGAAGCATCCCTGTACTCCATCCCTGGTAGCGTTCTGTTTCTCGGATGTCTTTTTTAACAATGCTCCGGTTTCCTGAAAGGGTCAGGCCTGCCCTGTTTTTGTGAGAACCCGGTATTTCAGGGGATTTCAGCTGTGTTTTGTTTGTGTGCTCCAAGATCCAATTGTTGCCTGCTGTGCCGCTGATAATGGTGGCTATGGCTTTGCCATTCTTCACCTTGTCAAGACGAATAATACCTCGAGATTTTCCGAATAAGTCTAGGGCTTCAAAATGATCTCCAACGCCGGCTGCAGCTCCTTCCAAATGAACGAAGCATCGATTTCCTTTTACTTTCACAATAATGGCCGTACGGCCAAAAACAGGGATTACGAGAAGAACACAAATAAGAACGCGTAAAAACAGCACCGAGGCGATCTCCTAAGAAGACACTATCCTCTTATTATTTTGAAAGTGAGGCTTAATATCAATATTTTTTTTAGAAGGGTAAATCTGTTTCCTTAGTGTCAAAAGTTTCTTCAGTAGAATAGGCTTCATTGGGGCTTTTTGTTGTTTCTGCAGATTTAGGCGCAGATGCGGCTAGGAACAATACCTGATTGGCCACCACTTCAGTAGAAAAACGTTTATCACCTTTCTCTGTTTCCCACGAACGCGTTTGCAGACGTCCTTCGACATAGATTTGACGCCCTTTGGATAGATGCTGTGCACAAGTTTCAGCAAGTTTCCCCCATATGACGATGCGGTGCCATTCTGTTTTTTCTTGACGCTCCCCTTCACGATTCACCCAGCTCTCACTGGTAGCTAAGTTGAGACGAGTGACCGTCTGCCCCGTTTGAGTTTGTTTTTTTTCGGGATCTGCTCCCAGACGGCCTACGAGAATCACTTTATTAATGCCTGACATACCTTGCTTCCTCCGCTGTTTCCAGCTAAGGGAATAGGCTCCTTAGAGGGCTGTGTCAATAAAAAATTACATTTTTTCAATTTTTGGAGGATAAGAAGAACGGCCGTTGATTTTTGCTTTGTACTGCCAGCGGTCTTTTCCAATTTTTTCTTCCACATTGGATAAAAATAAATCGAGAAAGAAAAATTGATTTTTCATTTTTTCATCCAGCATTAAATCCAACTCCAGATTGTATTCCCGCAGGGGCTGTAAAGCTCCAAACTTTAAGTTCACAAAACCTTTGGACTGTAGATAAAGAGGGTCATTGATGTCTCCAATTCTCATTTTTTGAATATTGAGGCGGCCGCCTTTCAAAAGGGCTTTTCCTTCCATGGATTTCCACTTCAGCTGAGGCAGAGTCCACGTGCCGATAGACTGTGAAAAAGAGTAAGAGTTGAAGAGGATGTCTTTGGCGCGCATTTGCAGAGAGCCGTTCACAGAATTTGTTTGAGTATTGATTTTTAAATCTATAAAAAAATCAGCCGTTCCTTGAGAGTTGTTGAAGAATGGGGAGAGCCATTGCAGGTGTTTTATTTCAAAGCTTTGTGATTCTGCTCTTATTTGGGATGGGGGGTTTTTTTCACCCGGATCCGCAAATGAGGTTTTGAAAAAAACTTTGAGTTTTGACTTTTCCATCTGAGCTGTCACCTTCATTCCAGGCCTGAACACCACTAAAGATAGATAAGCAGGATAAATGGTGATTTGATCAAACACCGCAGGTCCGTCCGTCCAAGGGGTGATTAATTCCGCCTTCTTCAAGATGAGCCGGGGAGGGAAAAATCCTAAAGAATGAGAATGGTATTGTAAGTTCATCTTTGAAGAGGATTCCGAAAGTTTGTAAGTGAGCTTTTGAACCACATCATCGTAAGGGAATAAGATGAGAATGAGAAATAAGAACCCTAAAAGGTTTAATAAAAAAACTTTTTTGCTGGGAAACAGAATAGAGAGTGTTTTTTTTATGTTCATACGGGTTTCCTGTCGGGGGTGATCAATGCTTTCGCATGAGGTTCATGAAAATGTAGAAGAGAATAAGAGGCTGAAAAATAGTTATTTTGATTTTTGAGCTCTACGA
Organism: Bdellovibrionales bacterium; assembly: GCA_965199935.1. Taxonomy (GTDB): domain Bacteria; phylum Bdellovibrionota; class Bdellovibrionia; order Bdellovibrionales; family UBA1609; genus JAPPLG01. Next base: position 239,679 of record CBDATD010000002.1, read on the forward strand.
TTTTTAAGTGGACGAGTTTGACAGAAGGGTCGATATTGCTCAACAACAGCCCGATTTCCATAATCTCCTCTATGTTGACGCCGCTTATTTTGATTTGTTTTCCGGAGTAATTCAAGGATCTGAAGCGGGCGGGGAGAAGTTTCTTTGAGAAATAATAAGAGGACATTTGTGTTTTACGATCTGAAGATAGAGAAAATCTATTGAGAATAAGGGATATTTGCTCATCAAATTCTGAAGGGCTGAGTCCTCGTACAACAAACTGGCTGGATTCATTTTTAATGAGATCGAAAATCAGTTGTTTTTTTTCCTTAAACTCCTTTGTAGCGTTTAAGGAGTTATTTAATACAGAAAGGGGGAGGGAGGCGGCGAGAAGGATTCCTGCGGCTGATAAGGAATAGTGAATGCCTTTCTGCACGGGCAGATCCAGGTTTTCATATTTCTCAAGCAGAGTGTTGTAAAGAGAGCTGTCTTTTATTTTGTCATATGCAGTTTCAAATATGTTTTTGAGCAGGTTTTTTATTGATTCCATCAGACCTCCTAGCTTTTTAATATGAGTGTGAAGTGGAAGGATTTTGTGTCTGCAGGAGGAGGGGTGGTTTTGTTTTGTTCATCAGAGGACTTTTCTTCAGTAAGAGCTGTGGACAACTCGTCAATCTGCATATCCAAGTTTTTCTCTTCAGATTCTTTCAAGGCGGGAGGGGGTGAAGGTTTTTTTTGAGCAGTGTTTGAAGAGACTGCTTTTTTTTGCTTTATTTTTCCATCAGGGGTGAGGCTTTTTAAGTGTTGAATCAGTGTCTGCAGGTGTTTTTTTTCAATAGTTCCTTGAATGTCCACCCGGCGGTCTCTAATTTCAAAATGGCTGACTTCCATGTTCCAATCTTTAGATGAATCAAAGGAAAAACTAAACTGCTTTAAGACGTCCAAGACAGAGGGAAGCTGGCTTAAGGATTGGAAGGCTTTGTTGGTTTCGTTGTTTCGTTTTTTTTGCTTTAAAAATTTTTCTACATTTTTAATGGAAATACTTCTGGTTTTTAAACCGGCCACCCGTCTGGCGTAACTGCTGAAAATTTGATTCATTTGCAGGGTCAGTTCGTCAGCCCTCCAATTGCGAACGCCGATATAGGCAAAAAAGACAATGACTGCAGCCGCTGCTGCTTTGAGAAAGTTGAGTTTTTTCTTGGTGATTTGAATTTTTTCTTCTTGGATATGAGGCATTAAATTAACAGGAGGGTTTTTTGGTTTTTTAAAAGCTTCAAAGGCTGTCCCCAGGCTGACTAAGTATTCTGCAGAAACAGAAAACGGGCTGTCGTCCCATTTATGGACGGGGATTTTGACTGATGAATACAAGTGGTAGGACAGATTTTGAATGACAGCCCCAGGCCCTAAAAGGGTGATATCTTTGATGGAAGAATGCCCGGCTCCCTTTAGGTAAATGAGGAGAAGACGCAGATGATGGTCGAGGGATTGAAAGGAGTTTTTAATAATTTTTGAAAGAGGGACGACAGAGTCCATCTCTTCATGTGTGAGTATGGCATTTTCAAAAAAATAATTCAAAGCCTGATTCATATCTCTTCTATATTTTGCAGATATTTCTTGAACAGAGTGTTGAAACCCCCAATTCAAGTTGTGAACCAGCAGAACCCGGTTTTGGGACTGCACAAGGGCGGTGGACTGGCTGTAGGACAAGTAGAGTTTTAATTGATCGCCTGAAACGGGAGGGGAGAGTTGAGGAGGGGAGGATTTCCAATCTTCAAAAAGGTTGGACAAGGCTGAGGATTCAGGGATCAGCATAGACGTGTGAATGCCTGCGGATTGGACCAGCTCCAAAAACTCCATCATCCAGGGCTTGGAGGAAACAAAACTGAGGACAGAGCTTCCCGCGGGGCTGCGGTAACAAACTTTAGAAGAGTAAACCATGTCAGAGAATGGGATTTTATCTTCAATTTCAAATGGAAGGGCTTTGTTGATTTTAAATTTTTCTTTGAAAGGAAATTTCAAGTCATGGATGGAAACCTGTGTTTGCGGCACTGTAAAGACAAAATGATGCTGGGGGTATTTGTTGAGCAGTTCCTTGAGTTTGAGAACCATGTCTGCTTTTCTTTGTTCGTCATCCAATTCCAACGAAAGAGGAAGCGAGGCGCAGTCTGTGACAATGGGCTGTACATCTGCGGTTCGCAGGGAAACAGCATAAATGCTGTAAGGGGTGATATGAACTCCGAGGACTTGCATGATTTTAGTTTACGTCTTTCCAATAAATAATGAAAGGGGATGCCATCTTGTTTTTTGGCGCGGGACTGCTTTCATACATCATGTCTGAGTACCTGGGGTCTTCTTTTGTGACGGCTTTGTATCCTGATTCTTCTTTGAATTTCTGCATTCTTGTATAGACTCTCTTGAATGAGGCATGAGGGTCGTAAAAAACAGCTGTAATGGTATGGAAGTTTTGACCAGATGCACCGCGGCTGGTAATGCGGAAATTTTGCGGAGCATCATAATCAAAAACAAAATATTGCAGGCCGGGTTTATTTTCTCTTTCCGGGCCGTAAACAGGGACTAAAAAATCCATGTTTTGTTGAATCCATAAATCTTTCACTTGTTCAAATTTATCAAGCACCCAACTTTGTTCTTCTGTTTGATCTGTATTGTCCCTTTGAGCTGTAAATTGTTCTGCTGTATTTTTGTCTATGTTTTCATGCAGGCTTTGGATGACCACCGGGGAGGCGTATTGAAGTTGAATTCCTCCTGTGGAGTAAAAACTAATGTAGGGGCGGATCCACTCTATAAGTTCGGGGCTGATGTCTTCAATTTTTTCTAATTCACTCCAATGGTTCAAAGGGCGTCCAATGGGGCTGATGGGATCTGTTAGAGTTGTGACAATATTTTGTTGAATATTTTTCAAGTCGTTGACGGAGTATTTTTCCTGCAGCCATGTGTTTTGATTTCTCAGATGAATCAGCAGATTGTAAAAAGTGTTTCTAGTCCATTCCCTGACAGGGGGTATAGGTGAAATCATGCCATTTAAGTTTATGCGCGACTCCTCAGGCGAAATTTGCACATTGTAGTCTGCGTCTAATAGAGATTTTTCGAGAATTTCCTGTACTTCGCCTTTTCTAATATCGGATAAATCATCGGGCAGAAAGGGGGGCCATGAAAGAGGTTTCTGCCATGTTTGGTCCGTGTATCTGCGTATCATTTCCCTGCCTTTCCCGCCTAAAAAGGATTCAATATTTTTATTTGCGTTGATCAGTTCATGGATTTTTTTGTAAGTCAAAATGTTGAGCAAGGCGAGCTCCACCCCGGATTTTGCAGCATGATAAGCCCTGAGAGAGTGGTAGTTTGAAACTCCGTTTTTATACTCTACCTGTGTGTCGAAAGCAATTTGCTGTACGATGACTATCAACAAGGTGACGGCAGTTAAAACCACCATTAAAACCACCCCTCTTTTTTGTGCAGATAAGTTCATCTCTGTTGAGTCCTGCTATTGCTGTTTGGAGGATTTTTCACTTCTTCTTTTGGAGGATCTGCAATTCTTTTGGGATTGTGAATTTTATGAGATAAAAGGCTTGGATAAATGGGGATTGAAAGAGTGAAGGGTTCTGAGTTTTCTAATTCTATTTCCATTTTGACAGCCAAAGGGAATGTGAGGGGAAATGTGTAAAAATTGGCGGGATGTTTCATTTGAAAAGTATGAGTCCACTCTTTATTTTTGGCGTGAAGGTACTGAATTTCCAACTGGACCACACCTTCCAGAAGAGAGGTTTTCTCTGTTTCTGATTCAGGGAACTCATCCAGATCGCGGTTGTCTATGGGAGCTGTTTTTCGGAAAAGACATTGAGCATTGGAAGCAGGGCAGTCTTCCAAAACATAAGCTGTCTTCAGGCGGGGGCGGGTGTTGGTAAAATAAAAACTCTGCTTTTCTCCTTTAAAGCCGGTGAAGGGGAAAATAATATTTCTTTTATAATATCCATCATCTTCCAGATAGTCGGTAATGAAGTCGCTTTCGATTTTTCCATTATTCCATTTGGGGTCTCGAAGATAATTCCAGTAGGCATAATAGGCTTGATGCGGGCTGTCCGTTTGTATCATCAGAGGATTTTGGAGATCTTTTCGAATGGCATAAGAAGTGTTTGCTAAAATACGATTCTGTTTTATCAGTCTTTCTATTTGATTCTGCGCTTTTGTTGTTTGTTTTAAAACGTTCATCATGGACAAAGAAAGAGAGGCAAATAAAACGAGGCTGATAAGAATTTCAATAAGAGAGAAGCCTTTAGACCGTTTGAGCATTATTCATCTCCTGAAGAAGATGAAGGAATCAACCCCTGCAGAAAAGAGGGCTGGCTTCCTGTTTGAAAATCCACAAAATAGGTGGTGATGGAGTAGGACGCTTCAGGTTTTATTTTTGTGTAATAAACAGTCATTCTCACTTCAGTGACTAAATCCATGATTTTTTTGGACACTTGGTCTATGGTGTTTGTCCATTGATTTTCCTCACGAGGGCCTTCTGTCAAATGGAAGGGGCTGAGGCCTTCCAGTTTTTTTGTTTCCAGGCTCCACAGGAATTCTGGATAATTTTCAAAAGACTCCCTTTCCTGTTCAATGAGGGCGGAGGGGCCGTCTTTCTGATAGTTGAACTCCAGCTCTGTCAGTTTTTGCTCCATTAACTGTGAAACCAGATAATATCTTTTAGACCGGTCCATTTGTTTGGTGGATTGAGAAAAAAACTGTGAGATTAAAATCATCACTCCTGTGAGAATGATGATGGAATACATCACTTCAATAAAAGACAGCCCCTTATGATGATTCATTTTCGCCTTCCGAAATTTCCAGTTCCCCCGTAATGGGGTTAAAAAATAAAGTCCATGTGAAATCCTCTCCTTTTCTCATAAAAATTTGCACAGCATGAGTGAGAAGGTGAGGATCATAAGTCACATACACTGTGTCGCTTTCTTTAACGGTGTCCGTCCACTCAAAATAAACTCCGGACGGCAGTTTTTGAGTTTCAATCATGTCAAAGTCTTTTTGAAAAAAAGGAGATTCTTCCAGGGATGGAGGGGCGTTGTCAGTGTTTTCTTTTGGGGAGTCATATTCTGAAAGTATTTCTGACAGAGGTCTTTTGACTTCCACCCAGTAAGAGGACTTTTGGAGATTCGTTTTTAAAGCCAATCGGTAAACTTTATTTTGAATGCGGGAGGTGCTGTAAAGAGTGCGGTTTAAAGCTTGAAGGGTTCTTAAAGTTTTTTTTAATTCATTTTCAGATTTTTTAACGGCCGGAAAAACCACCAGCAAAGAAGAGGCAAAAATGGCAATGGCAATAAGAATTTCAAGCAGGCTGAACCCTTTTTTGACGTTCCTTTGAAAACAGGAAATCCAGTCCTCCATTCATCTGTCTCTGGAAGAAATGTCTTGAGCGTAGCCCTCTCCTCCTTCTTTTCGATCGCTTCCCAGGCTGAAAATTTCGTAAGAAGAAGCGTCGTCGTCGTATTCATAAATAAGCTCTCCGCCCCAAGGGTCTTTAGGAATTTCATTTCGAGTGAGATAAGGCTCCGGCCCCCAGGAAGGGCAGCGATCGACTTTTTCCAACAAGGCTGTAAAACCCTCTTCGGAAGAGGGGTAAAAAGAACAGTCTCTATAAAACATTTCCAAAGACTGTGAAACTTGATCAATGAGAATATTGGCTTGATAAACCTGTGCTTTTTTTTGCTGGCCGGAAACATTGGAAATCACCACAGTGGCAATAGACGCCAAGATGATGACGGCAATCATAATTTCCATTAAGGAAAAGCCTCTTTTAAATTTGCTCATGAACAACTCCTGTTCAGCTAAAAACAGAGTCTCATAATTTTGAGTTTTTTTAAAGAAATTTCATACGACAGGGAGAAAGGGAGCGAGAGCGCCGGTCAGCCCCTCTAAATTGTAAATTTGCAGAAGTGGAATGATGGTTGAAAAAACAATAAAGGCAATAACGCCTCCCATTAAAATCAACATAGCCGGTTCCAGAAGAGCCGTCATTGTTTCTAAATCTGTCCGCACTTGATTGTCGTAAGTGTCGCTGATTTGAGAAAGCATTTCCTCCAAATGCCCCGTTTTTTCGCCCACTCGAATCATCTGGGTCACCATAGGGGGAAATTCACCGGAGTGAATAAGAGGTGTGGATAAGTTTTCACCTCTTGAGATCAAATCTCTCGCCTCTTCAATAATGGTTCTCAGCTTTTGGTTGTGGACAACGTTTTTCACAATATCCAGCGCATCCATCACAGGGACTCCTCCTCTTAACAAAGTCGAGAGAGTGCGGGAAAATCTGGAAATGGCCACAGATCGAATCAAAGGGCCGAAAACAGGAATTTTTAAAGAAATATAATCCCAGGCTTTTTGTCCTTTGGAGCTTTTTTTCCATCTCCAGAAGCCTAAGAGAATGAGGGTGAAAAACAAGGCAAGTGGAATCCAATGAGCAGTGAGGTAGTCACTGAAATCCAAGAGCATTGTAGAGTACCAGGGCAGTGTACTTTCTGTATTTTCTTCAAAGAGAACACGCACCTTCGGCACCACGTACACCAAAAGAAAAATAATCATAAAGAAGGCGAAAACAGCCATTAAACTGGGATAAATTAAGGCCGATCGGACCTTGTCCTGCAGGCGGGACTGTGCAGATGTGAATTGAGCCAGGCGTTTTAATACAATATCCAGGGTGCCGGAAAGTTCTCCTGCTTCACACATGGAAATATAAGTTTTATTGAAAATTTTTGGAAACATTGCGAGGGCGCGGTGCATGCTTTTTCCCTCATTGATGGAGTTTCTAATTTGCGTCAGCGCCTCTTTCATGGAGTGGTGGGAGGTTTGTTTGATGAGGGTGTCGTAGGCATCAACGAGAGGCACACCGGACTTCAACATAGTGGCTAGATTGTGAGTCATTAAATTTAATGTTTTAATATCTACTTTTTTTGCAAATAAAAGCTGTAGACCGGCCTGTTGAGACTGGTCTTTGATAGAGACAATATAGATGCCGCTGTTTTTGACTTGACTGCGGGCTGTTGTGACACTGTCCGCCTCCACACGGCCGCTGACATTTTGCCCTTTTTTGTTCACACCTTTAAATTCATACACTGCCATTTTTTGTATTCCAGATTCCTTTTTTATATTTTATTATTTTACTTTATTTTGTATCTTTGTATGTTATTTTATGCTTTTTGTCATCTTCTATGAGAAAGGCTGTGTGAACAAAGCTGTAAAGCTCGGACATGCGTTTTGCCACAGAGCAAACTTTGTCTGCTCTGTTTCAAATCCGAACTCGTTTTCAGCTCTGTCCCCCCAGCCTTTCTACGAATGCGCGTCACTTCTGTAACAGCAGAGGGGTCCGGTTATGAGAAAGGCTGTGTGAACAGGTTTTGCAGAGCTTCGTTGACAGAAGTTTGTTTTATATTTGTGCTTCTTTCTTAAGGCGTTGAACGGCTATGCCGCAATATGCACTGTCAATTTCCACTCCAATGCCTTTTCTGTTTTGAAGAGAGGAGGCAATGAGTGTGGAGCCGCTTCCTAAAAAAGGATCCAAGACAGTGTCTCCCACAAAACTAAATAATTTAATGCACCTCAAAGGCAGTTCAACAGGAAAAGCCGCCGGATGCCCCAAAGCTCTTTTTTTGCTTTGGCCGGGGAAGTTCCACAAACCATTGGTCCAGTCCATAAATTCTTTTTTCGTTATACTGCTTTTTCGAGTTTTCTTTTTTTTCCACTCCTGCTTGTACAAAACGACAATGGCCTCGACAGGCGCGATAACGTAAGGGGCGGAGGCGGACATCCAAGAACCCCAGGCTGTTCTTCTGGAAATATTTCCCTCGTTCCATACGATGGTGGAGTGATAGCTCCACCCGGCTTGTTTTGCAATGGCGGTTATATCCGCACAAACAGATTTTTGTCCTCCTTTATTTTTGTCTAAAGGGATGTTCAGGCAAAAACGTCCGTCTTCTTTGCTTAATTCAAAGCATTTTGAAATCCACTGAGAGGTGAACTCTAAATATTTTTCATAAGATAAAGAATCTTTGTGTGAATGGTAGTGAATGTCTATGTTGTAAGGCGGCGAAGTCACAATCAGATCCACAGAGGACGGAGGGATGTGAACATTAAGAATGTCTTCATTGTATATGAATATGTTTTTTGATTGAAAAAAACATTTTGTATGTTTTCGGCTGTTCAAGGACTGTAATTCCAATGTCTGCCCCCGTTAACACATCACTGACACTTTATGCCAGCAAACGGTTTTACAGTTTTTTACAGATTTTCCTTTCTCTAAGAGAGAATTGTCTCATATTATTTTCGAGTATTCTATGTTTATAATAATGGAAAAAAGGTTTTCGAGAGGGTTTTTGTAAAGAAAAAGGGGCTGATGAATAATTTGTTAAAAATTTGTTGCAAAAAATGAGGGGAGGGGATATTGCTCCTGCAAATGACAAATGAAATCAGGAGGTTTGCAAAATGAAAGACACATTGAAAATTTGGGCTGTTGCTGTATGGGCTGGGTTTATGATAATTCCTCATTTAGGATGGGCTGGTTTTTACATTCCAGCGCCGACAGATGCCGGTCAAATTATTCTTGATCAGGAAGAGTTGGAGTCGGCTATAGCAAGTGAAGTGAATGACGTTAAAAATATCTCTAATCTGAAGCCGGGCGAGCTTATTCATTCCGATGGTGTAGAAACGGTTTTTCGTGTATCTTTAAATGTGGAAACACATTCAAGGATGATAGATTCTCCATTCGTGTGCAAGGCGTACTTTTATCACAGGAGTGGAGATCTTGATTTAAGCTTCTGCAAAAGTGATGAGGCTGAATTCGCCTCTTCTGTGTATTTAGAATCTGTTGGCCCTCAAAGTGATGGTGGAGTTTGGGTTCTAAGGTAGCCTCTAACGAGCAGAGCGGTGGAGCGAAATCAGGAGGTTATTGCAGGGAGGCGGCGGGATCAGCTCTGAGACAGCCGCCCGCGAATGAGCATTGCTGAACATCTACAGATCAATTTGAGTGTTTGCCAGCACCTCTTCCACAGTGGTCACGCCTTCTATAATTTTTTGGATGCCGTGGTCTCTAAAAGGAGTCATCTTTTGCTTCAAGGCCTCTTTCTTAATAGTTTGTCCATCACTGCTTTGAATAATATGCTTTCTTATAGGATCCGTTACAATTAAAAGCTCTTGAATGGCAGTTCGGCCGATGTATCCCTTGTTTTCACACTTGTCACAGCCCTTTGCTTTATAAATATGTTTTCCTTTTGGAATTTTAAAATTGTCTAATAACTTTTTTTCTGCTGTGGATGGAATATAAGACTCTTTGCAGTCTTCACATAAAATACGAACCAGTCTCTGAGAGATCACTCCTAAAAGAGAAGTGGCAATCAAGAAAGGCTCGCAGCCCATGTCGATCAAACGCGGAAAAACACCGGCAGAATCATTGGTGTGCAGGGTGGATAAAACCAAGTGGCCTGTTAAGGAAGCGTTGATGGCAATTTTCATCGTTTCTAAATCTCGAATTTCACCCACCATGATCACGTTAGGGTCCTGTCTGAGAATAGACCTCAGCCCTCCCGCAAAAGTCAGGCCGATTTTTGGATTGACTTGAATTTGACCCACATTAGACATTCTCTGCTCTACAGGATCCTCAATGGTGATAATATTTCTGGTCTCTGTATCCATTTGAGAGAGACAGGCGTAAAGGGTGGTGGACTTTCCGCTTCCTGTGGGGCCTGTGACCAATAAAATGCCGTGTGTTTTAGCCAGCATATCATCCAGATGTTTTAAATTGTTTTTAGAAAATCCTAATTGATTTAAATTGAGAATGACTTGAGAGCGGTCCTGCAGTCTGAGAACTAGACGCTCTCCAAAAGAGGTCGGAACGGTGCTGAGACGCACATCAATATCTTTTCCCGCCAGTTTTAGGGGGATGCGTCCGTCTTGAGGCAGTCTTTTTTCAGCAATGTTGAGGTCTGCCATCACTTTAATTCTTGAAGTGATAGCCCCCTGCAGTCTCTTAGGGGGTTTGAAAACAGAATAAAGGACTCCATCGACCCGGAAGCGGATGACAAGCTCCCGTTCATAAGGCTCAACGTGAATATCAGAAGCTCTTTCCTTGATAGCTCTTAGAAAAAGAGTGTTCACCAATTTAATAACAGGAGCTTCATCTTCTGCATCCAAGAGATCAATCACAGGGTCGTCCAAATCGTACTCTTCTTCTTCAATATTTTCCAGGCCCTCCAAACCTCCTGTGTATTTTTCGTAAATGGTGTTGATGGCGGATTGAATATTAGAAGTGGTGCTGACAATAGGTTGAATATTTTTTTTAAATTTCAAACGCAGATCTGAAAACACTTTAAAGCTCAAGGGATTGCTGGTCAGAATAAAAACATTATTGCTGTCCTCTTTATAGGGCAGAATCATATTATTTTTAGCGTATTGAATAGGGATCCCGTGAATCAAATGCTCTGGAATATTATGGACTTGAATGTTTTTTTCAAAAGGAGTGTTGAGGTGTTTGCAGAGCAGAGACATGATTTCTTCAGGGGCGGAGGGGGCTTTTTCAGTGAGGCTTTCCCTGAGTGTTTTGCCTTTCGGGTTTTTAGAGTCTAAGATGGAGTGGTACTGCTCTGGAGACAGGGTGGAGAGTTTATAAATAAAAGAATCATATTGAGTGCTTGTCTTCATTTTTTTTTATCATTCCGAGAGCTTGTATGGTTCTTCGTTCATGTCTGTATTGGCATCTGTGCGCGGTTCTCCACTCATGTTTGTTTCTACGTTTGTGCGGGGTTCCTGAGTTTGCAGAAACGGCATTTCATCCATGAGGGCTGAATCAGAGTCTAAAAATTCATTTTCAAGACTGTCCGTGATGGAGCCGCCGGATTCCTGCTCTGGCAGAGGCAGCTCTTCATCCAAGGCCGGCGCGCTGTTCGGAAAAGATGTATTATCTGAAGACGGCGGTTCATCCAAAGGCGGTGTTTCACTCATTTCCGGCAAAGGGGCTTGAGCGGTTTCTTCCTCTTTCATCTGAGGAGGGCTTTGGCTCAGGATTTTTTGAACTTCCGCCTGATTGGTGTCTTTATTGTTCATAAACTGTTTAATAAAATCCATTCGCTGATCCACTTGATCTTTTAAAATATCTGCTTTGTCTCTGGCTGTTTTAATAATTTTTGGAGTGATGAAGACAATGAGATTTTTCTTCTTTTTTTCTCGTTTTTTAGAGCTGAAAAGCCATCCTAAAATAGGAATATCTCCCAGAAGAGGAATCTTTTTCACAGTGTCCATCTCTTCATCATGCATGAGGCCGCCCAGCACAGCAGTTTCTTGGTCGTCTAAAATAATATTGGTTTTAATTTCTCTTTTCGTCACAGTGCGGGAGGAGTCGCTGAGATTTTTCGGCCCCTCATTGGTCAGGCTGAGAGAATCTATTTTTTGTTCAATCTGCATACGGACGGATTTTCCATCAGGGTTGATGTAAGGAGTGATTTTCAAAGTGGTAAAAACATCCTGCCTGATTTGGTTCGGCTGGTAAACAAAGTTGTTGGACCCGACAGGCTGTTGTGTTTGTGTCACTCCTACAGCGGCGTTGACACCCACTGAAATTGAAGAAGGTTCATTGTCAATCGCTATAATTTGCGGGGTGGATAAAATATTTCCTCCCGTTTGGCTTTTGAGGACGTTCACAAAGCTCATCAAGGTAGGGAGCTGTAAGCCTTCCGTCATATCTTTTCCCGGAAGGATTTCATTTTGGCTGGACTGAGCTCCAACACTTTTAAAGGGCGAGAGCATGCCAAGCAGGGGAAGAGCCGCTCCGACATTGACAAAATTAGCTCCGAATCCAAAAACAGATTCACTGCCGGGCTGTTTCAGCAAATCGCTAAAACTGTGAGAGCTGAAGCCTATACGAGGCATGAATCCGCTGATCTCCCCTTTGCCGTCTGTCAAAAATTGATAGCTTGTAATATCCCAGCTGAAGTTGTCTTCGGCGTTTAGGTCCATAATAATAGTTTTAATAAACACCTGATTTTTTGGAATATCAATTTTGTCCAGTATGGATTTTAAGATCTGATAGTGGTGTCTTTTAGCGGTGATCAAAAGGCTGTTGGTGTTTTTATCGTGAGAGACTTGGATGGTGTCCCTCATACCTCCGGAAGATCCGAAAAGAGTGTGAAGGCCGAATCTTTGCAGATTTCTTGGGGCGTTTTTGCCGGCGGCCCTCGGTGTTTGAAGAATGCTGTTAAGGGTTTTTTCAATATCAGCGGCAATGCCGTACTTAACATAGTAAACAAAGATGCCCCCGGCGGCCTGAGAGTCAAACTTAATATCCAATTGTTTAATGAGGTTTTTTGTTTTAGAGATGCCGTCTTTTGTGCCGGAGATAATGATGGAGTTGGTTCTTTCATCGGGAATCAGCGCAGAGACACCGGAGGTGTTGGCCTGTGAAGAGGAGATCAGGTTGGAGCCGGGGCGCTGACGGACAGCGCTGGAGGCGAACCTTCGTGAAGAAGCTCTATTGGCAATCAATAAATAGAGTTTATTTGTTAAATCCACGGCGGCGGCGTGCTTAATAGGCACCACTTCCAGTTGAGTATGGACATTTGGAATATCCAGCTCCCGTATGATTTGACTGACTTTTTCAACAGTAGATCCATAGTCGCTGACAATAATGGTATTGGCTTCTTCGTAAAAAAGAGCTTTGCTGTTTTTATCAGATAAGAACTGCTTCAAATGTTTTTCCAACACCTTGACATTGGCGTGCTTCAGTTTGAAAATCTTTGTGATGTATTGATCCGCATCTGGAAAATACTCTCCTTTATAAACTTGCACGTTGTCTCTGGAGGCTTTGTCGGCGCTGATGACTTTCCAAAAGGCGCCGCTTCGAACAAGGGCGTATCCATTGATGGATAAGGCGGATAAAAAAGCCTGAAAAGCTTCAGCAACAGTGATGGGAGAGGGCGCAACGATGCTGATTTTGCCTTTAATATTCGGGTCAATAATAAAGTTGATCCCTGTGAGTTTGCTCATGGCTTTGACGATGTCTTCAATATCAGCATTGGGATAATCAAAACTTTTTATAATGTCTGGAAAGTTTTCAGAATCAATATCATCAACGCCCGCTGTATTCAGTGGAATGCCGGAGACAACTCCTTTTTTTTGAACAGCCTGAGCCAAAGAAAAGGGAGCAGACAGCATATAAAGCAAACTGAGAAAAATCCATTTCATAAAGACATCCTTGCTCCTATGTATCATAGTCAGTTTTCAGGATGAGAACAAGTCCCTATTGGACAGAAGCATCTTCATTGATATCGTATGATATTTCACGGTCCTCCCCCTTTTTGTTTTTAACTATGACAGAGAATTGACTGGCGGTTCGAAATTGCTGGAAAAGTTTTTGAGCCTCCGTGTTGTCATTGATTTTTTCGCCGTTGACGGAAATCAGCATATCTCCCTGTGTAAAGCCTAAACTTTCAAAAACACTGCCTTCTTCAATCCATGTGAAGGTATGGCCTCGTATTTTGCCGTCTGTGCCATACTGAGGTTCTAGTCTGGCTTGTTGCAATATGTCAGGAAGTTGCTGGATATAGTCGTTCAGAGAGGAGCGGGTGACAGAATATTGATTTTTTTCCACTTGGGAGATGCCTTTGTGGGATGATTTTTTTTCCTTGAAGCCCTTGTTTACTGCATCTTCAGGTTTGATCTCAGACTGTTTTGTAAAATCAACTGTGGATTCTTCTTTTGGAATTTCCAAATGCTCCAGCTGGTTGTTTATAAGATTGATAAAGACCGCTTTTCTCCGCTGTACCTGCGTGACTCTGGCCTTGTTGTCGATAGTATCTCCGACAAAATAGGCGTTCGTTTCTCCGGCGGCTTGGATGGAAGCCATAGATTTTTTAGGATCAAAGTTTTCAATAGTTCCCAGCAGTTTGAAAGGAAGTCCTGTTTTTTTAGATTCACCAGAGGCTGTGATTTCTTGTTTGTCTTCCAGTTCTGTCAATGGAGGAGGAATAGGAGCGCTGTGGAAAATATTTACTGTGTGTATAAAATTTGAACCTGCCGTCCTGTTTTTTTTGACAGGCAGGGTCTTGGGCTTGCTCAGCGTAATATCGCTTTTTGGAAGCAGGGCCGGCCAAATAAACAAAATAACAAGATCTGCAAGAGCTAAGGTGATTAAAAAAGTCAGGATCCATCGTTTGTATTTAAAAAAAAAAGGAATTGTCTTTTTTGAAAGACTGCTCAGATCCATTTTCTCAAAACGTCTTTGAAGAAAATCTTTAAGAAGGTGGAGAAAATTTACAATCCGTTGTTTCAAGATGAAGATCCATGCTGTTGATGGTTTATTTTCTCAATGTATAAACTCTGGCTGGGGAATGCAAATTCGACCTGCATCTGACGGGCCTGTTTGAGAATTTCCAAAAAAACCTCCTGCCGAAAAAGAAGCTCTTCATTCCAATTAGCGGTTTGTAAAAAGAAATTAACAAAAATATTCAAACTGGAATCGGCGCAGCCGGAAAAAGATACTTGGTAATAGTCTTTTTTTGTTTTAGGGTGGCTGTGGATGATTCCTTCAATTCCTTTTATAAAGGATTGAATTTTTTCAGGAGGCGTTGAGTAAGCAATCCCAAGCGTGAAGCGGGTTCTTCGAAACTTTCTTTTTCCCATATTGTCAATTTGTGTGTTGGCCAGAGTGAAGTTGGGAACTGAGATCACAGAATCGTAAAAGGTTTTTATTTGAGTCGATCGAAAACCAATGTGTTCAACGGTCCCCTCCACCTGGTCAAACTGAATCCAATCTCCTGTGACAAAAGGGCGGTCGAAGAGAATCACCAGGGAGCCAAAAATATTGGAGAGAGTGTCTTTAGCCGCTAGGGCGACGGCCAGCCCCCCAAGCCCTAAACCAGCTAAGAGAGAAGTCACATTGTATCCGAGATTTTGAACCAGGACTAAACCTCCCACGACAAAGATCAGAAAGCTCAGAGTTTTTTTAAAGAAGGAAAAGAAAGCCTTGTGTTGGGCATACTCTTTTAATTTGTTTTCCTGGAGCCAGTGGGTCAAAGGGGATAGAGTGTGGTGGATTAAAAACAGAACTGAAACTCCTGCATAAATTTTAAAAAAATGAGTGATGAAAGTCCATTCGTGAACTTTCATTGAATCGAGAGCCAATACAACAGATGTGAAGAGGGCGTGTGGAATCCAAAAACGAAGCCCTTTACATTTTGCCTGCTTTAAAACAGGCAGAAGAAAAAAAATCCATCGGCTTAAAATGTAAGAAACAATCAAACAAATGAAAAGAAGAGCTGTCAGGGCCGCTCCCCCCCACACTATACCGCTCATAAAAAAACGAGGCAGTGATTCAATGTATTTTTCAATAGGCATAGGCAGAGAGTTTAATAGCTCCTTAGACGCTCATCAAGAAAAGTCTTAATAATACAGTGTGCAAAGCATAAACAGAGTTTTTAGGCTGTCCATAAAATTTTTCAATTTAAAGAATTTTTAAAGGCAGTTTTTCACGAGCCAGCAGAGGGGGTTTTCGGAGATTTTCCGGCTGGCTGAGCGGGTTGATACGCTGAAGGGCGCGAACGGCTATACTGTGTATGCGCGGATCTTTATCTCCAAGCAGGGTGAAAAATAAGTTTTGATCTGAGGGGCTGGAAAAATCAGATAATGCCTGTGCAATTGTGTAGCGAATCCACAGACTTTTCCCTTTTCTAAAATTTTGCGAAGCTGTCAGCTGGGTCCATAAGAGGCCCTTGTATTGTTTCGCTTTTCTTCTGTGAATGAGTTCTACACTGGCGGCTCTCAGCATGAGAGCGGGGTGGTCTAAAAATTCAGAGGCTTTTCGGGCGGCGGATTCAGGGTGAACAATTTCTAAGGCGATAAGCCCCGCGTTTTTTAAAAACCAGTCAGAGCTGTTGAGAGCTTGGTTGATATGAGTTTTGGTTTTTTGAGGATGAAGGCGGCTCATGCTCATCAAAGCCTTCCATTTCATGGAGGGGGGGGAGCTTTGTTTTTGAAAAATATGTTCAAGGTCTGTGAAGTAATGAGGTTTTTTTTGGAAAAACCGGCTTCTGCGGTGAGGAGGAAGAGACAAAGCTCGTTGAAGCATCTTGTACTTTTTGTTGGAAATTTTTAAATTGTTTTGTTTTTTTGCAGATGAATCCGCCTGTGTAGAGGCTGTGCATAGGAGGACTGCTAAAAGAAAGATTCTCATTCATCTGATTCTAAAATAGAAAAAAATAAAAAGGATGCTCTGACGAATTGTATTAGGACCTTTGTTTTTGCGGGATGATGGAGCTGTCAGCAAAATCGCCGGGTTTCGCACTTGGATGTACAGCGGCCTTTCGCGGCTGGGAAGGGCTGAGAGGATAGGGCTGAAAACGAGTTCAGCTGTCTGCAGTTTTCAAGCTTGTTTACACAGCTTTTCTTACAATCTCTATTGTAAAGATTGTGTAAAGATTTCATTGAGATTTATATTGGAGTTCTTTAAGATTCATTGAAAATTTTTCACTAGACCTTTACTTTTATCAAGCATTCTTTAAAATGGAGTTCGGTAGAGGACTCTTTATGAAGCATTTTATCCTTTTTATTATCATAGGTTTGTTTGCGTTTTTTGCATCTGCAGAGCAGGTGTACCGGCATTCTTCTATGTTCCGAGATGTCCAGTGGAAAATATCCACGGTGAACCATAACTACGTTGATCAGTCTGAAAATCAGGTTCTCCTTATCACTAAGCTTTACGGCCTCCTCAACCACTCCTTTCTCCCTACAGTGGATTTCAGCATGGAGTACATTCTGAACACCAGTCAGGGGGCGAGCCAGTCTGTTCATGTCAGAAGAAAAAGCAGTGATCAAATACGTCAATCCCATATGTATTTATCCCTTCGGCCTTTGGCCCCTGAGCCTTTGTTTCTTCGAATGGGCTTGTTCAACCAGAAATTTTTAGATGCTCCTTTATTGATTTCGGACTGGACGTTCTTAGGTCTTCAGCAGGAGTACATTCTGCACGATGAAAAAATAATGAGTTATGTGGATAGTTTGAAAGTTGTTTTACAGCAGACCATCCCATCCAGCAGCACCGGACTGGATTACTTGGAGCAGGTGCAGGATATCGGCAGATTTTATACGGCCTCCTTGTTAACCTCTTCTTTTATTCAAAATCAAGTGCAGACGGAAGGCCGTCTTACAGCCTTTTATTTTAAAAATTTATCAGCCGCCGCCGCTGACTACGGCTCCGTCTATGGAAATGAAACTCATCCAGATTACACGGGAGCCGATTCAGAATTTCTTTACCCGGATTTTTACGGTCTTTATATGCGCGGCAACGCTCGATACAACTTATTTCCAGAACTGGGTTTAGAGCTGGATGCTTCCTTTTTGTGGAATATGGGGGCTACTGCCGGTGTTTATCAGCGTATTGCCAGTGGAGAAGGGGAGAATCTTCAAGGGCGCGCTCTTGGATACAATATGTGGCTGGGTTTGCATATTCCTATCGCGAAAGAGGTTATTATGCTTGTGAATTTGGAATATTTTGACAACGATAGAAACGCGTCGCCCGCATTTTACAATTCAGACCGCTACAGACACTCAGGGCGGTATGGAGTGATCATAGGGTTGAAATCCATTTTTGAAAAGTACAATGTGTTTTTTGATGTGCAGTACGCAATCATCCGCTCTCATAAAGATGTGAAAGCATTGATCGGCAACCCCAACTATTTAATGTTTGAAATAGGTACAGAATATGACAAAATATAGTCTTTTCTTATTAGTGCTGTCTGCGGTTTCCTGCACATGGGGTCCTTCAAGAGAGGACGCCCCCGCCGTATGCTTTACGGAAAGCAACAGCCAAGCTTTATTTATAGTGGATAAAGTCCAAGGCAGATTTGTAAAATCCCCGGATGATTCCAAGGAGGACAATCTGCCTTCCAAGTTTACTTTGGAGTTTAAAGCCTGCGTTAAAGATATGATAAAAAAACAGCCCATTAGAAACGGCTATTTTGGCATTCATACTTTTCACAGTGAAGACAGGTCTTTGAAGCACACGAAAAACAAGTTATGTGATAATATTGAGTGGGGCTGTATTCCTGCAGAAACAAACAGCGATGGCTGTCTGGAATGGACGGAGCCTTATAATTTTGCTTTGCCTGCAGAACAGAAATGGATTGATTTTAAGAGGGTGATTACCCACCATACCGGAACACGCGTCATCCCCTTGATGGTCAACCCTTGGATCCCAGACACTCAAATCGTTGATCTGAGCAAGGATGATCGGATCAAAGAGCATTATCTGGCCGGTAGAAAATCCTTTCATCTGCACGATTCACATGCTGAGCCGGAGGTTAAAGAATCAGAATTACAGATATGTATAGAAGAGGGGAGTCTAGAGCAGGCTTTCAAGTATTTAGATGAAAACGAAGACAAAGCTTTCTTATGGGTGGATGAAATTGAAATCAGCCCTTCCTTTAAAGGGAAGCCGGAGCATTTCGATGATCCGGATTATGATTATAAGGAGGCGTATCAAATTTGTGAAAACCCATCTCGGCATTCTTCAGAATGCGACAGGGAAGGGGGTTTTTTAAATCTCAATTTGAAAATTCCTGTGCAAATTATCTCTGAAGATGAATCGGGCAGAATTGCTCCTCAGCCGGCGCATGCTGATGAATTTGCTGTGACCTTTTATCTCTTGTCGCAAGTGACTTCTGTCAATGGAAGGGAAGATTATATGCTTCACCGCCCTGTATCTCAAATTCGAAAACAACTGACGATTTCAGGAAGCCACAACTATATTCACTTGGACAACGCCTGGCTGCATATTCCCTATGAGACAACGGAAGGCACATCCACTTTGCTGTTGAAGATTGAGGCCATTGGAGGAGGAAACCAAATGGATCCCTTCTATGGAATTTATGACATCAATGACACCTCTGTGTCAGACTTCCATCATTTATCTACTGAATTATCTCTGAGAAGCTCCGAAGACAAGTCTGTAGAGGTGGTGGATTTGGAAGATCCTGGTGTGTCAAATGTCGAATCTCAAAAACAGAGAATCAAAGAGTATAAATCTATTTTCGAAGAATTTGACCAATCCAATTCTTATGCTGAACAAAAACCACAGATCGGCAAAGACGGTTTTGATTATTCAAAAGGTTTGGCTCTGGATCTCTCTCGGATGAGGTTTGCCCGGGTCAAAGCTTCGGGTTTGCAGTGTGAGTCTCCGGTGGAGCGTACGGTTGTCTATTTAGGTGAAGTTTGTTTGAAAGACCCCCGCACAGATGAGCAGTTTTCAAACAGCGTGGTGACAGTGACTGCTCAAGGAATGGATATTTCTAGAGACAGAAGCACGGACAGAATTGTTGTTTCAATGCCGGACCGTGAAGAAGCATCAGTTGTGGAGAATAGAAGAACGGACGAGTTGGGTTGTGTTCAGTTTACTTACGAGCTTTCTCATAAATTGTACGATGTACAAAAATATTTTATGAAAAAATTAACATTCAAAGTTCATGGTGTTGAAGATTATAAATATATTGCCTTGAACCCTTGGGAGTACGGTTTTTTGACCTACCAAGAGTTTACTCAGGCTTATGAGAACTGGGAGGTGTCTAAACGGGCCTACGATCGTGAGTGCGGCAAAAACGGGGCTTGCCTGAAAACAGCGGAGAAGGCTTTGTCTTCTGCTGAAAGGAATTTGATGAATCCGGCCCTTTTGAATAGCAAAAGAGCAGAAAACCGGTACAGAAATTGTTTGAAAAATGACTGCGTACAGCTTGAGAGACTGGAAGAAGATCTCAAAATATCTGAATCTCAGCTGGCCTCCCCTATCTTTTCTGAAAATTTGAATCCGCCTATATTGAGGTTGAACGAGTATAGAAATGCCATTATAGAACCCTCCTACAGATTGGAGCCTTCTTTGGACGTTCAAACTGTAAAAAATATACAGCTTCTTCTTCAGCCGACCATTGTTCGTCAAGATTCTCCTGGAGAGACCATCCGTCAAATTCCAAGAATACTTCCCATCGGGTATTACTTGATGAGGGTGATTATCGCTAAGGGGCCCCAGGAAACTGCAGAAGGAAAAGAATTGATCATTGACAGGCTGGATCCTGTTCAATCCGCTGTGCGTTTGGTGACAGACCTCGATTGGTCTAGTACGTTTAAAAATTTTGGATCTGTTGTGGATAAAATCACTTTTCCGGCGAAAGAAGTCAGTGCAGACGCATTGTCTTTCAATGAGTTGGACGCCCGTGCTGAAGAATTTGAACAATCAGGAGCAGATCTTGAAAAATTGGAAGAAGAGTTTGAGCAGTCTGTTAAAGCTCTTGAGGATTTTAAAAAAAGGGAGTCTATTTCCGCCCTTGAGGCAGAATTTGAACAGGCAGTTTCAGACCTTGAGAGGTTTCGCGAAGAGCAAAGTTATAATGTGTATAGACAGCATTCTAAATCAGCGAATGCTCAATGGTTTTTTAGTGATGGGTGCAGAGAAGGGGACCGTCTTCCATGTTTTGAAAAAGAAGACTACATCACTCATTTCGATACTTTGGCTTACGTGGAAAATGGGGTGTTAAATGCTTTTGTAAAATTAGGGTTTAACGTAGAGCATTTTCGGCATTTGGGATCCAAGAACAGCATTCTTATTGAGGTGTATCCAACAGACCCCAGGGAGTACAAATATTTGAATGTGAGTAAAAACGGCAGCGCCAATAGGTGCAGGCTGGATATTGAAAATACAAGCTTTAAGCCTTTTCCGGAGTGCAAAAGCGGTGAGGCGCATGAGGGCTGTCACGAGCTGAAAACACCAGCGCATTGGGGTTTCTTTTTTAATACAGAGTTTGGAAATGTTAATATTATGTGGCCTATTGAAAAAGACCGCTACAGCCGGGCTTTCGGGCTGGATCAACAGCCTTTAGAAGTGCAGGGAAAAAACTGGTATCATTTCCAAAATGACATCCGACGAGCCGATTTTGCAGAGCGCGCATTAAATTTCAGCAACCATCCTGTAGAATCAGGTCAGAAAAATCAAAGCCTCTCGGAAAGTGAAAAAATCCGTCTATCCAGTATGGAAAACAGCTTCAATGATGTATTGAAACTGCATGAAAATTCGAGGGATTTAGAAGAGAGAGTGGACAGAGTCTATGAGGATTATTTTAAAAACCTTGTGGATTCTATGGATCGTGTGGACAGTGATGAAATCATCCAATACTGCAGAGATATGGAGGAAAGAGCCAGTCGAATAGAATCCAGAGATTTGAATGGAGATCAAAATCCTCTGTCGGAGGAGCTGTCTTTGAGTCTTTTTGTCTGCAAAGATATGAGCGGCTTTACCAGCCCTCTGCGGGGTTACACTCTTCGAACTCAGATCAGAAATTATTTTATATACAGAGACCTTGCAGACGCACAGCTTGCAAATAAAAAACCCTTAGAGAAATACCGTCAGGTTCAAAATCAGGAGGGCGGCTTTTGCGATGAGACTCTGCATACGGCCACTTCGTACAAAGAAGGCGGCAGTGATTTTTCTAAGAGGCTTTTAAGCTATCAAGAATGCGCCTGCAGCCCCCCCCATGAAGAGTCTGTGACAAAAAAAATGGCCCGCTGTTTTGCCCAGTCGCAAAGTCTTATTTTTGTCGAGGATAATCAAAAGTTTTTAGAGCAGTTAAAAAAATCGGCAAACCGCAGGAGCAGAGATATGGATATGAACGAAGGCCGTCTGGGTCAAGTGGTTCAGCAAAATGGCAGAATGCCTAAAAACTTTTTACAATCTATGTGCTCCTTCTGGTTTGATGAATATTATAAAAGTTATCTTGATTTTGACAGCATTGAAAGCTCTTACAATCAGTTGATCCCTAATTTGGAATCTCTTTACAGCGACTCCTATTTGAAAATCCCGGAAGATAATCAATTTAAGGATGTTGTTTTTGAAGATTTTAAAAATATTTCAGAAAATCCTTCACCTGCCGCGCAGTGGTTTCAAGCTGTTTACGCAAAAGAGGGCTATGAGCCTTTCGGAGATTACAGACACTCCTCTAGTTCTCTTCACCCCTACTATCAGTGTGTCAAAGATCCTTTGAAGTTTTTTCATATTGAAAGAAAAATCATGGTGGATCAATTGGATATTGATTCAAATCAGACGGAGTACAAAAACGGACGTGTATATTCTTTAATAACTCAAGCAGGCCAAGGGGCTCAAGCAAGAGTGGAGCTGAGCAAAAGACAGCAGACAGCTGTCAGCGGCCGAGGCACAGCAAGGGTGGAAACACCAAAATGGGTTTTTGCCGATATGTTTAGGGCCAGCGTTGAGGGGAGCGGGGGAGTGGAAACTGCCAGAACAGGAACCTCAAGCGCTTCAGAACACAACTCTAATGACTCTACGAAGTCGATTTTGTTGGCTGTCAATCACGTTCAGATGAATGTGGCTTTGAAGAAACACCGTTCTTGTCTTCTGATTCGTCCAAAAACCACAGCTTTTGAAAAAACGCCGAATAGTGAATGGGTGGATGAAATGCAGATAGACTCCTTTTGGTCTGCCGGCGGAGGCAGTTTGTCTGAACATCTCTCAGAGGACGCTGTTTTCTTGATGAGGGTGCCTTACACCCACTCCGGCCTGTTCATCTGTTTTGAAGAAAGTTCAGAGTCATTGGTGGTGCCGGAAAATTATTATTATATTCATCAATTTTTTGGCGGGCATGCTTACGAGTTTATGAGCCGGACCATCTACCACAACCGCCCTTATACAGAAATTATCAGAGGCCGAGAGCAAATGGACCGCTTCATACGCTTAACCCGTGATGTGATTTACAATGAAGAGGGGAAGGAGGAAAGCCCCTGGCAATTTCAAGCTCTTATCAACCACTTGGATCGAGATAGAGACCGCTTAGACGATAATTTGGTGCAGGCTTTTGAAAAATATTCTTTGGATTGGTCCGGTTTTTACAAAGGGATTTACACCTATCCTGATTTGATGAATTACTATGATTTTGAAACGGCGGAAAGCGCCGGCTGGATTGATAAACTGCTTAATTTTGTAGGGGATCGGTGGGCTGTCCCTTCGGAAAACATTCATAAGCCGTAGCTTTTTATTTTCCTTAAAAGGCGGGCCGTTTCGAGGCCGGAAGCTGAGGGTATTTTCACTTCAGAAATAAAAGGTTTTGTTTTTGGAAGATTCAACCGAAGAGTCTATAAGGCTTGTTTTGTCAGAATTTGTAAAAGGGCGGTTTTCGTTATGCTGTGTATATCAGCCGGCAGATTTTCTTTTATTTTGCTGAGTTTATTTTATATTCATTTTGTATTTGGAAATACAGCTCAAAATGTTGACCCTAATATGATTGCGTCAATGATAGGAAACTTAACTCAAGTCATGGGCCAGTCAGAGTCTATGTGCGGCAGTTCTTATACGGATATGAAGCCGTCCAATGAAGATTTTTGCTCTGATTTGGATGAAAAAATTAACTTTGAATGTCCTTCCATCCCTCCCGCCGCCTCTCCTCCTCCTCCTCCTTGTTCTGAGATCACTGGTGATATTATGGAGAGTGTGCATACAGCTGTTGAAAACACTCTTAGAAATGGGAATGCCGTCTGCCACTGCTGTATGGTGCCGTCTATTTGTCTTTTAGGAGGTGTAGGGCGTATTGTGGATCTTTTACGGGTGGGAAATTATGCCGGTTTGCTCATGGGTCTGAACAATAATAAAATCTGCGCCGCTGTTGAAAAAACACAGCGCGCTTCGGCGGCCTTGGATACACTGTCAGGAACAAAATGCATTCGTAAAGGGGGCCGGTGCCGGAAGGTCCACGGATTTTGTATTGAAAAATTAAATACACTTAGAGGAGACATAGAACGTACATTGCACAATCAATGTTCGGGAGCTTATAATGCTCCTATTGACTGCAGCGAAGAGATTGCAGAATTAGAGGAGCATATCAGCTCATTGGAAAGCTCCAGCTCTCAAAAGTGCGGAAGCGCCTACCAGGCTGGTCAAAGCCAGATAGTTCAAGCGGCTTTAACAGGAGTGGCCTCTTTAGTGGCCACACAATGCAAGAAAGATTATGAGAGAGACACCAAGTGCGACGATAAAAAAGACGAAGATCTGGACATTTGCTGTGAAAAACATCCGCGCGCAGACGCCTGCAAACAAGATCCCTGTGAGGGTCAGCAGGGGGCGCAGTTGGACAGCTGTTGTTTGGCCAATCGTCAATCAGCTCTTTGTGCTGGACGCGACCCCAATTCATCCCGCAATGTCTGTCATGCCTCACAAATAACGAATGATCCTCGGCCTTGTTTGGAAAAATGCAAGGAGAACCCCGCACAGCCCGGCTGTAAAGATTTTTGCAATCTCTACTGGGATAAAGAGGTGTGTAAAAAAGTTTGTGAAACTTATGATATGCCTAGATGCGATGAAGATGAAACAAACAGAAATATCTGTGATTCAAGCGGAGATCATGTATGCTGTGAAAAACCAAACAGCCCTGCCTGCGGTCAATTTTGCACAGAAAATCCTGAATCTCCTTACTGTCGGTGTGCAAATAATCCAGGGCAGTGCCGGTGCGATCGAGAGCAGGATATTCCTTATATGCCGGCAGGGCAGTGCGATTCTGAGGATAGATTGCCATCAGAAGATTGTGAAGACCCTGAGGATCCTGGATGCCGCATTACGGACCCCGATAATGAGTTTCCGGGAAGAGACAGCGACGGACAAACGACAGGAGATCCGGCAGTCCCCTGGGCAGGCCCTCCCCCTTTTGCAGGTAAAAACAAACCTAATACACCCTCTAAACCCAGTGGTTCTTCTAAATACTCTTCTGCTGGAGGAGGCGGTGCCGGCGGCGGCTTGGGAGGCGGCCTTGGAGGAGGAGGCGGTTCCGGCGGGGGCGGCTCTGGTTCAGAAGGCGAAGAAGGTGTTGCTGAGGAAGGAGAGGACCCCTATGAAGATATTTTAGCAGGGCTTTCAGGAGATCAAAATCGATCTCAAGGTTTTGGCGGCGGTGGAGGCAGAGGCAGCCGGGCTGGAGCAGGGTCCGGTTTTGATTTAAGGAAGTTTTTGCCTAAGAAAAAGAAAACTAAAAAAACAGCTGGTAAAAAATCTTCAGGCAGAGTGCCTGCTGGAGCAGAAGATAATATTTTTGATATTTCTTCTCAAATGATGGGACGTTATTGTGTGAATAATAATATCAACTGCATTCATCAAAAATAATTCTCCTGCCGCCTCTACGGAAGCAGGCTGATCATTGGAAAGGCTGTGTGGACAAAACTGTAAAGCTCAGACATGCGTTTTGCCACAGAGCAAACTTTGTCTGCTCTGTTTCAAATCCGAACTCGTTTACAGCTCTGTCCCCCCAGCCTTTCTACGCACACACGCCGCCTCTACGGAAGCAGGAAGTAAATTTCACAGATGTTGAGAGAATTAGAGGGACAAATGAGAGAGCGTTCTGTCTAACTGCGGGTATTCAAAGATAAAACCTTTTTTCTGCGCCTGAACAGGAAGAACTTTCTGGCTGTTCCAGAGCAGAGAGCTTCTCTCGCCTAGAAGCATTTGCAAAGCCCACTTTGGAGCTTTTAAGAAGGCCGGACGATTTAGTTTTCGAGCCAGCTTCCGAGTAAAAACTTGGTTTGTAACAGGCTCTAGAGAGGAGGCGTTAAAAACTCCTGACCAGTGTTTTTGTTCTAAAGCTGTGGTATAGAGATGGACAAGGTCTTGAAGATGAATCCAGCTCATCCACTGACGGCCGGAAGAAAACTCAGCTCCCAGCCCGCATTTAAAAACAGGAGCTAATTTTTTGAGGAGTCCTCCTTTATCAGAAAGCACGTTGCTGCAACGAAAAATACAGACTCTGTTTTTGAATTTGTGAGCCGCTTTTTCCCATTCACTGCACAGTTGAGAAGTAAAGCCCCGGCCTGAAGGGGAGGACTCTTCTAACTCTTCGTTTTCCCTATGCCCATAATAGCCGATTGCGGATGTACTGATGAGAGTTTGGATGGAATCAAATTGGTTGATTTTTTCTACAAGTTTTTGTGTGAATTGAACACGTGAATTCATTAATATTCTTTTACGTTTTGGAGTCCATTTTTTATCTGCAATAGGGGCCCCCGCCAAGTTGATGACGGCGGCGGCATTTTGAAAAGCAGATGCAGGAAAATCATCTTTCCATAAATAACATTCATCAAGAAAAGGAAGTTTTTTAAGAGTTTTTTTTGGCTGTCTGCTGATACCGGTGATTTGACAGCCTTTTCTGTGCAGGGTTTGGGCTATAGATTGTCCAATAAATCCAGAAACGCCGGTAATAAGTATTTTCATTTGACCCTCCTTAGCTTTCCTTGTCGTCTTGGATTTCACCGGCTCTTGCTTTTTTCTCTTTATGAAACTCTTTGAGTTTTTGCTCCAGAAGAATTTCTCTTTGGATGCGGTAAGCAATTACACGCTCCTCCAATCCATCAGAGGAGGCAGGTATAGACTGTCGAATAAAGTCTTTGTTGATAAATTCACTTTTGAAGATATACACTTTCACAGATTCGTTAAGCCCTTTCTCCAAAAATATTTTAATTTTGTAATGTCTGTTGTTGATTTGCTTTATTGATTTTGGAGGAGGAGTCCATACGGAGTATCTGCGTATGGTTTTGGTGGTCAAAACTCCTCCCTCTAAATCTTCTTTTTGTATGGGGTATTTTTGCATGGCCAGCAGAACGGACTGCCAGACGAGAGAATAAGGGGCTTTAAAAACAACTTGATAGGAGGTGTTGTCTTGTAAAGATGCGCAGGAGATCAGAAGAGGGAATAGAAATATAAGAAGGACCATGTTTTTATTATAGGGCAATCTATTGTCTAATCAAGAAAAAATAGGCATAATGCCTTTAAATGGCGGGGTAGCTCAGCTGGTTAGAGCAGTGGAATCATAATCCATGTGTCGGGGGTTCAAGTCCCTCCCTCGCTATAAAAAATAAAAAGGTCAAAAGGACGGCTTTTTTAAATATGCTGAAAAGAATATTAAATATTAAAATTCTAAAATTTTTTGCTTCTTTAAAGCTGGCTGTTGTCAATATTCTTTTGCTGGCCTGCCTTTCCGCTGCCGGCACTTTTATAGAATCTTATTATGATTTGTACACAGCTCAGCGCTTGGTTTATCAATCTTTTTGGATGAAGATTGTTCTTGTCTTATTTTCTATCAATCTCCTCTCTGTCATGGTGGACCGCTGGCCTTGGAGAAAACGCCATCTTCCTTTTGTCACAGCTCATCTGGGAATTATCACGATCATCATAGGGGCTTTTTTAACTTCAGAGCGGGGCATAGACGGCAGTATGAGATTGGAGCCGGGGGAGTCCTCCCGCTCTATTATTTTAAGTCCGCGGTTCTTGTCTGTTTACTCTTCGTTTGGAGAAGGCTCTGTAAGTGAACTCTATAAAAGCCGGCCTCAATTTATTTTCAATCGGCCTTCTGAAAAAAAGCCTTATCGAATTCCCTTAGGGGGGGAGTTTATGGAAATTGTGGATTATTACCCTTATGCAAAGGAGAAAATAATATTCAAAAAAAAGGAAGGGGCCGGCTGGCTGTTCCGCTTTAAATGGGCTGGGGCCGGCGTTCAACAGCTTGATCAAATGTATAAGATGAAAAAACAGCCCTTTGTGAAACGAAAGTTCGGTTTGGCTCACGTGGTTGTCAGCGGCGGCTCTTATAAACCTATTGAAAAAAATGAACTTATTTTACTTCCTCAAACATCTATGTATCAGCTGGTTCAGAATGGAAAAATAAAACAAGCCGGCTCTATTTATAAGGGCAAAAAAATTAAAACAGGATGGATGGATTTAACTTTTCATTTGAGTGATTTTTATCCATCTGAAAAAATTTATCAATTCACCCCTTTGAAAAGGCCGTCGGACAACAGCACCTCAGCTCTCAAAGTGCGTTTTCAAGGGAAGCATTCTTGGATGAAATTAAATTCTTTTTTGTCTTTTTATTCTAAAGACGCTGTCTATACATTAAGTTATATGAATCAAAGAAAGAACATCGGCTCCAGCCTCAAACTTTTGCAGTTTAAAATTGACAGGTACCAGGGGAGTCAAAAAGCGAAAGAGTATTCCAGCGTCGTCGAGGTGGATGGCTTCAAGACGGTGTCTATCTCAATGAATGAGCCTTTACAGTATAAAGGGTGGACTTTTTATCAATCAGGCTTTGATGAAGCGCAGACAGCCTCTATTTTGTCGGTAAATTATGATCCCGGAAGATTTATAAAATATTTCGGAAGCTTCTTGCTTGTTTTGGGAATTTTTGCTTTGTTTTATAGAAAAAGGTTGTAATTGTGTTTCAAAAATTTTATACCGCCCTCTTTTAAATATGTATTTTCTATTACAAATTATTCTTTTTGTTTCTCCGGCTGTTTCCCAGGGTCTTTCTGATGCCGGGTTCAAACAGGTTTTGAAAAACCCATCGCGGCCGGATTCCCTCCTCCGCGAAGGAAGGGCTGTGGGACAGCTGATGATATCCTCTAAACAGGGGAGCAAAAGTGAGCCTTCACAGGAGATTTTGAAGGCTCAAATCACTTCAAAACAGTCTCGTACAGTAGAAAATCTTCTGAAAACCATCCCCGTTCAGGCTGGCGGCCGAGTGAAGCCTTTTGACACCTTTGCCGGAGAATCCGTTCGTTATATCTATGGAAAAAAAAGAGATGTTTATATCCACTGGGTGATGACGTGGATTCTTTTGCCTGAAGAATGGCTGAAAAAACCTTTTATTTTTGTTGAAAAAGCTCAAGTGAAAAAAGCCTTGGGGCTCAATCCAAAGCTTTCACACTTCAGCCCTTTGGAGCTTTTGAGCAATAAAAGTTTTCAAAGAGAGGCAGGTGAATTGAATATCAGGAAGGAGCAAAAAGAAAAATTAAATTCCTATTTTTTGGAGATAGAAAAAATAGGGTCTCGATTGGCTTTGTATCAAGTTATTTCGGAGGGGCGTTTTCCCGGGTGGATGCCGGATTCTTTGTCGGAAAATTCAAACTGGCTGTCTGCAAATTCATTAAAGGGGGTTCAGAGGGGAGTCCTGGCAAATGTGTTTAACTCTTATTCACAAGCCGTCAACGGAGGGGGTGTTCAAAGTTTAAGGCAGGCCGTGAAAGATCTAAAAACTTTAACAAAAACTTCACATCAAAAAATTAAAATGGAGGTGCATTATAATTCTCTTAAGCCGTTTCGATGGAGCTGGGTTTTTTATTTGCTGGGCTTGGCCGGCCTGCTGGCAGTTCGTTTTCAAAAATATACTTTTTTTATTCCTCTTGGAGCAGCCTTTATTCTGCACACTTACGGCATTGTTTTAAGGTGCTTGATTATGTCGCGCCCTCCTGTTTCCAATATGTTTGAAACACTGTTATGGGTTCCATGGTCAGCTCTTTTAATCTCTCTTGTGATGATGTGGATTCAAAAAAAGAAGTTCCCTTTGATTGCGGCCGGCGTTGTGTGCTTTTTATGTCTATTTATATCAGACACTGCAGGTTCTATTTTAAACGATCAGTTGGAGCCTTTAGAGGCTGTTCTGCGATCTCACTTTTGGCTTAGCACACATGTTTTGATTATCACTATGAGTTACTCTGCTTTTTTTCTTGCTTTTGTCATGGGTGATTTTTTAGCTTTTCGATTTCTAATGGGTAGAAAACAATCTAAAAACCATTTTTGGTTTTTGCAGAGAGTTTTGCAGGCGGGCGTGTTTCTTCTGACTGCAGGCACTCTGTTGGGGGCTGTATGGGCCGACTACTCATGGGGGCGTTTTTGGGGGTGGGACCCTAAAGAGGTCTGGGCCTTAGTGAGTTTGTTGGGTTATTTGGCCCTTCTTCACGCTAAATTGACAGGATGGATTAAAGAATTTGGTTTAGCAATAGGCTCTATCTTCTGTTTTTTTCTGATTATTATGGCATGGTATGGTGTGAATTTTGTATTGGGCAAAGGGCTTCACTCTTATGGCTTCGGAACCGGGGGGTTTTCTTACGTCTTGGCATTCGCCTTGATTCATTTTGTCTTTTTATATCTGGTTTGGAGAAAGAAAAAAATTCCTCCTTTTGAAGGTTGATTGCAGCGTCGGGTCTCGATAGGATTCTTTTATGTTTCAAAAATATTGGAATAGAAAACTGACAGGTTTGCTTGTCATTGTGATTGGTTTGACTTTTCTATGCGGTTTTATTTATGAGCTGACAAATAATAATATTTCCATAGGCTATAATGACGGCTATGCTCCTGTTCAGCCCATTCCCTTTTCGCACCAACTGCATGCGGGGCGCTATCAGATGGACTGCCGCTATTGCCATACCTCAGTTGAAGAGAGCAGACACGCCTCTATTCCCAGCCTTAATGTATGTATGAACTGCCACCTCAATATTAAACTTCAAAGCCCTGCTCTTAAAACTTTAAGGCAGGCTTATGACAAGGGAGATCCAGTTCAATGGAAGAAAGTGCATTTGCTGGCGGATTTTGTCAAATTTAATCATGCCCCCCATGTAAAAGCTTTGCGTGGAGAACAGAACACGTCCTCTGCTTATTTGAAAAGCTGTCAAGTCTGCCATGGTTCGGTGGAGACTATGGATGTGGTTTTTCAAAAAGAGGCTTTATCTATGGGCTGGTGTATTAACTGTCATAGGCAGGAGGAAAATAAGGAGTGGTTGAATCAATGCAGTACTTGTCACTATTAAGAAGGAGCACAGAGCTGGCAAATATGCGAAGGGAGGCGGAGAATGCCGCTCCAGCGAAATCGGGAATCCGCGAAGAGATGACTTAAACGAGAGGATAATATAAGGTGAATCAATGAAATATTGGATGAGTTTAGAGCAGTGGAAAAAAGATAAAACTTTCAAAGAGCTGGCGGGTTCTGAATTTGCCGCGCCTCCTTTTGCTCCGGAAGAAGGGGCTTGGGACCGTAGGGAATTTTTAAAACTAATGGGGGCCAGCCTGGCTTTAAGCTCTTTGGGCTGTTTAAGAAGACCTGCAGAAACGATTGTCCCGCACATTGAAAGACCTGAGGATCAGGTGCCGGGTTTGTCCAATTACTACGCTTCCTCTTATTTTGACGGAGGAGAGGCGTTTGGTCTGATTGTACAGACCCGCGAGGGGCGGCCGATTAAGGTGGAGGGGCATCCTGAACATCCCATCAACCAAGGGGGAATGTCCGCTCGAGCGCATTCTCATCTGCTGGCTCTTTATGATCCAGAAAGGTTGAAAACTCCTCGGAGAAATTTATTCAATAAAGATAAAACAAATAAAGAAAGCATTCGAGCGCCTTTTGATGAGGCAGACCCTGCTATTGTCAATGAACTCAAAAAAGGAAAGACGGCCCTGCTCACGGATTATTTTCCATCACCGGCATCCTTGGAGGCTTGGAGTGATTTTTCCAAAGCTTATGACTGTTCTCACTTTGTTTGGGACCCTATGGATTTGAGCCTTCATGCAAAAGTTTACAAAGAGTGCTTTGGAAAAACATTGATTCCCCGTTATCATTTGGACAAGGCCCGTTTGATTGTTTCCGTTCATTGTGATTTTTTGGGCGGTTTTCTTTCTCCCACAGAGCATTTGAGAAAATTTTCAGCCTCCAGAAAACCTCAAAAAGAAATGAGCAAACTAATCGTCTTTGAGTCTCTATTATCTTTGACTGGAACGAATGCAGATGAAAGGCATATCATCCGCCCTTCGGAAAGCATGGACGTGTTGTTGACTCTGATTGATGAGATTTTATCTTTGAAAAATTCTTCTGATTATCCTGAGTTGAGATCAGAATTTAAAAAATTAAAATCTGTTAAACATGAGGGGCAGATTCGTAAAACAGCGAGAGAGCTGCTGCAGCACGGAGAAAAAGCTTTGGTGTTGGCTGGAGATCTCTCCTGTCAGACTCAAGACCATCAAAGTATGTTGATCCTAATGAATTTCTTAAACAGCCTTCTGCAAAATTCTGGAACCATAGTAGATGAAGCTCATTATTACACTGCGTGGAGCAGACCCCGCCCTTCGCTGGAAGTGTTGATAGAGCAGTTGAACCAGAAAAAAATTCAAAATGTGATTATACATCGAACCAATCCTCTTTATTCTTATCCTGCCGCAGGTCTTCTGCGCTCCGCTTTAAAGAAAGCACAACTGGTTGTTTACACAGGAGACCGTATGGACGAAACAGCGCAGGCCAGTGATTACATTATTCCAGATTATCATGATTTAGAGAAATGGGGAGTGTGGGAATTTCAAAAAGACCTTTACACAATTCAACAGCCGACCATTCGTCCTTTAATCGAAAGCCGTGGCTTTGAAGAAAACCTTATAGTCTGGGCCAGACTGGGGGAAAGAGGGCCTCAGCGTCTGAGGTCTGCAGGCTCTTGGCATCAATACTTAAAAGCCAGCACTTCAGCAAAAGAGGTGTCCTGGGAGAATTTATTAAGAAAAGGTTTTTACAAAAAAAGTTCTTCCGTTCAGAAAGGGGGTTTTAACAAAGGTGTTTTGAAAACTGTTTCTAAAAGAGAGAAAGAAAAAAACTGGGAGTTTATACTTTACAGCACTTCAGGATTGAAGGACGGCCGGCTGGCAAACGTGTCATGGCTTCAAGAGTTTCCAGATCCTGTGACTAAAATTTGCTGGGATAATTATTTATGCATCTCGCCTGCAGACGCAAGGAGGCTTTCTCTAGAAGAAGGCCAGGAGGTGGAAGTCACTGTGGGTGGAATTAGACAGAAAGCTCCTGTGCATATTCAACCGGGGCAAAGTCCTCGTACACTGGGATTGGCTGTAGGATACGGTCGAAGAGGGGCGGGGGAAATTGCAGACCATGTAGGTGTGAACGCCTACCCTTTTATGAATTTAAAAAATCAAAGAGTGTCTGCGTCTTTGCCGGCTCAAATAAAGGTGACAAATCGGATCGTTCCTTTAGCAGTGGTGCAGGGGCATCACTCTATGGAGGGACGTCAAATTGTCGTAGAAACTACATTGAAAGAATACCTGCGTGATCGGTCTTCAGGGATACACAGGCACAAAGTATTCAGCTTGTGGTCCCGGCATGATTACCCCAGGGAAAAATGGGGGATGGTGATTGATTTGAACTCTTGTACAGGCTGCGGCGCTTGCATCACCGCCTGTCAGGCGGAGAATAATGTGCCTGTGGTGGGCAAGAAATATGTCTTAGAAGGAAGAGAAATGCATTGGTTAAGAGTGGATCGCTACTATACCGGAGATCCTAAAAAACCGAAAAGTGTGGTTCATCAGCCTGTGGTGTGTATGCATTGTGATAATGCTCCCTGTGAAACAGTCTGCCCTGTGGCGGCCACCGTCCAGAGCGATGAAGGCACTAATGATATGATTTACAACCGCTGTGTGGGGACCCGGTACTGCTCAAACAACTGTCCTTACAAAGTACGCCGGTTCAATTGGTTTAATTACGCTAAGGAGATCAAGACTCCTGGCGCTTTGAATCCAGATGTAAGTGTTCGCTCCAGAGGTGTTATGGAGAAATGCACATTTTGCATCCACCGCATTCGATCCAAGCAGGCTGAGGCCCGCCTCAAAGGGGAGAAATTAAAAGACGGAGGCATTCAGACAGCCTGTCAGCAGTCCTGCCCCTCCAAAGCAATTGTCTTTGGTGATTTGAACAACGAACAATCCCGTGTTCGAAAAGCTTTTGAAGAAGAAAATGCCTATTCTCTTTTAGAAGAATTAAACACCCAACCGGCTGTCAGGTATAAAACAAAAATAAGAAACAATCAAAAAAAGTACGGCCGCGGTAAAGGACACACATGACATTTATGATTTCAAAAAATCCAATACACCCTGCGCCTTATAAAGGAGCTTATGAATTACTCTCATAAAGAGAAGTCATCCTCTTTGATTTTAGGCCGCAAAACCCTCAAGCAGATTACGGAAGACATCAGTGTTTTGACGGAAAAAATTCCAGGAGTCCGCTATCTTCTGACCTTGGCCGGCGCCAAAGCTCTTTTTATTTTTTATCTTGTTGTTATGGGAATCATTGTGGCTGTGGGCATGGGCTTGATGGCTGTCAACCACCCTGTAGGATGGGGTGTGGACATTATCAATCTTGTTTTTTGGATTGGTATTGGACATGCTGGAACTTTAATTTCCGCTATTTTATTTTTATTTCGCCAAAAGTGGAGAAACTCTATTGCCAGAACAGCGGAGGCCATGACTGTTTTCGCGGTTATGACGGCCGCTCTCTTTCCTCTTCTGCACACAGGAAGACCCTGGCTGGCTTACTGGCTTTTGCCTTATCCAAACCAAAGAGGGTCTTTATGGGTGAATTTTAGATCTCCTCTTTTGTGGGATGTTTTTGCTATTTCCACTTATGCAACTGTCTCTATTGTTTTTTGGTATGTGGGCATGGTTCCGGATTTAGCGACTCTAAGAGACCGAGCTAAAAATAAAGTGAGAAAATTTATTTATGGTGTTTTGTCTTTGGGCTGGAGGGGAACTGCCAGGCATTGGAGTCATTATGAGATGACTTATATGATTCTGGCGGCCATTTCCACTCCTTTGGTCCTCTCTGTTCACAGTGTGATTTCATTTGACTTTGCTGTGGCCAGTCTCCCGGGCTGGCACACCACCATTTTTCCTCCTTATTTTGTGGCGGGGGCTATTTTTTCAGGTTTTGGAATGGTGGTTACTTTGATGTGTCTGGTGAGGGTTTTTGTCCCTCAATTTAAAGATTATATTACCTTGAACCACATGGAGGCTATGAACAAAATTATTATGGTGACGGGTATGCTGGTGGGTTATGCCTATTTGTCGGAACTGTTTATTGCTTGGTATTCCGGCTCCCCTTACGAACAGTTTGCTTTTATGAATCGAATCACAGGGCCTTACGGATGGTCTTATTGGATTATGATGTCTTGTAATGTGATTATTCCCCAGTTTTTTTGGTTTAAGAGATTCCGCCGCTCTATTCCTGTGATGTTTGTTATTTCTATTTTAGTAAATGTGGGAATGTGGTTTGAAAGATATGTTATTGTGGTGACGTCTTTGCATCGTGATTTTCTTCCGGCCAACTGGGGTTCTTTTGATATGACTTTCTTTGACTTTGGGGCTTTGATTGGAAGTTTTGGAATGTTTCTCACACTCTTTTTACTTTATATGAGGACTTTGCCGGCCATTTCCATTGCGGAAGTCAAACCAACGGCCATCCACAAAGAGTAAATCATTTTTGTTTCTGCATATGTTTTTGCTTGTGCGAAAGCGAAGGCAGACGAATCTTCAAAGCTCAGACATGCGTTTTGAGACAGAGCAAACTTCGTCTGCTCTGTTTCAAAGCCGAACTCGTTTGAATCTCCGTCTGCTTTTCTTTTCTGCATATGTTTTTGTTTGTGCGAAAGCAAAGGCAGACGAATCTTCAAAGCTCAGACATGCGTTTTGAGACAGAGCAAACTTCGTCTGCTCTGTTTCAAAGTCGAACTCGTTTGAACCTCCGTCTGCCTTTTCTTTTCATAGAGAAGCGGGGAACTGCTTTTTCATAAATGTACAGCGATCTCATATATCATTCAGTATTTTTTAGAATGTAAATTTTACATTCTTTTTTTTTAAAGTTGACTTTTGTATGCATCTTATTTAGACAGTTTCAAATGTTGATGTTTCGTATATTTCTTTTGGCTGCATTATGCGGATGTTTTGGCGGCAAAGAGAATCCATCTGATGCTTCTCCCTCATGGGACACCGAGGAGAACAGAATTCAAATCAATTCTCGTTTTAACAATTTCAAAAAATCTTTGAACCAGCAGGCGGAAAAACTTTTTTCAAACAGCAGGCCCGCCAGCTGAGATTTAAAGATACAATTTTTGAGCAAACACAGAAAATAGTGGATGCAGACAGTTTGATAAAAATGGGCAAAACTTATGCCGAAAAATCTAAGTTGATAACCAACGCAGTTAAAACTGTTTTTAGGGGAAAGGTATGGAGGGGCAGAAACAAAAAATATACTGCAAATGAGAGAGATTTTTGGACATTTCATCCGGGGATGGACTCTCATATTGCCAGATACACGGTAGGGCAAAGAGCTATTTACACTTCTTTAAAAGAAGGAACTACAATTAGAGAGATCATGAGTAATAATACTAAACTTCGGACTTCAGAAGAAGTGAGGCAGGTTTACCGCATTAGCCGGCCTAAATACATAGAGATAGATTCGGTGCTGGATCTCACAGATCCGAAAGTTTTAAAACAGCTTGATATTTTAAATTCAGATGATCTTATAAGAGATATAATCAAAAATACAGGGGCTTATGACTTGACACAAGTAACCGGTCATATCGCTAGAAAGAGAGGTTTTAAAGGGATTATAGTCCCATCAGCCCCGGATAGAGCTAACAAAGGGATAAACTTTATTAGTTTTAAGGAGTTTGAATGAAGTTACAAAAGTTTATAGAAGTTTTAGAAAAAGAAGATACAAAGGCTTCTAATTTTTTTAAAAAAAATGGGAAAGATATTTTTCAAAGCCCAAAACTGTTAGAGGCTTTATTGGACCTGAAATGGAGCGAAAAAAAAATGGTGCATTAATATGTTTAAAATGGATAATAAGTTCTGAAGTAATAAATAGAAGTTTTTATCATAAAGAATATTTTAATAGTATTTTGCCTGTTTACGTGCATTTCTCAGAATATATGGACACCGACTATTCTTTTCAAGGGGTTCCTTTTAAAGAGACAGAGAGTATGCAGAAGGGGTACATAGAGCTTTTGAAAACTTTGGTTCAAGAAGGAAAGCTTAAAGACTTTGAGAAAGACCTCCGTTATCAGAATTTCCATAAGAGTACTTTTGAAGAAAGAGAAAAGCTTGGAAAAAAATACCCGCATTTGGAGGCCGACAACGGCTATGGATAACTGTCTAAATGCTTATGACGCAAAGAAGTGATTGGATATACTACCAGAACAGCAGAGTTGACAGTTGTTTTCACAAGGCTGTGACGGTTGTTTTATTTCTTCTTCGCACGGGATGCCTCCGACTTTTGCCTTATAAATATTTCAGCTTGACTTTTTAGTATCCTATAGGATACAATCTATTTGTGATGCATACAGAGCAATAATACAGGAAAATATGTGAATGAACCGCAAACAAGAGGTTCTTGAATATTTGAACCCGGAAGGGAAAAGTACTTTTCAATATTGGTTAATGTGTTTGAAGGATGTAAGGGGTAGAGCTGTTGTCCGTAGAAAAATTAACCAACTAAGATTGGGTTACTTGTTGGATGTACGGACTTTAAGAGATGATTTATTTGAAATAAGGATATTTTTTGGTCCAGGATATAGAATTTATTTTGGGAGGCTTAATAAGAAAACAATTATTCTTCTTTGGGGAGGAGATAAAGGTTCTCAAAAGAGGGATGTAGAAAAAGCTAAAAAATATTGGAAATTATATAAAGGGGGTTCAAATGAATAAAAAAACCAGAAAGTATGAGGATTCTCTGATTGAATCTTTAAGAGATCCTGTGGAAGCGGCGGCTTATTTGACAGTGCATCTTGAAGGATCAGATGAGTACTCGGAGGAAACTTTTCTATTAGCTCTGCAGGATGTGGCTAAGGCTTATGGTGTTCGCGGAGTGGCAAAAAAGGCAAAAGTGGGCAGGGAAAGTTTGTATAAAACTCTCTCTGGCTCTGTGAATCCTAAATTAGGAACGTTGAAGAGTATTTTGGATTCTATGGGTTTAAAAATGACTATTGAACCAAAAAATAAAGCTTCCTAACAATCAAATTGGTTTATGAGGAAGGGGTGAAAGCTTTCATATTGCTAGAACCATAGGCAACAACTGTTTTATTTCTTCTTCACATAAGAAGATCCCGTCTTAATAAATTGAAAAATGGACTGTTTTTATATGAATAATGTACTTTATGTATAAGTTTTATCTCCTTATTTTTACTTATTTTTTTATAAATTTAATTAAGTCAAAAAGAGGCTGTTCAGAATTTTTGCAGGAGTTGTCAGACGAAGAGATAGCTAATACAATCAAGGCATTGTAAAACTTTGTAAAAGGCAGTTTGCATAAATGCAGAGGATCTCCATTAAATCACAAAGAAGATTTGTGAGTTTTTATGAACTTAAAGATATTGAAGTTTTTTGAAAATCTAAAGCATTTCAAAAGCAAGGTTTAAAAAAATGAAAGAAAAAATAAACAATATTTTTCATATTTTAATGAGGGATTCAGCCCCGCCTCAAAAAGTTATGGCGGCTCTTTTTGAAGATGAGGCGTCTTTTTTGAAAGCCGCTCAAGGGGCTGAAGGGATCAAACACCTGGACGCTGTCACACCTTATCCTGTACATGGTTTGGAGCAAGTTTTAAAAATAAAAAGATCTTGGATTCCCTGGATTGCTTTTATTTTTGGTTTGATCGGACTGTCAGCGGGTTTGGCTTTGACTTACTACACCTCAGTGGTCAGCTGGCCTTTGGTGATTGGGGGAAAACCTTTTTTCTCTCTTCCGGCATTTATCCCTGTGATTTTTGAATGCACAGTTTTGTTTTCCGCACTTGCTTCTGTGGCGGCCTTGTTTTATGCGTGCGACCTGCCTAGGATGAACCCTCCTCTTCTGGACAAAGATTTGACCAGCCATAAATTTGCTTTGTACTGCCCCTTAGAGCAAAATTCAGAAAATGAAGTGAAAAAAGTTTTTGAAAAATGCGGTGCGGAGAAAATTTTAATAGGTGTGTTTTAATTTTGTTTGTAAGGGAGAGTGTTGAAGCTAAGGAAGCGAAGTGATGGAGCCGGCAGGAGGAATCGCTGAATCTCATGCTTGGGTATATGTCGGACTGGTATGGCTGGACTCCCGCTTTTTCGAGGGTGACGCACCTGCAGGGGCGGTGTATATGCAGAAGCGGCGTGAATGTTGTGGGTGAGGGATAAAAGTCATCCCTGCGAAAACAGAAATCCGGTATGCAGGCAGTGAACCACACATGAAAAGAGATATGATGAAAGTGGAAATGAAAGATGAATAAGATTATAAAAAGTTTAATAATAGGCTTTATTGTTTTAGGCTGTACGGCCGGAGAAGACCGCACCAATATTGAATGGATTCAAGATATGATGAAACAGCCCTCCATCAAAGCTCAAAGAAAAGAGGGAGCCATAGGTGTACGCACTCCCCCTGAAGGAACTTATGCTCTGAACAAGGATTATTATCCTCATCGAGGAGATTTAGATTCCGCTGTCCAAAATTTGAAAAATCCTATCAAAGGAGATTACTCTACAGCAGTTATTTTGGAAGGAAAACGACACTATCAAAAAGCCTGCATCTACTGTCATGGAGTAAAAGGGGATGGGGAGGCTTTAATGAAAAGCAGTATGATCGTTCTGCCTCCTTCTCTTTTAATTCAAAAAGCCAGAGACCTTTCAGACGCCCAAATGTATCATATTATTTATGAGGGGCAGGGCATGATGGGGGCTTACCGCTTACAGGTGAGGAACCCAAAAGCCCGGTGGGCCTTGGTCAACTATATTCGAACACTGCAAAAGGCGGCTCCGTGATGAGTGATAGTAAAGAACAAGTAAAGATCACACAGCCCCCCTCCCTTCAGAAACTAAGCGTTGTTTTTATGTTTCTGGGGGCGGTGAGTTTGCTGGGCAGTTTTCTTTTGGAAGACTCTCAAAAAACAGCCTCTGCATACTTAGTTTCTTTTGTTTATTTTTTATTTCTGTCATTAGGGGCTTTATTTTTCCTTTCTGTGCAGTATGTCACCAATGCCGTGTGGAGTGTGAATCTTCGAAGGGTCATGGAATCCTTATCCGCCTATTTGCCTTTTTCTGCTGTTTTGTTGATTCCTCTGGTGTATTACGGGCAATATCTTTATGAATGGTTTCACCCCAGCCATGTTGAAAATGACCCTCTTCTTATGGGGAAAACAGCTTATTTAAACGTACCTTTTTTTCTCATTCGTTTGATTTTATTTTTTGGGGGATGGCTGGTTTTTTATAAGAAATTTATCCAGTTTTCTCGAAGGCAGTCTGCTGAAGGCTCCATGCTTTGGATGGAAAAAGCAAAAAAATACTCTGTGGGTTTTTTGTTGTTTTTTGTTTTATCTTTTTCCTTTTTAAGTGTGGATTTGTTGATGAGTCTGGACGCACATTGGTTTTCCACTATCTTTGGAGTCTATACTTTTGCCGGGTCTTTTCAGTCAGCCTTGGCTCTTATGATTTTATTGACTGTATATATGATTCCTCGATCGAAAGGCCAAATCACCAAAGATCACTTGCATGACTTAGGAAAGTTTTTAATGGGCATGACTTTGTTTTGGGCCTATATTGCCTTCAGCCAGTATATGCTGATATGGTACGCCAACCTGCCTGAAGAGACGACTTTTTTTGTTCCCAGATCTAAAGGACCCTGGATGTGGGTTTCCATATCTTTAATTGTTTTTAAATTTGCCGTGCCTTTTGTTTGTCTGCTTCCAAGATGGGTGAAGAGAAATACTGCTGCCGTTTCAAGTTTAAGTGTTTTGATTTTAATTATGCAGTATGTAGATATTTACTGGCTGGTTTACCCCTCTTTAGATGGAAAGACTTTGAGATGGGATCTGCTGGACCTTGGATTTTTTCTTGGGTTTTTGGGTTTGTTTGTACATTCTGTTTTTAAGTTTTTCTCTCAACATTCAGCAGTGCCTGTACGAGACCCTATGAGCGGCCAGTCTGCAAAACACCACGTAACATATTAAGTTTCTTTAAGGCTTGTGTGAGTCTTTCTAAATCTTTTGGAAGGTGTTCCTGCCTGCCGGTGGACATATCTTTTAAAATAATTTCCCCCTTTTTCCATTCATCAGCTCCTAGGATTAAAATATGCGAGCAGCTTTCTCTATGAGCTGTTTTCATTTGTTTTTTAAAAGAGTGCTGTATATTCAAACTGTGAACCGTAAAACCCCTAAAACGCAAAGCAGAAGTTATTTTAAAAACTTCTTTATTCAATTCCTCACTAGTGCTTAAGACAGTTAAGAGAATTTTTTGAACTTCTTTCACAGGAGACAGCAGGGCCAGTCTTTCCAGCCCGCAGGCCCATCCAACAGCTGGACAATACGGGCCTCCCATCATTGAAGTCAGTGAATCATATCTGCCGCCGGCTAAAAGAGCATTGTGAGCCCCTAATTGTGAACTGGTGAACTCAAAAACAGTATCTGAATAATAATCCAAACCGCGAACAAGAAAATCTGTCTGCAAATAAGAAATATTGTTTTTATCCAGTAAAGACAGCACTTGATCATAAAATATTTTAGAGGCTGTACTTAGAAAATTTTTAGGAAGAGGGGCTTTTTCTAAAATTTTTTGATCTTGGCTGGATTTAGAGTCTAAAATTCTTAATGGGTTTTTTAAAAGACGGATTTGACTGTCCGCGCTGAGTTCTTTTTGAAAGGGAGTTAGATAGTCTAACAGTTCTTTTTTATACCTGCTTCGGCTTTCTTCGTCCCCAATAGTGTTGATTAGAAGTTGAAATGGAATTTTCAATTTTTCTAGAATCATACCTGCCATTTGAATCACTTCCAGCTCCGCTTGAGGGGATTTTTCTCCAAAAAATTCTACACCGAATTGGTGAAACTGCCTCAGCCGGCCTTTTTGAGGGCGTTCATAGCGAAACATCGGCCCTTGATAAAAAAGACGAAGAGGAAGCTGATTTAAAAGATGAGCGTTGAGAGCAAGGCGTACAATACCGGCAGTCCCTTCCGGCCTCAGCACGACATGGTTTCCGCCTTTATCTATAAATTGATAAAGCTCTTTTCCGACAACATCTTCTCCAATGGTTTTTGAAAAAACTTCCTTATTTTCAATCAGAGGAAAGGAGGCCTCCTTATAGTGAAAACAGTGAGCCGTACGAGAGCAGATGTTTTGAATGCGGCGGAGGCGGCTTTGTTCCGAGGGTAAATGATCTTTCATACCTCGAAGAGGCTGTAGGTTTTTATTGCTCATTTGTATTTTAAAAACATTAGGATGAATAATTTTGATAAATAAAATTCCAATTGACTAACTTCCAGAAATTTTCCACATATTTTGCTCTGTTGTTTTGATAATCCAGATAATAGGCGTGTTCCCAGACGTCACAGGTCATTAGAGGAACAGTGTTGTGAACAAGGGGAGTGTCGGCATCGTGGGTGGAAATTATTTTTAGTTGGCTGTTTTCTCTGACCAGCCAAGCCCATCCTGAACCGAAATGAGCAATAGCTGTTTTTGTGAATTGGGACTGAAAGTTTTCAATGGAGCCAAAGTTTTTTTCCAAAGTGTTTTTAAGCTCCGCGGGGATAGGGTTTTGACCTGGGGCAGAAAGACAATTCCAATAAAATTCATGATTCCACGCCTGCGCGCTCAAGTTAAAAAGCCCTCCTCGGCTGTTTTTGACAATTTCTTCTAAAGAGGCTCTATCGAAAGATTGGCCCTGTATTTGTACATTGAGTTTATCCACGTAACCCTTGTGGTGTTTTCCATAGTGAAAATCCAGTGTTTGCTCCGAAATATAAGGAGAGAGCGCTTTTTTATTATAGGGCAGAGGGGGCATTGGAACAGCCATGAGGAACTCCTTTTGTAAAGATGAGCCTAATCTGTATAATATAAGAAATGCGGCATTCATTGGAAGAGATATTTAAGAAAAATCCTCTATGGAGGAAAGTTTCCTCGATTTTGACTCAATGTCAAAAGCACGGCTGTTATTCTGTGATTGCCGGCGGTGCTGTCCGAGATGGGCTTTTGGGAAAAACACCTCATGACTTTGATATAGCTGTTTCCGCTCATCCAGATCAAATTTTATCTTTATTCCCTTACGCGAAAGCCGTTGGAAAGTCCTTTGGCGTGGTGTGGCTCCCTCTTGAAAAAGGAAAGGGAGTGGAGGTGGCTTCCTTTAGAAAAGACGGCGCTTATGTGGACGGCCGCCATCCATCTTCAGTGGAATTTTGCGGTATTGAGGAGGATGCCCAAAGAAGGGATTTTACGATCAATGCCTTGTACTACGATACATTTGAGCATGAGGTATTGGATTTTGTGCAGGGCGTGGATGATTTAAAAAAGAATGTTCTCCGAACCGTAGGGCCTGCCGAAAAAAGGTTTGAAGAAGATCAGCTGAGAATTTTAAGAGCTGTACGCTTTGCTGTGAAAACAGGCTTTTCTATAGAAGATCAAACGATGCGTTCTATGATCCGATACACCCCTCACTTAAAAAGAATTTCCAAAGAGCGTATTTTAGATGAATTAAATAAGACTTTTAAGCAGGGAAGGTTTACGAAGGCGGTGGAGTATTTGCAAAAAATTAATTTTTTTTCTCTTTTAAGCCCTTCATGGCCTCTTCAGAGATGTGAGGTTTGGGAGATAGAAGATATAAAGAGACCTCTTTATTTTTGGTGGAGTTTGCTGTTTTTCCCTCTGGCAGTTCAAAATAAAGACCTGCTTAAAAACGCCCTTGAAAAATCTATTTTATGTTTTTCCAATCAAAATCTCTCACAGATTAAAAGATTTTTTTCTTTTTACTTTTCCTTGCGTGATCCAAGAACAAGAGTGGGGAAAAAACTGCGGCTTTTAGATCAAGCAGAAGGTTTTGTGTATATGGAGCTGTTTCGGCACCTTCAGAAATTTCATCCC
This sequence comes from Bdellovibrionales bacterium, assembly GCA_965199935.1. Classification (GTDB taxonomy): domain Bacteria; phylum Bdellovibrionota; class Bdellovibrionia; order Bdellovibrionales; family UBA1609; genus JAPPLG01. The sequence continues at coordinate 283,185 of CBDATD010000002.1, forward strand.
TCTGATATTGATTTAAAATCTATAGTCCATTTGTATCATTCAAAAGCTGAGGACCGCCGATTGCCTCCGCCTTGGGTGAAGGGGGTGGATCTTATTCAAGAAGGCCTTGAGGAAGGGCCTGTCTTTTCGCTTTTATTGGAAAAAATTTATGACGATCAGCTGGAGGGAATAGTTTCATCGAAACAATCTGCTTTAGAGGCGCTGAGGCGGTATAAACGCCGGATGAACTTATAAAGATTGAAGGGTGTTTTTAAGGAAAGAGGGGGAGGCAAAGGAGCCTCTATGAATATCCGGATTGTAATATTGAAAATTCATCTTTGGTGCTTTTGATTTTTGATAATCTTTGATGGGGTGGTATTTTTTAGAGGCAAAGAGGAAAGACCACAATCCCCCTGGATAAGTCATATTTCCAAAATGGTAAAAACAGGAAATAGGAAAGAGTTTATTTGTGATTTTTATCAAAGATTTTTGGCTGGGCAGATTGTAAAAAGGGGACTCCCCCTGAGCCACAACTATACCGTCGTCTTTTAAAATTTTAAATACATTTTGATAAAAGGATTCTCCAAAGAGGGGAACCGCAGGGCCGACAGGGTCTGTGGAGTCAATGAGTACAATGTCGTATTTTTCCCTGGTTTTTTGAACAAATTTTACTCCATCTGCTATTTTGAGATCGAGTTTAGGGTGTGAAAAAGAGACAGCTGTTTGAGGGATGTACTGTTTGCAGGCAGATACAACCATTTGATCAATCTCCACCATTTGACAGTGGTTTACCGAAGGGTGCTTGAGAACTTCTCTGGCTGAACCGCCGTCGCCCCCCCCAATGATGAGAACGCTCTCCGGATTGGGATGAAGAAACAAGGGGACGTGAGCAATCATTTCATGGTAAACGAATTCATCTTTTTCGCAAATCATAATAATATCGTCGTTCAATAACATACGTCCAAAGTAATCTGTCTCAACCACTTCCACTTTTTGATAGGGGCTTTGTTTCGAGAATAAAATTTTTTTACACAAGAATTTTAAAACAACATTTTTTGCATAGATTTCTTTACGCCACAAATTTTTCTCTTCCATTTTTATCGTTTCTCCATTTTCAAAACTTTCAACCTTCAAAGAGGGGCCTTGATGAAAAAGTGCAGGCTTGGACCCATCAATGGGTATCCTGCAGGAAGCCATTGCACCGGCACGCTGGTTCCGTGAGTGAAAATACTGAAAATAATTGTTTTTTGGTAATAGAATAAGAACTCCATCTCCAATCCTATGCTCCATTCTATAAATTCCAAAGAAGATCTTAATTTTCCAAGACTCCAGTCAATGTCTGCCTTGAGGGCTTTTCTAGGTCTTTTTAAAAAAGTGTATTGAGTCTCCGCAAAAGGAATGGTGCGTACGATAGACACAGGGAAATTAGCAAAGTAAAGAGGTGTATGGAAAGCTTTTTTAAATCTCAAAGAGGCTGTGAGGCTGCTGACGGCGTCAAAGAACATTTTGGATTTGTAAAACTGGAAAGGATAGAGATCTATAAGCAGATCGCCTACATTGTTTTTTGCAGAAAAGGCGCTGTAGTTTTTTTTTCCTGGAAAAACGCTGGAGCGGGAGGGGTATGTATCCTCCGTTAATGCTGTGGTATATGAAATTTTAGGAAATAGGTAAAATTCATAACCGAGATGGGATGCCGAATGCACATTTCCTTCAAAACTGAGGTCGTGTTTGGAAAATTCCGGGGTGTAGTCATACTGCATTGAAAGATCAAAGATCAAACCTTTCTGCCAGCTGTGGGCAAAAGGATATTTCTGAGTGTATCCAGTAGTCCAATTTCCTATCCACCTCAACTTTGTCAGTCCACAAGATGCAGATTTGCATTCTATTTTACTTTGTTTTTTCAAAGTTAATAAGAATTTATGATTTTTGTCATAGTCTCCATAAAGCACAGATTGTGTAGATCGCAGAGTTGAGAACCACCTTCCTTTTTTAAATAAGGGGTAGGCCAATGTGAGGTGGCCTGTGTGTATATTGTACGGAAAGATTCTTTCAAGATTATTATAATCTAATGTGAGGAAACCGACAGCATATCCGATATTCCAGTAGAGCGGGTATATGAGATTCTCATAAACTAAAATGGCTCGATGGAACAAAATAGAATGCACTTCATAAGAGAAATCAATATAATTTTTTTGTAAGAAATCTGTAAAAAGGATGGAGGATCTGAAAGACATATTCCACGGATTGAGAGACAGCGCAGTCAACAGATTGGTGGATAAAAGGGTCCAATTGCTGAATCTCATTTTAGAGAGAGCATGATATTTTTGATATTCTAATGCAGGCAGAGTCAGATCTTCTACACGGGTCATTGAGTTTAAAAATCGATCCTCTTGTTGAGAGCGGCTTATTATTTTGGGAGTGTTTTGAAATTCTTCAGCCAAAGAAGGATCCTGCTCTTCCGTTTGTTCACTTTCTTCTTCTTCTTCTTCAGCTTCTTCAGGGCCGGTTGTTGTTTCATTAACAGTCTGACTGAGGTGAGGTTTGAAAGGAGACGTTTTTTGAAAATGGTACTGATACACTGCTGGTGTTTCATTTTTGCTTTCTATAGGTACAATTTTGTAGTCGTAGCCTTCTGGGCTGACTTCACAGACTAACATTTCTTCATCACTTATTTGTTTTCCATAAACAATGGTGTCTGAAGAACTGCTTCTTGTGACCCTTCCCCTAAAATAGCGGTAGATGGAAGATCCGTAATGAGTTGGAGCCGTGAAGAAGATGCCTCCTTTTCGGTCGATATCCACCAAAGTTCCGTCGTACCCCTGATAAGAGAACAAAGGACGTTTGTTTTTATATAAAATCCGAATATCCCTTTCCTGCTTAAAGTAATAAACATTATTTTGGGAGTCAAAAAGAGCATTGGAATGTATGTCATCATAAAATTGATTATCGAGATAAAGCTTGTATTGAAGAAGAGTGTTTCTTGAATCTGTGTGTAAAATGCGGCCCTGCCTCATATCGTGGACGTATTTTGAATAAAAAGAAGGATGAGGGTAGATGCCTTCTGAAAATAAGGAGTAGAACTGAATAAAAGGCTGAATAGACGTACTGGCTCTGGAATAATACTTCTTCCCTATCTTAAAAATTTTTCCCAGAGGCAAATCAACCCGTCTGTGAATCCATTTTTTAAGGCGGCTGTCGTAGATGCGCAGGAAAGGGGGGGATCTGTGGTCAGAGGTTAGAAAGAATATTTTTTGTTCAGACTTATTGAAAGGCTCACAGACAGCACTAGTCAATAAAGCAGGGCGGGATGAGGAACGCTGTAAATAAGCCTGCCTGGCGTAGTGTTGGACGTAAAAATGAGTTAATTCATAAATATCCATATTAAAGGCATCCATAAGAGCGTGGTTAAATGTAATGGACAGCAGGGTGTTTCGAACAGCATTTCGTTTAAAAAACTCGTTGATTTTTTTCTGGGAAAAACGTTTTTCCAAAGCTGAAAAGAGATAGGCGCCGTGGTTGTAATGGCTGGCTTTAGAGTGAGGATGGAGCATAGTATTGATAAGTATTTTCGTCAATTCAGGAATTCTGTTTCTATACTTGTTGATTTGTGTATAGACGAAAGCCCGCGTAAATCCCTTGAAAAGCCGGCCTCCTATTTGAAACATGGACTCTTTCAAAACAGCTTCTCCCTCCACGAATAAAGAGGGAAGATTAATGTTGGGGTAGGGCGCCAGAAAAAATAATAATAGAGGCAGTTTGCTGGCTCTATTCAAAAAAAGAGGCGCGATATAGGAATGGCTCATTTGGTAGATATGATTGAGTTCGTGAATGAGGGCAAAATCCAGCCATGGGTGAAAACCGGATTCCAGACCAGAAGGAAAGATATTGATTTGAGTGAACGGGAATAAAGAAGCTAAAGCATTGGATTTTTGATTTTTAGCGGAAAGAAGTATGACATTGACGGGTCCTTTAAGATCTATTTTTTGAGAACGCTGAAGTTCGCTTAGATAGTGTGCTGTCTTTTGGTTGATCAAATCAATATCATTCAAATACTGCTGGTCAAAGATAATACGGTATCGTTTTGTTTCATGTATGTAATAATTATTGTCTCCCGGCGGGGAAGACATTTGCGGGTAAGGGGCAGAGGCATGAATGAAAGAGGCAAAAGAAATTAAAAAGAGCAGACTGACATAATATTTCATGAAGTTAATTTAAGAGGCTGGATCATTTTTCATTTTTTGATTCAAATCCACCCCGGAGCGTTTTGCCAGAAATAATGCGGCTACAGTGTCTCCAGTGACATTGACGACAGTTCTGCCCATATCTAGAATGTGGTCAATTCCCAATATTAAAGCAATGCCTTCCACAGGTATCCCTACTGCGGCCATAGCCATCATCAAAATAGGCCTTGAACCGCCGGGGACGCCGGCAACCCCAATAGAAGTGACAAGAACCAAGAATACCAGAACAATATGACTGGTTAGAGAAAGTTCAATTCCATAAACCTGAGCTATGAACAGGGCCGCTATGACTTCAAACAAAGCAGTGCCGTCCATATTGAATGTCGCTCCAATAGGGATCGAAAAACTGGTAATTCTTTGGGGGACCCCAAATTTTTCCTGAAGCACTTGAATAGTCACGGGCATTGTTCCATTGCTTGAGGCGGTGCTAAACGCAGTCAAAAATACAGAAGAGCATCTTTTATAGAATTCTTTTGGAGAGATTTTGATCAGGTACTTGAGCAAGGCTCCATAGACCAAAAAGAATTGTATTAAATATCCGAGGATCACTAAGCTCATGTATTGAGCAATGACAAGGATCACCTGCGATCCAAATTGGAAGACAGCAGAGGCAATAAGCGCGCCGACTGCGTAAGGAGCAATTTTCATCACCCATCCGACAATCATGACAGAAATATTAGCCACCCCGGCCAACCCGTCTTTCAGGACGTGTTGTGATTTTTCGTCTTTCAGGTACATCATTCCAATTCCAAACAGTATGGACACAAAGATAATAGACAGCATATTAAATTCAGTAAATTGACGAAGGACGTTCCTTGGGATAACAGATTCAATAATTCCAGGCCAGAGGGACTTTGGCACCATAGAGCTTTTCTCTCTTAGAGAGGAGATTTTACTTTCATTTTGCTCAATAATGACCTGTCTGTCTTCCGCGCTCACAGCCCCCGCGCCGGGCTGAAAAGTGTTGACAAGAGTTTGTCCAATGAGAATAGCAAAAAAAGTGGTTGTGATGTAGAAGAGGAGTACACGAACGCCCAACCCCTTCAGAGTTTCCGTATTTCCTAGATTGGCAACACCCAAAGTTAAGGAGCTGAAAACCAGCGGCACCACAATCATGAACAGGGAGCGGAGAAATACATTTCCTACAGGCCAAAGAATATTGGAGTCTATCCATGTGGTGACAGCATTTTCTCCAATTTCACTGAAGACGACGCCAATCAAAGCACCGACAACGAGGCCTATGAAGATGCTCCAGTTATTCAGACGGCTTATAACCATATTTCAATTACATATCACCTTTTTGGTGAAAAAAACAAGTTTTGAAAGCATATTGTAAAGACTAGACCAATAGAAAGTTTGTTACAAAACATAAAATTTTTTCCATTGGGCTTCAAAGCTTGACAAATGAAAACTTTTTCTGTTACTCAAGACTCTTTTGAAGAGGGGTTACAGCAGATGATGTCTGAACTGCCAGGTTCTTTTGCACCCAACAAGGCTGTTCCTGAGACAGAAAAAGGGCGGAAGTCAAACGAGGCTTCCTCTTATCGCTCTGTCATGGAGGAAGAGGACATGGTGCGTCTGAGTCAAATCAAGGACATTCTTGATTTGTCGGAAAAAAACTACCCTGAGTTTGTGTTGGCTAAAAATAAAGCCCGCTTTAAGAAAAAAATGATTTGGTACCGTGCGAAGAAAGATTGGCTGGACATTGCCCCCTTTCATAAGATCAACAAACTTTTTAAACAGCAGACTAAGGAGCTGGAGGGTATTCGATCCAGCAAGCTGGATTATGAGATGGAATTGGAAACAGGTTCTCTCACTCCTTCGCAGAGGGCTTATCGAAAAGATGAATTAAAAATGTGCCGGGTGCATGAAAAAATGGCCATTCAGCTTCTCTCTAAAATTCAGTTGAAAGTTCGTATTCAATCTCGATAAACAGACCTTGTGCAGTGTGGTTTCAAAAGCGGCCGTCGAGATGGCGGCGCCTTCTGGAGAAAAGATGAACGGAGATCAGAAATATCTTGAACCAAATCCTATTTTAAGTGAGACTTACAAAGCTCGTTGTCATTGATGGATGGGGGTCCTAGTGTTTTTGAAGCTGTTAGGTTTATTCATCAGCTTGGTTTGGGTTGTGCATTGCAATAAAGGCAAAGCCGATTTAGAGAGGTGCGGTTGTGTCAATCAAGGGAATCGAAGCCACTATCTTGTAGAGGCTAGAGCCGATAGAGATCAGCTGGCCAGTCTTTTAGCGTTTGTCATAGATATGAGAGAACAGGGCGGGGCCGGCAGTTACGACCGTTTAGAAGTTGATGGGGTTTGTGCGGAATTGGATACAAACCGAGTGTTTTTTTGTGCGGAAGACAAGCGCGATTATTTGGTTCTGGAGGACGAGTTTCCAAATGTGACTTTCAGAGAAGAGCTGGTGAATTAAGAGCCGCTGCTGTGTCTGCAGTTTTTGCCTCCACATTCTCCGTATAGTTCAATGATGTGGTGTTTAGGCTGGAACTTCTGCTTTCTTATGATTTCTAAAATCAAATTTTCCATTTTATCATTTTGAAATTCCACGATTTTTCCGCAGTGGACGCATATAATGTGATGGTGGTGGGTGTCTGACTTTAACTCATATCTGGCAGAGGCGTTGTTCATTTTAAGTTGAGACAGAATTCCTAACTTTGTAATTATTTTGATAAAACGATAAACAGTTGCAAATCCAATATCAGGATGGATTTTAACAACTTTTTCAAAAATCTCCCGAGCTGTCAGATGAGTTTGAGCGCCGGTGCTGAGAGCTTTTAAAACCGCTAATCTTTGAGAAGTAATTTTTAGACCAAATTGTTGTAAAAGCGATTTGAAAGCTGTTTCTTTAAAAACGGGCCTTGGACTGATAAGCTCGTCTTTGACGGCATATGAACCTGAAGGGAGCTTTTCTGTATCCATAGTCCTCAAAAAAGCACTTTTTGAAGAAGATTGTCAATGAAAATAATTCTCATTTCCAAAAACTTTTTGGAGAGGCTTGGAAGAATTTTCTTGTAGGGTCAAGCTGTTGACACTATAATGGGTGCAGACAGTAGTGATTTGTGATATGGTGTGTTAAATGGTCGTGATTCGGTTACAGCGTGTGGGTGTGAAACATCGTCCTTGTTATAGGGTAGCCGTTGCGGACTCCAGAAGGTCCGTCCTTGGGAAATCTATAGAAATTATAGGCCGTTACAGCCCTCTTGGGGATAAAAAGGTGTTTATCCGCCGCGATCGGTATGATTATTGGTTGAAGAAGGGCGCTCAGCCCAGCCAAACAGTTAAAAGTTTATACAAAAAATTGCAATAAAGGAGAGAAAGTGGAAACAAAAATGACAGATATTGTATCTATGTTGATTAAAGCGCTTGTGGATGAGCCTGAGAAAGTTGAGGTGACAGAAACCAGTGGTGAAAAAACAACAATTTACGAAGCTAAGGTGGCTAAAGGCGATATGGGCAAGGTCATTGGACGAAGCGGCAGAACCATTGAGGCTTTGCGTGTGATCGTCAGCTCTTGCGGAGCTAAAAGAAAACAACGCTGTAGCTTCCAAATCATTGACGACGAAAGCTAAACTGATCCCTTTTGGATTCATTCAAAAGGAACATGGACTCAAGGGAGAGGTGCTTGTTTCGTTAGACTCTGGAAAGCCTTTGGAGCCTTTCCCCTCTTCTGTGTACACCCTTAGAGAAGATGTTGTTCACAAACTGGAAATTGACCGTATTCGGTGGGTTCATAAAGGGCCTATTATTCAATTCAAAGGATGTTATCAGCGTCATCAGGCCTCCACACTGAAAGGGGCTGTGCTTTATTTTGATGCGGCTGTGTTTCAATCAGAGGATTTTCATCTTTTTGAGGTTCTGGGTTTTTTAGTTCAAATTCAACAGGAAAAAGGGTTGAAAAATGTGGGCTATGTTTCCCATTTTCTATCTCATTCACATCAAGACTTACTAGTGGTGCGGCGTGCAGGTTCTAGGGGCCCCAGGCGGGCGGGATCTTTTCTTGTCGAACGAAAGGATTTTTCTCCACAAGGCAAACAACAAGTGGAAATTCCTTTTGTTTCACCCTATATTCAAAACATTTCTTTTAAAGAGAAAAAAATAATTTTAAAACTCCCTCAAGGGTTTCCGGGCATTGATTCAATTTAATATTTTCACGTTATTTCCTGATTTTTTTAAAATTCCTTTTTCTATGGGTGTTTTGGGCCGGGCCTGCCAGCAAAGCCTGGTTCAATATGAGATTATTTCAATTCGAAATTTTTCAAAAAATGCCTATGGTTCAGTGGATGACCGTCCTTTTGGCGGAGGAGATGGCATGGTGGTTTCTTATGAGCCTTTAAAAGAGGCTCTGAAGTCTGTATCTCATCCAGGTCATGTGGTTTATCTGACTCCACAGGGGAGGAGATGGAGTCATATTCAGGCTAAAAAGTGGGCTGAAGAAAAGAAGACAGTTAGTTTGATTTGCGGAAGATATTCAGGGGTGGACAGCAGATTTATTGATCGATTTGTAGATGAGGAAATTTCTATTGGAGATTATATTCTGAGCGGAGGAGAGGCCGCGGGATGGGTGATTGTTGAATCTGTATCCAGATTTATTCCTGGAGTGCTTGGATGTGCGGAGTCTTCCGGTCAGGACACTTTTGAAAAAGATTTTTTGTTGGAGCCCCCTCAATGGACGAGGCCCCGGTATATTCAAGGCTACAACATTCCAGATGTATTCTTCTCTGGGAATCATGAGAAAATTAATCAAGCCCGCTATTATTTGTCGCTGTTGAGAACACATCTAAAAAGACCGGATCTTTTAAAAGGCGTTCATAAAAAGAATCTAGCAAAGGCTGTCAAATGGGCTGGGACGCTCTCCGAGGAAGAGAAAAAATCCTGCCGGATTAAAATGTCTCCTTAGCTCTTTCTTCGTCTTCGTACATTTGAATCTGATCCAAACGGCTTTTGGAGAAAATTCTTTGAAACTCTCTCCGTGCGCTGCAAATCTTAATTTGAGAAGTGCGGCTTAACGAAGAAATAATCTCCATGAGTTTATCCAGACCGCTGGATCCTACAAAATCAAGGTCTGCTAGATTAAAGATGACCTTTTTTTGAAGACAATATTTTCTACAAGCTTGATCCAGGTCTGCCACAGACTCCACATCAGAAATGCCGTGGAGCCGAATGATAATAATATCATCTTCTTTTGTAATTTGAGCCTGCATACTCTAGATTGTCTGCGTGAAAGGATAATAAATGTAGGCTGGTTTTGCAAAAACCCGACTCTAAAATGACAAAAATAGACTATTGGAAGAAAAAACTGCCTCTTCCCCACATTGGAGTGGATGAAGTGGGTCGGGGCTGTTTAGCAGGCCCTGTTTGTGCAGGGGCTGTTATTTTAAATCATGATAGAGTTCAATACACAGACTCCAAGCTGTTGACCCCAAAAAAGAGAGCGGATATCTCTAAAGACATCCATCAAAACCACACAACCGCTGTGGCCTTCGCATCTGTAGAAGAAATTGATCAGTTGAATATTTTGCAGGCCTCGCTGTTGGCTATGAAAAGGGCTGTTTTAGCCTTGCATGTTCAAACAGGAGGTGTATTTGTGGATGGAAAATTTTTAATACCAAATTTGAATAATTTTGTACAAGCGCCTGTAATCAAAGGAGATCTGCTTATAAACTCTATTTCAGCGGCATCTATTATTGCAAAACATTTTCGGGATCAATGGATGATTCGGTTGAACCGGCAGTATCCAGGGTACGGGTTGGACCGGCATAAGGGCTATCCTGTAAAGGCTCATAAAACTGCCATTGAAAAATTAGGCCCCAGCCCTATTCACCGCAGGACTTTTGCAGGCGTACCCGCCCGAGCATAGCCTGCATAGATTTTGAAGAAAAGAAATGCTCCCGTGATACCCTTGTGAAATCTAAACATTTTTTTGAAGATAGCAAGTAAAGAAATGACATTTATTTTCGCAGGCAGAAGAAGAATTTAGGATGACAGGGGTGTCAAGACAGTGTATAGGCATCAGGAAGTGCGGGTTGATGTTGAGCCTGTTTTGTTGAGAATTCAGAACATTGAAGATGAAGGCTGTGTTTATAAGAGGCAGAAAATGAATTTAATTCGAGAAATTTCAAAAAAATACAAATCTATTTCCCCAGCGCCGGGAACCGGAGATAAAGTGAACGTTCATATACGCGTGGTTGAAGGGGAAAAAGAACGCATTCAGGTTTTTCAAGGCATCGTGCTTAAAACAGGAGCCAGCGGGTCCTCCCGGTCTTTCACTGTAAGAAAAATATCGGACGGCATTGGTGTTGAGAAAACATTTCCTCTCAATAGCCCAGTCCTCTCTAAGATAGAAATTTTGTCCCAATCCAAAGTTCGAAGAGCAAAACTTTATTATCTAAGAAATCTCAAAGGGCGGGCTTCCCGGCTGACTAGTGTTTTTGTTGGAGACACTCATCAGAAAGAGAGTAAAGATGCTTCAACAAGTACACCCGAAGATAAAGAATAAAAGACTGCAAAAACAGGAATCCGGTCATTGGAAAGTTTGTATGGACAAGTGAAAACTGCAGACGTACATATTTTTGTTTGTGCGAAAGCAAAGGCAGACGAATCTTCAAAGCTCAGACATGCGTTTTGAGACAGAGCAAACTTTGTCTGCCCTGTTTCAAATCCGAACTCGTTTGAACTTCCGTCTGCTTTGCTTTTCCGCATACGTTTTTGTTTGTGCGAAAGCAAAGGCAGACGAATCTTCAAAGCTCAGATATGCATTTTGAGACAGGGCAAACTTTGTCTGCTCTGTTTCAAATCCGAACTCGTTTGAACCTCCGTCTGCTTTGCTTTTCCGCATACGTTTTTGTTTGTGCGAAAGCAAAGGCAGACGAATCTTCAAAGCTCAAACATGCGTTTTGAGACAGGGCAAACTTTGTCTGCTCTGTTTCAAATCCGAACTCGTTTGAACCTCCGTCTGCTTTGTTTTTCACGTAAAAGCAGTGGTTTTTTTTTCGTTTGCATCTAATCATCTAGAGGGTAAACTTGAACTTCACTTCCGCGGACAATAGCTGTTAAAATCAGAACTGAAGCTTGTCTGGCGTCGCTAAGTATCTCCGCGGCTCTTTTAATTCTATCCATTTGTTTTTTGCTGACAGGGCGGAGGGTCCTCCATAAATTATTTGATTTCACTTCTACGATGTAATACACGCCCCGCCTTTTTAAAATTAAATCCAACTCAATTCCAGCGATAGAAAAATTTCTGGCAATCAGTTTATAATTGAGATGTTGAAAATAACGTAAGGCAGTGTCTTCCGAAGAAGAACCTTTAATTTGGTCTAAGGAAGGCATATTGTTTTGATGTTTGTTTGTATTCTTTAAGACGGTATTCAATATTAGCGGTCAACAGCAGGATCAAACGATCTTTAGGATACATATTTCTTAGAGCTGTTTGAGCCTTATCCATGCACTTTTCAGCAGTTTCAAGGGCCTTGGGGTGGTTCTCAATCAACAGCTGATAGCCTGTTTTTAGAAATTGTATCAGCTCTTGATAGAAAGGGTCTGTTTGGGCTTTAATGTAGAAGCTCTCTAATTTTTTCAGACTTAGAAATAACTGCGGATGATCTTGAATACGCTGTACTCTTTTTTTCTCTAAGAGAGAAAAGGTGTTTGAGAATTTTTTAATTTCCAGCTCATCTGTAGAAAAGATGTAAAAATGGTCGAAAGATCCATGCACCATTTGAGATTTTAAAGGCTCAAGTTCAAATTGATCGTTATAGTAAAGGTGAGACAAAGGAGGGAATGGCTTGAACCGGCCGTCTTGCAGTCTGCATAAATCATTGTGTCTGTAAACCCGCAAACTTCCATCGGATCGCAGTTGAAGAACCAAGGCATCCGTATTTGTGCAGACTGCAGTGCGTACAGAATAATGATCATTTTCATAATAATGTTTCAGGGCTGTTAATAAATCCTTCGTCTTTTCTATAGATACAATCTGCGCGTTGAATTTATTTTTGAGTTTTTCAATATCCAAGAAGTGTTTTCTGAAAAAGGGCTGAATTTCATCCAGGAGATGATAGGCAAAAGAGGCTCTCATAGAGCGGTAGCGGGGATTATACAGGGAGTAGAAATAAAAATGTTCAATCATCTCTGCTTGAAACTGCTGGTGATGAGAGGTATGCCTGCAATGGAGGTAATTTAAGAGCAAGAGAGGAATTTCATATCTCTTTTGCTCAAGATAATCCTTGAATTGGTAGAGAGTTGCCATTTAATATGATATACAGCAGTCGAATCCGCCGAGTCTAGAGGATTTTTAGCATGGCCAGAGAATTAAATCAAGATTTTATCGAACCTCGACAAGAAGGCGTGTCCATAGAAGATGTCAAAGAGCTTAAAAAAGAAGTTCTCGAATTGGGCTTGCAGGCCAAAAAATCTCAGGGAGGGGTGGTTTTTATTTACTCCAAACTTGTGCGTTTATTTGACACGATCAAAAGCCAGATGGATCGAATGAGAAAAGAGCATGCAGATTTTCAGATACATATACAAGGGCAGCTGGAAAAACTTCAAAATAAAATAGAGGAGCAAAAAGACAATCAAGAACAATTTATGACACTAAAAATCAAAGAACTGCTTAATGAACACCATCAACTGAATAAAAAATATGATTATCAGTTAAAAGATTTATGTAGAAGTTTGACGGAACAGTCAGAGCAGATGTGGAGCTTAAATGACCAATTGCAGGAAATAAAAGAAGAGATCTCTCCTCGAACTTCCTAAAGGGGAAGTTTGTCTGGATGTTTCCAGCTGATCCACGCCACAATAATCACTCCGATAACAATAAAGCTGTCTGCAAGATTAAAAGTGGGCCATGCCCAGCCGCCGTTTGGGATATGAAAGTCTAAAAAATCAATAACATATTGAAAATGCACTCGATCAATAAAGTTGCCCAAAGCCCCTCCTAAGATAAAGGATAGGGAGACAACAGGTATAATTTCTTTGTGTTGTACTTTTTTCACAATATTGAAAATAATGAAGAAAGCAATCACAGGAAATATAATAAACAAAATAGTACGCAGCACAGGGTTGGTGTTGCTAAAAATTCCAAAGGCGCCGCCGGCGTTTCTCACATAAGTAATACTGAAGAAATTTGTCAGAATCACAGACTCACCAAGGGCAAAATGAGTATGCACATAAAGTTTTACAGCCTGATCTAGGGCCGTCACAGCTAAAGAAGTTGTCAATACGATCAGATATTTCATATATTTTTCACACACTTTGGACAAAGAGAGTCATGATTCAATTTTTCACTGTAATACCAGCACCGGAGGCATTTTCCACCGACAGCCTTTTGAATCTGAATATTTAAACTTTCCCCTTTCTGTATTTCTACTTCAGAGACAATAAAAAACTCCTCCAACTCTGAATACCCCTTGAAAAGGCTATAGCTTTCAGCAGGAAGGGTCAAACAGACCTTGGCTTCTAAGCTGGAACCTAATACTTTATTTTTACGCAAGGTTTCAAGTTTCTTGCTGACAGTTCTTCTTACTTCAAGTAATTTTTTAAATTTTTTATTTAACTCATTATTTTTAAAAGATAATTTCTTAAATGATTCAAGAAAAATACTTTCCTTTTTTGGAGTTAAGTGTTGATAGGCTTCTTCACTGAGGAAGCTGGTGATAGGGGACATGAGCTGAAGCAGGTTTTTTAACAGTAAATAAAGAGCGGTCTGGCTGGATCTGCGTTCTAAACTGTCGGCTTTAAAAGTATAGAGGCGGTCTTTAATAATATCCAGATAAAAAGAGGAAAGTTCATTAGTAAAAAATTTATTCAAACTTTGATAGACCTTATGAAACTCAAATTTTTCATAATGATTTAAAATATCTTCAGACAGCTCCGTAAGGATGCTTAAAATCCATTGATCTAATTCTTTCATTTGTGAAAGAGGCACTGAGTTTTTTTCCACAGTGAAGTCATGCAGGTTTCCGATAAGAAATCGAAGAGTATTTCTGAACCTCCGGTAGGTCTCTCTGACTCGGCTTAAAATCTCTTCACCAGAGCTGATATCTCCGGAATAATCAGAGCTGGCCGCCCAGAGTCTTAAAATTTCAGCACCGTATTTTTTAGTGATATCTTCAGGGTTGATGATATTTCCAAGACTTTTGCTCATTTTTCTTTTTTCCAGATCATACACAAATCCATGAGTGATAAGAGTTTTAAAAGGGCTTTGCTGGTGGAGCGCTATAGAAGAGTTCAAGCTGGTTTGAAACCATCCCCGGTGCTGATCGCTTCCTTCAATATAAATATCTGCTGGAAAAATGTTTTTTAATTTTTGAAACACCCAGTGGCAGACACCACTGTCAAACCAAACATCCAAAATGTCCTGCCCTTTTTTGAATACATTGTGGGAGCATTTTTTACACACTTCTTGATGTACAAGCTCTTTTGCCGGTCTTGAAAAGTAATATTCAATTCCTTCTTTTGTCTGCTCCATTTTATCAGCAAGATCATGCATGAGGGAAGAAGAAAGCAGGGGGGATTTGCAGGATTCACAGTAAAAAACAGGAATGGGAACGCCCCAAACTCTCTGACGGCTGAGGCACCAGTCCGGACTGTCTTGGATCATAGCTTTGAGTCTGGATTGGCTCCAAGAGGGAATGAATTTAATTTTTTCAAGGCTTTCTAATGCTTTTTTTCGAATGGGCAGATCTTTATGATCGAATTTTAAGAACCACTGATCGGTCAATCGGAAAATAAGGGGAAATTTTGAACGGGGATTGCAGGGATAGCTGTGTTCAATTTCTTCCTCATAAACAAGGTGTCCTGAGGATTTAAGTTTTTCAATAATAAGAGGGTTGCTTTTAAAAACATTCAAACCTTTCCACTCTGGAATTTCTGAGGTGAAACATCCTTTTTCATCTACAGGGCATACAGCAGACAAATGGTATTTTTGACCCACAATAAAGTCATCTGTACCGTGTCCTGGAGCTGTGTGAACACACCCTGTGCCGGCTTCTAAAGACACATGGGCCCCTAAGATAACTGGAGAGATGCGGTCTAAAAAAGGATGAGAGTATGTCAGTCCTTCCAACTGGCGGCCTTTAAACTTTTTTTTCAGCTGTAGAGAGAGTGAACTGCGTTTTTCAAAAGCTTCTTTCAGCGCCTCAGCGATAATGAAAAATTCTTTTTGCCGGAGGTTTTCATACAGTCCGTATTCAAAATCGGGGTGGACGCAAACAGCTTGATTGGCAGGCAGGGTCCAGGGGGTGGTGGTCCATATGACAAAATAAGAATTTTCCGGAAAATCTTCAGCAGGTTGAATCTGGAATTTGACATCAATAGAAGGGCTTTTTAGGTTTTGGTATTCTACTTCTGAAACAGCAGTGGCTGTCTGCAGTTTCATACACCAGTGAATGGGGCGTTTTCCTCTGTACAACAATCCTTTTGCTGTAAGCAAAGCGAGGGCCCTAATTTCTTCAGCTTCGAAAGAAGACTGCATTGTTAAAATCTTATTTTTCCAGTCTGCTAAAACCCCCAGTCTTTGAAATTGATCTTCCTGCACTTGAATCCACTTGCGGGCTGTGTCCCGGCAGGCGGATCGAATTTCTCCAGGGTCTTTGCTTTTTGTTTTTTTGAGAACGCGAAGTTCAATAGGCAGACCGTGGCAGTCCCAGAGAGGGACAAAAGAACACTTCCGGCCCCTCAGCCATGCCTGCTTTACAAGAATATCCTTTAAAACTTTATTTAAAGCAGTGCCTAAATGAATAGAGCCGTTGGCGTAAGGAGGACCGTCCAGCAAGTTCAACTCTGGGTTGTTTGCGTGTTTTTTTTGAACTTTTTCGTAAATGGACTTTTCCTGCCAGAACTGAACAAGCTGCGGCTCTGTTTGAGGAAGATTTCCTCTCATAGGAAAGGAGGTCTTGGGCAGTAGAATAGGGTAGGTTTGGCTCATGATCGTTTTAAGTTTTTTCTAATTTCTCTTTGCATGGTTTTTTTCTTAGACGCTTCTCTTTTGTCCCACTTCTTTTTCCCTTTAGCAAGGGCAATTTCTATTTTTGCCAGACCATTTTTCAAATAAATTTTTGTGGGGATGCAGGTCAGCCCTTTTTTTTGAAGAGACCCCTTAATTTTATTCAGTTCGTTTCGGTGGAGCAGCAGTTTCCTCAATCTTTCAGGTTCGTGGTTGTTGGAAGGGCCGGAGGATTTATAAGGGCTGATATGGGAATTTTGCAGATAAGCTTCATCTTTTCTGAATGAGATGTAAGAGTCTTTGAGCTGGCAGGCCCCCTGCCGGAGGGATTTAATCTCCGTGCCTTTCAGCTTCAATCCAGCTTCAAATTTGTCCAAGAGGAGATATTCAAAGCCGGCTTTTTTATTGAGAGAGACGATTTTGACTGACATAAGAATCCTCATTCAAAAGCTTATACAGTTTTACAAATTGATCAACACTTAATTCTTCCGCTCGGGCTGAAGAAGGAAGATTCAGCCTGTCGAAAAACTGCCTCAGCTGTTTGTCTTGAGTTTTTTTACAGGGAAGTCTGCAAACACGCATCTTTCTTATCTTGTTCAAGAGAATTTTTCTTTTTTGATGAAAACATTTCTTCATAAAATCCGCTAAAGCTGAATCCAAAGTATTTTTTCTTTGAAAAGTGAGAACCACTCCTTCGACTTGCGGAGGGGGATAGAAGTCAGAAATAGGGACAGTCATCTTTTTCTGTGCTTTCCATGCGTGTTGAACGGCGGCGGAAAGAAATCCATAAGACTTTTTTTTATGCTGAGACAGCATTCTTTCAGCAGTTTCCTTTTGCACCATCAGGCACATTTTTTGAACAGGCCAATAAATGGACGCTTGAATAATGAGTCTGTTGGATATTTGATAAGGCAGGTTTCCGACCAGAGTTGAGGATTCAAAAAGTTTGGGGTCGTTTAATTGAAGAGCGTCTTTTTCAATAACAGAAAATTTTTTTTGCCTCCAAAAGCGAGCCAGCACAGCATCCAGCTCCACCAAAGTGAGAGGAATGTTTAATTGGGAGAGGGGGGAGGTCAAGCTTCCGAGGCCGGGTCCTATTTCAATCAATGAGGAAGGTTTGAGGTTTTGGACAAGGGAGCTTATCTGTGCAGAGATAAGGGGGTTGATCAGAAAGTTTTGCCCTAAAGATTTCTTTGGCCGCAATTTTAAAACTTTGAGTTGTTTTAGAGTTTCTTTTTTGTTCATTGCTTTGTTTTATGTGATTTGGGGGTTCTTGTCATCCCAGCTTTTTCCAATCCTCTCTGCTGTAGAGATTTGTAAAAAATTCGGTTTCATTTCCATTATCCCCATAGGCCTGCCGTTTCTGCGGAAGCTGGACGGCCGCGCGTGAAGGCCCGCTTCAATTTCCAGCTGTCATTTGTTGTTCGCAGTTTCTCCTAAAAATAAAATGGGCTAACCCTGTTTTACGTCTATGTGTTTTTTTATATTGAATTGCAAGGCTGCTCCAGGAGGGAAGATGGCGGTCTTTAAAGGAAAATTTTTTATAAGTCTTTATAGTTGCTATTTGCTCTTCTTTTGAAGATACAGCATTTAAGCGCTCCACAGCTGAAGGTACATCTTCTAGGGCATAGGGGTCGTTTCCAAAAATAAAATGAGCCAGCCCCATTCCTGTCTCGTATCCATTTTGTTCTTTATACCTCTTTACAAGCTGATACCATGAAGGAAGGCGCTTGTCTTTACGGCGGAATTTCTCATAAGTTTTTACAGTTCTGATTTGCTCTGCTTCTGAAGATTTGGCATTCAAACGCACAATAACTGAGGGAATTTCTTCCAGAGCGTAATATCTATCTAAAAATATAAAATGAGCCATCCCTTTTGTTGTCCGATATTTTTGTTTATACCGCTTTGCGAGTCCGTTCCAAGAGAGAAGCCTGGAATCCTTATGGCGAAATTTCTTATAGGTCTTTATATTTCTCATTTGCTCTGTTGGACTGGACAGCCTATTGAGCAGTGCTATTGCTAAAGGCGTCTCCTCTATCTCGTAGGGCTCCACATTGTCTTCTGCTGAAAGATTGAAGCCATAAAACAGCAGGAGAAATTTCAAGCAGATAAAACAGCATTTTCGCATCATTAAGAGCCTCCCGCCTTGATATGTGAACAAAGGCAGTCGATTGTATTTGTTCAATGAGAAAACACAATATTTTTTACAGAGAGTGAAATGTTTACATTGGGAAATTCATAATCATCTCTACAGGTACACAGCCCCCTTTGGGCCGCCCCGCCGGCGGGCCGGTGGAGCCTCTGCGAAAGCGGGGAATAAAAGACTTAACTTCTACTGCTGTGTAGGATTACAATTTGTATTTAGAAGAGGTGAAAAGTGGAGAAAGTAAAGAAAGACTTAGCTCAAGCGCTTGCTCCTTTGCTTTCCATGCCTGCGTCCAAGATTGTATCTCTGATCGAAAAACCAAAACAAAGACAATGGGGGCTGTTATCCCTTCCTGTGTTTTCTTTGAGTTCAAATCCAGCTCAGCTGGCTCAGGATTTATCAAAGAAAATTCAAGTAGAATTTATTTCTCAAACCACCGTTGCAGGGGGGGGGTTTTTAAACTTTCATTTTCATTCAAGGTACTTGCAAAAAGTGTTTAACGAAACTTTTTCAGGGGAAGCATGGTGGTCCTCGAAAAAAGGACAGGGGCAAACTTGGGTGATGGATTATTCTTCTCCCAATGTGGCAAAACATATGAATGCGGGGCATTTGAGAGCGACAGCCATTGGGCAGTCCTTGGTGAATATGGCGAGGGCGAGAGGCTACAAAGTAATTGCTCTAAATCATTTGGGAGACTGGGGGACTCAATTTGGAAAGTTGATCACAGCTTATCAAAAATGGGGTTCCGAAATCTCTCTGCCTCATCTGGCGGATTTGTATGTGAAATTTCATAAATGGGCCGACGATTCTTTGAATCAAGAGGCGAGACAGGTGTTTAAGGAAATGGAAGAAGGCAGGCATTTGGATCTTTGGTCTGCTTTTGTGAAAGCTTCTATGGAGGATTATAGCTGTTTATGGAAAAGACTTGGGGTTCAACACGATTTGGTGTTGGGAGAGTCTTTCTATAGAGACAAAACCAAAGACGTTGAGAAACTGCTGAAGCAGAAAAATCTTTTGGAAAAAAGCAAGGGTGCTTTGGTGGTTTTTACGGGAGAAAAAGACCCTCCCTGTTTGATCAGAAAAGGAGATGGGGCGTCAACTTACGCCTGCCGGGATTTAGCCAGTGTTCTTTACCGCTTTGAAGACTTAAAGGCGCAAAAAAACATTTATGTGGCTGGAGTGGATCATGCTTTGCATTTTAAACAGCTAAAAAAAGTTTTAGAAAAGATTCACCCCCAATGGTCTGAAAACACTATTCATCTCCCTTTTGGAATGTATCGCTTCAAAGGGAAGGGAAAATTGTCCTCCAGGCAGGGGCAGAGTGTTTCTTTATCAGATTTGATGGATCAATCTACAGAGAGAGTTTTGAATATTATTAAGAAAAAAAATCCTGCCTTAACAAATAAAGAGGAAACAGCAGAAAGTATAGGTATTGGAGCTTTGATTTTTAATGATTTGATGAATGATAGAGTCAAGGATGTAGATTTTTCTTGGGACAAAATTTTGAATTTTGAAGGGGACTCCGGCCCCTATGTTCAATACTGCCATGTACGTTGTGTCAGTCTGGTTCAAAAAGCAGGGTTGAAAGAGGCCTGGAGTGAGCTACCTCTTCAAGATGAATTGGAGGATTTAGAGTTGAGGCTGATAGAGGTTTTGATGGATTTTGAAAGTCAGTTTATCCAATCTTTTAATAAATATAGCCCCCATATTTTATCCAGTTATTTATTAGAGTTATGCAGAATATTTAATCAATTTTATTCAAAATGCCGTATTTTGGACTCCCCCCGAAAGGTGTTTAGAGTGGGGCTGGTCAAAGCAGTTATGAGGGTTTTGAATCGAGGTCTTTATCTTTTGAATATCAAAGCTCCATCTTCTATGTAGATTATTGAGTGGAGATGGGATTTCTGTTTTTGTGTTTGTGTCCATTTTTGTAATGGTAAGAGCAGTTTTTAGAGCAGGTTCGATAAAAGCTGTTCTTTTTTACACAGAGGGAGCAGACAACACATTTTTTTTTGCAGTGTCTGCACAAGACAGAGTGATCTCCCGCCTGCCCGCAATGAGGACAAAGCCGGTATTTTGAAGAAGGCTTTAGCGTCTGATCCAGCGTCACTCGATGATCAAAAACAAACAGGTTCCCTTCAAAAAGGGAGTTTGGAAATTCTTTGAGGTAGTTGAGAATCCCTCCTTTAAGCTGGTAAACCTTTTGAAATCCCTGCATTTTCATTTCGTTAACCGCCTTTTCACAACGAATGCCTCCTGTGCAGTAAATAAGTGTTTTTTTATTCCTTGGCAGGCCGGCTTGTCTTAGTTTTTCTGGAAAATGTTTAAATTGGTCTAAGTGGAGATCCAAGGCCCCTCGAAATTTTCCCACCCGCACTTCATAATTGTTTCGAATGTCCAGCAAAAGGGGTTTTTCCTGCAAAGCAGACTCCCATTCTGCAGGTGTTAAGCGCGTTCCTTTTGAAAAAGGAGAGAGCCTTTCTTTTCCTGAGGAAACCAGTTCTTTTTTTATTTTAATTCTCAGTTTTTTAAAGCCCCAAGAATGAGACATTTGCCATCTGGCTTGAATAGGAATTCCTGTCTCTTCGCGTAAAATCTGCAAATATCTTTTTAGATGACGCAAAGAACCCACTAAGGTAGCATTGACGCCTTCGCTGGAAAGCAACACCAAGCCTCGAAGCCCCGCGCCTTTCTTTTGAATCATTTCACTTAAGGTGTGGAGGCGTCCGCGGGGCAGAGGATGATAGTGGTAAAAAGTGCAGACAGAAAGGGTTTTTTTAGCTGAGAGCGGGTTCATAGGAGAGATTTTACTGGAAATGAAAAAAAGAGCAATAAAAAGATGAATGTTCTAAAGGTTTCAAATCTAGTTAAGAATTATGGGGGCTTTTGTGCAGTCGATAAGGTGTCCCTGCAGGTGAAAAAAGGAGAAATACTGGGATTGTTAGGGCCTAACGGCGCCGGCAAAACTTCTTTGATTCACTCTATTATGACTTTGGAGGATTTTCAAAGCGGCTCCATTGAGGTTTGCGGCTATAATGTTAAAAAAGAAATACGTCTATGCAAGTCTGCTGTGGGGTATATGCCTCAAGAAGTAATCAACCATTCTTATTTTGCTTTAGAAGAAGTGCTTTACTACCACTCAGGGTATTACGGCTGTTTTAATAATCAAGATTATTTGGAGCATTTGATGAAAAAGTTCTCCCTCTGGGAGCAGAGAAAAAAACGCATCATACAACTGAGCGGCGGTATGAAAAGACGCCTCTTGCTGGCAAAATCTTTAGTGCATAAACCTCAACTTTTACTATTGGATGAACCCACTTCAGGTGTGGATGTCCGCCTGCGGGATGATATATGGGAGTTTGTGCGGGGTTTGAGGGATGAAGGAAAGGCGGTTTTGTTTACGACACACTATCTGGAGGAAGCAGAAAAACTTTGTGACCGTGTGGCCATTATTCACAAGGGAAAACTGGTTCGGCAGAATAAGACGGCAAATTTAATACAGGAATTTACCTTGAGAAAACTGAATGTTCAGCTGAAAACAAAAGTGAGCGTCAAACACAAGTATTTGAAGTCTGAAGGTGAAAATCACTTGGAGTTTCAAATTCCATTTTCTGTAGATATAGGAGGGCTGTTGGAGGAGGCCGGTTTGAGCCTTTCTCAAATTCAAGATATTCAGATTCAGGAGGGCCGGCTGGAAGATGTTTTCAAAGATGTATTGGAGGGAGAGTAAAAGCATGTTAAGTTCTGCTCAAGTTAAAGAGATTCAAAAACGCATCAAATGGCTTCCGTTTGCCGCTTTTTTTAAGAGAGAGATACACCGCTTTTCAAAAGTGTTTGTTCAAACTATTTTTATCCCTGTCATTAATGCCTCTCTTTATCTTGTTATTTTTGGGATCAGCCTGGGATCCCGCCTGCACCTGGAAGGCTTATCCTATTTGGAGTTTATTATTCCAGGGCTGGTGATGATGAGCTGTTTATCTAATGCTTTTCAAAACAGCGCCAGTTCCATTCTCAGCTTAAAATTTGCAGGGGATATTGTGGATGTTCGGGTTTCTCCTATGACTATTCAGCAAACTCTGTGGGCCTTGGCCTTTGGAGGAGTGTGCCGGGGGGTTTTCGTTGGAGGCCTTGTTTTATTGATAGGAGAGCTTTTTCATTTTTACTATTTGGACCGCTGGTTGATCCCTCATTCTGCAGGAGGGTTGTTGGTTTTTTCTATTTTGGCAGGCTTGGTGTTTAGCAAAATGGGTGTTGTTATCGCTCTTTGGGCTAGAACCTTTGATCATATTGGAGCGGTGGGGGGCCTGGTTATCACCCCTTTGACTTATTTGGGAGGAGTGTTTTTTTCACTGGATATGCTCAGTCCTTTTTGGCAGAAAGTTTCCTTGTTTAATCCTATTTTGTATTTTATCAATGGGGTTCGGTGGAGTCTCATTGGCGTGTCGGATGTCATCCCTGCTGTCAGTCTGATCGTGTCGGTTTTGGCTTTGATATTGTGTCATGCTGCAGGAGTTTTTATGATTAAAAACAGCCGGTACTACCGTCGATGGTAGGAGAGAGCAAATGAAAAATGCGGTGATCACTGTCGATGGTCCGGCGGCTTCCGGTAAAAGTGTTCTCTGCCGAAGACTCGCCCAAAAATTGGAGCTTTGGGACTGGCTTTCCACAGGAGTTTTCTATCGGGGTTTGGCTTGCATGATTACCGAGTTGTCTTTAAAAGACTCTGAAGAAAAGTGGCCCGATTTGATTTCTCAAGAAAAATGGGAAGTAAAAAAAGAAAAACATCAGACCTCTTTTTGGCACAATGGGAAAAATAAAACTTCTTTGATTTACAACGCTGATATGGATCAGATGGCTTCCAAGGCCGCGGGAAGCGCTCCTGTCCGCCGGGCTTTGATCCCCTATCAGCGGGTTCATAAGGAAGAGGGCAGAGGGCTTATTGCAGAGGGCAGGGACTGCGGTACAGCGATCTTCCCGGAGGCGGGTTTAAAAATTTATTTAACAGCTCAAGATGAAATTCGAGCCCAAAGAAGAGCGAAGGAGAGAAATGAACTGGCAGACCGTGTGATTTCAGAGCAGAGGAAAAGGGATTATTCAGATTCCATGAGGGCTTTTAATCCTTTGAAAAAACCGGAAGGAGCCTGGGTGATTCATACGGATCGATATTCGCTGGAGGACATGGAGGAAATGGTTTACCGGAAAGCTCTATATTTATTTTAATTGACTTTCTTTGTTTTTTAGGCAGAATGACGTTTCACTATCACAGACGTTAAGAGGATAAAATGGTTTTTAAGAAAGACGCCGTCGAAGCTCCGAAGGCTTCCGGCAAAAACACTCAAATTCAAGGAGAAAGTCTGCTGGCTCAGTTGGACAAAGAAGACGCCGGCATTGAACCCAACCCTCATGAAAAATCTTACACCAGGGAATCCCAGGATTTCGCTCCTTTTTATGATAAAAACATAGCTCACCAAAACTTTGAGGCGGGGGCTATCATCAAAGGCAAAATTGTAGATGCGGGCGGGGACTATGTGGTTGTAGATGTAGGATATAAAAGCGAAGGATTGATTCCAAAATCAGAGTTTCAAGGAGCAGAGGGTTTTGTCGGTATCGATATCGGAGCGGAAGTGGAAGTTTATATCGACTCTATTGAGAATGACAACGGTATGATGGGGTTGTCCAAAGACAGAGCCGATATTATCCGTGTATGGGAGGATATTTCCAGAGTGGCCAAAAATCAGGAGATCATTGAAGGTACAGTCATTGCAAAAATTAAAGGAGGCCTTCAAGTGGATATTGGAGGAGTCAAAGCCTTTCTTCCGGGAAGCCAGCTGGAGCTGAGGCCCGTGAGAAACCTCAACCCGTACTTAGGAAAAAAGTATTCCTTTAAAATTATTAAATTTAATCAGAAAAGAGGGAATATTGTTCTTTCTAGAAGAGTTATTTTAGAAGAGGAGAGAGCCAGTTTGAGAAGCCAAACTTTGGACGGCATTGAAAAAGGATCAGTGGTCAGCGGCATTGTAAAAAATATTACGGATTATGGTGTGTTTTTAGATTTAGGAGGCATTGACGGGCTTTTGCATATTACAGATATCAGCTGGAGCAGAATCAAACATCCTTCTGAAAAACTTTCTATTGGTGAATCAGTGAAAGTGAAAGTTCTAAAATTTGATAAAGAGAAAAAGAGGGTGAGTTTGGGATTAAAGCAGATGCATGAGCATGAAAATCCTTGGGAGCAGATGAAAGATGAGATTAAGGCGGGATCTAAGGTTAAAGGCAGGGTGATGAGTTTCACGGACTACGGAGCTTTTGTGGCCATCAAGGAGGGGGTCGAAGGTCTTGTGCATATCAGTGAAATGAGCTGGGGAAAAAAGATTAAGAATCCTTCAGAAGCGTTAAAAATAGGAGATGAAGTAGATCTACAGGTGATTCACATTGACCAAGAACAGCAGCGTATTAGTTTCAGCATGAAGAGACTGGAGGAGAATCCATTTCAAAAATGGATTGATAAGTATCCCACAGGGGTTCATCTGGAGGTTGTCGTAAATGCCAGTGTAGATTTTGGGTTTCTTGTGCATTTTTCAGAGGATGAAGAAGTTCAAGGTTTGATCCGTTTGGCAGATTTAACTTGGTCTTCACGGGCGACAAAGCCGAAGTATCAAATTGGAGACAAAATAAAAGCAGTTGTTTTAGGTTTTAATGTAGAAGAGGAAAGATTTCAGTTAGGAGTGAAGCAGTTGCATAAAAACCCTTGGGAGCAGATTGAATCTCTTTATTCTATTGGTTCTGTTTACAAAGTGAAAGTGGTGAAAATAATGGATTTTGGAGCCTTTGTGGAATTGTGCGGCCATGAAGACGCCGGCGCTGTAGAGGGTTTGATCCATATCAGTGAATTGGACACAAAAAGAGTGGCCAAAGTAGAAGATGTTGTAAAGATTGGAGATATTTTGTCTGCTGAAATTATTACTATGGACAAGGAGTCTCATAAAATCGGCCTCAGCGTGAAGTTGGTGAAATTGAGGCAGGGGGGTGAGTCTTCCGTTAGGGAAGATGCAGAATCTGCGGGATCTTCAAGCAGTAAGCCTGAAGAGCAGAAAGAGAGTTTCTTTGCAAAAGCTCTGCGTGCTTCTATCTCTAAAACAGCGAAAAAGGAAAAATCTGAGGAAGCATAGAGGTTCTTATGAATCAGCAAAAGAGTGGTTTTCTGTCTTCCGTCAGTCAAAGTGTTATGTTGGCAGTCAACGTTCTTGTTTTGCTGTTTATCCTAGGCGGGTGCATGGCTTTTTGCTCTGCTTTTGCCGGAAGGTCTTCGCTTTCCTCTCTTCGCGACAGGGTTTCTGAGGATTCCATTTTAGTTTTGAGGCTGGAAGGTCTGATTATTGATTCATCAGAGTTTTTGGAAGATCTGCACGAGTATATAGGAGATAAAAGGATTAAAGGGGTTTTGATTCGTGTGGATTCTCCGGGAGGCACCACATCAGCCAGTCAGGAGATTTATAAAGAAATTCATCGGTTAAAGGCTTTGCATAAGAAGCCTATTGTGGTTTCCATGGGCTCCCTTGGGGCCAGTGGAGCTTTTTATATTTCAATGGCCGGGGATAAAATTGTAGCAAATCCCGCCACCTTAATGGGGTCCATTGGTGTTGTTATTTATCTCACTAATTTAGAGAGGTTATATGAATGGGCTAAAGTGGAAAATTATGTTTTAAAAACAGGGGAGTTCAAAGATTCAGGCTCTCAATTCCGCCCCTTGACGAATAGAGAGAGAGATTTGTTTCAAGACTTAATGGACCAATTTTTGAATCACTTTAAAGAGGTGATTATCAAGGACAGAAAGCTGTCCAATGAGCTGGTAGAAGAGTTTGCAGATGGACGTGTATTTTCTGGAGAGACAGGTCTCCTTCAAGGGTTTATTGATCAAACGGGCACTTACTATGAGGCCTTGAATCTTGTTGGGGAAATGACAGGTTTGGGAGAGGATCCAGAAGTTTTTGAGCCGTTTGAAAAAACAGACCGCTGGATGGAGCTATTTAATATTTCTTTGAGTTCCCTTTTCTCTCGGTTTCGACAGCCTTTTTTTATTCGGCAGGAATTAAAAGCCCGTCCACTGTATCTTCTGCCTGAGACCGTTGGTCTTTCCAGATGAGATCTGTGTATTCTATTGGTTTCCCGGTGGTGTCTCCGCTTGTCAAAGCTCTGGTTGCGGCAAATGCGGCTGTGTGGTTTTTTTTAATACTTCTGCTTCAGCAGTTTTTTTTGGATTCCCCTTATGTTTTTCAGTTTCTAGGTCTGGTTCCTTCAGAATTTTTGAGCGGCTTCCTGTGGCAGCCTTTCACCTACATGTTTATTCATTCCTCCGGTCTTTTTCACATTTTGTTCAATATGGTGATTTTATGGATGTTTGGCTCAGAGCTGGAGAGGCTTTGGGGGTCTCGGTTTTTTCTTGCTTATTACTTAACCTGCGGAGTGGGCGCAGCTCTTATCTATTGTACTGCTTTAACGATCATTGCTTTTTTTACAGAAGTGCATTTAACGGGAGTGCCTGTTGTAGGCTCTTCGGGGGCTGTCTTCGGATTGATGGTGGCTTACGGTCTTATTTTTAAGGATCGAATTTTATACGTTATGATGATTTTTCCAATGAAAGCGCGCACCTTCGTTTTCTTTCTTGCAGGTATTGAAGTTTTGAGTATGTTGAGTTCCGGGCTGGGAGGTCCTGTGGCCAATCTGGCGCATTTAGGGGGATTGGCGACGGGATTTCTTTTTTTAATTTGCTGGAAAAATTGGCATCTTTTTTCGTCTTGGGTTAAGCGAAAAAGACCTTATCGCCTGCATGTGGTCCGCTCTGATCCTGCCGGCGGGAAGAGACGCTGGCACTGAAATATCAGGCTTGTCTAAAAATTTTTTATGATGTAAACTGCCCGTTCTTAGAAATTGTTTGAAGGTGCAGAATGCTGGATAAATATTTAGAAAAATTATATTTTGATAAAAGAATGATCCACCGAGGTTTGAGCCAGGGGGTCCTTTCTCCAAAAGACGTTGAACAGCACTTATCTAAATTGGAAGATCTGAGTCATAAAGCCGATGTCATTCAAAAGCCCCCTGAAGAGGGAAAGGATTAACGCAGGCTTTGTTTTACAAAATGGGTTATGTAGTATCGGATGAGATAATCCATCCGGATGTCTTTTTCCTGGTGCTTCCATTTCAGTTCTCCAAAGGCCCCCCAGGTTCCCTTGAGGTGGTCTGAAGGACGGTTTTGTTCTTCCTGTCCAGGCAGTGCGGCATCCATATTTGAAAAACGTATGGCAATCCATCCTGCTGATTTCATGGAAAAAATCATTTTATAACCATTTCTAAACAACATAAAATCAGCCAAAGTGCCGGTGATTCCGTAAATACGAATACTCCCCATGTAACCCTTGAGCTGGTTAAAGAAAGAGATGTGCTGTGTAAACGCAGTGCGGAGTTGTTTAAGGAACTCTACCGTATGTTCCTGCAATTCTTCTTTTGAAGGAGCCAAGGAGCCGGCAGGGGAAATCCTGCCTGTTTTTTCCATTGTTTCTTCTTGATGCACTAGGTTCTTAATCCAATTACTATGAAGTGTTTCCATAAAAACCTCTGGCACTGCCTTTTTTTTCCCGTGAATAATCATTGATTTATATGCTGAAAGTCAAGAAATACAGCTTCATTTAATTTTTCCACTTGGTGTCGTGATTTTAGTGATAAAATGTGGCAGAATGTCAGTCTGTTTTTCAAAAAGGAGTCGTTTTTATGAGTTTCGGGAATATTTTAGCCTGTTTATTGTTTATTTTTTTTACAATTTCCTGCAGTAGTTTATGGAATAAGTTTGGGCAGGGCAGTGATATAGAAGGGGCCGCAGCCGGGGACATTATTTCACAAGATATGTCTGAGGATCAAAGAGGCAGCGACAGCGGAGACATTGATGGTTTGTCCAGTGTGTTTTTTGCCTATGACAGCTCCGTTCTATCTGAAACCACAAAAGAAACTTTAAGAGACAATGCAGAATGGATGAAGAACAACACCCGGGCTTCCCGTGTGGAGCTGGAAGGGCATTGCGACCCTATGGGTTCTGAGGCTTACAATATTGGTTTGGGTCTAAGAAGGGCTCAGGCCGTCAAAACTTTTTTAATTTCTTCGGGTGTTTCAGAGGATCAGTTTTCTATTGTAAGTTATGGTGAAGAAAGGCCGTTGTCACAGACAGATAATTCCAAAAACAGACGTGTCAACTTTGTCCCTATCTATTAGTAGAAATGTTCAAGAATATTTACAGGCTTTCGAAGTTTTTTGCGTTTTTATTGTTTTGTTCTGCTTGTGCTTCGACCATTTCATTTAAAGAGTATGCTTTTGCAGAGGCGGCTTTTTCCGCGTCTGCCCGTGTTTCCGCCCAAAAGTTGAATCCTCATTCTTATATGAAGGCGCAGTCTTATTTGAGAAAGGGACAGCAGGAGTTTAAACAAGCTAATTATGACAAAGCCCGTGCTTATTTTAATAAAGCTCAGGAATTTGCTGAGACAGCTGAATTATTGAGTTACATTAAACGAAGTCAGGCCGGCGGGGACACCCTTTATTAAATCTCTAGCCGAACTTGTTTTCAGCCCTGTCCCCTCAGCCTTTCTATGTATGTCATAGAACCGGCTTCCAGCCATCGGAAAGCTTGTATGAACAAGTCTGAAAACTGCAGACATGCACAGGACAGCTTGATTTTTTGCTTAACTTTCACTGACTGACAGGATTACAATCTGCATTTCGGGATTAGACCTATGAATTTAAAAACTGTTCGTTCTGGTGAACACGAAAGCGTTCACTTTTACTCTGATGAGTCTGTAGGGCTTTCCGCCATTATCGCTGTACATACAACTTTTTCCGGCTGTAGTTTAGGCGGCTGCCGCATCAAATCTTTTTCCAGTGAAGAAGAAGCAGTCCAGGAAGTTTTGCGTCTTTCAGAGCATATGACTTATAAATCCCTTCTGTGCGGCTTGGAAATGGGCGGAGGTAAATCAATTATTGCGGCCGGGCCTGGGTTTAAAAAAACCCCTCAACTATTGAAATCTTTCGCCCAAGCAGTGAATTCTTTGGGAGGGCGGTACATTGTGTCTGTGGATATGGGCAGTGATTCAGAGGACATGGAATTTATAAAAAAAACGACCCGCCATGTAATTGGCTATGATCAGAAAAAAGGAGGGGCGGGAGATCCCGGTGTTTATACAGCTCAAGGTGTTTTATCAGGGATGAGAACAGCTCTTCAAGAAAGATATGCAGTCTCTTCGTTTAAAGGAAGGAAAGTCTGTGTTACAGGTATTGGAGACGTGGGAAAACCTTTGTGCCGCCAGCTGTTGGAAGAAGGGGCTCGGTTGATCGTGTCAGACATTGATCAAAAGCAAATAGATTGGATTAAAGAATATGGCGATGTGACAGCTGTAGAACCGAACAAAGCACATCAAGTGCATTGTGATATTTTTTCTCCATGTGCCGCAGGAGGTGTGTTTACGTCAGAAAGAGTTCAAGAATTAAACTGCCAAATTATTGCTGGTGCGGCTAATAATCAGCTTTCTTCTGAAGAAGAGGGAAAATCTCTATATCAAAGAGGGATTTTATATCTGCCTGATTTTGCTGTGAATGCCGGAGGTCTGATAGGAGTTGTGCTGGGAGGCATTAGAAAAAAAAGTATGGCGGAAACTTATAAAAAAGTGGACGATATTGGAGAGCTGATTCGTGGTATTCTTCGGGAATCTCAAAGACGGAGGGAGCCTCCCAGTCAAACCGCCTTGGGGATGGCTCGCAAAAAGTATAATATTATGTATTCCAAAACCCGCTTATAGGTGTTGTAAAGGTAAAAGAAAATGCAATGGATATATTCATATAGATTTTACTTAATAGGTGCGGTGTGTGTTTGTCTGCTGTCAGGCGCAGTCTATTGGGGGCGGAGCTTATACGCACAAAGGCAAAACGAGAAAGCGGAAGCTGTTTTGTACCCTTTTCGTCTGCGCTTGATAACAGCAGAAAAAAAGGCGGGAGGCGGACTGTTTAGCTCTCGTTCTTTATTTCAAGAAAAAAAAGCTGAGTTTGCATTGATTTCAAAAGAAGTGGAAGATTATAAGAATTTTTTGATGTCTCAAAAAACGGCTCGCCCGGCTCACCTCGCCTCAGCTGTCGAGCTGGCGGTTTTGTTTGTTCAATATGAAAAACAAGACAGTGCTTTAGATCTTTTGGATTTTGTACGCATGAAATCTTCTTCCAAATCTCATTGGCTTTATTCTATCGTATTGATACAGCTCGGCTCTTTGTTCATGGATAAAAAAAATTTTACAAGGGCCGTTGATTTATTTTCAGAAGCCCTATCTCTTAAAAGCGCGGAGCCTTTCTATCAGGAAATTTTACTAAAAACAGCTCTTTGTTACGAGTCTGTTGGGGAGTTTGAAAAGGCCGGCGGTATTTACAATGAAATTCGTCAAAATAAAAATGCGGGGCTTTACAAAGAAAGATCTCTTCATTATGATCGTCTTTTCAGATTAAAGAGGAAGTTGAAACAGTGAGATTCAAACATTTTATTTTTGGGGTTGTATTGTGTGTGCTGGCCGGCTGTCAGCATACGGCTCAAAAAGAACCGGGATGGCTGAGAAAAGAATGGATTGTTAATACTCTTTCTGAACCTTATTTAAAGACAAAGGTGCTGCAAAAAGCAAAATCTATCTTGACTCAAGATATGGTTTTGCAAGGGGGGTCCCTCTACGGAGTGCGGGCCTACAGCCGAGACAGCGGCAATCTTCAATGGTTTTTTGCTGTTACTGGAGGTGTTGAGGGAGGTCTGGCCGCTAGCGGAGAACGTTTGGTTTTCGGAGGTTCAGATGGTTTTTTTTATTGTCTAGAGCTCAAAACGGGTATTTTGCTTTGGAAGTTTTATACAGGGTCTGAAAACTTAGGCGAGCCTTTTGTTTTTAATGATTATGTGTATTTTTTAACTTCAAAAGAAAAAGTTTACGCTTTAAATATTCGAACCGGAAAACTTGTTTGGGTGTACCGCCCGAAAAACACCGCCGATTTGAGCATTCGAGGAGTCAGCCGTCCTTTTGTGGATTATCAAAGAGTGTATGTCGGATTTAGCGACGGAACAGTTTCTGCGCTCAATAGAAGAACGGGTCAATGGATATGGAGGGTGTCTCTTGCTAAAAGAGGGGAAAAGTTTAAAGATGTCGATGCCAGCCCCGTCGTGAAAGGTGATTTTCTTTACGTCTCCAGTTTTGACGGAGGGTTGTTTTGCCTGAATAAAATTACCGGAAAGACAGTTTGGAGCCGCAAAACCGGCAGTTATTTCGCTCCAGCTGTTGAGGGAAAGAGGCTGTATTACGCTTCCAATGACTCTGAAATTTTAGCTTTAAATCGTTTTTCAGGGAAGGTTTTTTGGAAAAGAAAAATCAAAGGTTTGGCCACAAAGCCGGTTGTTTATCAATCTTTCTTATTGTACGGACTTTCCACAGGCCCTTTTCATATTATCAGCAAGACGGATGGTTCTCTGTCCTATAAATTGAATATGTTTCGAGGTGTTTCTGCCGAACCTGTTTTAGACCCTTCTTTGAAGGAACTTTATGTAATGTCTATTGAAGCTTGGCTCTATAAGTTTTCACTTCTTTTCTAATCTCATTTTAGCGCGGTTTCATTATCGGCTGTTTTCACAGCCAACATGGATCGCGGTTTCATTTCGATCCCTGTGTTGATAAAAAAAAGAGGAGCTTTCCAGCCCCTCTCTTTTTTATTGGAGATGACAGGGATCGAACCTGCGGCCTTCTGAATGCAAATCAGATGCTCTCCCAGCTGAGCTACATCCCCAGTCTCATCCATTCATACACCGAGATAAAGATTTTAACAAGAGCCTGATTTCTGCTTTTTTAATGAATCAACTGACTTGACTGACCAAAGCAGGATGATTATGGAAAAGCCTTTCAATCCAAACTCTTTCGCAAATCAAATCAAACCCAACTTTTTCAGCTCCCAATAAAACAGATTCAAAGTATTTTTTAATATCTCGAATTTCTGATGCTGTGACGTCTATTTCATACATAGAATCTTCAATGATTTCTATAAAATTTAATAGATCAGGCGTGGTCACCACTTTAGGAAGTTTAGTCATATCCAAGTGAGGAACTTTAAAAGGCTTAAATCCAATAAAGCGGTCTGTCAGGATAATTTTTTTGTCGCCAAAGAAGTTGATTTGAATGAAACTTTCGCTTTTAGAGTCTTTTCTTTGCAGAACTTCCTCAACGTCCGTTTGTTTAAATGTGAGGTGTTTTCCATCAACATTTTGAAAAATACTTACGGTGTCTTCGTTGTCCCAGGAAAGTTTCAACCCTTTTGTTTTAGATATGAATGATGAGATTTGCTGCATCCATTTTTTTGATTTCACTTTACTTCCTTTCTTTTCTGTAAACTCTTCACTTTCACGAAAGCGGCGGCTCACAATCATTATTGGACTCACTTCCTGATCGACCACAGCGTCTTCAAACTTAAATTTCAAAAGAGTGTATAAACTTTGCTCAAAAAAGTGATCTAAATAGAAACACTTTTTGTAAAAAAGCGTAAAAATTGTGAAAATAGAACTAAATTTATCGACAACTGTTCCGTTATGGAAATCTATTTCCTCTGGAAAATCTATGCCAAAGCGCCTCTTTCCGCCGCAGAGGTTCAAAATCAACTGGTGTGGAAACATCAAGAGGGGTTTATTTTCAAATGAACAGCCTTCAATTCCCTTCAAGCAGAAGGAGTTTGCTGAAAAACAGCCATTTTTTTTAAAGGGTTTTTACAATGCGGTGAAATTGAGATTTTTTTCGAGCTGTTTTATTTTTATGGAAGCAGTTTTTAGACACAGCTTTATCCAATTCAGAGAGGAGGCTCTTCAACATTTTTTCCGCCTGCGTCTTATCTTTTTTTTGAACTAAAGAACGGAAGTTTTTCTCTAAAGCGCGGATGTTGCCTTTAACAATGGCGTTACACCCCCGCTTTTTCTTTGAACTGCGGGACTGTTTTTGAGCCGATGGATGATGAGGCATACTTTCTTCCTTTAAGGGTCCAGGAAATACCTCCTCAGCCCTTTACAGTATTTAGGTTCATACCATATATTTAAAACACTCTTCAAGAGGTATTTATGACCAAACTCGACTTATCTCAAAAAGTGAATCGATCTTCATTTTCTATGTTTGGCGGAACCTTATTAAGCCGTATCACCGGTTTTATACGTGATATGGCTATCGGCTATTTGTTTACACGCACTGAAACGGATGCCTTTTTCGTGGCTTTTAGGTTTCCTAATTTTTTTAGAAGATTTTTTGGAGAGGGGGCTCTTACTGTCAGTTTTATTCCCGTATTTACAGAGTGCTTATATCGTCCATCAAGGGGCCGTCAAGAGAAAGCAGAGCCTTCAGCGCAACAGCCCGCAGCCTTGGATTCTATTCCGGAAATGAATGTGGTCCGGGCTAGAAACTTAATGAATAGTATTTACACACTGCTGTTGATTGCTGTGTCCAGCCTCACTGTTTTAGGCATTGTATTTATGGATGTTCTTATTGATTGGATGTTCGGCTCTTACTCTTTCGCCAGGGTGGAGGGAAAGATAGAGATGACTGTTTATCTATCAAGGTTTTTATTTTTGTATCTTTTTTTAGTGGTGACTTATGCTTATTACACGGCTGTAGCCAATGCTTTAAATAAATTTTTTATTCCCGCTCTGGCCCCTGCTGTTTTTAATTTATGCATTATTTTTTCAGCATTTTTTATCCCTCCATCTCTCCTGCCTTACCCTGCAATGAGTTTGGCAGCGGGCGTCCTCTTAGGGGGCGTTTTGCAAATTGTGATGACAGCTTCCGTACTGGCGCGTTTGAAATTTTTTCCACAGTGGACTTTATTTTTTACGTCTTCTCATTTGAAAATCGTACTCAAGAAGTTTCTGCCCGCTGTTGCAGGGGTGGGGGGTTTTGCGCTGATCGGACTGCTCAATGTTTTTTTTGCCGGGTGGCTGAAAGAGGGAACGCATACTTATATTTATTATGCAGATCGTTTGCTGGAACTCCCCCGCTCTTTGATTGCTGTCAGTATGGGAACAGCCTTGCTGCCGGCTCTTTCTAAATTATCCGCCTTAAAAAAAGATGCATCTTTGTTTGATTTAGCCGCTCATCAAAGAGATCTTATGCTTTATATTATTCTGCCTTGTGCTTTGATTTTGTCTTTTTTAGGAGCTCCCATTGTTGAAGTGCTTTTTGAAAGAGGAAAGTTTTCCTCAGTAGATGTTTATGAAACTGCTGGAATTTTAAATATTTACAGTGTGCTGTTGATTGTGCTTTCCTGCAATCAAATGCTGAGCACTTGCTTTTTTTCTGTTAAAAATACATTGTGTCCCGCAGGCGCTGTTGGGGCGGGTGTTTTGTCTCATTGCCTGCTGGCGGTTTTTTTAGTTCCAGCCTGGGGGCTGAGCGGATTGATCTGGGCTATGGTTTTTTCATCTTTAATTCAATTTTTATTTTTGTCTTTATTTTACCCGAAGTATATCGGCTCTCTTTACGTAAAAAGGACTTTCGCAAGAGTATTAAAAAACACACCGTTTCTGATTTTATTTGCATTTTTGATTCAATATCTTTTTAGAGTTTTATCCGATTTTTTATCTTACGCGTTCTTAGAAAGTTTTTCGACGGATCTGGCCCTGTTTATAACTTTGACTGCCTCTTTATGTATTTACTTCACTTTAGGAGTTCGGTTTGGATTGGTTCAAGCTGTGGAGTGTTGGAATCTTCTTAAATCCAGGGTTTCGTGACGTGGAAATTATCAATCGCTCTGGAAAAAGAATCATTTCTCATTCGTTTATAAAAAAATGGGTCCGGAGGGTTTTTAGAGAATTGAACAAAAGAAAAGTTTCATCTTCAAACCAACAGATAAATTTAGTGTTTGTCAACAGCCTTGAAATGAAAAAACTCAACAAACAGTTCCGATCTAAAAATAAACCTACAGATGTATTGAGTTTTTCTTTTTTGGAGGGTTTTTCACACCCGCAAAAAGAACTTGGAGATCTTGTGCTATGCGCCTCCTATATTAAGCAAATGAAGCAGGGGCCTGTTCGGGAGAGAACTGCTTATGCCGTCTTGCACGGTATTTTACATTTACTGGGATTTGAACATGAGACAGATCCCAAGACAGCCGAAAAGATGTACCGTCTCCAAGATCAGATTTTTAATAAGCTCTACAAATAAAAACAAAAGTGAAAACTTTGTCTGCTCAGCTTTCGCGGGTTTAGATTTAGGAATGATAAAATCATTCAAACAATCAAGAAAAAGTCTTGTCGGGCGGATTGTTTTTGAAGTATATCCAATAACAGCTGAAAGCCGGCGAGTGCTTTTCAATAATTTTAATGGGAGGTTTGATGACTATTGAAACAGAGCTGACTCAACTGGACTCTTCCATCCGCAAGTGGATCCAAAAAACAGAGGATCTTCGGAGGTTTCTTTGAAATTGATCAAAAGAAACAAACGATTCAGGTTTTAGAAAAAAAAATTACAGACCCTGCTTATTGGAAGGATCACTCCAAGCTGGCTCTGTTGAATAGAGAAAAATCTCATTTGAGCCAGATTGTAGAAGAATGGGAAAGCCTGCATCAAAAACTCAAAGATTCTAAAAATTTACTTCAAATTATTTATGAAGAAAAAGATGAAGATTGTTTCCATGATTTAAAAAAAGAATCTCAACAACTCTCTCGATCTGTTTACAGCCTTGAAATTAAAAGTTTGTTATGTGGTGATAGAGACCAAAATAATGCTTATATGACGATTCACTCAGGGGCTGGAGGCACGGAAGCTCAAGATTGGTCCTTTATGCTGTACCGAATGTATTTAAAGTGGATTGAGAAAAAAAGATTTCAAGCGGAAGTGGTTTCTCTATTGGAAGGAGAGGAAGCTGGAGTCAAATCCGTGACTATCAAAGTGTCAGGGTCTTATGCTTATGGGTACTTAAAAGGGGAGTCTGGAGTGCATCGTTTAGTTCGTATCAGCCCTTTTGATGCAAATTCCAGACGGCATACCAGCTTTTCTTCTGTATTCGTGTGGCCGGAAATGGATGAAGATATTCAAATGTCTATTAAAAATGAGGATTTGAGAGTTGACACTTATCGGGCCAGCGGGGCTGGAGGCCAGCACGTAAATAAAACGGATTCGGCTGTCCGCATCACACATTTGCCCACAGGCCAAGTGGTCCAATGTCAAAGTCAAAGAAGCCAGCACGCCAACCGCCAACAGGCTGTAAAGCTTTTGTATTCTATCCTTTATCAATTGGAGCTTGATAAGAAACAGGAAGAGAAAAAAATAATGCAGGCTGGGAAGAAGGCCAATGAATGGGGAAGTCAAATTAGAAGCTATGTTTTACATCCCTACAAAATGGTTAAAGACCATCGAACCAATTTAGAGAAAGCTCAACCGGAAAATGTACTCAATGGAGATTTGGATGATTTTATTGAAATGAATCTCAAAACAAGAGGCTTGAGTGAATAGTTTTCTTCTCATGAACTTGAAGCGTCTTTCTTTCAGAAATCTGTTCCATCTGGAAAGCATCATCAGCCTTTCGGGGCTGGTTTTAGCTGTGATGTGTTTGACCGTTGCGATGATTGTCATGAGCAGTTATGAAACGACACTGAAACAATCTTTAATTTCGCATAGCGGTCATATTAGTTTGATTAAAAAAACAGAAAAAGCTCTTTTTGAAGAGATAAAGCCCTATGTTCAAGGTATGGAGGTTTTGCCTTTTATTTCCCTAGAGGCTTTGGCTCTTTCTGAGGGCCGGCTGTCAGGTGTTTTTATTGAAGGTTTAGCCTTGGACAAGGTCCATCAGGTTTTAAAGTTAAAAGACCGGCTGATTTCAGGTGGTTTTGCAGAAAAACCTTTTCAAGCTGTAGTCGGAAAAAAGCTGGCAAAGAATTTAAGCCTGAAAATCAACTCTTCTTTTTATCTTGCTGTTCCTAGTCAAGATCATCTCCCCCAGCTAAAAAAAATGCAAGTTTCGGGGATTGTGGACCTCGGACGGCATGATTTTAATTCTAGATACACAGCTGTATCTCTTCAATCGGCAAAAAATCTTTTAGGAGTATCAGAATTGACAGGGTTTCGCCTTCTTCTGGATGATGAGAAACAAATGGAGTCCTCTTTACAAAAATTAAGATCCAATTTATCCCGCTCCTATTGGATTCAAGATTGGAAGTTTATTCATAAAAATCTATTTACAGCTATTCAAATGGAAAAAGTAATTATATTTATCGTTCTGCTTATTCTTGTCGTATCCGCAGGATTCAATATGTCCAATCAAATGCTTCTTCATGTTTTAAAGCGTTTTCATGATATAGGCATCCTCAAAGCAATGGGTGCTCCTCCTATGATGATCGTGCAAATTTTTCTGATTCGAACGGCTGTAATGAGTGTTTTAGGGATTTTTTTGGGTTTTGTGCTGGCTTTGTTGATTTGCTTCGGCCTCTTTGGACTGTACAATGTCTGGGGAAGCCTTATTCCTGCAGATGTTTATGAGCTGAACGAGATTGTTTTGGATTTTAGATGGATTGATTTTTTAAGCATTTTCATATTTTCAACATGGATCTGTCTTCTCAGCTCTTGGATCCCTGTACGAAAAGCTTTAAAATTGTCCCCTTGTGAAGGACTCCGTTTTAATTAATTTTTTAATGCAAAAAACGTAAAAAACAGCTAAAAACGCACTTGACGCCGGGTAAAAAGACCACAGATTGTATTTAATAGGGGGCAAAATTATGTCTAAAGTTATCGGTATTGATCTAGGAACCACCAATTCAGTGATTTCAGTAATTGAAGGGGGGGCGCCCAAGGTCATCCCCAATGCAGAAGGGGGGCGTACAACGCCTTCTGTGGTGGCTTACACAAATAAGGGAGAGAGGCTGGCCGGCCAAGCGGCGAAGAGACAGGCCGTTACAAACTTTAAAAATACTATTTTTTCATCAAAAAGATTTATTGGAAAACGTTTTGAAGATGTGAGCGATGAAATCAAACGCGTTCCCTTTAAAGTGGTGCCTTCCAAAGACGGTTTTTGTTTATTTGAAGTCAATGGGAGGAAAATATCTCCTCAAGAGATAGGTTCTGTGATCCTCTCTAAATTAAAGCAAGATGCAGAGGCCTACTTAGGGCATAAAGTGAATGAAGCTGTCATTACAGTCCCTGCATATTTCAATGATTCTCAAAGGCAGGCCACTAAAGATGCTGGTAAAATTGCCGGATTTAACGTCCGGCGTATTATTAATGAGCCTACAGCGGCGGCTTTAGCTTATGGATTGGATAAAAAAGAAGATAAAACAATTGCCGTTTATGATTTTGGAGGCGGCACTTTTGATATTTCCATCCTTGAAGTCGGGAGTAAAATTGTAGAAGTAAAGGCGACCAAAGGGGACACCCATTTAGGAGGGGATGATATTGACGATCAAATTCTACAATGGATCATTCAGGAGTATAAGAAAGACCAAGGCGCGGACATACTGTCAAAAGATAAAATGGCTGTTCAGCGGCTCAGAGAGGCTGCGGAAAAAGCAAAAATTGAACTCAGTTCTGCGGGGGAAACCACGATAGATATTCCTTTTATCACAGCAGATGAATCAGGCCCCAAGCATTTGAATATGAATTTGAGCCGCTCCAAACTGAACCAGCTTATTGAACCGCTCGTGGATAAAACTATTAATATATGCAGAGACACTCTTAAGGATATTCAAACAAAGGCGGAAAATATAGATGAGGTCATATTGGTTGGAGGCTCCACCCGAGTCTCTTTAGTGCAGGAAAAAGTGAAGAAATTTTTTGAAAAAGAACCCAATCGCTCTGTCAATCCAGATGAAGTAGTCACTATGGGCGCGGCTGTGCAAGCGGGCATTTTGTCCAACGATATTAAAGACGTTCTTTTATTGGATGTAACTTCACTTTCTTTGGGGATTGAAACTTTAGGCGGTGTGATGACTCCTTTGATTGATAAAAACACCACTATTCCCACAAAAAAATCTCAAGTGTTTTCAACAGCTGAGGACAATCAAAGCAATGTTTCGGTTCGAGTGCTTCAAGGGGAGAGAAAAATGGCGGATGACAACCAAACCTTAGGGCGTTTTGAACTGGTGGGCATACCTCCGGCCCCGCGGGGAATGCCTCAAATTGAAGTGGCTTTTGATATTGATGTGGACGGCATCATTCATGTGAAAGCAAAAGATTTGGGGACAAAAAAAGAACAGTCTATGAAAATTGACCGGCCTGGAATGGATAAAACTGAGGTGGAAAGGCTGATCAAAGAAGCGGAGGAACACGCCAGTGAGGATCAGAAGAAAAGGGAGCGTATTGACGAAGTCAATAAGCTGGATCAACTAGTGTATCAAATTGATAAATTTGAAAAAGAGAATAAAGATAAGATTGCTGATGCAGATGTGCAGGCGTTAAACCCTTTGCTGGAAAAAGCTAAAAATGCTGTCAAAGATGAAAAAACAGATGTGGAAGAGCTGAAAAACATCTATAATCAGCTTAATGATTTGTATAAAAAAATTGGCGAATCTATCTATAAAAAATATAAAGAAGAGCCTCAGCCGGAGAAAGACGCTAAGGATGCAGACAGTGGAGAAAAAGATAAAAAAGATGATAAGTTTGTGGACACTGAATTTAAAGACGTTAAGTAGAAGAAGAGGCTTTACTCTTATGGAGCTGATCACTGTCGCGGCGATTGTTGCTGTACTCTCCGCGATTTCTTACCCCGTTTATAAAGGGTATCATCAGCGGGCGCGTGTTTATGAAGCTAAAAGAGAATTGGGCGGTATTGTGACCATGGCCGATGTTTTTAGAGCCAATGCCGGTTTCTATCTGCCCAATTTAAGAGAAATGCATGTACCCATCAAAGGCAGGCATTCTTATAATTATAAAGTTTTGTGCCATGATAAAACAGGCGGTGATGTGGAATGGGGAGGCAATGATGTTCAGGCGGATACCTGTGGGGATTTTGATTATGCCGCTTATGGAGATCCGTCGCCAAATACAACTCCAGTAGAAAATACTTTAGATGCATCATCCTGCACGTCTGGTTCCAACAGCAATGCCGGCGGAGATAATAAGTGCTGGATGGGTTATGTTCTTTGCCACAGCAGTCCTCCAAATGATCAAAATCTGCCTGCCGGTTCAGAAACATTTCCATGCTCCACCGGTGCTGCTGACTCCTATCAAAACAAAGGCAGTTACTACCCTGGAGTGATTCAATTTAAGTTGGCCGGTGATGAGGATTGGAACGACAATGACAAAGTGCTTGGAACCAGCTGTACGGGCAGTAATAAAGGGCTGGCCTGCTATTTTAATATTGTGGATTTTGCTTCAGAGAGTTTTACAGGAAGTAATGCTCCTCTTTGTAAAAGAGCCGGCAGACAAACTGATGTTTTAACAGATGCCAGCCATTGTTTTCACGTTCAAGAGTTTGCTTTAAAATCAGGGGATGTAAAGGATGTTATTACAGGCACAAGTGAATGGACAAATGATCAAGAATCATTTATCAGCAATCCATTTAAATTAACCGTTATTGCTTTGGCCTGCAAAGATCGTCAGGACGACTGCGGAAAGAACGATGCTCCTCACAGCATTATTCGTATAGACACCAACCGCATGGTTAAAGAAATTCAGTAATTCCTTCAAGTACGCATCTCCCCGCGAAAGCAAGAGTCTTGACGTTGGAAAAGCTGGAGGCCGGTTTCTAATCGCCGGGGTAGTAAACCTGTTTAACAATATTCAAATGATTGACCACCCAAATATCCCAATCTGAATCGGGGGCGACAGCAGGCGGACTTGTTGAAGTGTTATTCCTGTTGATGGCTGTCACAGCAAGATAACAAAATTCGTGTTGTGATGTTCCTGACATATTACAAAGCGAGCTGGTGTTGCTGGAGTAATAGCTGTCTGTATTGGATTTAGGAACTTTATAATCCGGTCTGATATAGCAGTTGCAAGTGCTGTTGAATGTTTCAAACACGCTTTTAGTGCATTCTGAGCCTCCGGAGTCCACACAAATTTCATCAAAATGTGTGTCACAGCCTGTGCAGTCTGCAGGTTTGTCCGTTAAACAACTGCCCCAGCTTGCAACACTGGAATCTATGGGAGATCCTATATTGTAGCGAAGCTCCCCTTTAGGCAAAGCTCCAATAGTTTTTAAATCCGGGTGGTAGGTGTTGCAAGTGGCTCTGTATTGGGACTGAGAGGCAAAGAGCATGCTCAGACTGGCTTTGGCTTCAGTGGTGAAGGCTTTTCTCATGTATCCTCTAGCCGCGATAAGAGACATTGAACCTAAGATAGAAAGAATGGCCACAGCGGCGAGAACTTCCATAAGAGAAACTCCTCTTTTTTTAATCAAGTGATTCTTCATTAATTCCATTCTAAACCCGGCTTTACATTTCTAAGATTTTTTTTATGATTGATGCTCCAAATATCTAAGAGTCTTGTATTTCTCAGTCGAGGAGTGGTGCATCCGACAGCATAATATTCAAATGTCCCGCCGGTAATGGAGAATTCATTCTCAGTCACAATAGCCGCATCATTGGGATTCCCCCCTGAATTTAGAATGGAGACCCTAACCTGTTCTTTCATTTTTCGTCCACCTTTGCCGGCTATTCTGCCGAAACAAATCTTAGCAGAGCTGGACGAGCAGGGCTGTGTTCCTTCTGGATGAGGGTCCGCCCAGCACTCTTTATTTGTTGGAGGATTTTTGCCCCTTTGATCGTTGTGGCAGGGGCATAAATCGTTGCTGGCATTGCCTCGAACCAACATAGATTGGCCTAGGGGAAGGCCGTCAATTTCAGGCAGCCAGGCCCAATCGGTGCCGATATTGTATCGAATGCGTCCTTTTGGAACAGCTCCAAGGGTTCTCAAAGAAGCTGAAAATTTCAGTTCTGAGGAGAAGTAGGACAATTGTTTTTGATAAACCACGCCTAGATTTGTTTTGGCTTCTAATTGACGCCCCCTTCGTATGTACTCCTGATACTGCGGGTAGGCTACAGCAGCTAGAACGGAGATTATTCCTAAAACAACCAATAACTCAACAAAGGTGAGGCCCTTCTGTAAAGACAGCATTCATAAATTGTAGCACAATTTTAGAATAAAAATCTAACAAATCCCTGCAAATTATACCAGCTCATCTCTTCCGGCAGGGGCTGGGTTGTTTCAAAAACTGTATAATAATAGTACTGTTCTGTTTTTTGCACCCACATATCTTGAAGGTCATAAATGTTCATGTAAAGCCGAAGATCCAAGCCGAGTACAAAGTTTTGAGTGATAAACAGTTCAGCCCCTGTAACAAAAGCCCCTTGAAAAGCTCGTGAGGCTCTTTCATTCCAATAGTAAAAAGGATCGTACCTGTGGCTTTCAGCTACCTCTGTTGTGTAGCTTCTTATGTTCAAGGAGGCCACACCGCCAAGGAAGGGTCTAATGAGGCCGGACGACAAAACATAATATTTCAAACCGAGAGAGTGGCTGTGCAGATCAAAACGAGTGTGAGTGGGATTGAACAAAGGATTGACGGGAGCGTAAACCACCCGATGTTTTGAAAAGCTGTACGTGTACTCTATAGAAAGTTTTTGAGATTCGTAAAGCCCCAATCCCCCCGTCAGCGAAGCTCCCAATCTCTGTATAGATTCAGGATAGTGCGGGTTTCGATTGTAATGATTCAAACGGCCCAGTCCTAAGTGGAGAAAATATTTTCGAGCTGAAGGGGTTTGTGCAGGAACCGAAGGCTCCGGCTTTAATACACCCTGTTCTTCCGGCACACTGATGTGTTGGTCTTCAAAAGGGCTTAAAAGTTTATCCATCCTGGCTTTTTCATCTTTCAGTCTTAAGAGTTCTAAGCGTGTTTTGAGTTTATTTTCAGTTTGCTCTTCTGCCTGTTTTCTGGCTCTGGTGAGCTTTTCCTGAGGGGTGAGGGGAGCGCTGTAAACCTGTATAGGAGGCTGTTCGCGGATGATCACCTGTTCCCGCTGCATTTGTACGGGAGTTTGCCCAGCCGGTTTTTCTTCTTCTGAGTTCTCGTAAACTCGAATAGGAGAAGACGGCAGCTGTGGTTCTTCCTCTCTTTCATAAGCCCCTGCGGGTAGAGCGAGTAAGATAATAAAAAAACGAAACACTTCCAAACTCCTTTTTCACTAAGATTGCTTGAACTGCTTTTATTTGTCAAAAATGGATACACCAAAGCCTGCATATTTTGTTCTGACAGATGCTGAACCTCAACATTAGTCTAGTTTATTTCATCGGTAAAAGCTTCAAAAATCATTAAAAAAACTTTGCACACCAAACTGAGATGCTGTTTTATGTATTGTCTTTGCGGTCACAGGAAAGGCTGTGTGAACAAGTCTGAAAACTGCGGACATGCGTTTTGCCACAGAGCAAACTTTGTCTGCTCTATTTCAAAGCCGAACTTATTTTCAGCCTTGTCCCCTCAGCCTTTCTATGTATGTCACAGAACCGGCTTCCAGCCATCGAAAAGCTTATGTGAACAAGTCTGAAAACTGCGGACATGCGTTTTGCCACAGAGCAAACTTTACTCTGTTTCAAAGCCGAACTCGTTTGAATCTCTGTTTGCATAGCTTTTGCGGATACGTTGTTTCAAAACCGAACTTATTTATAACTTTGTTTACAAATGGTTTGGCTGTGGGTAATGGCACAGTCAAAGTTCTCTAAAATCAATGTTTTTTTGCAATTTGCCATTTTAGTTATTGCATTTAAACTCTGGAATTGATAGAGAAAACCAAAAGCCCCAGAGGGGCTTTCTTTGCATAAGAGAGATTTAAAATGGCTCCACAGGAAAATATTGAAAATTTTATCATGAGGGCTTGTGCGGAAATCAACTGCCGGCTGTATCATGTAGAATGGTGCGGTCATTGTCTTAAGGTGTACGTGGATAAAGAGCGGGCCAACATTCAACTCTCTGAATGTGAAAAAATTTCTAAAAGAATTCAGCTTTTTTTAATGGCTGGAGGCCTCAACAGCCAATGGACGCTGGAAGTTTCCAGTCCTGGCTTGGAGAGAAAGCTCATTCAACCATGGCATTTTTCTTCTGCAATCGGCAAGACAATTGCTTTTCAATACACCCACCCAATGACAAATACAAAAAAAAGCTTTTCAGGCCGCCTCACTCAAGTTAATGATAAAGGTCTTGCTTTAGACAGTGGTTTGCATTTTGATTTCAATTTTATAAAAGAGGCTCATTTAGTTTTTCAGTATCCAAAAAAACATACAAAGGCGGTTTAGCGATGCTTTCAGATTTAAC
Source organism: Bdellovibrionales bacterium (assembly GCA_965199935.1). Lineage (GTDB taxonomy): Bacteria > Bdellovibrionota > Bdellovibrionia > Bdellovibrionales > UBA1609 > JAPPLG01. The sequence goes on from CBDATD010000002.1 coordinate 327,820, forward strand.
TCGTTTAATTGAACAAGTCAGCAAAGATAAAGGAATTGAAAAAAGGATTGTTATGGAAGCTGTTGTGCAGGGGCTTTTAACAGCGGCCCGCAAGAAGTACGGCACTTACCGGGATATTGAAGCTAAGTTTAATGATGAAACAGGAGAGATGGAGCTTTTTGAATTTAAAACAGTGGTGGATGATGAAGAATTTGTAGATGAGCAAATTGAGATTAAATATTCGGAAGCCTTGAAATTAGATCCTGAGGCGCAAAAAAATGATCAAATAGGGCTTCGTCTTGAAATGAAAGATTTGGGTAGAATTGACGCCCAAACAGCTCAACAGATTATTTCTCAAAGTATTCGAGGTGCAGAGCATGAAATGATCTTTAATGAATTTGAAAAAAGAAAGGGAGAGGTTGTCAGCGGCGTCGTTCGCCGTGTGGAGCGGGGGTCTATTGTTGTGGATTTAGATAAAACAGAGTCTTACATCCCAAGAAGAGAGCAGATTCCCGGAGAAAGATACAAACCCGGAGACCGTATTCAAGGCTACATACTCACTGTTGAGCAGACCGGTAGAGGGCCTCAAATTATTATGTCTCGCGCTCATCCAGAGTATTTAATTAAACTTTTTGAGGCGGAAGTGCCTGAGATTTATGAGGGAATGGTAAAAATTAAAAAGGCCGCCAGGGAGGCTGGACAAAGGGCGAAGATTGCTGTGTACAGTCTGGACTCTGCGGTTCACCCTGTTGGGGCCTGTGTGGGCATGAAAGGGACCCGTGTTCAGAACATCACTCAAGAGTTGAAAGGGGAGCGCATTGACGTAGTTGTCTGGGATGACAACCCTGTACAATTTGTCTGCAACGCTTTAGCTCCTGCAAAAATTTCTAAAGTATTTGTTGATGAGGATGCTTCGGCAATGGAAGTCATTGTGCCTGATGATCAGCTGTCTTTGGCAATCGGAAAAAAAGGGCAGAACGTACGCCTTGCTGTAGAACTGACTCAATGGCAGTTGGATATTTTATCTGAACAGGAGTATGAAAATAAAAGAAAAGAAGCTTTGTTTAATTTGTCGCTTTTGCCAAATGTGGGTTCCGCTCAGGCTCAAAGTATCTTTCAGTCCGGAGTAAATTCTGTGGAAGAACTGCAAAATGTTGATATTAAAAAAGCTCAAAGCATTCCAGGGTATGAAGAAGAAGAGAAAGCCTCAGCCCTCATACAGTCTGCAAAAAAACTAGTTCAGGAATATAAAGAACAAAATAAAGAATTTGAAAAAGCTCCAACTCTGGAAGAAGAAATAAAAGAGAAAAAACAATTAGGGGCCAGAGCTCAAGCGGATCTGAGGTTGAAGAGAGAGATGGAAAAACTCGAAAAAGATTCTGAAAATCCTTTAAATAAAGAAGGAAAATCTTCTCATCCTGCCGTCAAAGAGGAAAAGGAAGAACTGTCAAAGAAAATACAAGCCTCCCCTTCCGCAGGAAAGGAGGAGTCCTCTTTAGAAAATCCACAAAATCAAGAGAGACAAGAGAAAAAAAATGGAGACTGAATGAGAGTTTATGAATTAGCTAAAGAGTTGAATGTTAAAAGTGTTGAACTCGTTGATAGAATGAAAAAAGAATGGAAGTTTTCTGTTCGAAGCTACATGGAAGTGCTTACAGAAGAACAGGAAAAGCAAATTCGGCAAAAACTTCAAAAAGAAAAAAAAGATGAAATGGAGAAAAAAACAACAGCCCCAAAAAAAAAGATTGTCCGAAAGGCTGTTAGAAAGACAACAACAGCTCCTGAACAGGAAACAACTCAAGCCGTAAAAAAGCCTGTTGTCAAAAAGGTAATACGCAGAAAAGCCATTGAAGTACAGCCCGTAGACGTTAAAAAAGACACTCCTGCTCCAATGCCTCCAGTGGAGCCTCCTGAATCTCCTGAGCCGGTGAAAGAGGAAAGACTTTCTCTGAAAGAAAAACTTCAAACTTTGGAGCTGGACACCGGAGAACTTTCTGTCGAAGAGGATGAAAAAAAGAAAACAAAAAAATTTGCGGATAAAGAGGATGCTGTTCAAAAGTTCAAAGCCACTGATTTTAGAAAAAGAGAAGTTATCTTTCAGCCAAAGAAAAAAAGAGGCCCGATGGATCATCGCTCTAAAAAAACGATCATCACAACCCCTAAAGAGCATAAAAGAGTTATTAAATTTTACAGTCCTTTAACCGTTCAAGAGCTTTCGCATCAAATGATGCTGAAATCAAAGAAATTGATAGATAAATTAAAACAAGAGGGGCTGTCTGCAGATAAAGACACTGTTTTAGAATTAGATATTGTCAGTTTGATTGCACCGGAATTTGGATTCGAGGTTAAAGATCAACAAAAAACTTTTTCTGAAATGGCTCAAGAACTTCAATTTGGAGATACATCGGCAGAACCTGTTTTATGTCCACCGGTGGTGACTGTTATGGGGCATGTGGATCACGGAAAAACAACACTCTTGGATACGCTCAGAAAAACATCTACCGTCAAAAAAGAGGCAGGGGGGATTACCCAGCACATTGGAGCTTACAGCCTGCCGGCAGGTTCCTCTTTTATCACCTTTATAGATACTCCCGGCCATGCGGCTTTTGCTGAAATGAGAGCAAGAGGGGCTCAACTCACCAATATCGTTGTGATCGTTGTAGCGGCCGACGACGGAGTTAATTCACAAACTGTTGAAGCGGTTCAACACGCTCAATCTGCGGGAGTGCCGTTGATTGTTGCAGTCAATAAAATGGATAAACCTGGAGCGGATGCAGAAAAAGTGAAACAGCAGATGTCTCAGCACAATGTCGTGTCTGAGGAGTGGGGGGGCGATGTTTTATTTGTTCCCATCTCTGCCCTAACGGGAGAAGGCACTCAAAACCTGTTGGAGCAGATTTCATTGGTTGCAGAAATGCAGGAAATAAAAGCTAATCCGAAGCAGTCCGCCAGCGGAGCTATTATTGAAAGCCGAATGGAAAAAGGCCGAGGATGGGTGGCAGATCTGATCGTTCAAAACGGCACCTTAAAAAAATCTGATTATATTATGACTCCCACTCTTTTAGGGCGTGTTCGTCAGATGATGAATGATAGAGGACAAAGTGTTTCTTCTGCAGGACCCGGCCTGCCTGTTGAAATTTCAGGTTTTGATGCGGCCCCTGTAGTGGGGGACCCGTTTTTTGCTGTTAAAAATGAAAAATCAGCTCGTGAATTTTTGCTGAGGGAGAAAAACAATACTCAAAAGCCAAGGGCGTCAAAATCAGCAGATGAGTTGTTAAAAATGCATACCAGCAAAATAAAAGAGCTGACTTTAATTTTGAAGGCGGATGTCGGGGGGAGTTTAGAGGCTGTCAAAAATAGTTTGTCTAAAGTGGATTCAGAAGAAGTCAAAATAAATATTATTCAATCAGGGCTTGGCAGTATTACGGAAAGTGATATTTTGCTGGCGGTGACTGCTCAGGCTGAGGTGATTGGATTTAATGTAAGAGCAGATGCTAAATCTGAAAGATTGGCTAAAGAGCATAACATTCCAATTTGGACGTACACCGTTATTTATGAGTTATTAGATGGGGTGAAAAAAAGAGCTATTGGTGTTTTAGATCCGTCTATTGTGAGTCAAGACTGCGGCAAAGCAGAAGTACGTGAAGTGTTTTCTATTTCAGGTCTTGGATCTATTGCCGGAAGCTATGTTTTATCTGGAAAAATCAGCCGCCAGCACCTAGCCCGGCTGGTGCGGGATGGACGTATTGTTTACGAAGGTAAAATAGAGAGTTTGAGAAGATTCAAAGAGGATGTGAAGGAAGTGGATGAATCTTTTGAATGCGGTATTGGTTTAGAGCGTTTCAATGATATTAAAACAGGGGATGTTATAGAAACCTTTGTTAAAAAAGAAATTGCCCGAACAGAACTTTAGAGAGGGGCTGATATGAGAATTTTAAAAATACAAAAAAGCCTTCAACGGTGCCTGATGAGCTATTTTTTAACTAAAAGCAGTTATCCGGGAATTATTTCTGTGAAAGAGATCAAGGTGCAGGCTGATTTGAAGAGAGCGAATGTGTATATCTCTGTCATGGGAGAAATGGAGGACGTTGAGAGGACGCGTATAAAACTGGAAGAAGACAGGTTTGCTATACACAATTTGATCAACAGCCGATTGAGAATGAAATATTGTCCTCATCTCCAGTTTTTTGTCAATCATATTGCCATGCCTTTGTCTTCTGTGGAGCAGACTCTTATGGATTTTAGGGAAAAGGGCGGCCCGTCTTGATTTCAGGACTGCTCCTCCTCAACAAGCCAAAAGACATCACGAGCCACCAATTGGTGGACCGTGTTCGCTCCAGCATCCTGCAAAGATCTGTAGGGCATTGCGGCACTTTAGATCCTATGGCAGAAGGTTTAATGTTGGTTGTTTTAGGTTTGGCCTGTAAATTGTCTTCCTCTCTTGTTTTGGCGGATAAAAGTTATGAATTGACATTTCAAATGGGTTGGACGACCGATACTTTGGACAAAACAGGCAGGACTTTAAAAAATACAAAGGTCTGTTTAGAACCTTCTTTTATTGAAAAAACATTGAAAAAAAATTTAGGCTGGATGGATTTAACTGTTCCTCAATTTTCAGCTGTCAAGTTTCAAGGTAAAAAACTCTATGAATACGCTCGATCCGGGCAGGATGCTCCCTGCCTGCAAAAAACAATGTACTTTTACGGTCTAAAAATTCTCAGTATTCATAAAACACAAGTAAAGGTTCAACTCTCCTGTAAAAAAGGGGGGTATATTCGAGCCTGGACTTCATGGATTGGAAAAGAGCTGGGTGTAGGAGCCTGTCTTGTACAGCTTAAAAGGCTGGCCTGCCTTCCTTTTCACTTGAACCAGAGCTTGTTGTTGAAAGATTTTGAAATGAAATGCCGGGAAAACATTGAGAAAGCCATGGATTTTGCTCAGAAAAAAAAGGCTTTTATCCCTGTGAAGCAGATTCAGAGTTGACCTTTTAAGGTTTTTCATATAGCTTGCCCGAAATGGCGTCAAATGAACAGAAATTAGATATCAAAACCTTTAGAACTTCTGAGTCCGACACGGGCAGTGTGGAGGTGCAGGCGGCTCAGCTCACAGATAAGATACAGCGTCTGACACAACATTTTAAAAAACACAAAAAAGACTTCCATTCCCGCTCCGGTCTTATTAAGATCATCAGTGTAAGAAAGAGTTTATTGTCTTATCTAAAAAGGGTCCACTTTGAACGTTATCAAGGTGTTGTTCAAAGGCTGGGTTTAAGAAAATAATCTTAAAGTGCAATCTTAAATATAAGGAGTATCTTCATGTCTTCTCAAAGAAGTTCAGTGGTTATTGGCGGCAAAGAAATCACTATCGAAACGGGGCGTTTGGCCGGACAGGCGGACTCCTCTGTATTGGTGGCTTGTGGGGAGGACCTTGTTTTAACCACTGTTGTTTCCGCAATGGACCCTTCTGAACAGGACTTTTTTCCGCTCACCATAGAGTATCAGGAAAGGTTTTACTCCGCCGGCAGAATTCCAGGAGGTTTTTTTAAAAGGGAGGGAAGACCCTCACAGGAGTCTATTTTGTCCGCCCGTATGATCGACCGCCCTTTGAGGCCTTGTTTTCCAGAGGGTTACCGTTATGAAACACAGATCACAGCCACCGTTTTAAGCTGTAGCAACACTTTTCCTGTAGAAATTTTGGCAAGTTTGGGAGCCTCTTCAGCACTGCATATCAGCGACATTCCTTTCAACGGCCCTACTGCGGCTGTACAAGTTGTTCGAGTGAACGAGGAGTTTGTTTTAAATCCCTCTCCAGAGCTTATAGAAAAATCAGATATTAACTTGATACTGGCGGGAACAAAGGAAGGAATTTTGATGGTGGAGGGAGGAGCCGGCTTCGTCTCTGAAAAATGCATTTTATCAGCTTTAAAAAAGGGTCATGAGTCTGTTGTCTCGTTGATCCGTTTACAGGAAGAGTTGAGACAAAAAACAAACAACCGGCCCAAAAGGGAGTGGAAGGCTCCTGAGCAGGATGAAAACCTATTCAACGAAGTAGAAAAATTGTATTCTGACCGCATCTTTTCAGCTCTTACTGTACCGGCCAAAAAAGAACGCAGTCTTGCTTTGCGCCGTTTGAAAAAAGAAATAGACGAACATTTTAATCTTGAAGAAGAAAAACAAAAACTACTTTCTTTGTCTTTCGAAAAACTGAAATACACTCTCTCTAGAAATCTCATCTTGCAAAAACAGAAAAGAATAGACGGACGCCGTTTGGATGAGATTCGGCCTATTGCCTGTCAAACTGGAATCCTTCCCCGCGCTCATGGCTCCGGACTGTTTACTAGAGGAGAGACCCAGGTTTTATCCACTGTGACTTTGGGAACGGATGATGATTCACAAACGTTGGATGCTCTATCAGGTTTGTCAAAAAAAAGATTCCTTCTGCATTACAACTTTCCTCCTTTTTGTGTCGGAGAAACTGGAAGAATGGGGGGGCAGAGCAGAAGGGAAATCGGGCATGGTTTTCTCGCAGAGAAAGCTTTAAAACCCGTCATTCCTGAAATAGAACAATTTCCATATACTGTTCGAGTGGTGAGTGAAGTCTTGGAATCCAATGGATCCAGCTCTATGGGGACTGTCTGCGCCGGTTCTTTAGCTTTGATGGATGCAGGTGTGCCTGTCAAAAAAGCCATTGCGGGCATTGCGATGGGGCTCATTCAAGAAAAAGATGAAACAGCTATTTTATCTGATATTTTGGGAGATGAAGATCATTTGGGAGACATGGATTTTAAAGTGGCGGGTTCTGAAGAAGGTGTGAGTGCTGTACAAATGGATATTAAAATTGCAGGACTGAGTTTTGATATTATTGAAAAAGCGCTGGAGCAGGCTCGAAAGGGCAGACTGCATATTTTGTCATGCATGGATAAAGTTCTGTCAGAAAGCAGGAAGCAAATGTCTCCGTACGCCCCCCGCATTGAGACAATGAATATTCACCCAGATAAAATTCGTGATGTGATCGGTTCGGGAGGCAAGATGATTAACTCCATTATTCAAAAAACAGGGGTTAAAATTGATATTGAAGATAATGGTGTGATTAACCTGTCCTCCGTTGATTCAAATTCCATCCAACAGGCAAGAGAGATCATTGATAAAATTTGTGAAGATGTAGAGGTGGGAAAAACTTATGAAGGCGAGGTAAAAAAATTAGTGGAATTTGGAGCCTTTGTTGAAATTCTGCCTAACACCACAGGGCTTCTTCACATATCAGAAATTGTACATAGAAGAGTCCATAAGGTTTCAGATGTGTTGAAAGAAGGACAAATCGTAAAAGTCAAAGTCATGGATGCAAAAGGCGGGCGGATTCGATTGAGCATGAAGGTTTTAGACAAAAACAAATAAAATCTTCTCAAAAAGTCAAGAGAGATCATTTTGAAGAGCTAGAAGAAGCCAATGGAGAAGTCTGTATGAATGGTGTGAATGGGCCTGCCTTCCCCGTCTTTAGGATGAGCATTGGGGTCCAGGCGGTACCCCACATTGATGACTGCAGGAATTCCCAAAGGAGTGAGGCCGTAAAGACCCACACCTGCCGAATGCCCATAATAAGTTTCTATTTTTGTTTTCCTTAGAAAAACGAGTCCTCCATCGTAAAACAATGTGAATCCCAGCCTGCGGTCCATAGGAATCCTCACCTCATTTTTGACTAAAACATATGCAGAAGAGTAAGACTTATTTTCAACAGCATTTTCAATAGGAAAGTCATTTACGCTAGGCACTCTCTGTGCAGAATCCCCCATATATTCTCCGTTATAGCCGCGCAGAGAACCGGCCCCTCCTAATATAAATAAGCGGTCCACCGGCACCTGCCCTGAGTTTATCCTATACACAACACCTCCATTTATAGATTGAGCAAAAATAGTATTTGTAGTGAAAATAGGGGAGTAGTAGGTGTGTCGTATTTCTGTTCTTATAAAATGAATATCTTCGTGGGCTCCAATATACGGGCTGGAATAATCAATAGTGGATTCTAGTTGAAATCCTTTTTTTGGAAAAAATCTATTGTCCCTTCGATCCACTCTCACTTCCAGCCCTGTTTCCGCAACAATAGTCTGTTCTTCAAAGTTAAATGTCATAGCGCTATGAGTTTTATCCCGGTGTAAAAGAAAGCGTTGAGTGTGTGAACTTCTTAAATCGACTTCCCAAATTTTGAAATTTAACAAAGTGTTTAAATCAAATTTTCTCTCTAAATTAAAACTGAATTTGTGAGATTTCAACCATTCTGCTTTTTCCGAACTGTCTAAATAAGACATTTCCGTATTTTCTGAAGAAGGAATTTTTACAAAAGAAAAAATACTATTGGCGTAAGAATAACTCATTTGTCCGCTCCATCGAGACCCCAAAATATAATATCTTTTATAACTGCCGGACAGCGAGTAGGGCAGGTATTGTCCAATAGATTGTGTTAAAATTTTCCATTGATTGGAAGGCAGGCTGAATATATTTTTGAAAAGCCGATAATTGGGTTGTGTGGATATACTCAACAACGACTGGCTGTTATTGTTGTTGAATATGTTTTTTGTATTGAGTTCAGCAAAAACCCTCCCGGATAATGTATGTTCTGTGTTGGCTCCCAGTTTAAATCGAAGAGAATTAAATTTATTCTCTTGCACAGAAATGGCGATGGAATCTTCTGAACTGGGTCGAATATTCACTCGAGTGAAAAGCCCTAAATCTTCTATAAAATCCATGGACTGCCTGATTTTTCTGTAAGTTAGAATATCATCCTCTTTCAAAGAGGATGCATGAATAATAAAATCAGAACTGATTTTTTGATTTCCTTTTACCTTTATATTTTTAGCATAAACCTTTTGACCTTCCGAGATATAAATGGTGATTACGGCAGATTTTTCAGATCTTAAAATTTTAACAAGATTTTTTTCATCAATTTCGGCTTTCAAAAATCCTTTTTCAAAATACTTTTGTATCACTTTTCTCACATTTTCTTCTAGTTTAGGAATATCCAGACGATCTCCTGGTTTGAGTCCTATAATATTTTGAATATTTTTTCTGCTCAATTGTCTGTTTCCCTTGATTTCAATTTTTTTTATTGCAAGGGGGGTTTGTTCGTTGAGAATCACTTCGATAAACACTTTATTTTTTTTGTAAAAAATATTTTTATGGTAAACGACTGCATTATAAAACCCCCTTTTCCTTAAGTGAATTACGACTTTTTTCAAGGCGGACTCAAAATCCTTCTCTACATAGTAGTTGGATCTCAGAGAATCAGAGGCGTAGGTTTTAAATAAATTCAAATACCGTCCGCTGTTTTTGTCAGTAATGCCGGATATTTTCAAATCTTGTATTACAAACAGCCGGCCTTCTTTCACGTTGATTCTCAAATAGTGTACATATTTCGAACTTTTAGTCAGAGAAAGTTTCAATTGAACTGAATTGAAGGCTGAAGATTTATAATATTCTATAATTCTATTCTGTATAATATCTGTAAAGTGCGGGTGATTGAGCAGGCTTTCTTTGTTGATTATCTTATACAAAGTTGATGTTCGCACCTGCTCATTGCCTCTTATGATAATGCGGTATTGAATAGGATGGGTGATTTTATAGCTTAAAACAGAGCTGTGGTTTTTCAATATTTTTATGACAGGCCCTTCAAGCACTGCCTGCAGATATTTCCTGTCGAGCAGATAATCAACCGCTTTTGATCGAATGTCGTTGATCGTCTCTTGGGAGGAAGCTCTTCCTCGATAGAACCGAAGGAATGTTTCCAAATTATTTTTTAATTCTTTGTTTTGAGTTTCAATGCGGATGTTTTCTATTTTAATCAGCTGTTGAACGGCGGCCTCCCCCTGTGCTGAGAAACCCATTAAACTGGAGAGAACCACCCATTTGAAAGGATTTGTTTTTTTATCCATCCTGTTCTTCATACTCCTTATTATATTGGTAAAATAGGATATTTATAAGTTATTTTAAGAAAGATTATAAAGCCAGCTCTTTAGTAATGTTTTTTTCTAAAGCTTCCACAGTGCCGCCGCCAATTTCCAACAGTTTGGCATCTCTCCAAAGCCTCTCCACAACATACTCACCAACATAACCGTAAGCTCCAAGCACCTGTATGGCTCGATCCGCAATTTGTTTTCCCATTTGTGAGGCAGATAATTTTACAGCGTCTGAATTTAATCTTTGTTGAGCGTTTTCAAAGGAAGACTGAAGAGCAGTTAAATACACATAAGACCTGCAGGCGCTGAGTTCTGCATAGCTGTTTGCCAGGTATTTTTGAATTTGTCCAAAATGACGGATGGGTTTTCCGAACGCCTGCCTCTCTTCAGCATATTTATTCATTTCATCAAAAGCTCTCCTGCCGATTCCTAAACTCATAGAGGCTAAAGCAAGTCTTTCTATTTCCAGGTTTTTCATCATAGGGTAGAGGGCCTTTCCCTCCCCCCCAATTAAATGTGAAGAGGGAACTCTGCAATTATCAAAAATCAACTCAGCAGTATTGGAAGCCCGCATACCCGTTTTTCCTTTGATGTGCTGGCCGGCTGAAAATCCAGGAAATCCTTTTTCCACTAAAAATAAACTGATATTTTTGCTGTCTTTCTGCCGGGTATAGACCAGGCAGGCATCGACCAGCCGGCCGTCATCAGAAAGTATTCCATTGGTGATCCACATTTTTCTTCCGTTGAGAATATAACTGTTTCCGTCTTTGTGGAAAGTAGTACTCATAGACAATACATCTGTGCCGGCGCTGGGTTCGGACATAGCCATTGCCCCCACCCATTCTCCTGAAGATAACTTCGGCAGCCACATTTTTTTTTGTGTCGGAGAGGCATTTTGGCTGATGTTGTGAACACACAAAACAGCATGAGCTAAATAAGCCAGACAAAACCCAGGATCTGAATAGCTCAATTCTTCATGGGCGATCACAGCGGACAAAGCGTCCATGCCCATACCATTTTCTTTAGAGGTCAGAGCTAACAAACCTAAAGGGCCTAATTTTTTAAACAAAGGCAAGTTGAAAGACTCTTTTTGATCAAACTCCAAAGCCTGCGGCTCCACTTCTTGCTGCACAAACCCTTTTATGCTTTTTCTCAGTAGATGATGTTCAGAGCTGGGGTTGAATAGATCAAAGTTTTTCATAGTTTTTCCCCTGCCCGGGTCTGTTGGTTGAAAGACAGCCTTTTGTATAGATCCCCGCAGACTGCAAAATCTCATATTTCTTGAGGAAAACAAAGTGCTTTTCAAAGAAACATTTTTTTGATAGAATTTCAGAGTCCAGTGAGGTTAAAGTGATTTCTGTTTCAGATCAAGCGGCCCAACAAATCCAACATCTGCAAAAGAAAGAAAAGCCTTCTTTTTTGCGTATTGCTGTCAAAGAAGGGGGCTGTTCCGGCTTTTCTTATCAGCTGGAATTTGACCCTCATAAGGGGGATCAGGACCGCGTTGTAGAATCAAAAGGGGTTAAAATAATCGTGGACTCCAAGAGCCTTCTGTATTTAATGGGTATGGTTTTGGATTTTGACGGAGGGCTTAATGGAAAAGGCTTCACCTTTTCCAATCCCAATGCTAAAAAATCATGTGGTTGCGGATTCTCTTTTGGTGTGTAATATACACATTTAATGAAAAGAAAATTTGTTATTCTAGACTTTGGTTCTCAGTACACCTGGCTGTTGGCCCGGCGGTTCCGGGAAATGGGGTACTACTCTGAAGTTCAGAACTATCAAGCTCCTATCCTTGACAATCCCTGCGGGATCATTCTCAGCGGAGGTCCTTATTCCGTTTTTGAGAAAAACGCTCCTTATCGTTCTGTTAAAGAGTTGATTAAAACGGCGCCCTGTTTAGGTGTTTGTTATGGAATGCAGTTGATTTGCCATCAAATGGGAGGGCAGGTGCGGTCTTCTTCCGAAGGAGTTTATGGAAAAACAAAAATCAAGTGGAAGGAGAGTTTAATCCACAATATGTCTGAACAATTTGTGTGGATGAGCCACGGGGACATCGTGGAAAAAGCGCCTCCGGGCATGAAACTTCTTGCTGAAAATGAAAACAAACCCGCGGCCTATAAAGATGAATCAAATAGAATTTTAACTTTTCAATTTCACCCCGAAGTTCATCACACAGAAAAGGGCCGGGATTTACTTAAGTATTTTGCTCAAAATATATGCCAGGCTGAAGAGGGGTTGTGGAATGAGGACTCTATGTTTCAGGACATCAAAGAGTCTATTCAAAAAATGAGTCCGGGCAGAGTGTTGTGTGCGTTAAGCGGAGGGGTGGACTCCACAGTGACAGCAGTGCTGATCACAAAAATACTGGGAGCTGAAAATGTACAATGTCTTTTTGTGGATACAGGGTTGTTGAGAAAAAATGAATTTCATGAAGTGCTGGAGAGCTATCACAGCATGAAATTAAATGTGCAAGGGGTCTCCAGCGGAGGTCTTTTTCTAAAAAATCTAAAAGGAGTGAAAGACCCCGAAGAAAAAAGAAAAATTATCGGCCGCACCTTTATTGATGTTTTCAAACAGCATAAAGATTCTGATATTGAATGTCTCGCGCAAGGCACCCTTTATCCGGATGTTATTGAAAGTTTTTCTCCTCATAATCCCAGCGCCTCTATCAAGTCGCACCACAATGTAGGGGGGCTTCCCAAACAGTTAGGACTGAAACTCGTAGAACCTTTAAAAAATCTTTTTAAAGATGAGGTCAGGTCTTTAGGAAAAAAATTAGGTATTCCTGATAATATGTTGAAAAGACATCCTTTTCCCGGCCCTGGTCTAGCGATACGCATCTTGGGGGAAGTCGATCAAGCCAGTCTTGATTTACTTAGGAAAGCAGACCATATTTTCACGTCTGAACTCAAAAGCTCCGGCCTGTATGACAAAATATGGCAGTCATTGGCAGTTCTTCTTCCCTGCCGCTCCGTAGGAGTGCAGGGCGACTTTAGAACTTTTGAAAAAACTTTAGCTTTGAGGGCTGTGGTTTCTACAGATGGAATGACAGCTCATTGGTATCCCTTCGACCCTTCTTTTCTAGAACAGGTTTCTAATAAAATAACGAATCAAGTGCGCGGCATCAACCGTGTGGTTTATGACATAACGTCAAAACCTCCATCGACTATTGAATGGGAGTAAAGTTTGTCATTCGTTCACCTTCATGTGCATTCTCAGTATTCACTGTTGTTGGCCTCTTCTAAAATTGAAGATTTGGTGAAGAAATGTGTTGAGTATAAAATGCCGGCCCTGGCCCTTACAGATTATGGAAATTTATTTGGGGCTTTGGAGCTTTACTTTCAATGCAAAGAAAAGGGCATCAAGCCTATTATTGGATCTGAGGTCTATCTTGCCAAAGATAGATTGGAAAAAAAGCAAAAATCAGACCTCACAAGTTTAGTTCTTTTAGCTCAAAATAATGAAGGATATAAAAATTTATGCCATATCAGTACATTAGGGTATCAAGAGGGGTTTTATTATATTCCTAGAGTGGATGATTCTGTTCTTCAAAAGCATTCTCAGGGGCTGATCGCCTTAACGGGTGGTGAAATTAGCCAGATTTTTAAAATGTATAGAGATTATGGAAGTGATAAAGCTTTGGAGAGAATCAAAAATCTGAAAAACATTTTTCAAGATCGGCTTTATTTAGAATACACGAAAACCAATCCTGATGATTTTAATCAATTTTTAAAATCGGCTTCTGACACTCTGTCTCTCCCTCTAACATCAGCCAACGATGTTCATTACACAGAACAAAAAGATTACATTGTTCAAGAGGTTTTAAGATGTATTGGGAAAAAATGAAATTTTAGAAAACAAACAAAGAAAAAGTGAAAAATACTTTAAATCTCCTGAACAAATGAAGGAGCTTTTTCAAGACGAAGACGCCTCCATTGTGCAAAACACGCTGGAGATTGCAGATCGATGTCATCTGGAATTTCAACTCAAGGACAAAAAAGGCCGGCCTATTTATCATTTGCCGGTTCCTGTTTTAGAAAAGAGAAAAAACCTTAAAATGGAGTTGAAATATTTAGCAGAGAGCGGCCTCAAAAGAAAACTAAAAAACACTCATGATTTAGAAAAATATCAAACTCGTCTGCAGGAGGAGTTAGGAATTATTGATTCTATGGGTTTCACCGGATATTTTTTGATTGTTCATGAATTTGTTCATTGGGCGAAGAAAGAGGGCATCCCTGTAGGGCCTGGCAGAGGCTCCGGTGCTTCATCTTTAACGGCTTACAGTCTAGGAATTACTGATTTAGATCCTATGCCTCAAAACCTTCTCTTTGAAAGATTTTTAAACCCTGAAAGAATCAGTATGCCTGATTTTGATATTGATTTTTGTCAAGAGAATAGAAATCGAGTGATCCAGCACGTACAAGACACTTATGGAAAGGATTTTGTGGCTCAAGTAATGACTTTTGGACGTCTGCAGGCTCGTGCGGCTGTAAGGGATGTCGGACGTGTTTTATCTATGCCCTATACGGATGTGGACTCTATCGCTAAACTCATACCGGATCAGCTGGGAATCACTCTTCGAGAAGCTTTGAATCAAAACCCTGCTCTTAAGGAATTGACAGAAACAGATTCACAAATTGCCGCACTCATAGATTTGGCTCAAAGAATTGAGGGACTGGTCCGCCATGTCAGTATTCATGCGGCAGGGGTCATTATTGCAGATCAGCCTGTTTTACATTACGCCCCTTTGTACAAGGGGGCTGAGGATGAAAATGTGATCCAATTTGACTTGAAGTACGCAAAGAAAATCGGTTTGGTCAAATTTGATTTTTTAGGTTTGAAAACTCTTACGCACATCCAAAGAGCTTTTCTTTTAATTGAAAAAAATCAAAAAAGAAAATCAGCGCGCAAGACATCTCCCTTTCAGATGAAGGGATTTATGACATTATGAGCCAGGGGGACACCTTAGGTATTTTTCAGTTTGAGGGGAAGGGGATTACAGATCTTATTCGTAAAGCGCAGCCTGTTTGTTTTGAAGATATTATTGCTATCAATGCTCTTTTTCGACCCGGTCCGATGGATATGATTCCCACTTACCTTGAAAGACGTAAATCAAAAACAGCCAAATATATTTTTCCTGAGCTGGAACCTATTTTAAAAGAAACACATGGTGTTGTTGTTTATCAGGAACAAGTTCTTTTGATTTCTGCAATGATTGCAGGCTACAGCTATGCGGAGGCGGATGTTTTAAGAAGAGCTATGGGGGAGAAAATTCCATCTGAAATGAGAAAGCAAAAGACGAGATTTTTATCCGGCGCTCAAAAGAAAAATTATGATTTAAAGAAAACTGAGAAATTATTTGATACTGTCGCTGAATTTGCAAAATACGGCTTCAATAAAGCTCATGCCGCAGCCTACTGTGTTTTAGCCGCACAGACAGCTTGGTTGAAACATTATTATCCTGTGGAATTTTTTGCGGCTCTTTTGACGACAGAAATGGGAGATGCGGCTAAAGTCACCAAGTATATTCAAAACGCCCGAGTGCGGGGGATTCATCTGCGGCCTCCTCATGTAAATTATTCTGAATATGAATTTTCTGTTCAAAATAAAGACATTTATTTTGCATTAGGGGCCATTAAAGGAGTGGGGAGCATCGCCGTTCATCATATTGTCTCAATCCGAAAAAAAAGAGGTCCATTCAAATCTTTCGATCATTTTTTAGAATCTATAGATTCTAAGAAGGTGAATAAAAAAACTATAGATTCTTTGGTGAAAGCAGGGGGGTTCGACGGCTTGGGGTACGAGAGGTTTGAAATTTCTTCAAATTTTAAACTTCTCATTGAAAAATCCGAAAAAAAGAAACAAGATATTTTAACAGGACAGTCGGATTTGTTTTCCTTATTGGATAAAAGTGAATCTGTTTTTTTAAATACTGTAAAAAAATGGAGCCATTTGGAAAAATTAAATTATGAAAAAAAAGTAATTGGTTTTTATCTGAGCGAGCATCCTTTAGATTATTTTAAACCTTATTTAAAATCTTATCCCTCGGAAAATATACAAAGCATTATGGATCAACCGGTGGAGAAGATAAGAGTTTGGGGTATTGTTGAAAATTTAAGAGAAGTGAGAACCCGGAAAGGAACTGTGATGGGGTTTGCGCAGTTGGGGGACCAAACGGGTCAGTTGGACCTGGTGTTTTTTTCTAGTGTCTATTTAGATAATGAAAAAATTCTTCAATCTGATGAACCTGTTTATATTGAGGGGCGTTTTCAAAAATCTGACATCAAATGTATTGTAGAGAAAGTGACTCCCCTGAGCACTCTGTTGTCCCGCTCCAATAGGATTGAAATTCTAGTTTCTGACCAAATCAAAGAGGATCAGATGAAAAACCTTAAGCAAATTATGGAAAGCAATGAAGGTTCTTCAGCAGTTGTTTTTAAAATTAATACAGGATCTTCTGTGCTTAAAATGAGATCCCCCATTCCTTTGAATATTAATTTTTCTGTGTTGGAGAAAATGAGGGAATTTATACCTCTAGAGAATATTCGGTTTTCTTAACAGTTTTTACCCACAGATCAAAAACTTCTTGAATCGTGATATTGCAATAGTTGGAGAGTTTATCATGTGTTTTTCGGTGAACGCCGCAGCTTCGAATCAAATCAAATAAATTTAAATCGTTGTGAACATTAACAGCCAGGCCGTGCTGGCTGACTCCCTCGGTGATATGGATTCCAAAGAAGGCAATTTTTCCTCTTTTAGTAAAAAGACCTGCCTGCCCTTCTTCTTTATGTACAGAAACACCCAGCTGGGTGAAAACCTGACGAGTCACCCGCTCAATGAAATGAACAAAATCTCTGGCCCTAAGTTTATTTTTTTTGATATTAGAAATAGGGTAGAGAACCAACTGCCCCGGAGAATGCAAAGTGGCCTGGCCTCCTCTTTTAACAGAAATAATAGAGATATTCCTCTTTTTATATTCTGATCGGGGGCGGAGTAAATCTTCCTCGGAGCCTCGAAGACCTAGTGTGATCACAGCAGGGCAGTGAAAGCCGAGGGCGAAGTTTCTTCCTGTTTTAAGGCATTCTGACTTAAGCCTTTCTTGTTTTTTGAGGCTGTCCAAATAAGGAATTTGATTTTCCCACACTGTTTGCATAATCATTTCTCGACCTTTATGATCAAATGATTGTGTCTCTTGAGCTGTGGGGAAAGTTTAAAATCAGGCGCATCCAACTCTTTAATTTGTTTTAAAATTTGAACACCTTCAGCGTTTACATCTGCATTATAGATTATTTGACCGGCTGAAATTAAATTGGCTTTTAAGTTGTTGATATGAGGTGTTTTTTCCAAAGCTTTTTTTAAAGTTTCCCTTTCCAGGTAGTTTAATCTGCCCTGCAGGGTCACTGTAAATAACTGTGACGACAAAACTCCTTTTTCATAAATGGATTTTATTTCTAAAGCAAAAGTTTCAGCCCAATGGTTTATTTTTAAAAAATCCCAAGAGTGCTTAGGTGTTTTTGTTCTGGACTTGTAGGAGGCTATTTTTCTCAAATAAGCAGAGTTATAGAGGGAGAGATCCCAGAGCACCTGGGACATAGAGTCGGAAGAAGGTTTTAAAGTGATAGATCCTAAAATGATAAGACCTGATTGAAAAAATTTGGAAAGCTTTTGAGCTGTTTTTATATTGAGTTTATTGAATTTGAGATTGTTAGGCAGTCTAAAATAGTATTGACTGAAAATCGGATGGGCTGTGTAGAAGCCGTATTTAAGAAATAAAGTTTGTAAATTGGAATAAAAGTTTTGGATAGGCTCCGGGGAGGCTTCATCTTTATTCCACCAGCGGTAAACTCTATTATTTTCTTTAAATTCAATAAGGGTTAAGATACGGTCTGTGTTGTCGTCCATATAAAACAAGCGGGAGGAGATGAGTATTTTTTTAAGAGCCGGCCTGGAGAATCGAACTAAGACTTTGCTCAGAAACTGATCGTTTTCTACAGCAGTTGTTTCAACAATCTTTGTGAGTAAAATAAACTTTTTAATTTGAGGAAAGACTTTGCGGTCTATGGAGTTTTTTATCTTTTCTGTATGCTCTGAACCTAATAATTCTGTAATCAGCTGATATGCTGTCGTTTGTTCAGCCTGTTGGAGGATTTCATTGGTTTTATCATTAGAGCTGGTAATTTCCAAAGTTTTCTCTTCAATTTGAGCTGTGGAAAAACTGGAGCAGGCGGAAAGAAAAAATATAATATATTTTCTAAATTTTATACTATAACTCATTGAAATTCCTCATTTTTATACTCTTATTTTTTAATATTCTTTTTGAAAACCCACCGTGCAATAACGCATTGCCTAAAAAAAGTTTCATTTTTTATTGGGACAGGCGGATTCGAACCGCCGGCCTCTGCCATGTCAAGGCAGCACTCTAACCAACTGAGCTATGTCCCAAAACCTCCTAAAAGAATTATTTTTTAAAGCGGGCGTGCTTTAAAAAATAAACCACCTGGTCAATCACACGATGGTCCCTCTTCATCCTGGAATGATTGACATCAATCAATATAAAATCACTCATTCCCTCCAACTGAGCAGACTCCACACTGACCATCCCATCGTGCGCACCCTCCAAAGAGCTGTCAGAAAACCTTGAATACGGCTTAGAACCGGCAATCACCCCCACTTTGTAATAAGGAGCTTTTAGTTTTTTCAAAAACTGGGAGTCATCCACTCTTAACTCAGAAAGAACAGGCCCCAGCCAAGAGAAATACCATCTTTCCTCATACTCATTCACCAATGCACTGCCCTTATTAGGAACTCCCATCAAAACAACAGAACCTAAATTCTTTAATGACTTCCGATCTAAATAAGCCCGGACGAGCAGCCCCCCTAAAGAATGCCCGACAAAATGAATTTTCTTGCCCGGATTTGAAAAAATATACTGATCAAATTTTTCAAACACATCAGATTGAACCTCATCCAAACTCTTCTGAATGGAAGAGTACTCAATATTTCTCACCTCATATCCCGCTTGATGAATGTGTTCGGCTAGTTTCTCCATAGAACCGGCTCTTCTTGCGAAACCGTGAACCACAATGACAGTCTCATCTCCCCCCGGCAGAAGAGGAATATGCCCGCAGCTGGTAAAAATCAATAATGAAAACAAATAAATGAAATTCATGGAATTTGAAATATATTAAAAAGCTGTCTTTTCTGCAAGAAAAACTCTACAAATTTCTTCAAATGCGGATCGAAATGATGAGCTTTTTTTTCTCCTGACTCCTCCAAATTTTGAAAATCTCTCTTGGGGAAATCTCTAAAAATTTTCTCATTGCATTTGTAATTTTAAGTATTTTTTTCTTTTATCGTTTTTTCCGTAATGCCTTCTTTCGGCCTTGGATCTGTCTAGCTGAAATGGAGCTTAAGAAGCTTCCTCCACTTCTATCTCTTGAAGGGAGTTTTTTGGGGGCGGGAGCCGGTCCATCCGGTCTTTTATATTAAAAGCTGTTAGAGAAGGTAAAAATTCACTATCCATTACCATTTTTCACATCTATTTAAGTAGTTTTAAGACTATCGACTAGTTATCTTTTTGTAAGGGATAAAGCTCTCACCCGCAGTCTGCAAAATGTCGATAAATAGAGCATGAAATACCTTTTATTACTGCCTTTTTTAATATCTTGTATTGAAGCGCCGGTCACAGAGCTTTTTTCTGAAGAGGGGAGAGATCAACTGAGAGGCAGAGTGCGGTCTAGATCCCTCAGTGATTCTTCTGCGAGGTGTTCTGAAAACAGCAAGTGCAAAAGAACCTGTGAAGATATGTACCTTAGAGCGGCAGACTTGGACAGCTGTTACAATGCCTCTGAGAACCGGGTGAACACTGTTTCTGAGGTCTTTGATGTTCTCATCAACCCCAATAGACTTTCTCGCTTAAATGATATAGAGCCTGCAGACTTTTCCCACTTTCTAAGCATTGGATGGAGAAGTTTTTTAGATTTGATTGATCCTGTTCATAGAGATGAAGACGGGGACCGCAGAGGAGATTATTGGGAGGATATTCACGCTTATGACTTTCAGACAGCTCAATTAGTGTTGGAATGGATAGCCAACGAAGAAAAAATTGCACGCTCTGTCTCCTCAAAAGATGAAGATTTGGAAATAGCGAGGCACCTTTTCTGTATTGCCGGACGCTCTGTGGCTCCAAGAAACCAAAAACAATATCTCTGCGGTTTATGGGGTATGGATTGTAATTCTGTTGCGGATAGTGAATTAAACAGACGATTGAGATTTATTGACTGGTCAGACTATACAGAGGGGAGATCAAGGCATACATCCTCCTGCCATGATCATCCTGCATCGATCTACATAGGGCTGACCCAAGGGGATTATGACGATGTTGCTTTTTCCACTTATGCAGATGAACAAGAAAATGACCAAGCCGTGAGTATTGTTGGGGATTTAATTGCTGATCTGTGCGCTTCAGCGGGGAGTGACGCTGAAGCTCGTATATGCGTTGACGCTTATGAATGCCCTGTACTCCATAAATATGAAGGGGGGGCAGGGTGCACTTGGTAAAGTTTACAGCAAAGTATGAATAAGCGGATGAATAATAGAGAAAAATAAAATGAATACAAAGAAGAGAATATAAAAAATGATGAGGAAACAAATGAAAAGAATAGGAATTATTTTTTTACTGACAGCCCTGGTGTCCTGCGTAGATATAGGAGCTCCAGACTACCTGTCTTCTATTGGTGAAGAAACAGAAGCAGACAGCAGGCGTCTGGGAAGAGGCCGGTCCACACGCTCCGGCAACCAGTGTGAAGACTCGGAAAGATGTGAAGATATATGCGATCAAATGCTCGACTACACTTCAGAAAGAAGAGACTGCTACAAACTTTCTTTGAAAGAAATAGGTATTATTGAAGATGTTTTTGAGGATTTAAAACACCCTCATTTGGATGATATTAGAGGAAGAGACTTTGATCTTTTTGCCAGTGTTGCTCTGTCCTCCTGGTCCAACTTGATTCAAGGAGAATACCAAAGAGATGAAAGGGGAGATGATGACGACAGAGACGAGGATGATTGGTCAGACTATGAATACAGTTCCGAAGAGGCTGAAGAGGTATTTGACTGGATTGTGGATGACACGGGTATTGCAGAATCTATTCGTGATTTTTCAGACAGGGAAACCGATATTGTCTTTGATCTTTTAGTGCAGATGGGAGGGGTTTTAAGTTGTTCCGGCTCAAGAGACAACGGAACAACCTGCAGGGATTTAAAGAATAGTTTAAATGATGACCAGGAAAGTGTTTTAAAAAACATCAAAGATGAGAATAGATTAACAAATATTGTCCGTGTGAGTTCTTCAGATGACGAAGTGTCTGCGGTTTATGAGATCACTCATAAGGCCCTCTCCGATGTTTGTGAGGATGCGGATATAGACGGTTTGGGCGGCGGTCATTCCTACAAGGCCTGCCTGTCATGGATTTATTTTTGCAGTTCATCCGTATATAACTCCAACTCCAGAAATCAAATTGATCAGTATTTGCTGGAAGACACTTATCGAAATAATCCAGACAGGAATTTAACTGGTTGTAATTTTTTGAACAACAGCCTTAAGTGGTCCGATTACTGGAACTAAAATTTTATGGATCCTCGAGCGAAGCCATGGAGCTGTCAAACGCAATCGATGAGTCTTGTACTTGGATGAAGCAAGTGCAGAGGTGATGTACACAAAGAAGTTGGGCAGGCAGTGATGAAAACGAGTTCGGATTTGAAACAGAGCAGACGAAGTTTGCTCTGTGGCAAAACGCATGTTTGAGCTTTTCAGCAATGCCTGCACAACTCTCACAGGAACGACAAAAACTGGACCCTCACTTTCACGGGGATGACAGAGAGTACAGAGATAACGTGAATACGAGGAAGTGACATAAGTGAAGGGGTTTTTCTCAAATTGAATGAGACTCCAAACTTCCTTTTTCAGCGGCAGGTGCAGTTTTTCTTTGTTTGTTTTGCCGGCACAGCAAAGAAGCTCCTATGAAATGATCAAACACCGGGTGGGGCAGAAAAGGCTTTGACTTAAACTCAGGGTGAAACTGCACTCCTAAAAACCAAGGGTGGTTTGAAATCTCCAAAATCTCCACAAGGTTGTCTTCTTCATTGATGCCGGAAAGACGCATCCCTTTTTTTTCCAAAATTTCCCGGTATTCATTGTTCAATTCAAACCGATGCCTGTGTCTTTCGGAAATATGTTGAGTCTTATAAACGGCAAAAGCTTTGGTGTTTTTTTGAATTGTGCATGGGTAGGAGCCTAATCTCATTGTAGCCCCTTTATTCTTAACTCCAACTTGACTTTCCATAGAATCAATGACCATCATCTGAGAACACTTGTCTGCAAACTCTTTGGAGGAGGCCTCCTTCAATCCGCAGACATTTCTGGCAAATTCCAAAGCGGCCATCTGCATGCCAAAGCATATTCCTAAAAAAGGAATTTTATTTTCTCTGGTGTATTGAATTGCTGAAATTTTGCCGGAAACTCCTCTCTGTCCAAAACCGCCGGGTACGATAATACCGTCTAAATCTTTTAAAACAGCCCTGACATTCTCACTATTTAAACATTCAGAATCAATGTACTCAATATTCACTTGAGACTCACTGGCGGCTCCTGCGTGGGATAAAGCCTCGTGCAGAGATTGATAACTGTCTTTAAGATCCACATATTTCCCCACCATTCCTATAGTGATTGATTTTTTGGGGGATTTATAAGTTTGTACGATTTGACTCCACTGTTTTATATGAGGCTCTTGAACCGGAAGCTTCAACTGCACCGCCGCCTTGTGATCTAATTTTTCTTTATTCAACAAAAGAGGAACTTCGTAAATAACATCCACATCAGGAGCGAAAATAACATTGGCTTGAGGGACACTGCAAAACAAAGAAATCTTTGACTTTAGAGATTCATCTATTTTTTTATGGCTTCTGCATATCAGAAAATCAGGCTGAATACCCGCTTCCCTTAAGGATTTTACAGAGTGCTGGGTGGGCTTGCTTTTAAATTCACCAGCCGTTTGAACAAAGGGGAGCAAAGTGACATGAATGAACACCGTATTTTCAATGCCTAAATCGGTGCGCATTTGGCGGATAGCCTCTATAAAAGGCAGGCTTTCAATATCTCCAATAGTGCCTCCAATTTCTACAATCACCACCTGGCTTTCTTTTCCTTTCTGAAGAATTCTCGATTTAATTTCATCTGTAATATGAGGAATGACCTGCACTGTGTGGCCTAAAAAATCACCCCGCCTCTCTTTGGAGATAACACTCTCGTAAATTTGTCCTGTTGTGACGCTGTTGGATTTTCTCAGAGGAGCGGACGTAAATCTTTCATAGTGGCCTAAGTCTAAATCAGTTTCAGCTCCGTCTTCAGTGACATACACCTCGCCGTGTTGAAAAGGGGAGAGAGTGCCGGGGTCAACGTTCAGATAAGGGTCGCATTTGATGATGTTGATAGAAAGCCCGCGGGCTTCCAGCAATGCTCCTAAACTTGCCGCTGTTAAGCCTTTTCCAACAGAGGAAACCACGCCGCCCGTGATAAAAATATATTTTGAATTTTCCATTCAAGACAATTTAATACGGATAGGCAAAAGCCACAACAAAATTATGCTGATCTTTTCCCCAGCCTATCTCAACCCTTATTTTTTTATCATAAGAAGGAGGCAGACCAATGCGAACCCCCGTTCCAGCGGAAAACAAAGGTTTTTTAAACCAGTGAACCCGCCCTAAATCCAAAAAGAGCATAAATTCCATCCAAGACAGCAAAGGCCACCGAAACTCTCCTTGTGCTAAATAATACTGGTGGGAGTGGAATCTCCCATGCAAATATCCTCTGAGTTTATCCACACCCCCCAGTTTGAACTGAAAACTATAAGGCAGAACGCTCTTTTGAGAGTCAAAAAAGAACCTCCGCCTGCAAAGGTAAAAACCCATTTTTCTTCCTCCAGCACAGAGAAAATAAAAGAGACACTGGCTTCCGCCTGTAGAAATACATCCGCCAAATTGTAATGCTCATACCCTGTCTTCAAGCTGGTTTGAAACAGTCGGCCTTTTGAAGGATTGAAAATATCATCTCTCGTGTCACTCCTCAGTTTTATTCCGACAGCTCCTCCCAGCTCATGAGGGGAAAATCCATAGCAGTACTTAGGAAGATTTTGTTTTGTTTTTCCAGACCGCACAACACAAGAGCGGCCGCTCTCTTCCCTGCGTTCTTGAAACTCAAAGGAAACACCCATTTTCAGCTTGTCTCTTATATCTCTCAAGTATTGAATGTGAAAAACTTTTTTTTGTACAGGTATTGAAATGTATTTTATAAATCCCTCTTTATAATAAGGATCAAAACTCTTCTCCCAGAGAAGAGAAGATGACCATTCCCCTTTGTCCATCCAATAAATCCAGCGGCTTGCCAGACCCTTGATGGTTTGAGACAGCCCCCAATGACCGCTGAGGGACAGATACACTCCTTTGTCTGAGGAGGGGTAAACAAACAAGCGGGAAGACAATATATTTCCTAAAAAATTAGATCTGCGGTAAGAGGGGATCAAAGCCAATTTGTGGGAGCTTTCTTTTTGAGAAAAAAACCAGGCCACTTCGGCAGAAGCTGGAAAGGAGCATATTAAAAAAAATGCAAGCAGATTATGTTTCAACGGCATCGTTTTTATCGAAGTGGATTCCATAGAGACGAAGTTTTCTGTTGAGAGTGGTTCGTGATATATTCAAACGATGAGCTGTTGCGGTTCTGCTCCCTTCGTGTGCTTGAAGAGTTTTAATCAGCACCTCTTTTTCTATTTGCTTCAAAATAGGAAGTTTTTCTAAAATTTTTGACGGAGTGTTTTGGCCGCAAATAGGGGCGATAATTTCTCTAACATCCTCGCTTTGCAGGGTCTTATTGGGGAAAAGAGCTTTCGCCCTGGCGGCTGTGTTTCTCAATTCTCGGATATTGCCGGGCCAATCATGCTGTTTCAGAGCTTCCACAGCAGGAGAAGAAAAAGATATTCCAAATTCCACAGACAAAAACTGAAGAATATTTTCAAAATCCTCTATTCGATCCACAAGAGCAGGAGGAGTCAATTCAAGCACATGAAGGCGAAAATAAAGATCTTCGCGAAATGTTTGATCTAGAACTTTTTCTTGAAGATTTTGGTGAGTGGCTGTGACAATTCGCACATCTACTTTTACAGTCCGATCTGAACCTACAGGTTTTACTTCTTTGATTTCCAGAGCTCTTAGGAGTTTGGGCTGGAGGCAGAGAGGCAGATCGCCGATTTCATCTAAAAATAACGTGCCTCCGTGGGCAGAGCGAAAAGCCCCCAGCCGATCTTGATGAGCCCCTGTGTAAGATCCTTTGGTATGACCGAAAAACTCGCTTTCAGCCAAGTTCTCTGTCAAGGCGCTGCAATTCACACTTACATAGGGACCCTGGCTTCTCTGCGATTGAGAGTGAATCATTTGAGCTAAATGTTCTTTTCCAGCGCCTGAAGGCCCCAAAATAAGAACAGGAAAATTTGTCTGAGCCATGGAGGGAATGCGGGAAAGCTGTTTGCTCCACTCAGGGTTTAAACTGCGGCTAAAAACCTTCCAATTTTTCTGAAACATTTTTGATGAAAAAGTAAACTCAGTCTTTCCAACCTGGATGCGGTCCTGATCTTTGAGCAAAGCAGAAAAGATTTTATTTCCATTTAGAAAAGTGCCGTTTCGACTTGACATATCTTTGAGGACATAATGGTCCTTCTTTTTTTCAATGCGAGTATGCCTGCGTGAAATAAAAGGATCATCCAAGACGACCATCTGACCGGAGTCTCTGCCGATGCTTATAAAATCGTTAACCTCTCTTTGCTCAAAGGTGGCATGGGAATACCATGAAATAAAACCTTTATGCAGTTTTGCATGGCTGTTTTTTTGAATTCTCTTGGTCACCGCTGGAATATCTAAACTCACTAAATCTCCGCCTCCGCAGAGGGAAAGAACTACAAGCACCTCTTGCTTACTGTCAAATTATTTTTTAACAGAAAAAGTTTTGAAAATTTTGTACATTTTTTGTTAGAATTGGAATAGGAGAAAGGGGGTCTTTTTGAAAAAGTCGAATATTTATCTTCTTTTATCGGGGATTTTTGCCGCGGCTGGAATTTACTTTTTTGGGTTTGAAAAAGCATCTGCGTACAGAAAACCTTATTACTTTGCTCCTCCTGAAGTTATTAAACACTTTGCTTTCGGATACAATGATATTTATGCGGATCTTTTATGGGTGCGGTATATTCAAAATGCTGACTTCTGCCGCTACGAGCAGGGAATTCCTGTTTACGACGGCAAAACAAAATATCAGTGCCATAAGGGTTGGGCCTACCATATGGCCAATGCCATTACAGAATTGGCTCCGCGTTTTCAAAGACCCTACATTTTATCGGGCGTCATTATGGGGGTGATTATGGGAGATAAGGAGGGAACCCGCTTGATCTTAGATAAGGCTGTTAAAAGATTTCCAAAAGATTGGAATGTTTCATTTCATGCCGGCCACCATTACTTGCTGGAGCTTCATCAACCTCGTAAGGCGGCGGATCTTTTGTTAAATGCGGCCAAAAATGGGGGTCCCCTATGGCTTTACAGCCTCTCAGCCAAGCTCTATTCTGAGTCTGGAAGGTTGGACGTGGCTGAAAAAATGATTATGCAGTTGATTGAAGACGACCCTAAAAGCTCATTTATCAATGGTTTTAAAAGAAGACTGCGTGAAATTAGAGAGTTGAAATCTAAGGCCTCCCGTTAAAACTTGTTTTATGAGAAAAAACACAGCATTACTTGACTCTTTGATCTAGGCAAACCACATTTTTTGTAAGTTTATTTGCTCATCTTCAGCAATAGGGGGGTTCTTTGTCTGACTACTACGATATTTTAGGAGTTTCTAAAGACGCTGATTCTAATGAAATTAAAAAAGCATATAGAAAAATGGCTTTACAGTATCATCCAGACCGAAACCCCGGCGATAAAAACGCTGAAAACAAATTTAAAAAAGCCGCAGAGGCTTATCAGGTTTTAAGCAACCCTGAGAAAAAGGCTCAATACGATCGTTTTGGCCATGCTGACTTTCAATCTTCTTATGGATCTCAAGGGTTTAGAGACGTGCAGGATATTTTTTCCTCTTTTTCAGATATTTTTGGACAAATGGGGTTTGGAGGAGGAAGAGGAGGCTTTGAAGATTTTTTTCATTCCTCATTTTCAGGGCATTCCCCTCACAAACAAAACAACAAAGGGTCCGACCTGCGGTACCACCATACAGTGACTTTAAAAGACGCTCTTCATGGAGGAGAGCATATTATAGAATTTTCTGCTGAGTTAAACTGCAAAAAATGTCAAGCGACGGGAGCTAAAGACGGAACAGCTTTGGAGGCCTGTGGAGCCTGCCATGGAAGAGGGCAGACCATGCAACGGCAGGCCTTTATTTCTTTCTCAGCTCAATGCCAGCAGTGTTCAGGACAAGGGGAAGTGGTGAAGTATCCCTGCGGGGCCTGCCATGGAAGAGGACAGACCAGACAAAAAAAGAAACTCTCTATCAAAATCCCTATGGGAGTGGAAACCGGCACCCGTCTTCGAGTCAGAGGAGAAGGGGAGGCAGGCTACAAAAATGGGTCCAGCGGAGATCTTTACGTAGAAATAAAAGTTCAGGAGGACTCTGTTTTTAAAAGGCGGGGGGCTGATCTTAAAGCTGTTTTGGAAATTTCTTATTTACAGGCTATTTTAGGGGCGGAAGTTCAGGCTCCTTCTTTAGAGGGAAAGCATCAATCTGTGGAGATTCCAAAAGGCGCTCAGAACGGGGATTCTATTGTATTAAAACATAAAGGACTGCCTGTTTTAGCCTCTGGAGGGCGGAGAGGCTCTATGATTTACGAAATTTGCGTAAAGATTCCAAAAAAATTAAAAAGAAAAGAGTTGGAGCTTTTGAAACAGCTCAGTCAAATCTCTAAGTAATATTTTTACATATTTTCTGCCTGCACCCACACCTCCCCGCTCCTGCAAAAACAAAAAATCACTTTCAAGTGTGGAAAAAAAACTGTGTTTTTAACTTTTTTTTAAAAAGATATTGACACTTAATTTCAAAAGAGCTACCGTCTCAGATTGATGAGGTTGTTTACTGAACTCTTTCTCCCGTTCAAACTTGTTTTCTCAAGTTCATGCTCTTGTTTAAAAAAAATAATGGTCTCTTTCCTGAAAGGGGAGGTTTTTTTTTCTGCTAAAAACAGGACCCTGCAGAACACTGTTGTTTTTATCATTGTGATGTTTATTCACGGCAGTGTTTTAGGACACAAAATGACCGGTGAGTCCATAGCTCAAAGAATAGCGTCTGTTGTCGATGACTGTTATATTGAAGAATCGGTTGATCTGTTTGCCAATTCTGATTTTAGATGTGAAGCCAGAGATTACACCCGTCGGAATATCATAAGCTATTATGGCGGGCGGCTTATTTTGTTTGCAGAAAACGGTGAATTGATAAGGGAGAGCAGTCTATGGACACATTATGATTTTCGCCATGAACACAAATGAGGAGTGTTGACGCGAAAACGTTGAAGGGCGAAACATTAAATGCAATATAAACAATCTAAAATGTTAAAAATCAATGTTCAAGAAACACCAAACCCCCAAGCTTTAAAGTTTGTATTTAATGACAAATTGACGGAGAACGCCTTTGAATTTGAGAATGCCGGTTCAGCTCAATATGTTTCTCCATTATCTGCTCAGCTTTTGAACTTCCCTTGGGTGAAAAGAGTTTTTATCAGGGAAAATTTCATCAGTATTACAAAAGAAGACTGGATTGAATGGGAGCCGGTGAAAGGCCCTCTCCTGCAAATGCTGGAAAAGGCCTCTAAAGAAGATATTTTACCGTCACGCGCTGAAAAACCCCGCCCGACAAATTCAGAAAATTCAAACCAGAGCTCCGATGAAGTTGTAAAAAAAATTAAACACATTTTGTCTGCTGAAATTCAGCCGGCTGTTCAAAGGGATGGCGGTTTTATTCAATTTGACCAATATAAAGACGGAAGAGTGTATGTCAAACTTCAAGGAGCCTGCTCCGGCTGCCCCAGCGCTGAATGGACTTTAAAACAAGGTATCGAAGAGAGGCTTAAAAGGGATCTGCCGCAAATACTTGAAGTGATTTCTATACCGTGTTAGCAATTCTAAATGATTTCAAGATTTTTTAAAAAGAGATTTTTTAATTGCCTGAAACCCTTATTTAACTGTAAAATGGAGATGTAAATGTGAGAGATAGATATATGCTCCGTTTTATTGTATTGTTTATTTTTATTATGGGTTTGGGATGTCAGACTGTACAGCCGGCCCCTCAAAAATCAAATTTAACAGCAGGGTCTGCCAGAACCTTATTGGTGAAGGGAAGAACCTCCCAGACAGATATTTTGAAAGCCTGGGGCTCCCCAAATATTGTCACCCAATCTTCAAGAGGGGAGACGGTTTGGACTTACAGCAAACAATCTTACGACACTCAAAGTTCTTCGTTTGCGGGGGGATTATTCGTGATTGGAGGAGGACAGGCCGTCAGCAAATCAGCAGTGTCCTCTTTTGATGTTGTGATTACCTTTAACAAAAATGATATTGTGAAAGATTTTTCCGTGACAGCCGCGCAATTTTAGCTATGAAGTATTTTCCTGCTTTTTTGTTTTTCATCACAGCCTGCCAAACGATTCCAGTTTTATCGCCGG
The DNA here is from genome assembly GCA_965199935.1 of Bdellovibrionales bacterium. Classification (GTDB taxonomy): domain Bacteria; phylum Bdellovibrionota; class Bdellovibrionia; order Bdellovibrionales; family UBA1609; genus JAPPLG01. Next base: position 357,487 of record CBDATD010000002.1, read on the forward strand.
ATCAAAAGAGGGCTTTGCAGACTCGTGTTTTCAAATCCGCCTCTTACAATACTGTTTTCAGAGCTTTTAAAACAGTTCTGCAGGATGAAGGATACATCATTAAAAATACAGATATGGACGGGGGTTTTATGACGGCCGAAACTCAAAAAAGTATGGGAGCCGGCTACAACACCTTGATCATTTTAGGGGCCGCCTCCGGGTCTCCGCAAAACAATTATGCAACAGGCAGGACTTACACCTGCACAGTGAATCTGGAAGAAATTCAAAAAAACACAGTAGAAGCTCGATTGATTTTTCAAAAAACGACGAATTTTTCCAGAGGGGGTAAATCCGGCGGGGAGCTTTTTGCCCCTGAAGTCTATAGAAATGTTTTTACAAAAGTTTCTAGAGAAATTCAAAGAAGAAAAGCCCTCAAAAGAAAATAATTCTGAAATTTACAGCCTCATATTAAACATTTGATTTCAGATGTGTTCATGATGTTTTAAAAAGAGGTTTGGTTATTTGAAATGATTTTTCCCCGGCATTCATCTTTATTCCCCCTCCTAAAGGGAGAGGGCAGAAGTGAGAGAAATGTCCAAAATCAACAGAAAAACCCTCATGACTAATTTTCTATTGACTTTAAATAAGTCGTGACTATATCATAGATTATATGAATATAGTCAGATATTTAAAAAAATCGGCCGGCCAAGATCTGAAAAGAAAAATGGTTTTCATCGGAGGGCCGCGCCAAGTTGGAAAAACCACTTTAGCTCGTCAAATTATTAAAAGCAAATCAGCTTACCTTAATTGGGATAATGTAGAACACCGCCAATCCATCATCGCAAATCAAATCCAAACTCATCTGCCGGAGTTGATTTTTGATGAAATTCATAAATTTGCAAACTGGCGTAATTTCATCAAAGGATTCTATGACACCTATGGAAAAGAAATAAAAATTATTGTGACAGGGTCCTCAAAATTAGATCATTTTAAAAAAGGAGGAGATTCTCTTTTTGGACGTTACAATTACTTTCGTCTTCACCCTTTTAGTCTAAGAGAGCTTAATAAAAAACCCAGCCAAAGTGATGTAGATGCTCTGCTGAATTTAGGAGGATTTCCTGAGCCTATTCTTAGAGGAAGTAAAAAAAATTACCGGCGATGGGCTTTGGAAAGATTAAGCCGTGTGGTTTATACTGACATTAATACTTTGGAAAATATAAGAGAAATCTCCCTTATTGAAGTTTTAGTACAGGCTTTAAAGGACAGAGCCGGGTCTATTCTTTCTGTGGAAAATCTAAGACAAGATCTGCAAGTCAGTCATAATACTGTCTGCAGATGGATGGATATTTTACAAACACTCTATGTATGTTATCGGATTTCTCCGTTGAGCAGGTCCAAAATTAGGTCAATTAAAAAAGAACAAAAATTATATCTTTGGGATTGGGCTCAAATTGATGATCCTGGAAAACGTTTTGAAAATATGACAGCCTCTCAACTTCTCAAATACTGCCACTTTATAGAAGATACTGAAGGGTATAAAATGGATTTGAGGTATTTGAGAGATAGAGACGGCAGGGAGATTGATTTTGTGGTCATAAAAGAAAATAAACCGCTCTTTGCTGTAGAATGCAAAACATCTGAAACCACACTCTCCAAACATATAAGATATTTTAAAGAACGAACGAATATCCCTGAATTTTATCAAGTGCATACGGGCCGGAAAGATTACGGTTCTGCACATAAAGAAGGACGTTCTCTTCCTTTTTGGAACTTCTGTCAAATTAAGAAACTTCCTTAATACGTTGACTGGATTCCCGTTTTTGCGGGAACAACTCTCGTATATGCGGGTTAAAAAGGTGTGTATGTAGAGGCGAAAAGTACAGACGCCAGGTAAAATCTCCAAGCTTTGTACTGGAATGAATGAATGGAGGGAGCCGCTTCCTAAGGATTAGAAATAAAATGTAACATAATATAACTTATCGGCTCTTTGTCTTTTGTAACACTTATGGATTCTCCCAGCTGAATTAATCCAGCCTCTGACCCCGAATCTCTCCTATCTTCTTTAAAAAATCATGAAAAACAATAGGCTGTAATTTCTTCTTTCATTTTCTCCTGCAGCACTGTTTGCAGAGCAGAACTCTCCTCCGCATCACACTGAGAACTCATATCTTTTATATTGTTTTCACAGCTTTTCACATCTGATTCAAGTTGATTTTGTGAGAAAATAAGGCTCCAGCAGCTCCTTTTTTTAAAAGCCTTTATAAGGCATTCATTAAATTTATTGATTTCTATTTTACATTTTTCACTGACGGAAATATTAATTTCTATCCCCTTTTCACCAAAACTCTTTTTATTAAAACACCCCCCAATGAGAGCTAAAAACGCTATGATAAGCATATATTTGCAAGCTGTCTTTTTCACTTTTTTACTCCATCCATGATGTGTATGATCCTACACAAGTCCACGTCCTAACACGTAAACAAAAAATTGAAAACTTTTAGGGCTGGGCTTGGATCAGCTCTCTCACTCCCCTCTCGATTCTTTCTATAGAAGGCAGTGTATCCTCTTCAAAGTGCGGATGCAGACCGACACCCGGAATATTTTTTCCAGCAATAACTCTAGGAGGCGCAAACAAATCATAAAAACACTCTCTCGATGTTCGATGACGCCAGATGTTCTCCAAAATTAGCCAGCTCTGTATCTTCATTGACAAATAAAACTTTTTTCGTTTTTTGAATTGATTTTTTAATCACATTCCAGTCGTAGGGATAAAGGGACAGCATATCAATCAATTCAACAAAAATATTTTCTTTTTTGAATTCTTTTACTAACTCCCAACAGATATTTAAGGTTCGTCCGTAACTGACAATAGTTAAATCAGAACCCGTTTCAACAATCTGTGCTTTTCCAATTTGAACTTTATATTCTCTCACGGGAGGCCACTGAGGACTCCACTGCCCTCTCTTTTTAAGAGGAGTGTCGATGCATGCCTTTAACTTCTCTTCATTTTCCGGCTCCCCTGGAATTTTTTCCCTCCCTTTTTTCCTCCAAAAGAGCTTTAGGAATTAAATAGAGTACAGGGTTGGGGTCTGAAACAGCAGAAATCATCAGCCCATATGCGTTTAGAGGGCTTGACGGCATGACGATTTTCCATCCAGGAAGTCTCACCGCCCATGAATCAAAACTATGACTGTGATAAATAGAACCGTGGACTCCCCCTCCCACAGGAGCCATTAAAACCATGGGGAGAGTGTATCGGCCCTGACTGAGCCAGCACGTCATCCCCGCCTGCTTGAGCAGGTCTATAGAATTAAAAATATAATCTACAAACTGTACTTCAGCCCGCACATCTGCTTCCTGTAAGAGCCAATCCAATGGCTGTGCCTATAATTCCTCTTTCGTCTAAAGGAGTGTTCCAAGCAGTCTTTAGACCTTGAGTGACTGTAAAAACCCCCCCTAAGGGAGGACCTACATCTTCTCCAAAAATATTCTGAAGATTTTGCTTTTCTTCCCCGTAATGAAGAGCGAGTCTGATGGCTTGAGCCATGTTGGCCATTTTAAAAATTTCTCCAATTGGATTCTTCGTTTTCTGCATAGATATGAGACCATATCGATTCCTCTGAAGGCTCCAACTCTTGAGACACTTCTTGTTCTTCTTGTTTTAATTTTTCAAAAATCTGCCGGTGAATTTTTTCAATGTCTTTCTGAGACATTACTTTTTCTTGAATCAATTGTTTTTCAAAAATTTTTAAAGGACAAACTTGCGATGCATCATAATTAGCTCCTGAAGATGAAGAATGCCCGTAGAGCCTTGACACGTCCGCCTCCAATAAAGCCGGCCTTCTATTTTTCCGAACATATTCAATGCTTTTTTGAACAGCATCATAACTTTCCTCGACATTGTTTCCATCGACTTTATAAGTTTGAATACCGAAAGCTCTGCCTCGATTTATAATAGATTTTTCTGAATGCTGTTCTTCAAAGGGAGTAGAGATTCCAAATTTATTGTTTAAAACAACAATCAATAAAGGCAGAGGATTTGAAGGTCTGTTAGCCCAGACAAGACTGGAGGCAAAGTCAGGCGAGGCCGTACCGGCGTCTCCTCCTGTCACGATAGTAATGCCTTCTGCGTTTTTTTGCGCATGAGCCGTCCCCAAGGCAATGCTGTGTTGAATCCCTATCACAGATGAAATAGGGGGAATATTCCACTCTGGGACAGCATAATGATGCACAAAGTTCCTGCCTCCTGTAAAAGGGTCTGTCTTTCGGCTCATCATCTGTCTTAAAGCGTCTTTTTGTGTTGAGCCCCATAGCAACAACAGTGCCTGTACAGCGGTAATGAAGGTGCAGCCAATCATATTCCAAGCCTCGGCCTTTTTTGATCCATCGGCCTAAAGGCACTCCAAAGGCCTCCTCTCCAGGCGCTCCTATCCAAAAATACCCTCCGTTTTTTTTAAAAATATGAATAAGCCTTTCATCTAAGCTTCGAGAGACAGCCATTTGAAAATGAATCTCTTTTAATATGGTTTTTGATAAACTAAAACCCATTTAATAATCTTCTTTTTTTTGAACCAAGGAAGACCTTTTTTGAGTCAGTAAAGAAAGATCCCAGGCAATATTCACCGCCTCTTCAATATCCGCTCTTTCCAGGTATTTTTTATGAAACTTTGGATCATCGGCGTCTAAAAAAGTGAATGCCTCCTGATCTTTATTTTCCTCATTTCTTTTCTTTGCATCTGCCATAACAGTTTCAATTTTAATAAGGGATTGATTTTTTAACTTATCTTTATACTCCATAATTTCGTTATTTATTTTTTTAAACTTATCATTCTTTTGCACACGGGAAAGAGAGCGCATTTGCAGTTTTTTTATCAAACTCCCCTCCACTTTGCTCCACTGCCGAGCTGTATGTCTTGTTAAAAAAGAGTTTGTGTTTTGACGAGGCAGAACATAATCTAGTTTTTTTTCTCCGTACGCATCTATAGAGATCAAACTGGGCAGAGAAATATCAGAGTTCACTCCCATTTTCTGAATAGATTTTCCTCCAGGAATGAAAAAAAGTCCAACAGTTACTTTAACAGCTCCAAGCCCTTCAGGAAGATTTTCAACAGACTGGATGCTCCCTTTGCCAAAAGTGTGGTCTCCCCCTACAATCACAGCTCTTTTGTAATCCTGCAGGGCCCCTGCAACAATTTCAGAAGCGCTGGCGCTGCTGCGGTCCACCAATACAACCAGATGGCCTGAATATTCAATTTGATTGTCTGTATCAGACATTGTTTGATAGGTTGAACGCCCTCCAAAGCCAGTGGTCATTTGACGAACGATATTTCCTTTTTCCAAAAACAAACCAGCAACGTCAATAGCTTCTGTTAAAACTCCTCCGCCGTTTCCAGAAAGATCCAAAACCAAGCTGGCAACCCCTTTCTGCTTAGCCTCTTTCAACAGTTTTTTAATATCTTTTGAGACAGATCTATGGCCTTTCGATTGAGTGACACTGCCTCCATAAAAAGATGGAATACGCAGAACTCCAATGAGTTTTTCTTTGCCGTCTATGTTTTTCTTTGAATAGATAATAGAAACAGCCCCATCCTGCAATGGAATTTTATCACGCACTAACGTCACAAAAATCTTCTTTTGTTTGCCGCTTTTTAAAGATCTCAGTACTTTCAGATGGACTTTTGTTCCTTTTTTCCCTCGAACCATCTCCACAACATCCCTTAAATCCCATCCAAAGATATTGATCATTTTTTCGGGAGTTTGGCCGATAGCTATAATTTTGTCTTTCTTTTTTAACTTCCTTGAACGAAAAGCAGAGCCTCCAGGAAGAAGTTTTTCTATGACGGTGTAGCCGTATCTAGAACTGAGGGAGGCGCCCACCCCTTCCAAAGATAATTTCATGTTAATCTCAAAATCTTCCAATTCGTACCGTGAAAAGTAACTGGAATGAGGGTCCAGAGATTTTGCAAAACTATCTAAGTAAAGCGCATACCATTTTTCATATTTACAAGTTTTAATCCTCTTATTTTTTTTCTCCTGCTTTGAGCAAAATGACAGTCTTTCTTCAGAGGGCCGAGGGTCCCAGCTATAGACTTTTTTCTTGAGTCTTTTGTAAACACCCAGAAGATGCTCTTTGGCCTTGGACTCATTTTCTTCGGTCAGCATAATACCGGCCAGCTCATAGTGCAGATATTTACGATGAAAGCTGTTTAATTTATTTTTGCTTTCGGCATAATGTCTTTTATCGGAATTTAATATGAAAGACACTTTAGGGTCTAATTTAAAATCAGGTTTTGATATTTCATTTTCAGCAAAATGAACACGCTCCTTAACTCTTTGATAAAAAAGATTGTACAATTTGTAGAGAGCGCTGCATTTGGATTCCTCCAGATGTTTAAAAAAAGGGCCGAACCAATTTTTAATCTGCCTAATATCTGATTTCAGAAAATATAATTTTCCGTCATCAAGATTTTTAATCAGTTGGTCAATCACTCTCCTCTTGAGCTGAAAAGACAAATGAGGCCGGCTCACGTGTTTTTCTAAATACTGATACTGAATAGGATTCAACTCCCCGCAGGCCAACTCCTTTTTTCCAAGGACAGAAGAAGCATAAAAAAATACGAAAATAAAAATATATTTTTTCATATCTCTATTGAACATAACTCTGCTTCTTTAATTTTTCATTTTTCTTTTTTAATGAGACGCCCAACAACCCTAAAGCCTGATGAATCGTTATATTGGAGACAGAAATTTCTTTTGGCAGAGAAATTCTTTGGCTTCCATGCTGAATGTAAGGACCGTACTTTCCGTCCAAAATTTGAATTGTCTGTCCGGTATCTTTATGAGTCCCTAAGTCTTTAAGGATTTTTTTTCGGCTGGTCTTTTTCTTAGGCTCTTTGAGGATGTCCAGAGCTGTTTTACAGTTCATTTTCAAAAACTCATCAATGGATTTAATGGACCTAAAATCTCCGTCATGAACGATATAAGGCCCAAACCTTCCAATCCCTTTTTTAATCTCTTTTGAAGTTTTAGGATGCATACCTAAAGTTTCGGGTAATTTCAGTAGTTTAACGGCCATACTTAAATCAATATCTTCTTCAGAAAGCCCCTTTGGAATAGAAACTCTTTTGACGGGATTTTTTTTATCTGCCTGCACACTGCCCCTTTGAACATAAGGGCCGTACCTGCCGTTTAAAATATAAATATCTTCTTTTGTGACAGGATCCCGGCCTAAACTCTCATGCCCCTTTGATTTTTTATCTATCATGTCCATAAGCGCCTCCTTATTTAAATCTCCTGGATAAATATTCAAAGGGAGAGACACCGAAGCTCCATCTTTTTTGTCTTGCGTGACGTAAGCTCCGTAAGGCCCCGCGCAAAAAACAAAACCTTCTAAGCCGTCAATAGTCATAGAACGGCTGTTTTCTATTTCTTTTTGTTGAGAGGCCTGATTTTTTAAACCTTTTTCTCCAAAATATATTCGCTTTAAATACTGAATATGATCAGTTTTGCCAAGCGCAATATCATCTAAAACCTGCTCCATGTCTGCAGTAAACTGACTGCTGACGTAGTTGGGAAAATGCTCTGTCAAAAATTTGGTAACGATGAGGCCGGTCATTGTAGGAATGAGCATATTCTTATCCTTAAAAACATAACCTCTTTTTTGTATAGTTGCAATAATGGGGGCGTACGTAGAAGGGCGTCCGATCCCCTCCTGTTCAAGTGTTTGAATAAGAGACGCTTCAGTAAAGCGGGCTGGAGGGCGTGTTTCATGCTCATGTTTGCTCATTTTACTGCATTTTAAAGCCTCTGATTTTTTAAAAGCAGGAAGATGGCTTGATTCAGCTTCTTTTGCTTCTTTATAAATTTTATAAAATCCATCAAAAATAACTGTTGTGCCGGAGGCGGAAAATTTCGCCGTCGAACCAGCATCAATAACCGCGGAAACTCTTTTTTGCTTGCAGTCCACCGCTTGACTGGCCAAAGTTCTCTGCCAAATCATTTGATATACTTTAAACAAATATCCGGTCAATTTCGTATCATTAGGATGTATAAATTTTTGTCCGGCGGGGCGTATAGCTTCGTGAGCCTCCTGAGCTCCTTTTGATTTATTTTTATAGGCGCGGGGTTTTTCCGGTACATAGTTTTCACCGTATATCCGTTTAATTTCTTTGCGGCCGGCATCAATAGCTTGTTTTGACAAAAAGACAGCATCCGTTCTCATATAAGTAATAAAACCCCTTTCATAGAGTTGTTGAGCTAAATTCATTGTTTCTTTAGCGCTGAGAGACAATTTTCGATTGGCCTCCTGCTGTAAAGTAGAAGTGGTAAAAGGAGGCTGGGGCCTGCGGGTGATAGATGTTGTTTTCACTTCAGATGCCTTGTAAGCAAGATCTTTCAATGTCTTCATCAAAGAAAGGGCTTTTTTTTCATCTAAAAGCAGTCTTTTCTTTTTTAATTGGCCGGTGTTTCGATCGAAATCCGCGCTTCCGGCAGTCTGAACCCCCTTATAAGACAGCAGATGAGCCGTAAAATTTTGGCTCCCTTTTAAGAGATGAGCCTGAAGACTCCAATATTTAGATTTTTTAAAATGGATCCGCTTCAATTCTCTTTCACTGAGGAGTCTGACAGCAACAGACTGCACGCGTCCAGCAGACAGACCGCGGGCGACGCACTTCCAGAGGACGGGGGAAATGGTGTAGCCCACCAGTCGATCTAAAATACGGCGGGCCTCTTGAGCATAGACTAAATTTTTATTTATTTTCCTGAAATTTTTTAAGGATTTCAAAATAGCTTCTTTCGTAATTTCATGAAAAACCATTCTTTTAAAGCTTAATTTAGAAGATTTTAAAATCTCTTGAATATGCCAGCTGATGCTTTCCCCTTCCCGATCTTCATCTGTGGCCAGAATAATTTCTGAAGAGCTTTTGGACTTTTTTTTCAAAAGAGCCGCCACTTTCTTTTTGGAGGAGGGAATACAATAAAGAGGTTTGAACTGGTCTTCAACATGAACGCCCAGCCGAGACCACTTGTATTTTTTATAAGCTGAAGGGATCTCTTTAGCAGATTCAGGAAGATCCCTTAAATGACCCATACAGGACTCTACTTCATAGTCTTTACTTAAAAATTTTTTTATTGTTCGAGCCTTTGTTGGAGACTCTACAATGACTAACTTTTTTCTCATTTTAATCTCTTGTTTTATTTATGCCTGTAAATAATCAAACCATTTGTTAAATCGTGGGGGGAAAAGCCTACAGTGACCTTGTCCCCCACAACAACTTGAATATTATAACGGCGCATTTTACCGCAAAGTTTTGCAGAAATTTCAACATTGTTGGTTTCCAGGCGGATTTTATAAATCCCCTTTGGACACACTTGTGCAATCTCCCCTTCAAATTGAACTAAATCACTTTTTGACATTATGGAGTGATCCCTAAATTGTTGGATGCAAGATATTTGACAGAGGTTTTAAAAATAACCTCCAAACGGTCGTTCCTCACAGAAAGAATATACCCCCATCCAAATTGTTTGTGCATAATAGGCGCCTTTGCCGAGTAGGACTTAGACACACTGTAAGAGGAGGCAGAGGCGGATTTATGCTTGGTCTGCAAAGCAGACCATCTTTGCTCCACTTCATTTTGTAATTTTTGCTCCTTTTTTGACAAGACGGCAGGTTTGGATTTTGCCGCTGCTTTTTTTTGTGAAGCTGTTTGAACCTCTTTTTTAGCGGAGGCCGCCTTAGATTTAGATGCAAAACTCCTCTTAGGAGCTGTTTTAGACCTTTTTTTAGTTGAAGAAGAAGCTTTTGGCTTGGGAGCTGAAGTTTTTTTTGTTTTCACTTTTTTTGATGAAGGCTTTTTTGATGAAAGCTTTTTTGAGGGAGATTTTTTCACAGAGGGCTTTCGAGCAGGCGGTTTCTTTTTAGAGCGGCCGCCTGGCGGGGTTTTTTTTGCTTTGGACACAGTTTTTTGTACTGCCTTTTTCTTTACTGTTTTTTTTGCCTTCGCTTTTTTAACAGCCATGGAAATAGACTCCTCTGCCAATGTAAGTGTTGTATAGACAAAACTTCCCAGTTATTATAACCCACTTGAGAAGATGAACAAGCTCTATATCACAACACCTCTCTACTATGTCAATGACAAGCCCCATGCGGGAACAGCTTATTCCACAGTTATTGCTGATATTTTTAACCGTTTTCACCAATTTTTTGCTGTACAAACTCTCTTTTTAACAGGGGTTGATGAGCATGGTCAAAAATGCCGGCAGGCCGCTGAGGATAGAAGCATGGATGTTCAATCTCATTGTGATGAAATGTCTCAAGTTTTTGTACAAACATGGAAAAACTTAAATATCAAATATGATGTTTTTTACCGCACCACCTCCTCCGATCATAAGGCTTTTGTGCAGAAGGCTCTACAAAAGATTTTTTCGGCGGGCTTTATTTATACAGCAGAGTATGAAGGCTGGTACAGTGTCAGTGAGGAAATTTTCTACAAAGAAAAAGACTTAATCAATGGCAAATCCCCTCAAGGAAAACCTGTCACAAAAATTACAGAGAAAAATTATTTCTTCAAAATGTCTCATTTTAAGAACCGCCTGGCTCAACACCTCAAAGACCACCCAAATTTTATATATCCTTCCTCACGCCAAAATGAGGTTCTCAGTTTTGTGCAAAATCTGGAAGATCTTTGCATCAGCCGCCCCCAGTCCAGATTAAAATGGGGCATCCCTCTGCCCTTTGATTCAGATTATGTGGTCTACGTCTGGGTGGATGCTTTATTGAATTATATTTTTGGAGCTGGTCTGTGGAAAAACGACGGTTTTGAGCCTTGGTGGAAAGAGTCTGTTCATTTCATTGGAAAAGATATTCTTATCACTCACGCGGTTTATTGGCCCTGCCTGCTCATGGCCCTTGACCTTCCTTTACCGAAAAAAATTGTCAGTCATGGATGGCTGTTAAATCAAGATCAAGAGAAAATGAGCAAATCCACTGGAGACATTTTGGACCCCATCCAATTAGCAGATCAAATAGGAAGCGACTCTTTGAGGTATTTCTTTAGTTCTGTCAGTTTTGGACAAGACGCCCCTATTTCACAGCAAATGATTGTTCAAGAACACAATCAAAACTTAGCCAATAACTTGGGCAACTTGGTTCAAAGGATATTAACGCTCACAGAATCTTCTTTAAAGGGTGTGATCCCCCCCCCTCCTTCCAGCCTTCAGCCTTTGCAGAAAAAAAGTATAGAGGTGTGTGACAAAGTCTTTAAATATATTCATGATTTTGCTGTTCACAAAGCTGTTTTTGAAATTACAGGGCTGTTGAGCCAAACTAATAAATTTTTAGAAGAAACCGCTCCCTGGAATTTTATCTCTGAAAAAGATAAAACAGCTCCTATTCTTTATACAGCCATGGATGCTTTGAGGGCGGCTGTGAGCCTGCTTCAGCCTGTGATTCCCCAGTCAGCGCAGAAAATCCTTGAAAGACTGCATCTCCCCTTTCAAAGCTTTGAACAAACAAGGACTGTGAATCAGTTAAAAACAGGCTTTGCCGTCAAAAAAGGATCCCCTATTTTTCCTCGGATTCGTTTATAAGGCCGTGGATAAAGCCGGAGGTTCTTCATAAAACTCAGAATCTGCATACGATTCTTGAACCTTTTTTAAATACATCAAATGGTAAGAAATGGAGATAAAAATACCAGCCCACAGCGTCCAAAGGCATTCCAAAGCAGAGGCTCCTGCAAGATTGAGGAAAAGAGACCCTGTATTTATATTTTGAACCACGGCGCTGATAAGATACGACAACCCCGCATAAGAAGCCGCTAAAAATAAAAACCATCGAACCAGACCCTTTGTTAATTTTGAAGAAAGACTTAAAGCAGAAAATTTTCTGGAGGAAAAGGAGGGATCAAATAAAACAATATAATTTACAAAAGAGTATTGGATAAATTTGATGACTCCAGGGATGATAAACAAGATCCCCCATAAATAAGAAGCGCCCAGCACTTTACTCATTTCTCTAATCCAGGGTCTAAATTTTTTAAAGAAAAATTGGTGGAATGCAGGGGTCTTGTCTATACAGACATTGTTTTTATCAAATTGTCTTTGAAAAAAATAGGGAACTACAAACAAACAGCTGAAAACCGTCAAAAACAAACTCATAAACTGAATAAACAGAGGAAACAGCAGGGAAAAAACAGAAAGCCCAAAAAAATGGTTGGAGGAGTACTGAGCAAACACAGCCAATCCAGCAGCAACTGTGTAAAGGCAGAGGACTAAGGCCTTATGATTTTTAACAAAATGAAACCAGTAACGCAGTCCTTCAAGCAAAGAATTGAAAAATATATTTTTTGCAGTCATTTCTAAACTATTCGTCAAATAAAATGAAGTGTGTTAAAAAGAAATCTAAAAACTAGCTGTTAGTCTAGAGGTTTAGAAAGTGAAAAAATCTAAAAGTCTTCCTGTGGAAATAGTTTCTCAGCCTCAAATAAAGCCTGCGGACCTGTTGAGGCAGTACAACCGTGAAATCTCTCGATACCCCCTTCTCAGCAGAGAAGAAGAGTTGAAGTGGTCAAAACTGTATTACGAGACAAAAAATCGCAAAGCCTTAAGAATTTTAGTTCAAAGCAATCTGCGGTTTGTCGTGAAAATTTCTTCTGAATACTCCAAGTTTGGATCCCGTTTGGCAGACCTGATTCAAGAGGGCAATATGGGGCTTTTAAGAGCGGTCAATGAATTTAATCCTTACAGGGGGGTGCGTCTCATTACTTATGCGGTGTGGTGGATCCGAGGGGCCATTCAAGAATATTTAATGCGGCAGCATTCTATTGTACGCATAGGCACAACCCCCAATCAAAAAAAATTATTCTACCAATTAAGGAAAGAACAACTGCCCTCGGCAGGAGCCATAGACAACACACGCCTGATTGAATCTCAAACTGGTATTTCTCAAAAAGAGATCCGCTTAATGAGAGAGCGTTTGCACGCCAAAGACATCTCTATTGACCCCTCTTTTGAGCCTTGTGAAAATAGAACTGACAGCATGGACGATCGATATGCACAAGAGCAGGAGATTCAAATACTTAGAAAATGTATTCAACAGCTGAGACCCTCCTTGGATGAAAAAGAAATTTGCATCCTGGATCAGCGTATTTTATCAAACAGTCCACAGACGCTTCAAACTATTGGATCAAAGTTCAAAGTAACTCGTGAAGCGATACGTCAAATTGAAGGCAAACTGCTCAAGAAAATTAAAGAACAGGTAACAACTCTCAAATGGCCTCCCCTGTGACCCAAAATAATAAAATTTACTCTTGATTCAGCATACAGACTGCTGTAGCTAGAGCAGATTATCTCAAACAGGGGGGAATCATGTTCACCAAAAAGCTATGTTATTTTTTTATTTGTGTATCTTGTTTTGAAGCATTTTCATGTGCTGATGAATTCACGCCTTCATCTAAAACAACTTCAAAGCGTTTGAAAGAACAGCACCAGGAACCGCATGTACTGAGAAAAGACACCCACATGGGGATCTACGGTTTTTATCGAAAGGGCACTCCCTTGTCAGTGATCGAGAGAAATGTTAAACGGGTGGACATCAAGATGAAAAATTACTAAAAAGTCATACATTCATTCTATATACTGTTGAACTTTATCAACCGTGCTGTTAACTGCATCAGCAACTGCGTCAGAGACTTTAGAGTAGATCACTTTCCCGTTTTTGAGAAAAAAAGTTTCACCTGAATGAACATAAACAACCGTATCCACTATGGCTCCAACTACTGCATTGGCGGAAAGAATCGGCACCAATACAGGGTCCTTCTGTCCAAGGACTGATTTTGGAATTTTTTCAATATCCTCAGAGGTAAAACCTCTGTTTCTTAGAACTTTTTCTGAATTACTAAGATTTTTGAAAGCATTGGGGGAAGCGGCGATAACATCACTGTCCAATATGTCTTTAATTTGGCTTTGTGAAAACCTTGCTGATTCAAGATCGCCAATGACAGAATCTAATCGTTCCGGAGGGTGTTTTATCCAGGGGTGTACATGACCCTGTAACATATGATCCATAGAAATCCCCTGCCGGGCAAACACAACTGCATACTCCTCCATCTTCTCTGGTGTGTTTCGCAAGACCGCATCCGCATTGCCGTTTTGAATCATTTTCTGCATTTCTTCTTTTGTAAAAATCCCTTTGTCTATCATTGTTTTTCCAGCATTTAATTGATCTAAGGAGTATTTCCAAACTCCCTCTCTCTTATTAGCGCTGGTTAATATTTCTGAATCACTTGAAAACCCCAGTTTTCTAGCTGCACTCCTGTACTCCGTGATTGTTTTTGGGGGCATATCCAAATCTTCTGAGACAACTCTGCTGCTTGCAAATCTATAATCATAGATTTCATCTATCAGCTCCTTAGCAGCTCCTATTTCCTCTATTTTTGCCATAATTCGTTCAGCACTTTGATTGAGCTCCTTATGTTTATCCAATTGGCCTTCCAGCTGCTTATTTTTTTGCTCAAGCACGCGTGCGATCTGTTTTGCTGAATCTATTTCCTTTTCTGCCGCTTTTAACGCATGTCGTGCTGATCCACTTCCTATTTCGTGGCCAATGAGAAAGGGCAGAAAGCCAACGACTTCCTTCTCCATCAATTTTCTTCTTTCTTCTTTTGTGAAACCGGCTCCAGCCAATACTCTAGCCTTTTCATTAATTTGAGCTTGTGTATAATTTCCAATGCCGGCTAAATTTTTTCCATCTGCACCTATCTCTCCAAATCCTATGTAATGAGCTTTTTCAACGGCTACAGCTTCATCAACATTTTTTAGGGGGCGTCCTAAGGCTCTTTTAATCTGTTTTTTTCTGGAAACGCCTCCTTTGAATGGAGTCACTACAGCTCGTCCAGCGACAGCCAGAAGAGGCACAGTCAAAGGAAGAGAAACCAGACCAGCCTGTAAAATACACCCTTTTACATCACTTGTGTGTCTAACTCTGACAGAAAGCTGTTCACACGTCTTATTGGAATTTTTTGCTGCAGCCTCCTCCAGTTGATTGAGTTTATTTTCACAGACGTTCACAGCCTCCTGTATATACGGGGCTGAAAACCCTGCATCCATTCCTAATATACCTAAACTTTGAAGCCTTTTTGCTTTTGCCGCCTTTTGTGCTGTTGATAAAGCTCCTCCCATTCTTAGAGCAAGTCTGCCGGCCGCCGCGGCTGAACCAATCCCTACGGTTCCTATCAAAATCCCTATATCCAAAGCCGCAAAAGTCAGATCTTTATTTACTTCCTTTACCGCCTTTCTCTGTTGTCTCAAACACTCCATCTGTCCAAACAATATCTGTGCTTCAGAATCTGTTTTTAACAGCGAAAGTTGTTCTTCCTTTTCTGCTTTTGTTAAATTATTTTTACCGGCTAAAATCTTTCTTCTTTCCTGATTAAAAACGGCGTCTTGATCCAGTGCAGGAGCCGCGGCCAACACCTCATCTATATTCAATTCCTTACAAAGATCCTCTCTCCCCTTGATGCAGAATCCAGCTTTTAGAAAATCTTCTTTTCTTTCTTTGAGTTTTTCTCTTGTATAGCTCAACTGATCTTTGATTAATTCTGCCATTTGATTTTCAAGATTTTTTTTACTCTCTGAAGAGCTTTTAGCGGTATAATGAGCATAATCTCTTGGATCGTACGCAGATTTGAATACTTTACCTGCAACCCAGGGGTAAAGTTTTTCAATACTTCGTGTTATCCCTCTAAGATTTTGAATTTTTTCTTTATTTTTTTTCCAGTCTCTGGCTCTGGGTCCTTTCAGTCTTTTTATTTCTCCTTCTATTCGCTCTAAGGCTTTGAGAGCCAAAAGAGTGTCTTTAGCCGACTCTTGTAAATTGGAGTCTTTATTTAAAGCAGAACACTGTTTGAGAGAAGCACACCGGCTTGCAGTCTCTCTGGATACAGTGTTTTTAAGATGGCTGCAGGAAACATTTTTCAACAAAGAAGACTCTCCAATCATTAAATCTATAGCTGTTATATTTTCAAGAGCTGTTTCCACTCCGTCAGAGAGTCTTTTAAGAGAGTAATAGTATTCCGCAACAGCTAATTTTTTCTTACTTTCAGGCAAGAACTCTGCAGAAATTCCCTGAGAAAGGCATGAAGAAAAACTTTGCTTCCTTTTTTTGTTGAGTGCGGAAAAATGGAGGTTTTTATAAATATAAGACTCAAACTCCTCTGCAGTTTTAAAGTAATTATGAAATGAGCCAATTCCCTTTAAACAAATCTCATCTGGAGAAGGAGCTGTTAGCGTTCCTCTGTCATCTCTTAATCTTTGCTGTTGAATAATATACTGAGGACATGGAGAGTCAGGGACGTCTAACATAAGTTTTGAAAGAGAAGAGTTGTCATTTAAACACACAGCCCCGCCTGTACAAACAGCACCGGCTTCTGTATTGGAGCTGGATGGGGTTTCAGCGTAAGGAGTACAAGGCAAAATGATTAAAAATAAAATAAAAAGATTCAAACTATTTATGAAACAACTTTTCATCACTGCAGCCTATTTTGAAAAAAATGCTTTTTCAGCAGCACCAACCCGCATATAAGCTTTACGGATGATTAGAAATAAATATTAACCTCCCATTTTTTTTTGTCAATTTTTTCATTGCGGCCCTCTGTCACTGTCTGAAGAACTGAATTTAAACACTCAATATGCCGCTGAACAGGCATAAAACGTGTATCTGGACCCTTGCTGATCAAGCGGAAAGGAGTTCATTTTCTCTGACATAGCGGCCTAATTTGATTTTTAGTTTTTTGACAGCCTGAGCGTGAAGCTGGGACACCCGGCTTTCTGTGACGCTTAATATCTGTCCGATCTTTTTTAAGTTAAAACCCTCATAGTAATAAAGAGAAAGTACAATTCTTTGTCTTTCCGGCAGTTCTTCTATGGATCTATGAACGATCTTTTTAATATCTTTAACAGACATATTTCCAAAAGGAGTCTGTTTTTTTTGGAGCAGATCAAATAAGGACCTCTTATCTGTCATACTAAATTTTTGCATTTCATCAATAGATACTAAATTCACAGACCTCACCTGTCCTAAGAGTACAAAATACTCCTCCATGTTCATCCCCAGCTTTTCAGCAATTTCACCTTCTTTAGGGGTTCTTTTGAGTTCAGATTCCAACTCTAAAGAGGCTTTTTCAAGCATTTTTGCTTTGTCTCTAATAGATCTTGGAACCCAATCCTGCGACCTCAGCTCATCTAAAATGGCCCCGCGAATGCGAAATTCAGCGTAGGTTTTAAATTTGTTGTCCCTGGAGGAGTCGTACTTGTCCACAGCGTCCATAAGTCCTATAACCCCGCTGGAAACCAGGTCTTCTATATCTATATTTGCAGGGAGGCGTATAGATATTTTTTTTGCGATAAATCGGATCAACGGAGTGTATTCTAAAACAATCTTATTTTTTTCCTCTATAGACAATGTTTTTTTTAATTTTTTCAATTCTCCCATGAGACTCCCCCTGCTAAATAAATTGATGATTGATTTCTATGTCTTGGATGCGGCCTGTGGACAAAAATGAATTGACGTGATTTTTAATTTTTTCCTGTAATTTTTGTTTTCCCAATTCCTCTGAAAAATCTGCTGTTTTGGAATTGGATAAAAACAATATAAGAAGCTCTTTGTATTGTGCTTGATTGCTAAGCAGTTCATTTTGAACACGAACATCTTCAGTAAAAAATCGAACATTGACTTTTGTTAAAGCCATTCCTTTGGGAGTCAAAACATGGATCAAAAAAGGATCCATTCCTGCCGCGTGAAAAGACTGACTTTTGGAATGCTGAAAAGAATCAAATTTTTTATAACTGAAAAAAAACAGCCCTATAAAACACAAAAGAAAAAAACAAGTTGAAGAGAGCAAAAGCAGAGAAGATTCATTCTTGGAAGAGGAGGGCTGTGAAAACTCTTTTTCTTCCCGCTTGTACTGAAAGGTCTGTTCCATAGTCCCGGCTCTCCTTCTGTAAAAGAATGCAAATCAGCAGACACTGGACTTTCATTTTGGAAATAGGGCAAAAACTGAAAAAAAAGTGAGTTTTAATTTACATAAAGTCATTTTTTTGACTATTTAATTTTGACACTAAGCACCTCTTATAGACAAAAGAAGAGCTTAAAGAAAAAGATACAAATTCCTCTGATGGAGAGGTCTTGCTATGACTGAAAAAAAACCGATAAAACCTCTTTTGCTGTTTTTTACAATAGCTGTGCTGTCCTTTTCTGTGGGAGTCTTTGTTGGAGTTGTGGTGAAGGACTCTTGGACTCAGACAGCTCCTGCTGTTGAGTCCAATCATTCAGAAATTCTTTCAGAAGCAGAACCTTTCACAAAAGATAAAGCGCCGGAAGAAAATACAGAGAAAGAGAACAAGACCCTCAGTCGTTATAAAGAAATGCTGAAAAAAAGTATTGAGTCCTCTTCTCAGAGTACAGAATTCTTTAAAAATTACGGTATTGTTGTCGATAGTTATACCAATATAGATCAAGCAAATAATGTTGCTATTGATTTAAAAAGCCAATACAACTGGAAAATTGCAGTGTATCCTATGGAAAATAATTACAAAGTCATTATTGGGCCTTTTGATTCTAAAGATTCTGCCCAGCAGTTTTTAAGACAAATACCGAAAATACCTCGTTTTACAGACGCCAAAGTTATTCAATTTCCAGTCATAGAATAAAATTGTGAATCCTTATTTGCCCATCCAATTGAATGAAAAACAACTCTCAGCTGTACACACAGTGCAGGGGGCTTTGTTAATCTCCGCAGGCGCCGGCTCTGGTAAAACACAAGTGCTGACTAGCAGAATTGCTTATATTATTTCCAAAAAACTAGCTGAGCCTCATCAGATTTTAGCAGTAACCTTTACAAATAAAGCCGCTAAAGAGATGACGGAGAGAATTACAGCAATGCTGTCCGGCCTGCCTCTTTTTGAAAATTTGTGGATCAGCACATTTCATTCTGCATGCGCCAGAATTCTAAGAGAAAATATTCAAGCACTGTCCCCCAGGAGCCAGGTCATCATTTATGACTCTTCCGATCAGCTCAGTTTGATTAAAAAAGTAATGAAAGACCTCTCTATTGATGAAAACTACCATCCTGCAAAAAGTTTTCAAAAACAAATTAGTTTATGTAAAAGAAAAGCTATCTCCCCGGAGGAGGCAGACAGCCGTCCTTATCTTCGTTTGACAGAAGATTTCCCCCGCCTCTATTCATCTTATGAACAAGCTTTAGTGTCTGCGAACGCTTTTGATTTTGAAGGACTGTTGTTTGAAGTTTACAAGCTGTTTTCTGCAAACTCAGATATTTTGTCCCATTACCAAAATAAATTCAAATTTATCTCCATTGATGAATACCAAGACACCAACCATCTGCAATACCTATTAGTTAAGCAATTGGCTCAAAAACATAAAAACATCTGCGTTGTCGGAGATGAAGACCAGTCCATCTATTCTTGGAGGGGGGCTGATATTTCAAATATTCTTAATTTTGAAAAAGATTTTCCAAACTGCAAGGTGATTAAACTGGAGCAAAATTATCGATCGACTCAAACGATTGTCTCTGCGGCGGCCTCTTTAATTGAACTCAACCGCTCCAGAATCAATAAAAAATTGTTTACTCAAAACGACACTGGAGATCTCATTGAAGTTCAATCCCACTGGGATGACAAAAGAGAAGCGGATTATGCCGCACAAACCATCTCAAGGATGTGCGAAAAAGGAGATATATCTTATCAGGATTTTGCTGTCTTTTATAGAACCAATGCTCAATCCCGCATCCTAGAGGATCAATTAAGGAAAAGAAATATACCCTACCAAATCGTTGGCAATTTAAAATTTTATGATCGAGCTGAGATTAAAGATATGATCAGTTATTTTAGGCTTATTTTGAATCCAAGAGATGAACTCTCTTTAAGGAGAGCCGTTCAATCGCCTAAAAGAGGCATCGGCAAAACCACAATAGAGCAGGCGGCGGCTGTGTTTCCAGGTCGTACACTCTACGAGGCTTTACTGCATTATGCAGGGGAAAATCCGAAAAAAAGAAATGCTCAATCTATTTTGGAGTTTCACCGCATCATAAAAACCATGCGGGAGAGTGTGCAAAAAAAGAAGATGACGATCTCTCAACTTTATTTAGATCTCTTACACTCTACCTCTTACTTAAAGACACTTGAAATGGAGCAAACTCAATCGGCTGATAATCGTATAGAAAACTTAAATGAATTGGGAAATGCTATACAGCAATTCGAAGAGGAAAAAGGGAAAGAGGCCGGACTGGAATCTTTTTTAGAGCAAATGTCTCTTCTCTCTTCAGACAGCCTTCCTCATGAAGACTCTGTTCAGATGATGACTCTTCACCTTTCAAAAGGCCTGGAGTTTGATGTTGTTTTTATCACAGGATTGGAGGAAGGTCTATTTCCTTTGATCCAGAATGTTGATGAGATAGATATTGAAGAAGAAAGACGTTTGGCCTATGTAGGAATGACACGCGCTAGAAAAAAATTATTTCTCTCATATGCTCAAAATAGGAGGAGATTCGGCAGTGAAAGAAAACAAACTCCATCCAGGTTTTTGAAAGAGATTTCTCAAAATTATTTATTAAAACCACGTAAATTTTTCACAACTTCTTATTCACTTTGAATCATTTGATCTGCTCTTTGGATGAGAGTCTTTCTAGGAATTAAATCAACAATCGCTTTCAGCTCCAACCCTTCCAGCTGTCCAATCATCACAGCTCGAAGAGGTTGGAATAGACAAGCTCCTTTAACTTTCATTTTTTCTTTAAGAATAATTTGAATCTTTTTAAAATCCTCTGGAGAAAGATATTCTGTTTTGATTTTTTCCAACTCGGCCCTCCAACATCGGAGGAGGGCTTTACTGCCCGGCTGACAGAGAACGTCTTGTGCAGAACCGTCAGCTTCAAAATGACGAGAATCCAATAAATGAAAAATTTCCAAGGCCTCCTTTAAAGTGGAGAAAGAAGACTTGAGAGTGCGAAAAGCTTTTTCTTTGAGAGAGGGAATATTGAAAAAAGGAAGTTGAATTTTATTTTGCTCTAAAAGAGGCTCCATGATTTTCCAAAACTCTTCATATTTCATAGAACGAATGTGCTGAGCATTGATCCATTTTAATTTATTTTCATCAAAGACAGCTCCTGCCGGGTTTAAATTTTTTTCTGAAAACTTTAAGATCAAATCTGAAAAATTAAAAATTTCCTTATTTTCTTTAGGACTCCATCCTAATAAAGCTAAAAAATTGTTCAAAGCTGAAGGCAAGTACCCTTGATCTCTGTATTCCAAGCAGGATAAGGCTCCCTCTCTTTTGCTTAATTTTCTTCTGTCCGGAGATAAGATAAGAGACAAATGGCCGTAAATGGGAGGCGTCCATCCCAAAGCTGAAAAGAGGATCAACTGCCTTAAGGTATTTGGCAGATGCTCCTCAGCTCTAAAAATATGGCTGATCTGCATAAGAGCATCATCCACAGTACAGCAAAAGTTGTACACAGGAAGCCCATTGGATCTGATCAAAACAAAGTCCCCTATCATATCCGATGGAAACTCCACTTTGCCGCGCACCACATCTTCAATGACATAAGTTTTCACAATAGAAGGCATTTTAAAACGAATAACAGCCTTCTTTCCTTCTGATTTTTTCTTCAATGCTTGATCCAAAGATTCATCTCGATAAGGGCTGTGAACGCGAAAGGCCTGCCCTTTTTCCTGAGCTGTTTTTTTAAGCCGATGGAGTTCTTCATCCGTCAAAAAGCAATAATAAGCCTGTCCTGAGTCTAACAGTTTCTTGGCGTATTGTTGATAAATATCCAGCCTCTGACTTTGCTTATAGGGGCCAAAAGCGCCGCCGCAGCCAACACCTTCGTCCCAATTCAATCCCAGCCATTTCAAAGACGCCAGCTGTTCATTTAAAAAACGTTCTTGGTTTCTATCTTGATCAGTATCTTCCACACGTAAAATAAACTGACCGCCGTATTTTTTCGCAAATAAAAAATTAAATAAAGCTGTTCTTGCCCCTCCTGCATGAAGAGCTCCTGTAGGGCTTGGGGCAAATCTGACTCGTATATTTTTCAATGTTTTTGCATAAAAATAATTTGAGAGGCTTCCTGCAGGATCTGCTCTCCTTCTCTTTTGCCTAAAACCAACAGCACTTCTTTTGAAAATAGATCCCAAGCCTGATCCATTAATTGTCTTTCTCCAAAGCTTAAATTTTTCTTCACTCTCATCAGAGACAAATCCTTCAAAACATAAGTCACATCCATTAAAGATCCTGTCTTGAGTTTTCTCATGTATTCCTGCATCTTCTTATTCCAATTTCTCGCGCTGCTTGATGGAGTGTCAGAGTTTTTTAGAATATTCATTACTTTTGAAATTTGATCTCGATGCACCAACCGGCGGAGGCCCCCCTCTTGATGAATGCGGTTCTTCGGCACCAAAATATCTGTAGCAGAATCCTGAATGCGAACAGAGTAAAAAGTCTCTTTATTTCCTAAAATCTCCCTGGTTTCAATAGAGGTAATCACTCCTACTCCATAACCAGGATAAACGGCTGAATCCCCCACTTTGAACGCTAGCGGCATTAAAACCTCCTTTTCTTTTTAGACCTGCTCTCTCACAGGAATTCAAAGCGCACATTCCGATTTTTCACACGCTCGGACTCCTGTTTGGGGCCTATGTATAACAGAACAAGCTCTATTATTCAAAAAAAAATCAATAATTGAATGAATTGTTTACAGAATATTAGTATTTTATACCAATATTACTTAACCGAGAGACACTGACAACATTCTTTATTTGTTTTAGGCCGCGTATAATAGATCTTAGTTCTTCAATGTTTCTCACCTCAAAACTCACAAATATCTTTATTTTTAAACCATCATCTTCAGCTTGGGTCGTCAGTTCCACGATATTAATGCCTTTTTCAGTAAAAACATTAGAGATATTGTTTAAAGCCCCTGTCTCATCATAGATAAGAATTTTAATATGAGAGATGTGTTTCCAATCCCCTTTAATTCTCCATGAAACCTCTACATACCTCTCAGGATCTAAGTTTTTCAGCTTCCGGCACTCCTGGCGGTGAACAACAATACCTCTTTCAACACTGATATACCCTAAAATATCCTCTCCCGGCAGGGGGCTGCAGCACTTGGCCAGTTGAACCATCACACTGCTCATCCCTTCCACAGCAATAGGAGAATCTTGTTTTTTCTTGGATTTTCTGCGAATTTCAGATGTTTTCTGAGTGGGTAAATCCCGCCCCAAAATTTTTTGAATAAAATTCTGAGCGATAATTTTTCCGTAGCCGATTTGGGCATAAATATCTTCATGAGTATTAAGACCCATGCTCACCATAGTCTTTTTACACTCTGTTTTTTTAAAAAATTTCTCCAGAGAAACCTCCGATTTCTTGAGACCCTTATCTAATAGCTTACGGCCTACCTGAACAGCCATCTTTCTTTCTTCGTCTTTAATGTAGCTTCGCACCCTAGAGCGCGCCTTAGAAGTAATACAATAGTTGAGCCATTCTCTCACGGGGTGGCTTTTTTCAGACGTACTAACTTCTATAACATCCCCATTTTGAAGTTTATATTTTAAAGGAACGATGCGGCCGTTGACTTTTGCCTCTTTTAATTGATTCCCTATATCTGTATGAACGGCATAGGCAAAATCAATAGGAGTGGCTCCGGATGAAAACTCTTTCACATCCCCCTTAGGGGTGAAAACATAAATATCCGAATCAAACAAATCTTCTTTGACGCTTTCTAAAAAAACATTGGGGTGCTGCGCCTGTCGGTGAAGCGCCACTAGATCTTTCAGCCATGAAAATTTTTTCAATGTCTGTGCTTGTATTTTTACGTTTTTAAAAAAAGACTCATCTTTATACTGCCAGTGGGCCGCCACTCCTTTTTCAGCAACGTAGTGCATATCATATGTGCGAATTTGAATTTCCAATTTTTTCCCTTTTGGTCCAATCACCGTAGTGTGCAGGCTTTGATAATTATTGGCCTTGGGAAGGGCGATAAAATCTTTGAACCGGCCCGGAATAGGCTTCCAAAGAGAGTGCACCCAGCCTAAAATTTCATAGCATTCATGCATTTTTTCCGTGCAGAAGCGAAAAGCGATAATATCATAAACTTCTGCATAAGAAATTTTTTGATTTTGCATTTTTTTATATATAGAGTACATATTTTTTGTGCGGCCCTTAATCTCAAATTTGATTTTAGTTTTTTTAGATAATTCATCTGTCAAAAAAATAATCACATCTTTGATATACTTATTTCTATCCGCCGTCTCTTCTTCAAACTGTCTAAAAATGGATGAATAAACTTCCGGGTAAATATACTTAAAAGATAAATCCTCCAGCTCTGTTTTAATGGCATGCAGACCCAAACGCCCTGCCAATGGAGCGTAAATATTTAAGGTCTCCTGAGAGATTCTCAACTTCCTCTCTTCATTCAAAGGGGTTAAGGTTCTCATGTTGTGAAGACGGTCCGCCAGTTTGACCAAAATGACGCGCACATCTTTTCCCATAGACACGAACATTTTTCTGATATTTTCACTCTCTTTCTCGTAACTGCTTTTAAATTTAATTTGAGAAAGTTTGGTCACTCCATCAACAAGAAAAGCAACAGATTTTCCAAAGTGATTTTTAATTTCCTGCAAAGTGATAGAAGTGTCTTCGACAACGTCGTGAAGAAGGCCCGTGGCTATAGAATGAGCGTCTAAATGGAGATCTGCTAAAATGACCGCCACGGCTACAGGATGCTCAACAAAAGGCTCTCCTGTTTTTCTCACCTGGCCTTGATGGGCTTTATTTGAAAGCAGGAAGGCTTTTTCAATTAACTGACGTTCTCCAGAAGACAAATACCCAGAGGTCTTTTTGATCAAAGGGTTTAATCGAAATAAATCTACTTTATTAACGTCAGAAACTCCCATGCAATTCCATTCAAAAAATCATTCCTCTGTCTTCACAGAAACAGCAGGAGAGGGGCTTCTCTTTAAAATAAACTCCAATCTGGAGGACATATCCTCTTTAGAAAGGTTGGATGTCACAGCCCCATTCGCCACTTCCCTCAAAGCATTTACAACATGTTTATTGTTAGCTGAAACCAGAGGCTGGCCGCCGCTTAAAAATTGACGCACCCTTTTTGCAACTAGAATAACCAATGTAAATCGATTTTGAACCTTCTCTAAACAGTCTTCTACAGTCACCCGAGCCATAATTTCTCCTTTGATGAGGTTATTTCAAATCTTCAGCGTCCATCATAAAATGTCCAAAACTATATGTCAATCACGTCTACACCCTGCAAAGAAGCGCCGTTTGCTCCTTGATGTTATTTGACTTTTACTTTTAGGAATTTTCGTTTTCCAACTTGCAGTAAAAACTCGCTGTTAGAGGTTAATTGTAATTTCAAATTCACATCAGACACTTTTTCAGAGTTCACCTGCACCCCTCCATTTTGAATCAGCCTCCGGGCCTCCCCTGTAGAAGAAGTGAGGCCTGTGCTTTTCAACAAATGGGCAATCCATACATTTTTCTCTGCTGAAACCAAAACCTCTTCAACTGTCTCAGGAGTTTTATGACGGCTGAACACCTTTTCAAATTCCTCTTGCGCCGAGCGAGCCTGCTCCGTGCTGTACATCTCCTCCGTCAAAAGATAAGCCAGCTTTTTTTTATATTTGTAAGGGTCCTTTTGAATGTGTTCTGGATTTGCTTCGTTCATCAGCAGTTTATAATACTTCAGCATCAATACATCTGAAAGACTCATAATCTTCCCGTACATTTCTTTAGGGGGGTCTTGAAAGGCAATAAAGTTATTAAAACTTTTGGACATTTTTTTTTGACCGTCTGTCCCTTCCAACAAAGGAAAAGTCAAAACACACTGCGGATCTTTTTGCCTCGCTTTTTGAACTTCTCTGCCCATAAGCAAATTAAAAATTTGATCTGTACCGCCCAGCTCCACATCAGCGTTCATCGCATAAGAATCGTAGCCTTGGACCAAAGGGTATAAAAATTCATGAATATATATAGCCCGGCCTTGTTTAAATCTTTTTGAAAAATCATCTCTTTCCAACATACGGGCTATCGTATAATAACTGCAAAGCTGTATCCAATCCTCCGGAGTTAGAGAGCCGCACCATGAAGAATTAAAGAGAATTTTAGTTTTCTTTGGATCCAAAACTTTGAAAACCTGCTGTGTATAGGTTTTTGTGTTTTTTTGAATCTGCTCCCCGCTCAGACGCGGGCGGGCCTCATTGAGGCCGCTGGGATCTCCTATACCCGCCGTAAAATCTCCAATGAGAAAACAAACTTGATGCCCAAAGTTTTGAAAAATTTTTAACTTTCTCAATAACACCAAATGCCCCAAATGCAAATCGGGGTAAGTGGGGTCGAAGCCCGCCTTAACAATTAAAGGTTTTTCAGAAGATATACTTTTTTTTAATTTTGATAGAAGTTCTTTTTCTGAAATGCAGTCTTTTGCCAGTGATGTGATTTGTTCAAATTGCTCTTTCGGCCCGCTCATATCTTATCTCGCATGCTCAACAATCCTGGATTCTCGAATCACACTCACTTTAATTTGATGGGAGTGAATTTCTCTTTCTAATTTCTTAACAATATCAGAACACAGCATCAGACTTTGATCGTCAGTGACTTGAGAGCTATCGACTAAAACACGCACTTCTTTTCCCACCCGTATAGCATAACTGCGTATGACTCCTGCAAAACTATTTGCAATAGACTCTACATTTTTCATACGGTTGATAAAACTTTCAATATTAGAGCTTTTCACACTAGATAAAGACTGATGGAGATTGAAGCCGGCCTGAATTACATGATCCAGAATGGTTTCCGCCGGAGCTGCAGAATTGTGGCATAAAACAGCTTGTATAATGTCCGGCTTCTCCCTGTATTTTTTAATGAAATCCGCTCCTGCTTTAGCATAACTTCCTTCAACCTTATGATCCACATTCAAACCAATGCAATGAAAAAGAGCCGCTCTTTTAGCTCTTTTTTCTTCTTCACCCAGTTCAGACATAATATGCCCGGCCAACAACGCTAAATCGACTGACACCTGCAAGGCGTTTCTTCCGTTGATCGTTTTAAAATGCAGCCCCCCCAGAGTCTTAATGATCTGAGGATGCACATCGTACAAATTAAGTTCAAAACAAGTTTTCTCTCCAATCTCCTGCATTGTTTTGACAATTTCAGTTTTGACCTTTTCCACAACCTCTTCAATACGGGATGGGTGTACACGCCCGTCTTTAATCAACCGGTGAATGGCAATCTTAGCGATCTCTCTTCTTACAGGGTCAAAACAGGAAAGCACAATACCCCCCTGCCCTTCTTCAATAAGAACATCCACACCGCAAGAGTTTTCAATCGCTCGAATATTTCTGCCTTCTCTGCCAATGATTTTGCCTTTCACTTCATCACCTGACAAGGTTAAAACGGTGGTTGTTTTTTCAGTTGTCACCGCAGAAGCGTGCCGGGCGATAGCGCGGGCTAAAACATTCCTTGATTTGAGTTCACTCTCCTGCTTTAACTGGTCTTCAATTTTCTTCAGCTTGGGGGCAATACTGACTCTGACGTCCTCTTCAATCATTTTCATCAGCTCTTTTTTAGCCTCCTCTTGAGACAACCGAGAGGCATTTTCCAATAAAGACTTCAGTTGATTCAACTGGCTTTCTTTCTGTTTTTGAAGGTTTTCAATCTGCGCCTTTCTTTCCTTCAATTTAGATTTTTCCAATGCCAATTCCTGCTCCCTCTCTTCTAAACTCCCCTTTTGTTTTAAAAATTCATGCTCTTGTTTAGTCTGTCTCATTTGAAGCTTTTCACTTTCAGCATACAGTTTTTTTGCCGTTTCAGCCTGTTCTTCCTCCAATTGTTTTTTCATCTTGATAAGATGATCCTGCGCCTTTATTTCTGCTTTCTTCTCAATACGATGAGCTTCCGACTGCGCTTTATTTAAAATACGAGAAGTCTCTTTTTCTAATTTTTTCTCGCGTTTTTTATTGGACAAAAATTGGTAAATCAGAAAAACACCGCTTCCGACAAATCCCCCTGTAAATAAAGCAACCAATAAGGCTAAAGAGGTGTAATCCATCTAAACACTCCTTCTGTATTTATCAAAAAAACAAGAAGAAAAAAGAAAAAATTTTTCATTCACACAAGCATCCATACGCACATCATGCGCCTCTTCCGGCAGTTCTGACGAACTGATTTG
This sequence comes from Bdellovibrionales bacterium, assembly GCA_965199935.1. GTDB lineage: Bacteria > Bdellovibrionota > Bdellovibrionia > Bdellovibrionales > UBA1609 > JAPPLG01. The sequence goes on from CBDATD010000002.1 coordinate 385,728, forward strand.
AACACTCCATGAAATCCCAATTTTTAACGCTTTATCATTTTGAGACAAAACCCTGTCATAAAAACCTGAACCCCGCCCCAGCCGCCTGCATTGGTGGTCAAAAGCCAGACCGGGAACCAAGAATAAGTCAATGTCATCCACAGGGTGAACAGAGCTATGAGGAGATTTAAAAAAAAACTGACCGCTTTGAGGATACAGCCACTTGATGTGAGAATGCTTTTTAACAAATTCAGAAACCGGCACCTCATCCTTGAAAGGGTGATAAACAGCCGCATTTCGAACATTTGACCAATCCAAAGCCTTCAGAAAACCCTGTACCTTATCAGATAATATTTGAATTTTATTATTGAACACAAAGCTGCTGCAATGATTTTTAAAACATTTTCTAAGTTTTTCTTTTTTCAAAGTCAGACCCCTCTCTGTATTTCTTAAAAAAGTCTTAGAAACCCTTGTATCTAAGCTTTTTGTGCAGACTTCAACAGAGCAGAGATCGATTGGAGTTTGGACTCTAGATGATTTATTTCCTGAAGTGTTTGCTCTTTGAAAGCAAAATGATCTTCAGCAAGATTAAGGCAAGATAAAATCAAAGCTTTTTGCATAGAAATGTTCTTATTGTTTTTTAAGGATTCCTGCACTCTCTTTTCAACAGTTTGGATCAACCGCTCGACTTTATCTGTTTTTTGGCTGGCCTTTAGCCTGAGAGAGTATCCCCCAATTTGAACATCGTATATTTTTGATGAATGAGGTTCCAAAGCCATGATCTAAAATTCCATTGAAGTCTCACTACAAAATAAAAGTAATTATTGAAATGGTCAATCTAAAGTATGATTATTTTTGATAAAAAATGCGTGAAAAATCAATTTTCCGAAGAGTTCACAAAAGCCAGGTATTGAAAAGAGCCTCCTTCTACAGGCAGGTTTAATTTCCCTGAATTTTCGTAAATTGTTCTGTACATAAACTGATAGATAGAGGAATCAGAGTCTTTTCTTTTTTTGAGAGTGTAAACCAGTAAAGTATTCTCTCCTTGAGCTTGTGAATTTTGGCTTAATGTGTCATCTTTATCAACAGACAAAGTTGAATAAAGTGGCATTTTTGCCTGCCTCAAAGAGTAACAACTGCCGTTTTCTCCTTTAACAGGAACTAAAAACGTGTCGTAAGCAGACTGTTCTTTAACGGGAGCAAAAGGACTGATGTGCCTTACAATTTTCTCGTAATCGCTCAACCCCTCAGATTTTCGATCTAAATTGTAAGGGTTTCTAACAGCCAAAGGATCTTGGGCCCAATAAACCAAAACTTCAATGCCGTCTAAAATTCCATCTCCATCAGAATCTGGATTTTCCACACTCAAGGGAGAAAAATCACTTTCAATAGAGTTGATGTACTGCTCTTCACAGTAAGTGAGCAAATCACGATCCTGATCTTCTCGATTGGAGCAGGACGGCAGTGATTTCTGTGTAGTGTATTCCATCCAGTGGAAATAATCCCCATAGCCGTCATTGAAGCTAAATCGATCGTCAGGCTCAAAGCCGTCTATTTTTATCTCATCCCGATCGCAAAGCCCATCCATATCAGAATCCATCCCTATGTAGCCGTCTAAACAGAAACCAGCGTTTAAATTATACACAATAAAAGAATTTGTATCCCACTGCTGATTCAAATCCAAAGCCCAGTCTGAATTTTCATTTTGATCCACATACTGACCCTGCCCTTCTTCTGAAATTTTTTTAACCCTTCGGACATCATCTGTTTCACGCGGTGAAGGAGCAGAACCCTGGTTGAAAGCCGGCTGAGGGTAGAAAAAAAATCCAGTAGAGAGAAAGGCCCATAGATGCAAAGCCGCGCCGGCCCCCTGCCCCAGCCTGGTTGTCAGACCCGGCCCCCTATTGCTGTAATCGCCATAATACATGGAATGAATATACACCCGCTCAAAAGCCGTTGTTATTTCTTCAATCCCATTGATAAAACTTTTTTGACCGCTTTCATCAACAGAAAGACTGCCGTCAGACATAAATACGATATGATAATCAACTACCTTTTGTTGAGTGATATGTGTATCAAAATCAATAGCTTCTCTGATTTCACGCAAGACCTCCATCAGCAGTTTTGAATAATTGCCCCTCCCTTTATCTTTTCTGGAAAATATTTTTTCCAAAGAGTTTGAAATAACTTCGGAGTCAGAAGTAAAAGCGGGAATATCAGTCAAAACTCCATCCTGCTGTAAATTCACTGCGCTAAACACCTCATTTGAAAATGAGATCATTCCATAAGACACATCGTTTTGTTTGTTTTGATCCATAAACCTCTTAATGCTTTTTTTTCGTATTATTTTGTCAGGGTCAGATTTTGTATTACTGGCTGTTTGATCAATGACAAACAGCACCTTGCTCTCGTAAAAATTCTGAGAGTCCTCAGAGCAAAAAAGAGGGGCCGAATCTGTAATCTCGTATGGAATATCCATGACACTGGAGGACAAAACCCCCTCAACAGGCTGGCAGGCTGAAAAACAGTACACGGCCATAATCAAAATTGTAAGATTTCTCATGCTGTTCTAAACGGATATTTAGTGCATAAGTCTTAAGACTTTTTTCTTAAGATGATAGTCTGTAATAAAATCTGGACTTAAGTATTATAATCCTCAACTTTTTGCCAAAACTTCCGATGATTGTAAGTAATGGCTAAATATATTCTCTATCCCATCTTATTACTGAGTTCATCCTGCTCCCACTTCAGAGCAGATCGAGAAATCAACCAAAAACAACGCCGCTTGGAGCTGGGCAGCCCCCATGTTCTCTCAAAATCAGAACAGTTGGAGTGGCATTTGAATATTACAAAAACTCAAAAAGCCTGGCAAATTTCTAAAGGCAGTAAAGATATTATCGTTGCTATCATTGATACAGGGATAGACACATCCCATCCAGATCTCAAAGACAATCTTTGGATCAATACGAAAGAGAAAGAAGGAAAAAAGGGGATAGACGATGATGGAAATGGTTTTGTGGATGATATTTATGGATGGAGCTTTGCGGACAACAGCAATATTGTAATGGATTATCACGGGCATGGAACCCATGTGGCCGGCATCATTGGAGGAAAAGGAAAAATTTGCAAACCAGGTGTGGCCCCGCGGGTCAGCCTCATGATTCTAAAGTATTACTCTCAGGGGGCTGATGGAGTGACTAATCTTAGAAATACAATTAATTCTATTCACTATGCTATTCAAAACGGCGCTCACATCATTAACTTTTCTGGAGGAGGCCCTCAGGCCAGCGAAGAAGAGAGAAAAGCTATTGAACTGGCCCTGGAAAAAAATATTTTACTAGTGGCGGCTGGAGGAAATGAAAAATCAAATATTGAGGAAAAACCTTACTACCCCGCCAGTTACGGACTCTCTAATATCTTTTCTGTAGGGGCTTCAGATCAATCTGACAAACACTCTCATTTTTCAAATAGAGGAAAGAGGATTAAAGCCCATGCTCCCGGCACCAAAATTTACTCCACCCTGCCCGCCGGCCGCTGCGGCTTCTTAACGGGGACGTCTCAATCCACTCCCCTCTTTACAGGAGGGGCTGTTTTGGTCAAACATTATAAAAAACTGCTCAAGCCCTACGACATTATCAAATATTTGTCCAAAGCCTCAGATTTCAAATTTGCTCTCAAAAATAAAAGTGAAACCGGGGGAAGAGCAAATTTTTATAAAGCTTTAGGATCTGAAGATTCCAATACAGCCATTGATGGAAGCACTGTAAAATACTCTGATGATATGATTGGACAGATTGCTGAAGAAGACAGTGAAAAATCTTCAAACTTCGCCCTCTTTAAAGATATTATGAAATTAAAAACACCGGCCAAAAAAGATGTCAGGTCCCCTTCTTCTGTTCACTGGCCTGAGTATCTGATCAGCCCCTCACATTGGACCCGTGTGTTTTTAGAAGAATTTCCTCAAAATCAGCTTGATTAAAAACCTCTGTTCTTATAAAACGGGCGGAAGAGGTTTCAATATGTCCACAGTGCCAAAGAGCAGGATCAGCCGGTCTAAAAGAGGGATGCGCCGATCTCATCTTGGAATTACAAAATACACTCTCAACACCTGCCCCAACTGCAAAGCAGGAGTGCTGCCTCATAAACTCTGCCGATCCTGCGGATGGTATAAAGGGCGGCAGGTGGTTATCCCCCGATCGGAAAGCGCCTCATAAAGACGCGCTTTCATTTCCATCCCCTTTATGTTAATTTAAAAGCAGATGCAAACTGCTTTAGATAAGATTATTTCAAACTTAGCTCTTGAAGAAGGCTGTTCACTGAAAGAAATAGCCGGCCGCCTTGAAGACAATCAGCACTGCAGAGACTACTGTGCTTTTTTGTTTTCAGCCGGACTGGATCAAACTTTGTTCAAATATTTGATAAAGCGTCTTAATCAGGATTTACTCCTCCCCTGGGCTTACCTATTTAGACTCATTGAAAAATATAAGCTCAATATTGACAGAGAGGAGGCTGCAAAATTGTTTTTACACCGTCAGGAAGATCCTGCTTTACTCTCTAACAGCCGATGTTTGGACGCCCCTGAACTTCTGAATCTTCGCAGTCAATATTTAGAAAACCGATGGATGCAGGATCCTCAACTCAGCATCGAAAAAGAATTACAAATTGCCAGCTCCCAAAAATTATTAAAAAAAGAGGAAGAATTGATTCAAAGTTTGATTCAGCTCGATGAAAAAAACCCCTTCTTTCAACAGCGGAGGCGCAATTATCAATACGAGCAGGCCAAAGATGTTTTTGAAGAATATAAAAACACTTATCAAGACTCTCTGTATGCTCTTCGAAATAAAACTTCACAGGAAGAAGAAAAAATTCTGCAAACACTTGTCAAAGGTTTGAACCGCCTGGCTGAAAAACATTCTTCAAAGCTGATCAACGATATGATTATCATTCTTTATTCCACCGGCCATACCCGCCTGGCCGTAGATTTTTTGGAAACCCGCATAGACACAGATGAAAGAAAATGGATTTATATGGATTTGCTTTTGGAAGACAAGCAATTTCTTAAATGTTTAAACTTTGTAGAACACACATTCCTGCAGACCACCCCTAAATCGGAGGCGGCCTTTGCTTTGAATTATGCTAAAGCGCAGGCGTATCACGGCCTCAAAGAATATGATAAAGCTAAAACAATACTCAAAGATCTCATTTTACTCCGCCCTCAATACCGATCTGCCAAAACACTTCTATCCCAATGGCAGTCTGAGGAGGAGTTATGAAAAAATATCTCCTTTGGGTCTTATTTTTTGCAGCAGCCGCAGGAGTCTGGCGGTGGAATGTGTGGGTGAAAGGCTGGATGACTCAACATAGTTTAAGCCAAATTCAAGAAATTCAAAAAAGTGTTGTGTTTCAATGGGAGTCCATGACAGTTCACGGCTCTTCCCTTAAAGTTCATTTTAAAAATGTGCGAATCCAGCCGCTGAATGAAACAACAGCCTTCCAGCAGAGCATCACTCCTCAAAATTTAACAGTACAGATAGCTCCATGGGCTTCTTTGATGAATCAATCATTGAGAGTTAATATTACTGTTTCCAATTTTAAATACCAAACCTATTTATCTCAAGATTCTAATCAAAGTCTATTTGAACTGTTTGAATTTCTTCCTCTCAATAAAGTTATATTAAAATCCACTCATCTCACTGTCACAGGCCCAAGACAAAATATCTCAGCGCCAAACACTTATATTCATCTGCAAAAACAAAAAGATGCTTTATCTATGAAAATAAAATCCAATCCTTCGTTAAAAAAATCTTCTTTTTTCTTAAAAAGCCATTTGTCTTTGCAGAAAAATCAGATAAATATCATCGCTTTGCAAATCAATAACGATACATCTCAACTGTCTCTTTCAGGAAGAATAACCGGTAAAGAAAAAAACAAAGAATCATTTTTTGATGTGCAGTCTGAATTTTCTGCAAATGATTTGAACGTATGGCTGGAGGTGTGGAGAGATCCTCTTCCCGTTCAAGGTTTCTTCAATATAAAATCCCAGCTGAAATACTCAGATCAAAATGGATTCAACGGGCCTTTTGAATTTTTCTCAAAGCCATTAACATGGACTCCTTTTCATTTTTCTCAAATTAAAATAAAAGGAAAATTTGAGAACCGCTCTGTACAACTAGACATGGCTCACTTTGAAAAGGAAAAAGGTTTTACAAGTTACTTTGAAAACACACAAATTCATTTGGGCAAAAACAAAAAATTTAGATTTAAAAATTACTCCTCAATAGAAGATTTTCGTTCTGTGGAGCTTTTTTTTGGATGGAACAGCTTCGTGCGGTTCCAAGGACATTTGAAAGCCGATTGCGCCGGAGACTGGTCACAGCCTCAACTAAAATGCTCTATGCAGATGCCTATGCAGGAAATCTCTATGAAACCAGAGTCTTCCCCAAACAACCCTCCTATTTTTGAGCTGAAAAAAGCTCAAATAAACTCTGATTTTATGTGGACACCCGGCCAATCTGATCTAAAAGGAACCCTTGTTTTGGGGTCCTCTTTGGACTCCAGCATTGCTTTTGAAGGTTCTCTTAACAAAGACCGGGCCAAAATTTTATTTAACGGCCCAATAAACTTCGACCATATCCAGAGCATTTATGGTTTTAATTTACAAGGATCCGCCTCTCAATGGGAAGGACAAATGGTATTATCGCGAAACGGAGTTTTTATTGATTCTTACCTGGATTCAAAAAATCTATACTTTTCCAAATATTTATTTGGAAATGTAAGAACGGATTTACAGCTGACTCCTCAAGGACTCTACTTAAATAAAATTAAAGCAAAGTTGAGAAAAAGCCAATACACGGGGTTTGTGCATGTCTTGTTTGAGGAGGGAAAAGTTCAATCTCAAGCTCAATGGACTCCTTTATTTCTGGAAGATCTGTCTTTATCTGTAAAGGATGCAGCGCCTGCTCCTCTTTATTTTATAGGAAAAGGAAAAGCCAGCCTCTCTATGGACAGCCCTTTCAGACGTTTAAACTATAATGTGAACTCACAATTCCAAAATGTAAAAATTTACGACGAATTTTTTAGAAAATTAACATTCAATATCTCTTCAAAAAAAGGATGGGTTCAAATCACCAAAGCCAGAGCAGAGAAAACAAAGAATTCATCTCTTCAAGCCGCCGGTTCTTTGACCCCGTCCAACTCCCTTAATGTAAAAGTGACAGGCTCCAACGTACCTGTAGAAAAATCAGAAACTTTGAACCGCTGGCTGAAATTACCTGGGATATTGGATTTCCAATTAAATTTGAAAGGACTGCTGACAGATCCTGTGGGGGCGCTTTCCGGCGCCATAAGATCTCCAGATCAAAAAAAGACGGCCCAATTTACAGCTCAACTGACTCCCTCTCAAATAAAGGGAGAAGGAAATTTTTTTGAAAATAGTCTGTTGATTCGTAAATTCAAATTTTCTCCACGCCGGCGGCGTATATCCTTCTCAGCCACAGCTAAAGATTGGAATTTTATTCAATTAACAAGAACAGAGTCTTCTGCGTTGGCCTCTTCCCGGCTCACAGGGTCCGCTTCCCTCCATTTTTCAAAGGATTTAAAAAAACCTTCGGGTTTCGTAGATATAAAGGATGTCAACATTCAATATGGTTTCAATCAATCCAGTCATTCAGGCCCCATCTACGCAGAATTAAATAACGGCAGGTTCTCTTTTCAAAACACCCCTCTTGAGTGGAAGACCAATGACCAAAAAATGATTTTAACAAAAATCAATGAAGACTACAGTCAAATCTCCGGCGTGATGGGAATGGAGATATTTAATCTTATTTTTCCAGAAATTAAAAACATTGGAGGAAATTTAAAAGCAAATTTAAAAATAAGAAATGATCTGAATAACTTCTCTCCTGAAGGAGATATTCAGATAGAAAACGGCAGAATAGACATAAACAGCTACATCAATCCATTTCAATCCATACGCATGAAAGGTGTTTTAAAATCTCAAGTGATGCAAATTAAACATTTGAAAGCCCTCACTCCTTTAGGAGGCAGTGTTACAGCTTCCGGGCTTATTGATTTTTCTGAACCTCAACTTCTTCCTTTAGATATGTCTGTACAGCTCAATGATAAAGCGGCTGTCTATATTTCTGATAAAATACACGGAACAGGCTACGGTTCTATTAAAATATATGGAGATCGAGCCCCTTATACTTTGTCAGGTGTTTTTAATGTGAGAACAGGAGCCTTTAAACAAGAGCTTGATTCTGCAGAAAACCAAAAAGAAATGACACTGTTGGAAGGAGGGAGCGCTTCAGTCTTTCCCTTTTATTGGGATCTAAGACTGCAATTTGACAACCCTTTTCCTGTTGAGAATACATTATTCTCTTCTTTATTAACAGGATCCGTCCATCTTAATGGAAATTTTTTAAACCCCAGTGTCTCCGGTCAGATTAATTTTGTTCCCGGCGGTAAATTCCACATCAGAGATTATGATTTTGAGATTACATCCGGACGCTTAAGCTACAACTCACAATCCATCTATGAACCTCAACTGCAAATCATTGGCGTTTCTCAATTTGAGGAATCCACATACGAAGGTGAAAGGGAGTTTAGGAATCAATACAATATCACAGCAGATATTACTGGTACTCCCAGTGATTTTCAATTCAAACTGAGCAGTCAACCGGCTCTCTCAGAATCTGATATTTTGTCCATGATGGCACTAGGAGCCCGCTCTATTGGAGACTCCTCTGGTTTCTCACCTGGTCAAATCGCTCAAAGCCAGGCCGCACGCTACTCCTATGCTCAAATTGGAGCTGTTTTGTTTCAAGATATTTTTGGCCGGGGATTAAATAAATCCTTGGGCCTCCGTCTTTCTTTCAGTCCTTATATGAACATAAGCAAAAACCAGCCTTCAAACAAAATCGGCATTCACAAGCGGTGGTTTGAAAAAATGAACACCTCCTACATAGGATCTTTGGAAAGAGATTATGACAGTTTTAAAGTAGAGTATATGCTTTCTCCTGCTTTTTCTCTCTTAGGCATTTGGGAAAAGAAAGAAACTCTCTACCAAGACCAATCCAACACCTTGGGTGTAGAGCTTGAGTACAAATTAGATTTTTAAACATCTGTACAACCGCGTCATTCCAGCACTGCCGCCTCCTCTGTACACACGCCGGCTTTATGTTAGTGGAGGGGGGTCCAGTTTACCAAAAACTATCAACACCTAGATCATCGCCGGCATATACAAGCTTGAAAAAAAATAAAACTTATGATGTGCTTGAGCAGGATCGCTTTCTTACTCTACAAGGAGGATGTTATGAAAGTATTTGGAAAAATCTTTGTTTTGTTATTGTTTTCATCAGCGTCTTTTGCTGAGTCTTCTCCTCATTTTCTTTCCGAGTTTTCATCAAGAGATTCTGAACTGTTTACGGCAGGCAATTACAGTCTGTCCGGGAGACGCTCTATGAATTCTATCAGCCAAGGTGCTTATATTGGCGGCGGTGTTTTAGGCACTGTATTTGGTTTTGGCATAGGCCATGCTGTGCAGGGCCGATGGATGAAAACAGGATGGATTCACACAGTTTTGCAGGTAAGTGCATTTGCCGCGCTTGGGTTGCAGGCGCCATTTCAAATTCTAGGTCTTTTGAACGCTGAGGTTTGGAGTCCAAGGGACTTTAGAGACACTTTAGCTTTAACGGCCTCCTTGATTTTTCTTGCAAGTAAAATATGGGAGATTGTGGATGTGTGGGTTCTGCCTGAGTCCATACAACTGCGTTCTGCTGATACAGGTTGGATGAATTCTTCTTTGATGCCCTCCAGCGGACACATCGCGCCTCCTGGACTTCAAATTGTATGGAAATTTTAACCCGTGAATTGAAGAGTTTATTTTCGCCGGTGTCTTTCACTGTATCCTCCTTTGAGTTTTCACCAGAAAACTCTGAATGGCTAATAGTAGATCAGGTGAATTTTCTGTGAAACACGTCAGCCGAGGAGTTTATATTGGCGGCGGTGTGTTGGGTGTTCTAATCGGTTTTGGCATAGGCCATGCTGTGCAGAGCCGATGGATGAGAACGGGATGGATTTACACAGTTTTGCAAGTAGGTGTTTTTGCTGTTCTTGGGTTGCAGGCGCCGGGGCAGGTTTTCGGCCTTTTGAATGCTGAGGTTTGGAGTCCAAGGGGGTTTAGAGATGTTTTAGCTTTAACAGCCTCCTTGATTTTTCTCACAAGCAGATTATGGGAGATTGTAGATGTGTGGGTTCTTCCCGATTCTTACAAATGAGTTCTGCCGTTGCAGAGCAGGAGTTTTAACCTACAGATCAAAAGCGGCTTTATATACAGAAGATAAGACGCAGACTTCAAAAGGGCCTTGCGCTTTATTTTTATATTATCAAGGGACACGCCTTTGTTCATCCATCCGCCCATCTCACTGGAATAATATAACTCCTGGTTTGTAAAATTTACACACTTAAAAAATAATTTAAAGATATACACATTTATCTTTTGTCATTACATAAAAATTGTATTAGAAAGTGTTTTTTAACCTTAAAAAAAAGAGGTGGAAAATGAAACTTTTTATTGCGTTGCTCTTGTTTGGTTATTCTTTTTGTTCTTTTTCTCTTTCAGCCGAACAAAAAACTTATGAGTTTGAATCCACTGCTATTTTTAAAAATAATATGAGTGTACTCAGACTGCACGGTTATAATCCAAATGATGTAAAGAGAGCAGTGGATTGGATTTTGGAAGCTGTTGGAGCGCGTGTCAATAAGTTCACATCTTCAGATGGAAATTACATAGAAGGCTCCTTCACTACACTAGTAGAATCTGCTAATGGAAGCATACCTGCTGAGTATGCGGCCATGGCCATAGCCCCCAGCAGTTTGAAATGCCATATGATGAATTCTATTTTACTGGCTCTGATGGATTATCTGCCCATCCGAAATTACCGGGAAATAGGAGAATGCAGGGCAGTGATCGCCGGTGTTTTAAGACCGCCGTTTATTGTGCGTTTTGAAGTTCTAAAAAGAACCGATTCATCTTTTCAGCCCTCATCCATTTATACAAGAGAAGGCAGAAAACCTTATTCACAAAGAAACTATGCTCTTTACCAAAGAGACGACGGTCTGTGGTTTAAATATCTTAAGTACCCGTCCCCTTACGGCTCCATAGAAAGCCCTGCCTTATTAAGCGGCCCTCTCGCACAAAGAATAGAACGTGTATGTAATCGAGAGTATGACATGGAAAACAATGCTTGGAGAAGCTGTAAAAACAAGGGTATTGTCACCATACAGGAAGTAGAGTAAGCACAGCCTTGAAGATTTTGAAAAATTCATTAAAAAATACGTACGGTCTATAGCAACACATCGTCGTTATCCTTATGAATCCGCTGAAAGAATTGCAAATAGATCCAGAATATTTATAAGGAGGCTGGATCATACAGTCTTCAAAACACAGAAATAAGCTTAAAATTTAATAAATCACTGCTTTTGCATCTCACTTGTAACCTCTCATAACTGCACAATCACGCATAAATCACGCAAAAATTTTCACAAAAAACTTCTTTTTACACAATCTGAAAATGGTAGCTTACAAGTCAAGAAACATAATTTAATACTTCAACAAATATAGGGGAAAAAACTACACCCTAAACAGAGGTGTTTAGAGTTTCGTAAAAATAAATCAAAAGCATTGAACCTTAAATAAATTTAATGCAATGCAGTAAAGATTTTCTATCTACTTATGTGGTATCTTTGTGTGGATGAGAATATTTTTTAAGGAAAATTGAAAATGAAATCTAAGTTGCAAAAACAAAACATAAAAGTAGAAGCTACAAAGTTTTCTCATTGGATTTCAAATAAACATATTAAAACTTTATATGGAGTAACAGATGGAAAAGCTATTGGCACCTACATTGAACATCAGTTCAAAATATTTCTTCAAAAGAGATATAAATTTAATATTGGAAATTCTGCCACAGGGATTGATTTTCCAAATCAAAATATTGATATAAAAACTACATGTATCACTCAACCTCAATCTTCATGTCCTTTTAAATCTGCCCGGCAAAAAATTTTTGGACTTGGATATTCCATTCTTTTATTTGTTTATGAAAAAACTGACAGTTTAAAAGGAAAGAATACTCATTTGAAGATTTTACATACGATTTTCATTGATAAAAAACATACTGCTGACTTTCAAATGACAAAAATGATCAGAAAAATGATGGATAATAACGCAAATCAAGATGATTTAATAGCTTACTTTCAAGATAGAAATCTTCCTATTGATGAAATTGAAGCCCATAAGATTGCCCGTCAAGTTTTAAAAGTTAAACTTGAACAAGGTTATCTTACCATATCCAATGCTTTACAGTGGAGGCTCCAATATAAAAGAGCTATTGACTTAGCAGGCACGACAGAAGGACTGGAAAATCTATGAATTTAGATAAAAACAGAAAATTTGAGTTTGGCGATTTTCAAACTCCTTTGGAATTGGCACAAGAGGTTTCTTATCTTGTGCAATCAAAGTTAAAAATATCTCCGAATACAATTATTGAACCTACCTGTGGGTATGGAAACTTTATACAAGGAGCTTATAATGTATTTAAAGAAAAGCCTGATTATAAAGCAAATGAACTGAATAAAACTTATATCAAGTTTATTAAAAATAAATTTAAAAAATCAAAAATAAAAATATCTTTTAGTAATTGCAATTTTTTTGAAATAGATTGGAGTAGAAAGCTTAAGGATTATAAACCTCCTATACTATTTATTGGAAACCCTCCTTGGGTTACAAACTCCTCAATTGGAAAAATAAACGGAAGTAATCTTCCTAAAAAATCTAACTTTCAATTATTCTCTGGATTTGAAGCACTGACTGGAAAAAGCAATTTTGATATTTCAGAAGCTATGATTGTTCAGATTTTACTGGCATTGCAAAACCAACATGGGGTAGTGGCTATGTTATGCAAGACAACTGTTGCTAGAAAAATTATTCATTTTGCTCAAAAAAACAAACTGTATTTTTCTCATTCCAGTATTCACTCTATACCTTCAGAAAAGTATTTTAATGTTTCTGTGAGTGCTTGTTTGTTTTTATTCAAGGTTGTATCTGGTATAAAAAATTATGACTGTGAAAGTTATCCAAGTTTAAAATCAAAATCTCACAAAAGAATTATTGGATTTAGAAATTATATTTTCTTATCTAATACTGCCAGTTACAAAAAAAATAAAAATTATCTAACTTTAAACTGTAAAATTTGGCGTTCTGGAGTAAAGCATGATTGCGGAAAAATTATGGAATTAACAGATTATGGAGATCATTATAAAAATGGATTAGGGGAAATTGTTAAGATAGACTCTCATTATGTATATCCTTTATTTAAAAGTTCTGACCTTGCAAATGGCCGAATTAAAAACGCTCGGAAACATATTATTGTGACTCAAAAATTTCTAGGTGAAAATACACATAACATAAAAAATGTATCTAAAAATACTTGGAATTATTTAATGAAACACAAAGATTTTTTTTCAAAAAGAAAAAGCTCCATTTACAGAAACCAACCGCCATTTTGTATTTTTGGAGTTGGTAGATACTCTTTTTCTCCATGGAAAGTAGCTATTTCCGGCTTATATAAAAAATTAAATTTTTGTTTAATTGGTTCTGTTAACGAAAAACCCATTATCTTAGATGATACCTGTTACTTTATTCCGTTTGATAACAAGAGACAGGCACAACAAGTGTTAAAAATACTTTGCTCTGATAAAGCAAAAGAGATATTGAATACTTTAATTTTTTGGGATGAAAAAAGACCAATAAAAAAATCCATACTAGATTGCTTATCTATTGAAAATATAGGTTTGGAAATAGGTATTTCTGTTGATAATATGTTACTTGACTACGCTACAACTTCACGTAAAGGGATTGAAGTGGAAAATCAACACCAAATTCGATTACAAATATAATGATTTTTTCTAATAAATAGTATATCTCCGTCCATATATTTTTGGTTTTTATAATAGAACTTAATGTCTGTTACTTGTCTTTTTTTTTTAAATTGTCCAAAAATAATTTCTATATTTGGTATCAAACGGATAGCCCGTAGATAAATATTCTGTCGAATAGTGTTGGACGGATCGTGTGATTTTTCTTTTACAGGAGCTGTAAAATATTTAATTTGAGATATGTTGTTTTTTTCTGGGTTAAAGTAACAATTAGATAGTTGCTGAATGTCCAGCCATTTAAAAGGAATGTCTTTTAAACTGTAATAGAGGTTAAAACCATCAACATAAATAATAGTGTTTTTCATACCATAAAAAAGCAAAAGCAGGCTTTCGCCTGCTCACACCCACTCACCGAAACAAGTGGGGATATCACTGCCCAGTGTAAGTCTTTCTCAAGATAAATCAAGGATAATTCGTAAAAAATCTGTTAAAAAAAGCAGGCTCAGTTTATTTGAAAACCTACTTCTTGCTTTTTTAAAAATCTCCTGTGTTTTTATTAAGCTAATTTTCCATGCTTCTAAATCCAAATCCACTGTAAATCTTGGTTTTTGATCCGCTGGTTGATATAACCTAACTAACAGACTTCCTCCTTTCCATATATAGTTTTTTCCTTCTTTCAACTGATACAACCTTAAAAGAAAACGCTCTTGGCACAGAAGAGTTTGCATTTGAGGCATTCTAAAATGAAATTTATTTTTTAAACTCTCAAGCTGATTTCTGATGTTGTGTGGATCCCACATTTACAAGGCCTCCAAAAGATTCTTTGCTTTTTCTTTAACACGATAAGGTGCAGCTATTTTTTTTATTTTTCCAATATTAAACAGCACTCTTTGTTTTTGGCACTCTTTAAGGACAGATAAAACAAAAGAAAGGGAGTAACCAAATCTTAATAAATCAACAGTTGTTCTCTCTATGGAAGAAACAGGAAGATTATTTATTATGTTTATGTGTTTTTTATATAATCTGTCTTTCATTTGATATAATTGAACATCTTGTAATTTTCTTTTAGGAACATTTGAAACAGGTACAATCAAGTGAACAACCGGCACGGCTTCATCTGTCAATCCATATACCTTAAGAGCACTTTCTAAGCCAATAACAGCTTGAGGAACACAAGCCAGTTTTTCTTTTAGAATAGAATAAAAGTCAAAGCTTAAGCTATCGTTAAAGGCATAAACACCTTGAGAAGGCGGGTCAGTTTATGCTCCTTTACATAGTGAGATAACAACTGAGGGCTAATTTTATATTTGCGAGCTTGTTTTACATTAAAAACACCTTGTGGTATTTTCCTTTTTAGTGTGTTTAATAAAGGCACCATGCCAGATGATGTTTTTTTAGCAGTGTCTGGCCTTTGACGGGCAGAAGCTAGTGATTTTTTGCTTTTTTGTCTCTTTTTCATATTTTAATTATAGGTCTTATTTCAGGAAATACAACCTAAAATTAAAATTACATAAAAATACTCACTGTTTTAAAGCCTATAAAAACCTGTAAAGGCTTAAATAAAGGCATTTTAGCCTCTATTTTAAGTTTTTTTCTGTGTTTTTTGGCGTTTTTCCTCCTTTTTAGCTGT
Organism: Bdellovibrionales bacterium; assembly: GCA_965199935.1. GTDB lineage: Bacteria > Bdellovibrionota > Bdellovibrionia > Bdellovibrionales > UBA1609 > JAPPLG01. The sequence continues at coordinate 401,275 of CBDATD010000002.1, forward strand.
TTTATACCTTACCGAGATAATCGTTAAGGACTCATACAAGAGACAGTCACAACACTGCAAAGACTTATGAATCATTACTAATGAGGTGATTCTTTAAATTCAAGACTTCTGTACTGATTCTAAATTCTCACTTATGAAGTATCTAAGGTTAGATGACTAGTATTCCGTTTGTTTGGTGTATGAGAAAAGAATTGAAATACAATCTGAATTTTAATCTTAAACACAATTCTATTGTTTGTGGTGATTGTGAAGAATGGCTTCAGTTCATTCCTGATAATGAAGTGGATTTGATTTATATTGACCCACCATTCTTTTCCAAAAAAGATCATGGTATGATTTGGGGAAATGGCTATGAAGAAAGAGCTTTCAAAGATCGTTGGAAAGGAGGTATTGAAAATTATATTGAATGGATGGAGCCTAAAATAAAAATTGCTAAGAAAAAATTAAAAGATACTGGAGTAATAGCTTTACATTGTGACAAACACGCAAGTCATAGGCTTAGATGTTTGTTAGTCAATATATTTGGTGAAAAAAATTTTGTGAATGAAATTATATGGTATTATAGTAAATGGACAAACAGTCCAAATATTTTTCAACAGAACCATGATAATATTTATATTTATAAAAAAGATAAACCTTATATTTTTAATCGTCAATATCAAGATGCAAGGGACGTGAGGTCTTGGAAATTAAACACCATAGCTGAAGGTAATAAAAGAATAAATCAGATAATCATTTATGATAAACCAGCAACTGAAAAAGCCTTCAAAGAAGGGAAAATAAAATTTAAGAAAGAAGATTTAAGAGTGATTTATCGGGAAAAAAATAAAGTAGCTATGGATGATGTTTGGGATTTAGGAGTATTATCCTCGAATTCCCCAGAGAGAATAGGATATAAAACTCAAAAACCTGAGAGACTAGTCAAAAGATTTATAGAGTGTTTTTCAAATGAAAAATCTCTGGTACTTGATTTTTTCGGAGGAGGAGGTACGACTGCTAAAGTATGTGCTGATTTGAATCGAAGATTTATAACAGGAGATGTTTCGCCTGTTGCTGTTAGGGTGACTGCTGATCGCCTTTTATCTGAAGGATATAATGACTATGATATTAAGGTAACAGCAGATCGTTTATTAGCTTATAGAAACAAAGGTTATGAAGTTAAATTTTTGCCAAGTACAAAAGAAGAGTTTTTAAAACTTAATGATAAAAGTATATTTGGAACTGAAGGAAGTCATTGGTTTTCAAAAATGATATGCGAATTTAAGGGTTGGAAATCTAATCCAAAAAAATCAAATGATGGAGGGATAGATGGTTGGGCAAATGATGGGAAGGTGGCTATTCAAATAAAGAATCATAAAAACAAAATAAGACGTCAAGAAATACAAAGTTTTTTTGGAGCTGTCTCTGGTAAATATGAGGAAGGAATTTTTGTAGCTTGGGGGTTTTCAACAGAAGCTGAAGAATATAGAGCAGAAAAAGATGGCGTAATTAAATTTGAGAAAATAGAAAATATTATTGGAAGCACTCTTTTAGGAGAAGATACACGTCTATTATCTAAAGGTGAGCGTGAAAAACATCAGAAATTGTTCTATGGTGTTCATAAAGAGAAAAATGGAAAAGTTAAATACAAAGGTGTAAGTAAAAAAATAAAAAAATCTCCTTTCCATAAACAAGAAGAATATAAAAAATCAGCTTCTGCAGTAGAAATTCAAAAAGAACAAGAAAAATCTAAAAGAAAAAGAAAGACAATGGATGATAGTAGAAAAAAGATTGGCACATCAGTGAATAATGCGAAAACTTCTATTTCTGGCAGAAAGAAAAGCCTGCTCTAATTGATAGTCTAAAAAATCCCAACGATATAAAAGGCGTTCTCTCATTTGGTTTTCAATGGGGTTATCAGGATCCAGTATAGACAGTTGTTCACTAATGCAGTCTATCTCAGTAGAAATTGCTTTTAGCTCATATTTAGTCATTGCATAGATTTCAATAAAAAGTATTTGTATCAAAGTCAAATTCTTATAAATAAGAAAGAGCGAACTGTTTCCTGAGTTGGTATAAAAGGAGTACAAAAATAGGGTAAAAGTTTGACCTCAGAAATAATTCTAGAACGGATAAAACGCAGTACATATGAAATTTCAAGACATTTTGATGTCTTTCAGCTATGTTTTCAGTATAGACCTCAAGATAATGGCGGAACTGAAAGGGTGTAGTTGAGCAGACTTAATTGAGTTACTCTAAGACAGCAGGTGATAAATATTGCAATGCATAAAATTTTACACACTAGTCGATTAATTTTTTAAAATCTATCTTTTTTCAAAAAATCCAAAATCTTCCGGCTTAACGGTTTTTCAATTAGGCCAAGAGCATAGCCTATTTCGTTCAAAGATATGTTGAAACGTAGTTTAAAGTTATGATTGATTTTTAACTTCATAATAATCTCCTTTTACAAAATAAAATTTGGTTAACTAGTCTTCTTTAAAGTGGTATAAATTAACCAAAAATTATATCAAGGATTACATCTATAAAATATTCAATAAACTTCATTCCTGCTATTATTAAAAGTTCTATGAACATAGCAATTATTGTTTCCATTATTACCTCCTGATTTTTTTACATTTGTTTACTATAAAAAGCATTATGAATACAATAAAAATAAATTAAATGTAAAACTTTTACATTTTTGTACGATTTTGTAAATTTTACATAAAATTTCTTGTACTTCTTTTTTCAAGTGGAGCTGAGGGGGATCGCCTACTACAGTCATTCGCATCACGCTCATTCCTTGCGTAGGCTCACTTCAGACACTCAGAAAATCGTCCTGATTTTCTGCCTTGTATTAAACGCTTTCAGCGTTCAACACAAGTCGTGTCTTCATTTCGATCCCCTCCCCATTCCTGATAAAAAAAGAAAAAACTTACAGTCCTATCTTTTTTTATGGTGGAGCTGAGGGGGATCGAACCCCTGACCTCAGCGCTGCCAGCGCTGCGCTCTCCCAGCTGAGCTACAGCCCCATCAATATAAACGAAGCTCAGAAATAAGATCGCTTTGATCACCGTCCTTTATCTGCTTTAAAATAGTTTTTCCTTTTGCCATAGAAGATGTTTCCACAGTTTTCTTTCGAACCCGAAACAAAGTCTGACTGATGTGCTGATTGAGCTTCTGCAAAGACTGAATTTGACTGATTTTAGCTTCCATTTCTTTCTTTAACTCACTCCAATTGCACTCCAACAACGTCTTTTGTTCTTTTAAAGTTTTATTTTCATCTAAAAGACTTTGAACCCTTTTAGACAATACGTGATTTTCAGAAGTCAAACGGCCCTCGCTTTCACCAGCCGTTTTAAAACGCGTTTGCAGTGAAAATAATTCTTTTTGTATATTCACCGTATCCCTATCGTAAAGCTGAGTCAGCTCTTTATTTTTTTTCTTCTCAGCAATTAAAGCCGACTCCATCTCCCTGCTCAACTGCTGTAAATACACCTCGTGAGATGTTTTTAATTCTGTAATCCGATTTGTAAAACTGTCTTCTAAATCGTCAATAGTTTTTTCATAACGAGTCTTAGAATCTCTGATTTCTTCTTCCAGATTGTACCGGACTTCATTCATATCCTTTTTATGAGAATCTTTTAATTTTTGAATTGTTTGGCTGTGCAGTTTCTGCATTTTTTGCACCGACTGTTCAAAATCCATTTTCAACTGAGTTATCTCTTTTTGATGATCTGTTTTGAAATCACACTCTCTTTTTTCAGCCTGTTGAATCCATGTTAATTTATCAGCATGAAATTCGGCTTTTAATTTCTTTATAGAAATTTCACTTTGATTCCTCATCTCAACTTTATCTGCATAATATTTTGTCTTCAGCTGCGCCAAAGATATCTTAAAGTCCTCTTGAGCATGATGACCGCTGGATTGGTATTTCTGAACTTGCTCTTTTAACTCTTCTGCTTGGACTTTATATTTTTTTGCTAAACTTTCATAATGAGATTGATCCTGCAGTATTTTCTCCTCCTGCTTCAAGTGTTCTTGAATACTGCTTTCCAGCTGTTTGATCTGATTTTGGTAGCCTTCTGCCCGCCTTTGCAACTCCTCATAGAGAGGTTTGTTTTGTTCACTGTCTTCAATTCTTTTTTCCAAATCTTCAATTTGTCTGCCTTTTTCTTTTTCAAGGTGGTACAACTGAGATTCATAATCTTTTTTTGTCAAAGCAATGTTTTGTTCGTAATCGGACTGCATCCATTGTATTTGACTTGCATGCTGTTGGTTCAATTCTTTTATCTGCTGTTTATACAATTCCTCCGCCCTTCTAACAGAAGAGTTTTGTTTAACTTTATTGACAATTTCTTTATGTTTCAGATGGACAGCATATAGTTTGGCAGAGAAGTTTTTCTCCATCTCTGCTGTGTATTCAGCCTGTTCTTGCTGCAGTTTTTTTATTTTCTCTTCATAGTTTTGTTTGAGAGACAGCGAAGACGGTCTGTTAACTAAAGCTTGAATTTCTTTCTTGTGCGCTAGATGGAGGGCATACATTTTAGCCCTGAAATTTTTTTTAGTCTCCCGAATCTCAAAATCATGTGTGGACTGCAGGCTCTGGATTTGCAGATACTGCTTTTGTTTAAAGCCCCCTAGTGAAAGATTTTCATTTTTCAGTTGATCTATTTGGGTTTTTTGCAATAAGCGCGCTGTATGCGTCTGTACTGCATACTCTTTTTTTATTTTTGAAATCTTTTCTCGATAAGCATCTTCAGTATATTGAATTTTTTGAGACTGCTTTTCCAACTCCTGCTGAAGGGTTTTAACTTGATTAGATTTTGCATTTAACCTTTCTTTCATATCTTCTAAAACTGACTGAATCGTGTTTTTTTGCTTCAACCATTGTGATATTTGTATTCTATTTCCAGTTGTTTTTTTTATCCCCTTAGAGACTTGTCTTAGAACGCGCATTTTTTTACGATTTACAGCATGGAACTGAGCTGTTTTTTTACGGTAGGCTGTTTTAAGTCTTAATATTTCTTTTTTATGTTTGTTTTTTATAAGCTCTTCATTTTCTTGATAAGCTTCCTGCAGATTCAACTCCATCGCTTTGTGTTTGAGATTCACGTGATTGATCTCTTTAATATGCTTTTCGTGAAGAACTTCTATTTGATCCTGCAAAACTTCCAATTCATGCTGATGTTTTTTGGAAAGAGAATGGGATAAAGATTTTAATTTTTGATTGAGAAGTTTGTTGTAATAAACAGTTTGTTTTTTCATTTGTTGAACAAGGTAAGAAGATGAAGATGTTTTTTTTAATGTTTCAGACGAACTGTTGGAAGTTTTTTGTTGAGGAGCTGTCTTAGAAGCAGATTCTTGAAAAGTTAAATCTCTTTGGTTAATGAGTTTAAGAGGTTTGATGCTTTCTTGTTTTGAAGGCACAAAGTCTATTTTCTCTTTGAGTGAAGAGGGAGGGATGGGGATGGACTGGACAATCTTCCAGTCTTTGGAGTTTCTATAATCTAGTGTGGATTTTTTAATCTTTCTATCCTTGAAATTGATTCCTATTGAAATTTTTTCAAATATTGGATAGTTTTGTCAAAATACAAAGAGATTACTGCTTTGCATAACGCCTATTATTTTGGCTGTAGGAGAGATGGCCGAGTGGCTGAAGGCGCACGCTTGGAAAGCGTGTAGGCGGCTAAAACCGCCTCGGGGGTTCGAATCCCCCTCTCTCCGCATGACAAAAAGATATGAGGCCGAAGGTTTCATATCTTTTTTTCATCATGGGGGATTCGAAATGAAGACGCGATCCGTGTTAGCTGTGAAAAACAGCTAATACGGAGAAGCAAAACTGGATGTTTTGCTGAGCGGCTGGAAGTGGGCCTGCGCAGGGAGCGAACTGGAAGTGAGCAACCGCAGCAGGCGAATCCCCCTCTCTCCGCATGACAAAAAGATATGAGGCCGAAGGTTTCATATCTTTTTTTTCATCATGGGGGATTCGAAATGAAGACGCGATCCGTGTTAGCTGTGAAAAACAGCTAATACGGAGAAGCAAAACTGGATGTTTTGCTGAGCGGCTGGAAGTGGGCCTGCGCAGGGAGCGAACTGGAAGTGAGCAACCGCAGCAGGCGAATCCCCCTCTCTCCACATGACAAAAAGATATGAGGCCGAAGGTTTCATATCTTTTTTTCATCATGTGGGGGATTCGAAATGAAGACGCGATCCGTGTTAGCTGTGAAATACAGCTGGCCTGGATACACCGTTCAAGAAGAGTTTTTGAGCAGTTCAAAAAGCTGAGTGCTTTTACGTGAAAAAAGGCAGACGGAGATTCAAATGAATTCGGATTTGAAACAACATATCTGCAAAAGCTATGCAAACAGAGGTTCAAACGAGTTCGGATTTGGGATAGAGCAGACAAAGTTTGCTCTGTCTCAAAACGCATGTCTGAGCTTTGAACATCTGTTTGTGTAGCTGATTGCAAAAATAGCACATAAAAACGCATGTCTGAGCTTTGAAGATTCGTCTGCCTTTGCTTTCGTACAAGCACAAATACCTTTAGGGACACAGACAATATTCCGATACGAAAGCTATGGATATTTGTATTAATTTTTTAAAAAAAACCTCTCTATCACAAGGTTGTACTCTGACTGGATCTGAGAAAGTGTCACAGTTGCTGCCATTCAGTGCAATTTCTATAGCACTCTCAATACTTTTAAGCGCCTCTCTTCCTTCAAAAGCAGAAGAGTCCAATATTTTTGACAGTGTTCTGAGTTTCTTCTCCAGTGGAGACAACCAAGGCCCAGACTGTGCTGATGAAGATCTTTCCGAGGAAATAGCTGAAAAACTTCGTTCTGAAGTCTGCCCTCATTTCCTTATGGAGCAAATAGCAAATAGAGACTCAAAAAAAATGTTCTTTGGCCTTTCAGATGTATCTGCGGACAACCAGTGTAAAAATTTTTACAGTGATAAGAGTTTTAAAAACACTCAAGAGCTTGAAAATTACTTGAAAGACAAAAAGCCTTTTTCTGAAATTAACACTGTTCCTGTTGCGGATTGTCTTTCTCATCCTTTTCCGGTAGCAGGTCTTCTCACAAGCTCCGAAGAGGCTTTGCCTGAAGACAAACACAAACAAGCGCTTGCCGAGTATTACCTCTCTCAACAAAGATTGGAGTCCGGTATGAGCCGAACCCTTCAAGATATTGCAGCCATAGATCAGCTGATCGGAAACTCCCCCCTTAAAGAGATCAACTGCAAGAAGTTTCAACTCACTCTAAACACTTTTACAGAATGCCAATCCCTGCAAAAATGTTCTTCTTCTGAGGAGCTGATTGAACAATCAGCACAAGAGACGATAAAGGCTGTGAAAGCCATTCAAGCCATTGATCAAAGAATAAAGGATTTAAAAGGGCCTAGAAATAGGTATGCCAACAAAAATAAAGAGAAAATACAAGAGCTGAAAGAAAGAAAGGCTGTTTTTCAAAGCCTCTATCCCTGGACTGTGGGCAGAATTTTTCAGAAAGGATATGAAGAAAATTCCAGCGTAGAGCAAACGGCCCAGCTCATTAAAGATCAGATGTCTTACACAAGAGGAAAATTAAAAGAAAATATACATGAAATGCAGGAAGCGGTCTCTTGTATCCGGTACTCTAGAAACTGCGATGATGTGGAGTTTGACAAAGTCATGTCCAAAACTCCAAACTTGGATACTGAACAAATTTTTCAAATAAATAAAATAAAATCAATGAGCGATTCAGAAACAGCCTCTCTGCCGGAAATTCAGAGAAAAAAAACAAAAGAACATCTTACAGCAAAATCTTATTTTGATGGAGTTCAATGCCGCCAAAAACTTAGAGAGGATGTATCTTCAGCAAATAAAGAATTAGGGTTTTTTGCTCTGGATGTAGGTCTAACCGTAGCCACGGTTGGATTAGGTTCTGCGGCTGTCATGGGGAGGCTGGCAATAAGAGCTGGAGGACAAATATCTAAAGCACAAAGACTCCAAAACTTAGGGCTTATGGGGGTGGACATTTCTTTTTCAGCTCCTTATATCAACAAGGCTATTAATGACTGTGATCACTATATGAATCAACTGGAGCAAAAAGCCGTCAGACCTGCAAATAATATTTGCACTGAGCTTCCTGTTCGATCCAAAATAACAAGCGATCTTAAAAGCTGTCTCTTAACAGCCAGTTTAGCTTCTTTGCCCTTAGCTGTACCGGCCTTTGCTGTGGCTGGAAGAGCTATTGTCAAAAAGATGTCAAAAAGCAAGCCAACGGCTCCTCCTTCGACTCCAAAGGATCCAACAACACCGCCCCCTTCCAACCCTCCAAATACACCTCCAGCAAGACAGCTTTCTCATCAATCCACAACAAATTCCAGTCCTTCTTCGGCTCCATCCACAAACATTGTTCAGAGAGCAGAAACACCGCCATCCACAAACCTCGCCCAAAGGGCAGAAACATCTTCAACAGGCAGAAAGGCTGTTGTGAAAGAAAAAAACACTTCCGGAAACTACAAATCAGGCAATGCAGAAACACCGGAAACTCTTTTATTATCTGATCAGAGAAGAAACGCCCGGCCGACAGCTTCTGCTCAAAACAATAAAAGTAAAACTTCTTCAAACAACGCAAAAGAAAGACAACCGAGAACATCTGCTCGAAAAAATACAAACACAAAAAGACCGGAAAACTCCAAAAAAGAGCAGAGTCAAACTTCTGCTCGAAACAACCAGCGTTTTCACTCACTCAAAGATTCTGAAAATCGAGCTGGAAAACTCTCCAGACGCATTGCAAGTATCATTAAAGAGAATCAAATTATCAAAAAAAACACACATAAAAACCCAATAGGAAACCTTATAGCACAAGCTCGAAATCATCTTAGACAGCAAAACCCTCGTTTGAACGACAAAGAAATTTCTCAAATCATAGCCAAAGACCTCAAACAGCAGGGAGTTGATGTAAAATTCACAGATGGTGTGTTTAAAATTGGAAATAAAGAGGGTGTTTTTGTTATCAACTCCGATGGAAGAGCAAGAAAAATTTTAAACACAAAAACGGCCGCCGGTTCTTCTGCAAGGAAGAAAAGTACAGAAACCGGAAGAGCGGGGGCTGTCGTCCTTAGAGCGAACAATGGAAAAAATACAAGTAGGATGAAACGTCGAACAGCTGTCAATACCGGCAGGGCTGTCGGACAAAGGAAAATTCCACGTCAGGCAATTACAGCCGCGCCGCGCGCCGCCCGCTCGATGCATTCCTCCCGTCCAACACACTCCTCCCGCACCCAGCCTGACAGACTGCTTCCCGGATCTATCCGTGCAGGGGTTGCAGGTAAAAATTCAATAGCGGCTGGGGCAGCAGCCTCTTCCACAAGTTTTGCTGATGAAAATGCTAAAGAGGAGTCTTCCAGCCCCAACAGCAGTGATGCAAATCAAGCCGGCAATAGCGGTAGAAATACCGCTGATAACAGCAGGAGTAGAGACAATGACCGCATGGATGACAATGACAAAAACAAAAAGGCAGATTTAGACTGTTCAAAATACAAAGGAAGCGCCCCTCAAAATCGAAGGGAAATGATCTGCTACTACTACATGAGAGCGGAGCAGTTAAGAGCAGAGACTCAAAGCATTCAACAAAACACTCAGGCCTTAAACCAATTTAAAAGCCAAGTTTGGAATGGAGTAAAAGAAAATCAAGTGCCGCCAAGTTTCTTTACAAACATTCAAAAGAATATTCAAAAAAATAAAAGTGCTGATGTGGATTACTTAAGTTCTTTCCGCCTCATGTACGATATTTCACGCATCCAAAACGAACGCCTCACAGCCCATGACAAAAATAGATTAATGCAAATTATTCAAAACACGGATCAATATATGCGATCCCAAGATCTAGATGGATATTCGCACATCCGAGAATCTGTGAACATACTTCTGAATAGAATGAACATCCCTGCTCAAAGAAATCAGCTTAGACTTTAAAATGCGACAGCCGCCTGAGTTCTGAAATAAACATCGCTCACACTCGCTCCTTCTAACAAAGCCGCGAACATATTATTCCATGTAAAGCCCTTTGTTATTTTATGTGTTGCAAGTACAAAGAAATCATGGCTTTTAAACTGCAGAGTGTCCTGATCAGACATCCATGCATGGCCAACAATCACAGTATGTTTTTCCATCAGATCAAATGAAACAAAAGGAACCAGATTAAAAGTATTCTCAGGGAATGCCTTTGCATCTTCAGGCTTCTCCATATCACTCAAAGTGTATAAACCGGAGGTAAGAAAAGCTGTGTTATCCATATTAAGATTCACATAATAATCGCCGGCATAAATGGCAAGCAAGTTAAGATTGGTATTATAAAAATCAGTCTTGTAGGTGAAAAGTCCAAGGCCGGCAGATTTTTTCATATCATTGTCCTTCATCCCCCATTCAACAGCCGCCGTTAAAGGGCCTTCTTTATATTCCGCATGAACATTGAGAGTCGAACTTTCTACAGAACACCTCTCCTTCTCAAAAGATTTTGGATCATCACACTTAGACGCCTTTGGAATATCTTCATCTTTTTTCGTCTGAAAAGCATAACTGCCGGATTTATACAAAACTTCCGCAGTAATATTATCAGTCTTCCAGCCGGCAGCCGTTGCAAGAGCGGCTCCGGAGCCGGGAAATTCAACCTGACTATAGATGATCGCGTAAGGCTTTAAATAAAAAGACTCATGCTGGAACTGAAATGACACAGCATCCAGCACATCATAGGCAGGGTAAAAGAAGGGACCCGCGCCGTCGTGATAGGTCATGCCCTGGCCAAAGTGAAAGGGCTGTCTTCCTACATCCGCCTTTAAAAATTCATTTGAGTAAGTGAAATAAAAATGCGAAGGCACAAAATGAACATGAGAGTCTGAAGTGCTTTGAAAGCGGTTTTTAGCTCTATAGGGTCCGTAAAATTTTGGGCGGTATGGATGCGTATGACTGGACTCAGCAACGGCCGCCGCCGGCTCTTCTGCTTTTTTCGGTTTTTCCCAATTATCAGAAACGGTGTTCACACTGCCCAATAGGAAATTGGTTCGGAAGGACAAACCATCTGAAATGCGGGCTGTGGAGTTTAAAGTCAGCTGTTGTCTGCCGTAAAAAACGACAGGGCCTTTGCCGTCATTTAAATCCGCCTCAGTGACGCCTCCTCTTAAGTAAGCAATTCTGGCTAAGTATTGACCGGACCAATCCAGCTGAAAAGCACCCGCTAAAGCCGGAAACAAAATAAAAAACAAAACTAGGCGCATATGACCCCCCTTGAAACCAAGAAAAAACTTACCCACAAAGAGAACACACGAAACCCCGCAGAAGCTTTTCCAGTCAAAAAAAGAGAACCTATATTTACATTATCTCTTTGTCAAGCTGGTAAAACCCCTTCTAATCATCTCTTCATTCATATAATTTGAATATAACACTCCCCATTCTGAGCTGTGTTCTATGACATTACGCTTCAAAGAGTTGATTTTATCCCGTACTTTTTGCTCCATTTCAGAGCATTCTTCTAAACACTGATTCAGCGTCCTCCGCACTTGAATAAGGGCCTGCTCCCGGTTCTCAAAACGGACACAGCCTGAAGAGGCCAGCCCCTTCACCAACAGATGCACCCAATGCCCGCTTCTCTCTTCAGAAATAATCATTTTTCAACTCTCACAAGACAATGCCTTTTTTCTCAGCTAACTTTTTTTTCAATAGAGGACGCATTTTCCCTCTGTCAAAGGAAGAACCCTGTGTCTGCTCCAATTCGTCCAGGAGGCGGGTTGTTTCTTTTTCCAGATCCTGCTCTTTTTCCAAATCACGGGAAAGGATTAGAATGACCTCCCTAGTGACAGACTCCGAATCTTTAAGAAGTTGAATCTCTTTTTGATTTTCAAAGGTCTGAACTAGTTTTTTTGCGAACCAGTGGGTGTGATGCTCCGTCCAACTCATCTAAAACACTTTAATGAGTTCTACTTTGAATATCAAAGTGGAACCGGCGGGTATATTTGGAAGGTTCCGATCTCCGTAAGCCAGACGGCTTGGTATATAAAACTCGTAAACCGCCCCCTCTTTCATCAACTGAAGACCTTCTGTCCACCCTGGAATCACCCCATTCAATGGAAACCTTGCCGTTTTATTTCTTTTATATGAGCTGTCGAATTCTGTGCCGTCAATCAGAGTGCCTTGATAGTGCACCTCCACTTCAGATTGGGCTGTTGGAGATTTACCAGCGCCCTTTTTAAGAGCTTTGTACTGAAGGCCCGAAGCCGTCTCTTGAACTCCCTCCTTATTTTTATTTTGACTCAAAAACTCTTGATTAGACATGGAAGAAACCGCCTCCGGCTGTGCCTGTTGATCACTGCTGTTTTCCTCAGAATTCGTTTTTGGAGAAGCTCCAAACCACTTCTTCACCCAGTCGCAGGAGATCAGGGTAAGACACAAAAGCAAACTGGCTAAAAACTGAGCAGTCTTCACGATAAAAACACCTCAAAGAAGTGGATAGAACAACCCAGCCTGATTTGTCAAAAGTTTTATGGCTGAAAGCTGTTTTTACATATGATCTTCCCAATAATTTTTAGTCAAGAGAAACGGCCGGTTCTCATACTTGGAGATGCAAGGGCCTTTCGCGGCTGGGAAAGGCTGGGGGGACAGAGCTGTAGCCGGATCTCTTCTTTTGTGCAGAAGCGGGCCGTTATTTTATACAGGTGAAAAATATATTCATGAACCCCCGTGCTAACGAAGTGAAGAACATTCTTTGATAAAGCGTTCAAAAATAAACAAAGCATCCTCAGGACCCGGATGATTTTCAGGATGAAACTGAACCGCCAGCACTTTTTTAGATGAAGAGAAAAAACCCTGAATAGTTTGGTCATTTAAGTTCACGTGCGTCACTTGAACATCTGAAGGCAGAGAACCCTCCACAACAACGTACCCATGATTTTGACTGGTGATATAAATCTTGCCGCACAGCAAATCTTTCACAGGGTGATTCACTCCGCGGTGGCCGAATTTTAATTTTCTCGTTCTTCCGCCTAAGGCTAAAGCCAATATCTGACATCCCATACAAATGCCAAACATAAAATAACGGCCCATCAAACTCTGCACTGTTTCCACAGCAGTCTGAACATAAGCGGGGTCTCCCGGACCGTTGCTCAACAAAATGCCATCCGGCTTCCAAGAGGATATTTCTTCAGGTAGAGTTCTAGGCGGAAAGACCTTCACCTCAGAGCTTCTTTTGCAAAGCTCTTTCAAAATATTTTTTTTACAGCCAAAATCTAAAACGGCAATTCGAGGTCCTTGAGACACAGCTCCTTTATGCACAGCAGGTTTGCCGGCAGAAATTAAATACGGCCAGTCCTTTTCTCTGGACTGAGATTTTTGTATCAAAACCTTTGCCTTTTTTTTTGCCAAACTTTCAGAATCGCACTCCACAATAGCTCCATACACAGACCCTTGATCTCTTAAAGCGAGAGTCAGCATTCTGGTATCCACCTCCTCCAAAATGGGAACAGACCGGCGGATGAGCTTCTTTTTCCACGAGGCGTCTCTGGAAGAATCCTGCATCTTTAAACACACAAAACCTTCAATCCAAATATTTTCAGACTCCCAATGATCATCGCTTTCACCATAATTTCCTTGATGAGGAGCTGTCATAACCAAAATTTGAGAAAAATAAGAGGGGTCTGTCGCCGCTTCCTCGTAGCCGCTGTGGGCGGTGTTGAAAATCACTTCACCCGCTCTTTCCCCTCCGCCCAAATGACGGCCTGGAAATAACTGCCCTGTTTCTAAAACCAGAAAAGCCACTTAAACCTTTAGATCTAAAATTAAACTCAGCAGGGCCAATCGAACGTAGAGTCCATTTTCCACTTGATTGAGAATGCGGCAACGTGAATCTCTCAAAGCAAAATTAGAGATTTCCACCCCTCGGACAGCAGGACCGGGGTGCAAAATAATCCCCTCCGGCGAAAAAATATTAACTTGGTCATAGCCAATTCGAAACTTGTCTCGATACTCCGCTACAGAAAATCCAATAGAGCCTAGTATATCTCCGTGTCTTTCCTCCTGAACACGAAGAGAAACCAAAACAGTCGCCCACTTCACACCTTCGTTCAAGTCGTCAAAATTCTTATAGTTGTTCCATATTTCATCTTTTGGAGCCAAACCTTTAGGGGAGCAATAAGCCACTGAGGCCCCCAGCCGCGTCAGCAGTTTCACATTGGAATGAGCCACACGAGAATGAAGAACGTCCCCCACAATTAAAACACGCTCTCCTTTAATCTGCCCCCTGTTTTCTAAAATAGTCAAAGCGTCTGAAAGTGATTGAGAGGGATGCGATTGAGTTCCCAACCCCGCATTGATAAGGGGAACAGAACTAGATAAAAGATCTTTTAAAGGAATTTTTATTTTTTTAGCGCGAAAAATTAAAGCATCCGGCTGTAAAGCTTTTAAAATGTTAATCGTGTCTTCTAAGGTTTCGCCTTTAGCAACACTGGATTTGCTCTCGCTTAAATAAATTGTTTTGATGCCTAAACGGCTGCAGGCTGTTTCAAAACTAACTCTTGTGCGGGTGCTTGGCTCCGTAAAAAACAAATAAACTAATTTGCGGCCGGCTTTGGCGGCATCCACCAGGCGGTGAACGGCTCCGTCTTTAAAATATTTTTTAAAAACTTTGGCCAAATCTATAATATCACTGATGTGATGATCTTCCAAATTATCAATGTCAATAAAGGAGCGTCCCAACATAATTCGGGCATTCTAGAAAAAAGAAGAAAGCCCGTCAACCATTCAATGAAAGTCTTTTTTCTCAGAACTCTCCAGAGTCTCATTCACAGAAGAAAAAATTCTCTTCCATCGGAGGGTCCAGGGGTAGCACAAAAGAGGCAGATTAAAGAGAGTTTTCTCACAGCTCAGCCAAATGCCCACAGCCTGCCCCATTAGATTTGCCGCCGGCAAAAAACCCCAGTATCGGCTGTCTTGAGAATTATTTCGATTGTCTCCTAAGACAAACAAAGCATCTTTAGGCACTGTGAGTTCATAACTCTGAAAGGATTTTATTTTTTTCCACAAAACACGGTACCGGCGGGAGCCCAACACCTCCCTATTCATATCATAGTTTTGAGTGTCAGCGCCTAAGTGGTAAGAAAGATCCTCATCTGTATCCTCCATCTCCAGAGATTGAGTTTGAACTTTTTTTCCATTGATCCATATTTCCCGGTCTTGAATTTTCAAATGATCGCCCGGCAGAGCTGTCACTCTTTTCACCATAAAATAAGAGCCTTTTGTAGATCGAAAAACAACAATATCCCCCCTTTCAGGAAGAGCTTTTTTCCACAGCCACTTCTTCGTAAAAGGGATGCGGACGCCATAGGGATGCTTCTCAACTATGATGTGGTCATATACAAGAAAAGTGGGAATCATACTGCCGGAGGGAATCACATAATGATCCCAGAGGATCCATCGAAAAAAAAGGATAAAAAGAACAGCCATCCAAAAAAAAGGTTTGCTGTTGTACCAGACACGCAGCTTCTGCATCACTTTATTTTGAGGCATTCAGCTCTCCTTGAGCTTTTTTGTGAACAGGCCAGTACCACCGGCCCTTCCTAAAGGAGTCAAGCTGGCATAAAAATTTTAAAAGTGGAAGTGTTTTCTCACAGCTCCATAAAATTCGGACCGCCCGTCCTCGAATCAAATGAAAAGGAACGAGGCTTTTATCCTGCCCTTCTGAAAAAAGATGCACACTGAACACCTCCACTTGGGAGCTTAAAACTCCATCCACACTCCATAAAGTATTTTTTTCAACAGGAGCAAGACCCGGCTCCACAGCCTGCACTTGAACATGAACTAGAGAGCCGCCTACAACAGCGGATTGAAGTGTTCTCAAGCGAAAAGGAATGTGGGGGTCCGCAGATGCAGATAAAATAGTGTCTTGAGGAACACTCACTGAAGGCCCCTTTGATTTTTTTTTCAAAACAGCCGCTCCTTGGGCAAACTGAGCATAAAGAGGCCAATTGCGGGAATCTCTGGAAAGCGCTCGGTGGTCTCCCATAACAAAGTAATGCCCTTGAGGAATTTTATACGGGCCGAAAGATATATCTTCTCCCTTTTTCGTCAAAACACTGTAAGGACCGAAAGAAAACTCCTCCTGCCAATGAACGTAGTTATTGATGCCGCCGTCTTCACCTGGAAAGTCAAAGGGCCTTAAAAAATCCAATTCCTTTTTCACTTCCCTGGGAAGAACAGGCTTGTGTATTTTTTCATTAATCACCAAAACTCCTTTAGAGTAAAACAATCGGTCGCCGGGCAAAGCTATAACTCTTTTAAACATTAAACGCCGGGAGGGGCCGGGTTCTTTTAAGAGAACCACCTCGCCCCGCTGGGGCGAACCCTGCACCCGCCAGTAGCGGGAAAATGTATGCAGTCCATAAGCTTGTTTTTGAACCCAGAGAAAATCGCCCTTCAAAAGGGTGGGGGCCATTTCTGACGTGGAAACAAGGTAAGGCTCCCAAAAAAAACGGACACACACAGCCGATAAAATAAAAAGAAGAGACCTTTTCATTCGCCGGACTTTAACACAGCCATAAAGGCGGATTGAGGCAGAGAAACTTTTCCAATTTCTTTCATTCTTTTCTTGCCTCTTTTTTGTTTTTCAAGAAGTTTTCTCTTGCGGGTGACATCCCCTCCGTACAATTTTGCCGTTACGTCTTTTCTATAAGCGCTGATGGTTTCACGAGCAACAATGCGTCCGCCGAGAGCCGCCTGCAGGGCGATCGGATACTGCTGGCGCGGTATAATTTTCTTTAATCTTTTCACAATCTCTCTTCCCCTCGGCAAAGCCTGTTCTCTATGCACGATCAAAGACAAAGCAGATAAAACTTCTCCATTGATTAGAATATCCAGCTTCACCAAATCAGACTCCTGCCAGCCGCCCCACTCGTACTCCATAGAGGCGTAGCCTCTAGAGGCGGATTTCAGCTGATCATGAAAATTCACAGCGGCCTCCGCCAAAGGCATACGGTATTCGATAATCACGCGGTCTTTTGCTAAATACTCCATCCGAACCTGCTCTCCCCTCTTTTGCTCGCACAATTTTAAAACAGCTCCAATAGATTCTGAAGGAGTGTGGATAGACAAACGCACCACAGGCTCTTTTATTTTTTCAATTTTAGAAGGGTCCGGCAGATGAACAGGATTTTCAATTTCCTCCATACAGCCGCTGGTTAAAAAGACCTGATAGATCACACTGGGGGCAGTGGCGATCAAATGCAAATTAAACTCTCTTTCCAAACGCTCCTGAACAATCTCCAAATGCAAAAGCCCTAAAAAGCCGCAGCGAAAGCCAAAACCTAAAGCTGGAGAGCTTTCCATATCAAAAACAAGAGCAGAGTCATTGAGAGAAAGTTTTTCCAAAGCTTTCTTCAAATGAGAAAAATCATCTGAACTGACAGGGTAGATGCCGGAATAAACCATAGGCTTTAATTTTTTAAAGCCTGCCAAAGGTTTTTCGGCGGGACAGCTCTGGTGAGTCAGAGTGTCCCCCACCTGAATTTGTTTTATATCTTTTACTCCGCACACAATAAAGCCCACCTCCCCCTGAGACAGCTCTTTTTTAGAAACCACATAAGGAGAAAAAATACCTATTTTTAAAACATCGCACTCTAACTGAGAACCCATAAACTGCACTGAGTCCCCTTGCTTGACGGCGCCGTCTTGAACGCGGCAGAGGGCCACCACCCCCTGATAGGAGTCAAACCACGAATCAAAAATTAAAGCCCTTAAATGCTTGTTGGAGGAAGAATCAGGAGGAGGGATTTTTTCAACAACAGAGGATAAGACCCGATGCAAACCCCGGCCGCTTTTAGCGCTGATTTCCAAAATTTCATTCTCTTTAAATCCCATCAAATCCATCAGCTGTTTTTTACACTCAGGAATATCTGCGGAAGGCAGGTCCACTTTGTTGAGAATAGGAATAATTTTTAAATTTCCATCCAAAGCCAGATAGGCGTGAGCCAGGGTTTGCGCTTCCACTCCCTGGCTGGCGTCCACCACCAACAAAGCCCCTTCGCAGGCGCTCAAAGATCTGGAAACTTCATAAGAAAAATCTACATGCCCCGGCGTATCTATAAGGTTTAATTGATAGACCTGATTTTGATAATTGTAATTCAAGCACACTGTTTGAGCCTTGATGGTGATGCCCCTTTCTCTTTCAATATCCATACTGTCTAAATACTGGGACTTTTTGTCCCTTTCCTCAATAGCCCCCGTCAAATTCATCAGCCCGTCAGCCAGTGTCGATTTGCCGTGGTCAATATGAGCAATAATGGAAAAATTTCGAATGTTTTGAACACTCATTTCTTAAAGTTCCTCCAGTTTTCTATTTACATCTTCTATTTTTTATAATTCAATGTCTATTCATGCGCTGCTTTTTATTTTTATTTTTTTGTGTATCCTGCGCTTCCAGCTCCAAAGTGATTGAACTGAGCTGGCCCTCGGACATCCGCAGAATTTCCCGCCACTTCTCCGGATCGCATGACGGCATGGATATCGCCGCCCCCTCCAACTCCCCTGTTTACTCCGCACACAAAGGACGCGTCGTGTGGGCCGAATACTCCAAAAGCTACGGGAATTATATCATTCTAAAATTTTCAGATCAATGGGCTACACTTTACGCCCATCTGAACAAACTTTTAGTCAAAAAAGGCAGTCATGTGGAAAGAAGACAAAAAATCGGACTGTCCGGCTCCACAGGGCAGTCAAACAGTCCGCATCTTCATTTTGAGCTTTTTAAAAATAAAAAAGCTGTCAACCCCTACCCTTACCTACAGCAAAAATGAAATACATACCGCTGATTTTTCTTTGCTTGACTCAAAGCTCTTTTGCAAAAACGTGGAGCATGAATCAAACCATCCTAAACACTTTGAAAAACAGCGCTGGTTCGCAGATCCTTCAGGCTCAAAAATCTGCTGACGCCTTGATTCTGTCAGAGGCCCTGTCTCCTTTTGACTGGCAAATAGAGCTGAGCCGCTCCTTTCCTGAAAGCCTCGAAGCAGATTTTGATATAAAAAAATTCACATCTTCTTTCTCTTTAAAAAAGAAATGGCTTTACGGCTTAAACATCACAGCCGGCTGGTGCCAGGCCCATTCTACGCTTCCCTGCAGGGGGCTCCCCCCCTCCCCTTATCCGAGAACAATTTCTCTAAACCTGGAGAAAAATATTTTCAGGAATTTTATGGGAAGAGAAGACCGCTTAAAACTGCGTTCTGCAAATTACAAGTACGAAAGCCTTCAACTCGCCCGCACAGAAGAAGTCAAACAATTGATTCTCTCAACAGCTAATAAGTTTTGGAGGAGCTACGTTTTCTCCATTTACGTACAACAAGCTCGAAAGAGGAGCCGGGATTACAAAGAGCTGGCTGGCTTAGCTCAACAAAAATCAAAATTGGGGCATACGCGGCCGGGGGAGATTCCTCAAATTCTATCTCAATATCAAAGGGCCTTAAAACAGAAAAAAGAAATGGAGGTTAAGTTTAAAAACTCTATGATTGAATTAAAAGACTTTACAAAAATTGAAGATCCGCATTTTAAATTTCAAACACACCGCTCCCCTCCTCTCCCCCGCTTTTCCGCAGTCAAAAATATTGAACAGCTCAATACTCTTCAAAAGGCCCGCGCCTCTTATCTTTCCGCCGCCGCTGGTGTGGAAGCTCAAAAATATTTTTACCTGCCCTATGTGAAAATACACGCCGGGGCGGATTTCATGGGCCGCGAAGGTGAGTCTTTAAAGTCATCTGAATTAAAAAATTACAAAGTGGGCGTCTCCGCAGTGTATTCATTTTCTCATTCTCCGGCCCGATGGAAGAGGCGGGGCGCCTTAAGGTCCAAAAAGCTGCAACATGAATTGGAGTACCAGGATCAAAAACAAAAAGTATCCAGCCGGCTGAAAACCCAACACAGCCTCTTGGTCAACGCGCACTCCTCTTTGAGAACCTCTTCTAAAATTTTAAAACTTCAAAAACAAGCTATGGATGAAATTCGAAAATCTTATATTCAAGGGCGAAGCTCTATTGGCACACTCATTTCTGCCCAAGACCGCCATACAAAAGTGGAAAAAGAAAACCTTCAGGCACAGAAAAACTACAGTTTGTCTCTACTCAAATACTATGCTCTTAGGGACGAACTTCTTTCAAGGTACGAAAAATGAAGAATTTTTTTGCTTTTTTTCTTGAAAATTCAAAATTGACCTTTGTCGTCACTTTAGCTCTTTTTGTCATGGGTCTTATGGGTCTGACCCATCTCAGAAGAGAAACCCGCCCTCCTGTTGACTTTGCCAGGGTGATTATTTCCACCTTTTACCCCGGTGCATCTTCTGAAGAAGTGGAAGAGCAAGTCACATTAAAAATCGAAGAACAGGTGCGGGTGGTGGACGGAATTAAGGACTCCAGATCCACCTCTTCGCCCGGCATGAGCGCAATGTCCCTTCGAGTGGATATGGATAATGAAGACACACTGGAAGTGGTGGATGAACTGCAAAGAGCTTTATCTAAAGTCCGAAAACTCCCGGAAATGATTTTAGACCCCCCTTACCTTCTGCACGTAAAAGCCAAAGAGATTCCTGTAATGAAAATTATCGTTGCAGGAGACAATACAAACCGCAAGAGAGATCAACTGGCCTTTCAATTAAAAACAGCTGTTGAGAGAGATCGAGGGGTGGCTGGTGTTCGGTTTACAGGCTATAAATCCCGCGAGTTTCAAATTGCTTTAGACCCCTATAAATTGAAAGAGCATCATGTCGGCCTTTCAGAGGTGACAGAGGCGGTCTCCAACAGCATGAAGGATATGTCTGCAGGAGTTCTCCGCTCTTCTGTCAAAGCGGAGCAAGTACAGCTTTTTACCAAGATGAAAACCATTTCTGAGCTGGAAAGTTTAGTGGTGCGTTCTAATTTTTCAGGACAAAAAGTTTTGATTCGAGATTTAGGAGAAGTGACAGACAGCGAAGAGGAGGCGCCGGAGCGCATCCGGTTTAAAGGGGACCCCGTCACTTATCTTCAAGTTACAAAAAAAGGGAAGGCAGATTCCATACACCTGTCCGACCGAATAAAAAAATTGATAAAAAATTATCCTGTGCCGGAAGGGTTCAGCCTGACTGTTTATGACAACGAAGCTGATAGAACCAAAAATCAACTCTCTATTGTCGTGAATAATGCCTGGGTGGGCCTCAGCCTCGTGTTGATTGTTTTGCTTTTGCTTTTGCCCGGCTGGCTCGGCCTCTTATCCGCTGTCAGCCTGCCTGTTTCGATACTCGGCACAGTGGCCCTTTGCTCCTCTTTTGATATTACTTTTAACGCTATCACCATGCTGGCCTTTATTATTTGCATTGGAATGCTTGTTGACAACTCTGTTGTCGTGAGTGAAAACTACGCCCGCTTAAGGGTGGAAACAGGCAAAACACCTTTCGAGTCCGCACTCACCTCTGTACTTCAGCTTTATAAACCCGTCACAGCCACTGTCCTCACCACTGTCTGTGCTTTTCTTCCAATGCTGGTGACTAAAGGGATCATGGGCCAGTTTATCCGATGGATTCCTATTGTTGTTTCAACGGCTCTTATTATGAGCCTTTTGGATGCTTTCTTTCTTCTCCCCTCCCGCCTCAAATGGACCATCCGCAAGGCTCAAAACAAACAGACTAAAATTCAAAAACATTTTCATCAAATCACAGAAAAATTTGAAAGTTTTTTATCTTTATGCATTAAAAAACGCTGGCTTTGCTTCTCGATTCTGACAGCTTTCACAGTCTTCAGCATCTCCATTAATTTTTGGGGCAATGAGTTCGTTTTATCCCCTAGAAATGATGTCAGACACCACTATATCTATTATGAAATCACAGCGGGATCCTCTATAGAACAGACAGATATGGCCGCTAAAAAACTGGCAAACCAAATAATACAAACAGCTGGTGAGGATCAAGTGGAGGGTTTGCTCACTCAGTCCGGACTTAAAAGCAGGATCTTTTCAGTTTCTGGAGGAAAAGGAGAACACACAGGAGAAATGTTTCTGCTCCTCAAAGAAAATTCAAAATTTAGAAAAAAACCAAAAGAGCTTTTAAAAAAATTCAGAAAAATTGAAAACAAAGATTTTAAAACTCTTCGTTTTGAGGCGCGGAGGGCTGGACCCCCTGTGGGCAGCGCCGTTCATTTGGTGTTTGTCTCAGCAGACCGCCGAGAGCTGAACCTGCTGGTGCAGGAGTTTAAGGACCGGCTTTCTCAAATCCCAGGCATCATAGAAGTGGAGGACGATCAGTTTTTTACGGGGCCGGAATATATTATTCAACCAAGAGCAAACAAGATGGCTCAGTTGGGCATCAACCCTCTGTCTTTAGGCCAAACGCTGAAAACAGCTTTGGAAGGATACAGGGTGGGTGAATTGGTGGATCAAGGAGAAACTTTTTATGTGAAAGTTTATTACGATTCAAACGTCAGCTCAAGTATTGAGTCTTTGAAAAAAATAAAAATTCAAACTCAAACAGGTTCTCTGATTCCTTTAGAAGAAATGGTGTCTCTTCGTTATAATCCATCCGGCAGCCCCATTAGAAAAAGATTTGATTATGAAAATTCTATTGAGGTAAAGGCAAAGGTGGATAGGGTTCATATCAACTCACAAAAAGCCAATTCTACGTCGGAAAAAATCATTAAAGATCTTTATAAAAAGTACACAAACACTTCCCATTTTTTTCAGGGGGAAAGACAACACACAAAAGAATCTCTAGACTCCTTATTCCAAGCTATGGTGCTGACTGTCTTTGGTATTTTTATTATTTTGCTGCTGCTCTTTCGAAAATTCCTGATCTCTTTTCTGACTTTAAGTTCTATCATATTAGGTTTTATTGGTGTAAGCATTGCTTTCGCCCTTCATCAAAGACCCCTTTCTTTTATGGCTCTTATTGGCATTGTGGGTTTGGCCGGAGTCACTATTAACGCGGCTATTATTTTGGTGAGTTTTATCGAAGAGATGAGAAAAGAAAATCCAGACAAACCTCTGCATGAAATTTTAACGCTGTCAGCTCGTTTTCGATTCAAGCCTATTACGATCACAACTTTTACAACGGTGCTGGGGTTGTTTCCTGCGGCTTACAGCATAGGGGGTTATGATCCGATGCTTATTCCCATGACTTTGTCTTTCACTTGGGGGTTGATGACAGGAAGCTTTTTAACTTTGATCTGGATCCCCTGCGGCTACGCAATCATTGAAGATATTATTAATTTCATTAAAGCAAAATTTTAGCCGCTAGACCCCCGCTGTCGCGGGGGTGACAGACATTGCAGAGGCTTAGACAAAAAGAATCAGCAAGCTTGATCTTCATCAGGCCTTAATGATCCTCGGAAAAGACGGAAACTGGCCCTCCAATGGAAACTGCAGCTCTTTCACCACTTCCAACTCCCAAAGCTCACTCCAAAACAGCGGCGTCAAAAGCCCTTACTTCAAACTCCACTCAAACCCTGAAACCTCAAACCTTAAAAACCTCACAGCCTCCGATTTCCCTAAAATCAATAAAGGAATCCGCTCCATCATCCCCCTCATCGCCTACCACCACATGAACGCTAGACATGTCCAAAATACAGATAAATTCTGCAGAGCCTGGAAACGAGAAAAAAAACGAAGAGCCGTCGGAAACTGCCTAGTCAAGGGATACAACAACGACTCCCTCTCCATCGGCGGAAACACACACGGCATCGGCATCACCAGAACCCAGAGAGCTTCCAACTCCTGCCACCCCAATAACAAAAACTGCTCCAATGCTAACTCTCATTTTCAAACCCAGTACAACAACCTCGTCACTGCTAAAGCTCAAGCTGAAACCGACAAAAGAAATGCCGTAACTCGAAAAAATGACATCAACAGCACCCACCTGCCTGCTGCAACTACTGGCTGTTCAGCTCCTTGTGTAGTTTCTTATACGGCCCCCTCATGTGGACGCACTAGAATTGGCTCTATTTGCAGAGAAGCTAGGTACCCAACACTTTACGGTGGTCAACCAGGAGATATAATATACATAGACTGTGGAGCAAGGCAACGCTGTAGGATAAGATGCCAGGACAATTTACAATCATGTCTAGCAAATTGTGATGGAGATGCAGACTGTTTAAATGGCTGTAGTACCTGTGAAAGCGGATGTGGCGGTTGCACTGTCACCGGTGGAAACCGCCAGGAGGATTGTTCTGTTAGAGATGCGGCTTGTAGCAGGAAAACCTCTCTAACCAGTGAAAGAAACAATCTTGTCAATGTTGAAATACCAAGATTAACTCGTTTGATTGCTCAATTGACTAGAGAAATTGCTTGTGCAACGCCAAAATTACCTAATGCTAAGGACAAGAATAGATGTATGAATAATCTTGCAAGTGTAAATTCACATACAACGTCTTACAGTCCTGATATTGTCAATTGCTCCAGCCTCATTAGCGCTCTAAGTATTGAATTTGATGAGGACGCTCTTGACTCCAGATGCTGGAGCTTGGAAAAACTTGACCCTAAATACACTTTCACTTTCAATGACGGCGTCACAAACAACCTCTCAGGCACCATTGGCCTTATTGGAGATACGAATCAAGATACGGACTGGGATAAAAATGCAGCCTGCAATACTTTACCAGCTCCAAAAAGCCTTTACTCTATTCCCGCTCAGTGCAGCGGCCATTACAAGGACCTCATTGATTTAACTGACAACGATCTTTGCAATGACGACGGCATCAATTACAGCTCCCAAACCTGCACCATCCCTTAAGCCCCGCTCCATGTATGTGTCACAGAGCCGGCTTCCAGACGTATAGTTATGAAAAAGATCTGGGTTTGAAGTCTTTAGAATTGACAATGCTGGCGCTGCCCCCTACAGCTCTAATCACAAACAGCCTTTGCTCTTCTGCATAGCCTTTTGAGTCTCCTCTAGCTTTCAAGTACGCAACAGCTCCATACACTTTCTTATCTCTGTACTCCGGCCTCCACTTTTTAAAATTTTCAAGTTTTCCTACAAAACGCTTCACATCTCTCAAACTCAAAGTCGTTTTAACTTCTACAACAACAATTTCTGCTCCATTGACAGCTATAATATCAAACTCCGTTTCCTCTCCATTGTACCGTCCTGCTAAATTGGTGAGTGTGGCTTCCACAGGAATTTGCCTCTCCTTTAAAAGTTTAATCAAGTCTCCCTCGACAAGGCTTTCCATAAGTTTTCCCCACTGCCCTGTAAATAACTCGTTAAGCTCTTTAATTCTTTGATCCGTTTTCCGCATCATTTTATCTGTCTCCGCAGACATAGACTTGATGTACCGGTCTGTCTCTTTCATTTGTTTGGAAGTCTCCTCTATTTTCCGATCGGTCTTCTGCATCTTCCGATCCGTCTCACGAAAGAGCTTCCAAATCTCAGCGATCTCTTTCTCAGATGAATATGTTTTTTGTACAGCCATAGCAGTATTCCCTCCTTTATAGGTTACTTGAAATTTGAAGCTGTTTCAAATTCCATAAAAAGGACGTGCAAATTTTGTGACAGGTTTTTGTAAGTTCCTGTTTTTATTCATGTTTTATATAAAAAGAGGTTTTTTTCATAGATGAAAAATCTCCAGAATAGGATTTTTGAAGACAGAAAACCATCCCTGCATACCCATCACCTGCGAAAGTACGAAATTCAGCGATTTCTCTTGTCAGCTCCGTCACTCGCTCCCGCATACGAATATCAGCTGGGGTTTTCAAATCGTTTAAATTTTCTAGTGAGTTTTTTCTTTTTTCCATGAAAGTCGAAATATAGCTGCTCTTTATAATTCAGCAATTGAACATAAGCAAAATTCAGTGTGAAAAGTGGGGTTTTATTGAGATAGTTTTATTTTATATGTTCAATATAATTTATGTTCAATTCGAGTCCTAACTTTTTTTTCTTCAGGACAGCACACAAGATGTTTCAGCTTGTCTCTTATTTCCAGGTTTAGACGGTAATTGTCTGTTTTAGGTATGGTTTTCAAGCAACCCTTATCTTTTGAACAAACTTCTTTTGCACATCCCGTTTGAAATAAAAGAAAAGACCCAATTAAAAACCTTAACATCTTAACCTCCAAACCCTCCTAAAAAAGGCCCGTCAGGTAATTTATTAGGTTCTTTATAAGAGTCGCCACTTCTTTCAAGAGCAGGACAGTTTTCGCAAGAGTGATTCATCTTCCACATTCTTAAAGCCATTCTGTCAATGTCGTGAAAACTGTACTTTCTGGCTAATGGAACAAGGCTGTCCATAATTGTCAAACCAGGTTTCATAAAAAAGGACGTGCAAATTTGTGTCCAACTCTCTACATCGACACAAATATTTGAAAAACTGGGGTTCTAGAAGAGGGATTTAGCTTAAAAACACTTTCAAAGGCCTGTTTGTTGTAGAAAAGATCTTTTTGAGACATATCCAAATATCTGTGTCATGAACCAAAATTGATCTTGAGTGTTCATTTTTGATCTTTTATTTCCTGAAAGGCATAAGATCAATTCTTAAAGAAATACTTTAAGTAAAGCTTGTATCTATCTTTAAATAATGAAAAATACTATGAAAAATTATATTGTAGTGAAAAAAGCATCTTCTACAAAAACCTGTCACAAAATTTGCACGTCCTTTTTTATGGAATTTGAAACAGCTTCAAATTTCAAGTAACCTATAAGGGAGGGAATACTGCTATGGCTGTACAAAAAACATATTCATCTGAGAAAGAGATCGCTGAGATTTGGAAGCTCTTTCGTGAGACGGATCGGAAGATGCAGAAGACCGATCGGAAAATAGAGGAGACTTCCAAACAAATGAAAGAGACAGACCGGAAGGTGCAGGAGACTTCCAAACAAATGAAAGAAACGGATCGGAAGATGCAGGAGACTTCCAAACAAATGAAAGAGACAGACCGGTACATCAAATCTATGTCTGCGGAGACAGATAAAATGATGCGGAAAACGGATCAAAGAATGCGGAAAACGGATCAAAGAATTAAAGAGCTTAACGAGTTATTTACAGGGCAGTGGGGGAAACTTATGGAAAGCCTTGTCGAGGGAGACTTGATTAAACTTTTAAAGGAGAGGCAAATTCCTGTGGAAGCCACACTCACCAACTTAGCAGGACGGTACAATGGAGAGGAAACGGAGTTTGATATTATAGCTGTCAATGGAGCAGAAATTGTTGTTGTAGAAGTTAAAACGACTTTAAATTTGAGAGATGTGAAGCGTTTTGTAGGAAAACTTGCAAATTTTAAAAAGTGGAGGCCGGAGTACAGAGATAAGAAAGTGTATGGAGCTGTTGCGTACTTGAAAGCTAGAGGAGACTCAAAAGGCTATGCAGAAGAGCAAAGGCTGTTTGTGATTTAGAGCTGTAGGGGGTAGCGCCAGCATTGTCAATTCTAAGAATTTCAAACCCAGATCTTTTTCATAACTATACGTCTGGAAGTTTGCGCTGTCTCAAAACGCATGTCTGAGCTTTGAAAATTCATCTGCCTTTTTCTACGTGTAAAAGTGGCGGCCCCAGCCCTTTTGGAGATTTTTCATCTACGAAAAAGTCTCTTTTTATATAAAACATGAATAAAAACAGGAACTTACAAAAACCTGTCACAAAATTTGCACGTCCTTTTTTATGGAATTTGAAACAGCTTCGAATTTCAAGTAACCTATAAGGAGGGAATACTGCTATGGCTGTACAAAAAACATATTCATCTGAGAAAGAGATCGCTGAGATTTGGAAGCTCTTTGGTTCATGACGGATCAGATATTTGCAGAATACCGATCTGGAAAATAGAGGAATCTTTTCTACAACAAATGACAGAGACGGATTGAAAGATGTTTTTAAGCTAAATCGGATCTTCTAGAACCCCAGTTTTTCAAATAGTTATGTGTACGATGTAGAGCAGTGGGGACACAAATTATGGCACGTCCTTTTTTAGGGAAACCTGGTTTGACAATTAATGGACAGCCTTGTTCCATGTAGCCAGAAAGCCACAGTTTTCACGACACTTGAGCAGAATGGCTTTAAGAATGTGGAAGATGAATCGGACTCTTGCGAAAACTAGTCCTGCTCAATTGAGCAGAAGTGGCGACTCTTATAAAGAACCTAATAAATTACCTGACGGGCCTTTTTTAGGAGGGTTTGGAGGTTAAGATGTTAAGCGTTTTGTAATTGGAAAACTTGAAAATTTTATTTCAAACGTGGATGTGCAAAAGTACAGTTTGTTCAGAAAGTGTAAGGAGTTGTTGAAAACCATACCTGAAAACTAGACAATTACCGTCTAAACCTGGAAATAAGCAGACAGAGCTGAAAGGCATCTTGTGTGATTAGAGCCTGAAGAAAAAAAAGTTAGGACTCAGAATTGAACATAAATTATATTGAACATATCAAACCCAAAACTATCTCAATAACTACCCCACTTCTGGTCACACTGAATTTTGCTGTATGTTCAATTGCTGAATTACTAACAGAGCAGCGTATATTTCGACTTTCATGGAAAAAAGCAAAAAACTCACTAGAAAATTTAAACGATTTGAAAACCCCAGCTGATATTCGTATGCCGCAGAGCAAACTTTGACGGAGCTGTTTCAAAGCCGAAATCGTTTGAAACTCCATCGTGCCTTTCGCAGGTGATGGGTATGCAGGGATGGTTTTCTGTCTTCAAAAATCCTATTCTGGAGATTTTTCATCTATGAAAAAAACCTCTTTTTATATAAAACATGAATAAAAACAGGAACTTACAAAAACCTGTCACAAAATTTGCACGTCCTTTTTATGGAATTTGAAACAGCTTCAAATTTCAAGTAACCTATAAAGGAGGGAATACTGCTATGGCTGTACAAAAAACATATTCATCTGAGAAAGAGATCGCTGAGATTTGGAAGCTCTTTCGTGAGACGGATCGGAAGATGCAGAAGACCGATCGGAAAATAGAGGAGACTTCTGAGCAGATGAAAGAGACGGACCGGAAGGTGCAGGAGACTTCCAAACAAATGAAAGAGACAGACCGGTACATCAAGTCTATGTCTGCGGAGACAGATAAAATGATGCGGAAAACGGATCAAAGAATGCGGAAAACGGATCGGAGAATCAAAGAGCTTAACGAGTTATTTACAGGGCAGTGGGGAAAACTTATGGAAAGCCTTGTCGAGGGAGACTTGATTAAACTTTTAAAGGAGAGGCAAATTCCTGTGGAAGCCACACTCACCAATTTAGCAGGACGGTACAATGGAGAGGAAACGGAGTTTGATATTATAGCTGTCAATGGAGCAGAAATTGTTGTTGTAGAAGTTAAAACGACTTTGAATTTGAGAGATGTGAAGCGTTTTGTAGGAAAACTTGAAAATTTTAAGAAGTGGAGGCCGGAGTACAGAGATAAGAAAGTGTATGGAGCGGTTGCGTACTTGAAAGCTAGAGGAGACTCAAAAGGCTATGCAGAAGAGCAAAGGCTGTTTGTGATTAGAGCTGTAGGGGGCAGCGCCAGCATTGTCAATTCTAAAGACTTCAAACCCAGATCTTTTTCATAACTATACGTCTGGAAGCCGGCTCTGTGACACATACATGGAGCGGGGCTTAAGGGATGGTGCAGGTTTGGGAGCTGTAATTGATGCCGTCGTCATTGCAAAGATCGTTGTCAGTTAAATCAATGAGGTCCTTGTAATGGCCGCTGCACTGAGCGGGAATAGAGTAAAGGCTGTTTGGAGCTGGTAAAGTATTGCAGGCTGCATTTTTATCCCAATCCGTATCTTGATTTGTATCTCCAATAACTCCAATGGTGCCTGAGAGGTTGTTTGTGACGCCGTCATTGAAAGTGAAAGTGTATTTAGGGTTAAGTTTTTCCAAGCTCCAGCATCTGGAGTCAAGAGCATCCTCATCAAATGTAATAGCCAGAGATTTAAAGTAAGTCTGAAAATAAGTCTTTGAGCCACAGCTGGAAGATAAACTGCTGTCCATATAATTTTGGCTGTGAAGCTCCTTATTTATTCCAGAAATGCACGAACTAGTAGTAATAGCTGCAACCTTAGGAGTTGCACAAGTTTTCAATTCATTTAGTTTTGTTATTTCAGTTTCTAAAGCTGCTATTTCTGTGGTCAGTCTGTCTTTTTCATTGATTAAATTTGTTACTACAGTTTGTGCATTGTCAATAAGTGTACAGGCAACTCTGCAGGAATTATTAGCTGTGCAGTCCTGAGGCGGTGTATCTGCACGACAATTTTCAACAAAACAACTTGATCTCCATGGGCATGAAGCTCGATTTGCCGGCTTCGGCCCACACCACAAACACTGTCCATCAGGAAATCTTCCTCCTGTAGCTGTACGGCGTCCAGGTTGGGAGCATGAGCC
Organism: Bdellovibrionales bacterium; assembly: GCA_965199935.1. Taxonomy (GTDB): domain Bacteria; phylum Bdellovibrionota; class Bdellovibrionia; order Bdellovibrionales; family UBA1609; genus JAPPLG01. The sequence continues at coordinate 431,586 of CBDATD010000002.1, forward strand.
GGGGGTGCAAGCTGGGCAGGGTCGTGAGCAAGAGCTTTGGTTTTCATTTGTGATTCTTGTGAGTTCACTTCGTGCGTTAGGGAGGTCGGTGCTTGTAATGGTGTTTTTTCGATTCTCTTTAGTTGTTTTCTCCAGTTGGGCGGCTGTTATTCTATTATTAACGGCAGTGAGAGCGGTTTGAAAATGAGAGTTAGCATTGGAGCAGTTTTTGTTATTGGGGTGGCAGGAGTTGGAAGCTCTCTGGGTTCTGGTGATGCCGATGCCGTGTGTGTTTCCGCCGATGGAGAGGGAGTCGTTGTTGTATCCCTTGACTAGGCAGTTTCCGACGGCTCTTCGTTTTTTTTCTCGTTTCCAGGCTCTGCAGAATTTATCTGTATTTTGGACATGTCTAGCGTTCATGTGGTGGTAGGCGATGAGGGGGATGATGGAGCGGATTCCTTTATTGATTTTAGGGAAATCGGAGGCTGTGAGGTTTTTAAGGTTTGAGGTTTCAGGGTTTGAGTGGAGTTTGAAGTAAGGGCTTTTGACGCCGCTGTTTTGGAGTGAGCTTTGGGAGTTGGAAGTGGTGAAAGAGCTGCAGTTTCCATTGGAGGGCCAGTTTCCGTCTTTTCCGAGGATCATTAAGGCCTGATGAAGATCGAGTTTACCCATGCTGTTGTTGTATCTGCAAAGTTTCAAGACGTTTTTGAATTCCGGCAGGGAATTAGCGGCTCTTAAGGCTAAGACGCTGAGAGGGCGGCCGTTTCTGCTTAAAACCCCTATGTCGCTCACAAGGTCGGTGTTGTTGTCCCTATTCTGACCAAGCTGAGTCAAGAGACTTGTCGCAGAGCTTGACTGTAAATTATTGTCAAATAGTATGGATGTGTTGGACGCCTCCTCAGACACTTTGTCCTTAGGGCATAAGATGCCCGCGGGTCTTGGAGAGTGCAGACAGCGCGGCTCCGATGCTGACGACGCCAGCAGGATATTCTCCCAGTCCGGCTTCCATGTCCAGCTTTTCGCCTTTGTCACCGTGCCATTGTCGCCCGTCGTACTTGCATCGCCGTCCGTGTTTGTGTCGTTTGGAACCAAACCCCCTATCCACGCCGCAGACGGAGAGGCCAGCTGATCATTCGTAAAGGCCATAATATTGTCATATTTGTTTGATTCCAGGTAATCATTAAAGGACATATCGTTGTAGTTGTAGCTCAATGCCCATTGGCGCTTGCCCCCGGCGAAAGCATTTTTCCAAAAAGGAATGCCGTCTGGAAACTTAAAAGGGTTTGGAAAAGGATAGCGTGGAGCATTCGGAGCCACGGCCTGCAAAGCTGAAGCCCAAAGCTCTCTAGAATCTGGAGGAGCAAAAACCCAGTATTCGGTTTCATCAAAAAAATCTCCGTCTGAATCACTATCTGTATTGAGAGCGCGGCAGTGAGTGTATCCGTGTTTCATCTCACTTCCCGCTGCGGAAGTTGTGACGAAAGCATTTTTATACGTATCCGCCTTAAGGTTTCTGCACAGGTAAGGATAAGATGTTGATCCTAAGTTTTTCTTTGCGTGTTGGATGCCTTTAAACGCCCAATGATGGATCAAAACCAAACGCCGATTTTCATCCAGAACAGCATTGGAAACACTTGGAAGAGCATCAACAATACTCTCAGACATTTTGATATAAGTGGGTCTGATGGGGCGGGAGCGGCCTAAAAACTGTCCTCTGGAGTAATCCTTAGGCAGTTCATTGAGGTCTTTGCTGGCATCATTGTTGTTTACGACTTTGACAGCATTTGCATCGTGAAAACTAATATTGTTAAAAGGCTCTCTGTGGAAATAAGCCCGGCGGTCTTTTTTATGAGTGTGCGCCTGCACCCAGCCTGAATGAAACATTCCTCCGGCATCCCTTTGGATGGGTACAAACACGCCTGCCTGTCCGGCAAGACTGCTGTCTTTATGATCTCCCAGAAACGCAGAATACCTCGCATAATTTTCAAAAGTATAATATTTTTTCACGACCCCTTCATCACTTCTTGTCTCCAGACTCAGATCTATTTTACCATCGCATTCAAGAAATTCTTTTACACTGAGGCCATCAGGCGGGGTTGGACTGCAGCCGGGCGACCCGTCTGTAATGTCCAGGTTATAGGCCAAAGACAAACTGGGCAGTATGCCCTCTCTCCAGGCTCCGTCCTCGTCTGGGCTTCCGGCGAGCTGTCTTTCGCTTAAAGCCTGCTGGCAGTTTTTATGAGCTGATATGCTGTCAGAGTGGCCGCCTTTTAGTATTTGAGTTTTTCCGTCTAAGAAACAAGCGGACTTGTTGTTTAAGCTTCCTTTGTTATAGCCTCCGCTGTCCCCCGTGCCGCAGTCAACAGCCTGAAGACCGCTGGCGGCTGTTTTTAAACATTTTTTGCTGGGAGCCCCGCTGACCGCAGTCATATCTGGAGTGACGCTTATACTTTTTTCAACAGCGCATTCAGGGACAACCCCATCCAACGGCTCTGAAGAACGCGCCGCGTGCGATCCCGTATGAGTGTTAATCCCTCTTCGGTGACAGCTTTTCATATTGCATCTAAAGCAGGCGATTGGCGGGTTGCTTGCTTCGTACCGTTTGCAGAATCCATCGTTCTGTCCTCCAACATCGCATTGATTTCCTCCATACAACACATTTACTGTGGGGAGATAGTTGGGGGAGGGTGTAACTGGCGTCTGACCGCAAATATTTGTACACATTGAGACTTGGCTGTTTCCAGCTCCTTTTCGATCCGCCACAAAGGCTGTGATTTGATTGGATCCGGCTCTCAAAGGCCATGTGGGGTTTTCACCCCGGTTGGGAGCAGGGTCGCTGAATTTAGCCACATATCTGCCTCTTCCCACCTGGGCCTTCTGATCTGCAGGCACCAGCAAGTTTCGATGTGAGAAGGTGGTTGCTGGACTGCCGCCCTTTACCTGTAAATTAATGCTTTCGATAAAAGAGTCCTGCGGTTGATCGTAGTCCAATAAAAATTGGAATCTCAGGGCCGGATCAAAGTCGTTTTTATCCACTGCGCCTCCGCAGCGAAAAAGGTTGGAGCGGCAGGCGGCGGAGTAATTGTCTTGAGTGTCTTTGACAATTTTACCGCTGGTTTGTTTAAATTTTGGAGGAATCTTTTCAAACTTCACTGTCAAAGCAGAGTTTTTATCTTTTATTTTGTAAGCTGAGTGATAGCAAATCTGGCTGTGGCGGGCCGCTGTTCCATGCACGGATGCGGACAAACGCGCCAGCTTGCATTCGTTGTTGTTGTTGCAGATGTGGCAGTCTAAGACCTCCGTACTCCACAAATACTTTTCGCTCTTGCTGAGCGAGTAAACAGTGTCGCCTGTTTCCAGCCGGCGCGGAACAGAAATCACAGACTGCATTTTAAAAACCAGCTCGTCTATAGGAATATCTGTGTCTGTAGATTTAATTTTTCTAAAAGACGGAAGCTGTTGAGGCTCCATAGTCAGTCTGGCAAAAATATCTCCTGTCGCCTGAGTGCTTCCGTTATATTTTACGCATTTATTGAATTCATTTGCGGGACTACCGGTGGTAAAACTTCCGGAAAAACCATTTTGGCCGTTGCCGCAACTTTGAAGATCATGTAAAATTTCCCATTTTTGGCTTAAGAAATACTTCAAGCGGTCGTTTCGTGCATAACGTCCGCCGTGATGTGTATCATAAATAACACTTCCTTTTGTTATTAAAGGGCATATTGCTTTGTCTTTGACATCTGAATAAGACACAGCGTCAGTATGCAAAACCATAAAACACAGGCCAAACTGCTTTTTTTTAGCTTGTTCTTGCAATACACCACCTCTGATATGCATCTGGGTGGCGGTCAGCGTTTTCGACATACCGCTTATCAGTTCGTTGTGCATAAAATTAATATTGGATTGATTGGAGTAAGCGACTTTCACCTGCTCAAAACTTCCCATGTACGTAGCCAAACCTATTGTTGACAAGCCCAAAAGAGAAAAACCCAAAAGAGAGCTGATCACAGAGAAACCGCGTTTTGATCCGTTCAGATAATTCATACACATCTCCTAAGGCGACACAATGGTGGTTTGTTTGAAAAATCTAATATTTGTTTTGTACTTGTCTGTTTTTCTGCTGGCGGGCAGCTCCCCTCTAACGATGCCTTCTTCAAGCCTCATAGGGTCTCTGGACGCGTATTCACAAGAAGTGTTTTCCACAGGGAAGGAATCCCCTTGAGCATCAAAGCTCCGGCACTTGCAGACCTCGCCGCCGCAATCCTCTGGAGGAGGGCAGAGCAGGCTGTGGTTCTGCACTTTAATGGAGCTTTGCCCGCCGGAGCCTTTTTGCCAGCAGATATAATCCGGCCTCAGCGCACTTCCTGCAGAGTAAACAGAATAGATGGAGCCGGGGCTGGAGGAGTCAAAGGCAATATCAATTCCCCTGGGGTTTCCGCCGCTGAAAGGCCCCTCTTGAGAGCATTCTTTAGTTGTTGAATCAGGACATGTCCCGTCCGAACACAATCGATTGCCGCCGATGCAAGTACAAGTCGGATCATCTGGACATCTGTTGTCAGGAACGGGAATAGAAGATGGGCATCCACCAGGGTATGTCTCACACTGATGGCAACAATCCCTGCAATTCAACTGATCGGCAACACACAAATCTCTTGGATTGTTTATTAGTGGAGTGGTTTCATCCTCCAAATCTGCCATTATTGCATCATATATCAGATCTCCTGCCTCTGGCTTGAATTCTACATCATTAGGATCAGTTGAGGTATCTTTATCCGTAAAATGTGGACAGAAGAATTTACAAGTACATGTCTTCTCTTGAGAAGAGGTGGGAGCGGGCATTCGGCATTTGTCCCCCGCCGCTGGCGTCCATGATGAAGGACAACTGCAGGTCTCAGTTTCTGTGTCTTTCACACATTGGCAGTTGTTGACAGTCTGATCCGGAGTGCAGGGGGTTTCGCATCTTTCATCGTTCGTATTGGGATCCCCGTCCGGGTCTGGATTGTACCCTTCGATACCGTCCGGACACTTTTTTATTGGTGATCCCTGCTTTGTACACATACATGCATGAAACGTACCGCCGGCAGAGGAAAAGTCTTGATGATTAGTGCAGTCCCATCCATCGGCCCTCGCTGCTCCTATTGTAGCAGGACTGCCTGGAGATGGAGGAGGGGCGTCTCCAGCGAAACGAGCGTTGCTGTGGCACGCACGCACCACCGGATCAATTGCTCCTCCAGCCTCATAATAAGCGCGTTTTGTGACATATCCAACTTGCTGGGTCAATGGAGTATGGGTGCAGGTACTGCCGCTCAAAGTCCAGCCGGTGGGGCAGTTGCTTGCTGTGCAGGCTGAAGTAGTAAGGCTTGAACTGGATTTTGAATACCCCGCAGGGCAGGTTTCTGTATTCACCGAAGTTTTGCACCGGCATAAAGCATCCTGAGAGCTTGGCTCCCCTCCTCCGTCGCAAACATACTCAACAGAACCTCCAGATCTACAATGACATTTGTATGTGTCGCCTGACCTAAAAATAACTCCTATGGAATTAGGATTAATATAACTTGAGCAACTCCAGTTTGATTCCTTAGATTTATCGGTGTCTGTAGGAATTGGAGGAGAGAATGTACAATCACCACGCAAATTGGGAAGGTTTAAGGGATAAGAACCCAAAGGACACATCCCATTCACTGGAGGAGTAGTTTCCATTGGTGCTGATGTACCAGTTAATCCCAAGGTCGGATTGTTTAACCATTTACAACTCTCGACAACTCCGCCGCCGCCAATCTTCGTGCAGGCGCCGTGGTCTGTTTCTTCTGTACCGGCAGTACAAGCCTGTATGTCCCTAGTATCTGCTACGCAAGTATGATCTCTCTCGCAGTAGCTCACCCCAGCGTCCTCTATATAAACTCCTCCTGTGCCTCTGCATCTCTCCTGGTCAGTTGCATCCGTATTAGCTGCCGTTGAGCTGGTGACATTGGGATGATTCCAAGGGGCTTCATTCGGGCATAGGCCCGTGCCGCCATCGGTGCCGCCATCAGTAGTATCGGGCTCACAAACGCCTCCGGGCATTTCTGCACTGTCTTTTTTTGCCACCACGTTAGTAGAAGAATCCGCAGGGCATGCACTTGCACTCAGAGCAACACGCACGCTAAAATACGCGCCCGGCTTGCTGGGACACCCATACGTACAGACACATTTCCGATTCACATCACTTTCAGTCTTATCCAAACTTGAACCTTGCGGACATGTGCTTTCAGTGACCGGACAACTGCCGTCGTTATTCTTTAAAACTTGAGTGCCGTCTGATTTTGTACAGTAGCAGTCGCCTTCGTCAGAGTCTGCAGAAAACTCATGATCGCTGTTGTTGCACTCGCAAACATCGTGAGAATCAGTATTATCCGCAAGACACTGCATAAGTATGAGATCTCCATAGGGTCCAAATAAGGGAGCTCTTGAACCGTCTGTATAAAGGGTGACATATTTTTTAGGTGTAAACGGAGCAGGCGGCCCGGCAGATCGATCGTAAAGCTCTACAGAACAAGCATGCCTTGGAGGTTTATTGTTATTGCTTTTGAGAAAACGATTGGGTCTCAGAGGGGCTGTACAGTGTGGTCTGCTGTCGCCTCTGCCACAGCAATAGCTGTGTCTATTTGCGTATGTCATACTCTGGCCAGGTTTAAACGTCACCCTCCCTTCAATCATATCTCTTAAAGTTTTTTTACAAGCTTTATCCCCGTCAGTATTGCCATCGCATATCACATGAAGACTGAAATTCCGGTAGCCGCCGACAGCCCATGAAAAATCACAATGACTCCCATTCTTTCTCAGTTTATCCATCGATACTCTCAACCGTCCGGGAGCTCCAGAGGACTCCGCCCAGCACATTCGCGGGCTCGGCCGGCCGGGAACGGCTGAACGCAAAGTTGAACCCTGTGTCCAGGGGTCTCTTGAACCCCTATAATCACTTGGATAAGCGCGGGCGGGGCCGCAGCGAATGGTGTAAGAAGAAGCGATAGCAACAGCTCTTTTCGCCTGAGTGGATCCGGCAGGACATTTCGGCACAGCCTGGCCGATTGTCTTACAGCGGCAAATGTTTGATATACATTGAGTTTGTCGAAAACAAAAACGGGAATAATATGGTTCTTTTCCAGGAGAACATTTAGGCTCTGAATTAGCGCAGATAGGGTCGAAGAGGACTGAGGCAGAAGCAGAAAATTCAAACAGAAATAAAAATATAATAATATAAAATGTTTTCATATTCATTTTCTCCTAAGGCAGGCTCACTGTAGATAAAGGGGGGTGTCTTTGATGATCCGAGGCCGGCGAAACAGTCTCTTGAGCAGAGGGAAAAGCCATAGGGCCGGCGGTGGGGCGCAGTTTTCTCCCCGTGGGGTTTGTGCTGGCCAGACCCGTATAATTATTTCCGCACCATGTTTTCTTTGGATTTGCGCCAGACGGCTGATCCTCATCAATCCGGTTGAATTGACAATCCCCTGCATCTTTACAGGGCTTTTCAAATGCAGTCAAAATAGAGTTGGATAAAGCCGGCATATCCTCCGCCTTGCCGGGGGCATGAGAACAGCCGCTCAAACTGTCGCGCGCTTCAGAGGATGTATGAGTGTCCTGCAAAACGCCGGGGGCATTGCTGGCAAAAACTTTTTTATCTGCACTGGCAGAACCGGCGCATTCAGATTTACTCTTCTTGCACACAACCCCGCCCGCAGTATTGACAGAATCACTTGAATTGGAAGGTTCACAGTCGCAAGACGCCGTTTCAAGATTGGGTTTGTAAAACTTGGAGGCATAGCAGGGGGTTTGGTGTGTCATTGTTTTCACACGCTTGTTGCGGTTTGAATCCGCTGCTGCAAAATGAAGAGGCTCTAAAGGGTCTCCCGAAAAACTCTCCATACTTCTGCCCAAAAGAAGTCCATTGTTTGGATCTATATCCTCTCTAAACAAACGGACGCCGTACAAAGCGCCAGGTCCGTAGTTCTTAATCGTCAAAGACGTGTTGACGGTATGAATGTTATCTGTGAAATACTCTCCCCCGCTTTGAGAGCCGGAGGCCAAACCTGCGCACTCTGAGGGGGCATTTGCATTGTCCATATGTGTCCTTTTACCCGCGGTACAGCCAATGGAGCACATAGAAGCATCTTGTTTGACGTGAATTTTTACTAGAGAAATCGGCCGGCGGACAGCCGCATTTGCAGTGAAATTTTTAGAGCTTTCTCCCTCTGCATCCGTTTCTTGGTAAGGCACCCTGACGCTGATGAATACAACACTATCGTCCCCGTCTGAATCCAAGTAATAGTCGCAGACACTTCCTGTGATGGCGCTGCCTTGATCGTTCTTGCACTCCTTGTCTTCATCACTGAGAAGGCGGCTGTCGCGATTGCCCAGTAATTTTTCCTGCTCTGACAAATCTTCGCAAACGCCTTTAATCTCTTCAAAAGTCTTGGCTTTTCTGCAAATATATCCTTTGTCAAAGCCTGCTGAAATAGAGCGTAAGTTTGTGTCCCTCAAACTTCTCAAAGTCCAGGACACCTCGGCATTTTTAAAAATAGATGCGTGTTCTTTGCCGGCGGGCGCTTTAAGACGCACATAGTTCTTGGCATAACGTTGAGAGAATCCTTCGGCTGATACTGTCATCCAGCTGGGGCTAATTTTTAAGCCATTGTACAATTTGGCCGCCACTTTATCGCTTGCTGGAGGTTGTGTCCACTTACAGCCCAGGGCCTTATTCCCCTCCATTTCAGACGAGCAGAGAATCACATTTCTATGGACCATTAAGCCTGCAACAGCCAAAGCTCTTTGTGCTAAAACATAAGCCTGCTCTTGATTGAAAGCACCCACAGCCCCGCTGGCAAACCTCTGCACTGCCTGGTGAGTGGCCACAATGGTCACAGCGACAGCCCCTGAGGCCACCAGAGAAAGCACTAAACTTCCTTTAGAGCCTATAAGTTGTTTGGATCGAAACATACGTCTTCCCGCATTTTTAACATTTTGCAAATACCTTGTAATTCAAAACGCCCGCCTTAGCCTTAAGATGTATGTTTCAAACTTCCGCCTCAAAAACGCCTGCGTATGCCGCTTCTTCTATCGTTTATTCTCAATCCGCCGGTCTTTTATCTGAACCGGCGCGTGAGAATTTGTCGTGTCCCTATACGACTCTTACGCAAACTGCCCTCTCTGAAAACAGAAGATCGGAACAATTATCTGATTTTTATTGAAAAAATACAAATTTTACGAATTAATATTAAGCCTTTTGTATTAAATTGAGACTTGAGCTGTTGATCTTGACCCGTCAACAGCGTCCCAAAATAAAACAAATGAGTAAATGCTCATTATGCCCGATCTTATCATTTGACTTTTTGTTTTGGATTTAACAGCTGTGCCGCCTCGCTCCTGCAATATGCGAAAAAAAACCGTTAAGAAAATCTACTCGGTCTCTGTGTCCGTGTCTATCTCTGTCTCAGACTGTTTGAGTAAAGAGAGCCTCCAGCCTGAGAAAAAACTGCGGACTTCTTCATCTCTGTCTCCATCATTGTCTGCATCTCCACTGCCTGTGTCTGCGTCTTCGCCGTCTTCATTGTCTGCGTCTTCCTCATCTCCATCGTCTGCACCGCCCTCATCTCCATCATCCGTGTCTTCGTCTTCGCCGTCCTCATCTCCATTATCGTTATCTCCATCACCGCCCCCGTCTCCGCCGTCTGTATCTCCGTCATCTCCATCACCGTTGTCTTCCTCATCATCGCCATTGCCTGTATACGTGCGGGGTTCTTTTCTTGTAATTCTCGGCAGGGGATTATCATTTGCAGTCACGGTTCTAAGCCAGTCGGCAAATTCACTGTCATAGCTTGAACCTATAGAGCTTACATGATCCTCAAAGCATTGCTCTGCCTCTTCTGCATTCTCTCTGTAGAAGCAGTCCAGCCATTCAGCCACATCTTCTGGATGCCTTTCAAACATAAAACGAACAGCCGAATACACATAAGACCCATCAGCAGCACTGCCTAATATATCACTGATATCTAAATCAGCCCCGCGGGTCCGATTTATTAAGCCTAAACCATTATTTCCTACAGCCAGATATTCTGCCAGCCCTTCTGCCCATATTATAGTCCCATAACCATTGTATCTATGATCCAGGTAATGGACAAATTCATGTCTTGTGACACGAACAGCAGAATTTGAAAACGGCCGATTGTCCGGAGCTCTGACAAAAATCCTTGCTATAACATTCCCATCAGTACGAGCATCAACTGGTTGGTTGTAAACACCGGTTCCGTACAAGGTGCCTACACCAAAAGCAAAACCAACTTTAAAGAAGTCAGGGCTTATGAATATAATAATTTCTATAGATTCATTAACATCCCCTGGCAGAGGTTGTCTTTTTGTATCCAGCACTTCGTGAAAAAGATTTTCTTGATCATTCAGTGTTTCACATATAAAACTCCCATACTCCGGGTCATTGTATTGGGAGCGGATCACATGCTTGCCGCAGACATACCTCAAGGGAAGAATTTTTTTCAAAAACTCCTCCATTATATCGGTTAGATGCGTGTAATTGCGTCTGTAGAGATAAACCACAATGCCGATAGAGACATAGTACCTGTTAAAGTCTCTGCCCAGCTCCCCGCCGGGGGCGTCTTCAAAACCCTCCCAGTAATTAACCAGCCTCCTCAGATTTGTCTTCAAGGCAGACAAAAGCTCCGGACGCCCTTCTGAAAATTCATATAAAATATATCTTAAAAGGTAGGCTGAATTTCTAAACTCTTCGTCCGCAGAAGATTCGTGCATTCTGCGGGATGTTCCAAGGTCCACAAGAGCCTTCACTAAGCTTATCAGCTCTTCTTCAAAAGAGCTGATATAATCGTCATCGCGGTTTTCAAATTTTCTTTCTATATTTTCTTTTAAAAATTTCAGAATATCGGAGGCGAGGCCCCAATCTTCGTCAGACTGAAGTGATGCGCTTCCTAACAGCTCTGCAAAATCAAAGAAAAAGATCTCACCCCAGCCAATCAGTGAAACAAACTCAATAGCTGTCCGGCACGTAGAGGCCTGTTCATCTCCTTGGCCGTCAAAACATTCTGCCCCAACAAAAGTTTCCACAGCAGATGCAACGGCAGACAAAAGCTCCGGACGCCCTTCTGACAATTCATAAATATATCTTAAGAGGTAGGTTAAATTGTTAAACTCTTCATCAGCAGAAGATCCACGCGTTCTAAGGTCTGCTCCAAGGTCCACAAGAGTCTGCGCTAAGCTTATCAATTCTTCTTCAAAGGAATGGATATAGTCGTCATCGCGGTTTCGAAACTTTCTTTCTATATTTTCTTGTAAAAATTTCAGAATATCAGAAACGAGGCCCCGCTCCTCGTCAGACTGAAGTGATGTGCTTCTGCTTCTTAACAGCTCTGCAAAGTCAAAGAAAAAAAGTTCCCCCCAAATACGAAGCAGCGACACAAGCTTGGTAATCGTCCGGCACATAGAGGCATGCTCATCTCCTTCATCATTAAAGTGTTCACTTTCAATAAAAGTTTCTAAAGCAGAGTTGATTGAAGAAAAATATGGAATCCAGTGCGGTTCAAAAGATAGATGTCTCCTTATGTAATTCCAAAAGCCTGCATAAAGAAAGACATACAGTTTGCCTACTAGGCTGTTGCGGCCTTCCCTGCTGTTATATTCCTCCGCTCTCTCAACAGCGGCGCCGCCTATGTAGATCATATTTTCTTGTGAAAAAACATCGTCTCTGGAAACAGGCATTTCCTCAAAAAACCAATCATCCATGCACTCAACAGACACCGAGCCAATCAACTCCAGCAGAGCTGCGCCTTCTGCTGAAGTAAACTCACTCAATCTGCATTCGGCTGTGGTAGTGGTCTTGACAACAGCCTTAACAGCGGCCCGGACCCGCACTGTCTTCGGTTGAATCACAGGCAGCGGCCTTGCAAAAAACGCCTCATCTGAAAGAGGGTCCACCGCCTTTCCAATAGAGGAAAAAGCACTGGCGCTGATGCATAAACATACTACTAGAACAATCAAACGCATAAGGGTTTGATGTTATGCTTAACAGACGCATTAAGCAAATTATTTTCCGGTTTTCTAAAAAAAAGTGAAATTTTTACACATTTGAAACACCTCTTTGCAAGCACTCTGTCCCAAGTTTGTCCTTGCCATCACTCAGCCTCTGACTTGCCATCACTCAGCCTGCATATTCAGCCTCTGACTTGCCATCACTCAGCCTGCGTCTTCAGCTTCCGACTTGCCATCGCTCAGCCTGCGTCTTCAGCTTCCGACTTGCCATCGCTCAGCCTGCGTCTTCAGCTTCTGACTTGTCATCGCTCAGCCTGCGTCTTCAGCTTCCGACTTGCCATCACTCGGTTTTTTCAATGGCTGGGGCCGTCGCTTTTACACGCAAAAAACGTATGCAGAAAAGCAAGGCAGATGGAGTTTCAAACGAGTTCGGCTTTACAGCAGAGCAGACAATGTTTGCTCTGTGGCAAAACGCATGTCTGAGCTTTGAAAATTCATCTGCCTTTTTTTTTCGCACAAACAAAAACGTGTTGTTAGTTTTCAGACTTGCTCACACAGCCGGCTTCTGGTCGAATAGTTATGAAAAAGATCTGGGTTTGAAATTCTTAGAATTGACAATGCTGGCGCTGCCCCCTGCAGCTCTAATCACAAACAGCCTTTGCTCTTCTGCATAGCCTTTTGAGTCTCCTCTAGCTTTCAAGTACGCAACCGCTCCATACACTTTCTTATCTCTGTACTCCGGCCTCCACTTTTTAAAATTTTCAAGTTTTCCTACAAAACGCTTCACATCTCTCAAATTCAAAGTCGTTTTAACTTCTACAACAACAATTTCTGCTCCATTGACAGCTATAATATCAAACTCCGTTTCCTCTCCATTGTACCGTCCTGCTAAGTTGGTGAGTGTGGCTTCCACAGGGATTTGCCTCTCCTTTAAAAGTTTAATCAAGTCTCCCTCGACAAGGCTTTCCATAAGCTTTCCCCACTGCCCTGTAAATAACTCGTTAAGCTCTTTGATTCTCCGATCCGTCTCCTGCATCTTTCGGTCTGTTTCTTTCATTTGCTCAGAAGTCTCCTCTATTTTCCGATCGGTCTCCGCAGACATAGACTTGATGTACCGGTCTGTCTCTTTCATTTGTTTGGAAGTCTCACGAAAGAGCTTCCAAATCTCAGCGATCTCTTTCTCAGATGAATATGTTTTTTGTACAGCCATAACAAAAACCCTCCTTTATAGGTTACTTGAAATTTGAAGCTGTTTCAAATTCCACAAAAAAGGACGTGCAAATTTTGTGACAGGTTTTTGTAAGTTCCTGTTTTTATTCATGTTTTATGTAAAAAGAGGCTTATTCCCACGATAAAAGCCGGTAAAAAAATAGGATTTTGGAAGACAGAAAACCACCCCTGTACACCCATCATCTATGAAAGTACGAGATTCGGTGATTTCTCTTGTCAGCTCCGCCACTCACAATTGCTCTGTCACAGAGCCGGCTTCCAGCCGTATAGTCATGAAAAAGATCTGGGTTTGAAGTCTTTAGAATTGACAATGCTGGCACTGCCCCCTGCAGCTCTAATCACAAACAGCCTTTGCTCTTCTGCATAGCCTTTTGAGTCTCCTCTAGCTTTCAAGTACGCAACCGCTCCATACACTTTCTTATCTCTGTACTCCGGCCTCCACTTTTTAAAATTTTCAAGTTTTCCTACAAAACGCTTCACATCTCTCAAATTCAAAGTCGTTTTAACTTCTACAACAACAATTTCTGCTCCATTGACAGCTATAATATCAAACTCCGTTTCCTCTCCATTGTACCGTCCTGCTAAATTGGTGAGTGTGGCTTCCACAGGAATTTGCCTCTCCTTTAAAAGTTTAATCAAGTCTCCCTCGACAAGGCTTTCCATAAGTTTTCCCCACTGCCCTGTAAATAACTCGTTAAGCTCTTTGATTCTCCGATCCGTTTTCCGCATTCTTTGATCCGTTTTCCGCATCATTTTATCTGCCTCCGCAGACATAGACTTGATGTACCGGTCTGTCTCTTTCATTTGTTTGGAAGTCTCCTCTATTTTCCGATCGGTCTTCTGCATCTTCCGATCCGTCTCACGAAAGAGCTTCCAAATCTCAGCGATCTCTTTCTCAGATGAATATGTTTTTTGTACAGCCATAATAAAATCCCTCCTTTATAGGTTACTTGAAATTTGAAGCTGTTTCAAATTCCATAAAAAAGGACGTGCAAATTTTGTGACAGGTTTTTGTAAGTTCCTGTTTTTATTCATATTTTATATAAAAAGAGATTTTTTTCATAGATGAAAAATCTCCAAAAAGGCTGGGGGGAATAGCTTTTCCAAGGGCTGGGCTGCCACTTTTACAAGGGAGATATGTGTACATAGAAAGGCTGGGGGGAATAGCTTTTCCAAGGGCTGGGGCCGCCACTTTTACACGTAGAAAAAGGCAGATGGAGTTTCAAACGAGTTCGGCTTTGAAACAGAGCAGACAATGTTTGCTCTGTGGCAAAACGCATGTCTGAGCTTTGAAAATTCGTCTGCCTTCTCTTTCGTACAAATGAAAACGTGTTGTTAGTTTTCAGACTTGCTCACAGAGCCGGCTTCCAGCCGTGTATAGTTATGAAAAAGATCTGGGTTTGAAGTCTTTAGAATTGACAATGCTGGCGCTGCCCCCTACGGCTCTAATCACAAACAGCCTTTGCTCTTCTGCATAGCCTTTTGAGTCTCCTCTAGCTTTCAAGTACGCAACAGCTCCATACACTTTCTTATCTCTGTACTCCGGCCTCCACTTCTTAAAATTTTCAAGTTTTCCTACAAAACGCTTCACATCTCTCAAACTCAAAGTCGTTTTAACTTCTACAACAACAATTTCTGCTCCATTGACAGCTATAATATCAAACTCCGTTTCCTCTCCATTGTACCGTCCTGCTAAGTTGGTGAGTGTGGCTTCCACAGGGATTCTTCGTTCTTGCAGCAACCTGATCAAGTCTCCCTCGACAAGGCTTTCCATAAGTTTTCCCCACTGCCCTGTAAATAACTCGTTAAGCTCTTTGATTCTTCGATCCGTCTCCTGCATCTTCCGATCCGTCTCTTTCATTTGCTCAGAAGTCTCCTGTATCTTTTGATCGGTCTTCCGAAAGAGCTTCCAAATCTCAGCGATCTCTTTCTCAGATGAATATGTTTTTTGTACAGCCATAATAAAATCCCTCCTTTATAGGTTACTTGAAATTTGAAGCTGTTTCAAATTCCATAAAAAAGGACGTGCAAATTTGTGTCCCGCTCTCTACATCTGTGTCATGAACCAAAATTGATCTTAAGTGTTCATTTTTGATCCTTTATTTCCTGAAAGATATAAGATCAATTCTTAAAGAAATACTTTAAGTAAAACTTGTATCTATCTTTAAGAGATTAAAAATACTATGAAAGAATTATATTGTAGTGAAAAAATCATCTTCTACAAAAATCTGTCACAAAGTTTGCACGTTCTAGAATTGAACTTACTGTTTTTAGGAGATGTCTATGAATCAAAAGAATAAAAAACAACTCAGAGGAAATATAGATCTTACGAAGGATATTTCATTTAAGTCCTATTTCAAAGGCTCAAGCACTGTATTGATTTCTCTTTTAAATCAATTTCTGCCTCTGGACAAAGACAGAAAAGTTCAATCAGTCGAGATTTTAGATCCTCTTTTAAACTCCGATAAGAAAAAGAAGAATCCTGTTTTAGACTTACGAGTGCGTCTGGACAATAACACAGCTGTCAATATAGAGATGCAGAGCATTTCTAAGAAGAACTTTAGAGAAAGGATTTTATTTTATTTGGCAAAGCTCTACACTTGGAATTTACAAAGTGGTGAAGATTACAGAAAACTTTATCCTGCATATTCTTTGGTTTTTACCAATTTTACAGTGTTTAAAGAGTTTAGCGATTATCATTCTGTTTTTGAGTTAAGATCAGAGAAGCATCCGACAGCCTTATTTAGCAGGTATTTAGGTGTTGTGCTGGTGGAATTGAACAAGTTTAATAAGGAGGATTTAAAAAATTTTGATTCAAAGGATATATGGTGTTACCTTATAAAGAATGCAAAGAGGATAACGAAGAGGGAGTTGTCGTGGATATCGAAGAGGGGTGCTGATATGAAAGAGGCTGCGGTGAGGATTGTGAAGCTTTCAAAGGAAGAGAGTGATTTGATGATTGAGGAGGCGATAGAGAAGAACCGAAGAGACAAAGTTGCGGAGCTTGAGTATGCCAGAGAAGCAGGGCAGGTTCAGGGGAGAAAACAGGGTCTCAAAGAAGGAAGGAGAAAAGGCATAGTACAAGGCATGGAGAAAGGCACGAAATTAACGGCTGTCAATATGATCAAAAATAAGATGAACATGGATTTAATTTCTAAAATAACCGGGTTGTCTCATTCAGAACTGCTTAAGCTAAAGAAAAATTTGAAATAAGAAAAACTGTTTGTATGGCTGAACCCCTGCCTTCACGGGAATAGTTCGTGTGCGGGAGCGAGGTGATGGAGCTGACAAGAAGAATCGCCGAGTTCGTACTTTCGCAGGTGATGGGTATGCAGGGGTGGTTTTCTGTCTTCCAAAATCCTCTTTTTTACATAAAACATGAATGAAAACAGGAACTTACAAAAACCTGTCACAAAATTTGCACGTCCTTTTTTATGGAATTTGAAACAGCTTCAAATTTCAAGTAACCTATAAAGGAGGGAATACTGCTATGGCTGTGCAAAAAACATATTCATCTGAGAAAGAGATCGCTGAGATTTGGAAGCTCTTTCGTGAGACGGACCGGAAGATGCGGGAGACTTCCAAACAAATGAAAGAAACAGACCGGTACATCAAGTCTATGTCTGCGGAGACCGATCGGAAAATAGAGGAGACTTCCAAACAAATGAAAGAGACAGACCGGTACATCAAGTCTATGTCTGCGGAGGCAGATAAAATGATGCGGAAAACGGATCAAAGAATGCGGAAAACGGATCGGAGAATCAAAGAGCTTAACGAGTTATTTACAGGGCAGTGGGGAAAACTTATGGAAAGCCTTGTCGAGGGAGACTTGATTAAACTTTTAAAGGAGAGGCAAATTCCTGTGGAAGCCACACTCACCAATTTAGCAGGACGGTACAATGGAGAGGAAACGGAGTTTGATATTATAGCTGTCAATGGAGCAGAAATTGTTGTTGTAGAAGTTAAAACGACTTTGAATTTGAGAGATGTGAAGCGTTTTGTAGGAAAACTTGAAAATTTTAAAAAGTGGAGGCCGGAGTACAGAGATAAGAAAGTGTATGGAGCTGTTGCGTACTTGAAAGCTAGAGGAGACTCAAAAGGCTATGCAGAAGAGCAAAGGCTGTTT